>NZ_JBFRBB010000004.1:0-597102 GCF_040932035.1 Hoeflea sp. TYP-13
CGCCACCGGTGCCGGTGGTGATGCATTTGGCAAACTCGGCCGCCGTCGCCGAGTGGAAGTTCGTCGCAGAATAGGCCAAAGGCATATCCCACTTCTCAGCAAAGGCGGCGCCCGTTGCGGCAGCGCTGACTGCTACGGCGGCAACCGTGGTCATCAGTTTTTTCATTTGGTTTCCTCCTGGATTATACGGTGATTACTGAGCGATGTTCTTCTTCTTGGATGTAAATCTTGCCGTTGAACAAGGTGGAAGGTCAATATAATGCTGCCATCCGGCGTCTGGCAGGGTTCTCATTCAATAAGAACCTCGGCTTCGATTTCCACGGCAATGCCATCGCCAAACGGCAATTCGGCCATGCCGACAGCCGAGCGCGCATGTCGCCCGACGTTCGGACCGAAGACATTGTGAATGACATCGGAAAAGCCATTTATGACTGCCGGTTGCTCGGTAAAGCCGGGCGCTGAATTGACCATGCCGAACACGCGCCCCCAGCCTGTGATACGATCGAGATCTCCAAGCTCCCGTTTCAGGCTGGATAGCATTGATAGGGCTGTTTTTCGGGCAAGTTCATACCCCTCTTCCACGGTCACATCCGCCCCGACCTTGCCAAACGGAGTACTGAGCGATCCATCCGGATTTTGCGGGCCGTGTCCGGAGACAAACGCTCTGTCGCCGCGCACATTCACTTTTGCAAACGGCAGCCGCACGCCAGGCGGCAAGCTGATCGGTTCAGGCAGGATCAGTCCCAGTTCGTCCAGTTTTGATTGAATTCGCGCCATCGAACATCTCCCTTGTCTGGTCCGCTCCGACCTTAAAGGATATCTGCCCGGGTGCTACTCAAACGTGCCGGTGCCTTTGGCTAGTCGTCACGTTCCATAAGGCGGTAATAGTCAGCCAGCGTGCGGCCGCGTTCGGGCCGGAATGCCTCGCCCGTATCCTTTATGACGGCAATCCGGTCCAGCCTGAATGTTCTGAAATCGGTACGCAGCTCACACCAGGCCGCAAGCGTCCAGACCTTGCCCCAGAACCACAGGCCAAGCGGACGAATGCGCCGTGCCGTGGCGGCGCCCTCGGCATCCTCATAGCTTATTTCAAGGATTTGACGCTGATCCGCGGCCCTTTCCAGCAGATCGAAGCGGAGCCGGTCTTCTTGCGGCATCATGAAGTCGGGCGCGTGGATTTCCGTCTGCGAAATGCGGCCTCGTTCATTATCCGGCAGCACCGCTTCGATCTTGATCAGCGCCTCTTCGGCGGCGCGCGCCACCGTGGCTCCGCCCCAGGCTCGTGCCATGCGCGCGCCTGTCACCAGCGCAACGATCTCGTCGCGGGAAAACATCAGGGGCGGCAGGTCAAAGCCTTCGCGCATGATATAGCCTACGCCGGCCTCGCCATCGATGGGAACGCCCGTTGACTGCAGATCAGCTATATCGCGGTAGATGGTCCGCTCGGAAACCTCCAGCCGCTCGGAGAGCAGGGCAGCGGTCACCAGCCGGCCACCTCTCAAATACTGAACGATCTGAAACAGTCTGTCTGCTCGGCGCATGATCAGGGTCCCGAAATGCAAAATGGGCCCGGTGCTCTTGTCAGCACCGCGGCCGCTTTGTCAGGAGAACGGCCCGGACGTTGCCGCCCGGATCGCGCCAAAATCACAGTATCGCAAGGCCCGGTCAGTTGAACAGCCCGATGCTGTTTCCGTCCGGATCGAGACAATAGACAAACCGCCCGGCGGGAATGGGGGTAATGTCCGAAACGACCTTGCCGCCATTTTCCACGACACGGTCCATCGCCGCTTCGAGTTTCTCCGGCACAGCAAGGTGGATTGTGTTTCCTTTGCCCGGTTCACCGGCCTTTCCGGCATAGATATGCCCGGCGACACCGTTTGCCGGGTCTTTGTTCGGGAATATTCCGACCACGTTCGGACCCATTTCCGTTTCGACCAGTTCGGTTTGAAGAACAGCATTGTAAAAAGCCATCCCGGCTTTCAGATCGCTGACCGGAATTTCAAACCAGACAGCGGCATTTTCAGGCGCAAATGAGGACATTTGTCATCTCCGTAATTTCGTTTACGGGATGTTTATCGCACACCCCTCCTGACAACATTCTGTCAGGAGTTGCCGGTGTCCTGGTCAGCCATCGACAGGCACGGTGTAATTGAGCGGCAGTCGGCCGCCGTCTGCATAGACGGTTTGACCGGTCACATAGCTGGCATCATTCGAGGCAAGAAACGCTGCGATACCGGCAATTTCCGAGGGCTCTCCAATACGGCCAAGCGGCGTGCGCGACAGGATTTTCTCCCGGGCGCCCTTGTCCGAAACCACCGCGCCGAGCATGTCGGTCATGATCGAACCGGGTCCGATGGCGTTAACCCTGATGCCGTGCTGCGCCAGGGACAGGGCCATCACGCGTGTGAGCTGGGCAACACCGCCCTTCGACACGGAATAGGGCACCTGATCGGGCAACGCCACGACGGAATTGATGGAAGATATGTTGATGATGCAGCCCGGATCGCCGCCGTCATTGACCTTGTCGACCATATGACGGGCCACGGCCTGGCTGCAAAGGAACACGCCCTTCAAATTGACGCCGAGCACACGGTCGAAATCCGCTTCCTGGAGTTCAAGAAAATCGGCGGCGTGCGATATGCCGGCATTGTTGACCAGGATATCGATATCGCCGAAAGCATCGAGAGTTTTGGCCACCAGATTGCGAACATCCAGTCGTTCGGCAACATTGGCGGCAACGAACCGGACATCACCAAGGTCAGACAGATCATCGCTGGCCGATTCGCCGGCCTTTTCATCGTGATCTGCTATGATCACGCGGGCGCCATCGCTCAAAAACCGCTTGGCAATGGCATATCCGATGCCCTTTGCGCCACCGGTCACAATGGCGTTTTTTCCATCCATAGCCACATCATCCCCGACCTGTTGTTTATTTTAGGGCGGGAGAGTGTACCCATCGATGCACCGGGTCAACGGCCAAAAATCATACCGGTTATGTTAATTTCAACAGCAGGTCCAAAGGGGCCGAAAAACGGCCCCGTATCAGGATCTGACCAGCCCGCGGGCTTCCAGCGCCTGCCCGATTTCATCGAGAATGGCAGGATCATCGATTGTTGCGGGCATTTTCCAGCTTTCGCCATCGGCAATCTTCTGCATGGTTCCGCGCAGGATCTTGCCCGACCGGGTTTTCGGAAGCCTTTGAACGGTCAATGCGAGCTTGAAGGCGGCGACCGGTCCGATCTGTTCGCGAACCAGCTTGACGACTTCCTTTTCGATGTCCTGCTCACCCCGGTCGACGCCGGAGTTGAGCACCAGGAAACCAGCCGGAATCTGTCCCTTGAGGTCGTCGGCAATGCCGATAACGGCGCATTCGGCGACGTCCGGATGATAGGCGATCGCCTCTTCCATGGCGCCGGTTGAAAGCCGGTGCCCGGCGACATTGATGATGTCATCCGTCCGGGCCATGATGAAGAGATATCCCTCATCATCCATGTAGCCGGCATCGGCCGTTTTGTAATATCCCGGAAACTCCGCCAGATAGGCATCGTTAAACCGCTGCTCGGCATTCCACAGGGTCGGCAGGCAGCCTGGCGGCATCGGCAGTTTGACGACGATATTGCCAAGCTCGCCGCGGTCGACCGGATGGCCTTCGTCGTCGAGCACGCAGATATCGTAGCCGGGCATGGCAACGGTGGGTGAGCCGAGCTTCACCGGCAGGATACCAAGGCCGACGGGATTTCCGGCAATCGTCCATCCGGTTTCCGTCTGCCACCAGTGATCGATCACCGGCACGTTGAGCTTTTCGCGCGCCCATTCAATCGTATCCGGATCAGCCCGTTCGCCGGCAAGAAACAGCGTGCGGAAACCGGACATGTCGTATTTGCCGATGAATTCGCCCTGCGGATCTTCCTTCTTGATGGCGCGGAAAGCCGTCGGCGCGGTAAAGAGGGCGGCAACCTTGTGCTCCGATATAACGCGCCAGAAGGTGCCGGCATCGGGCGTTCCAACCGGTTTGCCTTCGAATACGATGGTTGTGTTGCCGTGAAGAAGCGGCGCGTAGACGATATAGGAATGGCCGACCACCCAGCCGACATCGGACGCGGCCCAGAACACTTCGCCCGGATTGACGCCGTAGATCGCATTCATCGACCAGTTGAGCGCCACCATGTGGCCGCCATTGTCACGGACAACGCCCTTGGGCTGCCCGGTCGTTCCGGATGTGTAGAGGATGTAGAGCGGATCGGTTGCTTCAACCGGCGTGCACGGCACATCGCGTCCGGCTTGCCGGGCCGCATCCATTGCCGCCACCATATCGACATCGCGGCCTTCGGTCAGCTCAGCCGGGTGTTCAGGGCGTTGAAAAAGAAGGCATTTCTCAGGTTTATGGCTTGCTTCGGAAATAGCCTCATCGAGCATCGGCTTGTAGGGAACAATGCGGTTCGGCTCGATGCCGCATGACGAAGCGATTATCAGTTTCGGCTGTGCGTCGTCGATACGGGTTGCCAGCTCATGTCCGGCAAAGCCGCCGAAAACCACAGAATGGATAGCGCCCAGACGGGCACAGGCAAGCATTGCCATCACGGCTTCGGCGATCATCGGCATATAGATGATGACCCGGTCGCCCTTTTCGACGCCGCAATCCTGCAAAACGGCCGAAAGCGCTTTGACCTCGTTCAAAAGCTCGTCGTAGCTGTAGGTCTTTTTCGTGCCGGTGATCGGGCTGTCGCAGATGACGGCCGCCTGATCGGCGCGGCCACCCTCCACATGTCTGTCCAGGCAATTATAGCAGGTGTTTGTCGTCGCACCGGCAAACCATCGGCCATATGGACCCTGGTCGGGATCGAACACCTTATCGGCCGGCTTGAACCAGTCGATCTCTTTTGCTGCTGTGGCCCAGAACTGCTCCGGCTCCGATTTCCAGCTGTCGTAAATGGCGTGATAGCCGCTGCCCATGGTGTTACCTCCCGTCGCAAACGCGTATTGGGGGCGGATGCTCCCTTGACATCCGCAGCCGGCCTTGCGGGCCGGAACCCTCATTCCATTGCATCCCGATTAAATACGAAATTTGCCGTCTGCAAAACGGCATTATATCCCGGATGCGCCGCCACTCTTACAAAAGGACGGCACACCCCGTAAATCCGACGTTAGAGTCATGCGACAATTTGGACGGTTGCAATTTTGCGCGTCAGCCACGCGCGCCGAAAATGGCCGATCCGACCCGCACCGACGTGGCGCCAAAGGCGATGGCCGTTGGAAAATCGGCCGACATGCCCATTGAAAGTTCTGAAACACCGGCCTCAAGGGCAAGTTTTTCAAGCAGTGCAAAATGCGGACCCGGATTTTCGTCAAAGGGCGGTATGCACATCAATCCGGCAACGGAAAGTCCGTGGGTGTCGCGGCAGTTTCGGACAAAATTAACGGTCTCCCGTGGCGTGACGCCCGCTTTTTGAGGCTCCAAACCGGTATTGACCTGGACGAAAAGCTTTGGCTTGCGCTGCTGTTTTTGCATTTCCTGTGCCAGGGCCTTGGCGATTTTCTCGCGGTCGACCGTCTCGATCACGTCAAACAGGGCAACCGCGTCTGCTGCCTTGTTGGACTGCAGCGGTCCGATCAGATGCAGTTCGATATCGGGCGTCTGTTGCTTCAAAGCCGGCCATTTTCCCTGCGCTTCCTGAACGCGGTTTTCGCCAAAAACCCGTTGCCCGGCGGCAATGACAGGAGCGATTGCTTCAGCATCAAAGGTTTTTGACACGGCGACAAGCTTGACGGACCCGGCATTTCGTCCGGCTTCCCTTTCCGCCTGTGAAACCTCCTGCCGAACCCTTTGCAGTCGATCTGTCGCCTTCATGTCCGCCTCTTCGCTTAGCCGGCCCGCCTTTGCGGTTGCCAGCCTCATGACACAGCTTTTGCCCCGATACAATGCATAGTTCCGGCGCCTACAGAGCCAAGCGGTATCATCCGGACATGCCGACCGGCCACAGCTATCGCCAGAATGCGCTCATTTTGACGCCATTCCGTGCGCGGACGGTTGACGCTTGCCGGGTTTCGTGGTGAAGCTCCGCGCAAAGTTTACTGATAATAACGGACCTCCTGTTGATGGCCATTGAACGTTACAATCCGCGTGATACAGAACCGCGCTGGCGTAAAGTCTGGGACGACAAGAAACTGTTCGAAACGGACAATGACGATCCTCGGCCGAAATATTATGTCCTGGAGATGTTTCCCTATCCGTCCGGCCGCGTCCACATGGGCCATGTGCGCAATTATGCGATGGGCGACGTCATTGCCCGTTACAAGCGCGCGCGCGGCTTTAATGTTCTGCACCCGATGGGCTGGGACGCTTTCGGCATGCCGGCTGAAAATGCGGCTATGCAAAACAAGGTGCATCCCAAGGATTGGACCTATCACAACATCGATGCAATGCGTGGGCAGCTTAAATCGATGGGACTGTCGCTCGACTGGTCACGGGAATTTGCCACCTGCGATGTCGACTACTACCATCGCCAGCAGCATCTATTCCTGGATTTTCTGGATAAGGACCTGGTCTACCGCAAACAGTCGAAGGTCAACTGGGATCCGGTCGATCAGACGGTGCTCGCCAATGAGCAGGTGATCGACGGGTGCGGCTGGCGTTCCGGCGCACCGGTCGAACAGCGCGAGCTGACACAGTGGTTTTTCAAGATCACCGACTTCAGCCAGGAACTGCTGGAAGCGCTGGACGACCTCGACCAATGGCCTGAAAAGGTCCGCCTGATGCAGAAAAACTGGATCGGGCGCTCTGAAGGTCTGCACATGCGCTGGCAGATCGTTCCCGAAACCTCCCCCTCGGACAATGGAAGCCTCGAGGTTTATACAACCCGTCCGGACACGTTGTTCGGCGCTTCTTTCATGGCTATCGCCGCCGACCACCCGCTGGCCCTCAAGGCGGCAGAGAAAAATCCCGATCTCGCAGCATTTTGCGACGCCTGCCGGCGCATGGGCACCTCGGTGGCAACACTGGAAACGGCTGAAAAGGAAGGCTTCGACACCGGCATCAAGGTGCGCCATCCCTTCGACCCCGACTGGCTGTTGCCTGTCTATGTCGCCAATTTCGTCCTGATGGATTACGGCACCGGCGCCATTTTCGGCTGTCCGTCGGGCGACCAGCGCGACCTCGACTTTGCCAATAAATACGGTCTTCCCGTCACTGCCGTCGTTATGCCGGAGGGCGGCGATGCAGCGAGCTTCCAGATTACCGAGGAAGCCTATGTCGATGACGGCGTGATGATCAATTCGCAGTTCCTCGACGGTATGACCCCGAAGGATGCCTTCGACGAGGTGGCACGACGCCTTGAGGCGGCCGACATCGACGGGCAGCCGCAAGCACGGCGCGAAACCAACTATCGCCTGCGTGACTGGGGCATTTCCCGCCAGCGCTACTGGGGATGCCCCATACCGGTCGTGCACTGCAATGACTGCGGTGTCGTACCGGTTGCGAAGGCCGACCTGCCGGTACAATTGCCGGACGATATCGATTTTGAAAAGCCCGGCAATCCGCTGGATCGTCATCCGACCTGGCGCGATGTCGCCTGCCCGAAATGCGGCGGCGAGGCCAGGCGTGAAACCGACACGATGGACACATTTGTCGATTCCTCGTGGTATTTCGCACGTTTCACGGCGCCCTGGCAGGACACACCGACCGATCCTGCCGCAGCGGACGGCTGGCTGCCGGTTGATCAGTATATCGGTGGCATAGAACACGCGATCCTGCACCTGCTTTATTCAAGGTTTTTCACCCGCGCCATGCGCATCGCCGGCCACGTCGACGTCAAGGAACCCTTCAAGGGGCTGTTCACGCAGGGCATGGTGGTCCATGAGACCTACAAAGGCTCCGCGGGCTGGCTGACCCCGGCCGAAGTCCGCGTTGACGAGCACGAAGGCCATCGCCGTGCCTTCCGGCTCGACACCGGCGATGAAGTGGAAATCGGCTCCATCGAAAAGATGTCGAAATCCAAGAAAAACGTCGTTGATCCGGACGATATCATTGCCTCCTACGGCGCCGATACGGCCCGGTTCTTCATGCTGTCCGATTCGCCACCGGAGAGGGACGTCATCTGGACAGAATCAGGCGTCGAGGGGGCACACAGATTCGTTCAGCGCGTCTGGCGGCTTCTGGGCGAGGCAGCACCGGCGTTGCTGGAAATCGATGCAAAACCGGCCAAAGAAGGCGACGCTGTCGCAATTTCGCGTGCCGCGCACAAAACCCTCAAGGCGGTCGGCGAAGACCTGGAGAAGCTGGCCTTCAACAAGGCCGTCGCCCGCATGCACGAGCTGGTCAACACGCTTTCAGGACCGCTGTCGGACGCCGCGGCGGGCAAAAACGATGCTGCAACACTGGCCGCGCTCAAGGATGCCGTTAGTATCCTGATATCCATTATGGCACCGATGACCCCGCATCTGAGCGAGGAATGCAACAGTGTCATTGGCGGCTCGACGCTGGTGGCCGAGACGCCCTGGCCGGAATTCGATATCGACCTCGTGACGGAAGACACGGTCAGCCTTCCCGTCCAGATCAACGGCAAGAAGCGCGGTGAATTGACAATTGCCCGCGATGCCGATCAATTGACGGTCGAACAAGCCGTGCTGATGCTGCCCTTTGTTCAGGCGGCATTGTCCGGAAACACGCCGCGAAAGATCATCGTCGTCCCGCAGAGGATCGTGAACGTTGTCGTTTGATGGGAGCTCCCGAATGAGACATGTCCTGCTTGCCGCAATGCTGGCTTTGTCCTTTGCCGGGCTGCAGGCCTGTCAGGTCAAACCGCTCTATTCAAGCCAGACCGGCGTGACATCAAGCCTTGCATCCGTTGGCATCAAGGAAGTCAATGATCGCGTAGCCCAGGAATTGCGCAACCAGCTGATTTTTCTTTATTCGGGCGGCAAGGGAGAACCGGTCAAACCGGATTACACGTTGAACATTGCCGTGGCCGGAACCGCCAGCGCCGCTTTGCGTGAAGAGCTGACAGACGGGATCACCGCGCAGCGTTACTCTGCAACGGTGACCTTCACGCTGCTTGACAACCGCACAAAGAAGGTTATCGGCAGCGGCAAACGAACCGTCGTCACATTTTATGACCAGACGACACAGGAATTTGCCAACAGGCGGGCGCTGCGTGACGCGGAAAACCGCGCCGCACACCAATTGGCTGAGATCGTACGGGCCGATACGGCTTCCATGATCTCGCAACAGGGCACAATCTGAGGTCTGCCAATTATTGCATTCAGGTTAACTACCTGTTTTGTAATAATAATTCTCAGGAAGCCATATTCCGCCTTTCGAACGTCGCAGTAGGACATGGCACAAAAAAAAGCCCACGAAGTCGACAGTTTTATAAAGCGGCCGGACCCGCGTTACCGTGCACTGCTGATCTACGGGCCCGACCGCGGGCTGGTTTCCGAACGGGCAACGGCGCTTTCCAGAACGGTGAATGTGGATCTCACCGACGATTTCAATGTCGTCAAACTGGATCCGGGCGATATTAAGGAAGATCCGGCCCGCCTGCTCGACGAAATCAATGCAATTGCGCTCTTTGGCGGCGACAGGCTTATCTGGCTGCGTGGTGCAGGCAATGAAAAGGCGATTGTCGATGCCGTTCAGGCAATTTCGGCTGACCCGCCGGAAGGCACCACACTGATAATCGAGGCCGGCGACTTGAAAAAGGGCTCTGCCCTGCGCAAGGCAGCCGAATCGGGCTCAGCGGCCATGGCCTTGCCCTGTTATGGTGATGACAGCCGCAACATTCACGCGCTGATTGACGAAGAACTGGGAAATGCCCGGCTGAAAATTACGCCGGGCGCACGCCAGCATCTCGCCGAAAGCCTCGGCGGCGACCGGCTTGCGAGCCGGGGAGAGCTACAGAAGCTGGCGCTCTACTGTCATGGCAAGGATGAAGTAAACGAAGAAGACGTTCTGGCGATCACCGGCGACGCGTCTGCCCAGTCGGTTGACGAGGCCGTGGATTGCATATTGACCGGCAATCTTGCCGGGCTCGACCACGCGCTGACGCGGATCAATGCGTCAAAAACACAGATATTCGTCGTACTCCAGGCATGCCTTCGGCAATTTCAGCTGATCGGTGTCATGCGTGGACAGATTGAGGGCGAGCGCAAGCAGATTTCCCAGGTAATCGGCGAATATGGTCGGCGGATTCACTTCCGCCGCAAACCGGCACTCGAAAAAGCGGTTCGAAACTGGAACGGTAAATCCGTTGGCGAGGTTCAGCAGCATCTTCAAAACGCGGTTCTTGAAACCCGCAGACAGCCCGCTTTGCAGGAAAGCATAGCACGACAGGCTTTATTGGCTATTGCACTGCGCTCATCAAAGCTTAGCCGGTAAAATATATGCCGGCTAAATAGATTTTGGTCTGATAGTTCTTTAACGCGACGCCTGAAGCAGGCGGCACAATTCGTCCAGCTGCTCGAGGGAACGGTATTCAACCCGCACCTGACCGCCGCGGTCACGGTGGCTGATCGTCACTTTCAGCCCGAGATTGTCGGTCAGCATCTTTTCAAGAGCCAGCGTGTCGGCATCCTTTTGCGGTGCCGGTTTCCGCTCGGGGCTTGGCTCACTTTCCTTCTGCGCCAGCCGTTCGGCGTCACGGACCGACATGCCTTTTGAGACGATCTGGCGGGCATTTTTCACGGGATCGGACGTCGAGGCGATAGCCCGGGCATGCCCTGCCGTCAAAGCGCCGCTCGACAGCATGTCACGCACGGGATCGGGCAGCTTCAAGAGCCGCAGGCTGTTGGCCACATGACTACGGCTTTTACCGATAATGTCGCCGAGGTCGTTCTGTGTGTAACCGTGTTCCGCAATCAGCTGTTCATAGCCAAGCGCTTCGTCCAGCGGATTGAGATCGGACCGCTGGACATTTTCGACAATGGCGATTTCCAGCGCAGTCCGATCGTCGACATCACGAATGAGGACCGGTATTTCAACCAGCCCCGCACGCTGCGCGGCACGCCATCGGCGTTCGCCGGCGATAATCTCGAAACGGCCCTGTTGCATCGGCCGAACCACGACCGGCTGAACGATGCCATGCTGATTGATGGATCGCGCCAGGTCCTCAAGATCGGCCTCGTCGAATTGCCGACGTGGATTGTTGGGATTGCGATCGACAAATTCTATCGGCACATGCTGGTCAGCCACCGAAACAGGTTTGTCCTGCACATCATAGGGCTGGTCCATTTCGCCAATGAGGGCGGCAAGCCCGCGTCCCAGCCGCTTTTTGGAAGTTTCGTCACTCATGCCTGCATCGCTATCTATTTGTTTTTGCGTTGATAATTCTCATCAACTCAAGCGGCCTGACGCCCGCGCTCGCGCTGGATGACCTCCGAGGCAAGCTTGAGGTAGGCCTGACTGCCCGAGCACCTCAGATCGTACAGGATAGCCGGCTTTCCATAGGAAGGCGCTTCCGAAACCCGCACATTACGCGGAATGAGCGTGCGATAGACTTTGTCGCCCAGATAGGAACGCACATCCTCGACCACTTGTTGTGCCAGGTTGTTTCGTGAATCATACATGGTCATCACGATGCCCTGGATGTCGAGATTGGGGTTCAGGGTGGAGCGCACCTGCCCGACCGTCTCAAGCAGCTGGCTGAGACCTTCAAGCGCAAAGAATTCGCACTGCAGTGGAACGAGCACCGAGTGCGCCGCTGCCATGGCATTGATGGTCAGGAGGTTCAGCGACGGCGGACAGTCCACCAGAATATAGTCGTAGATGTTTGCATCGCTCGACGCAATCGCCTGCTTCAGCCGGAACACGCGGTCCTTCTGGTCGGAAATTTCCATTTCCACGCCCAGAAGATCCATTGTGGACGGAATGATCGAGAGGTTCGGAACATCCGTTTCCATGGCGCTTTGGCCGATGCCGGCTTCGCCGAGCATCAAATGATAGGAAGACAGAACGCGGTCCTGCCGATCGATCCCAAGCCCGGTACTGGCATTGCCCTGCGGGTCCAGATCGATGATCAGTACCCGTTCGCCGATAGCCGCCAGCGCCGTTGCCAGATTGATGGCCGTTGTCGTCTTGCCGACACCGCCTTTCTGATTGGCAACGGTGATGATTCTATTTCGTTTGCCCAACATCTGTCAGCGCCTCGTAAGATTGCATTGCACGCGCAAATCCACCAACATTTTGTGTTCCCGTTATTTCAGTACAACCCTGTCGATCTGCAAAATAACGGAGTCCGCATCGACCACACTAGTATGTTCTACCAGATCAAACGACCACCTGCTACGGGCATTCGCGATCTCGCGCCGGTAATCCCGGCCTTTATGAAAAAATGCCGTTGCCCCGTCCTTCAACCATGGCATGGAATAGGTCAAAAGCCCGTCGAGATCGGTCAGCGCTCTGGCTGATACGGCATCGTAGCCGCTGAGATCTTCCGCTGCCTTTTCAATGCGAACCGCATGGACGGCGCCGCGCGCACCGGTTTCCGCAAGTGCCTGGCGAAGAAAAGCCGCCTTTTTTTGATTGCTTTCAACGAGATCGACATGTCCGCCGCCGGTTTCGGTCAAAAGGATAGCCGTCACCACACCAGGGAATCCGCCGCCGCTGCCAAGGTCCACCCACCGTTTTGGTCCTGGATTGAGCCCATAGAGCTGTGCGCTGTCGAGAACATGTCGCTCCCAGATCTGAGGCAGGGTCGACGGTGCGGCGAGATTGATGGTCTTGGACCATTTTTCAAAGAGTGCGACAAAATGCTCTAGCCGGCTCATTGTTTCACGTGAAACAGTGCCGAGACCCTGAACATTCCTGCGATCCTGTCCGGCCAAATCCCCACTCCCCTGGTATTAATACTGTCCGGATTATCCGGAAAACGCCCGCCGCGATCTGCTAGCACGTTCCTTGATAATGCACGATCGGCGACAGAAAAGTCGCGGCATTTTCCAACAAATATCCGGCTGCTTATATCAGGAAACGCGCGCCAGACCGTCTGATCCGTCCGTTTCCGTCTTGCGCAACTGTGCCAGGATCAACGTAATGGCTGCCGGGGTCATTCCTTCGATCCTGCTCGCATGTGAAATCGTCCTCGGCCGCTGTGCTTCAAGTTTCTGCTGCAGTTCATTCGACAATCCGGGCAGGGAGGAGTAGGAAAATGTTTCGGGAATGAATCGTTGCTCTTCCTTCTGCTGCGCCAGAATATCGCGCATCTGGCGATCCAGATAAACCGCATAGGCCGCCTCCGTCTCGACCGGTTCGGCAACCTTTCGATCCACCGAGCCCAACTCCGGCCAAATGGCCGAGAGGCTCTGCAGGCTATTTTCAGTATAGGCCAATAGTTCGTAAGCGGAGCGGCGATGACCGTCCTGATTGACCTTCAGACCATGCCTTCGCGCCTCCGTCGGCGTGATTTCCAGCGATTTCAGATGCGCCCGCAGTTCTTTCACCTGTGTATTCCAGCTTGTAAACCGCGCGCCGCGTTCGGATTTGACCAGACCCCGGTCTATTCCCGGCTGAGTCAGACGCAGATCCGCATTATCCGCCCGCAATGTGAGCCTGTATTCGGCCCGTGATGTAAACATGCGGTAGGGCTCCGAGACGCCGCGGGTCGTCAGATCATCAATCATCACACCGATATAGGAATCGGTGCGGCTGAAAATCCACGGATCGCTGTTGCCGCAAGTCAGCGCCGCATTGACGCCGGCAACAAGCCCTTGGGCGCCGGCTTCCTCGTAGCCCGTGGTACCGTTGATCTGTCCGGCAAGATAAAGCCCTCCGACAGCCTTGGTTTCAAGGCTGGGGTGCAGATCGCGCGGATCGATATGGTCATATTCGATCGCATAACCCGGCTGCAGGATCTTTGCATTCTCCAGACCGGGTATTGTTTGGATGAATTGCGTCTGTATCTCCTCCGGCAGGGATGTCGATATGCCGTTTGGATAGACCGTGATGTCGTCCAGCCCCTCTGGTTCCAGGAACACCTGGTGATGCCCGCGATCGGCAAACCGCACGATCTTGTCTTCAATGGACGGACAATAGCGCGGACCGGTCCCCTTGATGCGGCCCGAATACATGGCGGATTCGCCGATATTGTCCTCGATGATGCGGTGTGTTTCCGGCGTTGTGCGGGTCACGCCGCAATCAATCTGCTCGACATCGATACGATCCGTCATAAAAGAAAACGGCACGGGCACCGGATCAGCCGACTGTCGTCCGACAGACTGCCAGTCGATGCTTCGCGTATCCAGGCGGGCAGGGGTTCCTGTTTTCAGGCGCCCCAGACGGAAGCCGACATCCATCAATGTCTTTGAAAGGCCGGTTGCCGGACCCTCACCCATACGCCCGGCGGGAATTTGCTTTTTGCCGATGTGAATCAGTCCGCGCAGAAATGTACCGGTGGTCAGGACCACCGCGCCGCAATGCACCGCTCCGCCATCTGACAAGGTGACGCCTGCCACCCGGCCTGCAGCCATGATGAGGTCGTCTGCCTCGCCTTCGATGATGGAAAGGCCATCCGATGCCTCAATCGCGCTTAGCATTGCTTCACGATAGAGCTTGCGGTCAGCCTGGGTCCGTGGTCCGCGAACCGCCGGCCCCTTGCTTCTGTTCAGCAGTCTGAACTGAATACCCGACAGGTCGGCGACCTTGCCCATAAGCCCGTCAAGCGCGTCAATCTCCCGCACCAGGTGCCCTTTTCCCAGCCCCCCTATCGCCGGGTTACACGACATCACCCCAATCGTGTCACGCCGATGCGTTATCAGGGCGGTATTCGCACCCATGCGCGCGGCCGCGGCTGCGGCTTCACAGCCAGCATGCCCGCCGCCGATTACGACGACGTCAAATCTGGAAATGTCCGTTGCAGACATGGTGCACTCCTGTCCTGGCGCTCAGATCGGATGCCTGCATCTTTTTGTCAAGTGTTATTGTTTCACGTGAAACACTCTAAATGCGATGCTCTATCGGCAAACAGAAGGCATTGTGTCTCACGTGAGTCGTCGCGGTATCCCTGTTTCACGTGAGTCAGTACACGGTCTCGTTTTTCACAGGCCCGGCTCGGATGTTACTTGCCGATGCAAAACTCGCCGAAAATGAGATCGAGCAATTCCTCCACATCGATCTTGCCGGTCAGCCTGCCCAGAGCGTCACCCGCCCGTCGCAGCTCTTCTGACCGTAATTCTAACGGAACCGAATCATTGTCCAGCGCTTTTGAGATGCACCGCCGGCATTCTTCAAGATACTCCCGGTGCCGCTGCCGGTTGGGGAGAACGTTGACCATCACGCCGGCCGCATCACTGACCCGTCGCTCCAATAGCCGAATGAGGTCGTTAAGGCCGTCTTCGATTTTTACAGAGACGATACAATCATAATTCTCGGTCGATTTCTCCGCAGCCTGATCCGATTTTGACCCGATCCTCAGCACAGGCGGTCCGGACGGGCCAAGGTCGGCGACGGGCTGAGGCGCATTCATGTCCTCAAGCACCAGCACCAGATCGGCGGACCCGGCGGCGGCTAGAGCACGCCTTATTCCTTCTTTTTCGACGGACCCGGCATTTTCCCGCAGACCCGCTGTATCAAAAAGAATAACCGGATAACCACCAATATCGAGGTGCACCTCCAGAACATCGCGGGTGGTGCCCTGTTCATCCGACACGATGGCAATGTCCCGTCGCGCCAAAGCATTGAGAAGACTTGACTTACCGGCATTCGGCGCACCGAGAATAACAACACGGTAACCATCCCGAATGATTTCCCCGGCTCTGACGGCATCCAGGTGTTTGGCAATTTCTTCCGATAATTCGGCAAGGGAGGGCCAGATTGTATCGGCAACGGAGCCCGGTACATCCTCTTCGTCTGCGAAATCGAAATCCGCCTCGATCATTGCCCGCGCACGGATCAGACGCTCGCGCCATGAATCATATTGCCTGGAAAGGGACCCGGAGGATTGCTGCAGGGCCATGCGCCGTTGCATTTCCGTTTCCGCCGATATCAGGTCGGCCAGACCCTCTACCTCCGTCAGATCCATTTTCCCGTTTTCAAACGCACGTCGGGTAAATTCCCCCGGCTCGGCGCTGCGGAAGCCATCGAACTCGGCAAGACGTCCAAGAACGCTTTCGGTTACCGCACGCCCGCCATGGACGTGCAGTTCCGCACAGTCCTCGCCCGTAAAGGATCCGGGGCCCTCGAAGTAAAGCACCAAGCCCCGATCCAGAACCTGCCCGTGAAGGTCTTTGATATCGGTAAGGGTGGCCCGGCGCGCTTCCGGGACGTGACCGACCATGATTTCGAGGCCGAATCGAACATCGGGGCCGGAAATGCGTATCACCGCAACGCCGGCCAGACCCGCACCACTCGACATTGCGAAAATAGTGTCCCTATAGTGATCCTGCCGTTCCAACAACAACTCCTGCACCGGTGTTCTGATGACCAATGGTGAACTGACCAATGTTCTGAGCCAATCCGCAAGCCCCTATCTGCAGCAACACAAGGACAATCCGGTCCACTGGCAGATATGGGGTGAGGCTGCCTTAAATGAGGCCAAACGCTCCGGCAAGCCCATTTTGCTGTCCATCGGTTATGCCGCCTGCCACTGGTGCCACGTCATGGCGCATGAAAGCTTCGAGGATGAAGAAACCGCGGCGGTCATGAACGAGCTCTATGTGAATATAAAGGTCGACCGCGAAGAAAGAAGCGATATCGACCAGATTTACATGGCAGCGCTCCATGCCATGGGAGAGCAGGGCGGCTGGCCGTTAACCATATTTCTTAACCCCGAGGGAGAGCCGTTCTGGGGCGGCACCTATTTTCCCAAGACCGCAAGCCACGGACGCCCGGACTTTATCACCGTTCTGAAAAGCCTCTCGAGGATCTACCACGAGGAGCCCGACAAGATCAGCCGCAACACCGATTCGATCCGTGACCATCTTACCCGGACGCTTTCAGCCGCCGGAACCGCAATCGAGCCCGACAACTCGGCACTTGATCAGCAGGCGCGCGGTGTGCTCTCGATTATTGACCGCAAGAATGGCGGCATCGGCCAGGCACCGAAATTTCCAAACGCATCGATGCTGGAAACCCTTTGGCGTCACTGGCGCTCCACCGGATCCGCCGGGTCCCGCGACGCAGCCCTTGCATGGATCCGTGTCCTCGTGACCGGCGGCATATACGATCATCTTGGCGGTGGGATATCGCGCTACTGCGTCGATTCCATCTGGCTCGTACCGCATTTCGAAAAGATGCTCTACGACAATGCCCAGCTGTTGCGGTCGCTTTTATGGGCCTATGAGGAAACCTCCGATCCCTTGTACAAAACCCGCATGGAGGAAACCGTCGAATGGATCAGCCGCGAGATGATCATGCCGGACGGCGGGATCGCATCGAGCCTTGACGCCGACAGCGAAGGCGAAGAGGGGAAGTTCTATATATGGCAAAAAGCGGAGATAGACAAAGCCCTCGACAGTGACGCTGAACTCTTCTGCACCCAATACGATGTCAGCGAAGGCGGTAATTGGGAAGGCAGCAACATTTTAAACCGGCTGCGGGTTCCTGCCCTCGCAACCGGAGCCGATGAAGACCGGCTTGCCACGTGCAGAGCCGTGCTACTGAAAGAAAGAAACAAGCGCATACGTCCCGGCCTGGACGACAAGATCCTCTCGGACTGGAACGGCCTTGCCATTCGCGCGCTTGCCGAAGCCGGTGCGCATCTTGACCGGCCTGACTGGATCGCGATTGCCGTTCGTGCCTATGAATTCATAACCGGATCGATGATGAGCGATAACCGGCTGGCCCACGCCTGGTGCAACGGCATAACCACCTATCCTGCTCTCGCCTCCGACTACGGTGCCATGATCAATGCAGCGATTGCCCTTTACGAGGCAACACTCGACACATCCTACATTGATCAGGCGGAACGATGGGTCGGCGTTCTCGATGCCTATTACGCCGACGGAAAGGGCGGTTATTTTTATACCGCCAGCGACAGCGCCGACGTGCTGCTGCGCACCCGCCACGAGCATGATGATGCGGCGCCTTCCGCATCGGCACAAATCCTGGAGGCGCTCGGCAGGCTGTCGGCAATATCCGCAAATCTCGACCTTCCGGCCAAGACCGCCGTATTTGCAGCGTCCACCTGGGGCCGTGTCAGCCAGGTACCGATGGCCGCGAGCGGCACCATCAACGCTATCGATACGGTTCAAAATCCAAAAAAACTCGTGCTGCAGAATCCGGCTAAGGAGATGCTTGCCGTCGTCCGGTCAAATCCTGATCCTTCGCGCATCGATCTCGTGGCCGCGGCATCGCACGGTGTTGAAACCTTGCTGCCGGACTCGGCCGATTACGATCCCGGCAAACAAAAAGAGGCCGCGGCATATCTGTGCCACGGCCCCACCTGTCTTCCGCCTGTCTTCGACGCCCAAGCTCTCAAGGAACTTTTGAGCCCGGGGAAAACCTAGGCATTCATCGAATCGAAGAAATCGGCATTGTTCTTCGTCTGCTTGAGCTTGTCGATCAGGAACTCGATCGCATCCGTGGTTCCCATCGGCGCAAGAATCCGGCGAAGCACAAAGATCTTCTGAAGATCCTGCTTCGGTATAAGCAGATCTTCCTTGCGCGTACCGGATTTGAGAATATCCATTGACGGGTAGATGCGCTTGTCGGCGACCTTGCGGTCAAGCACGATTTCCGAGTTGCCGGTGCCCTTGAACTCTTCAAAGATCACTTCGTCCATCCGGCTGCCGGTATCGATGAGGGCCGTTGCTATAATCGTCAGCGAACCGCCTTCCTCGATATTGCGTGCCGCGCCGAAGAAACGCTTTGGCCGCTGCAGCGCATTGGCATCCACACCGCCGGTCAGAACCTTGCCGGATGACGGCACGACCGTGTTGTAGGCGCGGCCGAGCCTGGTGATTGAATCCAGCAGGATGATCACGTCACGCCCGTGCTCGACCAGTCGCTTGGCCTTTTCAATGACCATTTCCGCGACCTGAACATGCCGCGATGCAGGCTCGTCAAAGGTCGAAGACACGACCTCGCCATTGACCGACCGCTGCATGTCCGTGACTTCTTCGGGACGCTCGTCGATGAGGAGCACGATCAGATAGCATTCCGGATGGTTGGCGGTTATCGAATGGGCAATGTTCTGCAGGAGAACCGTCTTACCGGTGCGTGGCGGCGCAACGATCAGCCCGCGTTGCCCCTTGCCGAGCGGCGCAACGAGATCAATCACCCGTGCCGACAGATCCTTCGATGTCGGATCGTCGAATTCCATGTTGAAGCGCTCGTCGGGATAGAGCGGCGTCAGGTTGTCGAAGTGCGTTTTGTGACGTATCTTTTCCGGATCGTCGAAATTGATGGTGTTGACCTTCAGCAGCGCAAAATAGCGTTCGCCTTCCTTGGGGCCGCGGATGGGTCCTTCCACAGTGTCACCGGTCTTCAGCGAGAACCTGCGGATCTGCGAAGGAGAAATATAGATATCGTCGGGACCGGGAAGATAGTTCGCGTTCGCCGAGCGCAGAAATCCGAATCCATCCTGCAGAATCTCGACAACGCCTTCACCGATGATCTCGATATCCTGCGCCGCCAGTTTTTTCAAAATGGCAAACATCAGTTCCTGTTTGCGCATGGTGCTGGCGTTTTCCACTTCCAGCGACTCGGCAAATTCGAGCAGTTCTGTCGGTGTCTTGTTCTTCAGCTCTTGAAGCTTCATTTCCTGCATGGGATTTCCAGATTGTTATTCAGGGACTGCATTATACGGTCTGTCTTGGGGAGATTCTTTGACGGCCGGCGGGCCATCTACCTCATGCGTAGGAGGGAATATTCGATCGAGCGATTCACGTGAAACGTTTCGAAAAGCATGCGGTGCTTCGCCTGTCGCATATTTTGCGGCAAACGGCAAGCCTCAAAACGGTTTGACGATCACCATGACGACAATGAAGATCATCAAAACGGTTGGAATTTCGTTAACCATGCGCCAGTGACGCGCAGGCTTGTCACGATGGTCCGAAGCAAAACGCCGCAGGGATTTGCCGAAATAGCCGTGCACGGCCGAAAGCCCCAGTACCGCGGCAATCTTCAGCCATAACCAGATGCCGGAAAACCCGAAACCCTCATAGGCGAGCCAAAGACCCAGCACCCAGGCAACCACCATGGCCGGTGTCATGATGATCCGGTAAAGCCGCGCCTCCATTACCTTGAAGGTTTCCGACTGTTGCGATCCTGGGTCGCTGTCGCTGTGATAGACAAACAGCCGCGGCAGATAAACCATGCCCGCCATCCAGGAAATGATGGCAACGACATGAACGGCCTTGATCCAGAGATAGAGCTGCGGCGGGTTCCACACCATCAGCGCGGCGACACCAGCACACAATACAACGATCGCGACCCGCGCTTTGACCGCTGCCTGCCGCCCCGCTGTTTCGTCAATGCTCCGGTTTTGTGTCGTCATCACACCCCTTCCGGCCTGAGCGCCCTTCTAGGCTGAACGAACCCGCTCGACCAGTCTTGTAACGTGTTCCGGATCCGCCTGCGGCGTTATGCCGTGACCAAGATTGAAGATCAGCGGTCCATTGCCGAGCTCCGCCAAAATGGCATCGACACCCTCGTCAAGTGCCCTCCCGCCGGCGACAACGCGCATCGGATCGAGATTGCCCTGCACCGGACCCTGTTCCTGCAGGTTTTTGGCAAAAGACAGGGGCACGGCCCAGTCGAGGCCGATTGCGTCAGCACCCGTCTTCTGGCGGTAGGTTGAAAGCAGATTTCCCGCACCTTTTGCAAAAGCGATGATCCGTGCCTGTGGGTGGCGCTGCCGGACCTTGCCGATAATCTTGCGCACCGGCTTTACGCAAAAGCGTTCAAACTCTGTCTCCCCGAGAACACCCGCCCAGGAATCGAAAATCTGCACCGCATCCGCCCCGGCTTCGATCTGGGCACAAAGATAATCCGCGGAAAGATCGCTGAGCAAATCGAGCAACGCATCAAAAGCTTCCGGCTCGCGATAGGCAAACAGACGCGCCGGCGCCTGATCGGGCGTTCCGTGACCGGCGATCATATAGGTCGCAACGGTCCAGGGAGCGCCACAGAAGCCAAGCAATGTCGTTTCGTGCGGAAGAGCCTGCCGCAATCTCGAAACCGTCTCCATGACCGGCGCCAGGTGGCTGAGCATTCGCGATCCGTCGAGCCCGGCAATGCCAGCCGCATCGATCGGTGTCATCAGCGGTCCGCGTCCCTCTTCAAAGCGAACGTCCCTATCAAGAGCATCTGGGATGACCAGGATATCGGAAAACAGAATGGCTGCATCAAAGCCATAACGCCTTATCGGCTGCAAAGTGACTTCCGTTGCAAGTTCCGGTGAGTAGCACAGCTCCAGAAAGCTCCCTGCCTCTTTCCTTGTCCTGCGGTACTCCGGCAGATAACGGCCTGCCTGCCGCATCAACCAGACGGGTGGGGGAAACACGGTTTCACCACTCAACACCCTCATGACCTTGCGGTCTTCAACCATGCCTGGATCCTTCGTACATTAAAAAAGAAAAGATATTTAAAGAGTCTTCTATTTCTTAGAGTCGGTGGGTTTCAAGGATTAAAGAATGTTCAGCCGAACTCCACAGTTTGGATAACCCGCACTCACATAGCACAAGATCGGCCGATGTCTGTGGATTATCGCAGAAATCGGATAAATCCCTTTTATTTCAATCTCTTAAAATATGAGCAAATGGCAGCATTCTGTGAATAAACTGTGCCATAAATTGCAGAACCTGTTTGTCTTTCGTCATCCACAGGGGTGTTGAAGTTCAGTCCCGGACCATCGTCGATGTGGACAAATGGGCCGGATATCCCTTACCTCTGACCCATGCACAGCCAGTGAGCCGGATCGTTCACAGCTATCAACAGAACCGGATGTATTTTGTGGATCAGCCGAAAAACTATTTTCACCTGCACCTCATTTCTGATTCGACCGGCGAGACGCTGATAACCGTCGGCCGGGCGGCGGCCGCGCAGTTCACCGGAACACGGGCGCTTGAACATATTTACCCCCTGATTCGCACCGTCAAACAGCTCGAGCCCGTCCTTGATACGATCGACGGCGCACCCGGCATTGTCCTTTACACCGTGGTTGATACCGAGCTTTCTCAGATGATCAGCAACCGCTGCAGGGAAATGAATATCCCCTGCGTCTCGGTGCTCGATCCCGTCATTGCTCTCTTCCAGTCTTATCTCGGACCACCGTCCGAACATCGCGTCGGCGCGCAGCATTCTCTGAACGCTGAATATTTCCGCCGCATGGAAGCGCTGAACTTCACCATGGAGCATGATGACGGCCAGCTTCCGGCAGACATCGAGGATGCGGATATCGTTCTCGTCGGTATCAGCAGAACCTCGAAAACACCGACCAGCATCTATCTCGCCAATCGAGGCTACAAGACCGTCAATATCCCGATTGTTTACAATGTGCCGCTGCCGGATGTTCTTGAAACTGCGGAGCACCCGCTGATTGTCGGCCTCGTTGCAACGGCGGACCGGATTTCACAGGTGCGGCGCAACCGCGTGCTTGGCGCAACGCAAGACTACACCGGTGACGAATATACTGACCGCGTCGCGATCGCCGAGGAACTGAAGTTCGCCCGCAATCTGTGTGCCCGCCACAACTGGCCGACCATAGATGTCAGCCGGCGTTCCATCGAGGAAACAGCGGCCGCCATTCTTGCGCTGGGCGTCAAGGCGCGCTAGGCGGAAGGACCAACGCCGCCTTCGAGGTGCAAGAGGAAAACTCAAATGCCGCAAGAACTGGTCCTGGCATCCGCCAGCCCCTTCCGCAAATTGCTGCTGGAAAACGCCGGTGTGGAATTTGCCGCCCAGGCAGCCGATATCGATGAACGTGCTGTTGAAGCGCCGCTGCTTGAAGGCAATGTCGGACCAGAAGATACCGCACTGGTGCTGGCCGAGGCCAAGGCGCTGGACGTCAGCGAAAAAAGACCCAGCGCTCTTGTCATCGGATCGGATCAGACCCTGTCGCTTGGCGATGAGGTTTTTCACAAGCCTGCCGATATGGAGGCCGCACGCCGTCACCTACTCAAGCTTTCGGGCAGGACCCACCAGCTCAACAGCGCCGTCGTCATTGTCCGTGACGGTGAAACCCTGTGGCGGCATGTGGCAACGGCCAGTCTGACCATGCGGCAGCTCGATCCGGGATTCATCGGCCGCTATTTGTCGAAAGCCGGCGACAGGGCGCTGTCGAGTGTCGGCGCCTATCAGTTAGAAGGTATCGGCATTCAGCTCTTCGAGCGCATCGAGGGCGACTACTTTACCATCATCGGACTGCCGATGCTGCCGCTGCTCGGTGCGTTGCGTGATATGGAGGCGATCGATGGCTGACATGAAGCGAGCATTTGTGACCGGCTTTCCGGTCAAGCATTCCCGCTCGCCGATTATCCACAACCACTGGCTCAAAAAGGCCGGAATTGAGGGCTCCTATGAGATCGTCGAGGTTTCACCGGAAGCGTTTCCGAAGTTCCTGGCCGGCCTCACCGATGGTAGCAGCGGCTTTATCGGCGGCAATGTGACGATCCCGCACAAGCAGGCCGCATTCGAACTGGCGAACCATGCCGATGAAATCGCCAGCGAACTTGGCGCGGCAAACACGCTGTGGGTAGAGGGTGAAAGGCTGATGGCGACGAACACCGACGGTTATGGTTTTGCCGCCAATCTCGACGACCTTGCGGCCGGTTGGGACCGAACCGACACAGCTGTCATCCTTGGAGCCGGCGGTGCCAGCCGGGCTGTCATCCAGACCGTTCGTGATCGCGGGATAAAAAACATTCACGTTGTCAACCGTACGGTTGCGCGTGCGCAGGAACTGGCGCAACGTTTTGGTACCAGGGTCCACGCCCATGCTCTCGGAGCGCTGGGCGAAGTCCTGCGCGGCGCGGGATTGTTCGTCAACACCAGCGCTCTTGGCATGGGCGGAACGGACGTGCCGGATATTGATTTTTCGCCAATGGCGCATGGAGCGATCGTGACGGACATTGTCTATACGCCGCTCGTCACGCCCATCATGGCCATGGCCGACCGCCAGGGCCTTAAAACCGTGGACGGCCTTGGCATGCTCTTGCACCAGGCCGTGCCAGGTTTCGAAAAGTGGTTTGGCATCCGGCCCGAAGTCACGGATGATCTGCGCCGGGAAGTGGTCAGTGATCTGGAGAGTGGTGCATGATTGTGCTCGGCCTTACGGGATCGATCGGAATGGGAAAATCGACAGCGAGCGAAATGTTCTCCGATCGCGATGTGCCGATCATCAGCGCCGATGAGATTGTTCACAGGCTCTACAGCGGCGAAGCCGCGCCTTTGATAGAAGAAGCCTTTCCGGGAACTGTCGAGGACGGCGTTGTCGACCGGACCAAACTGTCTGCGGCCGTGCTAAACAATGAGGAGGCGTTCAAGAGGCTCGAGGCCATCGTTCATCCGCTTGTCGAAAAGCAACGGGAGCAGTTCGTTGAAGATCAGCGTCAGGCAGGCAAACCTCTTGTGGTTCTCGATATTCCGCTTCTTTTCGAGGGCGGCGGCGAAAAGGCCGTCGACAAGGTGATTGTGGTATCTTGCGGTGCCGAACAGCAAAGGGAACGGGTATTGCGGCGGCCCGGCATGACGGAAGAAAAATTCGAAGCCATCCTGTCGCGCCAGGTTCCCGATGCGCAAAAACGCGCCCGTGCCGATTTTGTCATCGACACATCGGGCACATTCGAAGAAACCCGCCTGCAGATAGATGCGGTCATAGATGAATTGCTGGAGGAAGTCAGCGGCCATGCGTGAGATCATTTTCGACACGGAAACCACCGGCCTCGACAACCAACAGGACCGCGTCATAGAAATCGGCGGCGTCGAACTTGCCAACAAATTTCCGACCGGCCGCACATTCCACGTCTTTATCAACGCGCAGGGCAAAAAGGTGCACCCTGACGCGCTCGCCGTTCACGGTATCACCGACGAATTCCTTGAAGACAAACCGTCTTTTAGCGAGATCATCGAAGAGATGAGCCAGATCTTTGACGGTGCGAAACTGGTTGCCCACAACGCCAATTTCGATATTGGGTTCCTGAATGCCGAATATGCCCGCCTCGGCCTGCCGCCGATCGATCCCGGACGGGTGATCGACACGCTGGCCCTTGCCCGCCGCCGTCATCCAATGGGCCCGAATTCCCTTGATGCGCTTTGCAAGCGATACGGGATCGACAATTCTCACCGCACCAAACACGGCGCGCTGCTCGATGCCGAATTGCTGGCGGAAGTCTATATCGAGATGAATGGCGGTCGCCAGGCGGCTCTCGGCCTGAGTGAAAAGGACGCATCCGGCTCTGCGCAGAACCGTCAGAACACGGTTGCCAGCACCGGCCGGCGGCCCGAGCCATTGCCGTCGCGGATGAGTGACGAAGAGCGCGCGGCCCACCAAAAACTAGTAGAGGGCCTCGGTGAAAAGGCCCTCTGGAACAATTATTCGGATTGAGTTTGCCGGTCAGGCCCGGTCCTAGTTGGTGACCGACGGTGCCTCGACTTTGGCCTTTGCCTGTTCTTCAGCCATGCGCTGGGCGAACATCTGGGCAAAGTCGATCGGGTCGATCATCAGCGGTGGGAAACCGCCATTGCGGGTGGCGTCTGCGACGATCTGACGTGCAAATGGGAACAGCAGCCGCGGGCATTCGATAAACAGCAGCGGCAGCATGTGCTCCTGCGGAAAGCCCTGGATCCGGAAAACGCCGCCGTAAACAAGCTCGACATTGAAGACGATCTTGTCGCCGTCCTTGGCTTCTGCATTGAGCGCCAGGACAACATCATAATCCGTGTCGGACAGCGGATTGGCGTTGACATTGACGTTGATATTGATGGCCGGTCCCTTATCGCGCTGCGTCAGCGACTGGGGCGCGTTCGGATTCTCGAAGGAAAGATCCTTGATATACTGCGCGAGAACATTCAGCGTCGGGGCTGCGCCATTGGATGCGTCGCCGCCCTCGGGAGCTGCGCCTGCTGGATTAATCGGATCGGGCTGTTTGGCCATTAAACTGTCCTTGGTTACTTCGATCACGGCCGCTTCGGCCTACATTCGGCCACTGGCTACCACTTCGTTCTGGAGCTTACAACCCAAAACCGCCCGTGCCGTGGCGCCAAAACAATTCGTGCGTGGCAGTTTTGCCGACACCGGTTCCGCGGCTACGGCTTATCCTTGTTCCACGGTGAATTCGGATCAGGATCGCGTTCGAAATCCTGCTCGTCCAGATCGATTGTCGGGGCGTCGCTCCGTTTTGGGCCGGGTCCGGAACTGTGTTGTGTGAAACCTGCGGTGGAAACGACGGAAATTTTGTTTTTTATGAGCGTCCATCCTGCGTCGCGTATCGCCGGGACAAACAAAAGGAAACCGATCGTATCGGTGATGAAGCCGGGGGTCAGCAGCAGAACGCCGGCGATCAGGATCATGACGCCGTGAACCAGCTCGCGCCCGGGCACCCTGCCCGCCTCCGTCTCGCGCCGGATCTTGTTGATCAGTCCGAAACCCTGCACGCGCAACAGGATCGATCCGAGAACAGCGGTCACAAAAATCAATGCCAGGGTCCACAAAACGCCGATCTCGCGGCCGACAATTACAAAGGCCGCGATTTCCGCCATCGGCACGATCAAGAGCAGCAGCGGAACGATGGAAAACGGCATCGATGGTGGTCCCCTTTTTGTCACAGGTTGTATCCGGCTTTAACCAACATTGGCGATTTTGAATGGTCGCCCGCCGCGCCGATGGCTACTATATAGTGCCGCTTTGCGGCCTTTGGCGGAAATTCCCGGGCAATTATACGAAAAGGCTAGAATTTTCACTGCGCTGTCTGGTTGAATCCCACGGAAACATGATTTGAATGATTGGCATCAACAGACTATATGAAAGGGTGTAGGGGTACAGGCCCTAAGTTCAGTTTCATACCGGTATCAGGCAAAAATGGGCTCCTTTGATTTTGTAACAGTCTTTTTCTTTGTGGCTGCAGTGATCATCTTCCTGCAGTTGCGCAATGTGCTCGGCCGCAGAACCGGTAACGAGAGGCCGCCGTTCGATCCCTACAGCGCTCGCGAGGGCGACCAGCCGGCACCTGACAGCGACGACAGCAAAGTCATCACGCTGCCGCGCCGTGACGGCGATCGCACGCCCGACGAAAGATTCGTCGCGGCAGACGAATATTGCGAGGCCGGT
Organism: Hoeflea sp. TYP-13; assembly: GCF_040932035.1. NCBI lineage: Bacteria > Pseudomonadati > Pseudomonadota > Alphaproteobacteria > Hyphomicrobiales > Rhizobiaceae > Hoeflea > Hoeflea sp. TYP-13. The sequence continues at coordinate 27,195 of NZ_JBFRBB010000004.1, forward strand.
TCCGACCTGAACAAGGCGTTGCGCACGGTCATTTCCGCCGATGCCGACTTTGATCCGAAGGAATTTGTCGCTGGCGCCAAGACGGCCTATGAAATGATCGTCAATGCCTATGCCGAGGGCGACAAGAAGACTCTGAAGTCGCTTCTGTCCAAGGAAGTCTATGAGGGCTTCGTATCAGCCATCAAGGAGCGCGATGCCCGTTCCGAAACCGTCAAGTCGTCCTTTGTCGGCATCGGAAAGGCCGACATTGTTCAGGCCGAGATGAAGGGTTCGGAGGCCAATATCACGATGCGGATCGCCAGCCAGCTGATCACCGCGACCTACGACAAGGAAGGCAAGGTCGTTGACGGCGACCCCGACAGCGTCGGCGAAGTCAACGATGTCTGGACCTTTGCCCGCGACACCCGCTCGAGGGACCCGAACTGGAAGCTTATCGCGACCGAATCTGAAGACTGATCGGATACCTGCATGGTTGCTGGAGCTTGTCATGGTCAAATGTTTCAATTTAACCATGACAAGCTCTGACCTGCGCCCGGTTCCGTTTGATGACCTGCCGGGGTGGAAGTCCGACGACCCGCTGAAAGTCATAGAAGGCCTTGTCGACTGCGCAAACTACACGCGCTCGGTCAAGCACTACAAAACCGGTGCCCTGGGCATTGAGTGGTCGGATTTCCTGCCGGCCGTCGATGCGCTTAAAAACAACCGGCCCTCAACGCCCGAACAGGCCCGGACATTCTTTGAAACTCATTTCATACCGTTTGGTATTATACCCGATGATGGCGCAGGCGGGTTCGTCACCGGATATTATGAACCGGAAATCGATGTGTCTGCCGAACGAACCGGGCAATTCCAATATCCGTTCCATGCAAAACCCGAGGACCTTGTTGCGCTGGATGACACGAACCGGCCGGCCGGCCTTGATGCCTATTTTGCATTTGGCAGGCAATGCGGGGACGGCATAGTCGAATATGCCGATCGCCGCAGCATCGACGGTGGCTTCCTTGAGGGGCGTGGTCTCGAGATCGCCTGGGCGCGAAGCAAGGTCGACGTGTTTTTTGTTCATATCCAGGGTGCTGCAAGGCTGCGCTATCGTGACGGAACCGTCCGCCGGATCACCTATGCGACAAAGACCGGTCATCCCTTTACAGCCATTGGCCGCGTACTCGTCGAGCTTGGAGAGTTGTCGCCCGGGGCCGTGACGATGCAGACCATCAGAGACTGGCTTCGCGATAATCCCGGCCGCGTTGACGAGATCCTGTGGCATAACCGGTCCTATATATTTTTCAGGCAAGCTGATGTCGCCGATCATGACAAGGGGCAGATTGCGGCGGCGAAAGTGCCGTTGATCGCCGGCCGGTCGCTGGCCGTCGACCGGTTGCTCCACACGTTCGGCACACCGGTCTATGTGCAGGCGGACAGTCTGATCCATATTGGCAACGCACCGTTACGCCGCCTGATGCTGGCGCAGGACACCGGTTCGGCCATCGTCGGCCCTGCCCGCGGCGACATATTCACCGGCTCGGGTGCAAAGGCCGGTGACCTCGCCGGGTCGGTGAAACACCCAGCCAATTTTTTCCTCCTCCTTCCGAAAGCCGCAGCCGGGAGGTTCATGCCGTGAGCCGCAAGGGAAAGAGCCTTACGGTTGACGACCGGATTTTGTGGGGCCAGGTTGCCAAAACCGTTGACGCCTACCCCGGCCGGATGGAAGCGCTGCTGGATTCGCAGCCGCAGGCCGGTCCGGCGCCGGAAAAGAAATCAGCCGGTCCCGCCGGCCCTCTGGCACCCAAACGGCCCATGGCAGCGCCGTCCAAAAAGCCGGGTTTGGCCCCTCGAGCCCTCAATCCGATCGACAAACCCGTCTATAAAAAGCTTGCCAAGGGCCGCGTGCCGCTCGAGGCGCGTATCGATCTTCATGGCCTGACCCAGAGCGAGGCGCATGACCTTCTGCTCGGTTTTTTGATTCGCGCGCACGCTCGTGGCCTTCGTCATGTGCTGGTAATAACCGGCAAAGGGCAGTCGCGTGGCGGCGATGGCGTATTGCGGCGCTCGGTGCCGCGGTGGCTCGGCGCGGCCGAATTCCACGGTCTGGCCTCCGGCTGCGAGCCGGCCGCGCGCGGACATGGCGGCGACGGTGCGCTTTACGTCAGGCTGAAAAAAAGGGAGCACGGCCCATGACCCCCTTCGGCCGGGAAGTCCGCAGACTGCGTACGGAACGTGCGATCACTCAAAGAGACATGGCTCAGGCAATTGGGGTATCTCCCGCCTACCTGTCGGCACTCGAACATGGGCATCGCGGCCAGCCGAGCTGGGAGCTCCTGCAGCGCATCATCGGCTTTTTCAATGTGATCTGGGACGACGCGGAAGAGCTGCAACGTCTGGCAGCGCTCTCCCATCCGCGCGTTACCATCGATACGGCGGGTCTTTCCGCCGAAGCGACAGCACTTGCCAACAGATTGTCGGAATGCATCGGCAAGCTGAGCGAGCAGGATATTCAAAGGCTCCAGGAGGTTCTCGACGGCGCACAGAAGGCAAAACCGCCTAAAAAAGCTTCCTGAGATCTTCGAGTTTGTCGTTGACCAGCCAGCCGTAGTAGTTTTCTTCCGGATATTTCGGCTTTTGCCCGCGCGCCCTGCGCTTCTTGTTGGTGGAGGCAAGCTTGCGCGCGCGCAAATCCGGATTGCCGACATTATAAAGCGTTGCCGTGATGCCGGGATTGTCCGAAATGTCGAACCCGGCGATATTTCCATAGACATCAATGGAATGCCGCAGTGCCGCGGCCACATAGGCCAGCGTAATGTCCGGATTCATGATAGCTTCGTAGACGTCTTCGCCGTTTTGGTGCGACAGCTTCTTGTAACCGGACTTCTCATTGACAAAATCCGTATGTTTCAGCGCCGTCAGCGGGTTGAGCTGGCCGAGCCCGAAAGTCTGGCCGGCATAAAACGGCTGGAAGAATACGGCGCTGAACCGGTCATTGGGATATTTGTGTCCATCCACCCGTTTGCTGCGGAAGTTGTTTTCCCAGACGGTCTCGCGGCAGGACCAGAGCGCGAATGAGGCGGTCAGTTCCTTGCATTTTTCGAATTCGCTGCGCTGAACGAATTCGCCGATGTCCTGACCGTCATATTTGAACCTGATACCGCCGGTCGCGTAGGACAGTGCCTTGATGTAGTAGGACTGCAGGTGATCGTAGGCATCGACGTTGTAGGTGTGCTCGCCAACCAGTGCGCCGACAATGTGCAGCGGATCGATTTCGTAGATATCGGCAACGCGGGAAATCTTGTTGCGCAGCTTCCTGTCTCTTTGCAGGAGATCGAGGATCTTCTCGTATTTGCGATCGAAGGTCGATTTGGTCTGCTTGGTCCGCTTTACGGAGGCACCGGGAATGCGCGGTTGCTCGACATTGCGATTGCCTTCGGGAACGGTCAGCATTTTGCTGTTCGCAACAGGCGCGAACAGCAATACAAAACCAAGCGAAATGCTACCAAGTATTGTCAGATGGCGGCGCACCATCCACGGGCTCCCAGGACATTTTTAATTTGTCGGGACTTTATGAAATATACCTCAAATGTCGAGTATTTCTTCCGTGCTCCACAGTGGTAAGCCGCCAATTATAGTCTTCTTTTTGCAACCGATGCGTAAAAGTCACAGAATGTAACGCGACAGATCGGCGTCCTTTGCAAGGTCGCCCACATGCTTGCGCACATACTCCGCATCGATGACGAATTCGCTGCCGGATTTGTCCGGTGCCTCATAGGATATGTCGTCGAGCACCTTTTCCATCACGGTCTGAAGCCGGCGTGCGCCGATGTTTTCAACGCTGCTGTTGAGTTCGACAGCAACATCGGCGAGCGCGTCAATGGCGTCTTCCGTGTAGGTCAGCGTCACTTCCTCTGTCGCCATCAACGCCACATACTGCTTGATGAGGCTGGCCTCCGTCTCGGTCAGAATGCGGCGGAAATCTTCCTTGTTCAGCGCTCTCAATTCGACGCGGATCGGCAGACGGCCCTGCAATTCCGGCAGCAGATCGGACGGCTTGGAAACGTGAAATGCGCCCGAGGCAATGAACAGGATATGATCGGTCTTGACCGGTCCGTATTTGGTCGCAACGGTGGTGCCTTCAACCAGCGGAAGCAGGTCGCGCTGTACACCCTCGCGCGAAACGCCGGCACCCATGCCGCCATCGCGTGCAGCGATCTTGTCGATCTCGTCGAGAAACACGATGCCGTCATTTTGCGCGATCGTCATCGCTTCCTGGTTGATCTGGTCCTGATCGAGCAGCTTTTCAGATTCGTCATTGATCAGCTGTGCGTAGGATTCCTTCACCGTGGTGCGGATTTTCTTCTGCGGCTGGCCCATCGCTTTGCCCAGCATGTCGGATATATTGAGAACGCCGATATTGGCGCCCGGCATGCCCGGGATCTCGAAATTCGGCATGCCCGATCCGGCATCGGCCACCTCGATCTCGATTTCCTTGTCGTCCAGTTGCCCGTCGCGCAGTTTGGTGCGGAACGATTCACGCGTCGAAGGCGATGCGGTCGAGCCGACCAGGGCGTCGAGCACGCGTTCTTCCGCGTTGAGGTGTGCCTTTGCCTTGACCTCTTCGCGTTTTTTGTCTTTCACCAGCGAAATGCCCACTTCGACAAGGTCGCGGATGATCTGCTCGACGTCTCTGCCGACATAGCCGACTTCGGTGAACTTCGTTGCCTCGACCTTAACGAACGGCGCACCCGCAAGTTTTGCCAGCCGGCGGGAGATTTCGGTTTTGCCGACACCGGTGGGCCCGATCATCAGAATATTCTTCGGCATGACCTCCTCACGAAGATCGCCTTCGAGCTGCTGGCGCCGCCAGCGGTTGCGCAGGGCAATGGCGACGGCCCGTTTCGCGTCCTTCTGGCCGATAATGTAGCGATCGAGTTCGGAGACGATCTCGCGGGGAGAGTAGTTTGTCATCGGTTTTAAACCTGTTTTGAAATGACAGAGTGTTCCACTCTGCGCAGTACTGGAATACGAAATAGAGTGCGGCGAATACCATGCCAACCGACGCCAAGGCCGATTACGAGGATCGAAATCAGCAGGATCGAGAACAGTTCGGCATTGCTCGCGGCAAATTGAGACCGCGACGCAAGATACCACAATGCGCCACCGAGATAGGTCAGGGCCGCAACGAGGATGGCGCGCCGGTCTATTATCAGCGCAACCACCGACAGCGCGGCGAATATGGCAAGGACAGCCAGCGCCGAACCCATGGATACGACCGTGGCCACACCGCCCAGCTCAAGTCCGGTTGTAAGGTACATCAAAGCATGAACGATCAGCGGCGCGGCCAGCAAATGCAGCCAGAATGCATAATCGGCTTTAATGGTGGACCGGTCCGGATCCGAACGGTCAAGCCACATGGCAATTGCAAAGGTGACCAGGCCGCTGACCAGCGCATAGGATGCTGTCAGTTTCTGGGTGTAGAAAAATTCCTCGAAATTTTCTACGCCGCCCGACACGGCGTGCATAAGTGCGACAAATCCGAGTGCAACAAAAGCACCGCCGATCATGAACAGTGAAAACGGCAGGCGGAAGCGGACATAATAGAGACTGGCCCACAAACAGCCTGACACAGTGAACGCATAAGCACTGAATGTGCCGCTTGTTTCAATGGCGTGCGGGGCAATGTACTCAGACAGCAGGCCTATCGACGCAATCATGGCGAATATGACAAACGCTGCGGCCGCAAGCATGCTGGGAATGGCCCTGCGCATCCTCACTGCGAGGATTTCCGACACGAGCCACATGGCCACGGCAGCGGCGGCGGTGCTTGCAACACTGAAATCGAAAAGATCCGACGTCATTACGGCAGCTGAAACAAAGAGCGCGACGCCGATAGCCAGAAAGATGTCGTTGAAGCCGGTAATGAACCGGAACTGTTCTTCTTCGCGCATCGAACGCAGCTCGGCCGGATCCGGCGTTTCCGCAGCCAGACCAAGTAGGGCCGTGCGCTGGTCCGCGGTGATGATGTCGCGCGAGACGGCAGCGTCCAGTTGCTTCGGCGTCAGGTTCACGACGATTTGCTTTCCATGGTTTCAACGATGATGTTGCCGTTTGTATAAACGCAGATGTCGCTGGCAATCTCCATGGCGCGCCGGGCGATCTCCTCGGCACTCTTGTCCGTATCCATCAACGCGCGTGCGGCGGCATAGGCGAAATTGCCGCCCGAACCGATGGCCATCGTTCCGTGTTCGGGTTCGAGCACATCACCGGTACCGGTAAGCGCCAGCGTTGTTTCTTCGTCGGCAACGAGCATCATGGCTTCCAGACGCCGCAGATAACGGTCGGTGCGCCAGTCCTTGGCAAGTTCCACGCAGGCGCGCATGAGCTGGCCGGGATATTGTTCGAGTTTGGCTTCCAGCCGTTCAAGCAGTGTAAAGGCATCGGCGGTCGCGCCGGCAAAGCCTGCGATCACGTCGCTGCCGCCGGTTTTGCTCGATCCGATGCGCCGGACCTTGCGCGCATTGCCTTTCATGACCGTCTGCCCGAGGCTGACCTGACCGTCGCCGGCCATTACCACCTGATTGCCCTTGCGCACGGTGATAATGGTCGTCGCATGCATGACGCCATAGGGATCGTGTTCACTCATGTGTACTTCCTTTGACAGTTCCAGGCCGCTTCGCGCGGTCAGGTATTCCTATGTAAGACCGACTGACGGCTTTGCAAATCCTCTACCCGAATTTATGCTTTTCTGGAAATTTTGTCGTGGCCCTGTTATGCAGCCTGCAACACATTCCATGGAGTATGCCGAATGGTCCAGAACCGGCAAAAACGCGCGGGCGAAGTGGCACGCAAGACAAATGAGACCGACATAACGGTTAAGGTCGATATCGATGGCACCGGAACATCGAAAATCGCCACCGGGATCGGCTTTTTTGATCATATGCTGGAACAGCTTTCGCGCCATTCGCTGATCGACATGGAAATCGAGGCAAAGGGCGATCTGCATATCGACGACCACCACACCGTTGAAGACACGGGCATTGCAATCGGCCTGGCCGTTGCAAAGGCACTTGGCGACCGCCGCGGCATTGTGCGTTACGCGTCGCTCGATCTTGCCATGGACGAAACACTGACACGCGCCGCAATCGATGTATCGGGCCGTCCTTTTCTTGTATGGAACGCGCAGTTTACGTCGCCCAAGATCGGAACCTTCGATACCGAGTTGTGCCGGGAGTTTTTCCAGGCCCTGGCGCAAAATGCCGGTATTACGCTGCACGTGACAAATCACTATGGTGCCAACAATCACCATATTGCCGAAACATGCTTCAAGGCCGTGGCAAGGGTTCTGCGCATGGCCACGGAAATCGATCCGCGCCAGGCGGACCGGATTCCGTCGACGAAAGGGACTTTGGCTTGAGATGGCCAGCTATGTTGTTCTGACACCTCCAGACAGCAGCGAACTGGATGAAAACACCGTATTGATACGCGATGGATTTTCCATACCGGCGGTGATCATTCCCGTGCTCTGGCTTTTGTGGAACCGGCTCTGGTTTGCCGCGATCATGCTGTTTCTGATTTCGGTCGGCATTGCCGTTGCAATCAGCCTGCTGCCCGGCTGGTCTGTGGTATTGACCGCAGCTTCGGTGCTTTTGTCGCTTTTCGTTGCGCTTGAGGGCAATGGATGGCGCATAGCGAAGAAAGAGCGGCAGGGCTGGACGCTTCAGAGCGTCATCGAGGCCCCGAACCATGGAACCGCGGAAGAGATCTGCTTTGCTGACGGCGGGAGGCTCCAGGTCCGCGAACATCCGGCAAATGCTCCGCAGCCTGCATTTGGAAAGCGGGGAGCTATGCGGTTGCCTCCGGCGGGGTCCGGCCCTGCCCTTGGCCTGCTCGACTATGAGGACAAGACCTGAACGTCATGCAAGTTGCTATCATAGATTACGGTTCGGGCAATCTGCGCTCGGCCACTAAAGCCTTTGAGCGCGCAGCGGACGAAAGCGGCGTTGACGCCGAAATCGTCCTGACGAGCGCTCCGGAAATCGTCGCGAATGCCGACCGTGTGGTATTGCCCGGGGTCGGTGCCTTTGCGGACTGCCGCAGCGGCCTTGCTGCCGTCGACGGCATGGATGAGGCCCTTCGCCACGCGGTTGAGACGAAGGCACGCCCGTTTTTCGGCATTTGTGTCGGTATGCAGCTCATGGCGACGCGCGGGCTGGAAAAGACCGTCACGAAGGGTTTTGACTGGGTCAGCGGCGACGTCAAGCTGATCGAGCCGTCGGACCCGGACCTGAAGATCCCGCAGATCGGCTGGAACACGCTGACGCTCAGGCGCGAGCATCCGCTGTTTGACGGAATCAGGACCGGTGATGACGGGCTGCATGCCTATTTCGTTCATTCCTACTATCTCGATGCCGAAAATGACGCGGATGTTCTTGCCGAGACGGACTACGGTGGACCGGTGACGGCTGCGGTTGTCCACGAAAACCGTGCCGGCACGCAATTCCACCCCGAAAAGAGCCAGGCGCTGGGTCTGGCGCTGATTGCCAATTTTTTGAAGTGGGCACCATGATACTTTTTCCCGCCATTGACCTTAAAGACGGCGAGTGTGTGCGCCTCAAGCTTGGCGACATGCAGGAGGCGACGGTCTACAACACCGATCCGGCCGCCCAGGCGCGCGCCTTTGAGGACCAGGGTTTCGAATGGCTCCACGTGGTTGATCTCAACGGCGCTTTTGCCGGCGAAAGCGTCAATGGCTCGGCAGTGGAAGCGATTCTGAAAGCGACAAAAAATCCGGTGCAGCTCGGCGGCGGCATTCGTACGCTCGATCACATAGAAGCCTGGCTTGGCAAGGGTCTCGCACGCGTCATCCTTGGAACCGTCGCCGTTCGTGATCCTGACCTGGTCAAACAGGCCTGCCGGGCATTTCCGGGCAAGATCGCCGTCGGCATCGATGCGCGTGGCGGCAAGGTCGCTGTCGAAGGCTGGGCGGAAGCCTCCGAACTGGAGGTGGTTGAACTTGCCAGGCGCTTCGAGGGCGCGGGCGTTGCCGCCATTATCTACACCGATATCGACCGCGATGGGGTCCTGACCGGCATCAACTGGGAATCCACCCTGGCGCTCGCCGATTCGGTCGATATTCCGGTTATCGCTTCGGGCGGGCTGGCCTCAACGGCCGATATCGTGCGCATGACTATGCCAGATGCCGCCCGTCTGGAAGGTGCGATTTCGGGACGTGCCCTATATGACGGTCGTATCGATCCGCAAGAGGCGCTGGAACTCCTGCATGGCGCACGGGAGACGGATAAATGACATTAAAGGCACGCATCATCCCCTGTCTCGACGTCAAGGACGGCCGCGTCGTCAAGGGCGTGAACTTCGTCGACCTCATCGACGCGGGCGATCCCGTTGAAGCGGCAAGGGTCTACGATGCCGCCGGCGCCGATGAGCTCTGTTTTCTCGATATCACCGCGTCATCGGACAACCGCGACACCATTTTCGACGTCGTTGCCCGGACAGCCGAGCAATGTTTCATGCCGCTGACGGTCGGCGGCGGCGTACGCACGGTTTCTGATATCCGCAAATTGCTGCTGGCGGGCGCCGACAAGGTGTCGATCAACACAACCGCGGTCAAAAATCCGGAATTCGTTGCCGAGGCGGCCGACAAATTCGGCAATCAATGCATTGTCGTCTCCATCGATGCAAAGACAGTATCTGCCCATGGCGAGAATGACCGCTGGGAGATATTCACCCATGGCGGCCGCACGCCGACGGGTATCGATGCGGTCGAGTTTGCCCGCAAGGTTGTTGATCTCGGTGCCGGGGAAATCATGCTGACCTCCATGGATCGCGACGGCACCCAGCAGGGATACAATATTCCGCTGACGAGAGCTGTTGCCGATGCAGTCAGTGTGCCGGTGATTGCTTCAGGTGGTGTCGGTAATCTGGACCATCTTGTCGAGGGCGTGCGCGATGGGCATGCAACGGCGGTGCTGGCGGCCTCGATTTTTCATTTTGGCACCTATACGATCAGTGAGGCCAAGAAACACATGGCCGATGCCGGCATTGCCATGCGGCTCGACGGAGCCATTTGAAGGAACGGAGCTTCCGATGACCGAATTTGCGCTAGCCGATCTGGAAAAAATCGTCGCCGCACGGGCAAATGCGCCGGTGGAGGAATCCTGGACGGCGAAACTCGTGTCGAAGGGCCAGCAAAAGGCCGCGCAAAAACTGGGCGAGGAGGCGGTGGAAGCTGCAATTGCGGCTGTTGTCGGGGATCGCGGAGGCCTGACGTCTGAGGCGGCCGATCTGCTGTATCATCTGCTGGTGGTGCTCAATATCGCCAATATTCCGCTGAACGATGTCATGAAGGAACTGGAAGGCCGCACGGCACGATCCGGACTTGAGGAAAAAGCGAGCCGCGCAAAATCATGAATGATGACGTTAAAAACCGGCCGGTCGAGGAGCTCAACCACTTTGAACCGGGCGATTATTCTCCATACCGGTTCTTTTCTGCCGAGCGCTGGGCCGAATTTCGCGCCGACACGCCGCTGACCCTCACCGAGGACGAGGTTTCGCGCCTGCGTTCGCTCAATGACCCGGTCGATCTCGAAGAGGTCAGGCGCATCTATTTATCGCTGTCGCGGCTGCTTTACGCCCATGTCGAGGCCTCCAAGATGCTGTTCGACCAGCGCAAGCACTTCCTGTCGCTGCCGAATGTCACCAAGACCCCCTTCATCATTGGAATTGCTGGGTCCGTTGCCGTCGGCAAATCGACCACCGCGCGAATATTGAAGGAGCTTCTGACGCGCTGGTCCGGCAGCCCGAAAGTGGACCTTGTGACAACCGACGGCTTTCTGTTGCCCAACGATGTTCTGCGCCGGGAAAACCTTATGGACCGCAAGGGCTTTCCCGACAGCTACGACGTCGGCTCGGTGCTGAAATTCCTTTCCGACATCAAGGCCGGCAGACCCAATGTGAAGGCGCCGTGTTATTCGCACCTCACCTACGATGTGATGCCCGGCGAATATGTTCTGATCGACCGTCCAGACATCCTGATTTTCGAAGGCATTAATGTTTTACAGGTGCGTGACCTGCCTGAAGACGGCAAGATCATTCCCTTTGTGTCCGATTTCTTCGACTTCTCGATCTATATCGACGCCCAGGAAGAACGCATCCACGAATGGTATGTGGAGCGCTTCATGCGGTTGAGGGAAACGGCGTTTAAAAATCCCGAATCCTTCTTCCACCGCTATTCGTCCATCTCCGAAAATGCAGCGTTGGCGATCGCCAACGGGCTTTGGGAAAACATCAATCTGAAGAACCTGCGGCAAAACATCCTGCCGACACGCCCGCGCGCCGATCTCATCCTGCACAAGGGCGAGGACCACCTGGTCGAACAGGTGGCAATGCGCAAGCTGTAGGGCTTGGCTGTCCAAGCAGCGCACCTTTGCAGGGCTCCCATCACGAATTTTGTTGACTGTTCACTGCAGATAGATGGCTGCAGTAGCAACGAAGAAGTAATTTTTAGTCGATAGTGTGCGCCTTCGGCGGCAGTCGAAACGGAGCACCGAGATAATGCCTCTCTACCAGAATGACATTCCTTTGGTTCGTCCGCGACTTAGCCGGATCGATAAGTTAGGTGTCGGCGTCATACTGGCCGGCAGCGCCCTGTTTTATATTTCTTTTTACATCGACTTTCTCAGCAGCATGTCCGGAGTGTTCGATTGGACAAATCACCCGATTGGCCGCGACTTCGTAAATATGTGGAGTGGCGCAAAGGTCGCGATGCAGGGCGATGTGCTGGATCTGTTCGATGTCGAGAAATTTCACGCCTGGCAGGAAAGCTTTCTCGGACAGGCATTTCCGCTTCACAACTGGTCTTACCCGCCACATCTCCTGCCGATGATCGCGGTGCTTGCGAAATTGCCGTATGTCATCGCCTATATCGCCTTTATGACTGTGACATTTCTGCTCTATGCCTTTGCCGCCAGATTGTCAGGGCAGGCCGGTGTCGTGGCACCAAACTGGCTGATGATGCTGGCATTGCTCCTTGCGCCGTCGACCTTTGTTACGGTCGTAGCGGGTCAGAACGGTTTCCTGACCGGCGCGCTCTTTCTGGCCGGCATGTTGTTGATCGAGCGCCGGCCATGGCTGGCCGGTATTCTGTTCGGCATCCTGACGGTAAAGCCGCAACTGGGTGTTATGGTGCCGATCGTGCTTATAGCGCTGAGTGCGTGGCGGCCTATCGTGTCGGCTTCCGTCACGACGCTGGTCCTGGTTGGACTCAGCATGGTCCTGTTCGGCATCCACCCGTGGGAAAGCTATCTGATCAAGACGTTCACACTTCAAGGAGATATACTAACGCGGGGTGACGGGATCTACACGATCATGATGCCGACCGTGTTCATGTCGGGCCGTGAGCTCGGATTGCCGAACGCAATCAGTTGGTTCGCCCAAGCCGTCTCATCTCTTGCAGCCGTGGTGTTGACTGTATGGGCCCTCCGCAGGCCCGCGGAACCGGCTCTGCGACTGATGATTATCTGTCTTGCCGTCTTCCTGGTGACCCCCTATGCGTTCAACTACGACATGACATTCCTTTCGGCCGCGCTTATCTACTATGTTGCGACGCGTGATATGAGTGCCGCACTGCCGTTCGAAAGGCTTCTGATCGGAGTGGTTTGGATAGCGCCGTACATGATCTTGCCCTGGGGCAATCTTGGCTTTCCTGTCGTACCCCTATTTCTATGGGCGATGATGGGGCTCTGCTGCTATCGCATCGCCAAACCCGTTGAACCGATTGCAAGCAGCGCACGCACTGCTGCTGCGATGACTTCCTGACTACAGCGCGGTTGATTACTCTGACTAGCTCGCATTCTGAAATACATCAAACGGGCTATTGCATTCCTAAGCTCTGTCAATACCGGCACTATGAATGCTGTAGAGGCCGCCGCGGGCAAATGCGGAAGCTGTATATGCGCTGGCTATGATTGCGAATCGGCAACGATCGTGACCGGAGATGACAAATGGCGATCAGGCTGGCGCTGTCTGCCTATCGCGATCCAGTATCCACCCGCTGAAATACCAGATCGGCACGACCATCGCGAATGCAACGATACCATCGACGAAATAGTGCCATGCTAGATGCACAGAGCCGATAAGGATTATCACTGCGTAAAGCGCCATAAGCAGGCCAAACCAGAGGCGGATGCGAAATGCTACCAGGGAAAATAGCAAAGCCTGGGCGTTGTGCATGCTTGGCATTGCTGAAATACCTGCTGGTGCGTCAATCGCGCCCCTATACACACCCCACAAATGATTGGCTGCGTCGACGGCGTGCAGACCTTGAGCGTTGTAGACATGGGTGTCGGGAGACCCGAATGAGCGCAGATACTCTAAAAGTGGCCCAAATGTCTGAGCGTCGCCGGTGACGTATTGAAAGTATACCGGACCTGCCGACGACATTGCAGTGGCTGCAAAGAGGCCAATGATGACCCATGACAGAATGGTCGCCAGCCAGTATTGCCGGCGTGCCGATCGAATGTGGCTCTTGCCGGACAGAAACAATCCGCAAAAGAATGCAAAGCACATGAAAACCCAAAGCAGGTATAGACTGTCGATTATTCGTGTGAGTATCCTTCTATCCTCGAATATAGGCTGCAGGATTTCCCAAGGTTGCCGGTTGAAGAACAGCTGGCTGTCCCAGGCTGCCAATGTTTCGTCCCAAGAGAAGGGGTTCATCTGCGGGATTTTCATTTTCCAATATAGGTAAGGGGCGAGAATCACGGCGAAGATGACCGCGCTATACAAAACCTTGATGACTTTTGAATTATGGGTTCCGACCTTGATGCGATCCCATGAAAGCCTTGAATAATCGGCAAGGCTGCAATCGTGTCGAAAGAAAACGAGCAACCAGACAATAAATGTGATACTGACACACAACAGGACAAAACGGGCTGCTCGAAACGCCATTTTGATAGCTATTGCAGCTATCGAATCCCCAAGAAAGATGCAACTAATAATCGCAGAAAGAACGAGGGCGATCAAAACAACGTAGAAGAGGGCATTGTTCAGAATTTCGTATCTTAGCTGTTTGAATATTTTGGATTTATCAATTGATTCTTCGTTTATTCGCCCAAGTAACGCAGACACCGGAAACGACATTCACCACCTGTTTCGTAAAGCGAGCTACAACTATAGCGTTAGTAGCGTGGCGATTCTTAATATATGGTTGAGCCTAAATTCGGAGTTGCGATTTGCATTTGACCAGTCGGGCCACGTCACCGATAAGCTGACGGAAGAAGCGCAATTTCAAGGAATTTATCTAAGCAGAAGTAGCGCAGCGCGAGCCTTGGCAACTACACTCAATCATTGATTGGCGGATGATCCGAGGGCTATTTTTAGCCGCTTTTCGTAGTCACCCGCCTCAATGTCAGATTGATCCGTCCGCCGTCCTTCAGCAGCGTTGACGTAGACGGGTAAATTCGGTCAACGCCGTGAAAAAGCAGGCGCGATGGGCCGCCGAAGGTGATGACGTCGCCGCTGCGCAGCCTGACGGATTGCGTTGGTCCGCCGCGGCTCGTGCCGCCGATCCTGAAAAGGCAGTCATCGCCAAGCGAAACCGACACGACCGGAGCGGAAAACTCGTTTTCGTCGCGGTCCTGGTGAAGGCCCATTCTGGCCTTGTCGCTGTAATAGTTGATCAGGCAGGCCTCCGGCGGCGCGTCGAAGCCTGCAACGGCATCCCAAAGCCGTAGCAATACGGCTGGAATGGGCGGCCAGGGATTTCCGGTTTTGGGGTGGCAGGGCTGGTAGCGGTATCCGCCCTGCTTGTCGGTTACCCAGCCAAGCGCGCCGCAATTGCTCATCCGGACCTGCATCGGTTTTCCGGTTCGCGGCATCTCAGGAACGTAAAAGGGCGCCTCGCGGACAATGTTTCGGATATCGTCAACGAGCTGCTCTTGTGCTTTCCTGTCAAAATAGTCGGGAAAATAGCAAATCCCTTCCGGCAATCCGGCCATGGCAGGTGTCCCCTATTCCGGATTGACCGAGCCGCGCAGCTTCTTGATGCCCGACCGGCTGGCCTTTGCCTTGAGGCGGCGTTCGATGGAGCCTTTTGTCGGCTTCGTCTTTCGCCGCTTGGGCGGCGGCGGCGCCGCGGCCCTTACAACAAGCGCTTTCAGGCGGTCACGGGCGTCTTCCCGGTTGCGCTCCTGGGTGCGGAACCGGTCGGCTTCAATGACGATGACGCCATCCTTGGTCATGCGCCGGCCGGCGAGCGATGCAAGGTTCGATTTGACCCGCTCGGGAAGGGACGGCGAGGAACGCGCATCAAAACGCAATTGCACGGATGTCGCCACCTTGTTGACGTTCTGCCCGCCGGGCCCGGAAGCGCGAATGAACTGTTCGACCAGCTCCCAGCCGGCAATCGTGATGGAGTTTGTGATGTAAAGAGGATCGCTGGCCATGGCTGATCTCGGACAGGTTTTACCGTTTGTTTACCGTATTTCAGCGTTGCCGGTACGCACACGCGCCAGCCAGCTGTCAGCCGAACATCTCACCCGTCTGCCCGGGCTGGAATTCATGGCCGCATTCGGTGCCGACAATAGCGCCTACGGTTTCCGTGTTACAAGTGGTGAAAAGAGCCTGAGAGCCGACTGACCGTCAAACAGCCTTGGGAAACAAAAAACCCGCGGACAAGTCCGCGGGCTCGCTGCTGCTGAGATTGGCCGCCTATTCGGCAGCTTCCGCCATGCCCGGTGCCGCGCCAAGCACATCGGTGCCGACATGGTCTTCGAACTTGGCGAAATTGTCGACAAACATATCTACGAGGCGTCTTGCCTGCGCGTCATAGGCGTCCCTGTCCGCCCAGGTCGAGCGCGGATCCAAAATGGCGCTGTCGACGCCGTCCACGGCAACCGGAACGGCAATGCCGAAATTCGGATCTGTGCGGAATTCGGCATCGGAAAGCGATCCGTCAAGTGCGGCGCCGAGAAGCGCGCGGGTTGCCTTGATCGGCATGCGGCTTCCGGTGCCGTAGGCGCCGCCCGTCCAGCCGGTGTTGACCAGCCAGCAGTCAACATCGTGGCGGGCGATCAGATCGCGCAGGAGATTGCCGTATTCCGAAGGATGCCGCGGCATGAATGGTGCGCCAAAGCAGGTTGAAAAGGTCGCCTGCGGCTCGGTGACGCCCTTTTCGGTTCCGGCCACCTTAGCCGTGTATCCGGACAGGAAATGATACATGGCCTGCGCCGGCGTCATCTTGGCAATCGGCGGCAAGACGCCGAACGCATCGGCGGTCAGCATGATGATGTTTTTCGGCTGGCCCGCCTTTCCGGTGGCGCTGGCATTCGGAATGAAGTGCAGCGGATAGGCGCAACGCGTGTTTTCCGTCAGCGAACCGTCGTCGAAATCCGGCTGTCGCGCATCATTGAGCACGACATTTTCCAGCACCGTGCCGAAGCGCTGCGTGGTTGCGTAGATTTCCGGTTCGGCTTCTTGTGAAAGGCGGATCGTCTTGGCGTAGCAGCCACCCTCGAAATTGAACACGCCATCATCGCTCCATCCGTGTTCGTCGTCACCGATGAGCGTACGCGCGGGATCCGCCGACAGTGTCGTCTTGCCGGTGCCTGAAAGGCCGAAGAAGATGGCCGTGTCGCCATCCGGTCCCTGATTGGCGGAACAATGCATCGGCATGACGCCCTTTTGGGGCAGCAGATAGTTGAGTGCCGTGAAGACCGACTTCTTCATCTCGCCGGCATAGGACGTACCGGCGATCAGCACGATACGGCGCTCAAGATCGACCGCGATGACCGTTTCGCTGATGCAGCCATGGCGCTCCGGGTCGGCCTTGAAACCCGGGAGGTCAATAATTGTCAGCTCAGGCACGAAATCGGCAAGCGCCTCGCTGCCGGGACGGATCAAAAGGTTGCGGATGAACAATGAATGCCAGGCGTATTCGGTGACAATGCGAGACGGCAGTGAATGGGCTTCGTCTGCGCCGCCGATCAGATCCTGCACGAACAGTTCCTTGCCCTTGGCATAATCCTGGAAGTCGGAAAACAGCGTATTGAAATGCTCAGGAGACAGAGCCTTGTTGTTGTCCCACCAGATTTGCGGGCGGGTCGTCTCGTCGCAGACGACGAACTTGTCCTGTGCCGAACGGCCGGTGTGTTGTCCGGTCAGGGCTCGCAGCGCACCCTGCGCCGTCATCACGGCCTCGCCCCGGCACAATGACTGCTCGTAGAGCTCGGCTTCATTCAAATTATAATAGACATGCAGCAGGTCACTAAGTCCGACTGTATCGACGCCATTGGAAACATTGCGTTTTCCGGTTTCATGTCCTGTTGGCTGCATGGCCTGAACCACCTTTTGTCTGAGGGGACCCGATTAAAATTCGCCGGACCATAAGGGCGAAATTTAAATTCTGCAACAGGAGATCTTCAAAAAGATTAATGATATCAAGATATTAATCGATTTAAAAATTTCACGAATTTTTTAAATCGTTTCAAATTTTAATTGACGGATTGTTTCGAAAGGCGCTTGTGCAAAAAGCCGACGCCATTGAAATGACAATCGCAACGATCTGTGCCACATTTTGTTCCACCTTTGGCCTCATGACACGCCGATCGAAATAACGAGGGGCGGATGGGCCGGCAATGACGGTGTGACCGCGCAGCAAGTGACGGAGAGTACATTCATGCAGACAATCGCGCTCGTCGACGACGACCGCAATATCCTGACCTCGGTTTCCATTGCACTGGAATCGGAAGGATATCGGGTTGAGACCTACACCGATGGCGCCTCTGCGCTTGAGGGTCTGGTGGCGCGCCCGCCGCAACTGGCGATCCTGGACATCAAGATGCCGCGCATGGACGGTATGGAACTTTTGAGGCGGCTGCGTCAAAAGCTCGATATACCGGTGATTTTCCTGACATCCAAGGATGAGGAGATCGATGAGCTGTTCGGTCTCAAGATGGGCGCGGACGACTTTATTACCAAGCCGTTTTCGCAACGCCTGCTTGTCGAGCGGGTCAAGGCCATCCTGCGCCGTTCCGCCGGCCGGGACGCCACCACTCCGGCAAAGCCCGGCACGATTGAGAGTGCCAGCCTCGAGCGCGGACAGCTGGTCATGGACCAGGAGCGGCACACCTGCACCTGGAAGGGGCAGCCGGTTACCCTGACCGTGACGGAATTTTTGATCCTCCACTCTCTCGCCCAGCGTCCCGGTGTGGTAAAGAGCCGCGACTCGCTGATGGACGCGGCCTATGATGAGCAGGTCTATGTGGACGATCGGACGATCGACAGCCACATCAAACGGTTGCGCAAGAAATTCAAGATGGTGGATAACGAATTTGATATGATCGAGACGCTCTACGGGGTCGGTTACCGGTTCCGGGAAGACTGATGACTCCGGCCCAGGGATGACTGCAGGCTTTGATCACAACCGGGCACGAAAACAGCGTACGGTCGACGAGATGGATGCCGAGCGATCGGCGGCCGATTCCCGATCCTGGTCATATCCGTTTGCACTGATCCGGCGCGCGCTCAGCCGCATCATATTTTCCAGTCTGACCCGCCGGATTCTGTTTCTCAATCTGGCCGCGCTTCTGGTCCTGTTGTCCGGCATCCTTTATCTCAACCAGTTTCGCGAAGGGCTGATCGATGCTCGTGTCGAAAGCCTTCTGACGCAAGGCGAGATCATTGCGGCGGCGATTGCCGGCTCAGCCAGCGTCGAAACCGATTCCATCACCATTGATCCGGAAAAGCTGCTTGAGCTGCAGGCGGGCGAGAGCATTTCCCCGGGCGGCGATATTGACGATCTCGAGTTTCCGATCAATCCGGAGCGCGTCGCGCCGGTGTTGCGACGGCTGATTTCGCCAACAAGGACACGAGCCCGCATCTATGATCGCGATGCGAGCCTGCTTCTTGATTCCCAACACCTTTATTCGGCCGGGCAGATACTGCGCTATGATCTGCCGCCGATCGATGAGGAGATTCTGCCTTTCACCGAGCAGCTTATGGCAACGCTCAATCAGCTCATCCAAAGGGCCGATCTGCCGGTCTATCAGGAGCAGCCCGGCGGCGACGGCACGCTTTACGAAGAGGTGCTGACGGCGCTCACCGGCGGACGCAGCGCCGTTGTGCGGGCCACCAACAAGGGTGAGCTCATTGTATCCGTTGCCGTACCGGTGCAACGCTTCCGTGCCGTTCTGGGTGTCCTGCTGCTGTCGACCCAGGCCGGCGACATCGACAAGATCGTTCGCGCCGAGCGGCTGGCCATCGTGCGGGTCTTTGTGGTTGCCGCCGCCGTGACCATATTGTTGTCGCTGCTTCTTGCCGGCACCATCGCCAATCCGCTGCACCGCCTTGCCGACGCCGCCCAGCGGGTGCGCCGCGGTGTGCGTATCCGCGAGGAGATCCCGGATTTCTCAGCCCGCCAGGACGAAATCGGCAATCTGTCGATGGCCCTGCGGGATATGACCAATGCGCTTTATGACCGCATCGATGCCATTGAAAGTTTCGCCGCGGATGTCAGCCATGAGCTGAAAAACCCGCTGACGTCCCTGCGCAGCGCCGTCGAAACGCTGCCGCTTGCCAGAAACGAAGACGCCCGCACCCGCCTTCTGGACGTGATCCAGCACGATGTGCGACGGCTGGACAGGCTGATCAGTGATATATCCGATGCTTCGCGGCTGGACGCCGAACTGGCTCGCCAGGATGCCGCGCCTGTGGACCTGAAGCATCTTCTTGCCGATCTCGTCAGCATTTCCGATCAGATTCGCAAGGGTGCCAAATCTGTCAGGATTGATTTCAAGGTGGATCGGGAAACGGCAGCGAAAAACAGATTTGTCGTCATCGGCCACGATTTGCGCATTGGCCAGGTTATCACCAACCTGATCGAAAACGCCCGCTCTTTCGTTCCGCGGGAAAACGGCCAGATCACCATTCGGCTGACCAGCAACCGCAACAATTGCCTGATTCTTGTGGAAGACAACGGCCCCGGCATCAGCGCCGAGAACATCGACAACATATTCAGCCGCTTTTATACCGACCGGCCCGAGGGAGAGGCGTTCGGGCAAAATTCCGGGCTAGGCCTTTCAATCAGCAGGCAGATCATAGAAGCCCATGGCGGCACATTGACGGCGGAAAATATCGTTGATGAAGAAACCGGCGAACGGCGGGGGGCGCGGTTCATCGTCCGTCTGCCGCTTAAGAAGCGGTCGTGATCACGCGATATCATATGCGGCGCTGGCCACGGTTCTGAAATATGGGCAAGTCTGACAAAAAAGATCTTCCGAACATGCATGCAACCGCCATTGTTGTAGGCGAAACCGGTATTTTGATTACCGGTGCATCGGGAAGCGGCAAAAGCCGGCTGGCGCTGGAATTCATCCAGACCGCAACAGCGGCCGGGCGCTTTGCAGCGCTCGTTGCCGACGATCAGGTTTTCTTGAAGGTTGCCGGTCAAAGGATCATTGCCGTGGCGCCTGAGGCAATAGCCGGCCTGATCGAAATCAGGGGATCGGGCATCGTCGCGGTACCCGGATTGCGCCGGGCGGTCATGCATGTTGCGCTGGCGGTTGACGACGGACCGGACGGGGAACGCCTGCCCGATCCCGGCGAGCGTCTGGAGATAGCTGCGGGCCCGTCTTTGCCGCTGCTTCACATAGGGCCGGGCCGGCTGAAGAATCCGGTCGCGCTGCTTGACGCATTTACCCAAAACAGATTGCTGCTGTGAAAACCCCTAAAATCAGTTGAAAAGCGCGCTTTGCACAATTATGCGTTAATCACCGGCATGTTGGGACCGGCGGCATTCTTACTGGTAATTGCGCTTAACCGGGTGCAGTATGATGCAGGTTCTGATCGGGCAGATATATCCGGCACCGCCGGACCGCAGGAGCAGTTGCACATGATAGGATTAGTGCTTGTCACCCATGGCAAGCTCGCGGAAGAGTTCCGGAACGCGCTTGAGCACGTTGTAGGTCCGCAAAAATTGCTGGAAACGGTTTCGATCGGTCCCGAAGACGATATGGACCAGCGCCGCATGGACATCATAGAGGCGGTGTCCAAGGCCGATGACGGAGAGGGCGTCATCATATTGACCGACATGTTCGGCGGCACGCCTTCCAACCTTTCCATCTCAGTGATGGATGGCGGACGCACCGAAGTCGTCGCCGGCGTCAATCTCCCCATGCTGATAAAGCTCGCCAGTGTGCGCACCGAGAACGACATGGAAAAGGCCCTTGCCGAGGCACAGGAAGCCGGCCGCAAATACATCAATGTCGCAAGCCGTGTCCTGAGTGGTAAGTAGAGCATGGATGAAACGGCGGCAGGCGCTTTGGTCCGCAAATTCGACATTATCAACAAGCGCGGGCTCCACGCCCGGGCCTCTGCAAAATTCGTTCAGCTTGCCGAGAGCTTCGATGCCGAAATCAGCGTCACCAAGGATGGGATGAGCGTCGGCGGCACGTCTATCATGGGTCTCATGATGCTTGCGGCAAGCCCCGGATGCTGCATCAGCGTTTCGGCATCAGGCCCCGATGCGGAAAAAGCCCTCGATGCGCTGGACGGGCTGATCGCCAACCGTTTTGGCGAGGAAAGCTGATTTGGGCGGCTTTGGCGGCACATATATATGGCGCTCGCATCGGATAAACACATAAAGACTTCTTTATATCTTGTTGCCCTTTTGAGTGCGGCCTGCTAAAGGCGGCTGTAAAAGGAACGATCCACCCCAATCACAGGCGGACGCGGGCAACCGGCCTTATGCCGCATTCGGAGTATGAGATGAGCACAGGTGAAGATTATATTGTCGCTGATATCGCCCTCGCCGATTTCGGCCGCACGGAAATAGAAATAGCCGAGACCGAAATGCCGGGCCTGATGGCCTGCCGCGAGGAATTCGGCGCCAGCAAACCGCTCAAGGGCGCGCGCATTGCCGGTTCGCTCCACATGACCATCCAGACCGCAGTGCTGATCGAAACCCTCAAGGCGCTTGGCGCCGATGTGCGCTGGGCGTCCTGCAACATCTTCTCGACACAGGACCATGCCGCAGCCGCAATCGCGCAGACGGGCACGCCGGTCTTTGCCGTCAAGGGCGAAACGCTTGAGGAATACTGGTCCTACACCGACAAGATCTTCCAGTGGGCAGATGGCGAGCCGTGCAACATGATCCTCGATGATGGCGGCGACGCCACCATGTATATCCTGCTTGGCGCCCGCGCCGAGGCTGGTGAGGACGTCCTCAGCAATCCGGGCTCGGAAGAAGAAGAGGTGCTGTTTGCCCAGATCCACAAGCGCCTCGATGCTTCGCCCGGTTTCTTCACAAGGCAGCGCGACGCCATCAAGGGCGTGACCGAAGAGACCACGACCGGCGTCAACCGCCTTTATCAATTGCAGCAAAAGGGCCTGCTTCCCTTCCCTGCGATCAATGTCAACGATTCGGTCACCAAATCGAAATTCGACAACAAATATGGCTGCCGTGAATCGCTGGTCGACGGCATCCGCCGCGCCACCGACGTGATGATGGCCGGCAAGGTCGCCACTGTGTGCGGTTACGGCGATGTCGGCAAGGGTTCGGCCGCTTCCCTGCGCGGCGCCGGCGCGCGGGTTCAGGTCACCGAGATCGATCCCATCTGCGCTTTGCAGGCGGCAATGGACGGATTTGAGGTCGTGCAGCTCGAAGATGTCGTGGCAACCAGCGATATCTTCATCACCACGACAGGCAATAAGGACGTGATCCGCATCGAGCACATGCGCGAAATGAAGGACATGGCCATCGTCGGCAATATCGGCCATTTCGACAACGAGATTCAGGTCCAGGCGTTGCGCAACTACAAATGGAACAACGTCAAGCCGCAGGTCGACATGATTGAGTTTCCCGACGGCAAGCGCATGCTGCTGCTTTCCGAGGGCCGCCTGCTCAATCTCGGCAATGCCACCGGCCATCCGTCATTCGTGATGTCGGCATCCTTCACCAACCAGGTGCTCGCCCAGATAGAGCTCTACGGCAAGGGTGAGAATTACGGCAACGAAGTTTATGTTCTGCCCAAGCAGCTCGACGAGAAAGTCGCCAAGCTGCATCTGGACAAACTCGGCGCCAATCTGAGTAAACTTTCTGATGAACAGGCCGATTATATCGGTGTAACGACTCAAGGGCCGTTCAAACCAGAACACTACAGATACTGATTTTCTGAAAGCTACCCACAATATATAGTAGTCGCGCCCTTGACTTTGGGCGCGATTTCTTTTTTGCCCTCACATCTTCACCATGATTCGGTAACAAGTTATTATAAAGACACAATGATTCGTGTGCTTGCCAGCAATTGGCGGGTGCGGAAGCAAGGCTGTCTTGGCGAAGATGCGGCAAAAAGGAACAAGACATGCCGGAGACTGATCTGTCTCTATCGGCGGGCGCCAGTTCAACGGCGTGCGAGGAAAGCGCAAATAGTTGGAGGCGTCGGATTGGCTTCGGGCTGTCTGGGCTGAGCCTGATTGCGACAACCTCCCTTTCGAGCGCCGCATGGGCGCAGACGGTGGCCGGTAATGCAGTGGGATCGGGCGGCGGCCTGTTCGCAAATTCGTTCGAGGTTATGAATTTCGCCCTGGTGATAGGTGCCGTTTCGGCCGCCATGATCTCGGCGATCTGGCTCATTAGGGAACGCGGCAAGATATCGCTCGACAATACCGAACTACGCTCCGCTCTCAGTGACGCCAATACGGAAATTGCACGCTACCAGTCGCTGATTGTCGAAAAGGACCGGAGCTATGTCATCTGGGACGGGCAGTCGGCAGCGCAGTTCCTCGGCAGCCTGCCCTTGCACACCGGTGCCCCACGCTCCAATTCGGAGATGCTCGCCTTTGGACGATGGCTCGAACCGGCAAGCGCCGCGCGCATCGAACACGCAATCGATTCGCTCAGAGCCCATGCCAACAGCTTTGACATCGAGATCGAGACCCAGCGCGGCCACTTGCTTGAAGCGCAGGGACGCACGTCCGGCGGCCGGGCCTTTGTTCGATTTGCAGCGCTTGCCAATGCACGCGCGGAACTTGCCGGTCTGAAGGCAGACCGCGACCGCCTGGTCGGAACAATCGAAACATTGCAATCGCTGCTCGACTCGATCGACATGCCGGCCTGGCTTCGTGATACGAACGGCAAGCTGAACTGGGTCAACCAGGCCTATGTCTATGCGGTTGAAGCAAAGGACACCTCAGACGTTGTTGAACGTGACGTCGAGCTGCTTGGAACCCAGGCGCGCGAGCGTATAAAAGCCGAACGGCTGCCGGAACGGCCCTTTGTTGACCGGGTATCGACGGTGGTGCGCGGTAACAGATCCTTCTTTGAAGTAACGGATTCAAGCTGCGCCTCGGGCTCCGCCGGCCTTGCGCAGGACGTGACAGAAGCCGAAGCCATCCGTGAGGAGCTCAAGCGTACCGTCGCCAGCCACTCCGAAACGCTTGATCATCTGGCAACGCCCGTTGCGATATTTGACGGCGATCAACGGCTGCAATTCTACAATCAGTCGTTTCAGAGCCTGTGGGAACTCGACACGCCGTTTCTTGAATCAAAGCCGACGAACGGCGAATTTCTGGAAAGGTTGCGGGCGGAAGGCCGCCTGCCGGAGCCCGGCGCCTGGAGAGACTGGAAGGAAGCAATCCTGTCGGTCTACCAGTCGGTCGACCCGCATCCGGATCTGTGGCATCTGCCGGACGGGCAAACACTCAATGTCTTTGCCAATGTGCACCCGCGTGGCGGCGTGACATGGGTTTTTGAAAACCTGACCGAAAAATACGATCTGGAAACGCGTTACAACACGCTGGTCAAGGTTCAGGGCGAAACCATCGACTACCTTGCCGAAGGCGTGTGCGTGTTCGGTGCAGACGGCAAACTGCGCCTGTCAAACCCTGCTTTCAGGGCTCTGTGGGCGATACCGGAAAAGGCTGCCGAGGCCGGCGCGCATATCAATGAAATCGCGGAAATCTGTCAGCCGTCCTATGACGAGCCGGATGGCTGGGCGCATTTTTCCTCGGTCATTACCGGATATGACGAGGAACGGCGCACGCATGAAGGCCGCCTGGAACTGCACAGTGGTCTGGTACTGGACTATGCCATCGTTCCGCTCCCCGATGCGCAGATCATGCTCACCTTCGTCAACGTGACCGACAGCGCCAAGGTCGAAAAGGCGCTGACGGACAAGAACGAGGCGCTGCGCAAGGCCGACGCGCTCAAGAACGATTTCGTTCAGCATGTGTCCTACGAGCTGCGCTCGCCGCTGACCAATATCATCGGCTTTACGGATCTTCTGAAAACGCCGCAGATCGGCGAGTTGAACGAACAGCAGTCCGAATATGTCGATCACATCTCGACATCCTCGGCCCTGCTTTTGACCATCGTCAACGATATTCTGGATCTTGCGACCGTCGATGCCGGTATCATGCAGCTCGATATGAACCGCCTCGATCTGCACGATCTGATCGACGAGGTGATCGGCCTGATCGATGCGCGGCTGAAGGAAAACAATATCACCCTCGAGGTTGATATTGACGACAAGGCCGGCGCGATTACCGCCGATGCGCAGCGCCTGAAGCAGATTCTATTCAAGCTCCTCAGCAATGCCGCCAACTATGCGCCCGAGGGAAGTGCGGTGCGCCTTTCCTGCCGTCGTGAGGGCGGCGAAATCGTATTTTCCGTCAGCGACAGCGGCCCGGGCATCCCGGGCGATGTCCTCAAAACGATATTCAACCGGTTTGAAGCGCATAACGGCACAGGCCGGCGCAGCGGCGCCGGACTTGGCCTGTCCATTGTTGACAGTTTCGTCAGCCTGCATAACGGTACGGTAACCGTCAGCAGCGACGAAGGCAGCGGCACCAACGTTGTTTGTCGTCTGCCCGATACCCCGCCGCTTCCTTCACAGGCGGCCGAATAGAGCTTGCCTTGGTCAAATTGAAGCATTTGATGGCGGAAAGTTGGCCCACTCGGCTAGGCGTGTTGCGCAGCGCGATGTGGTGCATCGGGCAAGCGGCACAACGACGCTGATGGGCCAATTGTCCGCCACCCTCTATAGCACTATGCTATTGACATGCTGTGGTAACCGGGCCGGGCGATTTTGCCCTCTGACCGCGTTGGATTGCGCTTGTGGTGGGGTGACACCACGGCGCGCAACCCGCCTTGTCAGTGATCAAAATCGCTTCGGTCAAATGTTTCAATTTGACCAAGACAAGCTCTAAGCGAGATCTGATTTGGCCCGCCAGCCGACCGACATTTATTTGAGCGACGAAAGAGCCACTGACCGCCTCGGACAGGATCTGGCGCTTGCGCTGCAGGCCGGGGACTGCCTGGCGCTTTACGGTGACCTCGGCGCCGGAAAGTCGACCCTGGCAAGGGCGCTGATCCGGTGCATTGCCGAAATTACGGATCTCGACGTTCCAAGCCCCACTTTTACGCTGGTGCAGAGTTACGATTTGCGCATACGCATCGCCCATTTCGACCTCTACCGCATTGGCGATCCTGACGAGCTGATCGAGCTTGGCCTCGACGAGGCGCTGGAGGAGGGTGCGGTTCTGATCGAATGGCCGGAAAAAGCACGGGACTTCCTGCCGGACGATGCCATTGCCGTCGTTCTGGAAGAAGAAGATGAAGGCAGGCGGGCCCAAGTCAGCGGCCCGCAGGCGGCAATGGAGCGGATCGGGCGCTCCTTGCAGGTTCGCAGCTTTCTAGACCGATCCGGCTGCGGCGACGCGGACCGGCAGCACTATCAGGGCGATGCCTCTACGCGCGTCTATGAGAAGATCCGGCGAAAGGACGGCATTGACCGCGTGTTGATGAATGCGCCGAAAAGGCTGATCGGACCCGTTCTGAAGGACGGCAAACGTTATGCGCAGATCGCTCATGTGGCCGAAGACGTCCGTCCGTTTGTCGCTGTTGGCGGTTTTTTACAGCAGGCCGGCTTCCATACGCCGGAAATCTTTGCCCAGGATCTTGATGCCGGGTTCCTGCTCCTCGAGGATCTCGGCGGCAATGGTATACTTGACAAGCAGGGCAAGCCCATCGTCGACCGCTGGGAAGCGGCAATCGATTGCCTCGTTGCCCTGCACCGGACAAAAATTCCTTCAAACATTGCCCTGCCGGACGGACCGGCGCATGAAATTCCGCCCTTCGATCGCGATGCCATGATGATCGAGGTTGAGCTTCTGTTGAGCTGGTTTCTCCCCCACAAGCATGGCAAGGAACCGCAACAGGACCTCAAGGACCGGTTTCACGAAGTCTGGAATGGACTGATCGACTGCCTTGCCACAGCTGAAAACAGCCTCGTTCTGCGTGATTTTCATTCGCCGAACCTGCTCTGGCAGGCCGGCAAACGGGGCATTTCACGGGTTGGGCTGATCGATTTTCAGGATGCGATGATCGGACCGGCAGCCTATGACGTCGCATCAATAGTCCAGGATGCCCGTGTGACGGTCGATCCGGCGCTGCGTAATCGTCTGGTATGGCGCTACGAAAGGGCCCGCAAGGACGACCCAAGCTTTGACTTGCCTGCCTTCCGCGAAGCGCTCGCAATCATGCAGGCGCAGCGTGCGACAAAGATACTCGGGCTCTTTGTGCGTCTCAAGCAGCGCGACGGAAAACCCGGATATGTGCGTCATCTGCCACGTATAGAGGCCTATTTAAACCACGCGCTCGCCCATCCGGTTCTCCGGCCCTTGCATGATTGCTACACAAAGGCTGGAATTGCGCTGAGCGAATCATAGGGAAGTCGACGAGCGAAATGCCTGAAAAAGCCATGATCCTGGCAGCCGGCCTCGGCATGCGGATGCGCCCGATCACGAACACGGTTCCCAAACCGCTGGTCCAGGTCGGCGGCCGGCCGATGATCGACTACGCGCTGGACAGCCTCGAAAAAGAGGGCATTGGCAGGATCGTCGTCAATGTCCACCATCTTGCAGACCAGCTTGTCGATCACCTGGAAAAAAGACCGGGCATGAGGGCGGCAATATCGGATGAGACGGAAAAGTTGCTCGATTCCGGTGGCGGCATCGTCAAGGCACTGCCGCTTCTGGGGTCCGATGCCTTCTTCATCCTGAATGCCGACACATTCTGGCTGGAGCCGCATGACAGCCACACAACCAATCTTGCAGCCTTGTCTTCCATCTGGAATCCGGCGGATATGGATATCCTGCTGATGACCGCGACACCGGACCAGACCATAGGGTATGGCGGCAAAGGTGATTTCCTCGAGGGCGGCGGGGGACGGTTGAGACGTTATGACGGCGTATCGAAAAACCCTGTCATCTATGCGGGTGCCGCCATCCTCAGCCCGGCGATCTTTGCCGATGCGCCCGCTGAATCCTTCTCGCTCAATCGCTGTTTCGACGAGGCGATTGCAAAGGGACGGTTGTTCGGATCGCCCATGCGCGGCCTGTGGCTGACGGTCGGAACGCCGGAGGCGATCGGGCAGGCGGAAACAGCGATGCGCAATTTCGAGACGGAAAAACAGCCGGATTTGTCTCCATGACATCGCCGCGGCTGTTTACCATTGCGCCCGGCGTGCCGTTTCTGCACCAGCTGGCCCGCTCGCTTTGCAATGGCGAACTGGTTAACGGTTTCACACATCGGGCGGATGATCCGCTCGGCCTTTCAAAGGCAACCATTTATGTTCCAACCCGGCGTGCGGCCCGGGCACTGCGGTCTGAATTTGTCGATCTGATGGACCGCAAGGCCGCGATACTGCCGATGATCCGAACGCTCGGGGAAAATGACGACGATGCCGGCTTTCTGGAAGAAGACCAGCCGGCGCTGCTCGATCTCGCACCGCCGGTGGGCAATACCGAAAGACTGCTGGAACTGGCGCAGCTCATCATGCTGTGGAAGCAGAACCTGCCAAAGAGCGTATCGGAATTTCATGGCGATAACCGGCTGATCGCGCCCGCAAATCCGGCCGATGCCGTGTGGCTTGCCCGCAGTCTTTCCGAACTTCTGGAAGCCATGGAAACTGAAAACCGGCCCTGGTCGGCGCTCGACGGTCTGGTTGGTGCGGATTATGCCATCTGGTGGCAGTTGACGCTGGAATTTTTAAAGATCGCGTCATCCTTCTGGCCGGCCAGGCTTGCCGAGCTTGGCTGTGCCGATCCGGCGGCCCACCGCAACGCCATTTTGTTGTCGGAAGCGGCACGTCTTGGGCAAAACCCTCCAGCCGGTCCTGTCATTGTGGCAGGTTCC
Organism: Hoeflea sp. TYP-13; assembly: GCF_040932035.1. Taxonomy (NCBI): domain Bacteria; kingdom Pseudomonadati; phylum Pseudomonadota; class Alphaproteobacteria; order Hyphomicrobiales; family Rhizobiaceae; genus Hoeflea; species Hoeflea sp. TYP-13. The sequence goes on from NZ_JBFRBB010000004.1 coordinate 56,389, forward strand.
ACCGGTTCTATTCCCGCGACAGCCGAGCTTATGAAGGCCGTTGCGGGGCTGGACCAGGGCGCGGTGGTTTTGCCGGGGCTCGATCTGGCGCTGACCGGGGAAGTCTGGGCAATGGTTGGCGGCAAATCGCACGAAGAATTGGCCGATCCGGCCATCTGCGCCCATCCGCAATACGGTTTGCATGTTCTGCTGCAAAACCTCGGAGCATCGCGAACGGATGTTGTCCCGCTCGGACAGATTGAAGAGCCGGCAAATCAGCGCAATGCGCTTGTGTCCAGTGCCCTGATGCCTGCGGAAGCGACTGCTGCCTGGGCTTCCGACCGGAAAAACGCCGCAGACATCGAGTGTGCATTCGATACTGTTGAAATCATCGAGGCCGCCAATGAGCGCGAGGAGGCGCTGGCGATTGCAATTGCAATGCGCCTTGCCGCCGACCGCGGCAGCGAACATCCGGGACCGCGGCATGTCGCGCTGGTAACGCCCGACCGCAATCTTGCCCGGCGCGTAGCCGGTGAACTGCATCGCTTTGGTATCGACGCCAGTGATTCCGGCGGCGCTTTTTTGGCTTTGAGCCCACAGGGTACATTGCTGCATCTGCTGCTGCAAAGTGCCTTCGGACCGGAACGGACGGTTGCACTTGTCGGCCTGATGAAACATCCCCTGATGCGCTTGGGGCTTGAAGCTGGCGCGGCCAGGAAAGCAGCGCGGCTTGTTGAGCGCATAGCGCTGCGCGGCGGTGCCGGAGACGTGCAGCCTGACGCCCTGACAGACCTGTTTGATCGTCGGCTTGCGGAGCGCCGGGAAAACGAAAGACATGCACCGCATTGGCAAAAGCGGCTTTCGGATGCCGACATTGCCCTGGCACGTGATTTTGCCGGGCGCGTGGAAACCGCGTTCGGCCCTTTGATCTGCGCGCAAAGCGGGTCGGTTTCGGACTGGGCGCGTCAAACGGCTCACCTGCTAGAGGCGCTGGCCCGCGACGAGGAAGGCAGCCTGGCGGCGCTCTGGGGCGATGAGGCGGGTGAAAAACTGGCAGCGCTCTTTGCCTCGGTTATCGAGGACCGGTCAGGCTTTTCCTGCAATGCCTCCGATTGGATCGAAATGGTTCCGGCACTCATCGCCGGCGAGCTGGTCAAGCCCCGCGCCGGTGGCCACCCGCATATCTTCATCTGGGGTGCCCTTGAGGCACGACTGCAGCATGTCGACACGCTGATCCTTGCAGGGCTCAATGAAGGAACCTGGCCGGGCAGTGTTGCCAGCGATCCGTTTTTGTCGCGCGCCATGAAAGCCGGTATCGGCCTTGACCCGCCGGAGCGCCGTATTGGCCTTGCCGCCCATGATTTTCAGATGGGTCTCGGTGCAGAGCACGTTATATTGAGCCGGGCAGCGCGTGCCGCCAACGCCCCGACGGTCGCCTCCCGCTGGCTTCAGCGTCTATCCGCGGTCATCGGCAGTGCGCAAACCGAACACCTGCGCGAACGTGGCAACAGATATCTCCACTGGGCTGCCATGCTCGATGAACGCGACGACATGCCGCTAGCGAACCGGCCAGCGCCGAAACCACCCGCAGATCTGCAGCCGAAACGCTATTCCTTCAGCGAAATCAGAACTCTGCGAAGGGACCCCTATTCGGTCTATGCCAGGCGCGTGCTCCATCTCGACCCGCCGGAGGCGTTGATCAGCGACCCGGGACCGGCCGAAAGGGGCACGCTCTATCACCGGATCCTGGAATGTTTCATTGCCGAAAATCCCGATCCGGCAGCAACCGATGCCCTCGACCGGTTGCGTGATATTGCAACAAGGGAATTCGTCCGCGAAAATCTTCCCGATCATGTTGCCCTCATATGGCGGATGCATTTCGACCGGGTTGCCGAGGCATTTATCGATTGGGAGCGCGGTCGTTCGGGCATAACGGCGCGTTTTACCGAGTGCCGCGCGAAAATGGATCTGTCCGGAAGCGGTATCACACTTTCCGGCATTGCCGACCGCATTGACATCGATTCAAGCGGGCAGGCCGAGATTTACGATTACAAGACAGGGTCTTCGCCAAGCCGCAAGCAGGCCTGGACCCTGCTCGATCCGCAATTGCCGCTGGAAGCCGCTGCCCTTCGCGCCGGAGCATTTGCGGATGTCGGGGCGCTGGAACCGGCAAGCCTTGCCTATGTGCGCCTGAAGCCGGAGACGGAGCTGAAGGTCGACAGAATCGAGGGCGGTGTTCGAGGTTACGACGAGGATAAAACGGCTGTCGATCTGGCCGAGGAATCCGTGAAGCGGCTGAACGACCTCGTTGCCGCGCTTTCAGAAGGAAAAGTCGGCTTCGCGTCGCAGGTCATTCCCGAAAGCGCCACCCATTACGGTCACGATTACGATCATCTTGCCCGGGTGCGTGAATGGTCCTCGGCGGATGCCGGTGAGGCGGATGGGGGCGAGGCATGATGGCGAAGGCTGTCCCGCCCAATGCCGGCGAATTCATCGAGCGCGACCTCGACTGGACGACGCGACAGCAGGGCCTGGCTTCCGATCCGGCGCGCTCTGCCTGGGTTTCGGCCAATGCGGGCTCGGGCAAGACGCACGTCCTTTCCCAGCGGGTCATACGGCTGCTTCTGGCCGGTTGCCGGCCATCGGCCATATTGTGTCTGACCTATACCAAGGCCGCCGCGTCGGAAATGGCCAACCGCGTATTCGACCGGCTGGCCGAGTGGACAGTGCTGGACGATACGTCGCTGGCTGAAAAAATAGCCGAACTTGAGGGAAGCCGGCCCGATGCAGCCCGGCTCGCCTTCGCCCGTCAGCTCTTTGCCCGCGCGCTGGAAACCCCGGGCGGGTTGAAAATCCAGACAATCCACGCCTTTTGCGAGGCCGTGCTGCATCAGTTTCCGCTGGAGGCCAATGTCGCAGGTCATTTTGAGGTGATGGACGACGCCACTGCCGCGCGCATGTTGGCCGAGGCGCGGCAGGCTCTGCTTTCGGCTGTGGCAAACGGTTCGGATAGTGACCTTGGTGCCGCCTTCGACATTGTATTGGAGGCGGCCGGCGAATGGGGCACGGATGAGCTTTTTGCCGAATTGGTACGAAAGCGCCAGCCAGTTCGGCGCTTCCTTGCTGCTGCCGAACGCCATGGCGGCGTCGATCCGGTGCTGCGCAAGGCGCTGCGGCTTTCCCCGGAAGAGAGCGAGGGCGATGTTTTCAGTCAGGCATGGCCCCTGCCCCCGCTCCCCGAAGCCGATCTTGCAGCTTATCGGGCCGCGGCGCTTGCCCAGTCCGCCGCAACGCCCAAAACGACCTCTGAGAAGATCATTGCCGCCGGCGCGGAAGCCGATCCGCAAAGACGGTTCGACCGACTTGTGGATGTGTTTTTGAAAAAGGACGGCCAACCCCGCAACTTTGGCAAGGCGGCTTCCGTCAGGGTTGCGGAGGCTTTTCCGGAAATTGGCGAAAAGCTCGAAAATGCGGCTTTGTACATCCGTGCGCTGGTCGATCGCCTGCGCACATTGCGTATGTTGCGTGGTACGGAAGCTGCCCTGACGCTCGCACGGCGGCTTGATCATGATTACGAAGCGCTGAAACGCCGCAGCGGAACGCTCGATTTCGAAGATCTCGTCACCCGCACCGCGAGCCTGTTGCAGCGTGACGGTGCCGGCCCCTGGGTACATTACAAGCTCGATCAGGGGATCGATCATATCCTTGTCGACGAGGCACAGGATACAAGCCCCGACCAGTGGGCCGTCATCACCAGGCTTGCCGAAGAGTTTTTCGCCGGCGAAGGGTCACGCAGGGAAATCCGCACCCTGTTTGCTGTGGGTGACGAGAAACAGTCGATCTACTCCTTCCAGGGCGCCCGCCCCGAGCTTTTCATGCAGACCGGTCGAACCGTGCGCAAACGCGCACTTGCGGCGGAAAGGCGCTTCGATCCGCTTAATCTTTATCTGTCCTTCCGCTCGACCAGGGATGTGCTTTCCGCCGTCGATACGGTTTTTGCGGCAGAGGGCAATCGCAAGGGACTTTCATCGGACGATGATGCGATAGCCCATGCCTCGTATCGTGCCCGCGAACCCGGTTCAGTCGATATCTGGGAAATGATCGGTAAACAGGCCGCGGACGACCACGAGGACTGGAAAGCCCCATTTGACGCAACGCCGGAATCCGCGCCGCCGGCGGTTCTTGCCCGCCGGGTGGCGGCAACGATCCGCCAGTGGTTCGATGACGGAGAAACGCTGGTTGAAAAGAGAAAGCGGCGGGTGCTGACGGCGGGCGATATTCTCATTCTGGTCAGAAAACGCGACGGATTTGTTGCCGCTCTCATGCGTGAACTGAAACGCCAGCACATCGCCGTCGCCGGTGCCGACCGGCTGAAACTGGTCGAGCACATCGCCGTTGAGGATTTGATGGCGCTCGGCCGGGTAATGCTGCTTCCAGGCGACGATCTCTCGCTTTGTGCGCTGCTCAAGAGCCCGCTGTTCGATTTTACCGAAGATGACATTTTCCACCTCGCAGGCAAAAGGCAAGCCGGCGACAGCGTTTTCGGCAGGCTTGCAGAGCTTGCGGAAGCGTCCGGAGGGCGCTGGGCTTCGGCGCACGGCTATCTTCGCGAGCTTCTGGCGCGTGCCGACCGGATGCCGGTCTTCGACTTTTACGCCCGCATCCTTGGCCGCGACGGCGGCCGGGCGAAATTCCTTGCGCGTCTCGGCAGCGAGGCAAGCGATATACTCGATGAATTCCTGAGTTTTGCGCTTGATCAGGAAAACACCGCGCTTCCCGGTCTGCAGGCCTTCCTGGCGACACTTGAAGCCCGCTCGCCGGAAATCAAGCGTGAACTCGAACAGGGCCGCGACGAGGTCCGCATCATGACGGTCCACGCATCCAAAGGGCTGGAAGCACCGGTGGTGTTCCTGGTCGATTCCGGCGGCAAACCCGCCGAAAGCCTGCATATTCCGAAACTGCAGGAACTGCCGCTTGAAAAAACCGTCGGGCCGCTGCCGCCCGCAGTCCTGTGGGTGCCCGGAAAGAAAGTTGCGAACCGGACGACGGACGGGCTGAAGGCTGACATTCTTGCCGCATCCGAAGAAGAATACCGCCGGCTCCTGTATGTCGGCATGACCCGCGCGGCCGACCGTCTGATTATTTGCGGCTATCATGGTCTGCGGATTCCGGCCTATCAGCACTGGCACCGGATGATTTCCGAATCACTTGGTGTCCATGCGGCCTGTATTGAGCAGGAATACGCGGTTTCGGGCCAGGAATGGCAGGGCCTTCATTTTTCGGTTTCCGATAAAGATCAGGATTTCGGCACGCAATCGCAAAGCGCCGAACGCACACCTCCGCCGGCTATACCGATTGCGCTGAGTGAGCCACTCGTGATGCCCGAACGTCTGCCGAGACCGCTAGTACCATCCGCTGCCGGCGCGGTTGTCGATCCGGAGATGGGCGAGGGCTCGAAACGGTCGCCGCTTTTTGACGACATTCAATCCGGCGGGCGGCCGCTGGAGCGTGGCCGCATCATTCACCGCCTGCTTCAATTGCTGCCCGGTGTCGGACTTGAGGAGCAGGAATCAGCGGCACGGCGCTATCTGGAACGCACGATCGGAGACTGGCCGCAAAACGACCGGGACGCAATCCTTGCATCCGTCCTTGAAATCCTTTGTGATACGGCATTTTCGGACTGTTTTGCGCCCGGCAGCCAGGCCGAAGTGTCCGTCATGGGAACGCTGGCCGTCGCCGGCAGCGAGCGGGCGATTTCGGCCCGTCTCGACCGCATTGCCGTGACCGAAGATCGTGTGCTGATCGTCGACTACAAGACCAACCGTCCACCGGTTCTGGCAGCCGGGGATGTCCCGCAGACCTATCGGATACAATTGGCGCTCTATCGTGCGCTTTTACAGCCGCTCTACCCTGAAAGGAACGTGGAGGCGGCGCTGCTATATACCGAAGCACCGGTGCTCATTGCGTTGCCGGCCGCAATGCTGGATGAAGCGCTTGCGGCATTGGAAAAGGAATCGCGCCAATAGGCGGGTTTGGAAAGATCATTGCGCCGTTTGACAACAAAGTGACATACCGGTCCTTGAAATCGGCGACCGGGTACAAGATATTAGCAATAACTAAAATGTTTGCGACGCCGACAGTCCGACTGCCGGCAAACGGAATGCAAAGGAGCTTGAACGATGGCCACCGTTAAGGTTGACACATCCAATTTTCAGTCGGAAGTACTCGAGGCCGCCGAACCGGTTGTGGTCGATTTCTGGGCGGAGTGGTGTGGCCCCTGTAAGATGATTGCCCCGAGCCTGGAAGAAATCTCTTCCGAAATGGCCGGCAAGGTGAAGGTTGCCAAGGTCAATATCGACGAGAACCCGGATATCGCTGCCCAGTATGGCGTGCGTTCCATTCCGACCCTTGCCATGTTCAAGGGCGGAGAAGTGGCCGATATAAAGGTCGGCGCCTCGCCGAAATCTGCCCTGTCGAGCTGGATCAGCGGCTCGGTCTGACCGGCTGCCTTTTGGCCCTATGCTGGATTTGAAAACCGCATCGTTGCAAGAGGGTGCGGTTTTTTCTTGCTGCTTGCTGCAAGTGGATACGACAGCGTTTGTTCAGGCGGATTCCAGCCGTGTCTGCTTTGCGGATTGCGTTAACGACACGCCCGGCAATTCAGCGAATTTCGACAGGAGCCGGTCAATGAATAGCTCGAAGCGCCTGGGTACCGGCCCGCTGGTTGGCCTGATCAGATAAACTGGCTTTCCCGGCACTTCATAGTGGGGCAGCAGCTGCTCGAGCGTGCTGTCCTTCAATTGCTTTTCGACGAAGAATTTCGGCAGGCGAGCAAAGCCAACACCACTCTCGACGGCGCTCATCATGTAATTCGGATTGTCGGCGACAAAGGTCGGGCGAACACGTGCGTCGACCGCCTGCCCGTTCAAGAAGAGCGGCATGGAGGGGCGGCTCAATTCGTCGCGATACTGGATGTGGTCCAGCGAGTTGAGTGTTTCGTGATTCGCAGGTCTTCCCTTTCTGTCCAGATAGTCTGGAGTTGCTACCAGGACTACGTCCACGGTTGCGATCCTGCGTGCATGGCCTGATCCGTCACCAAGGCTGCCGATGCGGATTGCAAGGTCGTAGCCCTCACGCACCACATCGACGAACCTGTCCTCATTGCGTACCGTGATACGAAGCTCGGGATGGCTCTCCCGAAGGCTCAACACAACAGGGCTCACAACCGCGTTGCCGAGCGCAAAGCTGACGGAAATGCGCATCGGGCCCTCCAGATCCGAACCGAGCGCTTCCAGGTCCGCGATCATCGCCCGGTTGTGCTCAAGGATGACCATGGCGTGTTTGTAGACGATGTCGCCGGCACGGGTGGGCGTGACGCCTCGGGCGCTGCGGTGGATCAACGCGCTTCCCGTTTGCTTTTCAAGTGCGGCAATGATCTGGCTGATCGCCGGCTGGGTTTTGCCGAGCCGTCTGGCCGCGGCGCTGAGCGAACCCTCGTCAAGCGCACAGACGAAACTCTCGAGACTGTTCAGTAGGTCCATATGCCTGCCCCATAAGTCCTGCTTATATTCGAGATAAGCACCGCTCCCCTGAATTTCCATTGCTGCGGGTACGATATTTTTCCCATCGGCAGATATTTTTCCAAACTGCAAGGACAATGGAATGACACTGACACGTCGCAACTTTATTACCTCTTCCGGCGCCATTGCGGCCGGAGCTGCAATCGCCGTCCCGCTGGCAAACATGGCAATACCGGGCGTTGGTCATGCGGCCGCACCCAAGGCAGGCGCACAAGTTCCCGGTCTTTATCGCTTTACCGTCGGCGAATTTGAGGTGACGGCCATTCTGGACGGTTACCTGAACACAGATTCGGAGCTGATTAGCGGATATGAGGAAACAGAGGCGCGCGCGGCCCACCGGACCGTTCGTCGCCCCTTCACCAGCACAGAAATGAAAATTGCAGTCAACGGCTACGTGGTCAACACCGGCGAGAAATTGCTGGTGATCGATTGCGGCACGGCTGATTTTCTAGGCCCCACTGCAGGCCGTTTCCATGACGGGCTTACCGGGGCCGGCTATCGGCCCAGCCAGATCGATGCGGTACTGACCACGCATCTGCACCTCGACCATGTCGGCGGCCTGTCAACGAAGGAAGGAGAGGCGTTATTTCCGGACGCCGAGCTGATCTCCAACAAATCGGAGTGGGATTTCTGGCATGATGACGGTGCGCGGGCCCAGGCACCGGACGCTGTGAAGGGTTTCTTCGACATTGCCCGGATGATGGTCAGGCCGTATCAAAAGCGCATCACCATGACGGAGCCGGGAAAGGAGATCGTGCCGGGCATCGAGGCTATATCCATGCCGGGGCACACGCCCGGCCATATGGGCTTTCTGTTGACGTCAGGCAATGAAAGCCTGCTGATCTGGGGCGACCTGCTGCATTTCCCGCAGCTGCAGTTTGCTCAGCCGGACTGGTCTGTGGCGTTCGACGTGGATCAGGAATTGGCCCGGCAGACCCGTGCCGGGTTGCTCGACCGTGCCGCGGCCGACGAAACGCCGGTGCTTGGTATGCACCTGGATTTCCCCGGCCTTGGCCACGTAATCAGGGAGAACGGCAACTATCGTTACCTGCAGACGCCCTGGCAGTATCAGCTCTGATTTGCATATTCGAATGCGGAGTGCGGCCTTTGTGGCCGCACTTTTGCCGGCTCCCGGCTATTTGGGAACGAGGCCGTTGTCGGCAAGGATATCGCCGATCAGGTAGAGCGATCCGCCAATCAGGATGCGCGGCGGCGCTTCCATGTCCTCGAAATCCTCGCGCATCAGCGTCAGCGCCTGCCGGACATCGGATGCAGGCTGGGCTGAAAGGCCGGCGCTTGAAGCGTCCTCTGCCAGCACCACCGGATCGATACCGGCCTCCGAGCCGGTGACGGGCACCGTGTAGACGTGCCGGGCCATGCCGGAAAAGGCTGCGAAATAACCGACCGGGTCCTTGGTATTGATCATGCCGCTGATGAGAAACAAAGGCCGTGCGCGTTTTTCCTCAAGTTCGGCGATCATCTCCGCTATCGCGTGACCGGCTGCCGGATTATGACCGCCGTCGATCCAGATTTCGGCAGCTTCAAAAGCCTGCTCGACAAGCGGTCCTTCAGTGACACGCTGCATACGCCCAGGCCACTCGGCTTTTTGCAGCCCTTCTTCGATTGCCCTGTCGGAAACATTGAAGCCCGCTGCCTTCAATGCCCGAATGGCGGCCGCCGCGTTGGAAATTTGATGCCTGCCCGGCAGCGGAGGCAATGTAAGGTCCGCAAGGCCGGTTTCGTCCTGATAGATGAGGCGGCCATGTTCCTCATGGGCATGGTAATCCTGCCCGTAAACGCTCACCGGACAGCCGAGCCGTTCGGCTGTCGAAACAACCGTGTCGCGCGCCGCTTCTTCCTGCTGGAAGCCGACAACGACCGGAACGCCCCGCTTGATGATGCCTGCCTTTTCGGCTGCGATCAGCTCGACCCGGTCGCCGAGATAGGACTGGTGATCGAGCGAGATCGGCATGATCAGGCTGACCGCCGGGCTCTTGATCACATTGGTGGCGTCGAAACGCCCGCCCAGGCCCACTTCCAGGATGGCCGCATCGGCGGGATGTTCGGAAAACAAAAGGAAGGTAACGGCAGTCAGGATCTCAAAGACCGTGATTGCTTCGCCGCCATTGGCCTTGGCCACCCGACGGATGGCGTCCGCAAGCACGGCGTCGTCGACAAGCTCACCCGGCGCACCCTTCCGGCCGATGCGGAACCGCTCATGCCAGTGGACGAGGTGCGGCGAGGTGTGCACATGGACAGCCAATCCCTGTGCTTCCAGAATAGCGCGGCAGAAACTGCTCGCCGATCCCTTGCCGTTGGTGCCGGCAATGTGGATCACCGGCGGGAGCTTGTCCTGCGGGTTGCCTAAACGGTCCAGTAGCCCCGAAATGCGATCAAGCGAAAGGTCGTACCCTTTCGGATGAAGGCTCATGAGATGTTCGATTTCGTCAGCCGCGGTTGTCTGCGTCACGATTTTCCGTTCCATCGGCGGCAGGGGTTTCGCTGGCTTCAACGACCGGTGCAGGCGCGGCCTCGGTTGTTTCAGCGGCTACTTTGCCCGCACCATTCGTCTTTTCAGGAGCAACGACGCCATCGAGCTGATGGGCCGGTTTCTTCATCATGATCTTGAGCAGGCGCGCCAGCGTGTCCGGCAGCTCGTGACGGGTAACGACCATGTCGACCATACCGTGTTCCATGAGATATTCCGACGTCTGGAAACCCTCGGGGAGCTTTTCGTGAATGGTCTGTTCGATAACGCGCTTTCCGGCAAAGCAGATTTCCGCGCCGGGTTCGGCGATATGGATGTCGCCGAGCATGGCGTAAGAAGCCGAAACACCGCCGGTGGTCGGATTGGTCAGCACGACGATATAGGGAAGGCCTGCCTCTTTCAGCATCTCAACGGCCACTGTAGTGCGCGGAAGCTGCATCAAAGACAGGATGCCTTCCTGCATGCGCGCGCCGCCCGAGGCCGGGAACATGACAAGCGGGCAGTTCTGCTCGACGGCATATTCAAACGCATGAATGATGGCCTCGCCCGCGGCCATCCCCAGCGATCCGCCGATGAAGGAAAACTCATGCGCGCAGGCAACAAGCCGCAGACCCTTGACGGTGCCGATCCCTGAAATGATCGAATCTTCGAGGCCCGTTTTTGCCCGCACGTCACGCAGACGGTCGGAATATTTTTTTGAATCGCGGAATTTCAACGGATCCTGTGCGGATTTGGGGCGTTCGAGTTCCTCGAATTTGCCGTCATCGAACAGGTAGCCCAGACGGGCCCTTGCCGAAATCTTCATATGGTAGCCGGAAGAAGGGATAACCCATTGATTTTCCTCCAGATCCGTGTGGAACACCATTTCCCCGGTTTCTGGGCACTTGATCCACAGATTCTCCGGAACGTCCCGGTGTCCAAGCATCGAGTTGATTTTCGGACGCACAAAGCTGGTAATCCAGTTCACGGCGCAATACTCCACATCATCGACAATACCAAACCCATAATGTGGGCATTTTACTCGGCGGCTGCAAGCCGGGCGGAACGTACGCCCGATGCGAGCGACTGAACCAGTTCGCGTACGCCGGCGGTCGTGCTCTGCGTTGCAGCGCCGTTTTCATCCAGCGATCCGGCAATCGCGTTGACGATTGCGGTCCCGACCACAACACCGTCGGCGGAGGCACCAATCGCCCGCGCATGTGCTTCCGTCTTGACGCCAAAGCCGACACATACGGGCAGCTCCGTGTGGCCCTTGATGCGGGCAACCGCTGCGCCGACCTTGTCGGTATCCGGCAGCGCCGACCCGGTAATCCCGGTCATCGAGACGTAATAGACGAAGCCGGACGTGTTGTTTAAAACGGTCGGCAACCGTTTGTCGTCTGTTGTCGGCGTTGCCAGGCGAATGAAATTGACGCCCTTGTTCAGTGCCGGAATGCACAGTTCCTCGTCCATTTCCGGCGGCAGGTCGACAACGATCAGACCGTCCACGCCGGCCGCAACCGCCTCGTCCAGAAACCGGTCAACGCCGTAGATGTAAATCGGATTGTAGTAGCCCATCATGACGATGGGCGTGTTTTTGTCGCTTTCGCGGAAATCACGTGCCATCTGCAGCGTCTTGGCAAGGGTCTGGCCACCCCTGAGCGCCCGCAGACCTGCCGCCTGAATGGCCGGCCCGTCGGCCATCGGATCGGAAAACGGCATGCCGAGCTCGATAATATCGGCGCCAGCGTCCGGCAGCGCCTTCATGATTTCGAGCGATGCGGCATAATCCGGATCGCCGCCCATGAAATAGGTTACAAGAGCCGGGCGGCCCTCTTCGGCAAGTGCCGCAAAACACTGGTCCATACGTGCGGTCATCGTTACAGCTCCACACCAAGATGTTTGGCTGCGGTGAAGACGTCCTTGTCGCCCCGTCCGCAGAGATTCATGACAATAATCTTGTCCTTGCCCATTTTCGGCGCCCGCTTGATCACTTCCGCGAGCGCGTGCGAAGGCTCGAGTGCCGGAATGATGCCCTCGACGCGGGTCAGCCGCTGAAAGGCTTCAAGGGCCTCGTGGTCCATGATCGGCACATATTCCACCCGGCCCTTGTCCTTCAGCCAGGAATGTTCCGGTCCGATACCGGGATAATCGAGCCCTGCCGAAATCGAGTGGCCCTCTTCGATCTGGCCGTCGCCGTCCTGAAGCAGATAGGTGCGGTTGCCGTGCAGAACACCGGGCCTGCCGGCTGTCAGCGAAGCGCAATGCTCCATTGAATCGAGACCCTTGCCACCGGCTTCGACGCCGACGATCTGCACGCCTTCATCGTCGAGGAACGGATGGAAGAGGCCGATGGCATTGGAGCCGCCGCCGACAGCCGCAACCAGCATGTCCGGCAGGCGTCCTTCCCGTTCCAGAAGCTGTTCCTTGGCTTCCTGGCCGATGACCGACTGAAAGTCGCGGACCATTTCCGGGTAAGGATGCGGTCCTGCGGCAGTGCCGATCAGGTAATAGGTGTTTTCGACATTGGTCACCCAGTCGCGCAGCGCTTCGTTCATGGCATCTTTCAGCGTGCCGTTGCCGGCGGTGACCGGTATGACCTCGGCGCCGAGCAGCTTCATGCGGAACACATTGGGTGCCTGCCGCTCGACATCGGTCGCGCCCATATAGACGACGCATGGAAGACCGAAACGGGCCGCAACGGTCGCCGCCGCGACGCCGTGCTGTCCGGCTCCGGTCTCGGCTATGATGCGGGTTTTGCCCATACGCTTTGCCAGCAGGATCTGGCCGACGCAGTTGTTGATCTTGTGCGAACCGGTGTGATTGAGCTCGTCGCGTTTGAAATAGATTTTTGCGCCGCCCAGTTCTTCCGTCAGCCTTTCGGCAAAATAGAGCGGACTGGGACGGCCGGTATAGTGGGTGTTGAGGTCGGCAAGCTCGGCCTGATATTCCGGATCGTCCTTGGCCCTGTCCCAATGATCCTGAAGATCGAGGATCAGCGGCATCAGGGTTTCGGCGACAAATCGGCCGCCGAAGATGCCGAAACGGCCTTCCTCATCGGGGCCGGCGCGGAAAGAATTGGGTTTGACGGACTGGTTCACGTGATACTCCAGACGTTCAGGCGGGGATGCGCAGTTCGGCGGACCGGACCGCGTCGAAAAATTCGGCAATCAGTTTGATATCCTTGACGCCCGGCGCGCTTTCAACGCCGGAGGAAGCGTCTATGCCTTTCGTGCGGGTCTGCTCAAGAGCATCGCGGATGTTTCCCGCATTAAGGCCGCCGGAAAGCATATAGTCGATTTCACTGTCAAGCTTCGACAGGATGGTCCAGTCGAAGGCAACGCCATTGCCGCCCGGCAGTTCGGAACCCTCTGGCGGCTTGGCGTCGAAAAGGAACTTGTCGGCAACGCCGCGATAGGGTTCGATCAGATCGAGATCCCCCTGCTCGCGCAACGAAAAGGCCTTCATCACCGGCAGGCCAAAGCGGTTTTTCACCTCGCTGACCCGCTCCGGGCTCTCGCTGCCGTGAAGCTGCAGCATATCGGGTTTGACGACGGATACGATTTCGTCGAGCGTAGCATTGTCGGCATTGACCGAGACAGCGACGATCGTGACCCGGCCGCGGGCGTGTCCGGCAAGTGATGCCGCTTGCCGAGGCGAAACATTGCGGGGGCTTTTGGCAAAGAAAATAAACCCGACATAGGACGCGCCGCCGTCGATGGCGGCATCGATCGCGGCTTCGGTTTTCAGCCCGCAAATTTTCACAGAAACACTCATTTGCTGCTCGTCGCATGAATTTACGCCAGAGTCGAGTATTTTGCAGGGCTTTGGGGCCGATTTTGGCCGTCAATCGGGTCCGCCGAACCGTCAATCATCCACGCCCGCTATCGGCGCGGCGTCTTATGAATTGAAATCAACCGCATGCAGAGAAGAACCGTTGCGTTTCAGCCATGATTTGGCTTCGTCGGTACCGGGACAAAGCTGCTTGCACAACGCCCAGAATTTAGGCCCGTGATTCATTTCCCGAAGATGCGCGACCTCGTGGGCGGCAAGATAATCGATGACGTTTTCCGGCGCCATGACGATGCGCCATGAAAATGAAAGGCGCCCGTCGGACGTGCACGACCCCCAGCGGCTTTTTGTGTCCTTGACCCTGAGGCCGGCGGCTGGCTGGCCGAGCTTTTCTGTATGCCTGGCAACCGCCAGTTCCAGGTCCGCGCGCGCCTGTTTCTTCATATAATCTGCGATGCGGCGGCCAAGATGCTCGGCAGCGCCGCCGACCAGCAGCACCGCTTCGCCATCAATCTCGATTGCTTCGGTAACGCCGCGCAGTTTGCCGGTACGCTCGATCCGGTGAGGTTTGCCGCGAAGCGATACATAACCACCCTCTTCGACGCAGTTTGCCTTGGGCAGTTTGCTGAGCTTGGTGGCGAGCCAGCCATGGTGACGATGCAGGAAACGGTCGATTTCCTGCTCGGAAATGCCGACCGGAACGGACATTTTGAGCGCCTTGCCACCCGGTTCAATCCGCAGGGTCAGGCGCGTGGCACGTGCGTTTTCCCGGATGGTCAGCGGCAGCCTGCGTCCGGCGACAGCAATGTCGCGTCCGCGCGCCGGGCGTTGCGCCGTTGTCCTGCTGCGCCGTTTCAAACCGAACATGGTTATTTCTTTATGCGATTCTCGCAGGAATACAAAAAAGGGCGCCCCGAAATGGGACGCCCGTTCCATGGCTAAGACTTGGGAGGAGTATTAGTCAGGATCGATATCAACCGGCCGTTCTTTGCGTTTGGCCATGAAGCGATCAAACTCCTTCTGGTCCTTGGCCCGCCGCAGTTCGCGCATATATTCGTCGAACTCTTCTCGTGCTTCGTCTAGTTTGCGCCGCTCTTCGGCAAGACGTTCAAGTTCCTTCTCGCGCCAGTCATCGAAGGCGACATTTCCGGTGCGTGCATGTGTGCCACGGCGGGCACGCCTGCATCCGGTGAACATGTCATCTGTTGCCTTGTTGACATCGCGTTTGAAACCGTCGAGCCGATCTCCCCAGATAATGTAGGCAAGCATTGCAAGGCCCAGAGGCCAGAATACGACAAAGCCAAGAACCATCAGGGCGATGGTCAAGGGGGTCCATGCAGGACGCAGCATTGCTGTATTGGTCATCGATAAGCCCTTCGTTTTACAAGCGACAGACATTGCCGCTTACGCAATTTGATGTGGGGGGCAAAGCGATACGATTCAAGAAATCCGCGAAGGATAAATTCGCAACGCATTGAAATAAAACAATTTTATTGATTAAATTTTCTTAATTTGGAGACCGCGGCGTTTCGGATGCCGGTCCCCGATACCCGTTAAGGTAGTGGCCGCAATTGCCTGGATAATACCTGCGCCAATAGCTTCCCGGCTGGTGTTACCGTTTGCCTCGGCGGGCGCGGGTCTTCTTTTTCGGTGCGGTCGTTTCATCGTCATGCGTGCGGATGAAGTCGACAATGCGCGGGGCGATCTCGGCGCGGAAACGCGAGCCGTTGAAAACGCCGTAATGACCGACGTGCGGCTGCATATAGTGCTGGCGCTTGTCGTCGGGAATATTGCTGCAGATATCGTGGGCGGCACGCGTCTGACCGACACCCGAGATATCGTCGTTTTCGCCTTCGACCGTCAGCAGCGCAACATTGTGGATGGCAGACGGCTCGACCAGCTCGTCGCGGTGCATGAACTGCCCCTTCGGCAGCGCGTGTTCGATGAAGACGGTTTCGACCGTCTGCAGATAGAACTCCGCCGTCAGATCCATCACCGCCAGATATTCGTCGTAGAAATCGCGGTGCTTTTCGGCCGAATCCCCGTCGTTTTCCACCAGATGCTGGAAGAAGTCCTTTTGCGCGATCATATGCTTGTCGAGATTCATCGACATGAAACCCGACAGCTGCAGAAAGCCAGGATAAACCTCGCGCATGAAGCCCGGCTGCGGCCACGGCACGCGCATGATGACATTATCGCGGAACCATTCGATGGGTTTGGTCTCGGCAAGCGCATTGACGGCCGTCGGATTGATGCGCGTGTCGATCGGCCCGCCCATGAGCGTCATGGAGCGCGGGGCGAACGGGTCGCCGCGCTTTTCCATCACGGCAACGGCCGCAAGCACCGGGACCGATGGCTGACAGACAGCCATGACATGGGTGTTTTCACCCAGGTGATGCAGCATCTCGATAATGTAATCGATATAATCGTCAAGATCGAAGGCGCCGTCGCTGGCCGGTACCATGCGTGCATCGATCCAGTCGGTGATATAGACGTCGGCGTCCGGAAGCAATGTATCGACAGTGCCACGCAGCAGCGTTGCGTAGTGCCCCGACATCGGCGCGACGATCAGGATTTTCGGGTCGCGCCCGTGTTCAGGCTCAACGGCGCGATGAAAATGTATGAGATTGCAGAACGGCTTTTTCCAGACGATATCCTCATGGACCGGGACCGTCTTTCCGTCGACGGTTGTCTCGTGAATGCCGAATTCCGGCTTGGCATAGCGCCGCGTTGTGCGCTCGAATACTTCAAGGCCGGCAGCCAATGTCCGGCCCGCCGGTGTCTGGGATATGGGATTCAGCGGATTGGAATAGGCGAACCGCATGGCATCGGCCGCGGCGCGCCAGGGCGACATTGCAGCATGGCTGAGCTCGTAAAGCTGATAAAACATTGATCCGCACCCCTCTGGCTCAAACTCCGATCCGCCGGTATTGACCGATATGGAACTGGCGCCTGTCCCCGCAAGCCGTTCCCGAATCACGAATTTGTGCAACGCAATGAAACGTTGCGACAGCCTAACAGCTTTCTGCTGCGACGCAACAGCTGCAGCCGCTGCTGGGGGTAACAGTCGTTTACTGTTGTTTTACAGATAGTTAGATGTCCAGATTGGCAACATTCAGGGCGTTTTCCTGAATGAAATCGCGCCGCGGCTCGACCTCGTCGCCCATCAGCCGGGCAAATAGACCGTCGGCATCCGTGGCGTCGTTGATCTTGACCTGCAGCAGTGTGCGATCGTTTGGATCGAGCGTTGTTTCCCAGAGCTGGTCGGCATTCATTTCACCAAGGCCCTTGTAGCGCTGCATGGTCAGGCCCTTGCGGCCGATGGCAAAAATCGCATCGAGCAGCGTGCTTGGTCCCGAAATTGCCGTCGAATCGTCCTTGCGGACCAGTTTTGCCGGGCCCGAATATACTTCCTGGAGCCGTTCGGTCATCTGATCGATACGCCGCGCATCGGCCGAGCCGATGAGACCCGTATCGATCAAATGGGATTCCTTTACGCCGCGTACCGTGCGTTCGAGGCGCAGTCCGCCGTCGTCATTGATGCTGCCTTCCCAGCCACGCTCGGTTTCCTCGGAAATAAGATCCAGGCGCTGCGCCACTTCCGCGGCCTTTTCCCGCGCCTTTGCCTCGTCATTCATGAGTTCGATATTCAGCGCGCCGACGATCGACGCCTGTTCGATGATCGTGCGGTCATAGCGTGAATGCAGGCTCTCGATCAGCTTGCGCAGGCTGAGCGCATCGAAAATAACGCTGCGCAGGTCTTCGCCCATGCGCACCTCGCCATTATCGAGTTCCAGGGCCGAATCTTCGAGACCAACACCGATGAGATATTCCTCGAACGCCTTTTCGTCCTTGAGATATTGCGAGGACTTGCCGCGCGACACCTTATAGAGCGGCGGCTGGGCGATATAGAGATGACCGCGCTCGAGCAGTTCCGGCATCTGGCGAAAGAAGAAGGTCAGGAGCAGGGTCCGGATGTGGGCGCCGTCGACATCGGCGTCCGTCATGATGATGATCTTGTGGTAGCGCAGCTTTTCCGGATTGAATTCATCCTTGCCGATGCCGGTGCCAAGCGCGGTGATCAGCGTGCCGATTTCCTGGCTGGACAGCATCTTGTCGAAGCGGGCCCGCTCGACATTGAGGATTTTGCCGCGCAGCGGCAGGATCGCCTGGTTTTCACGCGAACGGCCCTGTTTGGCCGATCCGCCGGCGGAATCGCCCTCCACCAGGAAAATTTCGGATTTCGCCGGATCGCGTTCGGAACAATCGGCGAGTTTTCCGGGAAGCGACGCGATATCGAGTGCGCCCTTGCGCCGGGTCAGTTCGCGCGCCTTGCGTGCTGCTTCTCGCGCGGCGGCCGCTTCGACCACCTTGCCGACGAGGATCTTGGCTTCCTGGGGATGTTCTTCCAGCCACTGGTTGAGCGCCGTGTTAACGAGGCTCTCGACCACCGGTCGGACTTCCGAAGATACCAGCTTGTCCTTCGTCTGGGACGAGAATTTGGGATCGGGCACTTTTACCGACAGCACCGCCGTCAGGCCTTCGCGGCAATCGTCGCCGGTAAGCGAGACCTTTTCTTTCTTGGTCAGGCCCGAACCGTCCGCATAGGAGACGATTTGGCGCGTCAGTGCACCGCGGAAACCTGCCATATGCGTGCCGCCGTCGCGCTGCGGAATGTTGTTGGTAAAACACAGGACGTTTTCGTGGTAGCTGTCGTTCCACCACATGGCGACCTCCACCGTAATGCCGTCCTTGTCATTGGCAATGGCAATGGGCTCCTCGACAAGCGGCTTCTTGTTGCGGTCGAGATATTTGACAAAGGCCTGGATCCCGCCGTCATAGACCATCTCTTCCTGGATGACATCGGAGTGCCGGTTGTCGGTCAGAATGATACGCACACCGGAATTCAGGAAGGCCAGCTCGCGCAGGCGGTGTTCCAGCGTGCTGAAATCGAACTCGGTCATGGTGAAGGTGTCGGTCGAAGGCAGGAAAGTGACTTCCGTGCCGGTCTCCGATCCGGCATCGCCGGTGATTTCCAAGGGCCCGTCGGCGACCCCGTGAGTGAAACTCATTTCATGGATCTTGCCGTTGCGGCGGATCTTGAGCTTCAGCATCACCGAAAGCGCATTGACGACCGAAACGCCGACGCCGTGCAGTCCGCCGGATACCTTGTAGGAGTTCTGGTCGAATTTGCCGCCCGCATGCAGCTGGGTCATGATCACTTCGGCGGCCGAAATCCCTTCCTCCGGGTGCATGTCGGTAGGAATGCCGCGGCCATTGTCGGTCACTGTGCACGATCCGTCGGCATTGAGCGTCACGGTTACATGCGTCGCATGGCCGGCCAGCGCCTCGTCGATGGCGTTGTCGACAACCTCGTAGACCATGTGGTGCAGGCCCGAACCGTCATCGGTATCGCCGATATACATGCCTGGACGTTTGCGAACGGCGTCCAAACCCTTCAGAACCTTGATGGAATCGGCGCCATACTCCGGATTCGCCGATTTCTCGTTCTCGGGCATATCGCTCATATTGTGGTGATCTTTCCTGGGTAGATGGTCGCTGAATGTTCAAGCCGCGAATCACTCAGCCTTTGTGACATAAATATAATGATTTTATGCGCTAAATCCAAATTCACGGTACATTGTGCATACACCTGCGCACAAGCTGTTTTCGCTGATTTTGCGGCAAATGTCGCTTGGTTTGGCACTCACCACACCTATATGGTGAGTTGGAGAGCACAGACACCATGGATGCAGCTGTTCAGCCCTTTACTCCGCCCGCCCCGCCACCGCGGAAAAAACCGCCCGGCAGGTTGGAGGTGGTGCGCACGATCTATCGCAATCCGATCGAATTATGGGGCGAGCCGTCCTACACCAAGCCGTGGGTTTCGGCGGCGTTTTTCAACGAGCGCATGGTGCTTGCAAACGAGCCTGGCCTTATCAGGCATATCCTTGTCGACAATGCCCGCAACTACGAAATGGCGCGCGTGCGCCAACTGGTTTTGCGGCCGATACTGCGCGACGGGCTTCTGACGGCGGAGGGTGACGTATGGAAGCGTTCGCGCAAGGCGGTTGCGCCGGTCTTCACCCCGCGCCACGCGCAAGGATTTGCAAAATTGATGCTGCAGCGTGCGCAGGAGTTCACCACCCGCTTCAAGGGTGACGGCACTGAGTATGAAATCGCTCACGAAATGACGGAACTGACCTATCAGATCCTGGCAATAACCCTGTTTTCAGATCAGATATCGACGCCAAACGAGGATTTCGGCTACCGGGTCGAACGGCTGCTCGAGACCATGGGCCGTGTCGATCCGCTGGACCTGCTCAAGGCGCCGTCCTGGCTGCCGCGCCTGACGCGGCTGCGGGGCCGCAAGGTGCTCGCCTATTTCCGCAAGATCGTTTCCGACACGATGCAGCAGCGGGCCGAGCTCATCGCCCGTGATCCCGACAATGCGCCGGAGGATTTCCTCACACTGCTCCTGCAGCAGCAAAAGCCTGGCGGCCTGACGCGCCAGGAGGTCGAAGACAACATCATCACATTTATTGGCGCCGGACACGAGACGACCGCGAGAGCCCTTGGCTGGACGCTCTATTGCCTGGCGAACGCACCTCACGAGCGCGAACTGGTCGAAGAGGAAGTCGACCGTGTGGTGGCTGGCGAACCGGACCCGGTCAAATGGCTGGACCTGATGCCCCATACCCGGGCGGCTTTCGAGGAGTCGATGCGGCTCTATCCGCCGGCGCCTTCCATAAACCGGGCGGCGATCGAGGATGATCAGTACGGGGATGCCTTCATTGCGGCCGGAACCACCGTTCTTGTCATGCCCTGGATATTGCACCGCCACCGGCTTTTGTGGGATCAGCCGGACGCCTTTATCCCGTCCCGCTTTCTACCGGAAAACCGCGAAGCAATCGGCCGCTTCCAATATCTTCCCTTCGGGGTCGGCCCAAGGGTCTGTATCGGCGCGACATTTGCACTGCAGGAGGCGGTCATTGCGCTCGGCGTGTTGATGAGCCGGTTCCGCTTCGACTGCACAGAAAAAACCAACCCATGGCCCGTGCAGAAACTGACGGTCCAGCCCGAAGGCGGGCTGCCGATGCGCGTAACATCGCGATAGAATTACGTTTTTCAGATTATTCTGCTTTAAGCGGCTTGATCGAGCATTCGTCGATGCCATAGGCCGCATTGCAACCCGCGTCGCGGCTCATGCCGGCTTGCGGCGCGAGAAAGAGGGCGGCTGCCACGATGACGGCACCAGCCGCGATGAATGACGAGAAAATGGCTCTGCCCATCATTTTCTGTTCTGACATACTACTTGAAAACCCGTTTTTATCCCCAAAAATCAGTTCTGACCGGCAACGGTTTCCCCGCCGTTTTATCGGCACTTCGCCATGGCGGCGGCGCCGAATCTACCAGCCAAATCCTAATGATTTGTCACGCCATGTAAGGGTTGTTATGCCACGGTTCAATGGTGTTTGTGCAAATTCCAGTAAAATTAGGTTAATGGCGCTACATACCGCGGTAGACCATGCCGCAAGCAAGCAGCGTCAGGACGATCTTGAAGGCAATCCTGAAACCCTTCTCCGGCATTACGTGCAGCAGTCGCGAGCCGGTGAGCGTGCCGCAGAAGCCGCTGGCGATCATCATTGCGATCAGCGGCAGCCATTGCTCGAAGGCAAATCCGGCAAATGCAAATCCAATGACCTTGAAACCGTGTTGTGCGCTCATGAGTGCCGCCAGCGAGCCGACGAGTGTCTGCCGCTTGGAAAAACTATTCGACATCAGCGCCGCATTGATCGGCCCGGTGGCGCCGAAAAACATGCCGATAAAGGTGGTGACCGCCCCGATTACCGCAAAGCCTCTGGTTTTTATGGCGGCCATTTTGCGTAGCGGGATCCAGGTCGAGGCGATGACGAAGAGACCCAGACCGATAAGGATGACGCTGTTGTTCAGGCGCACGGCAATGGCCGCGCCGATCGCCGCGCCAATCACGGCACCTGCCGAAAAAGCCGCGATCCGGATCCAGTCGACATGTTCGCGAAGAACGAAAGTCCGTCCGCCATTGGATCCGAGCTGCACCGCCCCGTGAACCGGGATGAGCGCAACAGGCGGTACGAAATAGGACATGAGCGCAATCATCACCACGCCACCGCCGATACCGACCGATGCGGTTATAAATGACGTCAGGAAACTAGCCGCAACAAGCAGCCCGGCATTGACCGGGGACAGGATGTCCGGGAGCAGCGTGCCGGCGATGCTTTCCATCCAATCGGGAAAAGTCTAGGCGATCAGGTCTTTGGTGAATTGACCCGCCGGTCTGAAACGCACCAGGTAAGATGGCAGGATCGCCTCAAGCGTCGTTGCCTCGATGCCCAGTCCCGCCAGGGTACGGCCCTCTTTGATTGCCGCATCGGACACGACATTGTCTGCCGATTTGAGCAGAACGACCTGGTCCTTTGTCAGCATCGGATCGATAAGCGGGACTGAAGACAAAATCCGGCCGAGAAGTTTGGCGACCCACCAATAGAGCGAAACAAAGACGCGCTTGCGAGCGATCGTTTCCAGCATGAACTCAAGGCACTGTTTGAAAGTGAGAATTTCAGGACCGCCCAGCTCCCACGTCTTGCCGGGTTCAATGCTTCCGTCGACACTCCTTGCAACAACTTCGGCGACATCGCCGACATAGACCGGCTGAAACTTCGTCACGCCACCGCCGATCAGCGGCAGGACCCAGGAGAAGCGGGCCATTTCCGCGAATTTGTTGAAGAATTCGTCTTCCGGACCGAAAACGATCGAGGGCCTGACAATGGTCGCACCGGGAACCACCTCGCGGACAGCGTCCTCCGCGCGGCCCTTTGTGCGGGCGTAATCGGAACGGCCAGCGCTGTCGGCGCCGAGGGCCGACATGTGGGTCAAAGGTATGTCGGCGGCGCGGCAGGCCTCGGCGACGGCGCGTGCGCCGAACAATTGCACATTGTCAAAGGTATTGCGGCCCTTTTCAAAAAGGATGCCGACCAGATTGATGACGTGATCGGAACCCGCCACTGCCCGGTCGACCGATTCCCTGTTGCGCAAATTGGCCTGAACCGAGACGATCTGCCCGACATTGCCCATCGGCTGCAGGAACCCGGCAAGGTCGGGCCGGCGTACAGCTACCCGGACATTATAGCCGCGCTTGGCAAGTGCACGAACCACATAGCGCCCGATAAATCCGGACCCGCCAAAAACCGTTACCAGCTTCGGTGTGTTGCTCAGTGTCATGCTCGCCTGCTCCCTGCAAGATGCCGTATATGCCTGTTTCATAGTCAAATCGGCACACAAGGTGAAGAGCCATAAGGCCGCAGGGGCCATTATTTGCGGCACTTTGGGCCTAATTTAGTTCACGTGCCCGATTTCCGCCTGTCGCACGGCTACAGCGCCTTCATCATCAGCAGCCGCAGTTCGGGTCTGGTACCTTCGGGCACTTCCGCCTCGAATCGTCTGTGCAGTACAGCCGAAGCCTCATCCATGGGCAGCTCCGCAAAACCGTATCTCCGGTAAAAGGGTGCGTTGAAAGCCACATCACGAAAGGTCGAAAGGACGCAGCGCCCGGCATGCAAGGCCCGGCCCCGTTGAAGTACCGCATCGAGAAGGGCAGAGCCGAGGCCGCGCCGTGCGTGTTGCGGCAGGACGCCCAACTCGCGGATATAAATACCGCCGTCAAGCTGATCAAACGCTGTAAAGCCCACCGGCCGGTCGTCAAAATCGCAGGCAACGATGACTTCGCAGACGCTGAGCTTGTCGAGAAAATCGTCAGGCGACCCATCCGAAGCATCGGAAATCGCGGCGATTTCCGCAATGCCGACATCCGCAAAGAGGATCGACGCACCGATATCAATTTCGAAAAGGGCTGCTTCCTCTCCGGCCCGCATAGGCCGGATGGAATAGTCGGACGTATCGGGATCAGCGCAGGTCAGGGTCAATTGCCCTCCACGATGACCATATTTGCATCGGCACAGGTCTGGCGAATGGCCTTGGCGGCTTGGTATTCTTCCGAGTTGTAGCAGGCTTTTGCCTCCTCAAGCGAAGCGAATTCGATCACCACATTGCGCGGGCGCACATCGCCTTCCAGCTCTTCGAAAGCACCGCCGCGGGCTAGAAAATTCGCACCATGGCGCTCAAAGGCGGGCTTGGCTGTCGAGACGTAGTCCTTGTAGCGCTCAGGGTCATTCACTTGAACGCTTGCGATCCAGTATGCTTTAGCCATCGTTTCCTCCTGATCGGTTTTTGACCGTTTGGTCATATTATCTTCTAAACCGCATCGCCGGCCATTGCATCATTCATTTCCGACAAAATTGCCCGCGCTGCTTCCAAGGGGTCCGGTGCTGCGACAATCGGACGGGCAACGACAAGGTGGCTCGATCCGTTGCGAAGGGCATCACCGGGCGTCACGACACGCTTCTGGTCACCGTGGTCGGCGCCTGCGGGCCGGATACCAGGCGTTACCACGGCCATGTCAGGTCCGACGATATTCCGCACCGTCTCCGATTCGGCTGCCGAGCAGACGATGCCGCCCATCCCGGCTTCGGCCGCCTGCTGTGCGCGGCGCGCAACAAGCGCCTGTGGATCAAATGCGTAGCCCGCTTCTTCAAGGTCGCTTCCGTCCATGGAAGTCAGCACCGTGACACCCAACAGGCACAGATCGGAGCCGCGCGCCGCGTCTACGGCCGCACGCATGGCTTTCGGATAGGCGTGTAATGTAAGCATTGAAACATTCATTTTAACAATGTTTTCAACGCCCTTGGCGACGGTATTGTCGATGTCGAGCAGCTTCATGTCCAGGAAAACCTGCTTGCCGTCGGATATCAGCTCACGCGCGAATTCCAGCCCGCCGGCGAAGACAAGCTGATAGCCGATCTTGTAAAAGCCGACCGTGTCACCGAGTGTTGAGACAATCGAAGAGGCCTGATCTGTTGTTGGCACGTCCAGACCAACGATCAGGCGCGATTTTGCATCCTGCATTCCGGTTACCTCGCAATTTGGTGAATCATTCGGCACAGGCCGCAGCATCCGTTTAGGCTTCCACGGCGCGGCTGTCCAGTTCGCCGCTTCGGGCGTTACGTAATGGCGCCGTGCCGCTGGCAATGATCGATCAGGGATTTGCAGGCTTTTTGAAGCATTCCGTCTGTCCGTTCGTCGATTATCCGGCCGTCTTCGTCGAACGCGTCCGATGCGCCGCTGACCGAGCATTGCTCGGTTACGATCTGGCTTCCGACACTCATCATCACCGAACGCAGGTGATAAAGACCGCGAAGGCCGCCCAGCTTTCCGTTGGATGCCGAGCCGAGCGCGATATAGCGCCCAAGCCAGGGCTTGAGCGACCGTTCGCCGTCCTTCGAGATCAGGCTGATCCAGTCGATGGTGTTTTTCAGAAGCGGCGGAATGGACGAATTGTATTCGGGACTGGCGATAAAAACGCCGCCATGGTCCGCAATCATGCGGCCGAGCTGCATTGCATTTTCGGGAATGCCCTTTTCTGCCCTCAGGTCTTCATTGACCAGCGGCAACGGATAGTCGAGCAGGGAAATGCGCGTTACGTCCGCACCGAGTTGCGCCAGCGTCACCTGGGCGGCATTTGCAAGCTTCGCATTGATGGATGTTGATTTGACGGAACCCGCAAAGACCAGAATACGCGGCGTCATCAATGCTCCCCCTCACGCTGCACCTAGTCGGCCCGTCTGTACATCCACATCTGGGCCGGCGGAATATTGCGCAGCTCCCAGCCGAAGCGTTTGACAGAATAGTGACCGTGTCCGGGTGGAATCGGCGAGACGGGCCCGTAAGAAAACTGCAGAAACGGGCGACCCCTGGGAATACGGTTCAACACATCCTCAAGCAGGGCGACACGCTTTTCCAGCGAAAAATTCAGCAATGGAATTCCCGAAATAACGCAGTCGAAATGCTTAGAGGAATGCGAACCGAGTGTCGTGTCGAGGTCGAAAGCATCTCCCCGGACAAGTTTGACTTCCGGCAATTCACGCCGCAAATGCCGGCAGAATTCCGGAGAATATTCCACTGCAATGAGATTGTCCGGTGCGATGCCGCGCTTCAAAAGCGCCTTGGTGACGACACCGGTTCCGGGGCCGAGTTCAAGAACCGGCAGGCCGGAAGCGGGATTGGCGACGCTCGCCATTCGCTTGGCCATGTAAACGGAGGTGGGAACGATCGCGCCGACGGTTTTGGGCTGGCTGACAAGACCCTTGAAGAAACGGAGCTTGTGATTGACCTGTTCGGCAACATGTTGTGGCAGGTGATGCCGCATTCGCGCATTCCTCCGTGCAGTTCGTCGCTTGGCAGAGCCTTTTCCGGTCACTCACTCAATGTGTCGAAAAAGTGCCGCATCTTTGAGAAAAATCCCGAAGACTCGGGATTGTTTTCTCTTGATGACAGCTGCTCGAACTCCTCCAGCAACTCCCGTTGCCTTTTCGTCAATTTTTGTGGCGTTTCGATGGAAATCTGTATGTAAAGATCGCCCATCTGCGAGGAGCGCAGCACCGGCATGCCCTTTGATTTCAGTCGGAATTGCCGGCCGGCCTGGGTTCCCTCGGGCACTTTGACGCGTGTTTTGGCGCCGTCGAGCGTCACCACGTCGAACTGGCCGCCCAGCGCGGCGGTCGTCATGGAAATGGGGACGGTGCAGTAAAGATCGGCGCCGTCGCGCTGAAAAAATTCATGCGGCCGGACCGAAAGAAAAATATAGAGATCGCCCGACGGGCCGCTGCGCAGCCCGGCTTCGCCCTCGCCGGCGAGGCGAATGCGCGTGCCGTCTTCTATGCCGGCCGGAATATTGACTGAAAGTGACCGTTCCTCGGTCACGCGGCCCTGACCGGAGCATTTCGAACAGGGATCGCTGATTGTCTCGCCGCGGCCGTGGCAGCTCGGGCAGGTACGTTCGACGGAGAAGAAGCCTTGAGAGGCGCGCACCCGGCCGGAACCGTGGCAGGTATTGCAGGTCACCGGCTTGCTGCCGGGTTTTGCGCCCGAGCCGGAGCACTGGTCGCACTGGATGGAGGTCGGAACGCGAATTTGCGCCGTCTTGCCGGTAAAGGCCTCCTCCAGTGAGATTTCCATATTGTAGCGAAGGTCTGCGCCGCGTTCCCGTCCGCCGGCATTGCGCCGCGAGCGGCCGCCGCCCATCATTTCGCCGAAAATGTCTTCGAAAATATCAGAAAATGCGCCGGCGCCTGCGCCGCCGCCAAATCCACCGCCAAATCCGCCGGGACCGCCCTGCTCAAAGGCCGCATGGCCATATTGGTCGTATGCCGCGCGTTTTTGCGGATCCTTCAGCGTTTCGTAGGCTTCGTTGATTTCTTTGAATTTGCGCTCGGATTCCACATCGTCCGGGTTTTTGTCCGGGTGATATTTCATTGCCAGCTTGCGAAAGGCGCTTTTCAGGTCCCTGTCGCTGGCGCCCTTGGATACGCCGAGTGTTTCGTAGAAATCAGCCTTGGCCATTAATTATGCTCCGCAGAACGAAATTCGCCCGGTTTCTTTTGGTCGCATCGTGTAGCAGCTCCAGGGAGTGCGGGTCAAAACGACAAAAAGGTTTTCCGGGAAAGTCATATTGGGCTTCCCGGAAAACCGGTTCGGGCGAGCAGCCGGTGCATGCGCCTTGACGCACCGGCTGTCCGGCTTAAGCCGATTTTTTCTCGTCGTCGTCCTTGATTTCTTCGAAATCGGCGTCGACGACGTCTTCGCCATCGGCGGCCGCGTCTGCGGCAGCATCGGCGGCGGCGTCAGCTTCTGCAGCTTCAGCCTGCTGGGACTCGTACATGGCCTGCCCAAGCTTCATTGCCGTTTCGGCAAGGGTAGCGGTCTTCGCCTTGACGTCTTCCGCATCCGGCTCTTCAGCCTCGATGGCGGCCTTCAGGGCCTCGACAGCTTCGGTGATGGCCGTGCGGTCTTCTTCACCGACCTTGTCGCCATAGTCGGCCAGCGATTTTTCGGTCGAATGGATCAGGCTTTCCGCCTGGTTCTTGGCTTCGACAGCGTCGCGGCGTTCCTTGTCGGCTTCGGCGTTGCTTTCGGCGTCCTTGATCATCTGGTCGATGTCGTCATCGGACAGACCACCGGAAGCCTGAATGCGGATCTGGTGCTCCTTGCCGGTGCCCTTGTCCTTGGCGGACACATTGACGATGCCGTTGGCGTCGATATCGAAGGTGACTTCGATCTGCGGGACACCACGGGGCGCCGGCGGAATGCCAACCAGGTCGAACTGGCCAAGCATCTTGTTGTCGGCGGCCATTTCGCGCTCGCCCTGGGCAACACGGATCGTGACCGCGTTCTGATTGTCGTCGGCCGTCGAGAAAGTCTGCGACTTTTTCGTCGGGATCGTCGTATTGCGGTCGATCAGGCGGGTGAAGACACCACCGAGCGTTTCGATGCCCAAAGACAGCGGCGTAACATCGAGCAACAGAACGTCCTTGACGTCGCCCTGCAGAACGCCTGCCTGGATGGCAGCGCCCATGGCGACAACCTCATCCGGGTTCACACCCTTGTGCGGCTCCTTGCCGAAGAACTGCTTGACGACTTCCTGAACCTTCGGCATGCGCGTCATGCCGCCGACGAGAACGACCTCGTCGATTTCGCCTGGCTGGATGCCGGCGTCCTTGATGGCGGCCTTGCACGGATCGACCGTACGCTGGATCAGATCGTCCACCAGGCTTTCGAACTTGGCACGCGACAGTTTCATGGTCAGGTGCTTCGGACCGCTCTGGTCTGCCGTGATGAACGGCAGGTTGATTTCGGTTTGGGCAGACGAGGACAGCTCGATCTTGGCCTTTTCAGCGGCTTCCTTCAGGCGCTGCAGAGCAAGCTTGTCGCCCTTCAGGTCGATGCCCTGGTCTTTCTTGAATTCCTTGGCGAGATAGTCGACCAGGCGCATGTCGAAGTCTTCACCGCCGAGGAAGGTGTCACCGTTTGTCGATTTGACTTCGAAGACACCGTCGCCGATTTCAAGAACCGAGATATCGAAGGTGCCGCCGCCGAGGTCGTAAACGGCGATGGTCTTGCCTTCCTTCTTGTCGAGGCCATAGGCAAGAGCGGCCGCGGTCGGCTCGTTGATGATGCGCAGAACCTCAAGTCCTGCGATCTTGCCTGCATCCTTGGTGGCCTGGCGCTGGGCGTCGTTGAAGTAGGCAGGAACCGTAATGACGGCCTTGTCGACGGTTTCGCCGAGATAGGTCTCAGCCGTTTCCTTCATCTTCTGCAGGATCATCGCGGAAATCTGCGAAGGCGAATAGGTAGAGCCGCCGGCTTCCACCCATGCGTCGCCATTGTCGGCCTTGACGATCTTGTAGGGGACGAGGTCCTTGTCCTTTTCAACCATCTTGTCGTTGTACCGGCGGCCGATCAGGCGCTTGACAGCGAACATGGTGTTTTCGGGATTTGTTACAGCCTGGCGTTTGGCAGGCTGTCCGGTGAGGCGCTCTCCATCGTCGCTGAATGCGACCATTGATGGTGTGGTGCGTGCGCCTTCCGCATTTTCGATGACCTTGGCGTCTTGTCCATCCATGACGGCGACGCAGGAATTGGTCGTTCCTAAGTCAATACCAATAACTTTTGCCATTTACATTCTCCTTGAAGCGAACCGTCCGGACCCGATGCGGCGTTCCGTATGACAGTCCCTAGCGGTATTATCCCCCAGCATCCGGCAGGATGCCGTTGTTGAAGCGTATATAAGAAAGCCGTTATGGGACTGCAAGGCAGGATTCGGTTTCGACCTTCGCTCTTTGCGTGACCGCCGATAGCATTGTGACAGGCCCTCTGAAAAGCCCTGAATCGACAGGACGGGCAATTTTTGATCCATTAACAACCAGAAGAAGAAAATAAAGGAAGGGACATTCAATCAAAAATAGAAAGCATGCAAGTCTCCTCATATCGGCATAGCGCGGTTGCGGTGGGCGGTTTGCCGAAATCAGAAACACCTTCCATTGACCCGATAGATAAAATGTCAATTCACGGTTTCAGGCGACGGATTTGGACCGGCTGTGATTGCATTGGTGCAACGGGTGTAAATTGCTGGCAGCGACGGGTGCGGCGATATGTCAATGTCGGTGTTGCCTGCCGGTGACAAGAGCCGCGGATGGCCACAGATGGAAAAATCCGCATCGTTGCCAGGCACCAATCGAAGGCGCCGGCACCGAAGCGGAATTCCCAAACGTCGGCACAACGGCCGATTTCCAAATTACTCAGGAAGGTGTCGTCTGAAGTATGAGAAGCGACGCCAATACATAAACCGCACCGCAACTAACAGGGCGATTCCAGACTGAAATCGCATGAACAAGATGGCCCCCGCCACGCGTTATGTTCACCCAAAGAAAACCCCGACAGCCCGCAATTTGCAAGCTGTTACAGCACCGCCGGCACTGAAAGGATTTGTGCTGTTGCATTTTCGCATCACTCAATTTCGCTCGCACAATGATAAGACAATCCCTTCATTGCAGGCCCACACAATTTGTTACCGACCGGTAACTTTTTCAAACGGTTGATCCGGGGCTGCTTTTGAGTTCGGGAAGGGACAAGGTTTTGCTTCATTCAAGGACGAGGCGGTGGCCATGACAAAGTCGGTGGATGTCTACTGGTCCCATCAAAGCCCCTATTGTTATTTCGCCCTCGACCGCATTCTCACCATCAACGCCAGACCCGACGTCGAGATGGTTCTGCGTCTTGTCCTGCCCGGGGTCTTGCGAAATGCCGGTGCGTTTAGCGATCGGCCTCCCATGGAGCAGGACTACTTTTTGACCGACGTGAAACGCACGGCCGCCTACCTCGGCCTGCCCTATGGCGAGGCCCGACCTTATCCGGTTGCGATGCAACGCGGTACGCTTTACAGGGCCGAGCAGTCGCAGCCGCGCATCCATCATCTCAATCACCTGACGGCCGCAGCCGACGAGGCGGGCAAAGGCTGGGCCTTTCTCGATCAGGTCGCCCGTCTCATATGGGATGGAACGACGAAGAACTGGCACACGGGGCAAGCCCTTGCGGACGCAACCGCACGCGCTGGCCTGGACCATGGCGATCTGACGCGCAGGGCTAAGGAAAACGCCGATGCGTATGACGCGCTCTTCGCAGCAAATCATGAAAGACTTCTGGCCGCCGGTCACTGGGGCGTTCCCGTCTTTGTCCATGAAGGTGAGCCGTTCTATGGCCAGGACCGGTTCGATCAGCTGCTTTGGCGTATGGGATTCAAGCAGCCCGGCTCATCCGATGCAGGTTAATTGCCCAGGATGATGTCGAGCAGCGTGGTGGTTTCACCCGATTGGCGGTTGCCGACATCGGCCGGCGGTGAAGGCCTGCGGGTCGATCCGGTGCGGTCCAGTGCGGTGCCGCCAATCGTCTGGGAAGGGCGTTCACCGCGATCAACGATTTCGCCGGAAGGCCTGCGGACGGGAATATTTGACGGGCGCGTTACCGGCACGGCAACACGGCTCGGATCGCTCGGAACCGCGTATTGGCCTGGCAGGCGCGCGCTTGATGAGCCGCTGTGTGCAGCCTGCATGAATTCCTTCCAGGCAAGTGCCGGCATCGCTCCGCCGGTGACCTTGCGGGTCGGTTTGCCATTGTCGTTGCCAAACCAGACGCCTGTTGCAAGATTGGACGTGTAACCGACAAACAGCGCATCCCTGAAGGCCTGGCTTGTGCCGGTCTTGCCGGCTGCCTGATATCCGTTGAGGCGGGCCTTGCGGCCGGTTCCCTCGTTGACGGCGCGCACCAGCATGCCGTTCATCATCGCGATGATCTGCGGACGCAGCACCCGTGGCGGGTTGTCGTAGGTGTTTTCGTAAAGCACCTTGCCCTTGGCGGTCCTGACGCGCTTGATGATGTGAGGCGTTGCTTTGAAGCCGCCGTTCATAAACGGAGCGTAGGCAGCCGTGAGTTCCGTCAGCGTGACTTCGGAAGTGCCGAGCGCGATGGAGGCATTGGCCTTGAGTTTCGATTCGATGCCAAGCCGCCGCGCAGTCTTGACGACATTGTTGGGGCCCGCTTCCATGACGAGCTGTGCGGCCACGGTATTGAGAGAGCCGGCGAGCGCATCGGACAGCGTCACCGGTCCCCGATATTTCTGATCGTAGTTGGAAGGCGTCCATTTGCCGATGCGGATTGGCGCATCGTTGCGCACCGATTGCGGGGTGCGGCCCATCTCCAGCGCCGCCGCGTAGACAAATGGCTTGAAGGCCGATCCCGGCTGCCGTCTGGCCGTGGTTGCCCGGTCAAACTGGCTGACCGAATAATCGTAGCCGCCGACCAGGGCGCGAATGGCGCCCGAACCGTCGACCGACACAAGTGCGCCTTGCGAAACCTTGAGTTTCCGGCCGTTGCGGTCGATGGCGTTCCGTATGGTCTTTTCCGCCTGCTGCTGCATCCTGAAATCGATGGTCGTATCAACGATCAGATCGCGCGTCACCTTGCCGCCGATGAGCGATTCCAGCCGGTCCATGACCAGATCCGCGGCATAGTTTTCCGCACCGGTCCAGTAGCTCTTGGCCCGGGTTGGCTCCCGTGTCATGGCGGTGGTGATTTCCCGGTCGGAAACATAGCCTTCGTCACGCATTGCCTCCAGCACGATCTGCGCGCGCGCTTCTGCGGCTTCCGGATTGCGGGCCGGCGAAAGCCGCGACGGCGCCTTCAGGAGGCCGGCGAGAAGGGCGGCCTGCGCAAGGTTCACATCGCGGGCCGGTTTTTTGAAGTAGCGCCGCGAGGCGGCCTCCACACCATAGGAGCCGGAGCCGAAATAGACCCGGTTCAGGTACATTTCGAGAATCTGGTCCTTGGTGAATTTGTGCTCAAGCCAGAAGGCGAGCAGCACTTCCTGGACCTTGCGCTCCAGCGTCCGTTCCGGAGAAAGGAAAAGGTTCTTGGCGAGCTGCTGGGTCAGGGTCGAGCCGCCCTGCACCATGCGTCCAGCCATCACATTGCTGACCATGGCGCGGGCAAGGCCGATGGGGTCGACTCCGAAGTGGTAGTAAAAGCGCCGGTCCTCAATGGCGACCACGGCCTGCGGAATATAAGGAGACATGCGCGACAGCGTCAGCGCCTCGCCGCCGGTTGCGCCGCGGTTGGCCATGGTTCTGCCGTCGGACGAAACAATCTTGACGTTTGGCGGCCGGTCGGGAACCGCCCAGGTCGTCGCGCTTGGCATTTTGGCACCGTAATAGGCAACAAGGCCGCCGACGCCGATGGCCAGCCAAAGCCCGAGGACAAAACACCAGTACAGGGATTGTCTGAAAAATCCGGACAGCCCGCGCCGCGCTGCCCCGGATCTGGATTTCCGCCTGGATCCGCCGGACCTTTTCCTGGCCTTGCCGCCTTTGCGTTTTGACGCGGTTTTGCCGCCGGCAACCCGGTCTCCGGGCCTGGCGCGCAGGTCGCCGCTCTTGTTGCGGCGTCCGAGCGAGGGCTCGATACGAGCTTGCTTTTTGCGTTTTGAGGCCATGCGATCCAGCAAATTTTCAATTGATGCGCGCTTGGACTCTAAATGCGGCAATTTAAGGGGGCGTTAATCGATTTTCCAAACGCGGTAACACTGTGCAAACCGCGTTAACACTTCTCTTTAGACCGGCTGGTATTGTGCAGCCCATCCAAAATCCTCCGTTGATGGACCGCTTATGGCTTATGTGGAAAGACGCAATGGCGCACCGGGTGTTGCCGACAACGTAAGAAACTATGTTCACATCGAATCCGGACGGGTCGAGTGGGTCGACTATCTGAAAGGCTTCTGCATCCTGCTGGTGGTCATGCTGCATTCCGTTGCAGGCGTTGAAAAGGCGGCGGGTCAGGACGGCTGGATGCATCTATTCATAGAGATAGCGCAGCCGATGCGCATGCCGGCCTTCTTTCTGGCCTCGGGTCTTTTCTTCATGCGCAGCGTCGACAAGCCGCTGAACCGTTTCCTTGACGGAAAGATCCTGCATTTTGCCTATTTCTACATATTGTGGCTGACCATCCAGTTTGCCTTCAAGGCGCCGGGCATAGCCGCCGATGGCGGCGTTCTGGCGCCGATCGGCAATTACCTGCTGGCCTTTGTCCAGCCCTTCGGAACCTTATGGTTCATCTATATCCTGCCGGTGTTTTTCATTGTCACGCGCATGGTCCGTCGCTTTTCGCCGCACATGGTGCTTGGCGTGGCGGTTCTGCTGCAGATCCTGCCGATCCATACCGGATCGATGATCATCGATATGTTCGCAAACTATTTTGTCTGGTTCTTTGCAGGATACGCATTTTCCGATGTGGTGTTCCGGCTTGCGGTTCGGGCCCAGGACAGGCCCCTCTATTTCATGGCGGCAACCGCGGCGATTGTTCTTGTGACCTGGTTCGCAACCGCATGGATGATCCCGCTATCGGCCCTGCCCGGCTGGGCGGCGTCCGGTGTCGAGGGATCGGCAATCGCGTTTTCGATGATGCCGGTCATTTCTCTGCTTTTGGGCATTTGGGGCGTTATCGCTCTGGTCTCGGTGAGCGCGGTGTTGGCGAAACTCCATCAGGGTGAATTCATCCGCTGGTGCGGCGCCCATTCCATCGTCATTTATCTTGCCTTCTTCCTGCCGATGGCGGTGACGCGCGTTGTCCTGTTGAAAATGGGTGTCATCCCGGACATCGGCACCGTATCGCTTCTGGTCTGGATTGCAGCCGTTATTGGCCCGATCGTCCTTTTCTGGCTTGTTCAAAGGACCGGTTACGGCGGCTTCCTGTTCGAGCGGCCGCGATGGGCACGGCTTGAAGCGGTAAGGCAGTAGGGACGGAGCACAGACGGTTTCGCAGTCGCTCCACTCAATCTATGATGCCACGGCAAACAAGCGATGGAGCTTGTCGATGACGTCATCCTTTACGATGAATTCGTTCCTTGGAAAGCAGATCCTGGCGCTCGTGCGGCAGGGCAATTACGCCCATGCCGGTGAGGAGGAAGCCATCGAACTTGCGATGGCAGGCTTACCGAAGGACCCGGAGCGAACATTGCTCGACGCCGGCTGCGGCCGGGGCGGAACGGCGGCCTATATGCAGGAACACGGCTGGGGACATGTAACCGGCATCGACATCGAGCCGCGCTCGATTGAAAACGCGCGCAAAGATCATCCCGGCATCCGCTTTGAGACCTGCGATATTGCCGAAGTTGCCGGTCTTTTTGATCTGCGGTTCGATGCGGTCACGATGTTCAACGTGCTCTATGCGCTGGCGGATCACAAAACGGCACTGGAAGCACTGGCAAAGGTTGCCTGCCCGGGCGCCGTGCTCATGATCTTCGATTATGTCGATCCGAGCGATTATCGCCGCCATGAGGTCCGTGAAGGTGACGGGGCCTTCCTGCCCAACCCGATCCGCGAGGACCGCATTGCACCGGATCTGCTGGATGCCGGCTGGTCGCTATTGGAAAAACGTGACATCAGTGACGCCTATGTCGACTGGTATGAACAGCTTGTCGCAAAAATCAGCTCCCGCCGCGCCGAGATCGAGGCGCTGGCAGGCAGCGACGGTTATGAAAGTGTGCTTGAGCGGTATAGCGGGCTGCTCGACGTGCTGCGCGCCGGCCATCTTGCTGGTTACGTGGTCTATGCAGAGCGCAACGAATAATGCCCGATCGGCCGACCGGGCATTTCTCAATTTCTTTTACACTGCGGTTAGTGCGCCAGCGCGTCCATGATGCGGACCCAGGAGCGAATGCCCTTGTGGAATGAGCGCACATCGTATTTTTCATTCGGCGAATGAATGCAGTCATCCTCCAGCGCAAAGCCGACCAGCAGGGAATCCATTCCGAGCTTGGACTGAAAATCGCCGACGATCGGAATGGACCCGCCCATGCCGATGATGGCGGTCGGCTTTTCCCATTCCTCCTCAAGCACGGCGGCGGCTTTGCCGAGTGCCGGTGAATCATAGGAAAGCTGGATTGAACCGGATGTTCCGTGCTCAGCGAATTCCGCCGAGCAGTCGGCGGGAAGGCGTTCCTTCACGAATGCCCGGAAATTTTCCCTGACCGCATAGGGGTCCTGGTCGCCCACAAGCCTGAACGAAACTTTTGCCGAAGCTTCGGCGGCAATGACCGTTTTGAAGCCCTCGCCCGTATAGCCGCCGGTGATGCCGTTGACTTCGGCCGTTGGCCGCGCCCAAGCCCGTTCGAGAATTGTCCGGTCCTTTTCCCCTGATGGGACGGACAGCCCGACATCTTCGAGAAAGTTTTTCGGCGCACCTAGCCTTTCCCACATGGCCTTGATGTTGTCGGGCGTTTCATACACGCCGTCATAAAAATGCGGGATCGTGACTCGGCCGTTTTCATCATGCATTTCGCCAAGGATCCGGGAAAGAATATGAATCGGGTTGGCGGCGTTGCCGCCGTAATGGCCCGAATGCAGATCGCGGCTGGCCGCCTTGATGGTGACCTCCTCGCCGGTCAGCCCGCGCAGGCTGACCGAAATGGCCGGCGTTTGCGCATCCCACATGCCCGTATCGCACACCATCGCCAGATCGGCCTTGAGCTCTTCCGCGTGGGCTTCCAGAAACGGCTGCAGCGATTTCGATCCGGATTCTTCTTCGCCCTCGAAAAGGATGGTGACGCGGCAGGGCAGCTCGCCATTGGTTTCCTTGTAGGCCCGGCAGGCTTCAACGAAGGTCAGGAGCTGACCCTTGTCATCGCTTGTCCCGCGCCCGGTGATGACTTTTCTGCCCGGCGACAGTTCCTTGATGCTCGGGTCGAACGGATCGCTTGTCCAAAGTTCAAGCGGATCGACCGGCTGAACGTCGTAGTGGCCATAAAAGAGCACATGCGGCGCGCCGTCAGGTCCGTCATGATGGGCGACGACCATCGGGTGACCTTCCGTGTCGCGCGCACTGGCGGCAAAGCCGAGGCCGGTAAGACTGTCGACAAGCCACTCGGCGGCCCTGCGGCATTCGGCTGCGAAGGCGGGATCCGTCGAAATGGACTTTATGCGGACCAGTTCCGACAAGCGGTCGAGACTGCTTGAAAGATTGCTGTCGGCCTTTGACAGCGCAGCGGCGAGATCGGCCATGAACATACTCCTGACTAAAGGGAATCGAACCGGGAGATTAGAGTGAGATCCAAAAAGTGGGAACCGGTTTTTGGATAAATCGAGCGGCGTCCAAATGTGAGATCCAAAAAGTGGGAACCGTTTTTTGGATAAATCGAGCGGCGTCCAATTGTGAGATCCAAAAAGTGGGAACCGGTTTTTGGATAAATCGAGCGGCGGCCAAATGCGAGATCCAAAAAGTGGGAACCGGTTTTTGGATAAATCGGGTGGCGGAGATGGCGGTTCATCATGATCAGGTGACAACCGGTGACGGAAATTGAATCGCGATCTCTGACGATGCGGGGTAGGTCAAAAAGATGCCACCGTGGCTGGAGGGGAAAGTCACGGTGGCGTTGGGGATGTGAGCGGCGACCCGGAGAGGGGGGGATGAGGTCGCCGCTCATGTCCGGCGTGGCGGGGGACATGCCTCTCGCCAGACATCGGCATATTAGCTTGCCGGTGAGACTGATTTGGGCCGATGAATGTGGCAATTCAAGGACACAACCGCAGGAATACGGTCACGAGTGCGTTACAGCGCAGATTGCTGTACCCCCGATCCCCTAAAATCTGGTGGGTTTCAGGCAGCCGCCTGTGGCCGCTGAGGCCTGCGAATCGGGTCTTTTTTGGTCTCCAGTACGCCGAAGAGATTGCGCGGATCCGCCAGGTCGGCGATCAGATCAAGTTCTTCGAAAATTCCGAGACTTAAGGCCTGCCTGCGCATAAAATTCAGTGCCGAAAAATCCTCGATCGCAAAACCAACCGAATCAAAAAGCGTGATCTCCTTGGCTGACTGCCGTCCGGGCATCGTGCCGGTAATGACCTGCCACATTTCAGTGACGGGATAGTTTTCAGGCAGTTGCTGAATTTCACCCTCTATGCGTGTCTGCTCGGTGAATTCCACAAAAATTTGTGACCTGTGGAGAATATCTTTGTGCAGTTCGGTCTTGCCCGGGCAGTCGCCGCCGATGGCATTGATGTGAACACCCTCGCCGACCATGTTGTCCGTCAGGATCGTGGCATATTGCTTGTCCGCTGTGACGGTCGTGATGATGTCCGCACCGGCAACGGCGTCCTGCGCGGTCGTACAGATTGTGATGTCGAGGCCGTGGCCGGCGAGGTTTGCGGCGCATTTGAGGCTCGCCGTCGGGTCAATGTCATAAAGCCTGATCTGGTCAATGCCGCATATTGCTGCAAAGGCAAGCGCCTGGAACTCCGATTGGGCACCATTGCCGATAATGGCCATACAGCGCGAATCGGGACGGGCCAGATGCTTTGCGGCCATTGCCGATGTGGCTGCGGTGCGCAGTGCGGTCAGCAGCGTCATTTCGCTGACCAATACGGGGTAACCTGTTGATACATCAGACAGAACACCGAAAGCCGTCACAGTCTGCAGGCCTTCCTTCATGTTCTTTGGATGGCCGTTGACATATTTGAAGCCGTAATGATTGCCGTCGCTTGTCGGCATCAGTTCGATGACGCCGACGCTCGAATGACTGGCGATGCGCGGGGTCTTTTCAAAGACGGGCCAGCGGCGGAAATCGTCTTCGATCGCCTGGCTGAGGCCACTCAAGAATTCCCGGACGCCGGTCTTTTCAACCAGCCTGATCATTGCCTCTACACCGACAAAATGTACCATGTCGATCTCCTCCTTGCCTTTAATAGGACCGGGTCGGGCGGTCCATGACCCGCTTGCCGAACAGGCTTGCAACCAGGTCCACCATCAGTTTTGCCGTTCTGCCGCGCTCATCCAGAAACGGATTGAGTTCCACCACGTCGAGCGAGGTCACGAGGCCACTGTCATGCAGCATCTCCATCACGAGGTGAGCCTCGCGGAAGGTTGCACCGCCCGGCACCGTCGTTCCGACCGCCGGGGCGATTGTCGGATCGAGAAAGTCGACATCGAGACTGACATGCAGCGCGCCGCCGCTGGCGCGAACGCGGTCCAGGAAGGCGTTGAGCAGCGCCGGCACGCCGTGTTCGTCAATGGCGCGCATGTCATGAACCGTAACACCTGCCTCGGTCAGCGAAACGCGTTCGCGTTCATCGACGGAGCGGATGCCGAACATGCAAACATTATTGGCGTCGACGGTGGCCGGGAGCGGCGGGAAAATGTTCTCGAAACCCGGTTGGCCTGTGACATAGGCGACAGGCGTTCCATGCAGGTTGCCGCTCTGGGTGCTTTCAAGCGTGTGGAAGTCCGGATGCGCATCGAGCCAGAGCACAAATTGCTCCCGGCCCTGTTCCATTGCGTGGCGGGTGACCGCGGGTACGCTGCCCATGGATATGGAGTGATCGCCGCCGAGAAACACCGGCAGGTGGCCGTCAGATGCGGATTTATAACCCAGTTCGCTGAGCGACCAGGACCAGCCGACGGTTTCGCCGAGATTGCGAATGGCCGCATTGGGGTGTTTGACGCCACAATCCGGTGAGGCGTGCGCGTTGCCGCGATCGCGTACCTCGTAGCCCAGGCTGTCCAGCATATCGATGATGCCGGCGGTTCTCAGCGCATCAGGGCCCATGAGGCAGCCGGGCTGGCTGGCTCCGGTTTCGACGGGCGCGCCGATCAGGGACAGTGTCTTGCTCATAATAGTCGTCCGAATCCTCGTTTTTTTCATTATCTCGCGAGTGTTCGGCGGAAAAAACTTGGCAAATTATCCATATTGAGTTGCCAATTGATCGAAATGATAGATATAAGTTCCGATATGGACGGAACAGATCAGAAACTGATATCTGCGCTGCGTCACAATGGACGTGCCGCCATCTCGGATCTGGCGGTGGAGCTTGGTGTATCGCGCGCCACCGTCCGCACCCGGCTTGAGCGGCTGATAGAATCGGGCGAGATTCTCGGCTTCAGCGTGATCTTGCGCAGCGACGCCTTCGAACAGCCGGTGCGCGGCATCATGCTGCTGTCAATTGAGGGGCGCGGCACGGACAGGATCATCTCCCGCCTGCGCGGCATGCCGGAAATCACGGCAATTCATACGACCAACGGAAAGTGGGATCTGGTGGTTGAACTGGCGACCGATGCGCTGTCGACACTTGACGGCGTCCTGCGCAAGATCCGCCTCATTGAGGGTATTTCCGCCAGCGAAACCAACCTCTATCTTGCCACCAAGCGCAGCATGGACGTCCCGTCCTACTGAGGCGCCGGAGCGTTTCCGAAATTGTGCAATCCCCATGGACGCGCGCATGAGGCTGCGTTATCCCTGTGGCCATGAACAAGGACGATCATCTCTTTCTCATCGATGGCTCGGGTTACATCTTCCGCGCCTATCACGCCCTGCCGCCGCTGACCCGCAAGACGGACGGCCTGCCGGTCGGTGCCGTCTCAGGCTTCTGCAACATGCTGTGGAAGCTGCTTTCGGAGGCCCGCGACACCTCGGTCGGCGTCACGCCGACGCATCTGGCCGTGATCTTCGATCATTCGTCCAAGACCTTCCGCAAGGAGATGTATCCCGAATACAAGGCCAACCGGTCTGCGCCGCCGGAAGACCTCATCCCGCAATTCGGCCTGATTCGCGAGGCAACCCGCGCATTCAACCTTCCCTGCATCGAAATGGAAGGCTTTGAGGCTGACGATCTTATCGCCACCTATGCAAGGCTTGCCGAGGAAGCCGGCGCGGACACGACCATCATTTCGTCCGACAAGGATCTCATGCAGCTGGTGACCGACAATGTCACCATGTACGACACCATGAAGGACCGGAAGATCATGGCACCGGAGGTGGTGGAAAAATGGGGCGTTCCACCTGAAAAGATGATCGACCTGCAATCGCTAACAGGCGATTCGACCGACAACATTCCCGGCGTTCCTGGCATTGGACCCAAAACCGCAGCGCAGCTTCTGGAAACTTTTGGAGACCTCGACACGCTGCTCGAGCGCGCCGGCGAGATCAAGCAGAACAAACGGCGCGAAAACATCATCGAGTTTGCCGACCAGGCGCGCCTGTCGCGCGAACTGGTGACGCTTCGCACCGATGCGCCGGTGACCGATACGCCAGCCGATTTCATGCTGGAGGAGCAGGACGGTCCGAAGCTGATCGCCTTTTTGAAGGCAATGGGCTTCAATACGCTGACGCGCCGTGTTGCCGAGGCGACCGAAACCGATGCCGCGGCAATTGATCCGGCAGATGTCGCTGTCGAATGGGGCGCTGAAGCCCATGGGCCGGATCTTGACGAAGGCGATGCGCCGGACCCGAAACCCGCGCAGCGGACAGCCGCTGGAGGCGGCTGGAAACCGGGCGATCTGGCAAGAGCCCGGGCCGAGGCGGCCGCCAATGCCAAAATCGATCATGGTTCCTACCTGTGCATCCGCGACACGCAAACGCTGGCAGGTTTCATTGCATCGGCAAGGGAAACCGGCGTCGTCGCATTCGATACCGAAACAACGTCGCTCGATGCCATGCAGGCCGAACTGGTAGGCTTTTCACTCGCTTATCAGTCGCAGGACGCAACGTCCAACGCCTCGGGTCCGGTGCAGGCCTGTTATGTGCCGCTCAACCATAAGAGCGGCATGGACGATCTTCTCGGCGGCGGGCTTGCGGAGGGACAGATTCCGATTGACGACGCGTTGGCATTGCTGGGGCCGTTGCTGGAAGACCCGTCAATTTTGAAGATTGCGCAGAACCTCAAATATGACTGGCTGGTCATGAAGCGCTACGGCGTTGAAGTTGAAGGCTATGACGACACCATGCTCATATCCTATGCCCTTGATGCCGGGCTCGGGGGCCAAGGCATGGATGCGCTGTCCGACCGCTGGCTTGGCCACAAGCCGATCCCCTACAAGGACGTTGCCGGCAGCGGCAAATCTGCCGTCACCTTCGATTTTGTCGAAATCGACAAGGCAACCGCCTATGCGGCCGAAGACGCTGATATCACCTTGCGGCTCTG
This sequence comes from Hoeflea sp. TYP-13, assembly GCF_040932035.1. Lineage (NCBI taxonomy): Bacteria > Pseudomonadati > Pseudomonadota > Alphaproteobacteria > Hyphomicrobiales > Rhizobiaceae > Hoeflea > Hoeflea sp. TYP-13. The sequence continues at coordinate 98,151 of NZ_JBFRBB010000004.1, forward strand.
GCAGGTGTTGAAACCGCGCCTCGCAGCCGAGAGCCTGGCCTCCGTCTATGAGCGGCTGGAGCGGCCGCTGGTGCCGGTGCTTGCCCGCATGGAAATGCGCGGCATCAGCGTCGACCGGCAGATCCTGTCGCGCCTGTCGGGCGATTTCGCGCAAGGAGCGGCAGCCCTCGAGGATGAGATTCAGGAGCTGGCGGGTGAAAAATTCAATATCGGCTCACCCAAGCAGCTCGGCGAAATCCTGTTCGGCAAGCTCGGCCTGCCCGGAGGCTCGAAAACCAAGACCGGGCAATGGTCCACTTCGGCGCAGGTGCTTGAAGACCTGGCAACGGAAGGCCACGAACTGCCCCGCAAGATTGTCGACTGGCGACAGCTGACCAAGCTGAAATCGACCTATACGGACGCCCTGCCGGGGTTCATTAATCCCGAGACAAAACGCGTCCACACGTCCTATGCGCTGGCGGCGACCACAACCGGGCGTCTTTCCTCGTCCGATCCCAATCTGCAGAACATTCCGGTACGCACCGCCGAGGGCCGCAAGATCCGCACGGCCTTCATATGCGAGCCCGGCAACAAGCTGGTCTCGGCCGACTATTCGCAGATTGAATTGCGGGTGCTTGCCCATGTCGCCGATATCGACGCGCTCAAGCAGGCCTTTGCCGACGGCATGGACATTCACGCCATGACGGCATCGGAAATGTTCGGGGTGCCGGTGAAAGACATGCCGTCCGAGGTGCGCCGCCGCGCCAAGGCGATCAATTTCGGCATCATCTACGGCATTTCAGCTTTCGGCCTTGCCAATCAGCTCGGCATCGAGCGCTCCGAGGCAAGCGACTACATCAAGACCTATTTCGAGCGTTTTCCGGGTATCAAGGACTATATGGACAGCACCAAGGCCTATGCTCGCGAGCACGGCTATGTGGAGACGATCTTCGGCCGGCGTGCGCACTACCCCGAAATCGCCTCGGGCAATCCGCATATGCGCGCCTTCAACGAACGCGCCGCCATTAACGCGCCGATTCAAGGGTCGGCGGCCGACATCATCCGCCGCGCCATGGTCAAAATGGATCCTGCGCTGGACGAGGCGGGCCTTGCCGCACGCATGCTCCTGCAGGTCCATGACGAACTGATCTTCGAAGTGCCGGAGAGCGAAGTCGACAAGACAATTCGTGTTGTTACCGATGTCATGGAGAACGCTGCCATGCCCGCCCTTTCCATGAAGGTTCCGCTCAAGGTCGACGCCCGCGCCGCCGACAATTGGGACGAGGCGCACTAGCGTCAGTTTATTCCGGCTGCGCGCAACAAAATCCGTTTCAGACTATTGCAATACACATAAGCGTCTGCTTATGTGTATTGCATGATTGAGAATGACATTTTCAGGGCGCTTGCCGATCCGACCCGCCGCGCGATCTACGAGAAACTGGCATCGGGCGCGAAGAACGCCAGTTCATTGCGTGAAGGTATGCAGATCAGCCAGCCGGCTATGTCCCAGCACTTGGCAGTGTTGCGCAATGCAAGGCTGGTCCGGGAGGAAAGGCAGGGGCGGTTTGTCAATTACGAGGTGGACCCGGAGGGCTTGGCGCTCATTGCCGGGTGGCTGGCGAAATATCGCGCCTACTGGCCGCAGCGGATGGACGCCCTGAAGGAATTGTTGAAGGACATGGATCAATGAGCGACTTGACGGACAATGAAGCGAAGAAAGATCTGCAGTTCGAATACAGGCTCGATGCGCCGCCGGAGAAGGTCTGGCGGGCCATCAGCATCGCCGACTATCGCGAGAAATGGCTACCGGCGGCGAATTTCACGGATACCGAACCGCTGTCTTCGCGGTCCGGTGAGGAAGTTTCGTTCAGGATGCGGGATGATGATCCGCCTCACCTGGAGAGCGTCGTCACGTTTCGCATTGATGCAAACGCCGACGGCGGCACCACCCTCAGGATCGTTCACGCGCTGGTCGACAAACGGCTGGAGCGGCCGCTGATGGCGGCGAATGGCAATGCGCGCTGCAACATGCGCGCCGCCTGACGCCAGTCAAAATCATAATCCCAGGAAGACAGGAGTTCGCCGATGCGCGAGACAATGCAGCTCGTCCCCATGGTGGTCGAACAATCAAATCGCGGTGAACGGTCGTTCGACATTTATTCAAGGCTGTTGCGGGAGCGGATTGTCTTTCTCAATGGTGAGGTCAACGATGCAGTATCGGCTCTGGTCTGTGCGCAGTTGCTGTTTTTGGAGTCGGAAAATCCCGCGAGGCCGATCCATCTCTACATCAACTCGCCGGGCGGGGTCATTACCAGTGGCATGGCCGTATACGACACGATGAAGTTCATTCAGGCACCGGTGCACACCCTGTGCATGGGCACGGCCCGCTCCATGGGCTCGTTCTTGCTGATGGCCGGCGAACCCGGCCATCGCGCTGCATTGCCCAATGCTAATATGCTTGTCCACCAGCCTTCCGGCGGTGTTCAGGGGCAGGCTTCGGACATTTTTATACACGCCGAGGAAATTCAACAGACCAAGCGCCGCATCATCGCGCTGTACGCACAGCATTGCGGGCACACCTCAAAAGAGGTCGAGGAAACGCTTGATCGCGACCGCTTCATGACAGCGCAAGAGGCGCTGGATTGGGGGTTGATCGATCGGGTTCTTGTTGAGCGGGAAATTCAGGGTGGGCAGCACGAATAGGCGTGCTAGCTGTTGTCGGGGATCAGCGAGAGAATATCCTTCGGATAAACGGTCTCGCCTGTCCGCAAGAGTTCCTCGCGCGTCCACCACCAGTGCTCTTCCATCACCTCCATTTCAAGTGCGGTCCAGCCGCTGCGTGACAGGGTGAGCGCCTTTACATCGATGCGGTAAAACCGCTCATCCGCCATGACGAATTCACCGTCCGGAAGCTGCAGCCTGAACTGGCGCCTGGCGATCTGCGGTCCGACCTCTCGGACCTCCAGCCCAGTTTCCTCTCGCAATTCCCGAATGGCGGCGCGTTCAAAGGTTTCGTCGCCCTCGAGCCCGCCGCCGGGCGTTGCCCAGTAGTCTTGACCGGCGAGCGGGCCCTTCTTGAATACAAAACGAAAAAGCAGGACCCGGCCTTTCGGGTCGAGCACGAGAAGCCGCGCTGCCGGGCGATTGCGCATTGAGTTTGAATCCCGTGGTTTGAAGCGCCCGTTGCGGGCACTCCGATTTGGCTGTCGGTCCTTCAGTTGTTATCCGACTCCCGCATCGATTGCACCACCGCATATTGCAAGAAACAACTTCCAGTGACCGATAATCGATAATACGATCCGGTATCGCTGAAAGCACGCTGCCGATCGTTTCAACTGCCGATCTGGAGTGGACAGGGGAGCCGAATCATGGATGGGAATGCCGATGCAGGGGTGATCGGGCTTGGCATTATGGGTTCGGCCATGGCCGCCAATCTCATGAAGGCAGGGCTTTGTGTTGTCGGATACGACCCGGACGAAAAGGCAATGAGGGGGCTGGAAGAGGCGGGCGGAACCGTTGCGGCCTCGGCCTGCGATACCGCAGCCACTGCACCGGTTGTCATTACATCCCTGCCGGCAACCGCGGCGCTCCGATCCGTCACGAAGGATATCTGTGCGAAGCGGCCGGCAGGTTGCGTCGTCATTGAATGCAGCACCCTGTCGATCAAAGACAAGGAAGCCGCGCGCGATACGCTGGCTCAAAGCGGTATCGAAATGCTCGATTGTCCGGTCAGCGGCACCGGCGCACAGGCGGTGACCGGCGATCTCGTCGTGCTTGCCAGCGGCGATGCGAACGCGGTGAAACGTTGCAGGCCGGTCTTTGACGCCATCGCGCGCGAGACACGTTATCTGGGTGCATTCGGCAATGGCATGAAGATGAAATTCATAGCCAATCTTCTGGTATCGATCCACAACACGGCAGCAGCAGAAGCCCTGGTCTTGGCGCAAAAGGCGGGTCTCGACCTGCAGCAGACCCTTGAGGTGATCAGCGCCGGCGCGGGTTCGTCACGCATGTTCGAGGTCCGTGGCCCGATGATGGTCGAAGACCGCTACACGCCGCCGACGATGAAAAACGATGTCTGGCGCAAGGACCTTGATCTCATTTCGGAATTTGCCACCGGCCTGGACTGCCCGGTGCCGCTCTTTTCCGTGACCGACATGCTCTATGCCGAGGCGGAGGCGCTTGGCTTTGGTAAGGAGGACACGGCTGCGGTCAAGCGGGTAATCGACAGGATTGCCGGCATTGGCGAAAGCGGCTAGGCGCGTGATCCGTTGAGGCCTAACGGCCGCTTGGAGCCCGTTTTGACTGACGCTGGGGCTCGTGCGAATGACGGCTTAGGCAAGAAAGAGCGGAGGTCTTTGACGATCTTCTCGCCGTGGCTAATTTGTAATCTGGAATTTGGTCTCATCACCAATGCTTAGTGGTCGCGTTCTTTATTCTTTAGTGCGGTACGATCCCTTCAGCACAACACGCCGAGTACCACAAAGCAGCAGAGGAATGCGCTTTCCAACTCCGAAGTCCCTCAATACCGGAGCGGAAAGACTCTTCGTCCAGAAGTTCTCCAGACAACATTGAGTCTTTAGCGCCCTCAAGCGCGCCAATCAGATTGTCAGCGATAGCCTGAAATCTTTCATTTCCCGCGCATCCCCCAAAAAACACGCAGGTGTTGCGAATAGAGGTTAATCCACCATCGCGGAGTAACGAAACGAGGCGACGCCCAACATACGGGTCACTGCCTAGCCTGTCATATGAACGAACATAGGCCTGCCAAAGGGCCTGGAAACCTGGGGGTTCGGGCCACGGACGAAAGTCATCATGATCATCATCAAAGACAATAACTCTTCCGCCGGGGCGAACCGAACGAACCATCTGTGCAATGACCAATGCCGGGCGGGGTACATGCTCCAAAAGAAATCGGGCATGCGCCACGTCGAACGTTCCCCATTCTGACCCGCTCAACGGAAGTTCCAGCGCATCACCTTTGCGAAACTCCACAAGCCTCGACTCCTCCGAACTATCGGCGAGTCTTTTCGCTTGCAATATTTGATGCCGATCCCGCTCAATTCCGACGACATGCCCGTTACTGCCCACCGTCCGTGCAATCAGACGCGTAAACTGGCCAAGCCCGCTGCCAAGATCCAGGACTTTCTCTCCTGGCTGGAGATTTAGCTCTCTCAGGCAGGACTCATTCAAAATGTCATTAAGCAAGGACAGCCGGTGTTGTTCCTCCGGCGAACTGCCATGAATATATTCGGACGACTCTGACACTCCGTCGTTCATAAGGTTCCCCCTCCGGCAAAACCAGCAGAGTATAATGTCCTGCAATTTTGGCCAAGCTTGAAGCACCATCGCTTCACGACCCAATCGCCGGAACAATGGCGTCAACGAAAACCGAGAGCGTACATACCATTGCTCTAATACTGTGCTGAAATATCTGAAACGGTCATTCGATTGCACGAACAAATGGCAGCTTAGTCCGCATTGCGGTCATTGATAGTTGGGGTCATATTCAATTTTGCCGAATGGCAATACTGAGCCCATCTTACCGATCTTCTGCAACGCTGCGAATGGTTTCTATCACGGAAGTGGAAAAACCTTCGACAACTGCTTTGGTTTTGATCAAGGATTGTGGTGGTGCAATACGAGGCAGTTATGTCACACTCCGCAAACGAGCTTTTGCTGCGCGGCCGCTAGGTCTGGCATGCGAACAATGCGCTTTCGTTGCCCGTTTGACACGCATTATCCCTCTCGTCCGGGTTCGTCCGGATCGCTAGAAAACAGTGCGATCTTGTTACCTTGAGGGTCGCGAAGGTAGCCAACATAAAAATGAGGTCCATACGCGTCACGGAAGCCCGGCTGGCCCTCGTCAAAGCCGCCTGCGGCAAGCGCGGCGGAGTGAAGGTCACGAACCTGCTTTTGACTGCGAGCCTCGAAGGCGATCATAACACCGTTCCCAGCCGAGGCCGGACGTCCGTCGAAGGTTGGTTTAACGTAGAAATCCGGCAGAGCGGCAGACTGACCCGGTTGCACAGGTAGCGCGTAGCTTAGGCCCTCAGGACCCTCCTTCAGCTCGTAGTCAAGGGATGGCAGGAACGCAGAGTAAAACCGCTTCGCGCGAGCGATGTCATCAGCACCGACGGTGACGTAGGCAATCATGCTGCGTGTTCTTTTCCGGAATTTTAGTTATTGCAACGAGTTTAGAGCATTATTGTAGGCCAACACAATTCGGTTCTATAACCACTGCACGAAACGCCGCATGATCGACCAGCCTTAAACCTGGCTCGCCGCCACCGGTTTGTTATCCAGAACATGGGTCCGAGCCACGGCATGTGCGCGCGCACCGTCACCCGAAACGATGGCGTCGACGATGGGCTCGTGCGACTCGGCAAGCTCCTGGAGATTGCGGCTGCTGCGCGCCACATTGACCATGGTGCGCATTTTGACGTTCAGCGTCTCCCACATGCCAAGAAGCACCTGATTGCCCGAGTTTTCAACAATGACGCGATGAAACTCCATGTTGTAATCGGCAAATGCAGCTGAATCGCCCTTGCGGGCGGCTTTTTTCATGTCGCGGATTAAAGCCGTCAACCTGGCTTTTATGGCCGTGCCCGAAAGCGCCGCAAGTTCGCTGGCGTAACCCTCCAGCTGGGCGCGGACATCATAGATCTGCCGTAGCTCTTCATCGGTGATGACACGCACGCGCGCGCCCTTGTTGCGCAGCGTTTCGATGACGCCCATGGCCTCCAGCTCGCGCAGGGCTTCGCGCACCGGCGCCTGGCTGGTTGCCATTTCGCTGGCGATCTTCAACTCGATCAGCCGGTCGCCTGGCTTCAACGCGCCGGTCATTATCCGGCTAAGAAGGCGGTCTCTAATCTGTTGGGAAAGGGAAGCTCTTGAGAGCGGCTGGGCAAGAGACATGGCGTTCAGTTTTTCGAAAATCTCCCGTGGGTGGGCTGCAAAATAACGGTTTTGGCGGCTCCACGATATAGACGATTGGCGAAAAAAGCCAAGCGAAATCCCCTTTCTCCCCTATGAAATTGACCACTTTCTCGATTATCATTGACCGATTATCGATAATATTTGACTCAAGATTGGCGCTGTGTATCATTGCGAACAAGACCGTTGAATGGGACCGCGGATGCGTCCCGCTCCCCGAACTGGAAATATGAATGCCCGCCGAAAGCTCCATAAAAACATCTGACAAAATGCCGCTGCCGAAAACCATGAAAGCGTGGATTCTCGGCGATCCGGACGAACTCGTCCTCAGCGAAAAGCCGGTGCCGCTGCCGGAGCGTGCTGAAATTCTCGTGCGTATCGATGCAGTGGCGATCTGTGCCACCGATCTTGAAATCATCCACTACGGAACACCGGCGCTGATCGAGGGCGGACCGCCCTTCAACAAGAATTTCACCCCCGGCCACGAATATATGGGCACGGTCGCGGCGCTCGGGCCTGGTGTTGACGAATTCGCGATTGGCGACAGGGTGACGGTGGAGATCCATGCCGGCTGCGGTCAGTGCAAGCGCTGCAGGCAGGGCATGTACACCTCCTGCCACAACTACGGCCTTAATTACGGCGATGTCGACAAGGGTCACCGGGCCAACGGTTTTACCACCGATGGCGGTTTTGCCGAATATGCGGTCAACAACATCAACACGGTGATCAGGGTTCCGGACACCATGTCCGACGAGGAGGCCACACTTGTCGTAACCGCAGGCACGTCGATGTACGGCCTGACTGAACTTGGCGGTCTGGTCGCCGGCGAGAGCGTGGTTGTTACGGGTCCCGGCCCCATCGGCCTTCTGGCGGTGGCGGTCGCCAAGGCGCTCGGCGCTTCGCCCGTCATTTTGACCGGCACGCGCGATGCGCGCCTTGCCATTGGCAAGGCACTCGGTGCCGATCATGTCATCAATGTGCGCGACACCGACGGTGTCGAGGCGGTCAAACAGATCGTCGGCGCGCGCGGCGCGGACTACGTCGTCGAATGCGCCGGAACCGAGGTTGCGATCAACGATGCCATCCACATGACCAACCGCGGCGGCAAGATCTGCCTTGCCGCCTTCCCGCACGATCCCGCGACGGTCGATCTGCCGCATGTGGTCAAGAACAATATCTATCTTTACGGCATTCGCGGCGAGGGCCGCAGCGCCACCCACCGTGCCATGGCGTTCATGGCCGAAAAGCGCTTTGACGCATCGCTGATTCATACCCACACATTCGCGCTCGACGATCTGCCCGAAGCGCTGCGCTACGCACGCGAACGGGTCGAGGATGCGATCAAGGTCGTGGTCAGAGCACGCGGTGCCGGCGCAAAACAGGACGCGGCGGAGTAGAACATGGCAAGGGCAAAAAAGGGCGTCTACGCAGCATCCCTCACGCCGGCAGGTGCCGATGGCGAACCGGATGCAAAAAAGCTGGCCGAATTCTGTCGCTGGAACATCGATCAGGGGCTCGACGGCGTTGCACCGCTTGGCACCACAGGCGAAGGCAATTCGCTGCCGCTTGCTTTCCGCACGGCGCTTCCAGAAATCTTTGCCGAGGCCGGCTTCAAATCCTCCGAAGTGATATTTGGCACAGGCTCGTGCGCCGCCGGCGACGCCGTTGCCGCAACAAGGGCAGCCGTCGACGCCGGATTTTTCAATGCGCTCGTCCTGCCGCCGTTTTATTTCAAGAACGTGCCGGATGAAGGCCTCTTTGCCTATTATGCGCGCCTGATCGAACGGGTCGGCAACGACCGGCTGCGGGTCTATCTCTACCATTTCCCGCAAATGTCCATGACGCCGATCAGCGTCAGCCTCATAAAAAGGCTCAGACAGGAATTCGGTCCCGTCATTGCCGGTCTCAAGGACAGTTCCGGCGATTTCGCCGGTACTTTGGAGTTCGTCGCGGCGGCAGATGATTTCGATGTCTTCCCGTCGAATGAGGGCGTCCTTCTTGAAGGGCTTGAAAAAGGCTGCGCCGGGGTCATTTCGGCAACGACCAATGCCTCGGCGGCACTGGCCCGGGCAACCCTGTCGACAAGCGGTGGTGAAGCGGGCGAGCTTCAGGACATGCTGACGGCGGTGCGCGTTGCCATTTCGAAATATCCGCTCAGCGCAGCACTCAAGCAGATCGAGGCCTGGCGCACGGGCGATGACAGCTGGCTGCCGGTTTTTCCGCCGCAGATCCAGTTGACGGGCGAACAGAAACAGCAGTTACGGAACGACCTCGAGGCGCTTGAGCCGGGCAGCGGCATTTTGAGCCGCCGCCGAGCGGCCGCCTAGCGGGCTTCGGGAGAAAGGAACAAGGCCATGGCCCAGACCAAGATCATTGAGCAACCAAGCGAAGGCGACAACCCGCGCGCCCACTGGCCGCAGGACCTGCAGGACGAAATCGAGCAGCACGGCAACAACGGCGTCGTCGGCTCTGTTCTTGTGTCCGAGACCGACAGAGTGCGCGTATGGCACCTGCACCTGCCGCCCGGTAAAAGATGCCACTTCCACCGCCATGTGCTTGATTATTTCTGGTCCGCCCATTCGCATGGGCGCGCACGCGGCTGGTATGATGACGGCCGCATCCAGGACGTCGTACATTATCCGGGTGAAACGATGCATTTCACCTTCGGCAAGGGCGAGGACTTCACCCATGCCGTGATGAATATCGGCGATACCGATCTTCTCTTCACCACAGTGGAATTCAAGGACAGCGCAAATGAGCCGCTGCCGATACCCGGTGATGTGCGGCTGAAAGAGCCCGCTTGACGCAAATTCAAACCAGGAAACCAACAGGAAACGCAAAGGAGAACGGCAAATCCGCTTAGGCGGCAATCAGATTTCCGAAAACCCGGGACCGGACTGTCCGTCCCATTTTGGAATTGAGGGAGGTAGACATGAAATCAACAGCATTTGCCACCGCGCTGGCAGCAGCGATGGGTTTCGGCGCAACAGCCGCCGTGGCCGACAACATCAATTTGCGCATTGGATCAGGGCATCCGCCGGGTGTCGTCTATGCCGGCCTGATGCAGAGTTATTTCCAGCCCGAGCTGAAAAAACGGGTCGAAGAGCGCACGGACCATACGATCACATTTGTCGAAGGCTATTCCGGCTCGATCGTCAAAGTGACCGAAGTGCTTGAAGGCGTTCAGGACGGTATCATCGATATTGGCGGTTTCTGCTTCTGTTTCGAACCGTCGAACCTGCCGCTTCACGCGTTCCAGGTCATGCTGCCGTTTGGAACCATGGATCCGACAACCAGCCTCAAGACGGCACAGGATGTCTATAAAAAGGTGCCTTATCTGCAGAATGTGTTCGAGGAGAAGTTCAACCAGAAACTGATCTCGCGAATTGCCGATGGCGGCTACAATCTGGGCACCAGCTTCGAGTGGAACACGCTTGCGGATCTGAAAGGCCAGAAGATTGCCGGCGCCGGCCTCAATCTCAACTGGCTAGAATATGGCGGCGTGACGCCGGTGCAAAGCTCGCTGGCGACCGCCTATACGGAGATGAAGACCCATGTCTATGAAGGCTGGATCATGTTTCCCAGTGCATGGGTCAATCTGAAGCTCTACGAGCCCGGTCCCTATTACACGCTGATCGGCTTCGGCTCGATCACCTGGCACGGCCTGACGATCAACACGGATACCTATAACAGCCTGCCAAAGGATGTTCAGGAAATCCTGCTTGAAGTTGCCGCCGACTATGAAGAGCAGACCGGCATCGTCAACAAGGAGCGCTATGCCAAGGACGTCCAGACCCTTCGCGACACCATAACGGTCACGGAAATCGATCCGGCCGTGCGCGAGGACTGGGGCAATTCACTCGCCGAATGGCCGCAGAAAATGGCTGCCGAGCTTGATGCTCAGGGCCTGCCGGCGTCCGAAGTTCTCAAGCTGACCCTCGAGGCTGCGGAGAACAACGGCTACACCTGGCCGGTGCGCTACAACATCAAGTGACAAAACGGCAGGCGCGGGGACCCGCATGGACTTGCGCCTGCCGGCATCGCCCGAAACAATCGCCTTCTTGGCCGGAACCCGCCGATGGTCCTCATTCGCCTTAATGACCGCATCACCAAGCTGCTGATGATCCTCGCGGCAAGCTGGGCCTTCGTGCTTTGTTTCATAGCCCTTGCCGATATTGTCTTCCGCGCCATGAACCTGCCGCTGCAAGGCACCAAGGAGATCGTCGCCAACTCCGTTGTGATGATCGTCTTCCTTCAGGTCGGATTCGCAATCCGCAGCCGTTCAATGCTGAGCGCTGATTTCCTCATTCACGCTTTCGGACCCGGAACCCGGCGTGCGCTGACGGCATTCGGATTTCTGCTCGGTGCGCTGTTCTTCGCCATTCTGTTCCATGGCGGCATCGAACTGGCCCTGCGCTCCTTTGCCAATGGCGAGTTCGACGGTGAAGGCGCGCTGCGGGTGCCGGTCTGGCCGGCCCGCTTTACCATTTTGATCGGCAGCGCCCTTGCCGTCGTCAATTATCTGCTTTTGGCCGTGATCGAACTGTTTGATCTCGATGTGGAGGACCTGACCCTGTGACCGCAATCCGCCCTTTATATGCCGGCCTTAAGTGCTGACACGCCATGTTCGACGTCAATACAGTTGTGGTCATCATCGTCATGCTTTTAGGGCTGGTTCTTGCCAGCGTGCATGTCGCCATTGCGCTTGGCATCACCAGCGTTGTCGGTATCTACCTTGTCACCGGCAAGTTCCAGATCGTCGAAAGGATGGTGGCAAGTACTGCGGCAGAAGCAATGCGCGACTTCACCTTCGCGGTCATTCCGCTCTTCATGCTGATGGGCGAGTTTATTGCCCGCTCCGGTGCGATTACCGATATTTACGCGGCGATCAACCGGGGTGTGCGGCGATTGCCCGGACGGCTGACCGTCGCGACCGTAATCGGCAATACCATCTTTTCCTTTGTAACGGGCGTATCCATCGCCTCGGCAGCCGCCTTTTCCCGCATTGCCTACCCTGAGATGAAGGCGCTCGGCTACCACAAGGGTTTCGCGCTCGGGTCCATCGCCGGTTCAAGCTGTCTCGGCATGCTCATTCCACCGAGTGTGCTGATGATTGTCTGGGGCATCCTGACCGAGCAATCCATCGGCAGGCTGTTTCTGGCCGGTATTCTGCCCGGCTTCCTGCTCGCAACCCTGTTTCTCATCTACGTCGTCACCACCGCTGTCCTGTGGCCGGAGGCGACCGGCGAACACCGCAGCACCGACGCCGATGCTGCCGACATCCCGCCTCTGGAGCGGCCTCGTGAAGCGGACGGCCTCAAGGTGCTCGGCAGCTTCGCCGGTATCGGCTTTATTGTGGCAGGCGTCCTTGGCGGGATCTGGTTCGGTATTTTCACCCCGACGGAGGGCGCCGGTGCCGGTGCCGCGGTGGCGCTTTTATTCGCCTTTGCCAAGGGCATGCGGACAAAGCAGTTGCTGGCGGCGATCTTCTCCGTCGGCAAGACGGCTGCACCCATTTTGATTCTGCTGCTCATGGCCGCGCTCTATTCGCGGACACTCGCCATGACCGGTGTGACCTCGGCGATCCAGGGCTTCTTCCTGGAATCGGGGCTCTCGCCCTATGTCATTCTGGCCCTGATGGTGCTGGTCTGGTTCCTGCTCGGTATGGTGATCGATTCCATCTCGATCATGCTTTTGACGGTGCCGATCTTCGAGCCGCTTGCTGCGGCACTAGGCTTTGACCGCATATCCTTTGCCGTTGTCGGAATTCTGGCGATTGAGGCGGGTCTCCTGACACCGCCCTTCGGTCTGCTTGTCTATACGGTTAAGGCCGCGATCGAGGATCCGGATGTCGGGGTGCGGGAGATATTCCGCTATTCGATCCCCTACTGGATCATCATGCTGATTGGCATCGTATCGATCGTCGCCATTCCCGGTATCGCCAACTATCTGCCCAATCAGCTGTTTTGAGACACTTGAACCGGAGGAACCACCATGCCCGCCTATTGGGTCGCCCGCTCCAGAATAAATGATCCGGTTGCCTATAAGCGCTACACGGATGAAGTGCCGGCCATCATTGCCGAATTCGGCGGCAAGGTCATGGCGCGAGGCGGTGATTTCCGCATTCTCGAAGGACCGGACAAATTTCACCGTTTTGTCGTCATAGAATTTCCCTCTCTGGACGATGCGCAGGCCTGCTGGAGTTCCGATGCCTACCAGCAGGCCTCGGCCCATCGCCGCGACGGTGCGGGAGAAGTGGAGTTGATTCTCGTCGATGGAGGCGATGCGACGCCGTAGCGGCCGCCGCGGATCGGCAATTGGATTACTGAGCAAATTTTCGGAGACTGAAATGAAAACCACCGCCGTATTGATCAGCGAACAGGGCCCGGCAGATGTGATGGAACTGACCGAGGTTGAGGTCGCTCCGCCCGGTCCTGGAGAAGTTTTTATCGAACAGACGGCCATCGGGCTCAACTATATGGATGTCTATCAGCGATCCGGGCACTACCCGCTGGCCCTGCCGTCGGGTCTCGGTCTGGAGGCTTCCGGTGTTGTTTTGGAAGTGGGCGAGGGCGTATCCGATCTCGCAAAAGGTGACCGTGTGGTCTACGGACCGGTGCTCGGCGCCTACGCCAGACACCGCAATGTGCCCGCCGCCCGCCTCATCAAGATACCGGACGGCATCGATGACGAGACCGCGGCGGCTGTGATGATGAAGGGCATGACGGTCGAATATCTCATGTGCCGCGCCTATCCGGTCAAGCCCGGTGAGGATGTGTTGTTTTATGCCGCTTCCGGTGGCGTCGGCCACATTGCCGGCCAGTGGGGCAGGCATATTGGCGCGCGTATGATTGGCGTTACCTCGGGGCCGGACAATGTCCGCCACGCGATTGAAAACGGCTATGCTGACGCGATCGACCGAAAAAGCGAGGATATCGCAGGCCGCGTTCGCGAGCTGACCAACGACAGGGGAGTCAGCGTGGTCTTCGATTCCGTCGGCAAGGCGACATTCGAAGCATCCATCGATTCGCTTGCGCCGCGCGGCTATTTCATGTCTTTCGGCTCGACAACGGGCGAGGCGCCGCCGGTGCCTCCAAGTCTGCTGCAGCACAAGGGCTCACTCTATTTCTGCCGTCCGACGCTCGCCAATTACGTTTCGGCCCGCGACGACCTTGTCCATTCGGCATCGAAGGTCTTTGAACTGGTGGGCTCCGGCGCCATCAAGGTCGAAATCACCCAGCGTCGGCCGCTTTCCGAAATCGTCGATGTGCACAAAGCTTTCGAGGCCGGCGAAACCACCGGTTCGACGATTATTGTGCCGTAAGTGCCGCCGGACACGCATAGAAGGCCCTTCGTGAGAAGGACCTTCCATCGCGCCAGATAATAATTTTTTCGTAATATATACAAAGTAGGCGCTGCTGAAATTGCATGTTCAAAACGATACAGGTGTATCGCGATGCGAATTTAGAGTGCCATCCTCCTTGAATAGCAAATTCTCAACAAATACCAGAATAAAATTATCGATAGCGACTATATCGAATTTGCATCGATAATATCGATATTATGGCCGCTGCCATTCCAGTGGATGCCGTGTGGAGCAGGCAAACAGCGCTTCGGCAAGTTTCCGTTAACCATGTGCCTCAACCAAATGGAAGCAATAAGCTGATAGCGTCCCCGCGTTGATATTGCGTTCGGGGCCGGGATGGGACGGGGTTATCCGGGGTCAGACGGCATGATGGCTGTTTGAATTCTCTGAATCATGAATTGGTAAAATGCATTTGGCAATAAGGGAGAATCTCGATGGATTCGCCGCTTGAATGCCGTTTAACGGATATTGTTGAAAGTATACCTGCGGGTTTTTTGATGTGCGATGCGCAAGATCGCATTGTTGCCTGCAATTCGCTTTTCAGGGAATGGTTTTTTCCGGGCATCGAAAATTCGGTCGCCCTTGGCACCAGCTATGAGCGGCTTTTGTGGGAATTCGTCGCCAGCAGTCCGGTTGCCGACAAGTCGCTGGACCCGAGCTGGGTTCAAAGGCGCCTTACGAGGCACCGCAATCCGGGCGAACCCTTCGAACATCGGCTGGCCGACGGGCGTGTTTTGCGCACTTCCGAAAAACGCACCGCTGACGGCTCCACAATCGGCATACATGTCGATATGACGGAGCTCCACAGGCAGAAGGACGCGGCCGACCGGAAATCCGAACATCTCAATGTGATCCTGGAATCGATAGACCAGGGCATCAGCATGGCCGACAGCAACCTTGAAGTCGTGGCTTTCAATGCACGGTTTCTCGATTTGCTTGAGTTTCCGCCCGAACTGGCAAAACCCGGCGCGTCATTCGAAAACTTTATTCGCTACAACGCCGAGCGTGGCGAATACGGCGATGGCGACATTGACGAGCTGGTGCGGGAGCGTGTCGAGCTTGCCAAGCAGTTTCAGCCGCACCATTTCGAAAGGGTTCGCCCTGACGGTACCGTCATGGAAATCCATGGAACGCCGGTGCCAAGCGGAGGCATGGTAACGACATATACCGACATCACCGAGCGCAAGAAAAGCGAGGATGCGCTTATCAGGCGTGACCAGGAGCTGACCGAGCAGAACGAACGGTTCAATGCGGCGCTCGACAACATGTCCCAGGGCCTTTGCATGTTCGACAAAGACCGCAGGTTGCTTGTGTGCAACAAACGCTTCGTCGAAATATACAACCTGCCGGAAAGCTTTGCCGAACCCGGCACGTTGTTTGATGACATTATCCGCTTCCGTATTGAGCGCGGGGACTACGCCGAGATCGATCCTGAACTGCATTTGCACGAATGGACCGAAATGATTGCGACCCAAAAACCGCTGACGAGAATACAGGCGCTTTCAGGCGATCGTACTGTCGCCATCACTCACCAGCCAATGGCCAATGGCGGCTGGGTTTCCACGCATGAAGATACGACCGAGCTGCATCGCATCCAGGCACGTCTTGCCCACATGGCCCATCACGATGATCTGACCAACCTTCCGAACCGGACCTTTCTGCGTGAGCGGGTGGATACGGTTTCACCGGCTCTTGCGAAGAACAAGAGCTTTGCGATCATGTGCCTCGACCTCGACCGTTTCAAGAATGTCAATGATACGATCGGCCACCCGATGGGCGACAAACTTCTGCAGGCAGTTGCCGAAAGGCTCAGGAGCTGTGTGCGCGAGACCGACACGATCGCGCGCCTTGGCGGCGACGAGTTTGCGATCCTGCAGGTGTCCGACGATCAGCCGCAGGCCGCAACGTCGTTGGCGCGCCGGATCTGCGAAGTGCTTTCAGAGCCATTCGATCTGGAAAACCACCAGGTTGTCATCGGCACGAGCGTCGGCATCGCCGTGGCGCCGCAGGACGGAACCGATCCCGATCAGCTGCTGAAGAACGCCGATATGGCGCTCTATCGCGCCAAGAATGACGGCCGCGGCATTTACCGCTTTTTCGAAGCGGAGATGGACGCCCGGATGCAGGCGCGACGCAGTCTTGAGCTCGATCTGCGCACCGCCTTCAAGAAGAGTGAATTCGAGCTGCATTACCAGCCGCTCGTCGACCTTGAATCAAATGAAATTACCGGTTTCGAAGCGCTGCTGCGATGGCATCATCCTGTCCGTGGTAACGTTTCGCCGGCTGAATTCATCCCCGTTGCCGAGGAAATAGGGCTGATCGTGCCGCTTGGCGAGTGGGTGGTGAACCGGGCTTGCATGGATGCCGCCAAATGGCCGTCACACACCAAGATTGCCGTCAATCTGTCGCCTGCGCAGTTTCGCAGCGAGAATCTGGTGCAGTCCGTCTTTAGCGCACTGGCAAAGTCACACATCGCACCGCAGCGTCTGGAACTCGAAATAACCGAGCACGTGCTCTTGCAACACAATGATTCGACGCTGCAAACACTGCATGCACTCCGCGATATGGGGGTTCGCATCGCTATGGACGATTTTGGTACCGGCTATTCCTCACTGAGCTATTTGCGCAGTTTCCCCTTCGACAAGATCAAGATCGACCGCTCCTTCATCAACGATTTGTCCAGCCAGGAGGACGCCGATGTTATCGTGAAAGCGGTCGCCAGCCTGAGCCAGAACCTAGGTATGATGGCGACGGCTGAAGGCGTTGAAACCGAAAGCCAGCGCCGCCAGGTCAAGGAAGCCGGATATACGGAAATGCAGGGCTTCCTTATCAGCCCGGCACTTCCCGCGGCGCGGATCGCAGCCGAGTTCTTTCCCGAGCTGCGCGATGGCAAGGCGACTGCCTGACGATCTCCAGCAACGTCAGACCTGGAAATTGCCGGACTGAATAGCATTCGGTTCGGTTTCAGCGCGGGTTCTTACAACAAAATTTTTATAACAACAGGTTGCAAGCCAATCAGCCTCGTTGAAGAGCTGTGTGAAGTCCCGCTGAACGCGATCAATCCTGTGCCTGGCGGCGTTTCGGGGGACATGTCCATCGGCCCGCCGCATCATGTCCCGGCACCTGGCGCGGACCGCCTTATGGAGGGTGAAACAAAAAGGCTAGATTTTCAGCGGGAGTCGGATAGGCTGTACCCAAAATAACAAAATAAACCCAATATGATCACGGGAGAAATCATGAGCAATCGAGACACTGATGCCTTACTGGCAAAAATTCTGGAAGCGGCGCAAAAAAAACGCCTGAACCGCCGCGGCTTCATGGAAGGCGCACTGGCAACCGGCGCTACGGTGGCTGCGGCCTCGACGCTTTGGTCAACGAAGGTAGCCGCACAGACGCCGAAAAGAGGGGGGACATTCCGCGTCGGCGTGCATGACGGAAACACGGCGGACAGCCTTGATCCGGGAACGACTGAAAGCGTCTACATGATTCAGCTGTCGCATGCATGCCGCAGCTATCTGACTGAAATCACCAATACAAACGAACTCGGTCCGGACATTGCAACGAGCTGGGATGCATCGGCCGACGCATCGGAGTGGCGGTTCAAGCTTGCTTCGGGCGTGACATTCCACAGCGGCAAGACGATGACTGCCCAGGACGTTGTGGATTCACTGAACTTTCACCGCGGGGAGAAGACGACCTCGGCCGCCAAGGCCCTGCTTTCCGACGTTACCGACATCAGCGCCGAAGGCGACGACACCGTTGTCATCAAGCTGTCGTCCGGCAATGCGGACCTTCCATTCCTCGTGTCGGACTACCACCTTGTGATATTGCCGTCCAACGGAAACGGCGGTGTGGACTGGGAAAGCGGTGACGGCACCGGTCCGTACAAGATCGTCAATCATGAGCCGGGTGTGCGTACCGAACTAACCAAGCACGACGGCTGGCACCGTGAGGGCGCCTATTTCGCCGAAGTGCACATGCTTGCGCTCAACGATGCCAATGCGCGCCAGACCGCGCTGATCACCGGTGACATCGATGCAATCACCGACGTCGACTTGAAGACAGTCGGTTTGTTGCAGCGTGCTCCGGGCATCAAGATCGACGATGTGCCCAGCGGCTCGCATGTGACCTTGCCGATGTTCTGCGACCAGGCCCCGTTCGACAATGTCGACGTCCGCCTGGCGCTGAAATATGCCATCAACCGTCAGGAGATCATTGAAAAGATCCTCTTTGGTTACGGCAGTGTCGGCAATGACCATCCGATCGCGCCGTCTCTGCCCTATTGGGCGGATCTGGAGCAGCGCACCTACGACCCGGATAAAGCCAAGTTCCATATGGAGAAATCCGGTCTCGGCAACATCAAGGTCAGCCTCTCTGCCGCCGATAGCGTCATGAGCGGTGCCGTGGATATGTGCGTGCTGTTTGCTGAACATGCCAAGGCTGCCGGGATCGACATCGAAGTCGTGCGTGAGCCGAATGACGGTTACTGGTCAAATGTGTGGCTGGTCAAACCCTTTGTATTCGTACAGTGGGGCGCGCGGCCGACGCCGGACGTCATGTTCTCGCTTGCCTACAAGGACGACGCCGCCTGGAACGAGAGCCATTGGCAGAACAAGCGCTTCAATGAGCTTCTGCTGCAGGCCAAGTCGGAACTCGATCAGGACAAGCGCGCGGACATGTACAAGGAGATGCAACTCCTGTGCAAGGACGATGGCGGCACCATCGTTCCGTTCTTCCGCAATCGCACCATGGCGCGCCGTGACAATGTCATGCACGGCGAGTTCATTGCGTCGAACTGGGAGCTTGACGGCGCCCGCGGTTACCAGCGCTGGTGGTTCGGCTAAGAAAAAAGCTCCGGACCCGTCAGGGTCCGGAGCCGGTTACCTCAAGCCTGATGTCCGGCGGATGCGCCGGCATCAGGTTTTTTTCTGCGTTGCCGCCTCGCCGATATTGTCGGTTCCGCGCTGTTCCAGGAGATTGGTCAGCCAGTCGGGATCCATTTCCGGCACCGAGGACAGCAGAAGGTCCGTATATTCGTGATGCGGCGGTTTGAACATGACGTCCTTCGGCCCCATCTCAACGACCTTGCCTTCCTTCATCACCACAACGACGTCGGCAATGGACCGGACCGTCGCCAGATCGTGGGTGATGAACATATAGGCGAGGTTCAGCTCGTCCTGCAGCCGGTCCAGCAGCCGCAGGATCCCCTCTGCGACGAGCTGGTCAAGGGCGCTTGTCACCTCGTCGCAAATGATGAAGCTCGGATCGGCAGCCAGCGCGCGGGCGATGCCGACGCGCTGCTTCTGCCCGCCGGAGAGCTCGGACGGTAAACGATGATAGTAGAGCGACGGCTCCAGCTCGATCTGATCCAGCAACTGGTCGACGCGTTTTTTAAGGTCCGCTCCGCGCAGGCCGCTGTAGAACTTCAATGGCCGGCCGATAATCTCGCCGATGCTCTTTTTCGGATTCAGCGCCGTGTCGGCCATCTGGTAAATCATCTGCACATTGCGCAGCTGGTCCTTCTTGCGGTCCTGATACCGCGGCGGCAATTTCTCTCCGTCATAGAAGATCTCACCATCTGTCGGCGGCAGCAGCCCGGTAATGCACCGCGCCGTGGTGGATTTGCCGGAACCCGATTCACCCACGACCGCAACCGTGCGTCCGCGGTGAATGTCGAAAGACACGCCGTCGAGCACTTGAACCGGTCCATAGGAGGCCGAGACGTTCTTCACCGATATGAGCGGTGTTTCCCCTTCCGGCGGCGCCGGCTTCTGCTCCCTTTTGAAGCTGCGCACGGCCCATAGCGACTTGGTATAATCTTCCTCCGGGTCGGCCAGCATCTTGCGCGTTTCGGCCTCTTCGACTTCGTCACCCTTCAGCAGCACCTTGATACGGTCCGCCATCTGGGCAACGACCGCCAGGTCATGGGTGATATAAAGGGCTGCGGTGTTGAACTGATCGACGATATCGCGGACAGCCGCCAGCACCTCGATCTGCGTCGTCACGTCCAGCGCCGTGGTCGGCTCGTCGAAAATAATGAGATCCGGACGGCAGCTCATGGCCATCGCCGTCATCGCCCGCTGCAGCTGTCCGCCGGAGACCTGGTGCGGATAGCGAAAGCCGATCTCTTCCGGGTTGGGAAGACGCAATCGCCGGTAAAGTTCGACCGCATCCTCCTGGCTTTCCGTCTTGGTGTTGACCTTGTGCAGCAATGCCGATTCGGTGTGCTGGTCTATCAGCTTGTGCGCCGGGTTGAAGGACGCTGCCGCCGACTGTGCGACATAGGCGATGCGCGAGCCGCGCAACGCCCGCCGTTCGGACCGGGTTGCCGTGGTCAGGTCCATGCCGTCGAAAAGCACGGTGCCGTTGGAAATCCGGCATCCGTCACGGGTAAAGCCCATGGCTGCAAGTCCGATGGTGGATTTGCCCGCACCGGATTCGCCGATCAACCCCATCACCTCGCCGCGATGCAGCGTCAGGTCGACACCATGGACGATCTCGATCCACTGTTCGTCCGAATATCCCTCAATCTTGAGGTCCTTGATTTCAAGCAGAACACTCTGGTCTTGGGTCATGACCTACTCCTTCAATCCGGAGGAAATGTGCAACATCCAGTCCACCACGAAATTAACCGCGACGGTCAAAAGTGCGATGGCCGCGGCCGGTATCAGCGGGGTGGTGGCGCCAAAGGAAATCAGTGTCGCGTTTTCACGCACCATCGATCCCCAGTCCGCCGTCGGCGGCTGGATGCCGAGCCCCAGGAACGACAGGGCGGAGATGGCAAGGAAAACGAAGCAGAACCGCAGGCCGAACTCGGCGGCGAGCGGTGCCGTGATGTTGGCCAGCACTTCCTGGGTGATCAGGTACCAGGTCGATTCACCGCGCAGCCGCGCCGCTTCGATGTAATCCATCACCACAATATTGCCGGCGACGGCCCGCGCGAGGCGGAAAATCAGCGGTGAATATAAAAGCGCAATGACAAGGATCAGATTGATCACACTGGTCCCGACGATGGTCAGGAGCAGCAATGCAAAAATGAGCTGTGGTATGGCCATGAGCGTGTCGACGATCCTGCCGAGGACCTGGTCGACCCAGCCGCCCATGGACGCCGCCACCAGTCCGGCGAGCGTGCCGACGATAAAGGCGATGGCAGTCGTCAGAAGGGCAATGCCGACGGTGTTTCGCGCACCGTAAATCAGACGGCTGAAAAGGTCGCGCCCTAGCTGGTCACCGCCCAGAAGCATCACATCGTCCGGTGGCGCAAAGGAACTGCCGACGACTTCCGCCTCGCCGAACGGCGCAATGACCGGGGCAAAGACAGCCGCGATAATATAGGCGATGATCACCAGCAGCCCGAACGCCGCCGTCAGCGGCGCGGTGCGCATGAGCTTGGCGCCCTCCGGCGGCAGCACCTGTATCAGCGATTCCCGGAAGCTGTAGGAAAGGCCGGCAGCCGCTGCCAGCAGTGCCACGAAGATGGTGATATTGACCAGCACATCGGCACCTCCCAAAAGCCCCGAGATCAGCGATACGCAAAGCAGCGTAAACAGAATGAGCAGCGCCGTGCGGTATTTGTAATAGGCCGCAACGCAGCAGGCGAGGATCAGGAATGCGTAGTAGATAATAACAAAGGAAATCATTTATCCGGTCCTCACTTCGGGTGCCGCAGCCGCGGATTTGACAGGATTGCACCGACATCCGCGATCAGGTTGAAAAGGATGAAGGTGGCGGCGAAGATCAGGCAGCAGGCCTGCACGACCGGGAAGTCCCGTTTGGTCACGCTGTCGACGAGCAGCTGTCCGACGCCCGGATATACGAAGACGACCTCGACGAGCACCACGCCTGTAATCAGATAGGCAAGGTTGAGCGCAACGACATTGATGATCGGCGCCAGCGCGTTCGGCAGCGCATGCCGGGTGATCACCTTTGAATTGGGAACGCCCTTGAGACGCGCCATTTCAATATAGGGTGAGGCCAGAAGGTTGATGATGGCCGCCCGCGTCATGCGCATCATGTAGGCGGTCACGACCAGCGCCATGGTGATGGCCGGAAGCATGGTCCGATACAGTCTTTCAATGAAATCCATATCAGGCGTAACGTTCGAGATGGCCGGAAAAATCTGGTTTTGCACGGCGAGATAGACAATCAGGATATAGCCGAGGAAAAACTCCGGTGATGAGATTGAGACCAGGCTGACCGCATTGGCGACGCGATCGAAGACGGAATTGCGGTAAAGCGCGGCAAGCACGCCGAGCCCGATTGCCAGCGGAACCGATATCACCGCAGCAAGTCCCGCGAGGAACAGCGTATTGGCAAATCGCGGCCCGAGCTGTTCGGCAACCGAGCGCTGGTTTGCCAGTGAGACGCCGAAATCGCCCTGAACCGCACCGCCCAGCCATTCGAAATAGCGAATATATGACGGCCGGTTTAGCCCGAGTTCTTCGCGCAGCGCGGCGACGGTTTCCTCGGTCGCGGATTGTCCCAGAATCTGCTGGGCGATGTCACCAGGTAGCAGCTCTACTGCGCCGAAAATAATGATCGAAACGACGAGCAATGTCCCCAGACCAAGCAGCAGTCGTTTGCCGATCAGCGGCAATACACCTCCCATAATCCCCTCCTTGTGATCTTTCGGTTTCGAATGATCGTTAACTTTTATTAAACGGATGTTCGCAATTGGCCGCGCGTAAAGTCAACTCAAAACAAGTGTTTGTGGATTGCGGTGGATTGTTTGTTGTCTCGTGAGGTCGGTCGAGACGCTGGAAATGCCGCGCCAGGAAACGTTTCGATGATCGATTTCGGCCTGTTCAGCTGCTGAATTA
The DNA here is from genome assembly GCF_040932035.1 of Hoeflea sp. TYP-13. Taxonomy (NCBI): domain Bacteria; kingdom Pseudomonadati; phylum Pseudomonadota; class Alphaproteobacteria; order Hyphomicrobiales; family Rhizobiaceae; genus Hoeflea; species Hoeflea sp. TYP-13. Next base: position 121,251 of record NZ_JBFRBB010000004.1, read on the forward strand.
CCGGCTGCTTGTCCCCGGATATCGGTGATGCCGGCACCGTGTGCGCACAGGCCACTTTTATTCCGGTGGCCGAAATCATATATCTATGGATAGTGGCCAGATCGGTTTTCTGTGCCTTTCCCCGGGGGTGTGATCATGACTGCGACCCAATCCAAAGTGGAACGCAAGCTGACAACAATCCTTGCGGCGGATGCTGCCGGCTATGCCAGCGCCATGGATGCCGACGAGGTGGGAACACTTGAGGCACTGCGTGCCGCAAGGGAAGTTTTTTCAAGATTTATCACCCGGCACAACGGCCGCATCGCCAATACCGCCGGCGACGGGCTGATTGCAGAATTTCCATCCGTCGTCGAAGCCGTGCAATGCGCCATCGAGGTGCAGCGTGAACTCGGTATCAATGGTGGCCTGCGCTTTCGCATTGGCGTTCATCTCGGCGACGTGATCGTCGATGGCGGCGATCTTCTTGGTGAGGGTGTCAATCTCGCCGCGCGCCTTCAGGCCATGGCCGAACCCGGTGGCGTGCTCGTCTCCCAGCAGGTCTACGACCAGGTGCACACCAAGCTCTCCGTGGGCTTTGAATATCTTGGAGAAAAGCGTCCCAAACACTTTTCCGAGGATGTACCGGTCTATTGCGTTTCCTTCGGCGATGAGGCCTCGAAGCATGTCTTTGGACGGCATGCCGGGAAATCACGGCATGAAGCGAAAAAGGCAGAGCCGAAGCGGCCGCAGCCCGAACGGGCCGTCGCTGCCGGCGCGGCAGCCGGGTAGAGGCGCTCCGTGACAAGGTTGTCCGTCAAGCCAAGGTGCTGGGCGTCGTGTGGATCGGACTTCTGGCGATCAATCTGGCGACCGGGGGCAGTTTTTGGGTGCAGTGGCCGGGTGTCGCCATGCTGGCGCTGCTGGGCCTTAAAGCCGCGCCGCTCTTTGTTTCCGGCCGTAACCAGACCTATCTGGCGCGCTTTGCCGTCATTGTCGGAGCGCTGGCGCTGATCAACCTTTTTTCCTGGTCCGGCACCCTATGGGTCATCTGGCCCGCCGGCGCGCTTATTGTCGCCGAGGTGATCAGACGCCTGAATGCCCGGGTTTGAACGCCCTGATTTTTTGATGTTCCCGGATGAAATCGGTCAGGCGCGTCCGGCTTGCCCGACAAGGCTGTTTGGGGCTCAGCCGGTAACTGGATGCTCAGCTTCGAACCGCTTCTGGATCGCGCGGATTTTCTCAAGGACCTCGTCGGGCAATTGATCCGGCACATGCTTATCCAGCATTTCCTGCATGTCGCGCTCGATCCTTTCCACCAGGGTCTCATCGTCCAGATTGCCGGAGCTGACCGGGAAGTTGGCACCATAGTAACGGGCGTTCCAATATTCCCTGCGACAGTGCCGGGCGGTATGCGGATGCGCCAGATAATTGCCGCGCGCGCCTACCTCGCGGGTCAGGTCGCGCGCCAGCATGTCGTCATCGACGCCGATGCCTTCCCACATTTTTCGCAACAGACCCACCAGCTCGTCGCAGAAGACGAGAGCATGGCTGGAATAGGTGATCCCCTCGTCGAGCGAACCGAGATAATCGCAAGTGGCCGGGCGGGCGTAGAAGGCATTCAGCATGTTGCTGGAGATTTCCCAGACCGCATCTTCGTCAAAGCGCCGGGCCGATGAGCAGCCGCCTATTCCGGTGGCGGAAGGCAGATCCAGCGAGCGCATCACCTGGCAGATCGCAAGATCACCCAGATACATCTGTGAGAAGCCCCCCACCCCTCCGGTGGCCGCCTCCATGAAGGCGACGTCCGATCCCGGCAGACAGAACGATCCGGGCCGCACCATCTGGCTCAGCACCAGAGCCGCAAGATCGGTTGCCAGGGCGTGCACGAGGCAGCCCGCCAGGGTGATGGGGGCGGATGCCCCGCCGATGGTTACGGTGCCGATGATCAGCGGGATGCCGTATTGCGCCGCGCGAATGATCTGATCGGTATGCGTCTTTGCATAATAGAGCGGCAGGGGTGTTACGACATGGCTGAAATAGGGTTTTTTCACCAGTGCCCCGCGCCCGCCGCGGATGACCTCCGCCATCTCGATGACCACATCGAGTGTTTCGGTATATTCGCACAGGAATTCAAGGGGTTTGGAAGTATACTCCGCCAGCACTGCGAACTCGTCCACCTCGCCGTGAATGTTGGACTGTTCGACGATCTTGCAGGCCACGCAGGCGCCGTCGATATTCGGCAGCACATCCACCAGCCGGGTGATCTGCGCCAGGTCCGCGCGGGTGCTGTAGCGTGGTTCGCCGGTTTCCTCATCATAGACCTTGATGCAGGTCATGCCGGAAAAGAACCAGGTGTGATGTTTGTCGAGAGTAATGAACTCGGTGCCGGGCCGGTTCCAAACCTTGACGCTGCGTGCGGCAGTGCGGATGGCGTCCCGGACGATCTCCGTCGGAAATCTCACCAGACCTTCCGGGCCGACCGCGCAGCCGCCCTTTTCGAGTATCCGAAGGGCTTCAGTATCGGGCTCGAACCCGATACCGGTGTCGCGCATCAGTTCCAGCGCCGCATCGACCACTTGATCTACGCTGCCGGTGCTTAGCGGTTCGTACGGTGCGAGTGCACCGTCGACCAGACCGATATCCCGGCTCCGGTCCACTTTTTGGGCTGCCTCAACGGCCAGGATTTTCTCTTCACGCGCTCTTCTTCTACGCATCTGCTTGTCCGTCTGCTTTTCAGTGATCTACAAAAACTAAACGTACATTTAAATTATTGTAAAGTGGAGTCATGGGGATTGCGGTTTTCATGTCTCTGCTCAGTACGAATATAAATTTATAACTATGTGAAATAATTAGCAGAAATAGTGAGTCTCACCAAAACCTGTGACAAAATGTAACACGGCATTGAAGTAAATTTAAATATGTAGTTAATTATGCGAAACAGATTGGGTTGCAGTGCGCAATGACTGACGACACGCAAGACACAGTGATGGATCGGGCGACGGTTTTCGCAAACGGACAGGACGCCAATACCCGCATCCAGGCAGAACGCCGGCGCCAGCTGATCGACGCAACGCTGACGGTCATCGCGGAAAACGGGATTTCAAATGTCACCCTGGCCAAAGTGGCCGGCCGCGCCGGGCTGACAGCGGCCATGATCAATTTTCACTTCGCGGGCAAGGACAGTCTTTTGCTGGAGACGCTGCGCTTTGTCTCCAATGAATTTCAGGAGCGGTTTGACACCGCTATTGCCGGATCAAAGGGCAATGCCGTGCGGGCGTTGAACGGCATCATTGACACCCATTTCGACCCGCTACTTTCCGACCCCCGGCGGCTGGCGGTCTGGTACGCCTTTTGGGGGGAAAGCCGGGCGCGCGTCGAATACCAGTCCCTGTGCGGTGACGCGGACATAGCCAATGAAGTCAAGGTCAGGGCCCTGTTCGAGCAGGTTGTGGCCGCCGAAGGTCTGGACGGCATGGATGCCGAAGCGCTGAGCCTCGCCTTTCTGGGCATGCTTGAATTTCAGTCACAGGGCTTGCTCATTGACGAAGGACCCCGGGAACGCGACAGGCGCAAGCGGCAGTGCCAGGCCTTTCTCACCAGCATATTTCCCCGGTCTTTTGGAAAGGCACCGGATATGGACAAACCGCCGCCTTCCCGAAAATGGGTCTGCGTTGGACATATAGATGACCTGATCGAAGGCTGCGCCCCGATCATCGAACCGGATGTGAATGGGGTGACGGTGTACGTCCGAAGGGGTGCTGAGGGGCAGATTCAGGCGTTCCGGTATCGCGAGAATTGTCCCGCGGACGATTTGCCGTTTGTGCAGGTGAGACTTTCCGACGGGCTGATTTTCGTGCGCCCTTGAGGGAGTTCCCGTTCAGACAGCAGCGCAAGCGGATTGAAATGCTGTCCCGTGCCGTGTCAGCGGCAAAATTTTTTGAAAATAGAGAGTTTTGGTGCCCAGAAGAGGACTCGAACCTCCACGACCTTGCGGTCACCAGCACCTGAAGCTGGCGCGTCTACCAATTCCGCCATCTGGGCAATTCAACTGTGCCGGCGTGATGTAAGGCCGTGGCCGTTTCCTGTCAATGATTTATTTAAAGGATTCCCGGCGATACGTGCAATTGATCTGGCAAGTGCCGCAACACCCCGAAATCGACCTCAAAGAAGATACGGAAACCCGCCCTCGTGCTTGAGCAGATGGATTTTCATCTCGACGCCGCCTTCTCCGGAAAAGCCGCCGACGCCGGTTGCCGACAGCACCCGGTGGCAGGGCACGATAATGGGAATGGAATTGGCGCCGCAGGCCTGGCCGACGGGCTGACCGTAAGTGTCGAGCGCTTTGGCAATATCGCCGTAGGTGCGCGTCTCGCCGAGCGGAATGGCCAGCATTGCTTCCTGAACACGTTTTTCGAAGGGATTGGAGGAAAGCTGCAGAGGCAAGTCGAATTCCGTCAGCTTGCCGTCGAAATAGGCGGCAAGCTGCCGTCTTGCCTCTTTTAGCAATGGCGTTTCTTCGGTCGGCTCATACAGGGCGGTATCGCGTCCCCAAAGCAGCCTTGCAATCTTTCCGTCCGTTTCAACGACAACGATCAGGCCAATCGGCGTATCGATATGCGCCACATGGCTGTTCCTTGTCGCGTCGTCGCTGATTTTTGCCGGATCGGCGGACGGTGAAGATTCGGAAGAGGTGGTCATATCCGGATCGTGCCTTCCCGTAACGGCCGTGTCAATTCACGCCGTTGTGCAGTAAAAATCGTGATTTCTTTAGGAAAAACCGGTGGTTGCAACCGTCGGCGCCGGTTCTCTCGGCAAGTGTTCAATTTTGATTAATAACCTCAATATTTCAACAAGTTATATTAATCACGGTTACCCATAGTTTTGTCCCAAAATGATCCCGGACAGGACATTTTTCCTCCCATTTGCCACCACAAATCGGGGCCAGTCTCTGCGCTGTCCGGCGATGGGCTGGACGGACGGGTTGCCTCCCAGACGATTTAACCCGCCCTGTAAAAAACAAGGAGAGTACCAATGAAAAAGCTTCTTTTGGCGATGGGTTTTGCCGCATTCTCTATGGCTGCTTCAGCCGAGACGGTTGAATTCGCGACTGCCGATGCCGATGGCAACGGTGCCGTGACAATGGAAGAAGCAATGGCAGCAATGCCGAATGTGTCGTCCGACACTGTCGCAGCTGCTGACAGCGATGGAGACGGGGTTCTCACCGTAGCCGAATACGAAGCGTTGGCCAGTCAGTAATTGGCGCTACCCCTCTCACATGTTCCATACGGGCAAATTGGTGAACATGTGTGTATCTGACTGAACGGCGCTTTTGCCGGGACCCCCGCCGTGTTTTCGCGTGGCGGGGGTTCAATTTATCTGTCCTCACGCCGTACGCGCCTTCGGCGCTGGCTCCGGACGGGGCGGGCCAAAGGGCCCGACGCGCGGTCGCGCTTGCGCCTTCGGCGTTTGTGGTCCGTATGAACGCAGCCGACTGGCTGCCGGGCGACTTTTCGCCCGCGCCTGCGCAGGCCAGCCGCGATAGCGGCGGTACGGCCGTGAGCGAAATCAATCTTGCCCGCCCCGTCCGGAGGTTAGCGGCGAAGCCGCGCTCAACCGTGAGGGCAAAAACTCCCCACTAATCATCCTTCATCTTCAACGCGGCGATAAAGGCTTCCTGCGGAATATCTACCTTGCCGAACTGGCGCATGCGTTTCTTGCCGGCCTTTTGCTTGTCCAGAAGCTTGCGTTTGCGTGAGGCGTCGCCGCCATAGCATTTTGCCGTTACGTCCTTGCGCATGGCGGAAATCGTTTCACGGGCAATCACCGTGCCGCCGATGGCCGCCTGGATCGGTATCTTGAACATGTGGCGCGGAATGAGGTCCTTGAGCTTTTCGCACATGTCGCGGCCGCGCTTTTCCGCCGCCGAGCGGTGCACCATCATCGACAGCGCGTCCACCGGCTCGCCATTGACCAGAATCTGCATTTTCACCAGATTGCCCGGCCGGAGCTCTGTAATCTGGTAGTCGAAGGATGCATAGCCCTTGGAGATCGACTTCAGCCGGTCGTAAAAGTCGAAAACAACCTCGTTGAGCGGCAGATCATAGGACAGCATCGCCCGGGTGCCGACATAGGTCAGCTCCACCTGGATGCCGCGCCGGTCCTGGCATAGTTTCAGGATCGCGCCGAGATATTCGTCCGGCGTCATGATCGTGGCGCGGATCCACGGTTCGTGGATTTCCGCGACCTTGACCACATCGGGCATGTCGGCGGGATTGTGCAGCTCGCGCTTGCTGCCGTCCGTCATGACCAGTTCGTAAACGACCGACGGGGCGGTTGCGATAAGGTCGAGGTCGAATTCACGCTCCAGCCGCTCCTGCACGATCTCCAGATGCAAAAGGCCGAGGAAGCCGCAGCGAAAGCCGAAACCAAGGGCTGCGGAGGATTCCATCTCGAAGGAGAAACTCGCGTCGTTGAGGCGCAATTTGCCCATGGCTGAGCGCAAATCCTCGAAATCGGCGGCATCGACCGGAAACAGGCCGCAAAACACCACCGGCTGGGCCGGCTTGAAGCCGGGCAGCATGTCGGCGGTGGGACGCTTGTCCTCGGTAATCGTATCGCCGACACGGGTATCGGCAACTTCCTTGATCGATGCGGTAATGAAGCCGATTTCGCCGGGACCCAGCCCCTCGACATTCGCCATTTTCGGGGTGATGACGCCGACGCGGTCCACCGGATATTTGGCGTCCGTTCCCATCATGCGGATGGTCTGGCCTTTTTTCAGAACGCCGTCGATGACGCGCACCAGCACGATGACACCGAGATAGGCGTCATACCAGCTGTCGACCAGCAGTGCCTTGAGCGGCGCGTTCTCGTCACCCTCATGGGGCGGCGGCAGGCGGTGGACAATCGCCTCCAGTACATCCGGAATGCCGAGGCCCGTTTTTGCCGAAATCTCGACCGCATCGGTGGCGTCGAGCCCGATAACCTCTTCGATCTGCTCCTTGACGCGCTCGGTGTCGGCAGCCGGCAGGTCGACCTTGTTGAGAACGGTGACGATCTCATGGTCGTTGTCGATTGCCTGATAGACATTGGCGAGCGTCTGCGCTTCGACGCCCTGACTGGCATCGACGACGAGGAGTGAGCCCTCGCAGGCGGAAAGGCTGCGCGAAACCTCATAGGCAAAGTCGACATGGCCGGGTGTGTCGATGAGGTTGAGAATATAGGTCTCTCCATCATCGGCCTTGTAGTGCAGCCGAACGGTCTGCGCCTTGATGGTGATGCCGCGCTCGCGCTCGATATCCATATTGTCGAGCAGCTGATCGGACATTTCGCGGTCCGCCAGCCCGCCGGTCAGTTGGATGAGCCGGTCGGCCAGGGTCGATTTGCCGTGATCGATGTGCGCGACAATCGAAAAATTGCGGATTCGCGATAGCGGTATTCGTGATGATGCAGTCATGGCACGCCCTATAGATCAAATTATAGGGCGCTGAAAAGCTATTTTGCACAACAGCGGAGCAGCGATCGGTGCGATACCGCAATTGTCACCTAAATCCGGCTGGCGGAGGCGGCGAGTTTCAACGTCTGCAGTTGTGCCCGTGCCTGGGCAACCACCAGTGCTGACAGGAAGCCAGAGGCGGCGCTGACTGAAAACAGCCACACCGGATCAACCTGCATTGCGGGAAATGCCGCCGCCATGAAGCCGTTGGCATAGCGGATCGAAAAGACACCGATCAGAACGGTCATGGAAAGCCACTCACCGGCCACCTCGATCTTTCCGTCGTCCGTTGGTGTGATGATATCCCTGCTGCCGACAGCAGTGCCGAATGCGGCGCCCGGCACAGCGCCCGCCGAAAACCCTGCCAGAACCGCGAGCGAGAGCCCGGCCGCATAAAGATTGAAGAGTGACAGCGCCGTTACAACAACCGGCGTTGCGATCAGTTGCCAACGGCTGATGATCCGGTCACGGCTGCGCAGCCAGCCGAGAAGAATGAGCCCGGCAAGCAGCGGCCACACCCAAAAGGGCGTGCCGACCACCGTTGCGATGACAAAGGCCGTAGCCGGCCCCGGCGCACCGGCTGCCACCTCGTGCATGATCCGGCCGGGCGAAAAGCTGAATGTTCCGGCAACCAGCAGCGCGCCGACATAGGTCGATATCATTGTGAACCTGTGGCCGCGGATCTTGCCGCGCCGCGCCAAAAGGACGGCCGCAAGCAGGCTGATCAGTGTTGCGGCCGAGAGTATATGGATCGGGCTCCAGCGGCCCCAAAGGTTGATTTCGTGAATGGCGAAGGATGACACGGACGTCACCGCCATCAGCAATATCCAAATACGGCCGGCCAGCCTGTGGGCCGGTGTACCCTTGCGGCGGACGAAGACATATGCGCCCAGAACTGCGGCGGCAAGGGCGGCGTAGACGTGGATCTGTATGGCGGCGGATGCCTGAAAGAGTGGGTCTGGCGTCATGGTCCTCTAACCGGTCAGGTGGGTTCAAAGCACGGTTGCCATTGCTGATTGCCCGGTTAGACTCGGGGCCGGAATCACTGTTTCGCCAAAGGCCATGAATATTCGTGACTGACCGGACCCTGCAATTCACGCTTCGCGAATGGTGGCAGCAAGTGTCCTCGCCGAAGGCCGTTGTCGCGGTTGCCGGCGCTGGATTAGTCCTCGGCCTGTCTGGCCCTTTCAACACCTATGAGACGATGGAGCCCGTATCTCGGGTGCTCTACTGGGTGCTCGTCGCCATCGTCACATTCGGCGTGGGGCTGCTCAATGCCAGGCTGATTGCGGAGCACACGCCGGCACGCAATCTCGGCGTGCTGCCCGCCTACGCCGTTGCCGGTGTCGTCGGCGGCATCCCGATCTTCATCGTGGTCGAGCTCATCAATCTGATCGGCAATGTCGGGCAGACGGAGACCTGGGACAGTCTCGGAGTTTCACTGGCCTATTGCACGGCGATCAATTTCTGCATCTGCATGCTGGTCGCCTGGTTCGGCACCGGTGAGCAGCAGGAGCAACAGGATCTGCGCGATGAAGAGGCTCCCCGGCTGCTCAAGCGCCTGCCCATCGAATTACGCGGGCAGATTTCACACCTGTCGATGCAGGACCACTATGTCGAAGTGGTCACAGAGCGCGGCAGCAAGCTGGTTTTGATGCGCCTTGCCGATGCGATTTCGGAAACTGAGCCGGTATCGGGCGTGCAGGTCCACCGCTCCCACTGGGTCGCCCTCGACGCAGTGGCAAAGACGCGGCGCGAGCGCGAGCGCTATGTCGTCGAGATGAAAAACGGAGCAATTGTTCCGATCAGCCGGTCTTGCCTGCCCGCTGCCCGCAATGCCGGGCTGATACCGGCTGCCTGACGGTTTATTCCTGCCGTGTTTTTTCTTCCGGTTGCTCGGGCTCATGCATGACGAATTCCCGGTCCGCCGTGACCGTGTCGTGACCTGGATGCGGATGCCAGTTCAGCTGCTTGTAGTCGAATCCGTGTTCCAGGGTCGGTTTGACGACCCGGAAATAGGGCGACAGGTCGAAATCGCGCTGCGTGAACAGCGAGTGATGGCGAATATGCAGGATCTCGCGGCGCGAATAGGTCGATTGCGCCGTCATGTGGCCGGGCAGCCTCCTGATTTCCGGCAGGATCGGATAGCGCACCGACTGGAAGGCCTGCGCGATCAGTGACGAACAGATCGCCCGCGTCGGATCGCCCGAGCCGAAGGACAGCATGCGCCGCCGCCAGCGCACGGGAACCGGAGGTGTGGGCAGGAAGAAGCGCAGCATGTCGAAGATGTTTTTCAGGTCGTATTTGGTTCCGATGCGGGAAATCATGAATTCGACCACGGCGCGCCGGTCGTCGCCGGTAAGACCCACCGGCCTGCAGATGCGGGTGTTGTAGGTTGCATATTTCTTGAGCGGTGAGGCGATGCAGCCTTCGCCGATCACCACTTCGATAAGCTGACGCCGGTCGTCGCCCTTATTCGGCTCGCCGCAGGCATCTCCGACATAGAGCGCGGCGTGCGACCAGGTCGATTGCGTCAGATATTTGATGGCCGCCGATATTTTCTGGTTGCCTTCGACGAGCAATATGTCGCCCGAGCGCAGTGTGCGCTCCAGCGTTTCCGGGTCCGAAGGGGTATAGGGCTTGTAGCCGGAAGTTTCTGTTTGCAGCCGGCCTGCCACCAGCTGGCCGACCTTGTCGAGCCAGGTGTCCTTCGCCACCGCAAGTTTTGTGTCGTTCTCCATAGTTCCTACTATTTGGCGGCTTTCCGACGATATCAAGTCTGCGGGCAGCGCTTTGGCACAACTCTTGATGAGGCATTCTGCGGCTTCGATCACACAATTATCAGCTTGAGGTCCGGCAATCCTTGACCGCGGGCATGAGATAATTATTTTAGAATAATTCTAAAAAAGGAATCAGTCTCATGTTGCGTCGCCTTACGGGTGTTGGCCGCCGTTCTTTTTCTTCGCTGAGCGAGCAGGAAATACTCGCCCTTGCCATTTCATCCGAGGAGGATGACGGCCGTATTTACCTCGCCTATGCCGATGCGCTGCGGGACAACTATCCCGCATCGGCGGAAATATTCGAGGCTATGGCGAAAGAAGAGAACGAGCACCGCCGCCGTCTGATCGAGCTTTACCGCAAGCGTTTCGGCGAGCGCATCATTTTGATCCGCCGTGAGCATGTCAGCGGTTATCTGGAACGCAAGCCGCTGTGGTTGACCAAAAGCATGTCGATCGACAATATCCGCGACGAGGCAGAGCGCATGGAGCGCCAGGCCTGGCGCTTTTATCTGCAGGCCGCCAAGCAGTCGCAGGATGCCGCGACGCGCAAACTGCTCGGCGATTTGGCAGAGGAGGAGCGCGACCACGGCTCCATGGCGCATCGCCTTGCCGAGGATCACACGCCAGCGGATGTGCGCGCGGACGAAGCTCATATCGAGCGAAGACAGATGATCCTGACCTATATCCAGCCGGGCCTTGCCGGTCTGATGGACGGTTCGGTTTCGACGCTTGCGCCGATATTTGCCGCCGCCTTTGCCACCGGCGATACCTGGCAGACCTTTCTGGTCGGGCTTGCCGCCTCCATCGGCGCCGGCATTTCAATGGGCTTTACCGAGGTCGCTTCCGACGACGGGGTGATTTCCGGCCGCGGCGCACCGATCAAGCGCGGCCTTGCCACCGGCATCATGACCACCGTCGGCGGCCTCGGTCATGCGCTGCCCTACCTCATCCCCGACTTCACGATAGCAACCACCATCGCCATTGCACTTGTTTTCGTCGAGCTTTGGGTGATCAGCTGGATCCAGCACAAATTCATGGAGACGTCCTGGTCGCGCGCCATTTTCCAGGTGGTGCTCGGCGGCGCACTGGTTTTTGCCGCTGGCCTTCTCATCGGTACGGCCTAGCCTGGCTCATATCGCGAGATTGGCAATCAGCAGCCATACAAAGCCGCAGCCGAGCGCAATGCACAACGGCGCAAAATAACGCCGGTCGAGCGTGGCGAACGGCTCGATAGGGGCGGTCCAAATGCGTTTTGGTGTGTAGGTGCTCAAGCCGCGCAGCAGAAAAATACCGATCAGTACGTAAATACCCGCCGTTCTGATCCAGTCCGGCAAGGGCAACGAAAAAATGCCGCCGGCCCAAAGGGCGAACAGGCCGGCGAAGCCAATGGCCGTTGCAGCCAGTACCGTCAGCAGCGGCGAGGGGAAGCGTTCCAGATCCGGGTGACCCACGACGCTGCGCAGCAGGCTTTGCTGATCGGCACAGGGCCAGGGACTGCCGGTCGCCCACAAAAAATGCAGCAGTGAAACCGCGAACAAAACGGTGGCAACCGTAACGGAAACAAGCATTGGCCCAGTCCTCTTTTGGTTCGGGAGCGGTTTCAATTCGGAAATCCACTACCATACGCCACCGTATGTAACAGTTTCAGTTGAGCTGATCAATACGGCAGCGTATGGTTATTGCAGGTTCAGTGTGAGGCGCGATGACGCGGACAACAGAGAAGAAAAAGCAGCTATCGGCGGACGACTGGATCAAGGCGGCTTTTCGCGCCCTGTCCGAAGGCGGGGTCCAGGCAATCCGCGCGGAGGCAATCGCCAGGGAGCTGAAGACGACCAAGGGATCGTTCTATTGGCATTTCCGCGATGTTCCGGCCCTCAAGGAGGCGATGCTTGCGCGCTGGTGCCAAATGGCAACCGAAGACATTATCGCCATTAACAAGGAGCCTCATGCGGACCCGGCAACACGCCTGCGGGAACTGATAGCGCTGGTCACGGATGAGCGCAGCGCCGAATATGGCGGAATTCGCGCCGAGGCCGCGATACGCGAATGGGCGCGTTATGACGGCAAGGTCGCCGAAACCGCACGGCAAGTGGACCGTCGGCGGCTCGACTATCTGTCATCCATTGCCGCGGAGCTTGGCTACGGTGACACCGACCGAAGGATCGTGGCGCAATTGCTCTACGGCGGATTGATCGGCCTTGAATATCTGCAGGCGCAAAACCTTGCCGGCGCCGGAACCGCATTGCAGATTCTGGGCGACATGATTGCCGCGAAGGGGAAATAGCTGGAAGACGAATTATTCCGGGATCGAGCCCACCATCAGCTCGTCGCCATTTTCAATGTCGACCCAGCGGCCGGCATGAAACGACGCCTGACGTTTCAGATAGGTGTAGGGTGTCTCGGTCCACATCTTCACTTGGTCTTCGAGATTGTCGAGAACAAAATCGCCGTCGGCCGTGCGCAGTGTCAAAACCGCGTGGCCTTCACCATTGGGCTTGCGTACGACGGTAATCAACAGATCGGAAACGGAAAATCCGCGCTCAATAAGCATGGCGCGTTTGAGGAGCACATAGTCCTCACAGTCGCCGACGACATCGGGATAGGACCACACTTCCTCGCGCCCGTGGATCTCATAGTCTGTCATGGGCAGTACAGCGTAATTCACCGATTCATTGACTTCGCGCACGACTGTCCAGCCGAAATCGGTAACCCGGGGCGGTGCCGTGCGAACCCCTGTTCCGCGGCACTCCTGCCTGTTCTGTTTGCAGAATTCATAGTGGCCGATGGGCTGTGAAGTGATCTCTCCGACCACCATTGACGACCCGTTCGGCTGCGCGGCCATGACGATCGGCGTCGACGACGTCGCAAGCAAGCAGCCAGCCAGCATGGCTTTTATGAATACGCCCTTCATAGACGCCAGTCCCCGTTACCCACCATTATCGTTAACAGACAGTTAATGATTTTGAAGGCGGGGGAGTCAATGTGGAAACAGGGTTAGTTCAGATTATGGTTACCGCGGATACGGACAAATAGGTCATTCAGTCGGCGGGCGTGTCATCTGGGCAACGGTATTGAGCAGAATATCGATATCCTGCGGCCGCGACAGCCGGTGATCTCCGTCGCGAATGAGCGTCAGCACCACATCGTCGGCCGGCAGGTGCTCCACCAGGCGCAGCGCATGTGAATAGGGCACATCCGGATCGTCCATGCCCTGCAGGATATGAACCGGGCAGCCGGTCTCGATTATCCCGGTCATGACCCGGTTTTTGCGGCCGTCCTCAAAAAGGTCGCGCGTGAAGATATTGGGATCCGGCCCGTAAGGGGTCTCTTCTTCATAAAAGCCCTTTTCCTCGATGTCTTTCCTTTGCGCGTCCGTCAGAAGCGGCTCATGCAGATCGCTGGTGAAATCAGGCGCCGGCGCCAAAAGCAGAAGACCGAGGATCCGCTCGGCACGCCCCGCCTTCCTGAGCTCCTGCAGCATGCGGATGGCGATCCAGCCGCCCATGGATGAGCCAACGAGGATCTGCGGGCCCTCGGTGAAGCGGTCAAAGACGGCAAGGCTTTCCTCCAGCCAGCGCGAGATTGTGCCGCGCATGAAATCGCCGCCGGATTCGCCGTGGCCCGAATAGTCGAACCTTGTACAGGCAAGGTCGTTTTCGCCGGCGTAGCGGTCGAGCTCCACGGCCTTCGTTCCGGCCATGTCCGAGCGGTAACCGCCGAGCCACACAAGGCCGGGACGCTGCCTTGTGCCGGCGGCGCGATGGCGAACCGCAATCGTGCGGGCGTCCTCACCCGTGCCAACTTCGATTTGCATTGCGCCGTCCGTCATGATGCTGCCCTGTCTTTTCCGCCGTTTTCGATAGGTGCCGATTGTGACCGATTCGCGTTTCCGCTGACAGATCACACGTGAAACACCGGATTTGGAGGCCTTCAAGGCCGATGGCTGGTGATTTTTTTCGACAGTCATGCTATTGACTTGATTGTGGCGATGGTGACATTGCCGCCTCAGCCGGTTCGCGAAAGCGAATGCGGCTGATATATTGAGCCATTGACGAAACAGCCAGGGAGACTACGGCCATTCGCAGACCATTCAGAGCGCCGCCACCGACCAACACCGGACCGCGCGCCAACACCGACATCCGGGCTGCCCAGGTGCAGCTCATCGATGACGAAGGAAACAACCGCGGCGAAACTCCGATCGAAGAAGCGCTTTCGCTGGCCCAGGATGCGGGACTTGATCTCGTCGAGATTTCGCCGAATGCCAATCCGCCGGTTTGCAAGATCCTCGATCTCGGAAAGCTGAAATATCAGACGCAAAAGAAGGCTGCCGAGGCCCGCAAGAAGCAGAAGACCGTCGAGGTCAAGGAAATCAAGATGCGGCCCAATATCGACACCCATGACTATGAGGTGAAGATGAAGGCAATGAACCGCTTTTTTGACAGCGGCGACAAGGTCAAGGTGACCCTGCGCTTCCGCGGCCGCGAGATGGCCCACCAGCAGCTCGGCATGCAGTTGTTGCAGAAAGTCAAGGAAGATACGGTCGACATTGCCAAGGTCGAAGCCGAGCCCAAACTGGAAGGCCGGCAGATGATGATGGTCCTGGCACCGAAATAATCCCGATTGGAAGACGCGGCCAGGCGATAAATGGCCCAAAAGCGGCTTGCGCTTGTGTGCAAGGGCCGCTATAAGGCCGCGTCCGAACCGTCCGGCAGGGCATGCCGTGGCGGTTTTTAATGCAACAAAAACGTCCCCGAACGAAGATTATCCGCACCGTCTGACGGGCAGTTGGATTTTGAGTTCAGGCGCCACCGGGAACAACCCATGGCTTGGGACAAACAACAAAGAGGCCGGCTTAAAGCCCTTGCGGCGGATGCGGGTCTGAAGATGGAGAAGCAAAATGCCCAAGATGAAGACGAAATCGTCTTGCAAGAAGCGTTTCAAGATAACCGCTTCGGGTAAAGTCAAATCAGCCGCCGCCGGCAAACGCCACGGCATGATCAAAAGATCCAACAAATTCATTCGTGATGCCCGTGGCACCATGGTTCTTTCCGAACCGGATGCTCGCATCGTGAAGAAATTTATGCCGAACAGCCTTTAGGCTTCGCACCGGAATTAAGGAACTATAGATCATGGCACGCGTAAAACGGGGCACGACCGCCCACGCAAAACACAAAAAGGTTCTTGCCCAGGCAAAAGGCTTTTACGGCCGCCGCAAGAACACAATCCGTACCGCAAAAGCGGCAGTTGACCGCTCGAAGCAGTACGCCTATCGCGACCGCAAGGTCCGCAAGCGCAATTTCCGCGCTCTCTGGATTCAGCGCATCAATGCCGCTGTCCGCGAGCACGGCCTCACCTATGGACGCTTCATCGACGGCCTCAACAAGGCCGGCATCGAAGTCGACCGCAAGGTTCTTTCCGATATGGCGATCAATCAGCCCGAAGCATTTGGCGCTCTGGTTGCAAGTGCGAAAGCCTCGCTGGAATATCTCAAAGACACCACACCGAATGCTTTTGAAGGCGCTGTCCGGTAAGCCAGCGTTTTCCCAAGGCATGAAAAGACAGATTTGGGAAACCCGCGCTGGCAGGGCCGGCGCGGGTTTTTTGTTGAAATGAACGACAGATGCTGAACACCAACGGTTCAACGGGAAAAGAAAATATGAGTGATCTGGAGCAGCTCGAGCAGTCAATACTCGCGGAAATCGAGGCATCAGACAGCGAGCAGTCGATCGAAACCGTTCGGGTGTCGGCGCTCGGCAAAAAAGGCAGCATTTCCGAAAAGCTGAAGACGCTCGGCAAGATGACCGCTGATGAACGCAAGGTCATGGGCCCCGCCATCAATGGCATGAAGGCGCGCGTCACCGATGCCATCGCGGAGCGCAAGTCGGTGCTGCATGACATTGCGATCAACGAGCGTTTGGCGCATGAAACCGTCGACGTGACCTTGCCGGTGCGCCAGTCGCCGGCTGAAGCGGGCCGCATTCATCCGATTTCGCAGGTCATGGATGAGATCACCGCCATTTTTGCCGATATGGGCTTTTCGATTGCCGAAGGTCCCGATGTCGAAACGGACTACTATAATTTCACCGCGCTGAATTTTCCCGAAGGTCATCCGGCGCGGGAAATGCACGATACGTTTTTCTTCAACCCCGATGAGGAAGGCGCGCGCAAGCTTCTGCGCACCCACACCTCTCCGGTCCAGATCCATACGATGGAAAAGCAGAGCCCGCCGATCCGCATCGTCATTCCGGGCAAAACCTATCGCTGCGACAGCGATGCGACCCATTCGCCGATGTTCCATCAGCTCGAGGGGCTGGTGATCGACAGGAATTCCAACGTCGCCAATTTGAAATGGGTGCTGCAGGAATTCTGCAAGGCCTTTTTCGAAGTGCCGTCGCTGAACATGCGGTTCCGGCCATCCTATTTCCCGTTCACCGAGCCGAGTCTGGAACTTGACATCCAGTGCGACCGCTCCGGCACCGAAGTGCGCTTCGGACAGGGCGACGACTGGATGGAGATCCTCGGCTGTGGCATGGTCAATCCGAATGTCCTGCGCAACGTCGGGCTGGACCCGGACGAGTATCAGGGATTTGCCTGGGGGATCGGCATCGACCGCATCGCCATGCTGAAATACGGCATGCCGGACCTGCGCGCCTTTTTTGACGCAGATGTGCGCTGGCTGAACCATTACGGCTTCCGCCCGCTCGACATGCCGACGCTGTTTTCCGGCCTCAGCAGCTGATTTTCCTGAAATTTTGACAACGCCATATGCCGCCGCAAGCCGGCACAATCGATCGAGACCACGGACAAACCGATGAAATTCACACTCTCCTGGCTGAAAGAACATCTCGACACCGAGGCAACGCTCGATGAGATCACCGAAGCGTTGAACATGATCGGGCTGGAAGTCGAAGCCGTCGATGACAAATCGGCATTCAAGCCGTTTGTCATAGCCAAGGTTCTGACGGCAGAGCAGCATCCTGATGCCGACCGTCTGCGCGTATTGTCGGTCGATACCGGCAGTGGCGATCCGGTGCAGGTGGTGTGCGGTGCGCCCAATGCCCGCGCCGGGCTTATCGGCGCGTTCGCGCCGACCGGTACCTATGTGCCGGGTATCGACCTCACGCTTTCCGTCGGCAAGATCCGCGGTGTCGAGAGCCACGGCATGATGTGCTCGGAACGCGAGCTGCAGATGTCCGATGAGCATGACGGTATCATCGATCTCGAAGGCGAATTCGAGATCGGCGGCAGTTTTGCCGCCCAAGCGGGTCTTGACGATCCGATGATTGAAATCGGTCTGACGCCGAACCGGCCCGACTGCACGGGCGTGCGCGGCATTGCCCGCGATCTGGCGGCCTATGGCCTTGGAACGATGAAGGACGGGCATACGCCGCCGGCCGGCGGAACCGGACCGTGCCCGGTCGGTCTTACTCTCGAATTCGGCGACACCCAACCGCTGTGTCTGGGCTTTGCGTTGCGTATGGTCAGGGGCGTTGAGAACAGGCAGAGCCCGCGCTGGATGCAGCAGCGGCTGACGGCAATCGGTCTGCGCCCGATCAACGCGCTGGTGGACATCACCAACTACGTTACCTTCGACCGCGGCCGCCCGCTGCACGTTTTTGACGCCGCCAAGGTCAACGGAAATCTGGTTGTGCGCCGTGGCCGCGAGGGCGAAAGCGTGCTGGCCCTCGATGAACGCGAATATGCAGTCAATTCGGACATCTGCGTCATCTCGGATGATCACGGTGTCGAATCCATTGCCGGCATTATGGGCGGCGAAGGGTCCGGTTGTGATGAAAACACCACCGATGTGCTGATCGAATCGGCCCTGTGGGATCCCTATAACATTGCCCGCACCGGCCGCGATCTCGGCATTATCACCGACGCCCGCTACCGTTTCGAACGCGGTGTCGACCCGGCCTATATGGCGGAAGGCATGGAACTTGCGACCAGGCTGGTTCTGGAGCTGTGCGGCGGCGAGCCGACGCAGCCGATTATTACCGGTTATAGCGAGCCGGAAATGAAGGTCGTTGAATTCCCCGTATCCGAGGTCAAGCGGTTGACCGGTATCGACGTTCCGCGCGATGAGAGCCTCGACATCCTGCGCCGTCTTGGCTTTGAGCCGTCGGGTGACGGCGAAATTGTCGACGTCAAGGTTCCGACCTGGCGGCCGGATGTCGACGGCAAGGCCGACCTGGTCGAAGAGGTGATGCGTATTTATGGCGTCAACCGCATCGATCCGCAGCCGCTGCCACGCAATACCGTCGTCGGCGAACGCATCCTGACGACCTTGCAGATCCGCACCCGTGCGGTACGGCGCGCACTGGCGGCGCGCGGCATGATGGAAGCGGTAAACTGGTCTTTCGTTTCCGCCGAACAAGCCGAATTGTTCGGCGGTGGAAGCGATGCCCTTAAGCTCGCCAATCCGATTGCCGCCGAAATGTCGGACATGCGCCCGTCGCTGTTGCCCGGTCTTCTGGCGTCTGCTCAGCGCAATGCGGACAAGGGACATGGCGACCTGAGCCTGTTTGAGGTTTCGGACACCTATTCCGACGACAGCTATGCGGGGCAGCACCGCGTTGCCGCAGGCATTCGCCGCGGCACGGCCAGGCTCGATGGCGCCGGCCGCCACTGGAACAGCGCGTCGCCTTCGGTCAGCGTGTTTGACGCCAAGGCCGATGCGCTTGCGGCTCTTGAAGCCTGCGGTGCCCCTGTCGGCCGCGTTCAGATTGAAGCAGGCGGGCCAGGTTGGTATCATCCCGGCCGCAGCGGCACGATCAAGCTGGGCCCGAAGGTGGTGCTGGGAACATTTGGCGAATTTCATCCAAAGACACTCGATAAGATGGATGTTTCCGGACCTGTCTGCGGTTTTGAGGTCGATATCGACGCCGTGCCGGAGCCGAAGCGCAAGGCGACACGCACCAAGACACCGCTGGAGATCTCTCCGTTCCAGGCACTCAAGCGTGATTTCGCCTTCGTTGTTGAAAGCTCCGTTGCAGCCGGCGAGATCGTCAAATCGGCTGCCGCGGCGGACAAGAAACTGATTTCAAACGTCAGCGTGTTCGATATCTTCGAAGGCTCATCGCTTGGCGAAGGCAAGAAGTCGGTCGCCATCGAAGTTGATATCCAGCCAACGGACCGTACGTTGACGGATGCAGATCTTGAGGCGCTTGCCGATCAAATTGTCGAGAATGTCGGCAAAAAAACCGGTGGCGTTCTGCGCGGATAGGGTATGCTTGAACCAAGTTATGCTAATAGTGAGCATAACGCGGCTCATTCATAGGGCGAGGGTCGGATTGTGAACATGATCCTGAATACCGACAGTTACAAGTACTCCCATTTCGCCCAGTATCCGCCCGAAACGGCTGCGATTTCGGCCTATGTGGAAAGCCGCCCGGGCGGGCGCCACGACCACGTGCTGTTTTTCGGACTGCAGATGTTCTTAAAGGAATATCTGACGCGCAAGATCACAATGGCCGATGTTGACGAGGCCGATGCGCTGGTTACGGAGCACGGCCTTCCGTTTAATCGCGACGGTTGGGAATTGCTGGTCAAGCGTCATGGCGGCAGTCTGCCGCTGCTGATCGAGGCCCTGCCGGAAGGCATGGTTGTGCCGGCCAGCATACCGCTCGTCCAGATCCGCAATACGGACCCGGATTTCTTCTGGCTGCCGACCTTCATCGAGACGGCGCTGTTGCGCGCGATCTGGTATCCGGCGACCGTTGCCACCGTTTCCTATTATGTGAGGCAAATCATCACCGCCGCCCTGGAGCGCTCCTGTGATGATTATACCGATGTCCTTCCATTCCGCCTCCACGATTTTGGTGCCCGCGGTGCCACTTCACTGGAGCAGGCGGGGCTTGGCGGTGTTGCGCATCTCGTCAATTTCATGGGCACCGATACGGTGTCCGGCATTGTCTATGCCCGCAAATATTACGGCGAGCACATGGCCGGATTTTCCATTCCCGCCGCTGAACATTCGACCATGACAGCCTGGGGCGAGGAACGTGAGGCCGAAGCTTACGGCAACATGATCGAATCCTTCGGAGGCGAAGGAAAAATGGTCGCTGTTGTCTCCGATTCCTATGATCTTTACCGCGCTGTCTCGGAAATCTGGGGCAAGGAATTGCGGTCGAAGGTCGAACAGATGGGCGGCACCCTGGTGGTTCGGCCCGATTCGGGCGATCCGACGGTGGTTCCCATCGACACGGTCGATATGCTCGGTGAAATTTTCGGCTTCACGAAAAATGCCAAGGGTTACAAGGTGTTGAGCCCGGCAGTGCGGGTCATTCAGGGTGACGGCGTGACGCCGGACACCATCAAGATCATCCTCGACCGGTTGATGGAGCGGGGCTGGTCTGCCGAAAACATTGCCTTCGGCATGGGCGCCGGGCTGCTTCAGAAAGTCAATCGCGATACGCTGCGCTTTGCCATGAAAGCCAATGGGCGGCTCGACAAAAACGGCAAATGGACCGGTGTTCACAAGGATCCGAAAACCGATCCCGGCAAGGCTTCCAAGCGTTACCGCCAGGCAGTGATCGTCGAAGACGGAAAACCGATGGCCGTGCCGCTGAAGGAACTTGGAGCGCGACAAAACCTGATGCAACCGGTCTGGCAGGACGGTGCGCTTTTGAAAGACTGGACATTTGCCGAAATTCGCGAACGGGCCGCCAGAGGAGACTTCAAATGACAATGATCCGGTGGGGCGTTCTTTCGACCGCCAGTATTGCGCGTAACCAGTTGCTGCCGGCCATGCAGGATGCGCAAAACGGTGTTGTGACCGCGATAGCCAGCCGCGATCTGGAACGTGCACGAAAGGTGGCCGATCGCTTCGGCGCACCGCACGCATTCGGCTCCTATGACGAACTTCTGGTGTCCGATACCGTTGATGCCGTCTATATTCCCCTGCCGACAAGCCAGCACGTCGAGTGGAGCCTGAAGGCGGCGCAGGCCGGCAAGCACGTCCTGTGCGAAAAACCGATTGCGCTCAAGGCCGATGAAATCGATGCCCTGATCGCCGAACGCGACCAGTCCGGAAAGATCATATCCGAGGCCTTCATGGTCAGTTATCACCCGCAATGGGCCAAGGTGCGCGAGTTGATCGAGTCCGGCGCCATCGGGCGCCTGCGCCATGTCAGCGGGATGTTCACCTATTTTAATACCGATCCGGATAATATGCGCAACCGGCCGGAACTCGGCGGCGGCGGCCTTCCGGACATCGGCGTTTACCCGACCGTCACCGCCAGGCTTTCAACCGGCCGGGAGCCGGTAAAGGTGCGTGCGACGGTGGAACGCGACCCACGGTTCGGCACCGACACCTATGCCAATGTGACAGCCGATTTTGGTGAATTCGATCTCAGTTTCTATTGTTCAACGCAGATGGCGCTGCGCCAGGAAATGCTGTTTCACGGCGAAAAGGGAAGCATCGAAATCACCGCCCCGTTCAATGCCGGCGATTATGGCCATGCCTTCGTCACATGGCACGATCAGGCCCGCGACCGGTCGGAGATATTCCGCTTTGCCGGTGTACGTCAGTACCGAAACATGCTGGAAGCCTTCGCCAGTGCGGCGCTCAATGCGGAAGGCGAACTGTTTTCGCTCGAGAACTCCAAAGCCAATCAGAAATTCATCGATGCGGTCTACCGCGCCGGTGAACATGATGGATGGGAAGAAATCTAGCCGTCGGTCCATTTGTCTGCCGGAAGTATAGGACCGGCCGCTTGAATTTGATTTGCGTGCCCGGCACCATTGAACAGCGTGTCCGAATCGCCGGATACGCGGTCAAGCCGCCCGGGAGCCGAAATTGAATCATCTACGCTATGCCGGCCTGCCGTTTGAAAGGCAGCGGGACATTCTCTTCGACATCGTTCGCAACGAGACGGTCATATATGAGCCGCTCGTCACCGCACGGGATTTCAATCTGCCGCAATGGCGCATCGTGGCCGGCATTATCTACAACACGGTCTGGAATGTGTTGACCGGCCGGCCCGCCAGCAACGGCATCAGGGATGTGGATCTTTTCTACTACGATGACAGCGATCTGTCCTGGGATGCCGAAGACCGGGTCATCAAGCGGGGCGAAGAGGTGTTTGCCGGCTCGAAAATCCCGGTCGAGATCCGCAATCAGGCACGCGTCCATATCTGGTACCCGCAAAAGTTCGGTCAGGATGTCGAGCCATTGCGCAATGGCGACGAGTCGCTGACCCGGTTCTCGTCAAAAACCCATGCCGTCGGCCTGCGCCTCGAGGCGGATGGCCAGCTGGATCTTTGCGCGCCGTTCGGCCTGGATCATATTTTTTCTTTTCAGGTGATTCCCAACAGGGCGCTCTACAACGAGCCCGGATATACGGCCAAGGGCGAAAGGGCAATGCAGGTTTGGCCGGAGCTGACGGTTGAGCCGTGGTAGTGACATGAATGCCGGGAACGAAATCAAGATTGTGCCTTATGCGGCAACACTGAAACAGGCCATTCTGGATCTGTCTCTGAGGGCGTGGCAGCCGGTTTTCCAGGAGATGAAGCCACAGGTTCTTCCATTTGTGTACGATGCCTTCTATCCCGATGGCTGGCAGGCGCGGCAGGTTGCCGATATCGGCGAATTCCTGGACAGGGAAGGCGAACGGACATGGGTCGCACGACACTCGGACAAGGTTTTGGGATTTGTCGGTCTGCGTCTCCATCCGGAAGACAAAATGGGTGAGGTCTATGTTTTGGCTGTTGACCCGGATCACCAGCGCCAGGGCGTCGGGGCAACGCTTATGGCCTTCGCGGAACAGCAGATCCGTAAAGCCGGAATGGACATCGTCATGGTCGAAACCGGTGGAGACCCGGGTCATCAGCCCGCCCGTGCTGCTTATGAGTCGGCCGGCTACGAGCGGTGGCCCGTCGCCCGCTACTTCAAAAAAATCTCAAGCTGATTTGGCTCGGTATGAAATACTAATAGGTTTATATCAAATATACGCGATATACCAATAATAAAAAATAAGTAATTATATTACAAATACGCGCAATGTATTTGTATATACTGCAATTTATTTCATTATCCCTTGGTTGTAGGACTTATTTCTAATACCTCCTGGTCTGGCAATAACATTACCGCGGCGGTAGATATCGCGCCAATGTTGATCAGCGTCGGAGGGCGATATGGACGCAAACAGATTTGAAAATTGTGTCACATTCCATCCCGAAATCCAGGTCATGGAGGTCGATTTTTCCAATGTCACCTTCGATGTTTCGGCAACGGTTCACCAGGCCTATGACGCGGTTGATCGAAAACTGCACGACACGGGAATGAAATGGTTTTTCCTCGTGAACTACCTGAACTGCCGGATCATGACGGAAGCCTGGATCGCTTTTGCCCATCGCGGCAAAAACACCAATCTGTGCTATTCACTGGGAAGTGCGCGCTATGCCGCATCCGGCGATACCAGTGAAGACATCCTGGAAAGCGCAAAACAGGAAAACTTCGATCCGAACCTGTTTCGCACACGCGACGATGCCCTTGCCTATCTGGCAAAATTGCGCAGCGAAATACCGGACGATGAACTTGAACGAAGGCGGGTTCCATCCGTTCCGAAGGAAACCAGGCCGCTGTCTGAGCGGGTGACCTTCCATCCGGATTTGCGGATCATGGAGGTGGACTTTTCCGACTACGTCTTCGCAAGAAGTGCCGATGTGAACAAATTCTACGACGAGATCGACAGGCAGATCACGGCAACCGGGAATAAATGGTACTTCATGGTCAACTACAAAAACACTGAGATCCTTCCCGACGCCTGGCACAGTTGGGCCGTGCGCGGCGGGCGGTTGAATTCTTCATCCTCCCTCGGAACGGTTCGTTTTGACCCAAATGAAAAAACCAAGGAGGATATCAGGAAAAGAGCCCACGCCGATGATTTCAATCCCAATATTGTAGCGACCAGAGAAGAGGCGCTGGCTCGTATTGAGGAGTTGAAACAGAAATGAGGCAGAGTTTTACTTTGAGTTGAATGAACGGTTAAGCCGCTCCAACTCTGTGTTCAAAGCGGACGAATGTTCCATCCGAAACCGGTGCACCCTATCGCCCGAAGACCAGTTTCGCATAACCGGTGTAGGAGAAAATCGTGGCGACGGCGGAGCCAATGGTCAGGGCAATGACCGGCCGCAGGTCGGGAACAAATACCAGTAATCCGGAATAAACAAGATAGTTCAACAGGCTGGTGGCAATGCCGACGCCGCCATAGCGCATGCCTTCGACCGCTGCGTGGCGGTTGCTCTTGCCGAAAGTGAAGTTGCGGTTGAGCAGCCAGGTGACCTGCAGCGCCGCCGCAATAGCAATCAGCCGTGCCGTAAAGGGGTCGAACGCCGTAAAGCGCAACAACCCCATCAAAAGTCCGGCATCTGTTACAAATCCAATTCCGCCGACAACGACGAAACTAAACAGACGTTTTATCATGCAGCGATTGGTTTCCTTGATTTGCCGCGGGACCGGCGCTGATTATCCCCTATGACACGCGGCTGGCTGCGTGTCGTCGGTAGACCCATATACAGCATCCTTTTGTGTTCTGCACGGCTTCGGGCCAAAGAATCCAAAATAACGCCCGAGACAAAAAACAGCATGGAAATCATGAGAAGTGCGATGGCTGCAATCCACGTCGGCACCCTGCTGACGGTGCCCGTGTCGAAATACTCGGCAAGAACCGGCGCCATAAAGGCGAGGCTGGCGGCCAGAAACACTGCGCTAATGCAGGAAAAGAACATAAACGGGCGGGTTTCCTTGACCAGAAGCATCAGGGTCCAGAGGATTTTCGCGCCGTCCTTGTAGGTCGAAAGCTTGCTGCTTGAGCCTTCCGGGCGGCGGCCATAGTCGAGCGTGAGTTCTGAAACCGGCATGCGTAACATTGACGCATGAACCGACATTTCGGTCTCGATCTCAAATCCGCCGGACAGTGCGGGAAAGCTCTTGGCAAAGCGCCGGTTGAACACCCGGTACCCGGAAAAGATGTCGGTGAAATCCTTGCCGAACAGGGTCGTGTAGATGCGGTTGAACAGCTTGTTGCCGAAGGCATGCCCCGTGCGCCCGGCGTCGTCCGTTACGCCGCGCCGCGTTCCCACAACCATGTCGCTGCGTTCCGTGACCAGCGTGCGCACGAGATCCGGCGCGTCTTCCGGTGCGTAGGTGCCGTCACCGTCGGCCATCACATAGATGTCCGCATCAATGTCGGCGAACATGCGGCGAACGACGTGCCCCTTGCCCTGCCTGTGCTCCCGGATAACCGTCGCGCCGGCTGTTGCAGCCAGTATTGCCGTCCGGTCGCTGGAATTGTTGTCGTAGACGAACACATGCGCCTGCGGCAGTTCGCGCCGGAAGCCGGTGACAACGTCGGCAATCGTGGCCTCTTCATTATAGCAGGGCAACAGAACGGCGATCTCGAGATCGTCAAAAATCGGGTCTGGCATCAAATCCTCGCAGGGTCGCGTACAAAAAACGGCTTATCGCGTGCCCTTTACTATTTCTTGGGAAGGTTAAGGCTAGGTTGCTTTCGGCGATTTTTACGAAAGCGTGCTGCGCGGGGAGATACAGCCTTGACCAATTCGCAAGCGATTGCCGCCGGGAAGGCAGGTGGGCATGACGCGGCCAGGATGGCACTGCCGGTGACGGTAACCGCACTGGCAACGGCCGTGTTTCTGGTCGCGATGCACCTTGCCTACGGAACCGACTATGTCGGTACGGACAATGACGACGTCATGCGTCTTGTCCAGATTCGCGATCTGATGGCAGGTCAGGGCTGGTTTGACATGACCCAGTACCGCCTTGGCCTTGAAAACGGCACGCAAATGCACTGGTCGCGTCTCATTGACGTGCCGGTGGCCAATCTGATCGGATTCTTCTCGCTGTTCATGGACATTCGCCAGGCCGAAGCCGCCGCGCTTTTTGTCTGGCCGCTGTTCCTTCTGCTGCCGTTGTTTGTTGGTATCGCCGCTGCGGGCCGCCATCTTGGCGACCGTCCCGGCATGCTTGTTGCACTGTTTCTCGGTGCGTTCTTTGTTGTCGCGCACAATCGCTTTCGCCCGGGAGCAATCGATCATCACAATGCGCAACTGGCGCTGACCATCCTGATGATGGCGGGACTGACAGATCCGCGCCTGAGCAGAGCCTGGTGTGCGGTTGCAGGTGTTTGCGCCGCGCTTGCCATTGCAATCGGCGCAGAGACGATGCCGGTGGTGGCCGTTGGCTGTGCCGCCATCGCCGTATTGTGGGCGGTCATGGGGCAGCCGGCACGGCGCGGTGCGCGCGCCTTTGGTCTTTCCTTCACGGCCACACTTGCCGCCTGCTTTTACGTGCTCACGCCGCCATCCGCCTATGGGGTTATCGCCTGCGACGCTTTTTCCGGCGGTTTTTATATCCTCGGCACGGTCGGCGGCGGCGTTCTGTTTTTCCTTGCGGCCCTGTTTAGCGGCAGGAGCCGTCTGTTCCGGCTCGCGGCCCTTGCCATCGGCGGCGGCGTTATCGGCCTTGTTGCGGTTCTGCTTGTCCCGGGTTGCCTGCAGAGCCCCTTGGCGGATCTTGACCCGCTGTTGCGGACCATGTGGCTCGACAGCGTGACGGAGGCCCGTTCCGTCGTCAGCCAGGTAAAATACAATCCGGAAAACATCGCCGGGTTCTATGCCGTTCCGGTCATCGCCATTGCCGTTTGTTTCTGGCAGGTCTGGCGTGGCGAGCGGCCATGGCAGAATATGGTATTTGCCGCGGCCATCTCCCTCGCTTTTGTCATCTCGCTGGTGCAGGTGCGCGGGTCGGTATTTGCCAATCTCATGGCAATCATTCCGCTGGCGGCCGTCATTGCCGAAAAGCAGCTTTTATACCGCCGGTCAAATCGTCTGGGTGTCGCGGCATTGCAGTATGGCTGTCTTGCATTCGTTTCGATCCAGTTCGTCTGGGCTGTTGCCGGTGTTCTGGTCGTTGACGGCGTCGATGCGGTCAAGACCCATTCGACAGCGGCTGAAGAAGCCGCCGAATCCTGCGCAACGCCGCAAAATCTGGCCGCGCTGGCCGCAGAGCCCAAGGGCGTCGTCTCGGCGGTGTCCAATTTGGGATCGGACATTTTGCGCCATACGCACCACCGGGTACTGTCGGCTCCCTATCATCGCAATCAGGGCGGCATGCTGACGCAATTGCAGATCGCCATGGGCAGCGGGTCGGATGCCGAAGCCTTTATCCGGGGCTCGGGCGTTACGCTGGTTGCCTATTGCTCCAGTGACCCGGAAGCCGCGCGCATTGTTAAGCTTTATCCGGAGAGTTTTTACGGTCTGCTCCAAAAGGGCGAGGTGCCGGATTTTCTGGTGCCTGTCGAAGACGCGCCGGACAATCCGGTCAGACTGTTTCGTGTCGTCCAATAGAGATTGCGCCCGATTTAACGTAAGATGCACCAAATCGATTCCGCCTGCCGGGAGCCTGGAGAAATGACCCCTCGTCTATCGCTTGCCAGACGGCTAATCAGCTTTGCGTCATCGCTTTTGATCATAGTGGCTGCCAGTCAGGCCCTGGCGAGTGACGCGGTACCGGCAAAACAACTCTTCGGCGGCAAGAAGCTTCCGGCGAACCTGCCCGCACAGGCCTATGGATTTTATTCCAAGGGTTGCCTTTCAGGTGGCATTGCGATCGCAACGGACGGGCCCTACTGGCAGGCAATGCGGCTTTCGCGCAACCGCCGCTGGGGGCATCCCGAGCTTATCAAGTTGATCGAGAGACTGTCGCGTGATGCAGCCCAGCACGACGGCTGGCCCGGGCTGCTTGTCGGTGACATATCCCAGCCGCGAGGCGGACCGATGCTGACTGGACATGCCTCGCACCAGGTCGGGCTTGATGCCGATATTTGGCTGACGCCCATGCCCAACCGCCGTTTTACCGCCGCCGAACGGGAGTCAACCAGCGCGATTTCGGTTCTCAAGGCCAAATCCGTCGTAACCGACCCCAATGTCTGGACCGAAGCCCATGGTCGCCTGATCATGCGCGCCGCAAGCTACCCTGAGGTTCAGCGTGTCCTGGTCCATCCCGGTATTAAGAAAAAGCTTTGCGACACATGGAAGGGCGACCGTTCCAAACTCAACAAGGTCAGACCCTATTACGGGCACCACTATCACATGCATGTGCGGATGCGTTGTCCCAAGGGGTCCAGGAACTGCAGGGCGCAGAATGCGGTGCCGGCTGATTCAGGCTGCGGCAAGGCGCTTGACTGGTGGTTCGATGTGGCTCTGAAGCCAAAAAAACCGTCCAAAAAGAAGAAAAAGAAAGCCGGCAAGCCGAAAAAGCCGCGGCACATCATGCTGGGCGATTTACCGTCCGCCTGTGCGGTGGTGCTGAATTCCGCCGGACCGGAATCGGAAGAGGCTGTGACTTTCCGCACCGCGACCAGCGCACAGACGGCCTTTGCGCCTCTAAAGCCGGTAAAATCACCCTTTTCCATGCCGGCGCTGGTCCCGATCCCCAAGCCGCGCCCCTTTGTGCAATAAGATTGCAACAATTCCCCTTTAATGCTGCGATGATGTAAAATTCACGGTGCTGCTGCTTTCAATTGCGTGCGCAATTCCCTATAGGAAGAATTCAAATCGATTTAAAGCGGTAGATTTTCCCCCGGCGATTGCCTTAATTCAAAGGCGCGCGGGGTGCTTGGAGCGAAATGAGCTCATATTTCGGAGACTGACGGAACATGCCCAATATCATGGACCAGGAGGCCATCATCCATTTTCCGATACTGATCGGAGATATCGGCGGCACGAATGCCCGATTTGCGATTCTGGTGGATGCCTATGCCCAGCCCAAGGAGTTTCCGATCCTTGCCACCGCGGATTTCGCAACCATTGAAGAAGCTATTCAGGTCAGCGTTCTGGACAAAACGTCGGTTCAGCCGAGATCGGCGATATTTGCCATTGCCGGGCCGGTCGATGGAGACGAGACCAGGCTGACGAACTGCCCGTGGGTCGTTCGTCCGAAGCAGATGATCAATGATTTTTTCCTTGAAGACGTCATTGTCCTCAACGATTTCGAGGCACAGGCTCTGGCGGCGGCATCGCTGGATGAGGAACACCTGCACGACATCGGCGGCGGCACCTGCGAAGCCAACACGTCGCGTGTTGTCCTCGGCCCAGGAACGGGCCTTGGCGTCGCCGGGCTGGTCTATTCCAACCACAGCTGGATACCGGTACCGGGAGAAGGCGGTCACATCGATCTTGGGCCCCGCACCGACCGGGATTTTGCGATATTCCCGCATATTGAGCGCATTGACGGCCGCGTATCGGCCGAACAGATTCTGTGCGGCAGCGGCATGGTCAATCTCTATCACGCCATCTGCAAGGCGGATGAAAGGACACCGTCCTATTCGGCGCCGCACGAAATCACGGCTGCCGGTCTCGACGGGGCCGACAGCGTCGCTGCTGAAACCCTCTCCCTGTTCGCCAGCTATCTGGGCCGTGTGGCCGGTGACCTGGCGCTTGTCTTCATGGCGCGCGGCGGTGTTTTTCTTTCCGGCGGTATTGCCCAGAAAATCATACCGGTGCTGGAAAAACCGGAGTTCAGGACAGGATTTGAAGACAAGGCGCCCCATGGCGCATTGCTGCAATCGATACCCACCAGCGTTATCACGCACCCGCTGGCGGCTTTGTTCGGCCTTGCTTCGTTTGCACGGACTCCGGTCCGATTTGGAGTGGCGACCGAAGGGCGCCGCTGGAGGGCATAGGCAAAGCGCCGCGAAGCGTATATAGAGCCGCTGTTGATATTAGATCGGGACCTCACCAATAGTGGCGCAACCAGACCAATCGCGAGTTGATCCAAGCACGCTCATGAGCATGTTGCGGCGTATCGTGTCGGAAAACGGACGCGAATATGTCGGCACCTATGCCTTCGCCATCGTCTGCCTCGTTGCCGTGTCACTGTCGACGGCATTCATGGCGTGGATACTGCGCGACATTGTCGATGAGGCATTCGCAAAGCAGCGTGCCGATGTAATCTGGTCGATAACCGGCGGAATATTTCTAGCCTTCGTTGTGCGCGGCGTCGCGGGTTACGGACAGGCTGTCGCGCTGGCGAAGATCGGCAATAACATTGTGGCTCGCTACCAGCGCCGGTTGTTTTCACATCTGATGGAACTGGGTGTTGGTTATCTGGGCGAAACCCGTTCCGCGCAGCTGGCCGCAAGGATCGGCCAGAATGCAGCCGGTATCCGGGATGTCCTCAATCTGACCATCACATCACTGGCCAAGGATCTGTTGACCCTCGTCGCACTGGTCGGTGTGATGTTCTATCAGGACGCCATGTTGACGGCCGCGGTGTTCCTTCTCGGTCCGCCGGTGCTTTTGGCGCTGCGCTATATTTCCAAACGCCTGCGCAGCGTCACGCGCGAGGCTGTGCTGGTCAACAGCCGGGTTTACGGCGTCATGCAGGAGACGATGCAGGGCATTGCCATCGTCAAGGCCTTCACCATGGAGGATCAGCTGCGCGGCAAGGTCAACCATCTGGTTACCGAAGCCGAGGCACGATCCAACCGGATTGTGCGGCTGACCGAGCGCACCGGCCCGCTGACCGATTCGCTTGCAGGCCTCGCTGTCGCCGGCGTTCTTGCCTACGCCGCCATACAGACGGTTCACGAGTCTGAACTGCCGGGTGCGCTGGTCTCCTTTATCGGAGCGCTGCTGTTTGCCTACGATCCGGCGCGAAGGCTGGCCCGTCTGCAGGTCAACATGGAACGGGCCGTCGTTAACGCCCGGATGATTTACGAGATTCTCGATATCGTTCCGCACCAACCCGATGCACCGGGAGCAAAGGACCTCGAAATAACAAAGGCCGAAATCGAATTTGAGAATGTCAGCTTCGGCTACGCCGAGACAAGTCCAGTCCTGCACAAGGTCAGCTTTGTCGCCGAGGGTGGCAAGACAACGGCCCTGGTCGGACCCTCTGGGGCCGGCAAGACCACGATCATTAATCTTTTGCCGCGATTCTACGATCTCGGCAGTGGGCGTATTCTTATTGATGGTCAGGATATTGCCGGCGTGACCAAGGAATCGCTGCGCCGGCATGTAGCCTATGTTTCCCAGCACCCCTATCTGTTTGAAGGCAGTATTCGCGACAATATCCGCTACGGCAGGCCGGATGCCACCGATGCCGACATCGAGGAAGCAGCAAAACTCGCCTATGCGCATGACTTCATTCTCGAACAGCCGGATGGTTACGATACCCCGGTCGGCGAGGGCGGCTCGACACTGTCCGGCGGACAGCGCCAGCGGCTATCCATTGCCAGAGCCCTGATCCGCAATGCGCCAATCCTGTTGCTCGACGAAGCGACGTCGGCGCTGGACACCGAATCCGAGGTGCTGGTGCAAAAGGCGCTGGACGAGGCCATGGTCGGCCGAACGGTGCTTGTCATTGCGCACCGGCTGTCAACCATTCACCGGGCAGACAAGATCGTCGTCATGCTCAGGGGTGAGGTTGCCGAACAGGGCAACCATAACGAACTTGCCGCTATTGATGATGGAATCTATGCACGGTTCCTGAAATTGCAGGCGCTTGGTCTCGAAGGAAACGAGAACCTCGGAATGCAGCTTGCGGCTGCAAAACCGGAGAGTGAGCAATGAGTGACATGAAATTGGTTGTCGTTGGTGCCGCCGGGCGTATGGGACGGGCACTTGTCGATGCGATCTCCGCCGTGGACGGCGCCGCGTTGTGTGCGGCGGTGGAGCGTGACGGCGCGGATACGATCGGTGCCGATGCCGGGGAACTTGCCGGAATGGGTACCTTGGGTGTTCCGGTCACCGATGATGCCGAGGCCGCCTTTGCCAAGGCAGACGGCGTTCTGGACTTTACCGCGCCCGCCGTATCGGTGCGGTTCGCCGAACTTGCCGCCGCCGCCGGCATTGTGCATGTCATCGGAACGACCGGATTTGAGACGGCGCAGGAGGATGCCGTTGCCGCCGCCGCCACACGTACAGCTATTGTCAAATCTGGCAATATGAGCCTCGGCGTCAATCTCCTCAGCGTGCTTGTTCGGCAGGCCGCAATGGCGCTTGAGGCGGCCGACTGGGACATTGAAGTGCTGGAAATGCATCACAAGCACAAGGTCGATGCACCGTCCGGAACCGCACTGCTGCTCGGTGAAGCCGCGGCACAGGGGCGCGAAATAGCGCTCGCCGATAACAGCGTACGGGTGCGCGACGGCATAACCGGACCCCGCGAGGCCGGAACCATCGGATTTGCCACATTGCGCGGCGGATCGGTCGTTGGCGAACACTCCGTGATACTTGCGGGCGAGGGTGAGAGGGTGGAGCTGACCCACAAGGCGCTCGACCGGTCCATTTTTGCCCGCGGCGCCGTAAAGGCGGCGCTATGGGGCCGGGGAAAAGATCCGGGCCTTTATTCGATGCTCGATGTCCTCGGTATTTCTGAAAGCTAGAAAGGCAGTCAACATGTCCGGAACCCTTGTGCTTGTGCGCCACGGCCAAAGCGAATGGAACCTCAAAAACCTGTTTACCGGGTGGAAAAACCCCGATCTGACCGAGCAGGGACTGGCCGAGGCGACCACCGGCGGCGCTGCTTTAAAAGACTATGGCATTCAGTTTGATATCGCGTTCACCTCGGTACTGGTCCGTGCTGAAAGGACCTGCCAGATCATCCTTGACGGAATCGGCCAGCCTGATCTTGAAACGATCCATGATCAGGCGCTCAACGAGCGCGACTATGGTGATCTTGCCGGTCTCAACAAGGATGACGCGCGCAAGAAATGGGGTGAGGAACAGGTGCATATCTGGCGCCGCTCCTATGATGTGCCGCCGCCGGGCGGCGAGAGCCTGAAAGACACGGGCGCCCGGGTGTGGCCCTATTATATGACCGAGATCCTGCCACGCGTCCTTGCCGGCCAGAAAGTCCTGGTTGCCGCGCACGGCAATTCGCTGCGCTCGCTCGTGATGGTGCTGGACCGGCTCAGCGAACAGGAAATCACCGGCCTCAACCTCGCGACCGGCGTTCCGATGGTCTACAAGCTCAAGGCCGATTCAACCGTTGCCTCGAAAGAAGTCCTTGGAGATATGTCCAAGGCGCACTGACAATTGCTACAGAGCTTTGGATGGCGTCGGCCGGGTGGGATTTGAATCCACTACCGGCTTGCCGATGGCGCATGCCGGTGACGGATTGTCTTCGTCGATCCATTCGAAAATAGCAACGCTGGCCATGGCGCAGCAGGAAGCGGCCTTGCAGCCGGTGCCGCAATCGACTTTGCGAACCCTGCCTTTGCGGATCAGCTGATCGAGCATGCCTTCGACGGCACCGGGTTCCGCACCGACGTGGCGGGCCAGTTGCCCGAGTTCGACGCGGCCGTATCGGACCATGTAATCCTTCAATGATTTCAGCATCATACTTCTATTCCGCCGCTGCAATCGTCTGCGACCGCGCACCATAAATGCGCATGGCGAGGAGGGTGGCGAGCAGGACGCCGAACAGGGTGCCGAGCCACTCAAGCGATGTTCCCGGGTGATTTGCATAGGTTCCGGCCTGATAGAATGCGACGGCGCTTCCATATCCGAGCCCCGTCGTCCAGGCAGCCGAAAACAGCGCCCAGCGCACCCCTACCTCCCTGTAAATGGCGGAGATCGCCGCAGAACAGGGCATATAAAGCAGGATCAGCAGCAGATAGGCGAATGCGCCAATCTTTCCGTCGAAGCGCTTTGCCATGGCGCCGAACGTGCCGGTAGCCACTTCCTGATTTTCGGCCGCCGATTCCCAGCTGGAAATATTGCCGATATCGAGACCCAGCGGGTCGAGAAGTCCGGCGGCGACGCTCGCAAGATTGTCCGGAATGCTTGCGAAGGCTTCGGTGATGCCGCCCCAAAAATCAAAGCCTGCCGGTGCGGTCTCTTCAGCGCTGGCTTCATCATCTGCCAGTTTTCCGTATAACGCATCAAGTGTTCCAACAACCGCTTCCTTGGCGAAAATGCCCGTGAAAAGCCCAACGGTGGCCGGCCAGTTGTCTTCCGTTATTCCCAGCGGTTGGACAATCGGCGTCATGGCCTTGCCCGTGGCGGCCAGTATCGACCGGTCGGAATTCTCGTTGCCGAAGGTGCCGTCCGTTCCCACGGTGTTCAGGATGCTGAGAATGGCGACGATGATGACGATGATCTGGCCGGCGTCGACGACAAAGGCGCGCATCCGGTCCCAGGTTCTGATCAGAACCGCACGCAGGGTCGGAATGTGATAGGGCGGCAGTTCCATGACAAAGGGCGACGTTTCACCCTGCAGCAAAGTACTTTTGAGAACGAGGCCGGTAAGAACGGCGTAGCCAATGCCGATCAGGTAAAGTCCGAACACCAGATTCTGCCCTCCGATTGGAAAAAAGGCCGCTGCAAACAGCGCATAGACCGGCAGCCGTGCGCCGCATGACATGAACGGCGCCATCATCACAGTCATGATCCGGTCGCGTGGTGATTCCAGCGTGCGTGCGGACATCACAGCAGGCACCGTGCAGCCAAATCCCAGTATCATCGGCACGAAGGATTTTCCGGGCAGTCCGATGGAGCGCATGAAGCGGTCCATGACGAAAGCGGCCCTAGCCATATATCCGGAGCTTTCGATGAAGGTCAGGAACAGAAACAAGAAACCGATGATCGGAATGAAGGTGGCGACCGTCTGCATGCCCGCGCCGATGCCTTTCGGAACAAGCGCGATCAGCCAGGTGGGAGCGTTTACAGCTTCCATCAGCGCCGTCCCGCCATCGACAAGAACCGTGCCGGCCAGAATATCGAAAAAGTCGATAAACGCAGAAGCAAGATTGATGGTGAAGAGGAACATCACATAGATGACGCCCAAAAACACCGGTATTCCCAGAACGCGGTTCAAAACGACCGCGTCGATGCGTTCGGATATGGTTCTGGAAACCTGATCCGCGCGCTGAACAGCCTCCTGCATCAGCGTGTTTGCAAAACCGTAGCGGGCGTCCGCCAGCAGGATATCGGCTTCCTCGCCGGCTCTGGCCTCAATGTCCTGTTTGAGCCGGTCGACGGCCTGCCGTAAATCCGCGTCGACGCTGTTCAGTGCCTTTTCGTCGTCCTCGAGCAGCTTGATTGCCAAACTACGCGGTTCCATTTCCAGTCGTCGCGGCCCCTGCGATTTGGTGGCCTCTTTGATGTCGGGAACCAAAGCCGAAAGGGCTTCTTCTATGACCGGCAGATAACTGAGTTCGGTAGCCGGTATCGTTCTTTCGGCCGCCGACAGATGGATTGCCGACCTGAAATCGCCGAGCCCGGCCCCGGTCTGGGCAACGATCGGAACCACCGGGCATCCCAGGCGTTCTGACAGCGCCTGCGTGTCGATGCGAAGCCCGTTCTGCTGCGCCAGGTCAGTCATATTGAGCGCGATCAGCAGAGGCACCCGCATTTCGATAAGCTGGGTGGTCAGATAGAGATTACGCTCCAGGTTGGACGCATCGACGATGTTAAGCACAAGGTCCGGCTTTTCATTGACCAGATAATCAAGCGCTATTTTTTCGTCATGGGCAGCCGAGGAAGTCACAGTAAGTGAATAAATGCCTGGCAGATCGACCACCCTGTAACTGGCGCCCCGGTCGCGGAACTCGCCCTCCTTGCGCTCGACCGTCACACCGGGCCAGTTTCCAACCTGCTGTTTCGAGCCGGTCAGCGCGTTAAACAGCGTCGACTTGCCTGAATTGGGATTGCCGATAAGCGCAATGCTCAGATCTTTCATGACGTTCTCTCGGTTCCGATTGCCAATTCAGCGTTGTTCGCTGTCAATGAGCAGGGCGTTTCCCTCTTTTCTCCGAAGGCTGAGTGCAAATCCGCGCACCCTGACTTCCACCGGATCGCCCATCGGCGCCATCCTCGTGACCGTAAACGG
The DNA here is from genome assembly GCF_040932035.1 of Hoeflea sp. TYP-13. Classification (NCBI taxonomy): domain Bacteria; kingdom Pseudomonadati; phylum Pseudomonadota; class Alphaproteobacteria; order Hyphomicrobiales; family Rhizobiaceae; genus Hoeflea; species Hoeflea sp. TYP-13. Next base: position 157,369 of record NZ_JBFRBB010000004.1, read on the forward strand.
TGTGCCGGGCGTCAATCCCATTGCCAGGAGCTTTGCCCTGTAAGCCCTGGAACCATCTGTAAACCCCCTGATACGTGCCGTTTCGCCGACGGCCATTTCACTCAACTGCATTTTTCGCTTCCCTTGGGTCTAAATTTCACCTCATAACAGGCGTTGATAGAGGTCCTGGGTGCAACTCGGAATGATTTGCATCAAGTGATTCAACAAAATCTGATTTTTTTGCGAAAGTTTTCCGATGGCCGGTTCAATCAGCTTTCGCCCGGCAAGATCCGGGGAGACTGCAGCACTCACGGAACTTTGCATCCGTTCGAAGGCTCACTGGGGATATGACGAGCGGTTTATGGAGAGTTCCAGGGAGGCGCTGACGGTAAAGCCCGCCCGCGTTGAAAGCGGTGATGTGATTGTCGCCGAGTTTCAGGGACAACCAGCGGGTGTTGCGGCTATCGCGCCCGACGGTGACGGCTTCGAAATCGACTTGTTCTTTGTCGATCCCGCGGCAATGGGCCGCGGCGTGGGAAGACGGCTGTTTGAAGCCGTCATTGCGCTCGCGAAACGGCGTGGCATCGGTGCCCTGACCATCCTCTCCGATCCGAATGCCGTATCCTTCTATGAAAAAATGGGAGCCCGCCCGATCGGCAGAGCGCCCTCCGATGCAATACCGGGCCGTACATTGCCGTTGCTGGAGGTCGATATCGCGTCAACAAATGCTTCAATCCGATCCTGAAACGGTCTAGGTTGGCGTCAACGCGCAATGGCATCGTGACTGAAACCGCCATGGAAGCCAAAACGAGGCATAGGGTGCACACAAATTTTCTGCGAATTTCTGCTTTGACCGCATTGGTATTGATGATTTCCGGCTGCGTGTCGGAGGTGGGCTATGAGCCCGATACCGCATTGAGTTCCGGTGGCAATTCCTGGTCCCAGTGCCGGGCGGCCGCGGCAAAGAAATATCCGCCAAGATTGGTCCTCAATGAAGAGCCGGGATATATCGGAGACCGTTGGGTCGCTTGCGGCGACGGCCGGCTCTGTCCGCCGGCAAGCGCCGCGTACTATGCTGACCAGGGTACATATTGGGATTACAACAAAACGGCGCGCGGAGCCTTTTTCCGCCGCTGTATCGCCGGCTAATCAGGCGGCGAGATCGGCCACAACGGCGTCAAGCACCATCATGCCGGCCGGTGTGCAGCGCAGCCTGGAATTCCCGATCCTTTCCAGCAGCCCATGCGAAATCAGGAATTCTTCCTTATCCGCGTCGACCCGGCGGCCCGAAAGGCCCTGCCAGCGGGCCAGATCCATGCCCTCGCGCAGCCTCAGGCCCATCAGCATCAACTCGTCCGCCTGCGCATCGCTGTCCATCCGCTCTTCCGATTCCATTCCGTGTCCGAGCGATTCGACCTGCCGGAGCCAGTCTTCCGGTATGCGCTTGTTTACCGTGCCGACTTTGCCGTTATGGCTGGTCAACCGGCCATGCGCACCGGCACCAAGCCCCACATAGTCGCCATAGCGCCAATAGGTCAGATTGTGGCGGCTTTCAGCTCCCGGCTCGGCATGATTGGACACCTCATAGGCCGGCAGGCCGTGTTTTTCGGTCAGTTCCTGTGTCGCCTGATAGAGGTCTGCCGAAAGATCCTCGTCCGGTACCTTGAGTTTGCCGCTTCTGTGAAGGCCGTAAAACGGCGTGCCCTGTTCGATCGTGAGCTGGTAGAGGGAAAGGTGGTCTGCCGCATAGCCGATCGCCTGTTTGAGCTCCAGCTCCCAGCCCGTTACCGTCTGGCCCGGCCGTGCATAGATCAGGTCGAATGAAAGCCGCGGAAAGGTGCTGCGTGCGAGTTCAATGGCCGTTAGCGCCTCATCAACCGTGTGCATGCGCCCCAGAACCTTCAGATCGCTTTCATCAAGCGACTGCACGCCGAGCGAGACCCTGTTGACGCCGGCGGTCCGGTACCCCTTGAAGCGCTCCGCCTCGACACTGGTCGGATTGGCTTCAAGTGTGATCTCTATATCGTCCGGCATATGCCAGGCGTTGCCGATGGCGCTCAGAATTCCGTCGACTGTATGTGGCTCCATCAGCGATGGTGTGCCGCCGCCGAAAAATACGCTTGTCACTTCGCGCGTGCCGGTCATGGCCCGCATCTGCCTTATCTCGCGCTGAAAGGCACCGACAAAGCGCGGCTGGTCGACGGCCTGGTGGCGCACATGGCTGTTGAAATCGCAATAGGGGCATTTGGCGGCACAGAAAGGCCAATGTACGTAAATGCCAAATCCCGGGTCCAGATTGTCTTGTGTGTCTACGCTCATCTTTATTAGCCCTGAAGGCACTGTTCGTAGAACAATTTGAACGCTCTTGCCCGGTGCGACAGGGCCTGTTCCTGTCCCGGTTTCCAGCCGTGCTTTTCCTCAGCGCCCATCTGCCCGAAAGTGCTCTCATATCCATCGGGCTGAAATACCGGGTCGTAGCCAAAGCCCTGGTCGCCACGTGGTGGCCAGATAATTTCGCCCACCACTTCCCCGCGAAAATATTCCACATGCCCGTCGGGCCATGCAAGACAAATCACCGACACGAATTTTGACTTCCGGTTTCCCGATGATTCGGCCTGCAACTCATCGTGAACGCGGCGCATCGCCAGATTGAAGTCTTTTTCAGCACCGGCCCAACGGGCTGAATAGATACCCGGCGCACCGCCCAGCGCATCCACCGAAAGACCGGAATCGTCCGAAAGCGCCGGTAATCCTGAGGCAGTTGTTGCCGCAAGCGCTTTTATCCGGGCATTTTCCTCAAAGGTCAGCCCGGTTTCCTCCGGCTCTTCGAGATCGAGGTCGCCGGCTGTCAGAAGCTCGTAACCGAGCGGATCCAGAAGATCGCGCAATTCGCGTATCTTCCCCTTGTTGTGGCTGGCGATCACCAGCTTCCGTTCCGACAGTTTTCTCACGTTTCCTTATCCGTGTCCGTGCCCATACCCCAGATCCGGGGTTCGGCGAATTCGATGCTGTTGCCGGCCGGATCGCGTACATAGATCGAGCGCCCGCCGCCCGGCCAGTGAAAATCTGCTTCGATCTCGATGCCGGCCTCGCGCAGTGTTTTTTCCATCGCCTCGATTTCCTTTGCCGAGGCGCCGAAACACATATGGCCGTCGCCGCTGGTGCCGTGCACCGGCACCGGCATCGCCGGATTTCCCGGCGGTTTGACGGATTCCGCCGGATTGAACACCAGGAGCATGCCCTCACCGCAGCGGAAAAAGACGTGCCTGTTGCCCATGCGCGTTACTATTTCAAGGCCGAGCAGCCCGCCAAAGAACTGCTCCGCAGCATCAAGGTCGTCGGCGTAGAGCGCCGTTTCCAGAATGTGTTGCGGTGCTTGCATGAGCCGACCTGATCGTTACCCGGCGGTTGCCTGCTTTTGCATCTCGACCAGCGAGCCGATGCCGTTCTTTGCAAGTCCGAGCAGGGCCGCAAATTCTTCTTCGCTGAACGGTTCGCCCTCGGCAGTTCCCTGGATTTCGACAATGCCGCCCGAACCGGTCATGACGAAATTGGCATCGGTTTCGGCAGATGAATCCTCCACATAGTCGAGATCGATAACCGGTTGATTGAGAAAGATGCCGCAGGAAATGGCGGCGATATGATCCTTCAATACGGCTTCGGCCTTGATCATGCCCTGCGCCTCCATCCATTTGAGGCAGTCGTGCAAGGCAACCCACGCGCCGGTGATGGATGCGGTCCGTGTGCCGCCATCGGCCTGTATGACGTCGCAATCGATGGAGACCTGACGCTCGCCGAGCGCTTCAAGGTCGACAACGGCGCGCAAGGAACGGCCGATCAGGCGCTGGATTTCCTGGGTGCGCCCGCTCTGCTTTCCCGCCGAAGCCTCGCGCCGCATGCGCTCGCCGGTGGCCCGCGGCAGCATTCCGTATTCTGCTGTCACCCAGCCTCTGCCGGCATTGCGCAGCCATGGCGGAACCCGCTCCTCGAGACTGGCGGTGCACAGCACATGCGTATCGCCGAATTTGACGAGGCAGGAGCCTTCCGCGTGTTTGGAAAAGCTCCGTTCGAATGAAACGGCCCGCATCTCATCGGTTTTTCTGCCTGATGGGCGCATGTATGTACTCCTGTTTGTTCTGCAGCAAAGCCGCGCGGCAGAACGGTTTTAACAAATCCACATTGCTGTAACTCTCCTTTGCAGCGCATGCAAAGAAAATGCACTATATAAAGAGCGGGTCGTTTGCTTTTTTTACGGCAACCGGTCCACTATGCAAGTAATCGTGCAGCAGCCAAGAGACGTTGTGTATGAGTGACAATTCACGATCGGGAACGGCGCAGCCGGCGCCGCTTGACGACCGGACAAGGGAAATCTTTCGCAGCATTGTCGAACTCTACCTGGATTCTGGTGATCCGGTGGGTTCGCGCAACCTGTCGCGCGTCCTGCCGATGGCGTTGTCTCCCGCGTCCGTGCGCAATGTCATGAGCGATCTCGAGGAACTCGGCCTCATATACGCACCCCATATCAGCGCCGGCCGGCTGCCGACCCAGCAGGGTCTGCGTTTTTTTGTCGATGCTTTCATGGAATCGGGCGATCTTTCCAGTGAAGAGCGCGACATGATCGAACGACAGGTCAGCAGCGTCGAGCGCAATCAGTCGGTCGAAAACCTGCTGACCGAGGCAAGCCAGCTACTTTCCGGCCTTTCGCGCGGTGCGGGTCTGGTAATCACCAACAAGAACGATGCTGTCATCAAGCATATCGAATTTGTAAGGCTGGAGCCGACACGAGCGCTCGTCGTGCTCGTCGGCGACAACGATCAGGTTGAAAACCGCATCATCGACCTTCCGGCTGGTGTCACGGCATCGCAGCTGACCGAGGCCGCAAACTTCCTCAACGCCCATCTTGCCGGCCACACGCTGGCGGAGTTGCGCGGCGAGCTGAAAAAACTGAAAAACGATGTCAGCCGGGAACTCGACGTTTTGTCGCAGACGCTGGTGGAGCGCGGCGTTGCGATCTGGTCCGGCAGCGCCGACGGACAGCCCGCAAGGCTCATAGTCCGCGGCCGCGCAAACCTGCTCGACACCATATCCGATATCGAGGAAATGGAACGTCTGAGGCTCCTGTTCGACGATCTTGAGAAAAAGGATGGTCTGATCGAGCTGCTCGACCTCGCCGAGGAAGGCTCGGGCGTGCGCATTTTCATCGGTTCGGAAAACAAGCTGTTTTCACTGTCGGGCTCCTCGCTGATCGTTGCGCCCTATCGTGACAGCGACGACCGGGTGATCGGCGCCGTCGGCGTGATCGGCCCCACGCGCCTCAACTACGCGAGAATTGTGCCGATGGTGGACTACACGGCGCAAATGGTTTCCAGAATGATTCGCTGAAAGTGCGAATTGGGCCGAATCAGCGCCCGTAATCTCTTGATTTTTTCCGCCGAAACCTCGATATGCGGGTCAACAAATCAAAAACCAGTGTGAAGGAAATGTCGCGTCATGACCGATGAGACAAAGAAAAACGGTGTTGACGAAGGACCCGGAGCAAAGTCGGCAGAGGCCGCAGCGAACGATGTTGCCGGAAAAATGGCCGCAGAGGCAGCACAGGCCCCGGCTGATGCCGCCGCTGAAGAGGCGCAGGCACCCGCCGCGCTTGACCTTGCAATAGCGGAACGGGACGAGTTGAAGGACAAATATCTGCGCCTGGCCGCGGAAATGGACAATCTTCGCCGCCGCACGGCGAGAGACGTGCGCGACGCCAAGGCCTATTCGGTGTCGAATTTCGCCCGTGACATGCTCGCCGTATCGGACAATCTGCGGCGCGCGCTCGACGCGATCCCGGCGGAGGCGCTGGAAGCCGGGGAGGCAGGCCTCAAGGCGCTGTCGGAGGGTGTCGAGATGACCGAGCGTGCGATGCTTTCCGCGCTCGAACGCCACGGCGTCAAGAAACTGTCGCCGGCGGGCCAGAAGTTCGATCCCAATTTCCACCAGGCGATGTTTGAGGTTCCGAATCCGGATGTTCCCAACAACACCGTTGTCGAGGTGGTCCAGGAAGGCTACGTGATCGGCGATCGGGTGCTGCGGCCGGCAATGGTCGGTGTTGCCAAGGGCGGCCCGAAGCAGGCGGCGGAAACACCCACGGAACCGGAAGCCGAAGACGCCAAGCAGTAACGCGTGCCGACGAGGTTGAACCGCGCGCCATCGCCGCGATATGCTCGCGGCGCGATGGGGATGCGCCGTGACGATACTGACCTGGCTTGATTACACCGGTGTTGCCGTATTTGCGGCGACCGGCGCGCTTGTTGCGTCACGCAAACAGCTCGACATTATCGGATTTCTGTTTTTCGCCTGTATCACCGGGATCGGCGGCGGAACCCTGCGCGACCTTATCCTCGGGCTGACGCCGGTTTTCTGGGTGCGCGAACACATCTACATCCTCATCTGCGTCGCCGTGGCAATCGTGATTTTCTTTACCGCCCAGCGGCTGGAATCGCGCTATCGATGGCTCCTGTGGCTGGATGCTGCGGGCCTTGCGGTCTTTTCCGTCATGGGGGCTGCGATCGGTCTTTCGGCAACGGCTTCGCCGGCGATCGCCATCGTGACCGGCGTTTTGACGGCAACCTTCGGCGGCGTGCTGCGCGATGTGCTTTCCGGGGAACCGACGGTGCTGATGCGGCGGGAGATCTATATTACCGCAGCGCTGCTCGGCGCATCCGTATTCGTGCTCGCTGATGAATTCGGTCTGAACCGCGGTCTTGCTTCCATGCTGGCTTTTGCCGCGGCCCTTATTCTCCGCGGTGGCGCCTTGCGTTACGGCTGGACGCTGCCCTCCTACGGACACGCGCCGGGCCGTCCACCTGATGAATCCCTTTAAGAACTTACGGGTTCGGCAATCAGCCCGCTGTCTATGCCCGCCTGCTTGAGCGAGAGATGCGGGCGCGGCCCAATCTGCTGGATCACCAGGCCGGCGGCAAGGCTGCCGAGCCGGGCGCAATCCTCAAGCGACCGGCCGTTCGTATAGCCGTATAAAAACCCGGACGCGTAAAGGTCACCGGCGCCGGTCGTGTCGACCAGTTCCCTGATTTTGATGGCATCGACCGAGACCCGCTCGCCCTTGCGGGCAACGATCGACCCGCGCTCGCTGAGCGTAACGATGGCCAGTTTGCAGTCGGCCTCCATGGCCTCGATGGCCGCCTCCAGCGACGCGGTCTGGTAGAGCGACATGGCTTCATGCTCGTTGGCGAAAACAATGTCGACGGTTCCCGAGCGCATCAGGTCGAGGAATTCGTCGCGATAGCGGTCGACGCAGAACGGGTCCGACAGGGTCATGGAAACTTCGCGGCCACTGGCGTGGGCGATCGCAGCGCAATTGCGGATTGCTTCCTTGGCGCGCGGCGGATCCCACAGATAGCCTTCGAAATAGGTCACTTTCGATGCGGCGACGATGGTGTCGTCCACATCTTCCGGTCCAAGCTCCACACAGGCGCCGAGATAGGTGTTCATCGAGCGCTCGCCGTCAGGCGTGACGAAAATCATCGAACGGGCAGTGGGCGGCGGCCCATCCAGCGGCTTCGTCTCGAAGACAACGCCCTGTGCTGTGATGTCGTGCCGGTAAATTTCGCCGAGGTGGTCGCGCGCGACCTTGCCGAAAAACGCCGATTTCCCGCCGAAGCTGGCTATGCCGGCCGCCGTGTTGCCGGCGCTGCCGCCGGAGGCCTCGACGGCCGGGCCCATACGGTCGTAGAGCAATTGCGCCCGGTCAGCGTCGATCAGGTTCATCGCTGCCTTGGTAATGTGGTTTTCGATGAGAAACGTGTCCTCGCATCGTGCGATGATGTCGACAATGGCATTGCCGACGCAAAGAACATCCAGTTCGTCCATAAAGCTGCGGGCTCCGGTGGTTTTCGCTCCGCCGACGGTCCTAGACGGTTTCGGCTGCAAAATGAAGCGCTGGCTGGCAGTTTTTTACTTTTGCCGAATTTCATCGGTCGATTGTTGGTTTGCATGACCCTTGGCAACTGGGCGGCCCACATTGAAGCCACAAGATAGGGCGTCAAATGTTCTTTGTGGGTTTTTCATATTGCCGCGTGGCTTTGTTCCATGGCCTCGGCTGAACACAATCCAAACGAAAGCGATCGGTGTGCCCAACCATATCGCCAATCCGGGCATAATGCCGAATTCGGGATTGAAGCTCAATATCAGTTTCAAGAGCTGATAGCCTATAATCAACCCACCAAAAAGGGCGCCATAGAACTTCAGACATGCAAGTGACCATCCCAAACTCGCCTTTGCTGCCAGTCTGTTCATTTGCACGAAATCCTGTCTGTCCATTCCCCATCCAACGAAGCCGCCAAAAACAGTCAGCAAAATCAACATCACAGAAATCGATATTATGCCCAGACTGGCTAATTCGGCGATCAGGCTAAGGATGCAAAATCCAAGGATAAAAAAACAAAATGCGTATGACACCACAATAAATGTTCGGAACAGCGCCGCTGCGATACCTGAGAGGATGTTCAATTTCGCCTCGGGTCCGTTGCATAGGACGCCAGCGATTGAACAGTGGTGAATGTGGTCATTTTTCTCCCGGCAGGAACAGAACAAAACTATGCTTGGCCATCCGATTGATGATCCGGTTTGCTATTTTCATGTGTGGTTTGCACGCATTCGTTGCAAGTGTTACTCGAAATACCGTTAACGGACTGCCAACAACGATGCTGACGTTGAATCCCTTTCAACAATACCTATCTGAAATCCATGATTTATCCGGAAGTGCCCCATGATCGTTGAAGCAGCGCGCCTTGCGGGGCAAAATCTCCTGGCGAGCGAGACCCGGTCCGCCTTCTGGAAAATTCTCGGCATCACCATCCTGCTTCTCATCGGCCTGTGGATGTCGTTGCGCGGCCTGTTCACGGCCTATGCGCTGCCCTGGCTCGACGCGCTGATACCCGGCATACCCGACTGGGCCGGCTGGCTGGGCTTCATCTTCGGCATCATTGCGAGCCTCGGGCTTGCAGTCGGACTGGCGCTGCTCATTGCGCCTGTCACGGCAGTTGTCGCCGGGTTCTTTCTCGACGGCGTCGCCGAGATCATCGAGGAGCGCGACTATCCCAATGACCGTGCCGGAACGGCGATCCCTGTCGGCAGGGCCATCGTCTATACGCTGAAGTTCCTCGGCGTGATCATTGCCGGCAACATCATCGCCCTGCTGCTGCTCTTCATTCCGGGCGTCAACATCGTCGCCTTTCTGCTGGTCAACGGTTACCTGTTCGGCCGTGAATTCTTCGAATTCGCCGCCATGCGCTACCGCAGCGAAGACGAGGTCCGGCAGATGCGCTCCAAGCACCGCGCGACCATATTTCTGGCAGGTCTGATTATCGCCGCCTTCCTGTCGATCCCCCTTGTAAACCTCCTCACGCCGCTCTTTGCCGCCGGCCTGATGGTGCATTTGCACAAGATGCTGACGGCAAAAGATCCCGAATTCGCTCTAGCCTGAGGGTTCCATTCGAGTCCGGTATAAACATTTGCATGTCTTTAGATGTTCTTGTAATGTTCCAATGCGAATTAGAACAGAAAGACAGGTTGCATGATCAAGGGAAGCTGTTGCTGCGGCGCGGTAAAATTCGAGCTGTTGGCCGAACCGTCTATGATGGGCACCTGCCATTGTTCAAGGTGCCGCAAGGCCGGTGCCAGCACCATAGTCTTCGTCAAAAGAGATGACTTGCAGTGGCTTCAGGGAAAAGAGCATGTCGCGCTCTACCAGCCCGCTCCTCCTTACAAGTACGGCAGGTGTTTCTGCAAGATTTGCGGTACATCGCTTGGCGAAATCCTATCCGAGGAGGACAGTTTTCCAATTGCGGCAAATGCGCTTGATTCCGAGTTCGGTCTCAAAAACCAGTTCCACGAATTTGTCTCCGAAAAGCCGTCCTGGTACGAAATCTGCGACGGTGCAGAGCAGTCGGAAGGACATCCCGCCTCCTCGTAATCCGTCAGCCTATGGATCTGTCGCCTTCAGCCGTCTGCTGAAAAACCCGATAATCTCGTCGCGTGCTGCAAGCGTTGGCTGTCCTTCTTCGTCGATCAGATGGACGGTTACGACACTGTGGGGCGTCGTCACGTGCCGTTCAAAAAACGGCGGCACATCGGTGTTGGCCGCGGTGTCGGCAAGAACCTTGCCCTCAAACCGGTCGCCGAGGGCTTCGGCATAGGCGGCAAAACGCTGTGCCTGGCAGAATTTGTCGCCCTTGAACCGATAGGCAAGCACGGTCAGGTCGTCCCGCTCAAGCCGTTCGCGAACGGCGGCGAGCTCTTCCGCGGAACTTTCTATGGCGGCGGGCGCGTCGAGAGGCAGGGAAGGCTGCGACAGCACCGGCGCCAGCATCGATGGCTCCATCATCATCGACAACGCGAAATTGCCGGTAAAGCACATGCCGATTGCGCCGGTTCCCGGGCCGCCGCATTCGTCGTGGGCGTAACGCGCCAGCGCGCGCAGCCAAAGTGTGACCGGGCTGGAGCCATTGCCTGCGAAAGCCCGGAATTCAGTGCTTATGCATGCTTTCTGAAATACTTTGGCGCCTTCCTCGGCGGTCGCAACCGCGCCGTCCCGCCCGAACAGGGACGGCATAAAGACGGTGAAGCCGGCATCGCGTACCCACCGGGCAAAGCGCGCGACATGCGGGCTGATCCCCGGCATTTCGGCCATGACAATCACCGCCGGGCCTCGCCCGGAAACATGGACCGTCCTGGTCGCGTCATTCAGGGTGATCTTTCGTGCTTCGAAATCGCCCAGCGGATCGTCCCTGTTCAACGCCTGCATTGCAATTCTCCTAAGTCTGTATTTTGAACTCAGGCTGAAATACGCTAGCTAAGTCCGTATGTCAAACTCAGATATGAAATCTTCTATCCGCCGACGCGCGTGGGTTGCCAAGCAGGACTGTCCCATGGCCTTGGCCGCCGAACTCCTGGGCGACCGGTGGACCCTACTGATCCTGCGCGAAGCCTTTTACGGGGTTCAGCGCTATGACGATATGCGGCAGGATTTGAGCATCCCGCGTTCGGTGCTGACCGACCGGCTTCAAAAGCTGACGGCGCACGGCCTGCTTGCCCGCTTTGAATATCAGGAGGTGGGAGACAGGAAGCGCCATGCATACCGATTGACATCCGCCGGCCGGGCTCTCGCCCCGGTCATGATTGCGATGACGCAATGGGGCGAACGGTTTTTGATCGACGGCCCGTCCCCGGTGGGCATCACGGATGACCGCTCGGGCGACTGGCTCACACTGAGACTTGTCGATGAGGGCGGAAAACAGGTGTCTTTGGAGAATGCGCGAATGGCGCGCCGGTCACCCGCCTGACACCTGCACACGCGCTGCGATTTCTGATCGCAAAATGACCGCATCGCTATATGATGCATGTTGCTTTTCAATTGGTGTCTGTCGAAAACCCATGTCCACAGCTGTACTCAGCCGCAAAAGTCTCATTGTCCTTTGCATTGGATTTTTGGTGCTGTTTGTCGGCGGCGGATCGCGCTTTGCGATCGGCCTTGTTCTCAAGCCGATGGCCGAAGAGCTCGACTGGACACGCGGCGTGTTCGGCGGTGCGGCAGCCATCTTTCTGATCGTTTCATCAATCTGCATGTTTGCCTCGGGGCGTCTTGCCGACCGCTATAGCCTGCGTGTTGTCCTGTGCGGCGGATTGCTGATTTCAGCCATTGGCACGGCCTCGATGAGTTTTGTTGAGGCGCCCTGGCAGACCCTCGCGTTCTACGGAATTGTTTTTGCCGTCGGCAACGGTCTGGCATCGATTGCGCCGGTCGGGGTCATGGTCAGCCGATGGTTTCCGGGCCGTATCGGCTTTGCCAACGCCATTACAGTTTCGGGAATTGGCGTCGGTCAGCTGATCATAATCGGCGGGCTTGCGGTCGTCCTTTCGGACATTGGCTGGCGCTCGGCCTATGTCTGGCTCGGCGCCATCAACCTGGCGCTCGTTCCGATTGTCGCCGCCGGCATGGCCAGGAGCAGCGAGACAGGCAATTCCACTAGCCAGGTTGCCGCCCGCCGCATTGGCATGACGTTGGGCCAGGCGATGCGCACTTCAAGATTGTGGGTGCTGGTGGTGGTTTATGCTATCTGCGGCTTCCAGGATTTCTTTCTCGCCACCCATGTTGTCGCGTTCGCACAGGACCGCGGTGTCGAAACCCTGATGGCCGGAAACCTGCTTGCCTTCATGGGGCTTGCCGGTGTTGCCGGTGTTCTTCTATCCGGCATCTGGAGCGACCGTAAAGGGCCACAGCGGGCGACTTTTGCCTGTTTCTTGCTGCGGACGGCGGTCTTTGCGTTGATCCTCTTCGATCAGAACACCGTTTCGGTCGCCCTATTTGCCCTGCTGTTCGGGACAACCTTTTGGGTGACCGCCCCGCTCACGGTGGTGTTCGCCCGCGATGCGTTCGGGATAGCCCATCTTGGCGCGATCAGCGGAATGATCGTCATGGTCCACCATATGTGCGGCGGTCTCGGTGCTTATTTCGGCGCCGTCATGTTCGATCTCGAGGGCAATTACGACACCGCATTTATCATAATGCTGGCACTTTCGGCTATCGCCGCTGCTCTGTGCGGATTGCTGCAAAAGACGGCGCACAGTCAGCCTGACGGGCAATCAAACCCGGTTCGGCAAGACGAATTGACCTGAGGCGGTCTCGGTCTAGGCAGGCGCAACGAGCGCTGCAGGAATATCGCAGGTCTTTTCCTTTGATTTGCAGATGTCGGCTATGACACAGGCCTGGCAATCCGGCTTGCGCGCCTTGCATACATAACGCCCGTGCAGGATCAGCCAGTGATGGGCATGTTGCAGATAGGCTTCGGGAATAACGCGCAGCAGGTTCTGCTCCACATCGTCGACGTTTTTTCCCGGCGCAAGCCCTGTGCGGTTTGCGATGCGGAAGATGTGGGTGTCGACGGCCATGGTCGGCTGGCCGAAAGCCATGTTCAATACCACATTGGCCGTCTTGCGTCCGACACCCGGCAGCTTGACCAGCGCATCGCGATCCGCCGGAACCTCGCCGCCATGCTCCTCGATCAGCGCCTTTGAAAGCAGGATGACGTTTTTGGCCTTGTTACGGTAAAGCCCGATGGTACGGATATGTTCTCGGACCTTGTCTTCTCCCAGTTCCAGCATTTTTTGCGGCGTGTCGGCGGCTGCAAACAGCGCCCGCGTCGCCTTGTTGACGCCGGCATCGGTCGCCTGGGCCGAGAGCACGACCGCAACGAGCAGCGTATAGGCGTTGATATGCTCCAGCTCACCCTTCGGTTCCGGGCGTTGAACGGAAAATCGGCGGAATATTTCGCCGACTTCCTCTGGTAAATAGGCGCTTTTGGGCAGACGTTTGCGCGTGTGCCTTATCGCTGGTTTTTTCTTCACACCGTTTTTTGATGCTGTGGATTTCGGTTTGGTCTTTTCCATGAACCCTCTATATTCTGCGTGTATGAGGGAAAGCAATGCTGTCGGAGATGACGGGCCGGAAAACAAGGCCCGCGACAACGAGGCGCCGATTTTCGAGGCGCTGCTGACGCCGCACCGCTCGCTTGGGCGCAATGGTTTTATCATACTGATGTGCATCATGACGGTGGCGACGGTCGCCCACGCGTTTGTTTTCGCGGTCGCCGGTGCATGGCCGATCTTGGCTTTTTTTATACTCGACCTGATTCTGCTATTTGGCGCATTCTGGCTGAATTACCGCGCTGCGAAGGCCCGCGAGATCGTCTCGGTCTCGCGCACGGACCTTTCGATTTCAAAGATTGCCCCGTCCGGCAGAACGCGAAATTACCGCTTCAACCCGTTCTGGGCGCGCTTTCATGTTTCGCGCCATGACGAGGCCGGCATCACCAATATGCGCGTATCGGGAGAAGGACGTTCGACGGAAATCGGCTCGTTCCTCAATCCCGACGATCGTGAAAGTTTCGCAAAGGCTTTTGCCGGAGCGCTGGCCACGGTGCGGCGGAAATAGGACCAGCGGAAATACCCTGCAAGAATCGGGTGGCGCGCAGGGCATTGTCATGGTTCTGTGGTGCTGAACCGATAGTACAAACGGCCGAAACAAATCAGACAATAGACGCGAAACGCATGAACATCGAAACAACACGCAACGTTGTGGACGTTGAGACCGATCCAGATTACGAGATCGTCCGCCGGGCGCTGGAACTGATCACCAGCCGCTTCAAAAGTCAGCCGTCGCTGGAGGAAATTGCCGCTGAACTGAAACAATCCCCGACCCAGCTTCAAAAGACATTCACGCGCTGGTCGGGCCTCAGTCCGAAGAGCTTTCTGCAGGCCGTAACGCTCGATCACGCCAGGCGGCTGCTCGGCCAGGAAGGTCTGCCGCTGCTCGACGCCAGATTCGAGCTTGGCCTGTCAGGGCCGGGTCGCCTTCATGACCTGTTCGTCACCCATGAGGCGGTGTCACCGGGCATATGGAAGGCCAGGGGTGAGGGGCTGACCATCCGGTATGGATTTCACCCTTGCCCCTTTGGCATCACCCTCATCATGGCGACCGATCGCGGTCTTGCCGGCATGGCCTTTTGCGATCCCGGCGGAGAACGCGATGCGCTGGATGACATGTGCTCGCGCTGGCCGCGCGCCAGCTACGTTTCTGACTCGGCGTCAACGGCGCACTATGCCGAACAGTCTTTTAATCCGCTGCGCTGGAGCGCCTCGGAGCCGTTGCGCGTGGTGCTGATCGGCACGGACTTCCAGATCCGCGTCTGGGAGGCGCTGCTGGACATTCCGCTCGGTGCGGCCGTGACCTATTCGTCGATTGCCAGAAAGATCGGCAAACCGTCTGCGCCGAGGGCCGTTGGCGCTGCCGTCGGGCGCAATCCGATCTCATTTGTCGTTCCCTGTCACCGGGCCCTGGGCAGTTCCGGTGCGCTCACCGGCTACCATTGGGGTGTCACGCGCAAACGCGCCATGCTCGGTTGGGAGGCCGGACATCTGGTGGACACGTAGGAACTGACCCCGTCTAGTTGTAAAATTGCGCCGATTGAAAACCGCTGAATTGCTGAGGAGCCGGGTCGACCACGGTGACTTCCCCTTCCTGGACCTGGTAGACGGCAAGGCCGCGCTGGGTCTCGCCGTCCTTCAGGAACCGGAAAACACCTGTTACGCCGTGAAAGCCGCTTGGTTTTTCAAGACCCTGTCGCGACAGGGCGGCCGGATTGCCCGTTGCCAGAAGGTCGGCGACAAGACCGACCGCATCGTAGCCAAGGCCGGCATTCACGGTGGGTTCCGCCTGGAATTTTTCTTTGTACTGCAGTTTGAAGGCTTCAAAACCCGACTGGTCCATATCGGCGAATATGGCACCCTGGAGGAAGGGTGAGGCGAGCTTCGACGAGCGCCACTGACCGGTGCCGATCAGTCTCTTGTCGCGCAGTTTGATGCCTTCGGCCTGCATGACGCGGGCAATGGCGACCGGCGCGGTACCGCCGTCGGGAATGAAGATTGCGTCAGACTGTTCGATGGCGGGCAGGATTTCCTGTACAGCGGCGACAACTGATTCATTGCTGTATTCATAGCGCGATACGCCGTTTAAAACGCCGCCCTGCGCTGCAAGCGTTGCCCGCAACTGCCGTTCGACAAGGGCGCCGTAGGCCCCTTGCGGCAATATGGCCGAAAACGATGTCAGGCCGATACCGGTGGCGTAGGAGACAGTCCGGTCGACAATCTGATTGGGCAGGAACGACATCAGGAACACGCCATCCGATGCCGCCGAAGGATCCGACGAAAAGGCAATCATGATCCGGTTGTTGGGCCGGGCAACCGATGCCGCCGATGTAACGCTGCCGGAAAAAACCGGGCCTAAGATGATGGCGGAACCTTCGCGTACGGCTTCCTCGGTGCGCGCAATTGCACCCGCCGCGGTTCCGCCGGTGTCCTTGATGACAAGCTCCATCGTATGCTCGCCGCGTGTCGTGATAGCGAGTTCGGCGGCGTTGCGGTATTCAGATGCGATGGCCGATCCGTTTCCGGGTGCTGTCATGGGCAGTAAGAGAGCGACGCGGGTCTGGCCCGTTCCAAGCACTTCCCCGGACGCCGGACCGGTCTTCACCGGCAGGCTGACAACGGTAGGTGTTGTGCCGGTGCTGCCGGAACCGGGCAAGCCGTAGTTGACCGCCTGGCAGGCGGACAGGAAGAGGGCTGCGGATAATAATAAGAGCTTTGCTGGAATACGGGGTGTAGTGCAAAAAATGCGTTTCATATGATGTCCCGGCCAGTCCCCGGCTTCACCCGGGTCTGATTGTGTGGCATTTGCCACGAGGCAAGATGCGTACATATTGCGTAATAGCCCACAGGTAAAGATCAAGGCAAAGGTGGCGCGTCCCACAGATTAATCGGAATATGCCGCCGAAGATGCATATTTTGCACATCGGGCGGCATGGCAAGGCGGGATCGGTTACAATTCATGCAGACATCCTATCAGATCGGCACTCACCAGATTTCCGCCCGTCCGCAGGAGCCGGCGCTCTATCTGGTGTCAACGCCGATCGGCAATCTGTCTGACATTACGCTGCGGGCGCTGGAGGTGCTGGCATCGGCCGATGTGCTGGCCTGTGAGGACACGCGGGTCACCCGCACGCTGCTCGGCCGCTACGGCATCAAGACGCGCCCCTTCGCCTATCATGAGCACAATGCCGAGCGCGCCGGCCCCAGGCTGATTGCAGCGCTTGAAGAAGGAAAGAGCGTTGCACTTGTCAGCGATGCCGGCACTCCGCTGGTCTCGGACCCCGGCTACCGCCTGGTCGAGCAGGCGCTTGAGGCCGGTATAGCCGTTGTCCCCATTCCCGGCGCCTCAGCGCCTTTGGCAGCGCTTGTTGCTTCCGGTCTTCCAAGCGACAGTTTTTTGTTTGCCGGTTTCCTGCCGGTCAAGGACAAGGCTCGCCGCGACCGGTTGTCGGCCCTGCGCGAGACACCGGCAACACTGCTGTTCTTCGAATCGCCGCGCCGTCTGGCCGCCGCGCTTGAGGCCGCGGCCGATGTTCTCGGCGCCGACCGCCCGGCCGCCGTCTGCCGTGAACTGACCAAGGCTTTCGAAGAAGTGCGCCGGCAGTCGCTGGGAGAGCTGGCTGCGCACTATGCCGAAACGGATACCGTTAAAGGCGAAATCGTTCTGGTGATCGGCCCGCCGGGTGAACAACGGGCGAGCGCCGAGGATGCCGACGCGCTGCTGCGTGAACTGGCTCTGACACTGCCGCCGGCAAAGGCGGCCACTGAGGCGGCGCGCCGGACCGGACTGCCGCGAAAGATGCTCTACCAGCGGCTGCTGTCGATGAAGGATGCGCTGTCTTGAACAGGTCCGCCGGCAAAAGTGCTGAACGCCGGCGCGCCTATCGCCGCGGCCACCTGGCTGAGTGGCTGGCGGCATTGGCCCTGATGGTCAAGGGCTACCGCATCGTGGCGCGACGTTTCAAAACGCGGGTCGGCGAAGTCGACCTCATAGCCCGCAAGGGCGATCTGGTCGCGCTGGTCGAGGTCAAGGCCCGCGCCACCGAGCAGGCGGCGATTGATGCAGTGACCGCAACCGCTGCCAGGCGGATCGCCGCGGCAGGTGATATCTGGCTTTCACGCCAGAAGGATGCGGCACGCCTGTCCATACGCTGCGATATAATTGCGGTGGTGCCGCGCCGCTGGCCGAAGCATTTCCCGGACGCGTTTTAGAACGTGTCCTGTTTGGATTGAACCATTTGGCCGCTGGCCGGTCCGGCAGAAACAAAAAACCGCCGGATAAAAATCCGGCGGTCTTAAAATTCAGTTGGCTTTTACTGGCCGATCAGTACGGGCACTTCTCATCCGACATGTAATCGTGCACCTCGATCTTGCCGGCGATGATATCCGCCTTGGCCTGTTCGACGGCGTCGCGCATGGCCTGGTCGACAAGCGGTGCATTGTTGTCATCCATGGCATAGTCGACACCGTTTTCCGCAAGGCCGAGAACGTTGAAGCCGTAGGTGAACTT
The DNA here is from genome assembly GCF_040932035.1 of Hoeflea sp. TYP-13. Taxonomy (NCBI): domain Bacteria; kingdom Pseudomonadati; phylum Pseudomonadota; class Alphaproteobacteria; order Hyphomicrobiales; family Rhizobiaceae; genus Hoeflea; species Hoeflea sp. TYP-13. The sequence continues at coordinate 175,343 of NZ_JBFRBB010000004.1, forward strand.
GTCGGAATTGGCATCGTTGAACGCGTTGTAGACGGCAACGTCAACACGCTTGAGCATGGACGTCAGAACCTTACCCGGCTGAATGCCGTTCTGGTTCGAATCCACACCAATGCCCAGCTTGCCTTCATCGGCTGCGGCCTGAAGCACACCGATACCCGTGCCGCCTGCGGCAGCGTAGACAACGTCAGAGCCCTGGGCGATCTGCGACTTGGCAATCTCGCCGCCTTTAACCGGGTCGTTCCAGGCGTCCGGTGTCGTGCCGGTCATGGCTTCGAGCACCGTTGCATCCGGGTTCGTTGCCTTGACGCCGCCAGCGTAACCGCAGGCGAATTTGCGGATCAGAGGAATGTCCATGCCGCCGACAAAGCTCACCGTGCCTGATTTGGATGCCTTAGCAGCCATCACGCCTACAAGGTAGGAACCTTCCTGTTCCTTATAGACCACGGAGCGCACATTCGGCAGATCGACGACCATGTCGATAATGGCAAAGTCTGTGTCCGGATATTCGGCGGCAACCTTTTCCAAAGCTGCAGCCCAGGAGAATCCGGCCATGACGATCGGGTTGTTACCGTCCTTGGCAAACTTGCGAAGAGCCTGTTCACGCTGGGCGTCGTTCTGGATCTCGAAATCGCGGTAATCGATCCCGGTGTCGGCCTTGAACTTTTCAGCGCCGTTATAGGCGGACTCGTTGAACGACTTGTCGAACTTGCCGCCCAGATCATAAATGATAGCCGGTTTGACGTCTGCCGCCAGCGCCGACGCTGACATGGCAGCCATTGCAAAAATGCTGAGTAGTGTACGCTTCATATTCACCAACCCTGTGTTCTGTTTCGTTTTTTTCCTTGTTGCCGCATTGAAGAGGCGGCTCCCTGAAAGCCTTCGAGGCCGTTATCCGGCAAGGCTTGCGCCTATCCTTACATGGCTTCTTGCAAAGATCACGTGAAAAATGAACCGTTTGATCAACAATTTCAATCGATTTGTTGTCTTATGCTTTACGCGGCCAGGTTGGGCATTTAGCCGATTGCGCGTTCGCACCGCCCTCTAGCTGGTTTCTAGCCGATGGCGCAGGCGACACCGGTTCCTTTCACACCGCAATAGCCGTTCGGATTTTTGGCAAGATATTGCTGGTGGTAGTCCTCGGCAAAATAAAAGGCCGGTGCGGCAGCGATCTCGGTGGTGATCGTATCGTTGAATCCGGCCCGCCGCAGTGATTTCTGATAGGCCGTTTTGCTTTCTTTTGCGAGCCGCATCTGTTTGTCGTCCGCCGCGTAGATCGCTGAACGGTAGGTGGTGCCCACGTCGTTGCCCTGGCGCATGCCCTGGGTCGGATCATGCCCCTCCCAGAAGATCTTCAAAAGATCCTCATAGCTGACGGTGTCCGGATCATAAACGACGAGCACGGTTTCCGCGTGGCCGGTCATGCCGGTGACCGTTTCCTCATAGGTCGGGTTGGGTGTGATGCCGCCGGCATAGCCAACGGCAGTGACAAACACGCCTTCGCGCTGCCAGAACAGGCGTTCCACGCCCCAGAAACAGCCCATGGCGAAATAGGCGGTTTCATAACCGTCCGGATAAGGTCCCTTGAGCGGATTGCCGTTGACGAAATGATGGCTTGCCGTTGCAAGCGGCGCCTCCCGCCCGGGCAGGGCGTCTGCAGGGGCCGGCATTTGCGTCTTTTTACTGAACATATTCAGGCTGAACATCGCTCTTACTCCGCTATGGCGCTGCCGTGTGTGTGAATGGCCGCGCCACACTTAACGTACGGCGAAGCGTCCGGCGGCCTTGGGCCTGCGCCAGGCAATCAGGTAGAAAAACAGCGACAGGACAAGAAATACCGCCCAGGTCGGCTGCAGAAGGATCCATTGCACCACCGGGTCCCATATATATGGGTGCACATTGCGCTGAATCACAGCCTGGGTGAGATTGAGCGTATCCGCACTGATCGAGTACCAGGCCGCCCCGAGCGGCGTGATGACCACCTCCGAGCCCGCCACAGACCGGATCATATCGACTACGGCACTGATAACGGCGACGACAAGCGCCAGTAGACTTAAAGCACGTAGCAAAAACCGCATTGTCGGAAAGAACTCCTGTCCCCTATCCTGGCTTATTTTTATTGCCGCAGCATGAAACGGACATTCACCGTTACCTGCCTTCAGCTGTTCTTGTCTTTCATGAATAACCCAAGTCGACTTCACGTGGAAATCAACTGAATGAAATATTAGTCCAATACTCACTGAAATTTTCGTTGAAAAAAGCGTTTGGCAACACGATATCTGCCGCGTGGCAATTCCGTTGCCGGGCTTTGTGATTAAAGCGTCAGATTCTGGTTGATCCTGCGGGCGTCTTGACTATAGTGCGCGCCGGTTCGCCAATCAGCGCAACGCTGGGTATCGGGCAAACCGACGGAGAGGTGGCCGAGTGGTCGAAGGCGCACGCCTGGAAAGTGTGTAGGCGGTGATCCCGTCTCGAGGGTTCGAATCCCTCTCTCTCCGCCAGTTCAGTCTTCATCTGTCAGCCGAAATGTCTTCCGATGCCCGATGTCGAGGACGACTTGAAACAGTTAGACAAGTCCGCAGCGCCGCAATAGTGTCCGCCCAATGAACATTCCTCGGTCTCTCGACAGCTTCTATTCCTGGAAGCGGTTGGCGATCACCCTTTTGATCGCGACGGTTGCCAATGTGGGCATGTGGGCAATCGTCGTGATTATGCCCGCAGTGCAAAGCGAGTTCGGCATCGACCGGGCCGACGCTTCGCTTCCCTATACATTGACCATGGTCGGTTTTGCCTTTGGCAGCGTATTCATAGGCCGGGCCGTGGACAGGTACGGCATTACCGCCTCCCTGATCGGCGCGGCCTCGTGCATTGCCGCCGGATATGTGCTGGCGGCCCTGAGTTCTTCGATTTACTTGCTGTCGGCCAGCCAGCTGCTGATAGGATTTGGCACGTCAGCCGGTTTCGGGCCGTTGATCGCCGATATCTCCCACTGGTTTTTGCGCCGGCGCGGCATTGCCGTCGCAATCACCGCCAGCGGCAACTATCTGTCGGGGGCAATATGGCCGGTGCTGTTGAGCCCCGTCCTGAGCAATTCGGGCTGGCAGGCAGTTTACCTGATATTGGCGGCGATAACGGTCTTCGCGATCGTGCCCCTGTCGCTGCTGCTGCGCCGGAAACTCCCGTTCGAAGCCGCTGAAAGCGCTGACAGCCTGGCAACGGCCAATGCCCGGTCAGTGCAGTTTTCACCGCGTGTGCTGCAATTGCTGCTGGTGGTTGCCGGTCTCGGCTGCTGTGTTGCCATGTCGATGCCGCAGGTGCATCTGGTCTCGCTGTGCGTTGATCTCGGGTACGGCCCGGTTGCCGGCGCTGAAATGCTGTCGCTGATGCTGCTGGGCGGCGTTGTCTCGCGCCTCGTTTTCGGTCTGATCGCCGACCGGCTGGGCGGCGTTTTGACCCTGCTGATCGGCTCCACGCTGCAGTGCATCGCCCTGTTCTTCTATCTGCCGTTCGACGGCCTTGCCTCGCTGTACCTCGTCAGCCTCGTTTTCGGCCTTTCGCAGGGCGGTATCGTTCCAAGCTATGCGCTGATCGTGCGCGAATACCTGCCGGCCCGCGAAGCCGGTGCGCGGGTTGGAACGGTACTCATGGCCACGATCATGGGAATGGCGCTTGGCGGCTGGCTGTCCGGCTGGATCTACGACCTGACCGGGTCCTATCAGATAGCATTCATCAACGGTATTTTGTGGAATGTTCTGAACATCGCCATCATCGGCATGATATTCTTCAAATCGCGCAGCCGGGCCCGGTTCGCCGTATAACAAAATCGACCCGTCTGGAATGTGTGGCGGCCATGGGCGCCGCCATGCACATTCCTGTTCGTGCGGCCCTGCGGCAACGCTCAGCCGTTGAATGCGACGGGATATCGCGGCTCAGGCAGCGGCTGCGGACGGGTGCTTCTTGTCACGGACAGGATTGAGGCAATCCGCACGATGCCTGCCAGAAACTTATGATAGATATTTTTCATGATGACGCCTCTTTTTATGAGAGCAACATAGACGGCTCGCATCCAGGCTCATCGCCGGACATGAACCGCGTCGATAGCCTCCACTTGCTCAGTGAAATGTGGCGTTTCAAGACTGTTCGTATTGTCCATTAGTAGGGTCTGCAGTGCCCGATGCGCATGGCAGTTCCAACACGGTTTTTTCAAAAAGGACGTGCCCGGCAAACGCACCGCTGCGATAGCGGCCCTGAAATTACGGGGCACCAAGCTTTTCGGACAGTTCCAGCCTGTAGTGGCCGGTTATCCTGTATGAAAACAGCATATCCTGAAGCCGCGTGCCGGCCCCGATATTGTGCACGATCAGGGGGCGGGTCCTGTCCCCGTTCGGGCGGTTGGTGACGATACCGATATGATCGAGATTGCCGGGCAGCTTCCACGTCACGATATCGCCCGGCTGATAATCCGCCGGCCGGTCGGTAACCGGAAGTTCAACGCCAGCGCGCTCAAAAAATCGCCGCAGGTTGGGAACGCGCCTGTGATCGATATTGGCGTCGGGCCGGCTGAGGCCCCATTTGCGGGGATAGTCGCCAAAGGCCCGCTTCATGTCCCGGTTTACAAACAGCTGTAAATCGACACCGTGCGCGTCGCGCAGAGCGCGGATGATGACATCGGTGCATACGCCCCGTATGCGCGGCACGTCGCCGCCGGGAAATTCGAGGCTGACATAGGCCGGGTCGTACGTGACCGTTTCGCCGATTTGGCTCTCTGCAGCGGAAACCAATCGCTTTGACCATTCGGATGTCTTGTAAGACGTTGCTTCAGCGTCAGCGGGGGGCGATGCGACAGAGGCCGTGGCAATCTGCCAGCCGATTTCACGATAGTGCGGGGGAAGCAGCACCAATGCCGCAACAACCAGGCCCATCGCGACGAATGTTGCTGCCAGTCCCCTTGTCAATACCACACCCTTTCATTTCCGGACGGTCCCGGAATCGAACCGCTCGCAACGGAACAGTGGTGGGAAAATTTGACCGCAATACGGGCGGGCCAAAATGTCCCGCAACAAAGACTGAATATATTGGGGAAATCAGCAGTGCGGCGGCGTGAACATCCCACAGGCTTCTTGTGCATGTTCGACCGCATAGTCCAACTTTAGCGGTCCACAGGTTTGGGAATTTTTCCAGCACCCGGTTACAGATCCCAAGCGGCATCGCTTAATACGTGATTGTTCTTGCTCTCTCCAAACATGCCCGGAGATAGCAAGATGGACGTTCGGCAGTTGTTGGTGAGGGAATGAGATAAACTATAGGTAGTACGTGTTTTTTTATAAAAGAACGAAATAATAAAGAATATTATCCGGTAAATGTAATATTTATTATTTGTTTACTGTCGTTGACGATGCTTGACGGGAAGTTTTGGGGGGCAAACGATCTGTTCGGGCGCCGCTGGTAGAAACCGCCAGAATAGGTTGGCGGAAGTTGGTGCACCTTATTCATGATGATGGCGGTGTTCCGTGACTGGTTGGAACCTAGGAGGGGTCGGCCGCACGGCATTGGTCACATTTGCGGTGCGCTTGCGCAAAATCACCGCATTGGGGCAATTCCCGCGCCCGAAGGATTTCCACGGTTCCCGATGAGAACGGGAAATCTAGATGACAACTTCGCAACAGGGCAGCGGTATCGGCGAGCGCATGGAGTTCATGGGCCTCGACGAAAAAAGTTCGGCGCTTATCCGGGAACTGAAATCAGTGATCGAGCGCGAGGTCGGTACCGGCCTCGACAAATTCTACGACAGGCTGCGCGCGACCCCGGAGGTTGCGAAGTTTTTTTCATCCGATGACCAGATGCGGCGTGCCAAGGGTGCACAGGAAGGCCACTGGACCAGCATCGCCAATGGCCGCTTTGATGACGATTATGTCGCGCAGGTGCGAAAAATCGGTGCGGTACATGCCAGGATCGGCCTGGAACCGCATTGGTATATCGGCGGATACGCCCTGCTTGTGGAACATCTGATCAAATCCGTCATTGCAGAGCACTGGCCGAAGCAACGGCTCGGCCGTGGTGCAAAACTCGACGCCGAGACCCTTGGCGATGCACTGGCATCCCTCGTCAAGGGTGTCATGCTGGATATGGATCTGGCGATTTCCGTCTATATCGATGAGGCGAAGGCAGCGCGTGAACGTGCCCAGGCTGAAGGAATTGCCAGGGAGCGGGATCTTGTTTCCGGCGTCTTCGGCAAGGCCCTGTCGCATCTTTCCCAAAAAGACCTGGGCTACAGGGTTTCCGAAGAAATACCACAGGCCTATTCGGCGCTTAAGAATGATTTCAACCAGTCAGCCGAAACCCTTTGCGAGGCGCTGCAGCATGTCGGGCAGACAGCCGGCGCAATCCGCAACGGCTCGGCTGAGATCAGCACCGCTTCGGGCGCGCTTTCAAAACGTACCGAGCAACAGGCTGTATCCGTTGAGGAGACCGCCTCGGCTGTCGAGGAAATCACAGCGACCGTCGCATCCACCGCCAAACGGGCCGAGGAAGCCAGCGACCTGATCAAGCGGACAAAAGACAGCGCCGAGCAGTCGGGAAAAATCGTCAGCAAAACGGTTTCCGCCATGGGCGAGATCGAGGATTCGTCCAATCAGATTGCCAACATCATCGGTGTTATCGACGATATAGCGTTTCAGACCAATCTGCTTGCGCTCAACGCGGGCGTCGAAGCCGCGCGTGCCGGCGAAGCGGGCAGGGGCTTCGCTGTCGTGGCCCAGGAAGTGCGTGAACTTGCACAGCGGTCCGCCGTCGCCGCCAAGGAAATCAAGGAACTGATCAACAAATCAAGCGATCAGGTCAAATCCGGCGTAACGCTGGTTGCCGAAACCGGAAAGTCGCTGGAAACCATCGTCAGCGAGGTCGAGGAAATCAGCGTGCACGCGGCGGCCATCCTGCAGAATGCGCGTGAACAGTCCCATGGTTTGGGCGAAATAAACCAGGCCGTCAACATGATCGATCAGAGCACCCAGCAGAATGTCACGATGGTTGAGGAATCGTCCACCGCCACCGATGAGCTGGCCGGTCAGGCTTCTTCGCTGATTGAGCTATTGGGTCAGTTTCGGCTGTCTGCGGATGTGCAGTCCCGGGCACACGATGGAGAGCAACAATCCGGTTCCTTCGCCGCCTGAGCAGCAGGTGCCGTAACGGGTCCTGCAACAGACCGGCGCACGAAATCCAGAATACGAAAACACCAAAACTACAAAGGGCACATATATGTTTAATCTCAATTCAGATGCCAAGGCGATCCTTGCGGCGATGAATTCGTCCCAGGCCGTAATCGAATTCGATTTGGCGGGAAATATTCTGACGGCCAACGAGAACTTCTGCAACGCGGTTGGGTATTCGCTTTCCGAAATACAGGGCAAGCATCATTCCATGTTCGTCGAGCCGGAATATGCCGCTTCGGATGAATACCGGGAGTTTTGGGCCAAACTGAATCGGGGTGAGTTCGATAGCGCTCAATATAAGCGCCTCGGCAAAGGCGGAAGAGAAATCTGGATCGAAGCCTCGTACAATCCACTTTTCAGCGGCGGCAAGCCCTACAAGGTTGTCAAATTCGCCACCGACATCACCGCGGCCAAAGTCAAATCAATGCAGGATGCCGGAAAACTGGACGCCCTGTCGCGAGCCCAGGCGGTGATCGAGTTTTTTCCAAATGGCGAGATCATCGACGCCAACGACAACTTCTGCTCGGCCGTCGGTTATCAGCTCTCGGAAATTCAGGGCAAACACCACTCTATGTTTTGTGATGCGGCCTATGCGGCGAGCAATGACTACAAGCAGTTCTGGGCGGACCTTGCCGCCGGCACATTCAAATCCGACGAATTCAAGCGCATCGGCAAAGGCGGCAAGGAAATCTGGATCCAGGCCACATACAATCCGATTTTTGATGAAAAGGGCGATGTCTTCCGCGTCGTAAAATTTGCAACAGACATCACCGACCGTGTTCATGCCGTTGAAACCCTGGCAAATGGTCTTCAAGAGCTTGCAAATGGCGATCTTGAACAGCGCATCAATAGCAAGTTCCCTCAAAACCTCGAACAATTACGCGTGGACTTCAACGAATCGGTCGGCAAGCTTGAAGGCGCCATGCGCAATGTCGGCTCCAATGCAGGCGGAATAGCAGCAGGCGCCGCCGAAATCCGTTCCGGTGCAGACGATCTTTCCAGACGTACGGAACAACAGGCCGCCTCGGTGGAAGAAACGGCAGCCGCGCTGGAGGAAATCACCACGACCGTTGCCGATTCTACACGCCGGGCCGAAGAAGCGGGCGAGCTTGTAGCCAAGACACGCGATAACGCTGAACGCTCCGGCGAAGTCGTCAAAGATGCAATCAACGCCATGGGCGAGATCGAAAACTCCTCCAATGCAATCAGCAACATTATTGGCGTGATCGACGATATTGCCTTTCAGACCAACCTGCTTGCATTGAATGCCGGTGTTGAGGCGGCCCGGGCCGGGGAAGCAGGCAAGGGTTTTGCCGTTGTCGCCCAGGAGGTCCGCGAACTGGCGCAGCGCTCCGCGAATGCGGCCAAGGAGATCAAGGGATTGATCACCAGCTCCGGCGAACAGGTGAAAAGCGGTGTTTCGCTTGTCGGGCGCACCGGCGAAGCACTGGAACAGATTGTGTCGCAGGTCCTGGAAATCAACACCAATGTCACCGCCATTGTTGAAGCCGCGCGTGAACAGGCTACCGGCCTGAAGGAAATCAACACCGCGGTGAACACGATGGACCAGGGCACTCAGCAAAATGCGGCCATGGTTGAGCAATCGACCGCCGCAAGCCATACCCTGGCGAGCGAGGCGGATGCGCTGCGCACGCTTCTTGCCCAGTTCAAGATGGGCGCTGCGGAAACCGCGGCACAACAGACCAGTCACAAACCTGCTGCCCCGGCACCGGCCAAACCGGACGCCACCCCGGCAGCTTCACCGGCCCGTGCAATGGCGAACAAAGTCGCACAGGCCTTCTCAGGTGGTGCAGCAACGGCTGCTGCTGCCGACGAATGGGCGGAGTTTTAATAATGTCTTCAGCAAAGAATGTCTCGGTATATGCCGATCAGATCCTCGAAATGATCGCCTTCCGGCTTCATGATCAGGAATTCTGCGTAAAAACCACGACCATCCGCGAAATTCGCGGATGGGCTCCCTCCACCCCGATCCCCAACTCTCCGCCGGAAGTGATCGGCGTGATGAATCTGCGGGGCACCGTCATTCCGATCATCGATCTGGCGTACAAGCTGGGCATGCCGAGTGTGGAGGCAAACGAGCGCAGCGCGATCGTCGTGGCTGAGCTTCACGATATGGTGGTCGGTATGCTGGTCGACCGCGTTTCCGACATCCTGACGGTCAACGGCAACGAGATCCAGCCGGTTCCGGAAGTCAGCACGTCCTTCGACAGGGGTTCTTCTGAAGGAATCATAACCGGCGAGAACGGCATGATCTGCTTTTTGAACCTTGCAAGGATGTTCGCGAAAAAGGACATCAACGACATCGCAGCTTAGAGCGGTTTCAGACGGTGCAGCGGCTGCCGTCGGGTTCATATCCGATGGCAGCCTCACGCCGTCCCACCGGCCCGGGTGAACAATTCCAGAATCCTTTCTTCGTTTTCCATGACGTGCTGGGGTTCGCCCGAGACGACGATATGGGCCCGGAAACCCTCCTGCTCCTTGTCCGGATGCGGCGGAAACGGACCCTCGGCCAGTTGTGCGTTGATCCAGATCTCCGCGTTGGACTCTGCGGTCAGGCGAACAAGAGACGGCAGCTCATAGCCGATCATCTCAAGCACTTCGGGAACCGACTCCCTGACGAGGTCGGTTCTTTTCCAGTCAATCCGGCAACTGGATCCATCGAGATCGCTGAACACCGTTCTCGCAATGCGAACAACGGCATTGGATTCAATTTCGACCGGCGATCCGTCCGGTGCCGTGAAAATGGGCATTTACCTCCCTCCGCTGGGCGCTCAGCAAAAGTCAGTCAGCATAACCACTGTGGTTGTAAATAGTTATACACCGCACAACCGGAGATGTCGCGTCGGCATGATCACTACTTCTCATCAAACTGATGCACACCGTCCCAGTTTTCAGGTGGTGCGGCGGCAAGGTTCTCAAGACGGCTCAGATAAGTGCTGTAGAGGCCTTCAAGCAGTACCGGCGCAGTTTTCTGCAGGGACTTTGCCTGCGCGATTGCCGTCTTGAAATCGCCGCTGCGATAACTCGCAAGAAATGCCGATTGCGCGCCGACCAGTTCCTCGCAGCTCGAACCGTTGAGTTCTTTCCTGTCGAAGACCGTATGCAGGATGAGCGGCTCTTCCCTGCCGACGACCCGCACGGCGTCGACCTCGAGGATCACTTCATCGTTGTTATCGGCGGCACCGTCTGCCAGAACCGAATTTTCAAGCAGAACCGGAAGGCCGTAGGCTTTGGTCACACCTTCTATACGCGCTGCCACATTCACCGCATCGCCGATGGCCGAGTAATTGAAGCGTTGCGATGAGCCGAGATTGCCAACGCAGCATCGCCCGGTGTTGAGTCCGATACCGATCTTGAGATCCGAGCCTTTTTCCGTGTTGAGCGCATGTAACCGCTGCATCATCGCCAGGGCCGCCCTCATGGCCGCCTCCCTGTGATCGGGCACCGAAAGCGGCGCATTCCAGAACGCCATGATGGCGTCACCCATATATTTGTCGATGGTCGCACCGGATTTGAGCAGCTCATCGGTCATAGGGGTCAGAAAATCGTTGAGCAGCCGTGTCAGTTCCTCGGGATCGAGCTCTTCCGAAAGTGAGGTAAATCCGCGAATGTCGCAAAACAGCAGCGTCAGCTCCCGCAATTCGCCGCCCAGCTTCAGCGATTGCGGATCATCCGACAACCGGTTCACCATCGACGGGGCGAGGTACCGGCCGAAGGCATTGCGAATGAACCGCTTCTCACGCTCGCTGCTCAGATATTGCGCTATGGTGACAGCAATAAAGACAAGGATGGTCGCCAGTGCCGGCAGCAGCGGGTCCAGCAGGATCTGACGCGTGACAAAGAAAGACCATGAAACCGTTAAAATACACAACAGCAGCGCCAGGGTCATCGCGGCGCCAACAAACGGTTGCCCGGGCCGCACCGTGACGATCAGCAGGATCGTGGCGACCACCGCAAGGAAATATTCCAGTCCCGGCATGTAGTCCGGCCGGTGGAGAAAGGTACCGGAAAGAATCTGGTCGATCATTTCGGCATGTACGGTGACGCCCGGAACGCCTGAACCGAGCGGCGTTACCACCAGGTCGCGAAGTCCGACGGCGCTGGTCCCGACAAGCACGATGTGCCCGGCGACGCGCTCTTCGAGCCGGTTGCGGTCGAGCGGTTCGGCAAGAAGTTCCCGCGCCGAAATCGTGTTGTTGTTTGTTTTTCCCGAATAGTAGAGCCACAGACTTCCATCACCGTCTGTCGGTGCATCGAAAGCGCCCACGCGCACGCCTATAATGGCCGGCGAACCGGCCTCGGCCTCGCCGCTCGCGCCGGTGCTCATGACAACAAAATTGGCCGCTTGCTGGGCAACCCGCAGCGCCTCGATGCCAAGCGACGGGTAGAGTTTTCCGTTGGCGCTGGCGATAAGCGGGATCTTGCGGACCACGCCGTCGACGGCCGGCGGGAAACTGAAAAATCCGAGGCCGGTCGCTGCGTTGTCGAAGGAATCGAGATTGACGAGACCGCCATGGTAGGGCGGCAGGATTTCCTTTGGATCGCGTCCGCCATAGGCAAAGCCCGCCTTGGGATCAGGAATTTCCGAGGTCAGCTCATTTGTCAGCGCCAGCCCCATGACAGTGGGATTGCGCTCAATGATGCGCGTGAAGATCACATCATTGTCGAGTTCGGGTACGCCATCGGGAAAGCGCACCTCGGCACCGGCACGGCGCAAATCGGTCAGCGTTTCCCTGAGTGAGGTACGGTCTTTTTCCGAAAAGGCGATATCGAAGGCGATGACCGCGGCACCCAGCTCGCCGAGCCGGTCGACCAACAATGCCATTTGCGAGCGCGGCCACGGCCACTGGCCGATCTCGTTAATGGCAGTTTCGTCTATATCGACAATCAGCAACGGTGCGCCGGCGGGCGGACGCGGCTTCAACCGCTGGTATTCGTCGAAGACCATTGACGACAGCCGGTCGAACAGGGGAGCCCCGAAAGAGGCGGCGACAAACAGCAGAGCCAGCGAGAAAAGGCCAGCATAGATGGCCATTAAACGGGGAGAGCGGCTCTGCCAGAAGCTCAAAGTTCACCCTCAAATACTATTAAATTTGCGTAATGGTTGGTGAACATAGGCAGTTTTCCATTTATCTTCAAATAGAACTGGTATATTTCATTACCGGGCGCATGTTGAGTGGGGGGCATGCTGAAATTGTTGAAAAAAATATTGTTATCGATGTTTTTTTTGCTTGCAGTGCTTGTGCGCGCTGAAGCCGATGACGTGACCTACGACGAAGTCCTGGCAAATCCCGACGATCTGAAACTAAACTATCTTTACGCCCAGCAACAGGTGATCAAGGGCGATCTCGAGCAGGCATCGGCTGCGCTTGAGCGGGTATTGCTGCTGCAGCCCAACTGGGACACCGCCCGTCTGTTTTATGCGCTGGTTCTTTATCGGCTCGACGACATGGAGGGCGCCAAGCGGGAATTGACGATCCTTTCCGACCGGCCGCTTGGTCCAAGCCAGGCGAGGGAGGTCAAGAAATACCTGGCGCTTGCCTCCTCGAAATCAAAGACGACGCGCATTTCCGGCAGGGTTTCGACCGGCTTTCGCGTCGACAGCAATCCCGATCTGACGACAAGCTCGCAAAACGATCTCAATGGTGATCCGCTGGATACCGACAAACGGGTTGACGGAGCCTTTGTGGCGGGTACGAGGATCCGCCTGGAGCACGACCTGCCCGGTGGCCAGGGCAACTACGCCTTCATCCAGACCAATAGCAATCTCAACCAGCAATTTCAGGTCAGCGAAGCCAATTATCTGACCGGCGGCGTCAAGGCCGGAGCGAGTTTCTTTTTTGAAGACCTCAAGCTGACGCCCTACGGAACAGCAGACATTTTCACCCTCGACGGACAGGTCTATCGCAGCGAATATGGCGGCGGTCTTTACGCCAGATATAGCGTCAATCCGAAATTCTCCGTCTTTGCGGGAGGCGAGGGGGTCTTTCAGAATTACCAGGTGGTTTCGACCGATTCGGTCGGCAGCGCCCGCAACGGGTGGCTGGGCACGGCTTCGGGCGGGTTTGCGGTGCGGACCAGCGAAAGCAACAAGTTTACCGCCCGCGTGAAAGGCTATCTCAAGAATGCGCGCAACGACAGCTACAGCTACGATGGTATAGAAATTGCGGCGACCAACCTCATGTTGCTGGGAAAGGGCCAGTACATTCTGGCAACGGCATCCTATCGCTGGCTGGACTACGATCAGCCGGATCCGAACTATTCCACCACGGTGACGCGCAAGGACCGCCTTTTCAAGGGACGCCTCGCCTACGGGCTGCCGCTGGATGTGATCCTGGAAAATATTGATGTGACGCCTCCCGAAGCCACCGCGAATATCAACTTCCAGGTGGGCGTCAATTATCTGAATCAGGATTCCAACATTCCGAATTTCGATGCGGACAGCGTGTCGGCCGATATCATGCTGATCAAGCGGTTTGGCGGCTAGCTGATATAAAGCGGATATGGCGGCGGCGGGGAACGGAGAAGTGGCATGATCGCCCAGTGGAAACGAACCGGCCTGTTAGCGGTTGCTACGCTTGTTGCGGCGCAGCTTATTTGGTGTGCTGATGTGCGTGCCGATGCCAAAGTCGGTGTCAGTGCGGCAGTGCGGGGTAATGTCTTCGTCAAAAGCGGCGCGAGCAGTCAACAGCGCAAGGCGCAGGTCGATCAGAACATTCTGTTGCGTGACGAGGTTTTGACCAAGCAGCAAAGCGCGCTCCAGATACTCCTGCTCGACCAGTCCGTATTCACAGTCGGTGAAAATTGCGAGATGATCATCGACCGCTTTGTCTATGATCCGGACAAAAAGGCCGGAGAGATGAGCGGCACGGTGCTGAAAGGTGCATTCCGCTTTGTCAGCGGCCGCATCGGCAAAGCCAATCCGACCAAGGCGAATATCAATACGCCCTCCGCCACGATCGGTATCCGCGGAACGATGTTTGAAGGCGTCGTTGGCGCCGATGCCATCAAACTGGCGCAGCTGCTGGGCCTCTCGACGGCATCGGCCGACCCTAGCAAGGCAATATTCGTGGTGCTGCGCGGCCCGGGACGCAATAACAATGCACTGGCCAAATCCGGCATCATCCAGGTCGGAAACGGCAGCGGCAGGAAGACAATTTCCGCGCCCAACTACGCGGTCTTCGTTCCGGGACCCGGCCAGCCGCCGATTGGACCCTTCAAGGTGACGGCGGAAATTCTTGCCTATTTCGATTTTTACCTGCGTTCGCAGCCAAACGGCCCTTCTTTCGGCGGCGATCAGCAGACGGGCGGCAGCCAATCCGGTCAGGATGCGTTCAACCTGCCAGGCAGCGACTTCCCGCTCAACGAGCTTTTCCAGGACGAGTTCTTCGACAATCAGCTCGATCCCATGGATGATGACAAGAGGGAGGACCCGTATCCGTGTTACTCCAGAACGTGCGATGAAGCACTGTGAATGTGGGTGGTCCGAGGCCGCCCCGATCAATCCAGCTCCATCAGGTCGCCTTTATCATTGACCGTCAGACCGAGATGGCTGAGTTGGTCCTTCAGATTGTCCTGATCTTTCTCAAAGGTCAGCAATTTTTCCATTTCCGGCAGTTCCGCGGCCAGGCGCCTGCGCAATTGAGGCGGGCATCCGGTGTCGGCGGCGGACTGTCTGATTTCCGGCCGTGATTTGACGATCAGTGTTTTCATATCCACCGGATAGCCGACGCAAATCGCCATCGCTTCAAGAAATGTCAGGGAGCTTGTGCCGTAATTTTCCATTGCGTTGGCTATGTCCGTCCAGCCGCAATTGCGGTGATATTCGATCAGCCCGAGATGGGCGCTTACCGCCATTCGCGCCGCGCGCGGCACGCATTCATCCTCCGCAAATGCCAGATCATCAATGCCCGCCGCGATGATGCAAAGCTCTCCGAGCATTTGTTCTTTTTCGTCCGTGGAAATTTTACACTCAAGCGCGACAGTCATTTGTGTTTGCGAAACAGCAATCAACGCAGCCAGTCCCGTCAAACGCGCCAGTTTCTGTACTCGATACACGTCCATTTCCTCCAATGGATGCTGACCGGCCATGGCCGGTATGCAATTTTGGCGCTGATTTTTGATCGGCAGATCATACGGGTAGGCACATTTTGCCGTGTGAAAGTGCGCAAACTATGGTTGGGGCTAGGCCGGTATCGCCTGTGAGCCGGCGTTTTCAACCGATCCGGCGACCGCCCGCACCGTGCCCGCACCGGCGTCGAAACAGACTATGTCGGATTCAAGCGCGCGTTTCGTTTGCTTTTGGGGTCTTCTCTCCTTCAACGGCAGTTGGAGGCGCGTATGCAGGATTATTCCGCGTTCAAGGATCTTCTGAGGTTTCTGGCACGGCTTTATGTTGCTGAGGGCAGACCCGGGGGTGACGAGGCAGCCGCGGCGCTGCGATCCGCCCTTGCGGATTTTCCAGGCGAACTGCCGGAGCCGTATAACTACATGCCCGGCATGGCCGAAGCCGCGCTGGCGCTCGACCCGCATCCCGAAGCCGGCATAGTCGCTGCTGCACTGCCGCAGATCCGTTGGTTTCACGTGGTTGACAGCATGGCGTCGATCGGCACCGAAATGGGCAGCCGCATGCTGGTTTGCGAGCTTATCGGACCAACGGGAATGATCCGTCGCGAAAGCGCGCGGGTCGGTCTTTTTGTCCAGTGTCCGAACCTTGAATATGCCACCCGCAAGCATGGTGCCGAGGAAACCTATATTATCCTTGGCGGCGAGGCATACTGGAGCAAGGGCGGGTCCGAACCGGTGCTCAAGAAAGCCGGTGACGTGGTCTTTCACCCCTCATACATGCCCCACACCAACCGGACGGCCGACAAACCCACCATTGCCACCTGGCGCTGGTCAGGCGATATCCGCTACGAGGCCTATGCCTGTACCGGTTGAATGACCAAAAAAATTTCCCTTTTTAATTTAGCGCAGCTATGATTCCACCAACCTGAAAACGGTCCGGAGATGTCGGCTGGAATGTATGCACCCAAGGAAGCGCAAGCGGATTTCGGCCTTTATTGGATAGCCGTTGCGGTCCTTGTCATCATCAGTGCCAGCGCCGTGCTGTCGATCAGCTTTCAAAACGGTCTGACCTATTTCATGATCCAGCAAAGCAGTGCGGAGTTGACTGGGGTTGTCATCGACAGGGACATCAACGCAGTCACCTACACCTACACCGATGCCACGGGTAGGGAAGCGACGGCACGGTATGTGGAAAATTCACTGACGGATCAGCCGGTACGTGTGGGGCAGGCCGTAATCCTTGCCTATAATCCGAGGTTTCCGGAATACATCTATCCGAAAAGCCAGCTGGAGTTCATCGAATACGACTATTATTTTGCCCTTGCCTCGATTGCCGCAATTCTCATCGCATTGCTGGTAGCGGCTCTGGCTTTCGTCCTGCACATTCGGTTCATTATTCGGATGCGGAACTATTGATTGATCGAGACTGATATGACCATGGAACTGGTGAACCATTCTTGTGAACCGAGGGACTTTCATTCGCATCTTGTCGGGATTGCCGGTATCAGGGCGGCATCTTCCCTACTCGATGTCGGCTGCGGAACCGGCCAAACGATAATGGCAGCAGCTCCCATGGCGGACCGAATTGTGGGAGTGGATAACAACAAGAATGCCCTAGACACGGCGAGACAGGTGGCGTCGGACCTGACCGGTGACTGCAGTATAGAACTCCTGGAAATTGATCTGAACAGCCAGCATCTGCCCTTTCAGGAAGCTGTCTTTGACTGCGTCATTTGTCAAAATGTGCTGGAGTGCATCGAGGACAAACAGCAGCTCATCGATCACTGTCATCGCGTCCTGAAACCCGGCGGCATTTTTCTGCTCGCCCACCATGATTTCGGTGGCGTTATGCTTAGTGGTTCGGATGCCGTGCTGACTCGCGAAATAGTCGCTGCGTATGCAGATGAAGAGCAGGGCTGGATGGCTGCGGCCGATGCGGAAATCGGGCGCAAATTGCCCGGAATTATGCAGTCATCGAAATTCAGCGCAATGAAAACGGAAACCCGGCAGCTTGTGGGTTTGAGCTATGACAATTCATCTTACGCATACAATTACTGCGCCGATGCTTCAAAGGCTGCAATTCGTTCAGGTGCAAATGAAACAAAAATAAGGAACTGGCTTGGTGAGTTGGCCGAGCTGGATCGTTGGATGGCGTTTTATTTCAGCATCCCGTGGGTCTATGTCCGAGCTGTTAAATAGCCGTCATGTACCTAGCTTTCGCGCCCTAGCGCGGCTCCACCTTCACATTGTCGATCAGCCTTGTCTCGCCGAGCCAGGCGGCAGAAAGCAGCCGGGCAGGGCGGTCGAGCCGGTCGATCGGCAGCAGGCCTTCATCGGCCCGCAGCTCCAGATATTCCACTTCGTCAAATCCGGCATCCAGAATGGCCTGTTTTCCACTGGCGAGCGTCTCATCGACCGGTGCCCCGCGTGAAAGCCGCCTGGCAACATCAAAGAGTATTTCCGATTTCGACGGCGCCGACCGGCGCTGCGGCTCCGACAGATGGACGTTGCGCGACGACATCGCAAGCCCGTCCTCTTCGCGCACTGTCGGGCAACCGACCACCTCGATCGGAATATCGAGATCGCGCACCAGTTGCTTGACCACCTGGAGCTGCTGGAAGTCCTTCTCGCCGAAATAGGCAAGGTCCGCGCCGGTCTGCAGGAAGAGTTTCGTCACCACCGTCGCGACCCCGTCGAAATGGCCGGGCCGGTGCGCGCCGCAAAGGCCCTGGCTGACGCCATCGACGGAAATGTTGGTGGAGAAACCTTCAGGATAGATCTCGTCCACCCCCGGTGCATACAAAAGATCCGTGCCAAGTGGCGCGAGCTTTGCGGCATCGCTCTCCTCGGTGCGCGGATAACCGCTGAGATCGGACGCATTGTTGAACTGTTTGGGATTGACGAACAGGGTAACGATAACCCGATCGGCGTCCTTGCGTGCCGCCTGCACCAGGCTCAAATGCCCTTCATGCAGTGCGCCCATGGTTGGTACGACGGCGACGTTTGCACCGTCCCGGCGCCATCCGGCGACGGTCTTTCTGAGTTCCGCGACTGTTCGTACGATCGGCAGGCTCATGCGGCATTTCCCCGTGAAATCGATTGGGCAATATCTCCGAAAACATGCTCGGCCGCCGGAAAGCGGTTCTGGCGCACGTCGCCGGCATAGGCGGCGATGGCCGCCTCGGCGTCCCGGCCAAGTTCGGCATAGGCCTTGACGAATTTAGGGCGGAAGTCCGTGAACATGCCAAGCGCATCATCGACCACGAGGATCTGTCCGTCGCAGGCGGGCGATGCGCCGATGCCGATGGTCGGGATGGCGATCTCCTCGGTGATCGTGCGCGCCAGCGGCTCGGGCACCTTTTCAAGTACGACCGAAAATGCGCCGGCCTCGGAAACCGCAACCGCATCCTGTCTGATTCTGTCGCCGTCGCCGCCGCGGCCCTGAACTTTGTATCCGCCGAAAGTGTTGACCGCCTGAGGCGTCAGGCCCACATGCGCCATCACCGGTATGCCGCGGCGGCTGAGAAAAGCAATCGTCTCCGCCATCGTCTCGCCGCCCTCGAGCTTGACGGCAGCGCAGCCGGTTTCCGCCATCAGCCGCGCCGCATTGCGAAGCGCCTGCTGCGGGCCCTCCTCATAGGAGCCGAAGGGCATATCCACCACCATCAACGCGCGTTCGGTCCCGCGGCGAACCGCCTGTCCGTGCATGATCATCATGTCGAGTGTCACGCCGATGGTCGACGGCAGGCCATGCAGGACCATGCCGACGCTGTCGCCGACGAGCACCAGATCGCAATGCGGATCGACCAGCCTTGCCATGGGCGTCGTATAGGCTGTCAGGCACACAAGCGGCGTTTTGCCCTTCTGTGCCTGAAAATCCGGCGGTGTGATGGAATTAACGTTTCCTGCGGCGCTCACTGCGATCCTCCCAAACCGGCAATGCACATGTATATTGCGTTGCACACTCTCATTGTGCAGGTGCGAACACTAGTGATTGGAGGCAATGAAGTCAAACCACAGGGTGGCCCTTGCGGCCTGAACCCGTTTTACCAAAAAGTCAGCTTTCAGGTCTTGAATCGCCGTTGGCGAGGCCTTCCTTATCAAGCCGCCGGCGCAGCATATCGATCCGGTCCGGACATCGAATCCAGTCTTGCACACTGCCGGTGCAAAGCAAGCGGGCTGTCAGGAACGGTTTTCGCCGACCCCGGCAACGGTATCGCCCTTGATCACCGATCGCCGCGGAACGCCATTATGCTCCAGGATCGGGTAGGCGACGGATGTCAAAAGGCTGTTGATCTGGACAAGGTCTCGGATCATGTCGAGATGGATTTCGCTGCTCTCGATGCTTTTGATCGTGCCTTTGCGCAGGCGCTCCATGTGCCGGTTGAGGCTTGCCTGCTCGAGCTGGCGCACATTCTGTTTTTCGTCGGCCAGGGTCCGCGCCGATTCAATGTCGGCCGACACCAGCACATTCAGCGCCAACTGCAGGTTTGCTGACACGCGCTCGTGAAGGTCGCGCAATTCGCGCCAGCCGTGCTTGGAAAAGACCAGTTTCTTGGTCCGCTTCTTGTCGGCGAGGGCAAGAAGGTTCTTCACCATGATGTCGCCGACCTGTTCCAGCCGGATACAAAAGCGCATCAGCTCGTTACAACGCCGCGCCTCATCTTCGGAAATGTCGTGGCGGCCGATCTCGGTCACATAGAGCTTGATCTTGGCGTGCAGCAGATCGACCTCGTCATCAAGGCTTGCGATCTGTTCGATCGTCTCGCGGTCGCCATTGGCAAAGGCCTCGATGACCCCCTGCAGCATGATCGATACTGTATCGCTCATGCGCAATATCTCGCGAACCGCGCCGGCGATGGCCGGTTTCGGCTGGTTAACCCTTTCGGGATCGAGCGATGTGGCCTGGCCGCGTTCCGCCGGTCCGCCTTCTTCATCTGTTTGCGCTGCCGCCGGGCTTATCGTCTCGATCAGCGCGATAATTGTGCCGACCAGCGGCAGGCCGATGATAACGACGGCCACATTGATCGCGATATGCATCATGACGACGGCGGTCGCCGGAGACATTTCTCCAAGCACGGGCCCGACATCGTACCATTGCAGCGCCAGGACACCGATGACGGCGAGCGTTCCGCGCATGACAAGATTGGCCACGGGAACGATGGACGCCGGGCGTCCTAGATTCCGGGTCAGGATCGTTGCAATGATGCCGCTGCCGAAATTGATGCCCAATAGCAGAACGAGCGCCAGTTCGAGCGGCACGATGCCGGCGGCCGAAAGCGAGGCCAGCAGCAGCACGGCGGCGACGCCTGAGTGCATCAGCCAGGTTAAAAGTGCGGCCATGATAAAGGCGCTGATCGGGTCATCCTGCAAAAACCGGATAATCAGCGGCAGAACCTGGCTCTCGCGCAGCGGTTGGGAGGCTTCGCCAAGCATACGCAGGGCAAGCAGCATCAAGGCGATGCCTATGATGATACGCCCCGCCTGGCGCACGCCCCGCCGCTCGCCGATCAGGAATGTGGAAACGCCGGCAATCAGGAACACAGGGATGAGCAGGGACAGATCGAGCGACAGGATCTGCACCACAAGGGCCGAACCAAGATCCGCACCGAGAAGAATGGAAAGGCCGATCGGCGCTGTCGTCAATCCGCTTGCAAGGGCACCCGTCATCAGCAGCGCCACGGCGGTCGAGCCCTGCAGCCCGATCGCCATCAGGACACCGGCGGCGGCTGCACCAACGCGGGTAGCCGCGGCCCTTTGCAGGAACCGGCGGAGCGCGGCACCATGGGCGCGGTCAACGCCGGTGCGCACCATCCTTGCCGCCCATAACAGCAGGGCGACGGAGCCGGCAATATTCAAGAGTGTGGCAGATGCAGACATATTTCAATTCCTTGCACACGCGTGCAAGGGGTCGTACCCCAGAGTTTTTCGAATTGCACGGGTTCTTGGAAACCGCGGACGTAAATAGTGCACTCTGTGCGCTTTTTCTGCAACAGGTAATTTGCCGAGCAGCCGACTAAGGGCAAGATATGGTATACACAAGTAAGATAGCCGGCTAAAAGGAGGCGACAAAATCCACCTTTTATGGGCTTTTCGGCCTCTGGGACGTTTCCAAACACCCATTGGCGGTACGGGATTTACATTTCACAATGTCGTGCGTCGGGCTCATTGCGGTCGAAATCCACGGTGATCTGCGCCCTATTTTGGCCCGATATCGCCCGTCGCCCAGGCTGGATCAGGCATTTGGCGCTACAGCACTACAGACCGCGCACGGCGTTTCGGACCGCCCGGACCGATGCAGTGTCGGTTTCAGTCAGATAATCCGTTTCCGAAAAGCCGAATTGCCGAATGGCAGGTGCATAGGGCCGCCTCTTGCTGCCGAACGAGCCGTGAATTTCGCGCGCACCGGTCCCGGTTATAATCTCAGCGGCATTTGAGGCATTGATGCCGCCGCCGGGCATGATCGCCAGCCGGTCGTTGGCGTGTTCGACATAGCGCCTGATTTGCTCGATGCCCGCCTGCGCCGATGTTGCGCCGCCGGATGTCAATATGCGTTCGATCCCGAGATCGGCGGCGATATCGATGGCGCGCAGCGGGTCTTCGACAAGATCAAAGACCCGGTGGAGGGTCACGCCGAGACCGCCGGCTGCGCCCATCAGTTTTTCTAGCGCGGCTGCATCTAGTTCGCTGTCCTTGCTTACGCCTGTCACCACGCCCGCAAGCCCGGCTTTGGCGCAGATGCGGATTTCTTCGCACATCAGCGCGATTTCATCGCCCGAGAATTCGAAATCACCCGCCCGCGGCCGGATCATTGCATAGACCGGGACAGAAGCCTTCGCAGCAAGATGTATCAGCCCGGCGCCCGGGGTCAGACCGCCAAGCGCAAGCGCCGAGCACAATTCGATGCGGTCGGCGCCGGCCTCGATTGCGGTCTGCAGCGACTGCACATTGTCGATGCAGATCTCCAGCGCGACACCCGTCATGCTGGCTGCGCCTCGTTCAGGAGTTGCGCGTGAATGCCCCATAGTCCGCCGTTCTGGCCCGTTTGCCCCTCGATTACCAGCGGTTTTGATCGTGCCAGCAGCGTTTTGCCGCGCACCTCGCTGTCGATTGCCGACAGCAAAGCGGAAGCGTTAGAGAGGCCGCCGCCGACCGGCACGATCTGCGCGCCCGTAATGTTGATCGTCAGAGCCAGCGCGTCGCTGAGCACAGACACATAGGCAGTGATGGTGGCACTGCAGGCCGGATCGCCACCGGCCCATCCGTCGACGATCTGGCGGCTGTCAAGCAAGGGGTTTCCCGCAGCAGCATGCATGGCTTCCAGCCCACGGGCGCCACCGATCGTGTTGATGCAGCCCTTCTGGCCGCAGGCGCAGGCAAATTGCGGCACGAAACCGGGCACCGACGGATCCTGTTTTTGAATGAAGGGACCATGTCCCCACTCGCCTGCGGTGCCACCGAAGCCGCGCAGCAATTGTCCGCGATAGACCTGAGCCCCGCCGACGCCGGTTCCCAAAATGACGGCGAAGACATTGTCGAAACCCCTACCGGCGCCGAAATGCGCCTCCGCCATAGCAAAACAGTCTGCATCGTTTTCGACGACGATCCCGTCATGCATCGGCTCGGCAAGCAGTTCGGCGAGCGCCGTTCCGAGATCGCCGGCAAAACTGACGCCGGCAAGGAAGGGAAGCTGCGCCGCATGGACCGAACCGTTATCGGCATCGATGCTTCCGGCAATTGAGATCCCCAGCCGGTCCCCGGGCCGCAGGCCGCCGGTCAGCAGCGTTTCGACAGTCCGCGCAAGGAAAGCCTCGTAATGGGACGGCGTCGGCGCAGATGCGATTTCCTCAAGGTCGTTGCCTTCACCAATGCCAAGCTTGATAAAGGAACCGCCAATATCGAGGCAGAAATTTCGTTTCATGCGATAAACCGCTCTATCCAGGCATGCCGCCGACATTCGACAAAAGCTCTGCGACATTGCTGACGCCGAGTTTTTTCAACAGCCGCGCCCGGTAGGCTTCCACCGTGCGTGGCGAAATCTCGAGGATTCTCGCGATATCCTTGCTGGTGCGGCCTTCGCCCAGATGCATGACGATCTGCCGCTCTCGCATGGTCAGCGAAATAACCGGCCGTTCGTGTGACAGGTCCGCCATGCTCCAAACCGCATGGGCCAGCGGTTCGTCGCGCGTCAGCGAATTGCCGCGAACCCTGCACCAGAAAAGCGATCCGTCCCGCCGCGCCATAATGCGCTCGTCGGAATAGCGGCCGGTTTCACGCAAGGGCTGCAGGCCGATATTGCCGATTTTGACGAACTCGTCGAGCGAGGGGTAGAGAATCGCGAAAGACCGGTCGCGCAGTTCGTCGCCCTCATAGCCGAACATGTCCGCAAAAGCCTTGTTGTAATAGCGTATGACCCGGTGCTGGGTCATGACGATACCCACAGGCGCTTGATGAAAGGCCATTTCGAGCATTTCCTGCGGGTCCATTGGTGTAATCATCGGTATGTAATTTGGCTGAATTGGATCATATGACCGGTGCGGATTCTGCCCGTCGGAGTGTTTCGGTCCGCGCAATCTGTCCGCTTGCGGCACAAGCACCGGAAACCCCAAAAACCCGAAAACCCAATTGGAAACAAAAGCTTGCCCCGGTCTATCTCAAATCGGAATTGCTACTGAACCACACAGTGTCGCCCCGCACGGCCCGGTTTTGCTGATTAGCGTATTTCTACCATCTTGATCGCATGCCTCCAAACGCAGGATAATGGGTCATCCATCGCACACAAGGTCCGGCGTGCCAAGAACCCCGTTTGGAATCAATCGGGTAAGGGCAGTTTTGCGCCTGATCGGGAGGAGTAGAAGCATGAAGAAACTGGTATCAACACTTGCCGTGGCAACGTCGCTGGTTGTTGCGGGCTTTGCCGCCAACGCCGCTGACGATGCGGTAAAGATCGCACTGGTTCACGGCCTGTCCGGCTCGACCTTCGAGGCCTTTTCCAAGCAAAGCCACACCGGCTTCAAGCTCGGTCTGGAATATGCCACCGACGGCACGATGAAGATCAATGGCCGCGACATCGAGATCATTGAAAAGGACACGCAGTTCAAGCCGGATGTCGCCCGCGCGGTTCTTGCGGAAGCCTATGGTGATGACGATGTCCTGATCGCCGTTGGCGGCACTTCGTCAGGTGTAACAAAGGGCATGCTGCCCATCGCTGAAGAATATGAGCGCATCCTTCTTGTCGAGCCCGCGGTTGCCGATTCGCTGACGGGGCCGGATTCCAACCGCTACGTTTTCAAGACGTCCCGCAATTCGTCCATGGATATGCAGGCGCAGGCCCTGGCGCTGAAGCCCGGTCCCGACCTGCATGTGGCAACGCTTGCCGAGGACTACGCGTTTGGCAAGGACGGCATTGCCGCTTTCAAGAAGGCCATGGAAGGCACCGGCGCAACAATAGTCGCGGAAGAATATGTACCGCTGAAGACGACCGATTTTACGGCCGCGGCCGAACGCATGTTTGCTGCGCTCAAGGACAAGGAAGGCCGTAAGGTCATCCTGATCTATGTTGCCGGCGGCGGCGACCCGATGGGCAAGATCAAGTCCATGCAGCCGGAACGCTACGGCATCGAGATCTCGACCGGCGGTCACATCCTGCCCGTCCTGCCCACCTACAAGCGGGTGCCGGGAATGGAAGGCGCCATCTACTATTACTATGAAAACCCCAGCAATCCGGTCAATGACTGGCTGGTCGCCGAGCACACCAAGCGCTTCGGCTCGCCGCCGGATTTCTTCACCGCCGGCGGAATGGCTGCTGGCCTTGCCGTTGCAAAGGCGCTGCAGAGCACCGATGACTGGACGACCGAAAACCTGATTGCCGCAATGGAAGGCATGTCCTGGGAAACGCCAAAGGGACAGATGACGTTCCGCCCCGAGGACCATCAGGCACTGCAGTCCATGTATCACTTCAAGATCAAGGTCGACGACAATGTCGACTGGGCCATTCCCGAACTCGTCCGTGAGATCAAGTCGGATGAAATGCAAATTCCGGTTGGCCGAAACAACCAGGAATAAGGTCTCGCGCCCGGAGCTTCCCCGCTGTTGTTCCCGATGATGGTGGGGAAGTCTCCGGCCGCAGCGCACCCGGCTCAGGAACTGGGCCGGGTTGCGGAAACCCGGCACGGCCCCAGTCTGTTATTTTGAACACTACACTATGTTGGACGACGCCATGACCTCCGCTTCATTGCGCACAGAGGATTTGACCATTCGCTTTGGCGGCCATACTGCGGTCGACGCTGTGACCTGCGAATTCAAGGCGGGCGAGTTGACCGTCATCGTTGGCCCGAACGGTGCCGGAAAGACCACCTATTTCAATCTGATTTCCGGCCAGCTTCGCCCCTCGGCGGGCCGTATTTACAAGGGTGAGCGCGAGATAACGTCGCTCAGCGCGTCGGCGCGCGCCAAGGCCGGCATTGGCCGGGCGTTTCAGCTCACGAACCTGTTTCCTCAGCTTTCCGTACTGGAAAATGTACGACTTGCCGTACAGGCGCAGCACGGGCTGGGCCCGGTCATATTCCGCAGCACAGCATCCTTCGGGAACCTGCGCGACGAGGCCTATTCCTATCTTGAAGCGACCCGGCTTGAGACCGCCGCGGCATTGCCGGTCACCGCCTTGCCGCATGGCGACCAGCGCAAGCTCGAAATCGCGCTGCTTCTGGCCCTCAAGCCCGATATCTTTATGTTCGACGAGCCAACGGCCGGCATGTCGGTCGACGAGGCTCCGGTCATCCTCGAACTGATTGAAGAGATCAAGAAGGATACGCAAAAGACCATCCTGCTCGTCGAGCACAAAATGGACGTCGTGCGCTCCCTTGCCGACCGCATCATTGTCCTGCACAACGGCGAACTGGTGGCCGACGGCAAGCCCGACGAGGTGATCTCGCTGCCCCTGGTGCGCGATATCTATCTCGGCATGCCGGCGGAGGACGCGGCATGACGGCTCCAATCCTAGAGCTTGACGGTATCAGCACCGACATCGCCCAGTATCACATTCTCCACGGCGTATCGCTCAGCGTGCCGGAAGGCGGCGTGCATGTCCTGCTCGGCCGAAACGGGGCCGGCAAGACGACGACCCTGCGCACCATCATGGGGCTGTGGAAGGCCCGCGAAGGCGCGATCCGGTTTCGCGGCGATGATATCGCCCACCTGCATACCAGTGAGATTTCCCGAAAAGGCATTGCCTTTGTGCCCGAGAACATGGGTATTTTCGGCGGGCTGACCGTTGAAGAAAACATGCGTCTTGCGACCAATGACGGCAGCTTCGACAGGGAACGGCTTGGCCGCATTTACACGCTGTTTCCGGCATTGGAGAAATTCTGGACGAAATCCGCCTGGTCGCTGTCCGGCGGACAGAAGCAGATGCTCGCCATAGCAAGGGCGATTATTGAGCGGCGCGACCTCATCCTGATCGATGAGCCGACAAAGGGTCTCGCCCCCGCAATCATCCTCAATATGGTCGACGCCTTCAGGGAAATTGCCCGCGAAACCACGATCCTGCTGGTCGAGCAGAATTTTCTTTTCGCCAAATCACTGGGGCAGACGGTCGCCGTCATCGACGACGGCCGCATCGCCCACACGGGCAATATGGCGGATCTCGTCGAGGACACGGTGCTGCAGACGAAACTGCTCAGCCTTTCGCTCGACGCACATCAATAGGGGCACCGAAAAATGGATTCCACTTCCAATCTCTTCGAGCGCTTCGGCGGCATCAACCTCCTGCCGGTGCTGCTTGCAATCGTTGCGTTCGCGCTGATCGGTTCGCCCTCGACCTGGGTGACGCTGACCGTGGCGGGCCTTGCCATGGGCATGATG
Organism: Hoeflea sp. TYP-13; assembly: GCF_040932035.1. Lineage (NCBI taxonomy): Bacteria > Pseudomonadati > Pseudomonadota > Alphaproteobacteria > Hyphomicrobiales > Rhizobiaceae > Hoeflea > Hoeflea sp. TYP-13. The sequence goes on from NZ_JBFRBB010000004.1 coordinate 202,498, forward strand.
ATCTTCCTGATGGCATCGGGCCTCAGCCTTGTCTTTGGCCTGATGGATGTGCTGAATTTCGGCCATTCCGCCTTCGTTTCCTTCGGCGCGTTTATCGCCGCGTCGGTTCTGGCGGCGCTGGCCGCCTGGGTCGGGGCAGACAGCATCTTCCTAAACCTGCTGGCGATTTTCCTGGCAATTTGTGCAGCAGCCCTGTTCGGCCTCGTCGCCGGATGGGCCTTTGAGCGGGTGATCATCAAGCCGGTCTATCGCGACCATCTGCGCCAGATCCTTATTACCATGGGTGCGCTGATCGTCGCCGAGCAGCTCATTCTGGCCATCTGGGGCGGCTCGCCCATCTCCGTGCCGCGTCCGAATTTCCTCACCGGCTCGCTGATCATCGGCGACGTCTCGATCGAACTCTATCGCCTCTTCGCCTTTGCGCTCGGGCTTGCCGCCTATATCGCGCTTTACATGATCCTCAACCGCACCCGCGTCGGTCTTCTTGTGCGTGCCGGGGTGGAAAACCGCGAAATGGTGGAGGCGCTGGGTTTTCGCATCGACCGGCTGTTCATCGGTGTCTTTGTTCTCGGTTCGGCGCTTGCCGCCATTGGCGGGGCCATGTGGGCGGGTTACGAGACGCTGATCACCGCGGCGATCGGTTCCGAAATGATGATCATCGTCTTCATCGTCATCATCATCGGCGGACTGGGATCGATCGAAGGGTCGCTTCTCGGCGCTCTGATGGTCGGGCTGATGGGCAATTACGTTGCCTTTCTGGCACCCAAAATGGCGCTCGCGTCCAACATGATCCTGATGATGGTGATCCTGTTGTGGCGGCCCTACGGGCTGCGGCCGGCGGTGAAATAGGGAGCGTTGGAGATGACTGAACTTGCACTCGACGCAAACGCCGAACGCGCCCGCGGCCGCACCGGCCGGCTGATCGTCTATGCGATCATCGGCGCGATCGGCCTGTGCCTGCTTTTTGCCCCGATGCTTTTTCCCGATGTACGCAGCCAGGAAGTCGCGGCCCGCATCTGCATCTTCATCGTGCTGGTGGCGAGCTACGATCTGCTGATCGGCTATACGGGCATAGTGTCCTTCGCGCATACCATGTTTTTCGGCCTCGGCGCCTACGGCACGGCGATTGCGCTCAAAATGATGGGTCCGGGCTGGGACGCCATCCTGCTTGGCGGTGCCCTCGGGATTATTGTGTCGCTTGTCCTTGCGGCGCTGGTCGGACTGCTGTCCCTGCGCGTCAAGGCGATCTTCTTTGCCATGGTCACCCTTGCCGCCGCTTCCGTCATGGCGGTGATGGCAAGCCAGTTTTCCGATTTCACCGGCGGCGAGGACGGCATCATCTACAAGGTGCCGAAGCTGTTTTCGCCCGCCACCAAACTCCTGACCGATGAAGACGGCAAGGTGCTGCGCATCTTCGGCGCCAAGGCGAATGGCAAGATGGCGGCCTACTACTTCGTCTTCTTCGGCTCGCTCATCCTCTATTTTCTCATGCTGCGCATCGTTGCCTCGCCGCTCGGTACGGTTCTTGAAGCCATCCGCGAAAATGAAATGCGCGCCGAAGCTCTCGGCTACAAGGTCGTCCTCTACCGTACTGCCATTTTCTGCATTGCGGCGGTCATCGCCGCCTGCGCCGGGATCCTGCGCGCCGTCTGGCTGAAATACACCGGACCCGAGACCTCGCTCTCCTTCGCCATCATGATCGACATCCTTTTGATGGTCGTTATCGGCGGCATGGGCACCATGACCGGCGCCATCATCGGTGCGACCCTGATGAGCCTTGCGCAGTTTTACCTCAAAGACCTGATGGCGCTTGCTTCCGAAGCCACCGCCGGCATGCCGCTGCTCCCCGAATTGCTGGCGCCGGACCGCTGGCTGCTTTGGCTCGGTATCTTATTCATCCTGCTGGTCTATTTCTTCCCCGCGGGCATAGTCGGAACACTCAATAAAAAGGGCGGGCATTCATGACCGGGCGGCGTTCAGTTTATATCAGGGCCGGGAAGCACGAGCTGCATGTCAGCGAGTGGGGAGACCGCTCAATGCCCTTCGTCATGATGTGGCACGGTCTTGCCCGCAACGGCCGCGATTTCGATGAAATCGCACAAGTGCTCGCGGAACGTTATTTTGTCGTTTGTCCCGATACGATCGGCCGCGGCCTTTCCAGCTGGTCGAAGGCTGACGGCGCCGATTACAACATGACGGTCTACGGCGAGAACGCCCTTGCAATCCTTGATCACTATGGCGTGGACAGCCTGCGCTGGGTCGGCACCTCCATGGGTGCGCTGATCGGCGTGCGCCTGGCTGCCGAAGCGTTGAAAGACCGCATGACGCATCTTGTCATCAATGATATCGGCCCGGATATTCCGGAAGGTGCGCAATATCGCATTGCGGACTATGTCGGCAACCCGCCGGTTTTCGACACGGTCGTCCAGATGGAGGACTGGCTGCGCACCAGCTATGCGCCCTTCGGCGACAATCCCGACAGCTTCTGGCGCCGCCTGATCGACGCATCGGTACGCCGCAATGATGCCGGCCGCATCGCCGTTCATTACGATCCGATGATCGCCTCACAGTTTACAAGGCACAAGGCCGATCTCGACGTCTGGCCGCACTACGATGCCATTTTGGCAAGGACGCTGCTGATCAGGGGTGCGGTGTCGGACGTACTGCCGAAATCCGTCGCCGACGAGATGCGCGCCCGCGGCCCGAAACCGGACTATGTGGAGATCGCCGGTGTCGGCCACGCGCCGACATTTGTTGCCTCCGACCAGCAGCAGCTTCTGGAGCGGTTCCTGGAGAGTTGAAGAAGACGGCCGGCCGATTCGGCGCGTTATCCAGGCTCGTGATATACTGAAACAGTTGGCTGAGGCGCTGAAGACCTATAGGCCAGCAAATTGCTGTGAAAGACTTGGTGCAGGCGCTCAGCCTCTGTTTGTTTATGGAGGACGAGTTATGACGCCATTCTTTAAAAGCAAAATTTCACTCATGATCGCCGCGTTCGCGCTTCCCCTGCTCATGACATCCACCGCGGCTTTTTCGCAGGCTTCACTATCCATTCAAAAGGCCGATGGCGATTCTGTGAGGGTTATCGGTCAGCTTCCGCGCGGGATGACCGTTCGCGGGAACAGACTCAACCTGCCGCGCGGCTATCGCCTTCAGGGTTTTTCGAAGAAATCGGGCCAATTCAAACCGCCATTGGGGCTTTCGGCTTCTGGCGGTGGTACTGCGGGCGGTTCGGGTACATTCGAGTGTGATGGCTGCTGCGACGTGGCTGTGCAGGGCACGCCGCCAAAGCTCTATTGTTCGAAGACCGGGGATTGCGGCTGCAAGACCATCATTACGATCAAATAGCGCTACGGTTGCTGCGTTCATGGACGCTCCTGCAAGTGTCTCCAGCGCCGCTAGGGGCGGACACAGCCGTTTCGGAACGCTGAAAAACTGAACCATACCCTGAAGGGCTGTCCGCGCGCCGCCGCCGGCTTATCCCCGGGCGGTGGCTTTATCCCGGATACTGGACAGAAATTCTGACAGCGCGCCGTTGACGGCCCGCGGTTGCTCGATTGTCGACGAGTGACCTGCCTTTGAAATTGTCACCAGTTTCGAACCCTTGATGGCCTGGTGCATCCGCTCTGATTTTTCGGGAACCGTCGCCACGTCTTCGTCGCCGACAATAATGAGAACCGGCAAATCGATGGTTCCGATTTCATCGCTCACGCCTGCCCGGTCGATCACGCCTCTGGTCGCCCGGGTGATGCCGATCCGGTGGTTGGAGCCGATATGCGCACGCCACTTTTCCCTTTCCGCCGCCCGGTCCGGATCGCTGAGGAATGTCTTGCCGAACATGATCGGCATGACCTTGCCGAGAACCAGGCCAAGGCCAAACCAGCGGGCGATGAAATTGAGCAGTCTGTAGCTCTTCTGGTTTTCCTTCGGCTCCGGGTCCGCCGACGTTTCAAGCAATGTCAGGGAGCGCAGAAGTTCCGGCCGCCGTGAAGCGAGCCGCATCCCGACGAACCCGCCCATGGAAAGGCCGACAAAATGGCAGGGCGAAGCGCCCAGCGCTTCAATGAGACCGGCGGCATCTGCCGTCAGCGTTTCCATATCGTAACCGTCATCGGTGACCGCACTTTGGCCTTGGCCGCGGTGATCATAGGCAATGCAGCGATATTTGTGTTTGAGGGTCGCCACCTGAGCTGCAAACATGTCGCCGCTCATCAACAGGCCGTGCGAAAAGACGATCGTCTCGCTGCCGGATCCCTCGTCCGTATAGTGCAGACGTACGCCATCGATTTCGACTATAGCCATGGTCAACCTCCGTTTGGAACGTAACACAGGCTACTGGAGCTGGACATGCGGCGGCCCGGGTGCCGAAGGGCGTCTGATTTGCTATTGTATGTGCGAGCAACCGGAAGAAACGATGTCTCTATACAGTCGCTTTGTGCTGCCCCGGCTTATCAATGCCTCCTGTCAGGCCAAGCCCATTATGAAGCAGAGGGAGAAGATTGTACCGCTCGCGAAAGGGCGGGTGCTGGAAATCGGTGTTGGCGGCGGCCTGAATTTGGCCTATCTCGACAGTTCGAAAGTCGAGTGTGTCTTCGGCCTCGACTCTTCGGCGGCGCTGATGGAAGGCGCGCTTCAAAAATCCGGGCAATTGGATATCGATTTCAAACCGCTGCTTCTGGACGCCGCGCAAATTCCGCTCGCAGACGACGAGATCGATACGGTTCTCGTCACCTATACCCTTTGCAGTATCGATGCTTTGGAAGCGGCGCTTTTTGAGATGCGCAGGGTTCTCAAGCCGGCGGGCCAGTTGCTGTTTTGCGAACATGGCGCCGCTCCGGACCGCAACGTCAACAAATGGCAAAAGCGGCTCACGCCCGTGTGGCGGCGCGTTGGCGGCGGTTGCCGCCTTGACCGGGATCTGCCGATGGAAATCCAGAATGCCGGGTTTCGCCTGACCTCGCTGGAGCAGATGTATCTTCCAGGAACCGCGCGCCTGGTGGGCTACAACAGTTGGGGTGCGGCAATACCCTACTGATTGGCTCACCTTCCCGCAGCAGAACCGAAAAATCCGGCCAGATGATCGATCAGCGCCCGCATTCTGGCTGTCAGGTGCCGGTTGGGGGGATAAAGGGCATAAAGACCGAAATCGGTTATGCGGTGATCGCGGAACAATTCCTCCAGCCTGCCGTCGGCCAGCGCGGCTTCAACGACGTAGTATGGGCAACGTGCGATACCCATGCCATTGATCGCCGCCTCCGCCAGGGCGCCGGGCGTATTGACGCTGATGTTCCCCGAAACGCGGACGGATTCCTCGTCACCGCCCATATCGAACCGCCAGGAAGTCCTGTCTGTGAGAAATTGGTCGGCAACGCAATTATGCGACGCCAGAGCTCTCGGGTGTCCGGGACGCCCGTGTGTTTCGAGATATTCCGCAGAAGCGACAATGACGAGCGGCATGTCCGCAAGCTTTCGAACCCTGAGAGTTGAGTCCCTTAAGGTTCCGATGCGAACCGCAAGGTCAAACCCCTCTTCAACCAGCGCGACCCTTGTGTCGGTGAGATAAAGCTCAATCTCGATCGCCGGATGTTCGGCCTGAAACGGCGCCAGTGCCCGCACCAGCCGCATGGACCCGAACGAGGTCGGTGCGGTGATCCTGATTTGCCCGGAAAGCGCGCTCTGCCGGTCGTGGACCAGGTCTTCCAGCTCGTCGAACTGTTCGAGGATCGGCCGGCAGCGTTCCAGATACGCCGCACCGACATCGGTCAGGGCAACGTTGCGCGTTGTCCGGTTGAAGAGCTGTGTCGACAGCCGCGCCTCCAAGGCGGCCACATGGTTGCTCACCAGCTTGGTCGATTTTCCCAGGCGCCGCGCCGCACCGGTGAAGGAATGCTCCTGCGCAACGGCGACAAAGGCGCGCATTGCTTCGACCTGATCCATCTTCCGTTCCTCACCGTTCGACCTATTATGAATAACTACTACATAATAAATGAAAATAAAGAGGGATTATATTCAATCAGGTAATAGGTCATGGTGTGGTCAACCGGTCAGCACCGGTCGAATTCAAACCCCATCCAGGAAAGACCACGACCATGTCAAACGCCATTCGTATTCACAATTTTGCCCTGTCGGGCCACAGCCACCGGGTTGTTCTGTTTGCAAACCTCGCCGGAATCGATCACACGCTGATCGATGTTGACCTCGCCGCCGGCGAGCATAAGAAAGAGCCGTTTCTGTCGCTCAACCCCTTTGGCCAGGTGCCGGTCATCGAGGATGGCGACACGGTTGTTGCCGATTCCAACGCAATTCTTGTCTATCTCGCCCGGAAATATGCGCCCGACTGGCTGCCGACCGATGCTGCTGCTGAGGCTGAGGTTCAGAAGTTTCTTTCGTTTGCAGCCGGCGAGATCGCCTACGGCCCGGCAGCGGCCCGCCTGATCACGGTTTTTGGCGCCGGCCTCGACCCGGAGCGAACGGCTGCCGTTGCCAAAATCGCCTTCACGCGACTGGAAAACCATCTCAATGGCCGTGACTGGCTTGTCGGTGACCACCCGACCATCGCCGACGTTGCCATCTACAGCTACACGGCCCATGCGCCGGAGGGCAATGTTTCGCTCGAAGGCTACCCCAACATCCGGGCTTATCTGGACCGCATCAGGGGACTGCCCGGCTTTGTGGCAATGCCGTCGACACCTGTCGGCCTTGCCGCCTGAATCAACGCCCCGGGCGGCAAAAAGCCGCCTGCCGGTTCCCAGACTACGCACAGGAGCCCAAAATGCTGGACAAAACCAAAGAACACGACGGTCAGTCGCCATTCCATGCCGGTGAGCAAATGGTGCAGGAACGGCTCGGCGTCAGGGATATCGAATACTGGGCACGGCAGGTCGTGCGCGATCACCTGCCCGAACAGCATCGTGCATTTCACACCGCGCTTCCTTTTCTGGTGGTTGCCGCCCGCGATGACCGGAACCGGCCCTGGGCCACGATCCTGACAGGCCCGCAACGGTTCGTCCACTCTCCCGATCCGCGGCACCTGGTTATCAATGCCCGACCGGTAAAGGGCGACGCGCTGGAGGGCGCATTCAAGAATGGCTCCGAAATTGGCGTCCTCGGCATCGAGCTGGCCACCCGCCGGCGCAACCGCGTGAACGGCAAAGTGGAAAATGCCGATGCCGACGGCCTGACCTTTGCGGTCGACCAGTCCTTTGGCAACTGCCCGCAATATATCCGCGAGCGTGCATGGCACAGGATCGACAGCAATTCCGCCGGCAATCCGTGGCGTGGAAGGGAGCTGACCGACCACCAGCAGGCGGTCGTTTCTTCCGCGGACACTTTTTTCATCGCCAGCGGCTATCGCGGCGAAGGCGAAAACCCGGCCTTTGGAATGGATGCCTCGCACCGCGGCGGCGATCCGGGGTTTGTCGAGGTTCTGGATGCCCGCCGGATCCGGTTTCCCGACTATGCCGGCAACAATCACTTCAATACGATCGGCAACATAATCGCCGATCCGAGGGCAGGGTTCTTGTTTATCGATTTTACCACCGGCAGCCTGCTGCAGATGACCGGCAGTGCAACGGTTGACTGGGATTCCGACGACATATCGAGATTTCCCGGTGCCCGGCGCCTCTTGACACTGGAGATCGAAGAAATTGTCGAATTGCCGTCGGCAATTGCTTTGCGCTGGGAAGCGGAGGCGGAATCGGTTCGCTCGCTGCGCCTTGTTGAAAAGATCCGCGAAAGCGCCGATGTGACCTCGTTCGTGTTCGAAGCGCGCGATGGCGGTGATTTGCCGCCCTTTACCGCCGGTCAGCATCTGCCCGTCGAACTGTCGCAACCCCCCGGAAAGGAAAATCTGCGCAGAACCTATTCGCTGTCGGGTGCACCCGCTGACCCGCGATACAGGATCAGCGTCAAGCGCGAACCGCACGGCAAAGCGTCTACCTACCTGCATGACTGCCTCGAACCGGGCGCAATCATCGATGCCCGCAATCCCGCCGGTGAATTTGTTCTGCACGAAACGGACGCGCCGGTTGTGCTGGTCAGTGCCGGGGTCGGGGTGACGCCGGTGCTGAGCATGCTGCATGACCTGGCTGCGCGCGGTGACGGTCGGCCCGTCCTGTTCGTCCATGGCGCCCGCGACCGCCGCCACCACGCATTTGCCGGCGAAGTTCGCGATCTTGCCGACAATCACCCGAATATCGGAATCCATGTCGCTTACAGCCGGCCGGACGCAGGCGATCGGCCGGGGCATGACTATCACAGCAAGGGTCGCGTAACTGGTAAGTTGTTGGCGGAATTGGTGCCGGCTGAAGAAGCAGCCTATTATGTGTGCGGCCCGGCACGTTTTATGGCCGATGTCATCGAGGATTTGCTGCAAATGGGTGTTGTAGCGGAAAATATTCGAACGGAGACATTTGGTCCGGTGCTCACCACGAGCCAATAAAAAGACGGCTAATTAAAAAATTCAGTCGGCTATATATACAGATCCGTCAAACAGGGCCTGTTGTGTGCGCAGCTGCGCTGAGACAAATTGCATGAACATTTCGATCCTCGGCACGCGACGTAGGTCCGTATGAGTCAAAACCCACACACTGGGGTAGGAAAATGTGGAAAGACCCGCCAGGCGAGTCAATTGCGGGTCACTGTCGCCGAGAAAACACGGCATCCGTGTTGCGCCGATGCCGGCACGCACCGCCCCGATGGCGGCCGCCATGTCATCGACGGCAAGCGCAACCCGCTGATTTGGCCACACGGAGCGGATTTCTTCAGGCAGCCCGGGCCAGTGCAGAAACCGTATCCAGTCGAGCGGCCTGTTCGGCTCGGCGTTGAGCATTGCCGCATAATCATGACTAATGAAAACGGCGGCGCGTTGTTCCGCCGCCCGGGTTCCGAACAGTGTTTCCGTCGGGGCGTCTGAAACCCTGATGGCGACGTCCGCTTCGCGGCGCGAGAGGTTCAGCGGTTCGTTTGTGGCCAGCACCTTCAACTCGATCTCCGGATGCAGCTGGCAAAATTCGGCAAAAACCGGGGCCATGACGCGTTCGATCATGAGCTGTGGCGCAGTTACCGTCACCGGGCCGGACAAAGCCCTGTCGCGCGAACCGATCAGCAGGCTGAGCTCGGCCTCCGCCGCCTCCATGCGTTCCGCCGCCCGCGCCGCGTCAAGACCGGCTTCCGTCGGCGCATAACCGCCCGGCAGGCGATCGAAGAGCAGCGCGCCGAGCGATTGTTCTGCTGCCGCAATGCGCCGCGATACGGTTGCGTGATTGACGCCCAGCACACGTGCGGCACCGCTCAGTCCACCCTGGCGAACCGTTTCGAGAACAAATTTCAGATCGCTCCAGTCAGTCACAACCTGTGCATTATTGCACAAGCAGTCCGCAATTATAGTGCATTTTTGATCAGGCCGAATCCAGCTAGTTTCGTATCCCGACACAAGGAGGTTCTGCACCATGACGACCCATGCGATCGTTACTCTGACAATCACGGCACCCGAACAACTCACTGCCTATCGGGAACGGGCCGGTGAGGCGCTGGCAAAACATGGCGGCGCCGTTGCTCAGGCCTCCCGCGAACTTACCCTGCTTGAAGGCGGGCCGGATCTGCCGCAGCTTGCCGCCGTCCTGACATTTCCGGATCAGGTATCTGCCAGGGCGTGGATAGATGATCCGGCGCTTGCCGACGTCCATGCGCTGCGCCGGGGCAGCGGTCATTCGACAATCATTTTGCTTTGAAGTAAACGACGGGGCGGCGGCCGGGCGCAACGCTCCGCTTGTATGGAGTAAGCGGAATTATCCCCTCGTGCCATTCGGAACGGATCTCCGGCTTTTCGCCGCCCGTCTCCTCCGCTTCGACAGCGGGCAACAGGGTCATCGCCGTATCGACAAATCGGTAAAGTGTTGTCCAGGGAGCGCCGGCCCGTGCCATCACAGCCAGAGCCAGCGCCTGACCGGAATAGAATTCCGCCAGTGATTTGATGTCCGCATCTTCAGGCAGCTCGCCTTTTTGCCGCGCTGCCTGAAACCGTGCGGCAAGAGCCTTCTGCCGCTGCTCGTCAACATAGCGCCCCAGCGCCTCGAGTGATGGTGGCTTGCCTGCACATTCCACCAGGTTGTTGGCGACAAAACAGCCTTTCGGTCCCATTGTGTCGGTTGCCGAAACGACAACCCCGTCAAGGAATCGCCGCACGGTGATTTCGAGTGAATCATCGGAGCGAAGCAGGTCCTCTAGCATAGGCCCCGCATAGGCACTGCAATAGCGTTCCATCGCCTTGGCGTAGATCGCTTCCTTGTCGCCGAAATTCGCATAGAGCCCCGGCTTTGCCATGCCGGTCATGGTCGACAGATCGTTCATCGACGTACCTTCGAAGCCTCGCTCCCAAAAGACCTTCATTGCTGTGTCCAGCGCAGCGTCCGGGTCTGTCTTTCTGGGCCTCCCGCGCGCCATCGTCCACTCCCTCACACATCAAAAGTACTAGGCGGTATTTTAAATCCATCGGGTGCAAATTCAAGCGGCTAATTAAATACCGACCGGTATTTAGCCGGAATACCGGGGTTTTACGATGAAACCGAGAGGTATGGGATCGACAAAATTGCGGCGATTGGGACGCACGCAATCCCTAAAATCGACCGCCAAATGCGCCGGCAATGCGGGTGCTCGATGCCCGATCCGATGCGCCACGGGCGCTGAAAACAAGGTCCGAAATTTTCCGCTTCCGGCAGCACACGGACCAATACCTGCCCCGCAATATTCAACAGGTAAGCTGCGGGTCGGCGGCTGAATGTGCCGCTTCATTTTCCGAGCCTTTCCTCCATCCATCGCACCGCAAACGGCACGAAGTCATTGGCTGAAAAAAGCTCCGCCTGGCAGTCGCCGACAGCCCCTGTTCTTGCCCCCTCGCCCGCCAGAAAGTCGATAAGGATTTGCGAGAAATAATCGCCTTCAGGCCAATCGGCGATGCCGTCAACATCGTCCAGGCTTTCGATCCACTGCGGACCCGTACCGGCGCGCACATAGCGACGCCGGACGTGGCGTTTTTCCGGCACGTCGGCAAGGTACTCGGCCCAGTGTGTGAGCGTGACCGTATCGATGTCCGCACCAAGGCGCAGCACCCATCCGTTGCTCGCTGCGAAGCGCGACAGCGGTGAGCCCTGACCATAATAATGATGCAGCGGTATCGGCTCCAGAATGTCGGCGGCCTGCGGGCCGGCTGCGCCAAACCGCGCCGCCGCGTGGTCATTGACCTGCGTGCCGTTTCTCTGCCGGAAGACCTCCGCCAGTACACCCAGTTCTTTGTCCGCCGGCGTGGTTCGGCAATCGATCGGCTGGCTGTCGTCTGCCCCCATCGGCATGACCAGAGTTCCATCCGGCCCGAGGCTTTCCTGCAGAACGTCAAGCAGGCCGGATGCACCGCCTTGTGTCGGTCCAACGCGCCGCATGCTTGCATGCACCATGACAAGACCGCATTTGCCGAGGCCAAGCCTGTTCAACTGATCGCGCAGTTTTGCCCTGCGGTGCATATTACCTGTCCACCGCCTTTGCCTGCGTCTTTAGCCACTCAAGCACGCGCTCGGCCTTCGGGCCGGGCGGCTGGTTTTCCGGCCAGATGACATAATGGCCGCGCCCGATATTGTAGAGACCGGTGCCGACGCGCACCAAAAGGCCCTGTTTGACGACCTTCTCGACGATATGATCCCAGCCATAGGCGATGCCTTCGCCGGCGATCGCCGCCTGGATGACCAGTGCATAATCGTTGAAACGCAGCCCGCCGCCCGTATCGACATAGTCGATCCCCTGCGCCGCAAACCAGTCGCGCCACCCGGCGCGCGGCCTGAACGGTTCTTCCAGATGAATAAGCTCGTGGGACAAAAGCTCCGTATCGGATTTGGGTTGCCCGGCCTTTTCCAGATAGGCCGGGCTGCAAACCGGATAGATCATTTCCGGACCAAGCCGCAGCGATTCATATCCGGGCCAGTCGCCGGAACCGAGGCGCACGGCAAAGGAAAGCGGCTCCTCGGCAATGTCGATATCCTTGTCGGTCGTCTGCAGCCGGATCTCGATATCGGGATTATTCCGCCGGAAGGTCGCCAGCCGCGGCAGCATCCAGTAGTGGGCAAAGGCCGTTGAACAGGTAAATGAAACATGCTCCTCGGGCAGCCGGCTTGCCACGCTTTCGGCGGAATTCAGGATGTGCATTAAACCAAATGATACATCTGCATAAAAGCGCTCACCGGCTTCCGTCAGCTTTATGGTACGGTGGCGGCGTTCGAACAGTTTGGTGCCGAGCGCCTGTTCGAGCTTCTTGACCGAAAGGCTGACAGCAGGTTGCGAAACGTTCAATTCTTCAGCCGCGGTTGTGAATGACAGATGCCTTGCCGCTGCCTCGAAGGCAAAGAGCGCGGCTGGAGATTGAATGCGTCTGTGAAGCTTTCTCATAATTTGAGTTTATGCATAGGCCAAGAATTTTCAATCGTCACGGACGCTGATTTTCGTCATACTCTTATGTCCGTGGATATTGGGTGGAGGCGCATGGTGTAAATGAGAGCCGCATCGAGACGATCCCGGCGCACAGAGCGTCCGGCACCGGCAGCGCCCGCATTCGTCACCCGGGACATCCCCTTTGTCGAATTCATGCACGAAGAGGGCCTCGTTCGTATCGAGGAGCAGGCCGACCGGCTGATCGAAGAGATCGGTATCGAGTTCCGCGACGATCCGAAGGCGCTGCGTATCTGGAAGGAGGCGGGCGCCGACGTCAAGGGAACGCGTGTGCGGCTGCCGCGTGGCATGGCGCGCGACCTGTGCGGGACCGCGCCGTCGAAATTCACCCAGCACGCGCGCAACGCCTCGCGCAGCGTCGAAATCGGCGAGCGCAGCACGGTTTTCGCGCCGATCTACGGTGCGCCCTTCGTGCGCTGTGCCGAAAAGGGCCGCCGCTACGGAAACATCGAGGATTTCGAAAAGCTGTCGAAGCTTGTCTCCATGCTGCCGTCGCTTCACCATATGGGCCTGGTCATTTGCGAACCCTGTGATTTGCCGGTTAACAAACGCCATCTCGACATGCTTTATGCGCATATGCGCTTTTCCGACAAACCGTTCCTCGGCGCGATTACCGAAATGGAACGGGCAGAGGATTCCGTTGCCATGGCGCGCATCCTGTTCGGTGAATCCTTCATGCGCGACAATTGCGTCATCATGGGCAACGTCAACACCAACTCGCCGCTGCATGTCGACAGGGTCGTCACCCAGGCGATCCAGGTCTATTGCGGCGCCGGTCAGGGCATTGTCGTCGCGCCGTTCATTCTTGGCGGCGCCATGGGGCCGGTCACCACGGCCGCATCCATAGCGCAGGCCTTTGCAGAAGCCATGATCTGCGGTGCCTTCAGCCAGCTTGTAAAACCGGGTGCGCCGTTTGTGATGGGAAATTTCCTGTCATCGATGAGTCTGAAGAGCGGTGCGCCGACCTTCGGAATGCCGGAGCCGGTTGCCTCCAACTACATTATCGGCCAGCTGGCACGGCGGCTCGGTGTGCCGCTGCGCTGTGGCGGATCGCTGACAGCTTCAAAACTTCCCGATGCGCAGGCCGCCGCTGAGAGCGCCGACTCGATGCATTCGACCGTCATGGGCGGCGCCAACTTCGTGCTCCACTCGGCCGGCTGGCTTGAAGGCGGCCTTGTCACCGGATTTGAAAAACTGATGATCGACGCCGACAGGCTCGGTGCCTATCAAAAACTGCTGGGCGGCGTCGCAGTCGATGACAATGCGCTCGGCGCGAATGCCTATGAGGATGTCGAGCCGGCAGGCCATTTCCTCGGCTCTGCCCATACCATGCAGAACTATGAGACCGCCTATTACGATGCCGTCCTGTCGGATTCCGAAAGTTTCGAGCAATGGACCGAGCGCGGCAGCAAGGATACGGCACAGCGCGCGTTCGAGCGCTGGAACAGGATAGTCGATGAACATCAGGCGCCGCCGCTCGATGAGGCGACTGACGAGGCGCTGCGCGATTTCATTAACAGAAAGAAAGACAGTATGCCCGACGCCTGGTACTGACAGGCGCGGCCGACGGAGAAAATCAGATGCAGACACATGCGAAAGTGGTGATTATCGGCGGCGGCGTTGTCGGCTGCTCGATCCTGTTTCATCTGGCTAAATTCGGCTGGAACGACGTCGTGCTTTTGGAGCGCAACGAACTGACGTCCGGATCAAGCTGGCACGCGGCCGGCCAGATACACACCATCAGCTCCGATCCGAACATCTCCCGGCTGCAGGGCTACACGATCAACCTTTACCGGGAGATCGAGGAGCTTTCAGGCCAGTCCTGCGGCATGCACGCGACCGGTGGCTTTTACCTTGCCTCCAATCAGGACTGGTACGACTATCTGAAACGCGAGCGCTCCAAGGCCCGCTATATGGGGCTCGACCAGGAATTCATCTCCGTCGAGGAAGCCGCCCGTCGCCATCCGCTGATCGATCCGAGCCGCTATGTTGCAGCCCTTTGGGATCCGCTCGACGGCGATATCGATCCGTCGGGCGTTACCTACGCCTACGCCAAGGCGGCCCGCCACTATGGCGGCACCTACCATACACACACGCCGGTCATCGAGACCAACCAGAAGCCGGACGGCTCCTGGGACGTGGTTACGCCCAACGGCACCATCAATGCCGAATACATTGTAAATGCCGGCGGCCTGTGGGCCCGCGAGGTCGGCCATCTTTCCGGCGTCGATCTGCCGGTCCAGCCGATGGAGCATCATTACCTCATCACCGAGGCCATTCCCGAGATTGTTGAGCGCGCGCCGGAAGACCGGCTGCCCGCCGGCATCGACTACGAGGGCAACATCTATTTCCGCCAGGAACGCCAGGGCATGCTGCTCGGCACCTACGAGCCGCGCTCGACGCCCTGGAAAGTGGGCGGCACACCGCAGGATTTCGGCCACGAACTGCTGGCGCCGGACCTTGACCGCATCGCCGACCGGCTGGAACTCGGCTTCGAGCGCATTCCGGCGCTTGGCCGTGCCGGCATCAAGGACATGATCAACGGGCCGTTCACCTTCGGCCCCGACGGCAATCCGATGATCGGCCCGGTGCCGGGCATGAGGAATTACTGGGTGGCTGTCGGCGTCATGGCAGGCTTCTGCCAGGGCGGCGGTGTCGGCCTGTGCATGGCGGAATGGATGATCGAAGGTGAGCCTTCCATTGACGTGTGGGCGATGGATGTCGCCCGCTTCGGCGAATTCGCGACCCCCGAATACGGCACCATAAAATCCTCGGAAAACTACGAACGCCGCTTCGTCATGACCTTCCCCAACGAAACCCTGCCGAAGGGCCGCCGTCAGAAGACGACGGCGCTCTATGACAGGCTGATCGCAAGGGGCGCGGTGATGGATGCGAGTTTCGGCCTTGAATATGCGCTGTGGTTTGCGGATGGACCGGACGACGCCCATGAGGAGCCGACTTTCAAGCGCTCGCGGGCGCATGATTATGTGGCGGCGGAGGTGAAAGCGGTGCGCGAGGCGGTCGGCATGATCGAAATCGCCAATTTTGCAAAGCATTCGGTCACCGGTCCCGGTGCGCGGACCTTTCTCGACCGCCTGTGCGCGGGCCGTGTCCCGAAGCCGGGAAGATTGTCGCTGACACCGCTTTTGACCGAAGCCGGCAGGCTTTATGGCGACCTGACCGTTGCCTGCCTTGCCGAGGATGAGTTCATCCTCTTCGGCTCAGGCGCGGCGCAGGAAATGCACCGCCGCTGGTTTGAAAAACATCTGCCGCAAGAGGGCATTGCCTATCGCAACGCATCCGACGACTGGCACGGCATGGCGATATCCGGCCCGAAATCGCGTGAGCTGCTGTCGCGCGTCTGCCGCGATGATGTTTCCGGCGAGGCGCTGAAATTCCGCGATATTCGCCGCACCTATGTGGCCGGTGTGCCGGTCATGCTGGCGCGCGTCTCGTTTTCCGGCGAGCTTGGCTATGAGATCTACTGCGCGCCGCAATACCTCCTCAAGCTCTATGAGAGGCTGG
Source organism: Hoeflea sp. TYP-13 (assembly GCF_040932035.1). Taxonomy (NCBI): domain Bacteria; kingdom Pseudomonadati; phylum Pseudomonadota; class Alphaproteobacteria; order Hyphomicrobiales; family Rhizobiaceae; genus Hoeflea; species Hoeflea sp. TYP-13. Next base: position 218,515 of record NZ_JBFRBB010000004.1, read on the forward strand.
ATGAGGAGGGCGCCGATCTCGGCCTCAAACCCTATGGCAGCCGCGCCCTGATGTCGTTGCGGCTGGAGAAAAACTGGGGCGCCTGGACACTCGACTTCCGCCCCGATTTCACCCCGGCCCAGTCCGGTCTCGATGTCTTCATCCACTGGGACAAGGACTTTATCGGCAGGCAGGCGGCACTGGCCGAAAGAGAGGCCGGTCCGGACCGCAAGCTGGTCGTCATGACCGTCGACACCGCCGATATCGATGTCAGCAATGACGAGGCGATCCTCAAGGACGGTGCCTGTGTCGGTTATGTCAGCTCCGGAGGCTATGCCCACCATTCCGGAAATTCCATGGCCTTCGGCTATGTGCCGCCGGAATATGCCGAAGACGGAACGGAGCTTGAGGTTGAAATTCTTGGAGAAACCTATCCGGCCACGGTCACCGCCGCGCCGCTCTATGATCCGGACGGTTCGAAAATGCGGGGGTAATGCGTCAATTGATGTTTACACTCAAGGGACACACGGCAATCGTCACGGGCGGCGCCAGCGGTATCGGCCTTGCCACCGCCCTCATGCTGGCCGACCTCGAGGCCAATATTGTTATCGCGGACCTGAACGGTGATGCCGGGCAGGAAACGGTCAACAAACTGGCGGCGAATGGATGCAGCGCCATTTTCGTTCGGACCGATGTCGCCGATGCCGCCGATGTGGATGCTCTGATCGCTGCCACCTTGAAAAAATTCGGATCGGTCGAAATCCTCATGCATTTCGCCGGTATCGGCATGGAACAGAGCGCACTGGAGACCACGCGGGAAAACTGGGACAGGATTATCGGCATCAACCTGACGGGGACTTTCCTGATGATGCAGTCGGCGGGCCGGGCAATGGTTGAAAAGGGCTATGGCCGCATCGTCGCAATGTCGTCCATGGCAGGCATTCGCGGCGGTACGGGCCGAACCGCATACGGCGCCTCCAAGGGCGGCGTCGCCGCGATGATGCGGGTCATGTCCATGGAATGGGCCGGACATGGCGTGACGGTCAATGCACTGGCTCCGGGGGCCATCGAAACGGCACTCGTTAAGAAAATGCATGATGCGGAAACCCGCCGTGCCTATCTCGACGGTATTCCGATGGACCGCTACGGAACGCCGGAGGAGGTTGCCGCCGCCGCCGTCTATCTCGCCATGCCGCAGTCGAGCTATATTACTGGTGTCACCCTGCCGGTCGATGGCGGCTTCGACGCCAGCGGCGTGATCAAGCGCGGCTGAGCGGCTCCAGTCAGAAATCGCTCGATACGATCGACATCCCTGACGGTGAGCCTATTATGGAAAGAGCGCACGCGCGCCTGCAGGGCAGATCGAAAACGTATCCGGGCAAAAGCCATGAAGCCAGTCTGCCGAATTGGAAAATCCGCTTGCACGATCCTGCTTGCGGCCTCAATGCCGATAACGGCCGTTGCTGCAGGTGCGGCCGGTTTTTGCGCTGACATCAATCACCTTGTCGATCTGGCGGGCGCGGATTTTGCAGACATTGTAGCCGGATCAGACTCGGATACCGGCAACCTTCCGGCCACCCTGAAACTGAATGATGCGTCGGACTGCAAGGTGTCGCCGATATCTGGCGCCAGCACTTACAATTGCGTTTGGGAATTTCCGCTCCAGGCGCCGGCCGCCTATCAGAAATTCGAGGATCTCGACCGAAGAATACAGGCCTGTTTCGGATCTCTGGCGATTGGAGAAAAAGATCAGGCTGTCAACCATCCCGATTTCTACGACGCACGGCGCTATCAGCTGGAAGCGACGCGTGTGACGGTTTCGGTCAAGGACAAGAGCACCCTTGAACACACGCTGGTCAATCTTTGGATCCGGGCCGCCGTCAGGTAGCCGCGGCGAAACCGGCCTGATGACTTGCGCCTTCTATATTTCATCGGGGCGACTGCGGTACCGGTTGGTGCACCCACTGAAATCTGGCTTTTTTAAGGCAGCTGCACTGGCGCGTTAACACCTTGTTAACCATTGGCGCGCACACTGATTCTATGAGTTGTTAGGGAGTTATCGCATGAGCCACATGTATTATGGTTCAGCTTTAAAGTGCGTCTGACGCAAGTGCATGAATAAACCTCTCGTCAGACCTTCTTATTGGCTGTGAAAGGTAAGAATATGCACAAAATATCCAGAAAACTATTAGGGATTACTTTGGTTTCGGCTTTGTTTGCTGTTTCGACACAGGTGCAGGCGGCGGGACTGACTTGCGGTGATCGGACGAAACTGCTCAAGGCTCTGAGTGAAAAATACAAGGAATCGCCCAAGGCGCTCGGATTGTCAGCCACCGGCAAGGCCATGTTCGAGGTCTACACCTCGAAAACCGGCACCTGGACGATCCTCATGACCAACACATCCGGTGTCACCTGCATCATGGCCGCCGGCCATTCCTGGGAAGAGGCGATCGAAGTCGCCGAAGGCCCGCAGGCCTGACGGGCAAGCTGTACCGCGGCAATCGCACGGCAAGCGATCGCACTCGGTCATCGCCAAATCGGCAAAGCCACTTGGGCCGGAGACCCTATATCCGGCTCATGCCCGTTTCACGTGCGACCAGCTCCCGATAGAGAGCCTGTATCCTTGAGGTTACCGAACGCTCGCCGGAACCGATCCGCTTGCCGTCGATTTCGTCCACCGGCGTCTGCGCGCCGAATGTGCCGGTCAAGAACGCCTCCTGTGCCCCGTAGGTTTCGTAAAGCGAGTAGTTCTTCTCGAAAACCGGGATGTCGTTGCCGCGGCAGATGTCAATGACTTTCTGCCGGGTGACCCCGTTCATGCAGTAGTCGCCCGTCGAGGTCCACACTTCATTTCGGCGCACGATGAAGAAATTACAGGCGTTTGTCGTGTTCACAAAGCCGTGCGGATCGAGCATCAATGCCTCATCGGCACCGGCCTGCTCAGCCTGCAGGCTGGCGATAACGCAGTTGAGTTTCGAATGGCTGTTCAGTTTCGCATCCTGGCTCATCGGCAGGCCCCGGATCTGCGGCACGGTCGCTAGCCGAATGCCGCGTTCGTGAAGCCGATCCACCGGCTTCGAGTGCTCCATGATAATCACCAGCGTCGGTCCGGATCGCGACAGCGAGGGGTGCTGGAAAGGCTTGTCCTTGATGCCGCGTGTCAGCATCAGCCGGCAATGCACGTCGTGGGACATGTTGTTGGCTTCTGCCGTTCGGTTCAATGCGTCGAGGACGCCCTTGCGGTCCATACCCACTTCGATGGAGACGGCTTTGCAGCTGTCGAAGAACCGATCCATGTGCTCATCGAAAAATACCCACTTGCCGTTGTAGAGTCGCAGTCCTTCCCACATGCCGTCACCGAGCATGAAGCCGGAATCGTAGACCGATACTTTCGCCTGGTCCCGGTGGAGCAGTTCGCCATTGATGTAGATCTTGATGTCGCGGTTGCGCGGGTCATCAATGGCGTCATGCGTCGTGTGACTTTCACCGTTCATAGTTTAGCCTGTCGTGTCCGATAAACCGATAAAAGCAACAGGCCCGCGTCCTGTTCGGGCCGCGAACCTGTCGTTGGGAGGTGCGGTCGGATCTACATCCAGCCCCGCTCCTTGTAGTAGCGAACCGCACCTTCATGCAGCGGCGCGATGGTGCCGTTGGATATCATGTCCTTTTCATCGAGATCGGCAAAGTTGGGTCGCAACGCCTTGAAGCGCTTGAAATTGTCGAAGACCGCTTTGACGACCTGATAGACGGCCTCCTCGTCCGTATCGGTCGAGGTCACCAGCGTGGCAAGCGGTCCATAGGAATTGATCGTATCGGGTTGTCCCTTGTAAAGACCGGCGGGAATGGTGGCTTTTGAGTAATAGGGGGTTTCGGCGACCATTTTATCGACCTCTCCGCCCTCGACCTGCAGAAAGACGGTGTCGCACGATACGGTGGCCTCTTTTATATTTCCAACGGGATGGCCGGCTGAAAACATGATCGCGTCCACCTTGTCGTCGCACAACGCGGCGGATTGTTCGGCCGATTTCAGTTCAGACGCGAGTGCAAGATCGCCAACGTCGATACCGATCGTGTCGAGCAAAACCTCTGCGGTCGCACGCGATCCCGATCCCGGATTGCCTATATTGACCCTCTTTCCCTTGAGATCGGCAAGTGCGTCGATGTCGGCATCGGCTCGGGCCAGAATGGTGACGATATCAGCGTGCGCTGAAAATACGGACCGAAGCTTTTCATTGGGTCCGGACTCGGCAAAGGTGCTTGTGCCGTGAAGGGCATGATACTGCCAATCCGATTGCACGGTGCCGAAATTCATGTCGCCCGCGGCTATGCCGTTGAGATTGGCGATCGAGCCGCCGGTTGCCTGAGCGGTGCACTTGTACCCATGTTCGTCTGAAGTACGGTTCATGAATTTGCAGATCGAATTGCCGACCACATAGTACATGCCGGTGACACCCGCGGTGCCGATGGTGATGAATTTCTGGTCATCCGCCCTGGTCGGTGTCGAAAGGGCCAGTCCGAGCAGACCGACACCGCAAAGGGCGACCAGTTTTTTCGCTGATTTCTGCATGTGATTCCTCCATTTCATTCCGCTCGTCGGCCATGTCGACACCGGAATGCCTGTCAATTTTGTCATCCTCGCGATCTTTGTTGTATTGTCAGATTGTAGGATTGTCAACAATTGACATTATGGAGGCGGTTTTCCATAGTGCCCGGACGAGATTCGAAGCTTCAGTGGTATCCCGTGACGGTGCGGTACGGAGGACAGTAAACAGTGACAACACAGCTTGCGGCGGTCCGCCCTCTTGCCGATTCCACATTGCGCGGCCGCACCGTGGATCAGTTGCGCAAACTGATTGTTTCCGGTGAATTGTCGGCGGGATCGCGCCTGACCGAAATGCAGTTGGCTGAAGCGCTGGGCATAAGCAGGGGACCGCTTCGCGAAGCCATTCGTGAACTGGTTGATATCGGACTGGTCGTCAGCAAGCCTTACAAGGGATTGTTTGTAAGGGACATCACGCTGAAGGATCTGAACGAGCTGTATTCGCTGCGCACCGCACTGGAACAGTTCGCCTTTCGCCAATGCTGGGACAAACGCGATGCCGCATCGATCGAAGATCTTCGCCAGCGAAATGTCGCGCTGTCAAAAACAATTGTTGACGGATCTGACCCGGACGAGGCGATACAGCGCGAACTTGATCTGCACAGCTGGTGTTATGAACTGTCCGATCACCAGTTGCTGCAGCAAAGCTGGAACCGTATGAAGCCGAACCTGCAGTTCTATTTCGCCATGCATCAGCAGGCGCATGGACGAAAGGGGCCGCTGCGCCAGGCCCATGACACCTATATCGAACTCGCCTGCGGCGATGATATCGAGGCGATGATCCGCCACCTCGACGACCACATGCGCCAGGGTTTGGAAAAGACCAAGAGTTTCATAACCGGGCCTTAGGACTGCGTGGATGAGGGTTCCTATTACCGGTTCAAAGGGCCGGAGGGCCAAGTTTCACGCCAAGGCAGTATCTGCGTTGTGGTCGATACGATTGCCAATGACGTTCACCCTACGTCACCGCCTTGAGCGCCTCCGGCAGTTCTTCTTCAAAAATGTCCATCATATCGTCGGGTCCGACGCTGATTCTTATGCAGCGGTTGAGCGGGGCAACGCCAGGCATGCGCACGAAGACGCTGCGGCTGACCAGCTCCTGTAAAAGCGCGGTGGCGAAATCGCCGTCTCGCCCACAGTCTATGGCGACAAAATTCGTGGCCGAATCCAGCGGCTCCAGCCCGTTGGCGCGGGCAATTTTTCCAATGCGGCGGCGCGAGGCGTCGATCAGTCCGCAAACGGACGTGAGATAATCCTGGTCCTTAAGAGCTGCTTGAGCCGCGATCTGTGCCATCTTGTTGACGCCGAAATGGTTGCGCACCTTGTTGAAGGACGAGATTGTGCCTGGGCTGCCGAAGGCATAGCCGCAGCGCAGGCCCGCAAGGCCATAGCCTTTTGAAAATGTCCGCATGCGCAGCACATTCGGCCGGTCAATCAGCGCGCTCACGGCCGGCAACGCGTTTTGCGGCGCCGTTTCGCCATAGGCCTCGTCAAGGATCAGCATCGTTTGTTCGGGCAGGGCCCGTGCAAAGGCCGCGACGTCCTTGTTGTCGTGCCAGGTGCCCATCGGGTTGTCCGGATTGGCGAGATAGACCAGCGGTGCGTTTTCGCGGATCACCGTCATCAAAAGCGCGTCAAGATCCTCCCTGTCGTCGCGATAGGGCACGGTGATCAGACGTCCACCGAAGCCCGCAACGTGGTAGTTGAAGGTCGGGTAGGCGCCGAGCGACGTGACCACGGGCGTGCCTTCGGTGACGATCTGGCGCACCACCAGCCCTAACAGGCCGTCAATGCCTTCGCCGACGACGATCCTGTCACTGGACAAGCCGAGATGCGCACCGAGCGCCTCGCGCAGGTCGTGGTTTTCCGGGTCGCAGTATTTCCATACCTCATCGGCTCCGGCGCTGATCGCCGCCTTGACCGAGGGCGCCGGACCAAAGCCGCTCTCATTGGCGCCGATACGGGCGCGGAACGGTTTTCCGGCCGCCCGTTCCTGGGTTTCCGGACCGACAAATGGCACGGTTGCCGGAAGCGACTGGACAAGCGGCGTAAATTTTGAAAATTCGGTCATCGGCTGGCCTGGCTCATTGTTCAATAGTGGGGCGGTTTGGTGATCGGCGGCGCTTCCGCCGATTGTTCCTCGAGTGCCAGAAAGCGTTCGATCAGTTTTTCCTGCTTGCTTCGAAGATTTTCGACCGTCTTCCACTGCTCGGCGAGCTGTTCGGACAACTCGTCGATCGTGTGGGCCTGATGGGCGATATGCTCCTCAAGCTTTGCCACCCGGTCTTCAACATTTTCTTTTGTCATAACAGCACGCCTTCCAGTGTTTCGCGCCAGTGAGGATCAAGCGGCTTGGGGCGCCGGGTCTCGCGGTCGACATAGACATGCACGAACCGTCCTTGTGCGGCGGCGGTCACATCCTTGTCGCGGAAAAGCGCAATCCGGTAAACGACGGATGAGCTGCCTATGCGCTCGACGCCGATACCCGCATCGATGAGGTCGGGAAAGGCGAGCTCCGCGAAATAGTGGCACCCGGTCTCCACCACCAGCCCGATAGTCGAGCCTTTTTGCAGATCAAGCAGGTCCTTTTCGGCAAGCCATCCGTTGATCGCCGTGTCGAACAGCGCGTAGTGGATCACATTGTTCATGTGGCCATAGATGTCGTTGTCGGCCCAGCGGGTCTGCAAGGGCCTGAACAGTTTGAAGCTTCCGCGCTCAAGCGGTGTCGGTCTCGTCACGGCATCACCACGCTGCTTTATATATGGCAAGCGCGTCGGCCTCGTTGAGATCGCGCGGATTGTTGACCAGAAGCCGTGTCTGCAGCATCGCGTCGCTGGCCATTTTCGGCAATGCCTCTTCGCCGATACCGACATCGCGCAGCCGTGTCGGCAGGCCAAGATCGGCTGACAGTTCCGCCAGCCTGTCGATGAAGGCCGCACATTGTGCCTGCGCACCGGCGGACTGATCGAGATTTGGAAAGGCATGTGGGCAAAGATCTGCGTAAAGCCGATACGAGCCGTTCTCCGCTTCGGCGGCGTTGAACCGCAGCACCTGCGGCAGCACCAGCGCATTGGAAAGCCCGTGCGGAATATGGAACGTGCCGCCGATCGGATAGGCAAGCGCGTGGACCGCGGCGACCGGCGAATTGGCAAAAGCCATGCCTGCAAGGGTCGAGCCGAGCAGCATGGCGCTGCGGGCTTCGATGTTGTCCGGGCTGAACACGGCCGTCTCTATGTTCGCGCCAAGAAGCTTCAGTGCTTCGGTCGCGAGCATGCGCGATATCGGATTGTTGTTGGCATTGCGCGAGGCATAGGCCTCGATGGCGTGCACCATGGCGTCAATGCCGGTTGCCGCGGTCGCTGCTGCAGGCAGGCTGACGGTGAGCTCCGCGTCCAGAATGGCCGTGTCCGGCAGGATAATCGGCGATGAAACGCCGCGTTTTTCCTCTCCGCCGACGGTGATTATCGAAACCGGCGTTGCCTCGGAACCCGTGCCGGCGGTCGTTGGGATCAGAACCAGCGGCAGGCGCGGTCCCTTGGCGTTGGCAACGCCCCAGGCCTCGTCGATATCCTCGCCGGACCCGGCAATCAAGGCTGCGAGTTTGGCGATATCGAGCGATGAGCCGCCGCCAAGCGCGACAACACCGGTCGCCTCGCACCCGCGCGCCGTATCCACCGCCTGCATCAGGGTCGCAAGGCTTGGATCGGCCTCAACGGCGTCGAAGATGGTCACCGAATGTCCCGCAGCCTCCAGCGACTGGATCGCGGATGTTTCCAGCCCGGCATTGCGGATACCCTTGTCGGTTACAAACAGGATGTTGGGTCCGAGTTTCGCGCCGGCAATGTCCGCCACCTCGCCGGACGCTCCGGGGCGAACAATCATCTGGGGTGTCGTGTGAAATGCGAAAGCGGACATGTTTCCTCCGATGTCTTGTATCCACCGCTCACCTTAGAGCCCTTCCCGTTTAAAGGAAATCGTGCAACTGTTTCCACGGGAGTTGTGAAAAAAAGACCGGTTCTGGGGTGGTGCCGGGCCTTGCGGATGAATAAAGTCATCAATTAGACCAAATGATCAAAAAATTGGACGGGGCATGAGCGAGTTTGCAATCGAACTTAAGGGCATCGACAAAAGCTTCGGCGCGGTTCATGCCAACAGAAACATCAATCTGGCCGTGCACAGGGGAACAATTCACGGAATTATCGGGGAAAACGGGGCTGGCAAGTCGACACTTATGTCGATCCTCTACGGCTTCTATCAGGCTGACCGCGGCGAGATTTTCGTCAATGGCGAAAAACTCGTCATTCGCGATCCGAATGTCGCGATTGCGTCCGGCATCGGCATGGTTCACCAGCACTTCATGCTGGTCGACAATTTCACCGTACTTGAAAACGTCATGCTCGGGGCCGAGGAAAACGCCATTTTGAACCGCGGCATCGTCAACGCACGTGCCGAACTCAAGCGCCTCGAAGACGAATATGCGCTGGAGGTCGATCCCGATGCGGTGATCGAGGAACTGCCCGTGGGGCTGCAACAGCGTGTCGAGATCCTCAAAGCGCTCTATCGTGGTGCAGAGATACTCATTCTCGATGAGCCGACGGGCGTTCTGACCCCGGCTGAAGCCGACCACCTTTTCCGCATTCTCGAGCAGCTCCGCGATCAGGGCAAAACCATCATATTGATCACCCACAAGCTGCGCGAGATCATGGCGATCACCGACGAGGTCTCGGTCATGCGCCGCGGCGAGATGGTCGCCACCCGCAAGACCTCGGAAACCAATGTCGAGGAGCTTGCCGAGCTCATGGTTGGCCGCCGGGTGCTGCTGCGCGTCGAAAAGGGCGAAGCCAATCCGCAAGGGGTCAAGCTTTCCGTTGAGGGCCTGACGGTCAGAGACAATCGCGGTGTCGTCATGGTCGACAATGTCTCGCTGGACGTTCGGGCAGGTGAAATCGTTGGCATTGCCGGCGTTGCCGGCAACGGCCAGTCGGAACTGCTCCAGGCGATCACCGGCATTCGCCATGCGGAAAGCGGCAAGATTCTGCTCAACGGCGAACCCATCAATGGCAGCGGCGGCGCCGATCCGCAGGAGCTGCGCAAGAGGGGCCTTGCCCATGTGCCGGAGGACCGGCACCACATGGGCCTGGTGCTGAGCTTTGAGGAAAACGAAAACGCCATCCTCGGCTATCACTACGATGAAAACTACCTCGCCGGGCCGATGCTCAACCTGGACAGCATTCGAAAAAGTGCCGGCGAAAGCGTCGAGAAATACGATATCAGACCGCCGGATGTGCGGTTGAAAACCGCCAATTTCTCGGGCGGCAACCAGCAGAAGATCGTGCTGGCGCGTGAAATGGAACGCGACCCGGTCGTGCTGGTGATCGGCCAGCCCACACGCGGCGTCGATGTCGGCGCCATTGAATTCATTCACAAACGCATTATCGAGATGCGCGATGCCGGCAAGGCCGTGCTGCTCGTCTCGGTGGAGCTTGACGAGATACGGGCGCTGTCGGACCGCATCCTTGTGATGTTTGCTGGCCGTGTGGTCGGCGAGCGCACGCCTGAGGCGACGGAAGGGGAGTTGGGGCTTCTTATGGCAGGTGTGGAAGAAGAGCAGGAGGCGGCGCAATGAGTGTTCCTTACGCAAAGCTGCCGATGTGGGTCGAATACGGGCTCATTCCGCTGATCAATCTGGTGGTTGCGTTCCTGGTCGCCGGACTTGTGGTCCTTATCGTCGGCGAAAGTCCGCTAAAGGCCGCGACACTGCTGGTGCAGGGTGCATTCGGCTATGGTGAGGGGCTCGGCTTCACGCTCTACTACGCCACCAACTTTATCTTTACCGGCCTTGCGGTCGCGGTCGCATTCCACTGTGGGCTGTTCAATATCGGCGGCGAGGGGCAGGCCTATATCGGCGGGCTCGGCGTTGCGGTTGCCTGTCTGATGCTCGACGGCATATTCCCCTGGTTCCTGACGTTTCCGTTTGCCGTTCTCGCGGCTGCCCTCTTCGGTGCCGCCTGGGCGTTTATTCCCGGATACCTACAGGCCAAGCGCGGCAGTCACGTTGTCATCACCACCATCATGTTCAACTTCATCGCTTCCAGCCTGATGGTTTACATGCTGGTGGAGGTGCTAAAGCCGCTCGGATCGATGGCGCCGCAAACCCGCACATTCCTTGATGGCGGGCAACTGCCGAGGCTGGATTGGCTTTTGTCGATCTTCGGTCTTGATATCGGCGGTGCGCCGTTCAACCTGTCATTCATCGTTGCGCTTGTCGCAGCCTTTCTGGTCTGGCTGCTGATCTGGCGCACGCGCCTTGGCTACGAAATCCGCACAATGGGGGCAAGTCCGAGCGCAGCCCGCTACGCCGGCATCAAGGACGCACGCATCATCATCATCACGATGCTGATTTCCGGTGGGCTTGCCGGCATGATGGCACTCAATCCGATCATGGGCGACCAGCACCGGCTTCAGCTCGATTTCGTCACCGGTGCGGGTTTTGTCGGCATTGCGGTTGCGCTGATGGGGCGCTCACACCCGGTCGGCATCATTCCGGCGGCGGTTCTTTTTGGAATGCTCTATCAGGGCGGCGCCGAAATCTCCTTCGAAATGCCGCAGATCTCGCGTGACATGATTACCATCATTCAGGGTCTCGTCATTCTCTTTGCCGGTGCGCTCGAGCACATGTTCCGACCGGCCATAACCGCGTTTTTTGCGACCCTGGGCGGGTCCGGAAAAACGTCGGAAGTAACGGCGGCAGGGGAGTAGGGACATGGATTATTTTCAGATCGCACTGGTAACGCTCGAAGCGACCATTCGGCTTTCCGTTCCGCTTATTCTCGCCGCTCTCGCCGGTCTTTATTCCGAGCGATCCGGCGTCTTCGATATCGGCCTTGAAGGTAAAATGCTTGCCGCCGCCTTTGCCGGTGGTGCGGCCGCCGCGGTTTATGATTCGGCCTTCATCGGTCTTGTCATGGCAATAATCGTCTCGGTCGCCCTTGCCTTGGTGCACGCCTTCGCATCCATCACCCAGCGCGGCAACCAGATTGTTTCCGGTGTCGCGATCAACTTCATAGCGCTCGGCGCAACGGTTATTTTGGGACAGGCCTGGTTCCGCCAGGGCGGGCGCACGCCGCAGCTTGGCGAGGACAGCCGTTTTCAGGCGGTTACGCTTCCCTTTGCCGAAACGCTGGCGGATGTGCCGGTCATAGGGCCGATCTATAACAGCCTTATCTCCGGGCATTTCCTTTTAACCTATTTTGCCTTCGCCATGGTGCCGATCACCTGGTGGGTGCTTTACCGGACCCGTTTCGGACTGCGGCTTCGCGCCGTTGGCGAAAACCCCGGAGCCGTCGATACGGCTGGCATATCGGTTACCAAGATGCGCTATATGGCCGTCATATGCTGCGGAATCCTGTGCGGATTTGCCGGCGCTTACCTGTCGATGGCCGTCGCCGCCGGATTTGTCAAAGGCATGACCGCCGGCAAGGGCTTCATCGCGCTCGCCGCGCTCATCTTTGCCAAGTGGAAACCGGTCAATGTCATGCTGGCCTGCCTCCTGTTTGGTTTCCTCGATGCAGGGGCCATCCTGATGCAGGGCAAGTCTCTGCCGCTTGTCGGCGAAGTGCCGGTGCAGTTCATGCAGGCATTGCCCTATATCCTGACAGTCGTGCTTCTTGCCGGCTTTATCGGCAAGGCGATCCCGCCCAAGGCCGGTGGCCAGCCCTATGTGAAGGAACGGTAGGAAGCACCAATGTCAAAGGACCTTTTTGAAGCGGCGCGCAATGCAATAGGCCGCTGCCATGCACCCTATTCGCAATTTCCGGTTGGGGCTGCCTTGCGCGGCGACGACGGCAGGATCCATGCCGGTGCGAATATCGAGGTGGCGTCCTTCCCGGAAGGCTGGTGCGCCGAGACGACGGCGATCGGCCATATGATCATGGCCGGTGGACGCCGGATCGAGGAGGTTGCCGTGATTGCCGAAAAGAAGGTGGCATGCACGCCCTGCGGCGGCTGCCGCCAGAGGCTGGCGGAATTCGCCGGCCCCGATACGAAAATCCACCTGTGTGACATGAACGGCATCGTGCAGACCGTCACCCTCGGTGAATTGCTGCCTTATGCCTTTGATTCGGATGCTTTGACATGAACATCGCTCTTTCCGTCCTCGTAAACAAACTGAACGGGCTGACACCCGAAACAGCCATTGTGCTCGGTTCAGGCCTCGGCTCGCTGGTCGATGAACTGCGCGATACTGTGCGCATACCCTATGGCGATCTTGAAGGATTTCCCCACAGCGGTGTGTCGGGCCACGCGGCGGAGGTCGTCGCCGGGCATCTGGGTAACACGCCTGTTCTTATGCTGTCGGGCCGCGCCCACTATTACGAAAAGGGCAACGCTGCCGTCATGCGCGAGCCGCTTGAAACCCTGCATGGTCTCGGCATCAAGCGGCTGATCCTGACAAATGCCGCCGGCTCATTGCGCGAAGACATGCCGCCCGGCTCGGTCATGCAGATCACCGACCACATCAATTTTTCCGGCACGAACCCGCTCTTCGGCGAGCCGAGCGACCGGCGTTTCGTCGGCCTGACGAACGCCTATGACGAAGAAATGCGCACCGAGATGAGTGCGGCCGCAAAGGCAGCCGGCGTGGACCTGCATCAGGGGGTTTATATGTGGTTTTCCGGACCGAGCTTTGAAACACCGGCCGAAATCCGCATGGCCCGCACATTCGGTGCCGACGCCGTCGGGATGTCAACGGTGCCGGAGGTCATTCTGGCAAGATTCCTCGGGTTGCGGGTTGCCGCCGCTTCCGTTGTCACAAATCTTGCCGCCGGAATGAGCGGCGATGAAATCTCGCACGATGAAACCAAGGAAATGGCGCCGAAAGGTGGCCAGAGGCTTGCCTCGGTTCTAAGGCAGATGCTGTCGACTTAATATTATACAGGCAGCCGCCGCGGCATTGGCCCGGAGTTAGTAAAATGAGTTTTTTACCCCAGGAAGTCATTCGCAGGAAACGCGACGGGCATGCGCTCGAAACCGGCGAAATCGCCGATTTCGTCCGCGGAATAACCGATCACAGCGTGTCAGAAGGCCAGATCGCGGCGCTGGCAATGGCAGTGTTCTTCAACGGCATGTCACGCGACGAAGCCGTAGCGCTTACCCGAGCCATGCGTGATTCCGGCGATGTTCTGGCCTGGCCGGAGCTCGATCGGCCCATTGCCGACAAACATTCGACCGGTGGCGTGGGCGATAATGTTTCCCTGATGCTGGCGCCCATCGTTGCCGCCTGCGGCGCCGCTGTTCCCATGATTTCGGGCCGTGGCCTCGGTCATACGGGTGGCACGCTCGACAAAATGGAATCGATCCCCGGCTACCAGGTCGTGCCGAGCAACGAGCTGTTTCGCGAAACGGTTGCCAAGGTGGGCTGCGCCATCATTGGCCAGACAGGAAGCCTGGCGCCGGCCGACAAGCGCTTCTATGGCATTCGCGATGTGACAGCGACGGTTGAATCGATCCCGTTGATTACCGCCTCCATTCTGTCCAAGAAACTGGCCGCCGGCCTGCAGGCGCTGGTACTCGATGTCAAGGCCGGCAACGGGGCTTTCATGTCGGATCCGCAATCGGCCAAGGCGCTGGCGCAGAGCCTGGTTGATGTTGCCAACGGCGCTGGCCTTGCGACGTCGGCGATCATTACCGACATGAACGAACCGCTGGCAAGCGCCGCTGGAAATGCAGTCGAGGTGAGGAATGCGGTGGAGTTTCTGACCGGAGAGCACCGCGACCCGCGTCTCGAAACCGTAACGATTGAGATCGCGGCAGAAATGCTCGTTGCAAGCGGATTGGCCGATGACTCGCAGGCGGCCCATTCGAAAGCGCGAGACGCCCTGCAGTCGGGCCGCGCGAGTGAGTGTTTTTCTCGGATGGTAAAGGCACTGGGCGGACCGGCGGATTTCGTCGAGCGGCATGGCGACTATCTGCCGAAGGCAGCGATTGTCCGGGACATTCCCATTGACAGGCAGGGCTATGTGAGTGCCATCGATGCTCGTGGTATAGGCCTGGCCGTCGTTGCACTTGGGGGAGGGCGCACCCGACCACAGGACGGTGTCGATCCGTCCGTAGGCCTTACCGACCTTGCTGTGCATGGAACCAAACTGGCGGCCGGCGACATTATCGCGCGTGTGCATGCGAGCAGCGAGGAGGCAGCCTCAGAGGCGGCTCAGACCGTCCTGCAATGCTACACACTGTCCGAAAGTCCACCGGATGGAACGGATGTGATCCTGTCGAAGGTTGAAGTATCTAACGCTTGAGAACAAGCTTTCCGTCGCGCGCCTGGAATGACTTCAGCCGGTTGAGAAAGCTCATCCCGACCAGCATGCCGCCAAGGGAATTGTCGTCCAGCACAAATGCTTCGACATCGCGCACGCGGATGGGGCCGAGTTCAACGGAGCGGAGTTCCACCCTTGCCGCTTTGGTTGCGCCATTGGCGGTCGAAACCCGGTATTTGAACATGCCGGGCGTAACCGATACACCGAGCTTGCGGGCGGTTGACCGGTTGATCGCGACCGCGGTCGCACCGGTATCGATCAGTCCATCGACTTTGCGGCCGTTGATCTTGAATTTTCCGACAAAATGGCCGCGCGCGTCGGCCGTTAGAACGACATCCCGCCCGCTTGAATAGGATACCGGCGTTTTGACTGCCATGGCCGTTGCCTGGGGCTTGCTGTCCACGGTCTTTTCAAGGCGGCCGTCAACGATTTTGGGAACGGAGATTGCAATCCCTGAAACGAGGCTCGCAAGTATTAGGATCCGCATCATTTTGTAACGCCCTTGTGCTGGTTTGCACGCAGTACAACAGGAGATTCCTAACGGAGCGTAATAGTTCGCCCTGCACACCACAGTGTGTGCGGTACTGGTAAGGGAAACGTTAACTTTTGGGTAAGTTTATACTGATTGCGTTGAGCGAAGCTTATGGCCGCCGCTGCGGATCGTGCGACGGCCTGTTTGAGACGCCCTATTTTGTGCCGTACATGCGGTCGCCCGCATCGCCGAGGCCGGGAACGATATAGCCCTTTTCATTCAGATGGCTGTCGATTGAGGCGGTGAAGACGGGAACGTCCGGGTGTGCCTTGCGAAACGCCTCGACACCCTCCGGTGCCGCCAAAAGGCAAAGGAAGCGGATATTGTGGGCGCCGCGTTCCTTCAGTTTTTCCACTGCGGAAATCGATGAATTGGCCGTTGCCAGCATCGGATCGACGACGATGACGAGGCGATTGCTGATATCTTCCGGTGCCTTGAAATAATATTCGATGGCCTGCAGCGTCTTGTGGTCGCGGTACAGGCCGATATGGGCGACGCGCGCAGACGGCACCAGGTCGAGCATGCCTTCAAGCAACCCGTTGCCGGCCCTCAGGATAGAGGCGAATACAAGCTTCTTTCCGGCGAGCACCGGCGCATCCATTTCCGTCAGCGGTGTCTCGATCTTTTCGTGCGTCAATTCCAGTTCGCGTGTTACCTCATAGCAAAGCAGCGTCGAAATCTCGCGCAACAGACGCCGGAACCCGGCGGTTGAGGTGTCTTTCTTGCGCATGATGGTGAGCTTGTGCTGAACCAGCGGGTGGTTGATGACGGTAACGCCGTCCATGGTGATCTGTCCTTCTTCGATGAGAGGCGTATTTTGCATTTCCGCCCGCCCTGCGGCAAGGCGTCCGGTCGATCAAATAGGTCTGCCGCTGTCGTTTGTCACAGCTTTGCAAGCAGCTGCGCCCGCGTATCCTCGTCCACAAAGGCCGCCTCCAGGGCGGTGCGCGTTGTATCGAGCAATTCATCGTCGCTGAGACCGAATTCATTTTGAACGATCGCGTATTCATCGCCGAGACTTGTGTCGAAAAATGGTGGATCGTCGGAATTGATGGTCACTTTGACGCCGGCATCGCGCAGCGCTGTAAATGGATGGTCCGTGAACGTCTCGTAGACCGATAGCGACACGTTTGAACCGGGACAGATTTCCAGCACAACGCCGGTGTCTGCGAGGTGCTCGACCAGCGACGGGTCCTCGATCGCCCTCACGCCGTGCCCGATGCGGGAGGGCCGCACATGGTCCAGCGCATCCCGCACGCTTTCCGGCCCTGCCACTTCGCCCGCATGTGTGGTGATTCCAAGCCCGGCATCGCGGGCAATATCGAACGCCCTGGCAAAATCCGCATGGGAGCCGATACGTTCGTCACCGCCCATTCCGAAACCGGTGACCATCGGATGGGGCCGCGCTGCGGCGAACCGCGCTACGTCGATTGCCGCATCGGCATCGAAATGGCGCACACAGGTTATGATCAGGCGGCCCTCAATGCCGTGCTGTTCCCGTGCGCGTCGAATGCCTTCGCCAAGTCCGTTGACATAGGCCTCCGGCGACAGACCGGCAATCCGCGCGTGATCGGGAGAAATGAACACCTCGCTGTAGATCGCACCCTGTGCGGCAATTGATTCAAGGTAGCTTTGCGCCAGAAGCGCATAATCTTCCTCGGTGCGGAACAGGGCGGCAGCCGCATCATATGCAGAAAGAAAGCTGGTAAAATCGTTCCATACGAAACGCGCGCCGTCGATGAGATGTTCGATGTCAACGCCGTATTTGTCGGCCTGTGAGCGGACGAGCACTGTGGGCGCAGCGCCTTCGATATGGCAGTGCAGCTCGGCCTTTGGGATATGCGCGGTCAAATAAAACTCCTTCCATGCGGTCCGGGTTCCAGACCCAGATGGGCCGCAACGGTCTCGCCGATATCGGCGAATGTTTCACGAATTCCCACCGAGCCGGCAGTCACAGCGGACCCGAAACACAAGATCGGTATGCGTTCGCGTGTGTGGTCGTTGCCGCGCCATGTGGGATCGCAACCATGATCTGCTGTTATGATCACAAGATCGTTGCGTTTCAGCTTTCGCGCGATTTCCGGCAAGCGCTGGTCGAAACGTTCCAGCGCCGCTGCATAACCCGCTACATCCCGTCTATGCCCGTAGAGCATGTCGAAGTCGACGAAATTGGTAAACACGATATCGCCGTCGCCGGCGTCTTCCATGGCGTCAAGCGTCGTTTCAAACAGCGCTTCATTTCCGTCGGCCTTGCGCATTTCGCTTATGCCCTGGTGGGCATAGATATCGCTGATCTTGCCGACGGCAATGACCATGCGCCCGGCCTTCAGGGCACGGTCGAGCAGCGTCGGTTCCGGCGGCAGGACAGAGTAGTCGCGGCGGTTACCGGTACGCTGGAAGTCACCGGCGCTTTCTCCGACGAAGGGCCGTGCGATGACCCGTCCGATATTGAGCGGATCGATGAGCTTTCTAACCAGTGTGCAAAGATCGTAAAGCCGCTCTAGACCAAAATAGTGTTCATGGGCAGCGATCTGGAACACACTGTCCGCCGAGGTATAGAATATCGGCTTGCCGGTGCGGATGTGTTCTTCACCGTATTGCGCGATCACGGTCGTTCCGGATGCATGCTGATTGGCAAGGCTTCCGGGAAGTTCGGCGAGTTCATAAATCTGCTCGAGCAGCTCCGGCGGAAAGGTCTCGTCGCCTTCCGGAAAATATCCCCAGTCAAAGGGCACGGGGACGCCGGCGATTTCCCAGTGCCCGGATGGCGTGTCCTTGCCCAGAGAAGTTTCGCTGGCACAGGCATAAAGGCCGATTGGCCGGATGGAATCATCCATTCCGGGCGGTGTGGTGCCGGTCGCCAGTCTGGCTGCCTGGACAAGGCCGAGCGACGTCATATTGGGCAATGCCAGCGGACCGCTTCTCAGGCCCTCCCGATCGCAAAGACCGGCTGCGCACTGCTCTGCGATATGGCCGAGCGTATTGGCTCCTGCATCGCCAAACCGCTCCGCATCGGGTGCGCCGCCTATACCAAAGGAGTCAAGAAGCAAGATTATTGCGCGGGCCATGGTATTCCTGCCGTTTATTATTGATTAGCGCGCCTGAGCGTACTGCCGAAACTGGATCGGTTTATGCAGTGCGCTTCAAATTTTTACGCGACAAGGCCGGCCACAATAGAGATTTTTGCAGAGAATTCCAGAGCGATAACAGCCTGCAGGAAAAGATCGTGCAAGCCGGATAAAACGGCTCTCTGTCTCAGTGCCACAAGGGGCTGGACGGTCGAGCGATGGTCCTACTGTCTGCTGCCGCAAACGGGTGCGAACACGCTCGATCGGCAATGCGCAATGGCCGTTTCCAGATGATCAGCTATTGCAGTCCGAGCAATCGATCGACGTGCCTAGACGCGGCCGCATATAGTAGGTCTCGTTGAGATCCAGGGACGTCGCGTTCGATCCCATGAATGGAATGGACGTCAGGAAATCATGTGTATTCAGGATCTCGCCGCGAATATAGAAGGCTTCCGCAATCATCAGGCTGGCCGGAATGGTGATCTCGGCCCCGGCCGTATAGGGTTTGGTCGTCAAATTGCCCCAGGACCAGTTTACTGTTGCTTTCGTGCCGTCGTCCGATACCGTGATGGCGGTATATTTCAACTCGACATTCGCACCTGTGTAGGGCGCGAGTATGCTGGTCGCCACATCCGGCATCGCAGCTAGTTCGGCGCGTGATGTCGATGTTCCCTGCGTGATCAGATCAAGCGTGATGTTGCCGGCCCGCGAAACCTTTGTATCCACGGACAACGCCACCGTCATTTCCACCGCACCGATATAAAGGACCACCAAAATGGGCGCCACGAACGCAAATTCCACCGCGCCAACACCCCTGCGGTCGCGCAGCAGGTCGCGCCAGCGTTGGAGCATACTTTTTTCGGCTATGGATTGAATCCGGTTTTTCATCGAAATCATGGGAGCGTCTCCGCTATTCGCACACGGCGCAGTCGATTGCAGATTTTTCATCACTCATAAGCTTCGTTGCGATAGGCCGTGGTGGCGACGATCAGGTAATAATTCGCCTGCGATTCGCCGTCCGCGGTTATATTGGCGATATAGGGTCGAAACAGGTCGACAGTGACCTTCCATGTGTAATAGGCGCGCAGCATGTTGATGGTCGACGCTCCGCCCGGATTGAACGCAAAGCCGGAATCGTCCAGCTTGCCGCCAACCACTGGCACGCTGGTCGGTATTGAGGCGAATGTGGCGTAGTTCTGCAGATCGACAAACAGCCGGTCATCAACATCAGCGCCGCAGCTGAACATCATCGATACTTCGTCGCACAGCATCGTGCGGAATTCGGCTTCGGTTTTGTCGGTGGCTTCCCCGGTTGCAAAGGTGATCTGGCCTGTGCGCAACTGCCGCCCAAGCTTGTCGACGGCATAGTTCAGCGTCTGTTCGGCCGCGAATGCAATGCACGTTTCGATTATGGCAAAAATCAACAGGAAAAAAGGAATCGCAAGAAGAGCGAACTCTATTGCCGCGGCGCCGTTTTCATTGCGCCGGAACCGAAACCACGATGAGCGTTTCGAATTTGACCTGTGCACATCATTTTTGTGCTTTTTTCTGCTAAGGACCGGCATGACAACCCCGCTTCATGGACCTGTCGGGAAATCATACGGCAAAGGGGTTTACAATCCGTATCCTTATTCAACGGAACTGAATCTGAATTGTTCGGTATTTATTTACCACAATTGCCGCCGCCCATGCGGCGCTGCAGAACCCTCGGTCAGGGAAGATCCAGAGGCTCACATGCCGGCGTACAGGACATGACCTGGCGATCGGTTTGACGATACACCTGCATGGTGTTGTGTGCTTCCAGTGATACCAGAACACGCTCGTCTACAATCGCTGTACCGTCAACGTCAAGAATAACCAGATTTGTCGTGCCGAAGCGTTTGCCGGTCAGGATGATTGTTTTGGAGTCACTGACGGTTGCATCTGCGATTTCGGCATTTCCTATAATCACGCGGCTGACGGCACGGTCGAGTTTGATAACCCGCGCATAGTCGAGCTCGATCTTTATTGTATTTTCATCCGACGCGGATGCGGCAACAGGCAACAGGGTCGAGAGGCATATCGCCAGTGCACCCACCGGTCCCAGTGTGTTTCGGATATTAGACAGGCCGAACATGACGTTCTCCTCAAACCGCGTCGTCAAAAATATTGTCCCTAAAAGTCGCTCGGAATGGTGAATGAAGGCTTAACGCGTGTCCGTTCCATACGAAAAAGATCAATTCACTATGCGTGGGCGGTCATATAATGGCAGGTACTGGAATGCTGAGAATTCCGAACAACTGCTCATACTCATTATATTATATAGGGCCCTTGGCAGTATAAATTGTTGCAGTCCGCGACTATGCAGCTGACCCCGGAATCCCGGTGCGCCGATGTTAATTATGCATTCACCAAAACACAGCTCTTTGATCGTCAACGCTTTGGTAACCTTGTTTTTTAAGGTGTTTTCAAACCCTGTCCGATAGTTTGCGTCCATCCGATCAACGGAAAAAAGTTGACGGAAGTGCTGAACAAAGTGGAGCAAGGAGTATTCCAATGACTAAGATTTTTGCACGTTTCATGAAAGACGAGTCCGGCGCAACCGCTATCGAGTATGGCCTGATTGCTGCCCTGATCGCTGTTGCAGCTATTGCTGCCATGACGGCTGTTGGTAACGGCCTCCAGAACACCTTTGGTAACGTTTCTGCCAAGCTTGGCTAATTGTCTTGGCCGCGTGCCGCGATACGGTCACCGCGTCGCAGGCGCATCGGCTGGATGACAATTTGTCAGTCAATTGCAACCGTCCGGACTTAAGGTCCGGGCGGTTATTTTATTTTAATGAGTGTGCGGTTTGATGCAGCTGTATTGAAGGTAGCCAAACACTGACTTGCAGCCTGTTGCCCGGCCAAGGAGAATAAAATGCTGGTAGCGGCCATTATGGTGATTTTTCCGTTGTGTCTTGCCTTTGCGGCATTGACAGACGCGCTCTCGATGACCATTCCCAATCGGGTTTCCGTCATTCTCCTGGTGTCATTTACAATCATCGCGCCGCTTACAGGGATGGATTGGGTGACCTTTGGGCAGCATTTTGCAGCCGGGTTGATTGTGTTTGGCGTGTGCTTTGCGCTATTCGCATTCGGCGCTATGGGTGGAGGTGACGCCAAGTTGCTGACGGCCACGGCTGTCTGGTTCGGTTTGAACATGCAATTGCTGACATTCCTGACCTATGTGGCGCTGTTTGGCGGCTTGCTGACACTTGCTATCCTGTTTGCGCGCTCGGACCGCTTCGGCTTCGTTACCTGGCGGGTCGGGGTCATAAACCATCTGCTCGACCCTAAGGTCGGCATTCCATACGGGATAGCCATCGGATTCGCCGGATTGATGTGCTATCCGTCTTCGGCGTTGATGCAATATGCATTCAGCCAGATAGCCTGAATTTCCCCGATATCGTCTTATTCCTGCGCCGGTACGGCAAGCGTCGGTAGCGATTCTCTCCAGACAGGTTGGAGTTGCGCGGATGGACTTCATGCGCGCCCACTTTGAATCGGGCGGCGTCATTAATTTGCCGTTAAGCAAGATTGGTAGGGCCGCATTAACCATAAGTACACGATTCATGCGGCATTGTCGGGTCAACGATTGGATTTATGTCCCGGGGAAACAGCATGAAGCCCGCACGATTGATTGTCATGAGCATTGCGCTGGTTGCCGCAGTTGCAGCCGGATACCTGATTTTGAACATCACTGGCCAAAACGATGTCCAGCCGATTCGCCAGGTGGTGAAAAAGGTCAAAACCGAAATGGTGCTTGTTGCGTCCAACAGCCTGCCCATTGGTTCTCGCCTCGGCAAGGGAAACCTTGACTGGCAGGATTGGCCCGAACATGCGGTCACCGACGGGTACATTACCCGTTCGACGCGCCCGGACGCGGTCGAGGAATTGACCGGCTCCATCGTCCGGTTGCCGGTTTTCGAGGGCGAACCCTTACGCACGGAAAAGATCGTCGACTCGGGCACGCGGATCATGTCTTCCATGCTCCCCTCTGGAAAACGGGCGGTTTCGACCGAGATATCGGTTGAAACCAGCGCCGGCGGCTTCATCCTGCCCAATGACCGCGTCGACGTGATCATGGTGCGCAGTTCCGATGAGGCTGGATTTCTGACCGAAACGATCCTGTCGAACATCCGTGTTCTGGCAATCGACCAACGCATCGAGGAAGACGAAGACGGCAAAAAGACCGCCGTCGGCACGACTGCAACCCTGGAGCTTACACCCGAGCAGGCGAAAATCATCTCCGTCGCCCAGCAAATGGCATCGCGCCTGACGCTGGCCCTGCGCAGTGTCGCAGATGTTCAGGATGCCGATACCGGTGGTGCGGACCATCTTCTGAGTGGCGAGGGCGGCGCAAGCATCCAGCTGATCCGTTCGGGTCAGATTACCAATATCGGCACAAACTAGACCGGGGATAGAACAGTGCATAGAACACAAAATTCAGCTCATGCATCGATTTTTGGTCGCCGGACACTGACAGCCGGGGCGGCTCTAGCGGCCACCGCCATATTGTCGGTCGTGCCGATGGCCGGTGTCGCCGAAGCCAATCCGCAAACGATCAAGGTTCGCACAACGGGCGCTTCAAACGTCAAGGACGTCAAACTCGGCCTGAACAAGGCAGTTGTTATCGACCTGCCGGACGATGCCCATGATATTCTGGTTGCCGATCCCTCCGTTGCCGATGCGGTGACTCGGTCGGCGCGCCGGATTTATCTCTTCGGCAAGGCGGTTGGCCAGACCAATATCTTTGTGTTCGGCAGGAACGGAAAACCGGTTGTCAGCCTGAACCTCGCCGTCGAGCGTGACATCACCGGCCTTGAACGGCAGCTTGCCCGCTTCATTCCCGATTCCGACATCAAGGTCGAAATCATCAGCGACAACATCGTTCTGACGGGCACCGTTCGCACGCCGCAGGATGCCGCCCGTGCCAATCAGATTGCCGGTATTTTCCTCAAAGGCGGTGAGGCGACGACACGCAATATCACCGCCGTGGGCGATGGCGGCGACGCCGCAATCTTCGCCGAGGATCGGCAGGTTTCACAGATCGTCAACCTCCTTGATATCGAGGGCGAAGACCAGGTAACGCTGAAGGTTACAGTTGCTGAAGTCAGCAGGCAGGTCCTGAAACAGCTCGGTTTCAACACGACATTCAGCAACAATGGCAGCGCTGTTTTCAACTCGATCAATCCGGTCGGTCTTGGAAAGTCACTGAGCAATTCCGCCGGAGTATTTTCCGGAAGCGCCGGATCCGTCAGCATAGATGCCTATGTCCGGGCAATGGAACAGGCCGGGGTGATGAAAACTCTGGCTGAACCCACACTGACGGCGATCTCCGGCGAGGCCGCAACATTCTTCGTTGGCGGCGACTTCCAGCTTGTTGTTGGCCAGTCAGTCGATTCCACCAACAACACGATCACCTATGAGTACGATGAGAAGACGTGGGGTATCCGCCTTAATTTCACTCCCGTCGTTTTGTCAGCCGGCAGGATCAGTCTGCGGGTCAAAACAGAGGTTTCCGAGCCGACCTTTGAGGGCAGCGTTACCCTCAGCGGATCCCAGGGTCTCGGTGGCATAACGGCAAATGGCATACGCAAGCGCGAGGCTGATACTGCTGTCGAACTGCCGTCCGGTGGATCGATTGTCATTGCCGGCCTTGTCCGAGACGATATCCGTCAGGTTATGGGTGGCTTCCCGGGGCTGGCAAAAGTGCCTGTTCTCGGCACGCTCTTCCGCAGCCGCGATTTCGTCCGCAACGAAACCGAGTTGGTCATCATAGCCACGCCCTATCTGGTGCGTCCGGTTGCGCGCAACAAGCTCAACAGGCCGGATGACAACTTCAACGCCGCCAGTGATGGCGCAGCGAATTTCCTTGGTCGTGTCAATCGGGTTTACGGCCAGATGGAAACGCAGTTACCCAAAGGCCGCTACCACGGCGTTGTCGGGTTTATCTACAAGTGATGATGGGTTGGAGCAACGTTATGACGTACATGGTTACCGTCTCTGGAAAACAGAAAACAGGCCAGCCCCGCAACCGCAAACCGGGCTTTGCGTTCCGGGCCGCTATAATCGCGACCGGCGCATTGCTGGCGGGCTGCGCCAATGTCCACGACATCGAGGTCGGCGCAATACCGGACGATTATCGGACCAATCACCCGATCATGATTTCCGAGAAGGAATATACGGTGGATGTGCCGATCGCCAGTGGTGAAAAGCAGCTCAACTATGGCAGGAAGAGTATCGTCCAGGGATTTGCCGCGGAGTATCGGGAAAATTCGTCCGGTACCATGCAAATCATGACCCCGGTCGGCTCACCGAATACAGCTGCCGCATCGCGCATAGCCGGACAGATCAAGAAGATCATAACCCAGGAGGGAATTCCGGCCCGTCGCATAAGGATTGTTTCCTATCAGGCCGCTGCTCAGAATGACGCAGCGCCGATCCGGTTGAGTTTTAAGGCCATCGGCGCTCACACCGCGCAATGCGGCAAGTGGCCCGAGGACCTCGTCTACAACACGCTGGAAAACAAGCACTATGAGAATTTCGGTTGTGCGACGCAAAACAATCTGGCTGCGCAGATCGCCAATCCGTCCGACCTTTTGGCGCCGCGGGGCATGACACCGATCGACGCACAGCGCCGGGATGTTGTGATCGAGAACTACCGGAAAAACGGTTCGTACGCCACCAGCAGCAACTAAGCGTGCCGCGAGCATGCAACTGGGTTTGAAAGAACGCAAGGCAGGATGACGAAATGAGTGAGGTTGCAGAAAATTCCAGTGTCGATCACAGCCTGATTGACACACGCGATGATGAAGCCGCAATGGACAATTTGCGCCCGTTGCCGCGCATATCGATACAGGCATTTTGCGAATCGGATGGCTTGTCGCAGATAATCAGCAGTTGCTCCGAGGACAGGCGCATGGCGCGCACCCATTTGCGCACGGTCAGTGGCGGCATTGAGGCAGCCTGTACGATGTACGCTTCCTCGCCGACACCCAACCTCATTATCCTTGAAAACTCCGGCTCCTCCGATGATCTGCTGAATCATCTCGCCGATCTTGCAGAAGTGTGTGACCCGACGACGAAGGTGATCGTCATTGGCTATGACAATGATGTTCATCTTTACCGTGAGCTGGTTCGCCGCGGTATTTCCGAATACCTCGTCGGCCCTGTCAGCCTCGCCGATCTCATAAACGCCATCGCTTCCATTTTTGTCGATCCCGATGCAGAGCCGCTTGGGCGCACGATTGCGTTTGTCGGGGCCAAGGGAGGCGTCGGATCCTCCACCATCGCGCATAACTGTGCCTGGGGCATTTCGAGCCTGTTTGACACGGAAGTCATTCTGGCCGACCTGGACCTGGCATTTGGAACGGCCAATATCAACTTTGATCAGGATCCGCCGCAGGGTATAGCCGAAGCGGTGTTTGCGCCTGAACGGCTCGATGACGTCTTTCTGGAGCGCCTGCTTTCGAAATGTGCTTCGCACCTTTCCATGCTTGCGGCGCCTTCCATGCTGGACCGCACCTATGATTTCAGTGGCGCAAGTTTCGAGCCGGTTCTTGAGGTCGTGCAGCGCACGGCGCCGGTCACCGTCCTTGATGTTCCGCATATGTGGACCAACTGGACGAAGTCCGTATTGAGCGAGGTTGACGATGTCGTGGTGGTCGCAACACCCGATCTGCCGAATCTGCGCAACACGAAAAACCTCGTCGATACGTTGGCCAAGCTGCGGCCGAACGACAAGTCACCGCGTCTGATTCTAAATCAGGTCGGCATGCCGAAGCGTCCGGAAATCTCAATCAACGATTTCTGCGAGCCATTGGCGCTGGACGCCACATCAATCATCCCGTTTGACGCGCAGCTTTTCGGCACGGCGTCGAACAGCGGCCGCATGATCGCCGAGACGGATGCCAAGGCACCGATTGCGGAGACATTTTCACAGCTCGCCCACATTTTAACGGGCCGTGCTGAGGTCAAGAGCCAGAAGAAATCCGGCCTGACCGGCCTGCGATCCCTGCTGGCGCGCAAATAGGCGGACGAAAATCCAAAAGTTTCAGGGGTAGTATATGTTTGGCAGACGCGGAAAAGACGGATTTGGGAAGGTGGAGGACACAATGGTCCGCACACCGCCCCTCGCGCCTGAATTGGAACCGGAAGGAAAGCCGAGCGAAGCAAAATCGCCGGCTCCTGAAGACATGCCGATGACGGGCAACACGCCGATTGCGCCGGGTGGAGAGCGGCCGGAAAAGAAACGCCGCGCTTCCAAAAAATCGGATGGCTACTACACCACCAAGTCCCAGGTTTTTTCAGCGCTGATCGACACAATCGATCTGTCACAGCTTTCCAAGCTGGACAATGAAAGCGCACGCGAGGAAATTCGCGATATTGTCAACGACATTATCACGATCAAGAATTTTGCGATGTCGATCTCCGAGCAGGAAGAGCTGCTGGAGGACATTTGTAACGACGTTCTCGGCTATGGTCCGCTCGAGCCTCTTCTTGCCCGGGACGATATTGCCGACATCATGATCAACGGATCCGGGCACAGCTATATCGAAGTCGACGGCAAGGTTGAAGAATCCGATATTCGGTTCCGCGACGAAAGCCAGCTCCTGTCGATCTGTCAGCGCATCGTGAGCCAGGTGGGTCGCCGCGTCGATGAATCAAGCCCGATATGTGATGCGCGACTGCCGGACGGCTCCCGTGTCAACGTTATCGCGCCGCCCCTCGCGATTGACGGCACCACGCTCACCATTCGTAAGTTCAAGAAGGACAAGCTGACACTCGATCAGCTCGTCAGTTACGGTTCGATTACGCCGCCCGGCGCGACCATTCTGCAGATTATCGGGCGCGTTCGCTGTAACGTCGTGATATCGGGCGGAACGGGTTCCGGCAAGACGACCCTCTTGAACTGTCTGACCCGCTATATTGACGAAACCGAACGCATTATCACCTGCGAAGACTCGGCTGAACTGCAGCTGCAACAGCCTCATGTGGTACGGCTTGAAACCCGTCCGCCCAATATTGAGGGCGAAGGCGAGGTGACGATGCGCGATCTCGTCAAGAACTGTCTGCGTATGCGCCCTGAACGCATCATCGTCGGCGAGGTGCGCGGACCTGAGGTGTTTGACCTTCTGCAGGCGATGAACACCGGCCACGATGGCTCGATGGGAACGATACACTCCAACTCGCCACGAGAGTGTCTCAGCCGAATTGAATCGATGATCGCCATGGGTGGCTATTCCTTGCCGGCCAAGACGGTTCGCGAAATCATCGCCGGCTCTGTCGACATAATCGTCCAGGCGGCGCGCCTGCGAGACGGTTCAAGGCGGATCACCCATATTACAGAGGTCACCGGAATGGAAGGTGACGTCATCATTACCCAGGATCTCATGACGTTTGATCTCGAAGGTGAGGACGCCAACGGGAACATTCTGGGGCGTCATTGCTCAACCGGTATCGGCCGGCCGCAGTTTTGGGAGCGGGCCCGCTATTTCGGTGAGGAGCGCCGGTTGGCCGAAGCAATCGACACTATGGAACAGTCGGGCGGATAGCCCGGGAAGCAGTGCGTGCCGCTAGGAAAGGGTAGTTCAGATGTTCGGAATTGATGCAACGGTCCTGCTGATCATCGCACTGGCGGCTATTGCTGCCGGTGGAGTGGCTTATGCCGTTTTATTTCCGACGATAGAAACCCAGAACAAGGCCGACAAGCGCTTCAAGCAGGTGCAACTTGCCGAAACCGATGGCGGTGCCGTAAAGCTCGCGCGTGACCGTGACCATGAGGCGGCCAAGCGGCGCAGGTCCGTTCAGGAGTCGCTGAAGGATCTTGAAGAAAAACAGAAAAAGAAAACCAATTACAGTTCCCCGCCGCTGAAGGTGGCGTTGCAGCAGACCGGATGGAACATCTCCGTTCTCCAGTTCAACGTTGCCAGCTGCATATTTGGCATCCTGTTCGGATTGTTCACCTTCATGCTGGGCGCGCCGCTTTTTCTGGCACTTGGAATGATTGTCGTTGGCGGCCTTGGCGTGCCGCGCTGGATTGTCGGCTTTAAGCGGGCAAAACGCTTCAAGGCCTTCATTGCCGAGTTTCCCAACGCCCTCGACGTGATGGTGCGCTCGATCCGCTCGGGTCTGCCTGTCAACGATGCGTTGAGACTGATCGCCAGCGAAGCGCAGGAGCCCTTGCGCAGCGAATTCAAGAAGGTTGTCGAGGCCCAGCAACTGGGCATGACCATACCTGAGGCCTGTGGCAGGCTGCATGAAAACATACCGCTGCCCGAAACCAACTTTTTTGCGATTGTCATTACAATTCAGGCGCAGGCAGGCGGTAACCTTTCAGAGGCACTGGCCAATCTGTCGCGGGTGCTGCGTGACCGCAAGAAAATGAGGGCGAAGGTCAATGCGCTTTCCATGGAAGCAAAGGCATCGGCCGCAATCATCGGTTCGCTGCCTTTTGTCATCATCCTGATGGTGTATCTGACGACGCCCGGCTACATCATGCCGCTGTTCACCGATCCGCGGGGACACCTGATCCTCGGAGCGTCCTGTGTGTGGATGACGATGGGTATCCTCGTCATGCGCAACATGATCAATTTCGACATTTGAGCCGCTTATTTCATTAGTGTGCGACGACCGAAAGAGCTAGCCCGCCATGATCAAGACACTGACAGATCCAACATTCGTTTCAGCGGTTCTCGTTGGTATCGCGGTCTTTGCAACGATGTTCACGATTTTCATGCCGATGTTCGAGCGTGGCGATCTCAAATCGCGCATGAAGGCGGTGGCTGTCGAGCGTGACGAAATACGCGCGCGTGAGCGTGCCAGGTTGAAGGCGGAAGCCAATTCCCGTGGCACCCTGAGGCACGAAAACAACACATCTATCAGGCAACTCGTCGAAAAACTGAACTTGCGCGAGGCTCTGGTCGATAAAAATACAGAAAAGAAGATGCGAACAGCGGGTTTTCGAACCCAAAACGCGCTCAACATGTTTCTTTTCGCACGGTTCACCCTGCCGTTCCTGTTCTTTGCCGGTGCTGTTTTTTATGTGTTCTGGCTCGGAGGATTTGCCGACCAGCCTATAGCGATACGCGTTGTCGGAGTTATTGCTGCGGCCTATATCGGGTTCTTTGCGCCGAACATCTATGTCTCCAACCGGACCAGCAAGCGGCAGAAATCGATCCGCAACGCATGGCCCGATGCTCTGGACCTCCTGCTGATCTGCGTGGAATCGGGCATATCGATTGAGGCCGCTTTCAAGCGGGTGGCCGATGAAGTGGCCACGCAGTCAGCGGCACTTGCTGAAGAGCTTGTGCTGACAACGGCTGAACTTTCTTATCTCGATGAACGCCGCAAGGGCTTTGAGAATCTGGGCGAACGCACGGGTCTGGAAGCGGTGAAATCGGTCTGTCAGGCGCTGATACAGGCAGAACGTTATGGCACACCCATTGCTCAGGCCCTCAGGGTGCTGGCCCAGGAAAGCCGTGATATGCGCATGACCGAGGCCGAAAAGAAGGCCGCAGCACTGCCGCCGAAACTCACTGTTCCGATGATCCTGTTCTTCCTTCCGGTGATTTTCGGTGTGATCCTTGGCCCGGCCATGATGACGGTCATGGATACGCTCTGAGGGCTGCCGAAACGCCTGGATTACAAAAGAACACGAATGCAAAAACGCCCGGCACATGTGCCGGGCGTTTTTTTGGTTTTAGCTGTTTGTCTGCTCAGTTGGTGTTCTTCTTGTCGCTGAGTTTGGCCCAGGCGTTCTGCTGGGAAAGCATGGTGCGAAGATAGGCGACATTTGCTTGCGCCTGGTCGCGGGACAATTCTGCCTTGGCAATCTGCTCGGCTTCGGCAAAACGCCCCTGAAGACCGACAACCAGCGCCAGGTTCTGCCGCACCCGGCTATCGGCTCCGGGCGCCTGCACTGCCTTCGTCAGATAGTTTTCAGCGGTCGGAAGATCGCCGCTCAAAACATAGGACATGCCGAGGTTGGAAAGGACCGATGGCTCGCCAGGCATAAGGTCGAGCGCCCGGCGGTACTTGCTGCGCGCTTCGTTGGACTTGCCGAGCTGATCCAGTACTGCGCCTTCCGCAGACATGAGTCGCCAGTCCGGCTGGTCTGGCGTCTGAGCTCTGCGTATCGTGCTGAGTGCCTGGTCAAGTTGGCCGGCCGAGGCCTGCGCCTTGCCATAGCTGGCAAGGACATCGCGGTCGGTGGGGTGATGGATGGCAACCTGCTGCATCACGGCAAGGGCTTGATCGTTGCGTCCCGTCATCCGCAGCAGCGTCGCATAATTGATGCCGACGGCCTTGTCCTGCGGATTGGACTTGTAAGCCGATGCATATCTGCCCTCGACGCGCAGAAGCTCCGAGGAATTCATTTGCGAAATGGGCTTGTTCCCGGTCGAAATGGAGCCGGTTTTCATCTTGCTCACATTGGCGCAGCCGGCAAGGGCCGCGATAAGGGCAAATGCGCACACGGTTCTTGAAAGCTGCAATGTGTGCGAGAACTTCAATTCAGTGCTGCCCATAATGACGACCCCGTTTCCCTTCCATTTGAGCGGCCGCGATGCAGTCCGGCAACCGCAAACATTCTTTCAGTTGGGTGATTTCACTGCGCTTCAGAATGTTTTAGCTTCAGATGAACCGCCCCCTCTTTATCAATATTCTGTTAACCCTAACGGATGGTTAACGGATGTAATACGAGGACATCATGACGCTCACCTGTTTTGCCGAAATGACCGACGATGCGCGGCCTGTCTACATGATCAGCAAAAGCGATCTCGAAACCGGCGGTATCGACCCGCTGCTCGAGAGCTGGATCAGCCAGTCGGGATTTGCCGCGTCGTCCGGTGAGGTTCAGCTTCTGCCGGGACCGGACGGCACGCTTGCCGGCGCCCTGTTCGGCATAGGTGCCGGCCTGGCGGATCGGCCGTTGCTTGCCGGGACCCTGGCAAAAAAACTACCCGCAGGAAGCTGGTATCTGGAAAACGCGCGGGACCATGCGCGGGAAACTGCGCTGGGTTTCGGGCTCGGATCCTACCGTTTCGACAAATATAAAAAGCGCGAGGCGGCAGCGGCGAAGCTGGTCTGTCCGGAACCCGACGCACAAGTGGAACTGGAGCGGATCATCACCGGTTGTTTCCTGGCGCGCGACCTTGTTAACACGCCGGTAAACGACATGGGCCCGGCAGAGCTGGAACTCAGCTTGCGAAGTCTTGCCGAGGCCCACGGCGCCGCCGTTTCCACAATCGAAGGCGATGCGTTGCTTGAGCAGAACTTCCCCCTGATCCACGCTGTCGGCCGGGCAAGCGTCTCCGCACCGCGCCTGCTGGACCTTCGATGGGGCCGGGGTGATGCGCCAAAAGTCACCCTGGTCGGCAAGGGCGTCTGTTTTGATACCGGCGGTCTCGACATCAAGCCGGCCGCCGGCATGCTTCTCATGAAAAAGGACATGGGCGGCGCGGCAAATGTTCTCGGCCTTGCCTCCATGATCATGGGCGCCGGATTGCCCGTTCGCCTGCGAGTGCTGATTCCGGCCGTCGAAAACGCCATAGCCGGCAATGCCTTCCGTCCGGGTGACATTCTGACCAGCCGCAAGGGTTTGACTGTCGAAATCGGCAATACAGACGCTGAAGGACGGCTGGTACTTGCCGATGCTCTTTGTCTGGGAGACGAGGAGGAGCCGGAGCTGATGATCGACATGGCCACGCTGACGGGCGCTGCCCGCGTTGCTCTGGGACCGGACCTGCCGCCCTATTATTGCCGCAGCGACACATTTGCGGCTTCGCTGGACGAGGCCGCCGAGCAGTCATTTGATCCGGTCTGGCGCATGCCACTTTATGGGCCCTATGACCGAAATCTTTCTTCTTCGGTGGCCGATCTCAACAATGCGCCGGCCGGTGGTATGGCCGGGTCGATCATTGCCGCTCTGTTTTTGGGCCGGTTTGTGGAAAAGGCTGCGGACTGGGCTCATTTTGATATTTTTGCGTGGAACCCGAAGGAAAAACCGCAAGCGCCGGTCGGCGGCGAAGCACAGGCGATCCGTGCATTGTATCATCTTCTCTGTCGGCGTTATCCGGGTTAACGCCTCACCGAGCTGTCAGTTTTGACCTGTCTTGCCGATAATGATACGGTAGCGAAACAATCGTTGATTTGCAGACCACGGCAGGCAGGCATGAGTGTTTCATTAAGCCCATCACAGGCACTGCATCTCTGGCACAGCGCGACCTTGAGGCTTGTGCAGTCCGACGCGCCGGATCTGACGCTTCGCCAGCTTAGCATTCTGTTGCACATCTATCTTGTGCCGCCGCCGCACACGGTGCGCGGCCTTGCCACGACCCTCGGTGTCACCAAGCCGGTAATCACCCGTGCGCTCGATTCCATGGGTACGATGGGTCTGGTTCGCCGCTCGCGCGACGAGCGCGACCGGCGGAACGTCATCATCCAGCGCACCGTCGACGGCGCGCTCTACCTTGAAAAACTCGGCGACATCATCATCGATGAAGGCAGGGAGCTCTCGCTGTGACCGGCGCACTCGACAAGAAGCTCAATGCCTATCGACCCGATCTCGCCGATGCGGCCCTGAAAGGGCAGGTGGAGGCAAAGCGCTACGTGACCGGCCGCCGGCGTCAGGTGGTGACGCCCGTTCTGGATTTGCGCGACGGGCCAAACGACAAGGCCGGTGTCGATACACAGGCGCTGCTGGGTGAGACGGTGACCGTATTCGACGAAGACAGCGGCTGGAGCTGGATTCAGCTCGAGGCAGATAATTATGTCGGCTATGCAAGATCGGACGGTCTTGGTGACGTGCAGGCGCCTGCGACTCATATTGTTACTGTGCCGCGTACGTTCATCTATTCTTCTTCAGATCTGCGCAGTCCAGTGCGCCTTGCCTGTTCTATCGGAAGTCGTCTCGCGCTCACGGGTTCGCAGACAACCAGGGGCACGGAATATTTGCTGCTTGAAGACGGAACCGCCGTCATTGCCCGCCACGTGGCGCCGATAACACACCGTTTCCTGGATTATGTCGACGTCGCTGCCGCATTCCTCCAAACGCCCTATCTGTGGGGCGGGCGCTCCGGTTTCGGTGTCGATTGCTCCGGGCTGGTGCAGCTTTGCATGGAATTGTGCGGGCACAACGTGCCGCGCGACACCTATATGCAGGAGGCGGGTCTTGGCGAGCCGATCGAGCCGGATGCAAAATACGCCAATCTGGAGAGAGGCGATCTCGTGTTCTGGAAGGGTCATGTGGCGATCGTGGAAGAACCGCAAACGGCCCTTCATGCCAGCGGTCACACCATGCAGGTCGTACGCGAGCCCCTGTACCAGGCGATTGAGCGTATCGAGCGTCTTTACGGCTCACCGACCAGCGTGAGAAAACCCTGAGACGCCGGATGCGTCGGGCTCATTCGATTGTGTCGTCTTCCTTCGGGTCCTTGTAGCGATTGAGATCAAGCAGCCCGGCCTCTATCCGGTTTTGATTTTGCAGAGCCGATTGCACGATATCGACGCTTGCCCAGAAATCGGCACTGCTGCGCCGCACGCCATAGGACTGAACAAAGGCCATGTAGTCAGCCTGGCTGGTGATATTCTGTATATCTGTCACGAAGGCCGGCAGGCTTGGCTCCTCAACTTTGAAGTAGAGATTCGGATAGCTTGCTAACTGGCCCGGGACAATTGTCAGCCGGTCGTCTTCCGGCTCCCGCCGGTTCTCCTCTCTGAACAGGAACGCGACATTGCTGTGTGCCTTGTCATGCACCAGCGTGAAGATCTCTGGTCCGGCGGCTGACGTTTCAACCAGCAGCAAGGCGATGTCGGGAAGAAATTTAACCCAGGGACCCTTGCGGTCGGCAAGCACCCGCAACTGGCCCGCCGCCGACTGGCTCTCAGCGCATTCGGCGCCGGTGCAGCGATTGATCGGGTCATGGACCGGCCACAGTTTTGGGCCGCGTGTCAGCAGGTTTTGAAGAAACTCGGCCTTTGGTGTGTCCGTGAGGTAGGTGACGCCCGTCGGCGCGCTGGTATCGACCGGCTGCTCCTTCAGCCAGTCAACAAGCGAGGCAAGCGGGCCGCGATACCACTCGTCATGGAGCGGTTTTCGCACATCCGGCGGCAAGAAAGACAGGAAGATCGTCTCTCCTTCGCGCCTTAGACCGTCCATATAGAGCCGTGTCGTCAACTGATGTTCGAGACTTCCGAACACATCGAATCCGGCAACCAGGTCATAATAGATGCGTTCGAACAGCGGGTAGTCGATCACCCAGGCGGTTTCGGGTATGGCGCCGACAAACCCGGTGACGACCGAAGCATTGTCGAAGTTACGGTAGACCGTCAGACGTGCGTCGATGTTGCTGCCGTCGCCGTCCCAGACAAAATCATAGGCCGGACCGTTGGCGTAGGACGGCGCAGATTTATAGTGCTGGTCGCGGAATCTGAGATATTTGGCCGGACCCTCAGACAAGAAGTTCGACAACCGTGATTCAAGGTCGCCGTCGGTCCGGGCAACGGGCAACTCAAGCAGCGGCGCCGCTTTCGCAAGGTAGGAATTGTCCGTCACGGAAAGATCTGCTTCCGGGTCGAGAAACGAAACCCAGAACCGGTCTTCGATGACATCGACTGCAACCTGCCCGTAGCAGACCGGTCCGCGAATGAAGCTGCGCACGAAGTATAACGCGTCGTCGAGCAGAAACTGATACCTGCCTGCGGGCGGCAGTGCGGCGAATGTGGTGAACGGATTGCCTCCCGCCGCAGCCGAATAGGGCGGCATAGCAGAAATGGTCCAATCGTCAGCGAGAAACAGCGACCTGTAGCGTTTCAGGCGCTCGGATCCGATCTCATAGACCATGTGCTCCTTGTGAAGGATCGTCCCGTCAATTGATACCACTCGGTAGTAAAATGGTGCTTTACCGGGATCGTCGAAGGGACGCCGGCTTGCGATTTCATTCGCCGGCTCGCCCGAAGGCGTCGTTGACCGGATCAGGCGGAAAAAATGCCGCTGATCGTCCCCTTCGATATGCAGATGGGCAAGGAACAGGTGTTCGTAGAGATAGCGCGCAGTCAGTCTCCGACGGTTGTCGCCTCCATTGAGGAAGGCTTCGATTTCCTTTATCTGCGCAGCAACAGTGGCAGGGATTTCACGGATTTTGCCCGGCAGCGGCGCACCGGTCTCGGCCCAGCGCGACAGGAGGTCGTATTCGGAATCGGGCAGGCCCGCAGTGGCGTAGGGCATGCCGCCATGCGGATGGTCGGCAACATAATCATCCACCTCATCGGGTACCGGACAGCTGAGCTTTCTGTGAATATTGAGGTCGGCTTCTTCCGGCAGTGGTGCGCCGGCAGTCGGCGGATTGGACCGACCGAGATCCAGAAGTCTGGAAATGGCGGAAGGACTGCTATTCGGCACGGTTGGATTGCGCTCCACCGGGAAGAATCCGAGTCCGCGCCAGCCTTTTTCCGTTTTGGCGTCGATGCCGAGCCGGGTAAGTGGCGCATCCTTCAGCCTCGAAGGATCATAGACCGGTTGTTTGCTGGCGCCGCGCAACAGGCCGTCGGGCGAAGAAAGCTTCAGCTGGCATGGCGCATCATAGCAGCCATGGCACACAACGCAGCGTCTTTCGACAACGTCCCGGACCATGGACCATTTTCGATCCGATGCGGCAAGTTCCGCTGTGCTCAATGCCGGCATGAGCGGATATTCGCCGTTATCCGTTGTGGCTTCGTCGCCTTCGCCTCCGCAGGCTGTCAGAACCGACAGGGCTGCAATAATTGCCATGCGCTTTAGCCGCCAGGCATGCCCCTTCGTTCCTCTCGCGCCGGTGTCCATGGTGTAAATCTAGCCCCGGCACAATGCCGTCTGTCAACAATGTATCGGATGAAGGAACCGAAATCCGCGATAGCCCAAAACGCTCAATGCGGAACGCCTGCGGCTCTGAGACGCGAGTTCAGCAGTTCGGTGTCGGTTTTTCTGGAGAACGGAAAGTTGTCGATCAGCGCCAAATTCAGGTTCAGCCGGTCAATCATGTCCGTGAAGCCACTGCTGCCCGCAATATCCGGATCGTCTGCCGCCGCCGCGGAAAATACGATGCCGCTATTTGGCAGTGATGGCGCACGTTCGTAACCTTCCCTGGCGTAGTCCAGGGCCTTGTCCTTTTCACCCGCCAGCAGATAGGCAAGGCCGATGGTGAATAGAATAATAGGGAAAAGCATGCTTTCCGACATCAGGTCCATGAGGCCCACCAACCGCTCGGCTCCCCTTTTGGGTTCGCCCGAAAATATCTGCACCAGCGCCAAAATCACCTGCGCATCCTGGTAGTCAGGGTTGATCTTCAAAGACCTTTCCGCATCGGATTTTGCGCCCTCAAAGTCACGAAGCAGCCAGAGCCGGCAGTTCGCCCGTGCCATGAACACAAAGTCGGAATTGGGACCAAGGCTGACGGCCCGGTTAGCGAGGTCCATAACCATTGCCTTATCAACATCCGCAAGGCGGCCGTGGCCCGTAAAAATCGGGCTGATGTGGCCGAGAGTGAGCATGGCCGTTGCGGTCGGATTGTCCGGGGATTTTTCTATTGCGGCGGTCAGCGATGCGCGGGCAAGTTCGACGCTCTCAAGATTCCAGTGGGTGTTGAGATAGGCGGCTTTGGACAGCAACTCTTCGACGGACAATTCGCTGTCCGGCAAGTCGCTGACATCCGCGCCATCGAAATAGTTTGTGTGCGTCCTTAAATATCCGGCAGCGCGCCTTGCGACCTGCTCGACAAAGTCATCGCTTGCATCCGTGCTGTCCTCAAAGCGTTCGGTCCAGATATTCCCGCCCCCGGTACCCGCCGACATAACGATATCGAGCCTTACCCGGTCGCCGGAAACCCGGCAGCGCCCGCCCAGAACGTATTTGGGCGCCGTCTGTTCATTGCGTTCGCCCACGACCTTGATTCCGATGCGGCGCGACAGCATCAGCAAAAGTTCGTAGCGGAATTCTTCCGCCAATTCCGATGCTTCGTTCTTCGAACCCGAAACTTGCAGTTCCTCGATGAGGATCACCGGAACGCCGGTCTGCTTTCTGCCCAGTGGCTCTGCGGACAAAAGGGATTGGCCATCCACCGCCTCCGGAGCCCATCCGAAGACCGTCGTATCTGCTGCAATATTCTTCAGTTTATGTGTTCCAAGGTCCTTGAACAGGGTTCCGAGCTTGCTGTCGATGATCCTGTGGACTTCGCCTGAAACAAGAACCGCGCCTGGTATGGCAAGCTGCTGCAGGCGGGCCGCGATGTTCACGCCGTCGCCGAATATGTCCGCATCCTCATGTATGATATCGCCGATATGTATACCGATGCGGATCTGCATCGATCCGTCTCGTGTCAGGCGGTTTTGGATATCGGTGGCGCAGGCGACCGCAGCGGCAGCCGATCCGAATTCGGCCAGCCAGCCGTCACCCATGTTCTTGATGATCCTGCCGCCCTGGTCCAACACCGCCGGCTCAAGCAATTCGCTGCGAAAAGTCCTGAGTTGCGCAAGCGTGTGCGCCTCGTCTTCGGACATCAGCCGCGAATAGCCTACTATGTCGGCCGCCATGATTGCGGCAAGCCTGCGTGAAGGTTGATCGGACATGGATATAATCTAACAGCAACCGGACAGTGCATCCAAGCAATTGCAATATATATCCGAATTTGGCTCCGCTCAATCGCTGACAACCCCGGCAGGTGTCGCCACCAGGTCGAAAGCCGCCGCCATCAGCGCCCTGGTATAGTCGTTTTGCGGATTGTCGAAAATCTGCTCGGCCGGGCCCTGTTCAACCACCTTGCCGAAGCGCATGACGATCACATTGTTGGCAAGCGCACGCACGACCTTCAGATCGTGGCTGATGAAGAGATAGGCGAGATCGTGATCACGCTGCAGTTTGCGCAAAAGGTCGACCACCTGCGCCTGAACGCTCATGTCGAGTGCCGATGTCGGCTCATCAAGCATGACGAAGCGCGGGTTCAGAACCATCGCGCGGGCAATGGCTATGCGCTGGCGCTGGCCACCGGAAAACTCGTGCGGATAACGCCAGCGGGTTGAAGGATCAAGTCCGACCTCCTCAAGTGCGCTCGCAACCTTGCGGTCCCGTTCGTCGCGGCTCAATCCCGGTTCATGGATGCGCAGGCCTTCCGAGACAATCTCCGAAATCGACATGCGCGGCGACAGCGAACCGAACGGATCCTGAAACACCACCTGCATCTGGTTGCGCAGCGGTTTCATTGCCTTGAAGGAATAGCTGTCGATGTCCTTGCCGACAAAGCCGATCCGGCCCTTGGAGGAAATCAGCCGTGTCAGGGCAAGACCGAGCGTTGTCTTGCCTGATCCCGATTCGCCGACAATGCCGAGCGTCTGACCGGAACGTAAGGTCAGGTCTATACCGTCCACCGCTTTCACATAATCGGCGGTGCGGCGCAGGAAACCCTTCTTGATCGGGAACCAGACCTTGATGTCCTTGCCTTCCATGACGATCGGCGCCGTGTCGTCCGGTTTTGGCGGCTCGCCGCTGGGTTCGGCCGCCAGAAGGTGCTTTGTATAATCGTGCTGCGGGTTTTCGAAGATGTCCTTCGTCGGACCCGTCTCGACGATTTCTCCATTTGTCATCACACAGACGCGATCGGCAATCTTGCGCACGACGCCAAGATCGTGGGTGATGAACAGCATTGACATGCCGTGCTCGCTCTTGAGCTTGCCGAGGAGCTCCAGGATCTGCGCCTGAACGGTGACGTCGAGCGCCGTTGTCGGCTCATCGGCGATAAGGAGTTCCGGCCGGTTAGCCAGCGCCATTGCGATCATCACGCGCTGGCGCTGTCCGCCGGACAATTCGTGCGGATAGGCGGAAAGCCGTTTTTCCGGATCGCGAATGCCCACCTGGTTCAGGAGTTCGAGCGTGCGCTCGCGGGCGGCGGCATCAAAAAGGCCCTGATGCAGACCGAGAATCTCGCCTATCTGCCGCTCGATCGTGTGCAGCGGATTGAGCGAGGTCATCGGCTCCTGGAAGATCATCGTCACATCATTGCCGCGCACCCCGCGAAGGTCGGCATCATCTGCCGACAGAAGGTCCCGGTCCTTGAAAAAGACCACCCCGGATGGATGACTGGCCGCTGGATAGGGAAGCAATTTGAGGACCGAGAGCGCGGTGACCGATTTGCCGGATCCCGATTCCCCGACCAGAGCCACCGTCTCGCCGCGGTTGATGTCGAATGACACCCTGTTGACCGCCAGCGTTTCATCACTGCCCTGCCGGAAGACCACCGACAGATCACGGATTGAGAGCATCGGACCGGTCATTGGAACGTCTTTCTCGGGTCGAACGCATCGCGCGTCGCCTCGCCGATAAAGATCAGCAGCGACAGCATGATGGAAATGGTGAAAAACGCGGTCAGGCCCAGCCACGGCGCCTGCAGGTTGCGTTTGCCCTGCGCGATCAGTTCTCCAAGGGACGCCGAGCCCGGCGGCAGACCGAAACCGAGGAAATCAAGCGATGTCAGCGTGGTGATAGAACCCGACAGGATGAAGGGCAGGAAGGTCAGCGTCGCGACCATTGCATTGGGAAGGAGGTGGCGGAAGATGATCGTGGCGTTTCCGACACCAAGCGCCCGCGCCGCGTTCACATATTCGAAATTGCGTGCGCGCAGAAACTCGGCGCGCACGACGCCGACAAAGGCCACCCAGGAAAACAGCAGCATGATGCCAAGCAGGATCCAGAAGCCTGGCGGCAGTATCGCTG
Organism: Hoeflea sp. TYP-13; assembly: GCF_040932035.1. Lineage (NCBI taxonomy): Bacteria > Pseudomonadati > Pseudomonadota > Alphaproteobacteria > Hyphomicrobiales > Rhizobiaceae > Hoeflea > Hoeflea sp. TYP-13. The sequence continues at coordinate 258,772 of NZ_JBFRBB010000004.1, forward strand.
CAATGATCAGCAGGATGTAGAGCACCGGCATGGAGGACCAGATTTCCAGCACGCGCTGCAACAACAGATCGGTCCAGCCGCCGAAATAGCCCTGCACCGCGCCCATCGATACGCCGATAAGCGCCGACAGTGCCGTCAGCGCCAGCCCGAACAGCACCGAAATGCGGAAACCGTAGATCATTCGCGCCATCACGTCGCGGGCCTGATCGTCCGTGCCGAGCCAGTTCATATTGCCGATGATGCAGTCCGGGTCGTCGACGCCGTTCGGATAGGCCGAACAGCGTTCCTCTTTGGACATGGTCCAAAAAGGTGCCGTCGGCGCCGAGGTCGGAATATAGGAATTCGCGGTCCGGTAGGAATAGCGGAAAGGCGGCCACAGCATCCAGCCATTTGCCTCGATTTCGTCCCGGATGAAAGGATCGCGATAATCGGTGCGCGCCAAAAAGCCGCCGAATTTCTCTTCTGGGTAGTCGACCATGACCGGAACCAGCAATTCGCCCTTGTAGGAGGCGAGGATCGGCTTGTCATTGGCGATCAGTTCGGCAAACAGGCTGAGGAAGAAAATGACCAGGAATATCCAGAACGACCAGTAACCCCGGCGGTTGGCCTTGAAATTGCGCCAGCGCCGTTTTGCGGTCGGAGAGAAGAAGCCGGTCGGCGGTCCGCTGGTGACCTCGGCTGGTTTTACGGCCTGCTCCATCTCACACGTCCCGCCGTTCGAAATCGATGCGCGGATCGACCCATGTGTAGATGAGATCGGACACCAGGTTGAGGATCAGGCCCATGAGCGAGAAGATGAAAAGCGTCCCGAAGACGACCGGATAGTCGCGTTTCAGAACCGATTCGTAACCGAGGCGTCCAAGACCGTCGAGCGAGAAGATCGTTTCGATCAGCAGCGAGCCAGAGAAAAATGCCGTGATGAAGGCCGCGGGAAAGCCGGCGATGATGATCAGCATCGCATTGCGGAAGACATGACCGTAAAGCACCTGTCCCTCCGTCAGGCCCTTCGCCCGGGCAGTCGTTACATATTGCTTTCGGATTTCGTCAATGAACGAGTTCTTGGTCAGCAGCGTCGTCGTCGCGAAGGCGGCAAGCGACAGCGATATCAGCGGCAAGGCCAGGTGCCAGAAATAGTCGATGATCTTTTCCCACCAGGAGAGCTCGCTGAAATTATCAGAAATGAGGCCGCGCAGCGGAAACCAGTCGAAGAAGGAGCCGCCGGCAAAAACGATGATCAGCAATATGCCGAACAGGAACCCCGGTACCGCATAGGCAACGATGATGACGCCGGATGTCCAGATATCGAAGCTGGAGCCGTCGGTAACCGCCTTGCGGATGCCCAGCGGGACCGAAATGATATAGGAAATCAGCATGATCCAGATGCCGAGTGAGATCGAAACCGGCATTTTCTCGATGATCAGATCGGTCACCGAGACGTCGCGGAAATAGCTCTCGCCGAAATCGAAGCGGACAAAATTCCACATCATCTGCAGGAACCGCTCGAGCGGCGGCTTGTCGAAACCGAACTGCTTTTCGAGCTTGGCGATAAATTCGGGGTCGAGGCCCTGTGCGCCGCGGTACTTGGACGAAAAATCCTCGCCACCCGCTGTCGGCTGATTTTGGAAATCGCCGCCGCCCGATATGCGCTCGGTTGCCGAGTTCCCCTGGCCGGTCAGCTCGGCGATGACCTGTTCGACCGGACCGCCCGGGGCGAACTGGATGATAAGGAACGTGAAGCCCAGGATTCCGACGATTGTCGGGATCATCAACAGCAGCCGCCTGAGGATATAGGCGCCCATTAGTTCCGGTTCTCCTGCCTGCTCATTGTCTCGCTCTAGGCCTTACCAATCTTCTTCGCCTTTTCCTGATCGAGCCACCAGAGCCGCTCCACCGGCCAATCGTAATCGGGTTTGGGATTCACGAATCCGAACATGTCCCAGTAGGCAACTCTGTGATTAGCCGAATACCAGTTGGGTATCCAGTCCAGACGTGCCCGGTTGACCCTGTCGATAACCCGCATGGCTGTCACCAGCTGTTCCCGATTTTCAGCCTCTTCTACATTGTCGAGCAACTGTTCATAAACCTGCGCCGTTACACCCGGCAGATTGTACGAGCCCGGAATCGTCGCGTAGCGCGGAGAAAAGAGCGGTTGCAGGCTCTCCGCCGTCGGTGTCGCGGTCAGGGAAAGCGCCATGCCCACCATGTCGAAATCAAAATCGGTGGTGCGCGCCTGGAACTGAACCGGATCGACCAGCCGGATCGAGGCATCAATGCCCAGGCGCCGCATATTTTCCACGAAACCGGACAGGAGCCGCTCGAACACCGGCGAGCGGATCAGAACTTCAAGGGAAAGCGTTTCGCCATCCTTTTTGAGCATGGTTCCATCGCGCGTCCAGCCGGCGTCGGTCAACAGCTTCAGCGCCCTGCGCAGCAACTGCCGGTCGCGTCCCGATCCGTCCGACACCGGCTGCATCACCGGTTCGCCAAACGTTTCTTCCGGCACCAGATCCCGGATCGGTTCAAGCAATGCAAGCTCGTCCCCGTCGGGCAACCCGCTGGCAACGAAGTCGGACCGTTCGAACAGCGACTGCGAACGTGTATAGGCGTCATAGAATATCTTGTTGTTCGTCCACTCGAAATCGAAGCACAGATCGATCGCCTGGCGCACACGGATATCGCTGAATTTTCCGCGCCGCTGATTAATCGCCCAGGCTTGCATGATGGGGCGTTTTTCGGCAGGAAACGTTGTCTTGACGACCCGGCCGTCGGTAATCGACGGAAAATTGTACTCCGTTGCCCAGGTCTTGGAGGTGAACTCCTCCCGAAACAGGATATCGCCCTTCTTGAAGGCCTCGAAGCCGGCCTGCCGGTCGGCAAAGAACTCGATGCGGATCGTCTCGAAATTGTCGATGCCGCGAGCCGTGGGCAAATCCCGTCCCCAATAGTCCTCCACCCGGTCGAAATCGATGAAAACGCCCGGTTCAAGCCGCCCCGGCCTGTACGGACCCGAGGAAAGCGGTACATCAAGCGAGCCGGAATCAAATTCGTGGCTCTCGTAATAGACGCTGGAAAGGATCGGGATATTGGCCGCCGCCAGTATTGCCTGCGCCGACTGCTCGCCCGAAAACCGGATTTCGACCGTATGTTCGTCAAGTGCGACGGCCTCAATCAGATCACGAAGAGAGGTGGCAAGATTCGGGTGGCCTTCCTCCTTCAGCGTCAGATAGCTGAAGACAACATCCCTCGAAATCACCGGCGTGCCGTCGTGAAACCGGGCTTGCCTCCGAATTCCGAACCGCCAGGTGTTGCGGTCTTCGGAACACTCCACCCACTCGGCCAGATGACAATAGAGCGCGTCCGGTTCGTCCAGCGCCCGCACCATCAGCCGGTCGAAGCACAGCTCCATGCGTGGCGGCGCGTCGCCGCGAAGAATGAACGTGTTGAGCGTATTGTAGGTCTGGACATTCTGATTGTAGAACCAGTTGGGCGGCAGAAACGAAAAGGTACCGCCCTTGGGCGCGTTCGCATCGACATAGTCGAACTGCTTGAAGCCGGGATCGTACTTCAAATCGCCGAAGGCCGAGATTCCATGCAGTTTGACGCCCGGTTCGACGCCGGCAAAGGCAAGGCGGGCCGGAATGGCGAGGCTCGCCGCAACGGCTCCTGCGCCGGCAACAAAGCCGCGCCGGGTCAGGTGGGATCGTCCGGTTCGACAGTTCGATTTTATCATCTATTGTTTTGCGTCTTTCGACCACCAGATCGTCGGAAAACCGATCTGATAGGTCGGCAGCGGATCAGGATGGGCAAGCCGGCTGGAATAGGCGACACGGGCAACGCGGCTCGTATAGCTCGGAATAATAAACTGATGCGCCAATAGGACCCTGTCGAGCGCCCTGGTGGCCGCAATCAGCTCGTCGCGGTCGTCTGCAAAAACGATCATCTTTATGAGCGCATCGATACCCTCGTCGGAAATTCCCCCGTAATTGGCGGAACCCTCACGGTCGGCTGCCTCGGATCCCCAATATTCGAACTGTTCGTTGCCGGGAGAAAGGGATTGCGCCCAGCCGGTATAGATCACGTCGAAATCGCGGCTTCTTTCGCGGTTGGCGTATTGCGCCGGATCGACGGAACGGACGGTGGCATCAATGCCGATCTTCTTCAGATTCTCCACATAGGGCAGGGCAACACGCTCAATGATCGGTCCGTTGAGAAGGATTTCAAAGGTGAATGGCTGGCCGGTGCTGGCATTGACCAGTTTGCCGCCGCGGATTTCATATCCTGCCTGTCGGAAGAGCTTGACCGCCTCGCGCAAATTGGCCCGCTGGTTCTGCGGGTTTCCGCCGACGGGATTAACGTAAGGTGTCGTAAACACTTCCGCCGGAATTTTGTCGCGCACCGATTCCAGGATTTCCAGCACCCGGCCTTCGGGCGGGCCGCCTGAAGCCAGTTCGCTTCCATAAAAGAAACTGTCGATGCGCTGATACTGATTGAAAAAAATTGTCCGGTTCAGATCTTCGAAATCAAAGGCGAGGTTGAGCGCCTTTCGAACCAGTGGATCCTTGAACTTGTCGCGGCGCAGGTTGGGAACGAAACCGACCATGATACCCGACGAGCGGTAAGGATTTTCCAGCTCCTCGCGCACGACGCGTCCGTCCTTCATGGCGGGAAATGTGTAGTCTTTAGCCCAGCGGCGCGCGGCGTTTTCCACCCAGAAGTCGGTCTCTCCGGCCTTGAAGGCTTCGAATTCGACATTGCGGTCGGCAAAGTAGCTGTAGTTGATCTCGTCGAAATTGTTGCTGCCGATATTGACCGGCAGATCCTTGCCCCAATAGTCGTCTACCCGTTCGAAAAGAACTGTTGAACCTGGCGAAACCCGGGCAATGCGATAGGGGCCGGAGCCCATGGGCAGTTCCAGTGTCGTAGCGGAAATGGAGCGCTGTTCTCCGCTGGCGTTCGTGCCCTCCCACCAGTGTTTTGGCAGGATCAGAAGCTGTCCGATAATTTGCGGAAGCTCGCGATTGTTCTTTTCGTCGAATGTGAATGTGACTTCGTTTTCGCCGGTCTTCTGAGCGCCCGTCACGTGCTGGTAGTAGAACTGCCGCTGCGGATCGAGTTCGACGGCCTTTTCGAAGCTCCAGATCACGTCCTCGGCGGTAATCGGTTCACCGTCATGCCAGCGCGCTTCCGGTCGCAACTGATAACTGACGGATGAAAAGTCGTCCGGATAGCTGACGCTTTTAGCTATCAGGCCATACTCCGTCGAGATTTCATCCATGGAGGATGTCATCAGCGTTTCGAAGACAAGGCCCAGCCCCTCCGCCTTTTCGCCCTTGGCAAGGATGGGGTTGAGTGAATCGAAAGACCCGTTTGCCGAGACGTTGACACGGCCGCCCCTGGGCGCATCCGGATTGACATAATCGAAACGGGCAAAACCGGGCTGGTATTTGGGCTCGCCGATCAGCGATGCGCCGTTGCGCCAGACTTTGTCGTCGGCAGCCGATGGATCTGGATAAAAAGACGTGAAAATTCCGGTCAGCAATGCGGCGAGTGCCACAATGGGTGCTTTGCGTTTGAACAGCGTATGGACCGTCACAAACTACCTCCTGATTGTCCGGTTCCTTGCAAAGTACCGGCACGGGCATGTAATTCCTCGCGTCGCCCACGGTTCACAATAGGGCAAATTGTGACAAAGAACAGGCAGGAAGCGGCGGCAGGGTCGAAAGACAACAAAAAAGCCGGGCGGTGCCCGGCTTTCAGCATTACAAATTTCCGTGAAACTACTCGGTCGCGGTCTCGGCCGGCTTTTCTTCCTCGGAAGAGGCGGCTTCATCGCTTGCAGGTTCTTCGCTTGCCGTTTCCTCGGCAGCCGCAGGCGCATCAGCGGACGGCAGCGGCGCCGGCTCGCTGGACAGCGAACGCAGATAGGCGATGACATCGGCGCGCTCGGTGTCCTTCTTCAGACCGGCAAAACCCATCGCCGTGCCCTTCATGAATTTCTTCGGCGCGGCGAGAAAACCGTTGAGGTCCTCGTAGTCCCATTTCTTCTCTCCGCCTTCGGCATAGTCCGTCATGGCCGTCGAGTAGCCAAAGCCGTCGGCAGCCGCGATCGGGCGGTCGACGATATCCCACAGATTAGGACCAACCCTGTTGGCACCGCCCTCATCAACCGTGTGGCAGGCCTGGCATTTGCGGAAAGCCCGCTGTCCGCCTTCGACGCTGGCACTGGCCAGCAGCGGCGCAATCGGTTCGATCCCTCCTCCGGAGGCTTCTGCGGTGGCTGATCCGGGCAGGCCTTCGCCGGCTTCAAGTGCCCAGCCTTCCGCTTCCGGGTGACCGGAACTGAAAATGGCATCGGACGCGATGGAAACAGTCATGACAACGAAGGCGACGGCGAGAAAGGCACCGACCGCTGCGTTGATATATGAGGAGTTCATTCTCACGGGCTCCTTGTCCAACCGGTTCATCCCCGAAACCGGCACAGTCTTGATTTCGCGCGGAACCTATGTCTTTTGCATGGCGGTTGCAACACTGTTTATAACGAGTCCAATAAGTCTTTGATCTTGCGGGCTCACTTTTGGAATCAATCATGGCATCTTCGTCAAATCTCGTCCTTATTCCGGCCCGCATGGCCTCCACCCGCCTGCCGGGCAAGGTTTTGGCCGAAATCGGCGGTCTGCCGATGGTCGTGCAGGTGGCGAAACGCGCCGCCGAGGCCGATATCGGGCGCGTCGTTGTCGCAACCGACAGCGCGGAAGTGGAAGAGGCTGTCAAAAACGCCGGTTTTGACGTGATCATGACCCGTTCCGACCATGCATCCGGCTCCGATCGCATATTCGAGGCATTGCAAGCGATTGATCCGGAAGGAGAAATTGACGTTGTTGTCAATATCCAGGGCGATTTGCCGACCATTGAGCCGGATGTCATCCGGGCAGCGCTCCTGCCGCTGGAAACCCCGGAAGTTGATATCGCCACACTTGCGGTCGCCATAACCGACGACGAGGAAAAAACCAATCCGAATGTCACGAAGGTGGTTGGCTCTCCCATGCGTCAGAACCGGCTGCGCGCACTCTATTTCACCCGCGCCACGGCGCCCTATGGCGACGGGCCGCTCTACCACCATATCGGTTTATATGCCTATCGCCGCGACGCTTTGTCTCGCTTTGTCCGCCTTGAACCTTCAACGCTGGAAAAGCGGGAATCATTGGAGCAGCTGCGGGCTCTTGAGGCCGGCATGCGCATAGATGTGGCCGTCGTTGACTCGGTTCCGCTCGGTGTCGATACTCCCGCCGATTTGGAGCGGGCGCGTCAGATGCTCGCCGAATGATTTTGAAGATGATTGCAACACAACCCCACGACAATGGATCCTGACATGGCTGAAACAAAGAAAAAGATCGCTTTCCAGGGCGAAATCGGCGCCAACTCCGACATGGCCTGCCGCGACATGTTTCCGCACATGGATCCGATGCCCTGCCGCACTTTCGAGGACGCGTTCAACGCCATTGAAAGCGGTGAGGCGGAACTGGGAATGATCCCGATCGAAAACACCATTGCCGGGCGTGTTGCCGACATTCACTACCTGCTGCCGGAATCGAATCTGCACATTGTCGGCGAATATTTCATGCCGATCCATTTCCAGCTTATGGTTATACCGGGCACGGCAGAAAGCGACATCAAATCCGTGCACAGCCACATTCATGCCCTTGGCCAGTGCCGCAATATCGTGCGCAAAAATGGCTGGCAGCCGGTCGTTGCGGGCGATACGGCGGGTGCCGCCCGTCTTGTCGCAGACACCAGGGACCCGACGATGGCGGCTTTCGCGCCGCGCCTTGCAGCCGAACTCTACGGTCTTGAAATCCTGCGGGAAGATGTCGAGGACACTGACTCGAACGTAACCCGGTTCGTGGTGCTTTCGCGCGACCACACGCTGGCCGAACGCGACAATCCCGACGATCTCATCGTCACCACTTTCGTTTTTAATGTGCGCAACATGCCGGCAGCGCTCTACAAAGCGATGGGCGGCTTTGCAACAAACGGCGTCAACATGACGAAGCTCGAAAGCTATCAGCTTGAGGGCAAATTCACGGCAACGCAGTTTTATGCCGATATCGAGGGCCACCCCAACGATCCAGGCGTTGCGCTGGCGCTTGAGGAGCTGCAGTTCTTCTCCACCAAGGTGCGCCTGCTGGGCACCTACAAGGCGCACCCCTTCCGCACTGAACAGGCGCGCGGGTAGCGTGCCGCGGTGTCAGGCAGTGTAGAAGCGCTGAGGCAATAGCAGGGCTTTACCGAAGATACATCGGTATGCCTTCCACCCGGGCAATTTTCGGGCGGTACTGGTCGATGTCGTAAAGCCCGTCGACATCGACGCGGTGCTCTCCCTTGGTGCTGATATCGGCAGGCTGGGTTATATAGCAGCCGTCGCGAATGGCGGTCATCAGGCCGCTTTTGCCTTCCTCGATCAGTTGCACGCACATCGTTCCGAAATTTTTCCCGACGATGAGATCCACAGCATCCGGCCCGCCGGACCGCAACAGATATCCGAGATTCTGGATCATGATATTGGTGCCGGTTATCTGCTTCAAACCTACGGCAACCCGCTCGCCGATTCCTCCCAGTTTCTTGTGACCATAGGCGTCTTCCTCGCCACGCTCGATAATGTCCTCATCGATGATGCGCGCGCCTTCGGAAATCACCGAAACGGTGTAGTTGGACGATTTGCGCGCTCGGTCCTCCGTCAGGAGCTCGGCCAGGCGGTTGAGATCGAATGGCACTTCGGCAATCAGCGTGCGGTCGGCATCGGCAAGATAACCGCCCGCAAGTGCCGTCAGTCCGCAATTGCGCCCGAACATTTCAACAATCATATTGCGTTCGTGGCTGCCGGCCGAGGTTCGCAGCTGGTTGATCATATCAACCGACCGTGTCACGCAGGTGGAAAAGCCGATGCAGTAGTCGGTCCCGAACACGTCATTGTCCATCGTTTTGGGGATGCACATTGTTTTCATGCCTTCGCTGTGCACCCGTGCGGCATAGGAAAGCGTGTCGTCGCCGCCAATGGCGATCAGCACGTCGATCTGCATGGCTTCCAGGACCTTGAGCACGTGATCGGTGATGTCCACCTTGCCGTGTGCATCCGGCTTGCGGTCTGAAGAAACGAAATCGGGAATCTCGTCCGGTTTCATGCGCGACGGATTGGTGCGCGACGTGTGAATGAATGTCCCGCCCGTCCGGTCGACGGCGCGCACCAGGTCCGGCGTCAGCGCGAAATGCGAGTCTGGTGTTGTCGCCGGATCGCCGGCATCGGTATTGACCGGGCCTGCCCAGCCGCGGCGGAATGCGGTTACGCGCCAATCCGACCGGTAGGCTTCATTGACCACCGCCTTGATTGCTGCGTTCAGGCCGGGCACATCCCCGCCGCCGGTTAAAATCCCTAAATGCACACCGAACTCCTCTCGTATAAAAACGCGTTGCAGTTCCTATCCGCGATTACAGAAATATACACAAAGCCGAAGACTGGTCACACAATCCAGACTTGATTTTGTGCGTCTTAAAGCGTCGTCCGCGACCTGAGCGCCGCCGTCAGCGTGCCCTCGTCGAGATAATCGAGCTCGCCGCCCACCGGCACGCCGTGGGCGAGGCGGGTGATGGAGATATCCAGCCCGTCGAGCTGGTCGGTGATGTAGTGGGCGGTCGTCTGGCCTTCCACGGTGGCGTTGACGGCAATGATGATTTCCTTTGTACCATCGGCCGACACCCGCTCCACCAGCGATTTGATGTTCAGATCGTCCGGTCCGATGCCGTCGAGCGGCGACAGCGTTCCGCCGAGAACGTGATAGAGGCAGTTCATCGCCGAGGCACGTTCCAGCGCCCATAAATCGGCGACATCCTCGACGACAATGATGACGGAGTTGTCACGCCGCGCATCGGTGCAGATGGTGCAGGGATCTCTTGTGTCGACATTGCCGCAGGTCGTGCACACCTTGACACTGTCGCGCGCCACCGCCATGGCTTCCGCCAGCGGCTCCAGAACCTGCTCCTTTTTCTTGATCAGGTGCAGCGCTGCCCGGCGCGCCGAACGGGGCCCCAACCCCGGAACACGGGCCAGGAGCTGGATGAGTTTTTCGATTTCCGGTCCGGCAACACTTTTCGACATGGACCCTATTTAGCGCGATTCGTGCCGAATGGCAGGCCTTTGCTGCACCCGGGCCCGCAAAAGCGTTTGCATCGGCAGTTGCAATTATGTGCAACGACTTTATGTGTGATGGGCAAACGGCAAGGCGCGGAGGCCAGGAAACCGGCATGGCACAAAATCTGAAGGTAGCGGTCCAGATGGATCACGTCTCGACCATCCAGATCGAAGGCGATTCGACCTTTGCCATGTGTCTGGAGGCGCAGCAGCGCGGCCATCAGCTTTTTCACTATACCCCCTCACAGCTTTCACTGCGCGACGGCATTGTCACGGCCCGCATCGAGCCGATGACCCTGCAGGACAAGATCGGCGATCATTATACGCTCGGACCGCGCGAGCGCATCGACCTTTCCGAAATGGATGTGGTGCTTTTGCGCCAGGATCCGCCCTTTGACATGTCCTATATCACCTCGACGCATCTGCTTGAGCGCATCCACCCGAAAACACTGGTGGTCAACGATCCGGCCTGGGTGCGCAATTCACCCGAAAAGATATTCGTCACCGAATTTCCCGATCTCATGCCCGAGACGCTGATTACCAGCGATCCGGACGAAATTGCCGCGTTCCGCCGCGACATGGGCGACATCATCATCAAGCCGCTTTACGGCAATGGCGGCGCCGGTGTCTTCCATCTGCGCGAGGACGACCGCAACCTGTCGTCGCTGCTGGAAATGTTCGAGCATCTCTACCGCGAGCCGCTGATAGCCCAGCGCTACCTGCCGGCCGTGCGCGAGGGTGACAAGCGCATCATATTGGTAGACGGCGAGCCCGCCGGCGCCATCAACCGGATACCGGCGGAAACGGACGCCCGATCCAACATGCATGTCGGCGGCCGCGCCGAACCGATCGAACTGACGGATCGCGAGCGCGAAATCTGCGCCCGTATCGGCCCGTCGCTTCGCGAACGCGGGTTTCTGCTGGTCGGCATCGATGTGATCGGCGGTGTCATGACCGAAATCAACGTGACGTCGCCGACGGGCATTCGCGAGGTCCGAAAATTCGGCGGCGAAGATATCGCCGCCCTTTTGTGGGATGCGATCGAGGCCAGGAAGGCCGACGTGTGAGAAGTGTTGCGGGCCGCATTGCACGGCCCGCCATATGACAGGAAATCCCGATCAGTCCTCGACCGGCGCAAATTTCGCCCGGAAGAACCGCAGATATTCCGGCTCATACGTGAACGTCAGTCCGCGAATCTCGCCAGCCTTCATCATGACGCGGCCTATGCTCTCGGCAACCACATCCATATGTGCCTGTGTATAGACACGGCGCGGCAGGGTCAGGCGCACCAGTTCGAGCTTTGGCATGAAGTTCTCGCCGGTATCCTTGTTGCGCCCGGCCGAGACAGCGCCGCGTTCCATGACCCGTACGCCCGCGTCCACATAAAGGGCCGCTGCCAGCGCCTGTGCCGGAAACCGGTCCTGCGGGATATGCGGAAGGATCGCCCTCGCATCGAGAAAGATCGCGTGCCCGCCGATCGGATTGACGATCGGCACATCCATGGCCTTGAGCTTGTTGCCGAGATATTCAACCTGCCCGACGCGGGCCTTGATGTGGTCGTCCTGCACGCTTTCGGTAATGCCGACGGCCAGCGCCTCCATGTCGCGCCCGGCCATGCCGCCATAGGTGTGCAGCCCCTCATAGACCACCACCAGGTTACAGGCCTTCTCGTAGAAATCCGCATCGTTCATCGCCAGGAACCCGCCAATATTAACCAGCGCGTCCTTTTTCGAGGACATCGTGGCGGCATCGGTCAGGGAGCACAGCTCATGAATGATCTCGCGGATGGATTTGTCGGCATAACCGTCTTCCCGGCACTGGATGAAATAGGCGTTTTCGGCAACCCGGGTCATGTCATGGACAAGCCGAACGCCGTGCTTGTCGCACCAGGCGCGCAGGGCCCGCAGATTTGCCATCGAGATGGGCTGGCCCCCGGCCATGTTCACACACGTCGCGATGCAGACATAAGGGATCTTTTCGGCCCCGACCTCTGCCACCAGCGCGTCCAGCTTGGCAAGATCCACATTGCCCTTGAACGGGTGGAACGAGGCAGGATCATGGGCTTCGTCGATGATCACATCGACAAAATTGGCCCCGGCCAGTTCCTGGTGCAGGCGGGTGGTTGTGAAATACATGTTGCCCGGCACATAGTCTCCGTCCGAGATCAGGATCTGAGACAGGATATTTTCCGCGCCGCGCCCCTGATGCGTCGGGACCGTGTACTTGTAGGAATAATATGCCTCGACGGTATCGCGCATCCGGTAGAAATTTGCGCTGCCGGCATAGGCTTCATCGCCCAGCAGCATGCCCGCCCACTGACGGTCGGACATCGCGCCACAGCCCGAATCGGTCAAAAGGTCGATATAGACATCCTCGGATTTCAGCAAAAAGGTGTTGTAGCCGGCCTCGGCAATCGCGGCCCGCCGCTCGGCCTCGCTGGTCATCTTCAGCGGCTCGACCATCTTGATCTTGTAAGGCTCGGCCCAGCTTCTGACAGAAGTGTTCATTGATTTGGCTCCTTGTTCAAACGACACATAAGTGGGTTTTCACGTGGAGCCTTGAGGATGCGCCACGGAAACCCGTGGCATTTCATCCCTCCTGCCCGCAAAGCAATGTGCGGAGTGAGTGGCCGGGATCGACCTTATCGCTTATTCGGAATGACGCAACCCTTCATTCCCGACAGGTAAATATGCCGCAGGCAGTAACAGGATAATCCGCCTCGCGAATGCGGTTTGCGCCTGGTGATAAGCACTCCATCCTCCCGCAAGGTCCGTGAAGTATTCATCTATTGCCCGCGATTCGAATTGCGCGGGCAACAAAAGATCAACCGGAATGACCGAAGTGCCGACAGACCTCCAAAACATGCCCTGTGAAGCAAACCGGAATATGACCGCAGTCTACTAGGACAAACCGACCGTAATGCTTACAAACGCATCCATTCTCATCACCGGCGGCACAGGATCCTTTGGCCACGCCTTCATTCCGCTGACTCTGGCGAAATACAAACCCAAGCGCCTTGTCATTTTTTCCCGGGATGAGATGAAGCAGTGGGAGATGGCAAAGCAGTTCAGGGATGACAACCGGGTCCGTTTCTTCATTGGTGATGTTCGCGACAAGGAACGTTTGGCGCGCGCGCTGAATGGCATCGACTATGTCGTCCATGCGGCTGCAACGAAAATCGTGCCGACCGCGGAATACAACCCCTTTGAGTGCGTCAAGACCAACGTCAACGGTGCGATGAACGTCATAGACACTTGCATCGATGCGGGTGTCAAACGCGTCATTGCTCTTTCGACCGACAAGGCAAGCAGTCCGGCTAATCTTTATGGCGCTACAAAGCTGGCATCGGACAAGCTCTTCATAGCCGGCAACTCCTATAGCGGTGCCGCCGACACGCGGTTTGCGGTTGTGCGCTACGGCAATGTCATGGGATCGCGCGGTTCGGTGATTCCATTTTTCATGTCATTGAAAAACAAAGGTGTTTTGCCGATTACGGATGCCAGAATGACGCGTTTCATGATCACCCTCGAACAGGGGGTCGAACTGGTGTGGACGGCCTTTGACGACACTATCGGCGGCGAGATCTACGTGAAGAAAATTCCGTCAATGGGCATTATGGATATTGCCAAATCGGTCGCCCCGGATGCCGAGACGGATATCATAGGCATCAGGCCGGGTGAAAAACTGCATGAGCAGATGATTGGTGTTGAGGACGCGCTGCATACCTACGAATACGAGGACTATTTCAAGATCCTGCCGGCGATCCACAACTGGTCGGAAGACCCCGTCAGAATTGGCGACGGGAGAAAGGTCCCTCCGGATTTTGTGTACAGTTCGGACAAAAACACCGACTGGATGTCACCGGAAGAGCTGGAACTATGGATAGAAAAAAACCGTCAAAAAATGCTGTAGGGCGGCCAGAATGATACCCTACGGCCGACAGGATATTTCCGAAGCTGACGTCGCGGCCGTTGTTGAAGTCTTGAAATCAGACTTCCTGACACAGGGTCCGGCCGTCGAATTGTTCGAAAGAGCTGTCGCGGATTATTGCGGCGCCGACAGAGCCGTTTCCGCCAGCAGTGCAACCGCGGCCCTGCATTTGGCCTGTCTTGCACTGGGCGTCGGCCCTGGAGACCTGGTATGGACGAGCCCGATAAGTTTTGTCGCCAGCGCCAATTGCGCGCTGTACTGCGGCGCAGAGGTCGATTTTGTAGACATCGATCCCCACACCTACACGATGAGCATTGAGGCCCTGTCGGATAAGCTCGAAAGAGCGGCGAGGCAGGACCGGCTGCCCAAGGTTGTCATACCGGTTCATCTTTGCGGCCAGTCATGCCGTATGGATGAAATAAAACGTCTCGCCGATGCTTACGGATTTTCCATTGTGGAAGATGCGTCTCATGCCATCGGCGGATCGTATAAAGGCGGCGCCATTGGAAGCTGCCGGTTCAGCGACATCACGGTGTTCAGCTTTCATCCGGTGAAGATTGTCACGACCGGCGAAGGCGGTATCGCCCTGACCAACAAGCCGGAACTCAGTGACAAGATGGCGCTTTTACGTTCGCATGGCGTGACGCGCGATCCCGCGCTCATGCACGGTCCGGCCGACGGCCCATGGTACTATCAGCAGGTGGCGCTGGGGTTCAATTACCGCCTCACGGACATTCAGGCCGCATTGGGCAACAGCCAGCTTCAGCGGGTTGACGGGTTTGTTCGGCGGCGCACGGAACTTGCAGACCGCTATACAAGGTCATTGAAGGAACTTCCCCTGACCCTGCCGTGGCAGCATCCCGACACGTCGTCCGCCTGGCATCTTTATGTCATACGGCTGAAACCGGATCAGATTTCGTTGAGCCGGGGTGAGGTATTCGGGCGGCTGAGATCGTCGGATATCGGCGTTAATTTGCACTACATCCCAATTCACACCCAGCCATACTACCTGAATTTGGGGTTCAAACGTGGCGATTTCCCCGAGGCTGAACGCTACTATGAGGGGGCGATAACGATCCCTCTGTTTTCCGGGATGAGCGATGCGCAACAGGACAAGATAATTCAATGCCTCGAGCAGACACTGATCCCATGAATATTGCTGTAATACCGGCGCGTGGCGGTTCGAAACGGATTCCGCGCAAGAATGTAAAACAGTTCCTCGGCAGACCGATCATATCCTGGGTTCTGGACGCTGCACACAATTGCGGGTGTTTCGATGCCGTGATCGTTTCAACGGACGATGAGGAAATTGCGTCGGTGGCAAGGGAGTATGGCGCAGAGACGCCCTTTGTCCGCCCGCCGGAACTTTCCGATGGCCGTGTTGGTATCGTGCCTGTCGTTGCGCATGCCGCCGATTGGTATGCCCGCCATCGAACGAGGCCCGACTATGTTTGTTGCTTGTTCGCTACCGCTCCTTTTCTGGAGCCGTCGGACCTTACGTCCAGCCTTGAGAAACTGATCGACCGCCAAATGGACTATGCGTTTTCCGTCACGGAATTTCCGTTTCCCATCCAAAGGGCTTTGCGCATCAACGATGACGATGAAGTTGCAATGTTTTCGCCGGAACATCAAAATACGCGCTCGCAGGATCTGGAAGATGCCTATCACGATGCGGGTCAGTTTTACTGGGGGCGACATGAAGCCTGGACAGCCCAGAAGCCGCTGTTTTCAAACGCATCGCTGGCAGTCAGGCTTCCCCGAATTCGTGCGCAGGACATCGATACGCCACAAGACTGGGAAATGGCCGAAAGGCTGTTTCATGCACTCCGAAGTGGGCCGGCATGATGAAGGGTCGACGCGTCAGGAAGAGAACGGTTGTCATGGAAACCGGTTTTGAATGGGCCGTTTCAGGTTTAATCGGAATAGGCGCATGCTGACTATTTCCATTCTCTGCAGCTCATCCGATCACCCAATAATGCCATTCCTGGATAATTGGATAAAAGGCAAATCCAAGGATCATCAAATAAACCTGTGTCATAGCAAGAAGGATCTGACGGGTGGCGATATCCTTTTTCTCGTCTCCTGTTCGGAAATTGTCGGTGCGAATATGAGGGCCGCATATCGGGCGACTCTCGTGTTGCATGCGAGCGACCTTCCAGTCGGTCGGGGCTGGAGCCCTCATATCTGGTCGATTTTGGAGGGAGCAGGGCAAATAACGGTAACGCTTCTGGAGGCCGAAGATGAGGTGGATACCGGCCGGATCTGGCAACAGGTGGATTTTCCTGTTGCCGAACACATGCTTTGGGATGAGATAAATGCGGCCCTCTTTGAGGCGGAACTTCAACTGATGGATTTTGCCGTAGCGGAGCTGGACACGATTTCCCCATGGCCTCAGCCCGAAAACGTTGTACCCACCTACCGCCAGCGCCGAACGGCTAAAGACAGCAGTATTGATCCCAATGGCACTATCGCTGATCAATTCAACAAGATCCGTATCTGTGACCCGGCCCGTTACCCCGCATTTTTCGAACTCCACGGTCACCGCTACAAACTCTCGCTGGAAAAGATGGATGACCCGGAGAATTAGCATAAATAGCAGGGTGATCGGCGAAGGTACCGAACCCTTCATTATTGCGGAGATGTCTGCAAATCATAACGGAAAAATAGAAAACGCATTCAGAATTATCGACCTTGCTCAGAGCGCAGGCGCAGACGCGGTCAAAATGCAGACCTATCGCCCCGATACGATCACGCTTGCTGCAGACAGTGAAGACTTTAGGATCGGTGATGGGCTCTGGGCCGGGCGCACTTTGTATGAGCTATATGAATGGGCGCACACCCCGTGGGAATGGCATGATGAGCTGTTCGCCTATGCTCGGCAGAAAGAGATAACGCTCTTCAGCACACCGTTCGACAAAACTGCGGTTGATTTGCTCGAGGAGCTTGATGCGCCAGCCTACAAGATTGCCTCATTTGAAGCCGTCGATCTCGCGCTCATCAGATATGTTGCTTCGACAGGCAAGCCGATGATTATTTCAACCGGCATGGCCGATGATGATGAGATCGGGGAAGCGATTGCAGCCGCCCGCGAGGGAGGATGCCGGCAACTGGCGGTACTGCACTGCATCAGCGGCTACCCGGCTCCTCCCGGTGACTACAATCTGAGGACTATTCCGGACATGATCGATCGGTTTGGTCTGGTTACCGGTCTGTCGGACCACACGCTGAACAACACCACGGCGATCGCAAGTGTTGCGCTCGGAGCGTCCATTATTGAAAAACACTTCACACTAGACCGTAATGGTGGTGGACCAGACGACAGCTTCTCTCTGGAAGTCGACCAGCTGGCGGCTTTGTGTGAAGAATGCAAGACAGCCTGGTCCGCCCTCGGGAGCGTCAACTACGGTAGAAAGTCGAGCGAAATCGGCAATGTGAAATTCCGCCGCTCGCTGTATTTCGTCACCGACTTAAAAGCGGGAGACACAATAACAAAAGATCATGTGCGCAGCGTAAGGCCGGGGTATGGTCTGGCGCCGAAGCATATTGATGAAGTGATAGGTCAGCAGGTCAATCATGATGTTGCAGCAAACAGTCCGGTGTCGTGGGATATATTGAAGGCCCATTAATTCAGATAACCGGTCAAATCCGGAAATTAGTCAACTCGGATATCGGATTTAGCCATGATCCACCTGGAAGAAATTGTCCCAACCGATGACCAAATCCAAACTCTTTACGAGTTGCTGGTTTCACGAAAACACGGCATCAGCCACAAGCATATACCCGTCTTTGCCGAGCACATCGCCTTTGTGCGGGACCATCCCTACCGCGCCTGGCTGCTTGTGCGTGAATCTGAAACCTGTTTGGGTTCCGTCTACGTTCACAAGGACAACACGATTGGCGTCAATATAGACGAAGAACGTGTGGTGGATTGTTTTGAGGAGGTCCTCAACAAAGTTCTCAAATCCTACCAGCCGTTGCCCCCGGTAAAGTCAGTAAGAAATGCGCATTTTATGATCAACGCGGCGCCGACCAATCGGGCACTGATTTCGGCATTGGAAAATAGCGGGTTCAGTGTCGCTCAAGTGACATATGTTGTTGGGTCACATGAATGAGTGACACGACAACGCGAACAACGGCGCCCCGCCTCCAATTCCCGGATATAAAGCAGAAGCCAGGATATTACTTCTCCAGCAAGAACCAGGTTATGTCGTCTTGTGGTGCCCAATTGTCCCGCTTGTAGACAAATCCGTAATCGACCAGGCGCATATTGAACGCCTCCATAATCTCACCGGCGAAATCTCTTTTGAACAACCGATCGCTGTGCCCTCTGTAACTGATGGAAACCGGCGACGGATTGTAATATTCTGCGACGAGAACATAACGATCGCTTTTATTATACAAATTATTGTAAACAATATTCAGGTGTTCCGGATTAATATGTATCAGTACACCCGCGGTAAAAGTTAGGTCGAATACTTTGTCTGTATCTATTTCCTCCAAAATAGATCCCCGCAACACTTCGACACCGCCGATTTTTTCCGCCTCCGAAGCAGCCTGATCGTTTATCTCGATGCCGCACAATTCCAATTTAGGGGACAGGCGTTTAAGAGCTTCGAGGTTCAGGCCGGCATTGCATCCGAACTCCATAATACTCGCGATATTATTCGCGCTTCGCAGCATTTTTCCCCAGAGCGCGATTTTGGAGTTCAAGAGCTGGTCGGAATTGTTCCTGCCAATGTAGTTATCGCCAAAATCACCTGCCCAGAACATTTCCTGGTCTGTCTTGAATTTTTTTGCCATTCGCAGCGCCCGATCATTTGATGCGATTCGTGCGCAAATATACCGGTCCTTTGCGCCCTCACAAATCCCTGAGGTTGAGCTCGTCCGGGTCGCCGCAGCCGTGGCCTCCATGGATCATGGCTCAGCGCGATCGTCATTCAGCCACGGGCAAGCTTCATCCACTAACTGTAAAGATGATCACTGAATTGGGACAATTGGCTTTTCAGGTCCAAAGGAAGGCTTCCACCTGCGATCCGCCGCCGCTCACGACACACGAGCAACCTGACAGGCTTAGCGAACGATGAACAAACTCGCCCACAAACCCATCAGCACAAAGGCACCCCCGCCAAAATTGCTGAAAAAGATCCACTCGCTGCAGAAACGCGGCAAATTTCGCGAAAGCCGGCCGCTTTGTGACAGGCTGGAAGCCCAGGGTTATCTCAGTCCCGACCTTCTGCATTTCCATGGGCTGGCGCTGCGTGCCTGCGGCGATCTGGACGGTGCACTCGTCAAGATCTATGCGGCGACCGAGCAAAAACCGGGTGACGCTTTGATGTTGAACTCACTCGGTGTCGTTCTGCTCCAGATGAATGAGCTTGAAGCGGCAATCGAATACTTCAAGCGCGCAACAAAAGTCGACCGCGAGCTATACGATCCCTGGAAAAATCTTGGTATCGCGCTCAGAAAGGCGGAGCGCTATCAGGCGGCCCAATTGGCGTTCACCAGCGCTCACCACCTCGATCCGTCTCAGCCGGAACCGGTATTGAATATCGTCTATATGTTGATCGACAACCGCCACTACCGGCAAGCCGAAGAATTGATGGACAGGCTGCTTTCCGCCAGCAGTGAAATCACACCAAGCCTTCAACTCAAGCGGCTGCACATTGCCGCGCGTCTCGAGGATTTCGACTATATCACGGAGCATCGTGATACGATCGACCGGTCGGGCCTCAACGTCGACGAACAAGCCGAAATTGATAATATTTGGGCCTTTTATCTTCAGGTTCACGGCCACTACGACGAAGCAATCGAAATCCTCGAAGAATGGGTAAATAGAGAATCGTCCCACCAGGAGCATTGCGTCACGCAGCTTGGTCTGTGCTATGCCGAAGCCGGGCAGATCGGCGAAGGTATCGAATATCACAAAGCGCTGCTTCGAAGTAACCCCGATCACATTGCCGGCCGTTACAATCTCGGCATGCTTCAGATGAAAAACGGTGACGTCGCTGAGAGCTACAAGAATTACGAGGCGCGCTGGCAACGGCGCGAATTCCCGTCTAAGCGTCGCGTGTTCGATGCACCGCGCTGGCAGGGCGAGGCTGTCAAGGGAAAGAAGCTGCTTGTATGGCGTGAGCAGGGGATCGGTGACGAGGTGCGTTTCGCGTCCGTTATTCCCGATCTTGAAGAGCTTGGCTGTTCGGTGACTTTCGAATGTTCACCGAAACTGTCGCCGTTGTGGGAGCGGTCGTTTCCCTGGGCAACGATAGATCACGAAGGGGAAACCGACTGCCGAAGCGAAGAAGCCTACGCGGATTTCGACTACCAGATCCCGGTAGGCTCGCTCGGTGCGATCTTTCGGCCGTCCGTCGATGACTTTCATGAAAAACAGGCACCCTGGATCCGGCGATACCACGAAGCGGAAAACAGGGTGCGTGCCCAGCTTGCGGTCAAACCGGACGAAACCCTGGTCGGCGTATGCTGGCGTTCGTCGAACCAGGCCACCTCGCGTGACCGGTATCTGCTTGGCAGCGAGCAGCTGGAGCCGCTCAAGACCCTGCCGAAAGCCAGATGGCTCAACGTGCAATATAGCTGCGATCAGGACGAGGTCGAAAATATTCGAAACCTCGGGCTTCCTCTTCATCATTATGCGAACCTGGATCAGAAGGACGATCTCGTCGCTGCCTGCAGCCTGATCGGCGCATGTGATATCGTCATATCCGTGGGTGTGTCGGTTGCAGACCTTGCGGCCGGCCTGGGCGTCCCGGTCGTTCGGATCAGCAGTGAAATCTCGGAAATATATCTTGGGACCGATCATGTTCCCTGGTTCCCGACCTGCATGTCCCTTCGGATGCAGCCGAACGGCGGAGACGATGCCATCGCCGATATCGTGGATCGATGGCCCGCCATCATCGATTGGGCGAAGAATACCGCGACATCTGAAAGAGAATCGCCTTCTGAATTGCCGGCCGGATCGGAAGACGCCCCCATTTCCGGCCTCGATCACGAGTACCACGTTCCGTCTGCCTGATCACATGCAGGAAAGTCAAAAGGCGGCCGTTGAGAGCCGCCTTCTTTGATGAGCATTTTTGATATCAGGTGCCTATTGCACGATCGTCGGAACCGTTTCCCGGACTGGCCGGCGTTCGGGCAGGTCGAACTCTTCCTCCGGCGCGCCTGGTGTCGCAAAGGAAAAGCTCTTGCTCAGCTGAATGCCAACCGTGTGCGATATGGTGCCCGCCTCGTCCACATGGGCATAGCCAAGTGTCAGATCGACTTCGTTTTCAAATACATAGCCACCTGAAGCCTGGAACAGTCTGGTGGTTTGCGAGCCGTCGGCGGCAAGATCGATCTGGCGGATAGTTCCGGCAAGTTCGCCATGCCAGGAGTCCTTTTCGAAGGAAAGACCGGCCGTGTAATAGGTCGCATCGTCGAGCGTGCCGCCGGCATTGTTGAAATAGGCGATTTCGCCGATAACGCCGACCGTTGCGCCATTGTCGAGATCGGTGCTGTGCGTCAGGCCGAATACATAGCCGGTCTGATCGGCGACGTCGCCGACGCCTGCGGACAGATAGGTGAAGCCGAGATTGTAGCTGAGGCCGGGAACTGAGGAGATTTCCTCGCCGTCCAGCGTGATCGAGAAATTGTCGAGCGTACCGGTGTTCGCAGGGCCGCCATCGGCAGTGCTGACGCGGCCGCGATTGGTAAAGAGCGATTCCGACATGAAGGTTGTGTCGACAAAGAACGCATTTGCGCTGAGCGTATGTGTGCCGTTGTCACCGGCGTCGAACGGATAGGCAACGCCGAAGCCGATCATTTCGCTGATTTCGTAGTCTTCCGCCAGATCCGTACCGAAGAGACCGGGCGTCTCGTCCCAGGCCTTGCCGAATGTCGGCGCGAATTTGCCGGCGACGAAAGTCGCACCCATCAGCTCGGCCTGAATATTGACCGTATCGATGTAAAGGCCGATATCCTTGAAATAATTGTCAGCGTCGGGATCGGCGACCTGCTCCATCGTCAGTCCGAAATTGATCGAGAAGACCGGTGTCAGGCCGATGATGGCGGCAAGCTCCACCGTCGGATAAAGGCTGTTGAACTCGGCGTCCGGATCGCTCGAACTGAAGACATTGTCGTTTTCGAGCTCAAACAGGATTTCACCCGAAACGTACGGCGTGAAATCGTCCGCCGCCGCCGGAGCGAGCGTCAGCGTTGCAGCAAGTGCAAAAAACGAAACGCCGGCCAGCGCATTGCCGATTGATGAAATATGCGCAGGTCCCCATGCACGCGCTCCTGAACGAAACATCCGCCTCTCCATTGCCGAAAACTGGCCGGCTCCGATGGCGCGGCCATAAATTTGATTTAAATACTCAAGAATAGAACTGGATTCGTGCGAATCCACGCCCGCAATTGGCTTGCGTGTTTAATTCGGCAGCCGGATCATGTCAAAGAAAAAAGTGAAATTTATTCAATGAAAACATAGATTTATAATAATTAGAAACTACCGGAAATCAACCGCCGTGGGTAAGCCAGCCGTGGATCAGATGGTGCGCAATGGCGCCCGGAGGCGGGGATGAAAGGTCCTCCGCGCCCGTCTGCCGGCTCAAAAGCTGCGCGGCTTCGGCCCGGCTGAACCAGCGGCAATCCTCGATCTCGCGCTGGTCGATGGATATCCTGGTCGATACCGCTTCGCCATAGCATCCGATCATCAATGTATGCGGCATCGGCCAGGGCTGGCTGGCGTGATAACGCACCCGGCCAATACGAATGCCCGATTCTTCCCAGGTTTCCCTGCGCACCGCATCCTCGATGGTTTCACCCGGCTCCAGGAAGCCGGCGAGGCACGAATACATGCCTGGCGGGAAATGCGGACTGCGGCCCAGAAGGCAGCGGTCGTTTTCATTGTCGACGGCCAGCATGATGACCACCGGATCGGTTCGCGGAAACAACATGTGCCCGCAAGTCGGACATTCCCTGCGGTAACCGCCGGCTTTTGACCTCGTTTCGCCGCCGCAGCGACCGCAATGGTGGTGGGACCGTGCCCAGGCGATAAGGCTTGCACCCTGTGCCATCTGCCCAAGTTCGTCGTCCTTGATGAGACCCTGAATATAAATCGAACGGTGGTCGATGGCTTTGACCGATTCAGGCAATTCCTCGGGATTCAGCCGGACATGGGCAGCGATGCGCGGTGCTTCGCCCTCGGCAAATCCGAGAAGCACGGCGTTTTCAAGGTCCGGTTGGAAATGATGCAATTCCTCGAGGCTGTGCAAGGCATCGAATCCATCATCTGCCTTCCTCAAAAAAGCCCGTCCGTCGCCAAACGCAAATATGCGCGCCAGTGGCGATGCCAGCGCCTCGGCAAGGCAATCGTCGCCACGGTGCTCGGATCTGCGGTCCAGGCGGTTTCCCGCAAAGGCCACACGGCTGCTCGGCTCATTGCTGTCGCCGGAGGCATCGAAAAATGTCACTTGTGCGGGTTCCTATAGTTCCTTGATGATCGCTGATATCAGCTCGTTGGCGCCATTGGTATCATAAGGTTCGGCATTTCCAACCCCCCATACCGGACCCGGCCAGCCGATATCACCCGGGTTGCGGGCCACCACATGCACATGAAGCTGGCGAACCTGGTTGCCCAGAGCGCCGATATTTATTTTCGAACAGTCGGTGACCCTTTTCAGCGCGCGGGCGGTTTCACCGGCCTCAAAGGTCAAAAGCGTCTGATCGAGTGGCGTGAGGTGATAGATTTCCTCAGCTTCGGCACGTTGCGGGATAAGCAGTAACCACGGCCAGCGCCGATCATTCATCAACCGAAGCTGGCACAGGCCCAATATGGATACAAGACGGCTGTCAGCCTCCAACCGCTCATTCAGTCTGAATCCGCACATGCCCGTCATCCAGTCCAATATATCGTGAAGACTAACAGGTTTTTTGCCGATTGGCTTCTTTTCCGTTGCCGGCGTTACGGCGGCGCGTGCCGAACGCGGTTACGGATTTTGACATGATGACGCGCCTTATACGCACCGTATTGACGTTCCGTCCGGTTGGGACCAGTTTGACCGGACCCTGTTCAAAATGCCGAATCGTAAGGACACGACAATGGAGATCTCCGGAAAGTTTGACGTCAAACTCGAGCCTTTGGACGCAGCCACCGAGGGGCGTGACGGAATTGCAATGGGTCGCATGGCGATAGACAAATCCTATCACGGGGGCCTTGAGGCGAGGTCAAGGGGCGAAATGCTGACCGTGATGACCGAAGTCAAGGGTTCGGCCGGCTATGTCGCTGTCGAGCAGGTGAGCGGCACGCTGTCGGGCAGGAAAGGGAGCTTTGTGCTGCAGCACTACGGAACAATGAAAGGCGGCGGCGAGTTCCTGATGCTGGCGGTCGTTCCCGATTCAGCGACCGGAGAACTTGTCGGGCTTTCGGGAAAAATGGTCATCCACATCGACGAGGGCCAGCATTTCTACGAATTCGACTACAATCTGCCGGACTGATCGAGCACGTTCCCTGCCGCTATATCCACTGCAAAGGCAAACTGCCGTGTGGCGATGGCGTCGAGGAACCGGCCGCGTCGCCCGCCGGGGTCCGGCCCCCATTTCGAAAAGACATGTATGGGCCTGAAAAGATTAAGCAGGGCCGCAAGTCTGAGGTCATGCAGGGCCTCATCCAGCGGGTAGCCGCCGACGCCTTCGCTGACCAGCGCCCCGTGCCAGGCGGCAAAGGCGTCCATGTGGTGTCGCAACCGCTCTTTCGGCGGTTCGCTGCCGCCAAGCAGCCGTGCAACGTCAAGCGCACCGATAGACCGGGTGGTGAGCTGCCAGTCTATGACCACGACCCTATCGGGATCGCCTCTATCGCCGAAAAATAGATTGTCGGCGCGGTAGTCGCCGTGGCAAAGCGTGCGCGGCCGCTGTCCAACGGCTTCCAGGAGAGCACCAGTTGCCGGTCCCAGCCTCCGTCCGAGGTCTACGGCCTCCGGTCCGATGCGCAAACCATACACATCCTCGAACCCGGCCCAGGCATCGCCATAGGATTGCGTGATCGCATAGTCATCGATCGGCACCCAGCCGAGGTTTGCGGCTTCCGTCCTGTTCCAGAAATGGGCATGTAGACGGGCGATCTGCAGGGCGGCTGAGACTGTTTCGCGGTCGCTCAGCCCGTCGATCTGATCACGGATATGGAGGTTGCCGAGGTCTTCGAGAACAAGCACTGCACGGTGCCCGGCAGATTTCCCGTAGTGGAACCGTGGCACGCGTACCAGCGACCGCGCGGCAACTTCGCGATAAAACCGGATTTCCCGCTCAAACCCGCGCAGTTCCTCGAGCCTTTGGCGAATTGCCGGGTTTTCGGGCATGAGCTTGACCACGACCGATGCAGGTTCATCGCCACGCGGATCGTCATATGTAAGGCGGCATCGCACCATCGAACTCAGTGTTCCGACATCGGCGCCGAAGGGTTGCGTTTCGACGTTTTGGACGCGGCAGGATATCGCGCCGCTGCCGAACAGGGCCACTGTCAGCCAGTCGGCGGTAATCTCCTCAGCTATGTCCGGGATCGCAGCCATGTATCCGGTCCCCGATAAGATCCATTATCAGTTTGAAGGATCAGGTGATTCTCACCATATCGCAATTGGCCCTCCAACAAACCGCATGCTGCGAAAACCCTAACTGCAAATTGTGGGGCCGCGATGCGGTTTTTTGCAACAACCACTTGCTTTTCGCCCGCCAATTGACGATATGAAGCGCGGGAGGTTGGTGGTGGACGCGCCACTCGCCAACCGGGTCAGGTCCGGAAGGAAGCAGCCCTAACGAGCCACGGCACGGGTCACCGTGCCAGCCTCCCACCTTTCATTGCCGTTTATTGGTGGAAGGCAGCGGTGCCGCCGGCCCCACTATTGACTGACCGGTGCCCGTAGGGCGACACTCCGCGAGGCAATCAACCATGACAAGCTCTAGATGAACGACGGCACCAAATCACAAGACAGCGGTTATCGTGTTCTGGCACGCAAATACCGGCCCGGCGATTTCAACGATCTGATCGGCCAGGAGCCGATGGTGCGAACCCTCACCAATGCCTTTGAAACCGGCAGGATTGCGCAGGCCTATATGCTGACCGGTGTGCGCGGTGTCGGCAAGACGACAACGGCCCGCATATTGGCGCGCGCCCTCAACTACCGCACGGACACAATCGACAAGCCGGTCATCGACCTTTCGGAGCCCGGAGAACATTGCGAAGCGATCATGCAGGGCAACCATGTCGATGTGATCGAGATGGACGCCGCCTCGCACACGGGCATTGACGATATTCGCGAGATCATCGAGCAGGTGCGTTACCGGCCGGTGACCGCGCGCTACAAGGTCTACATCATCGACGAGGTTCACATGCTGTCGACACAGGCTTTCAACGGCCTGTTGAAGACGCTGGAGGAGCCTCCGGCACACGTCAAGTTCATCTTTGCGACGACGGAAATCCGCAAGGTTCCCGTCACCGTCCTGTCGCGCTGTCAGCGTTTCGATCTGCGTCGCATCGAGGCGGGCGCTCTGATCGCGCATTTCCGCTCCATTGCCGAAAAGGAAGGCGTGACGATCGACGACGAATCGCTGGCAATGATCGCGCGCGCCGCCGAAGGTTCGGCCCGTGACGGCTTGTCGCTGATGGACCAGGCGATTGCCCATGGCGGCGGCAATGTCGAGGCGGAAGCCGTGCGCAACATGCTCGGGCTTGCCGACCGCAGTCAGGTGGTCGAGCTGTTCGACCATGTCGCAAAAGGCGATGTGGCGGCTGCACTCGCAACATTCCGCCAGCAATATGACGCCGGCGCCAACCCTTCCGTTGTGCTGACCGATCTTGCCGATTTCACCCATCTGGTCACCCGTCTTAAATTCGTGCCCGACGCGGCGAACGATCCGGCGCTCAGCGAAGCCGAACGCACGCGCGGAGCGGAATTTGCGGGCGAACTCTCCGTGCCGGTGTTGTCGCGGCTGTGGCAGATGCTGCTCAAGGGCATTCCGGAGACGGAACAGTCGAACCGGCCCGTCAGCGCCTGCGAGATGGTGCTGATCCGCTTGACTCACGCTGCGAACCTGCCGTCGCCGGGAGACGCGGCAAAGCAGGTCTCCAGGCTCGCATCGCAGGCACCTGCCGAACCGCAGGCCGGCCCGTCGAACGGCGGCGGGCGTCAGCCGGCCATGCAGGATGCACCGCCGCCCGATACGGGACCGGGCATGGCAGATGACCGCCAGGCCGTCATGCAATCGGGGTCGGGGCCCGTTACCATGCTGCGCCCGGTCGAAGTAAACGCCAATATTACGGCGCCGGAGCGCAGGCCGGACGAAACCGAAAGGCCTTCCGTCGTCATCGCCAATCTGGCCGATCTGGCAGACCTTGCCGGCCAGCACCGCGACATCAAGCTCAAGGCGCTGATCCGCAAATATCTGCGGCCGGTCAAGATCGAATCCGGCCGTCTGGAAATCGGTCTGCACGACGATGCGCCCAAATCGCTGGTCGGAGAGCTTGATGGCAAGCTCAAACAGTGGACCGGCATGCGCTGGATCATTGCGATCAGCCGCGAGCGCGGCGGCAAGACCATCGAGGAGATGGAAAACGAGCAACGCGCCGAACTGGTCAGCGACGCCAGTCAGGATCCCGATGTTGCCGCAATTCTCAATCAGTTTCCCGGTGCCCGCATCAGGGATGTGCGCATTCGCAACGACGAAATGGATATACCGGTTGAAAGCCAGAGCGAAGATGGCGATATCCTGCCGGACGACTCCGAACTTTAAGAACTTACGAACAACCGGCAGTCAGATGGCTGCCACACAGAATAAGGAGACGCGAAATGCGTGATCTCATGGGCATGATGGGCAAGGTCAAGGAAATGCAGGAGAAAATGGCCTCCATGCAGGAGGAGGTCGAGAAGCTTGAGCTTGAAGGCACGTCCGGCGGCGGCATGGTTACCGTGCGGCTGAACGGCAAGGGCATCATGCTTGGCCTTTCCGTCGATCCGTCGCTGATCAATTCGGATGAGGTGGAAATCCTCGAAGACCTCATCGTTGCGGCCCACAATGACGCCAAAGGCAAGGTAGAAGCCGCTGTTCAGGAAAAAACCCAGGAACTCACCGCCGGTCTTCCCATTCCTCCGGGCATGAAACTGCCGTTCTGACGCCGTAGTTTTTCGTTAGGCACTCCCGGCGGATTGCCAATGGTACAGAATTGAACAAATATGGAGCCTTGTTCATCCCTCCCGGTTCCGGGAAAATCCGACAAGGTTCCCATGCCCTTTGCTCCATCGCATCCGATCCGCAGCACTGCCGATATCAGGCGGCTTGAAGAAACGCCGCTTGAAGACGCCTTCGCGGTCAACAGCACCTATGAAATATTTGCCGAATCCGCTCGTGCCTTCGGCAACAAGACGGCGCTGACCTTCCTGCGCACCGGAGATCCCGGAGACGCACCGCTGCGCCTGAGCTATCGGGAGCTGTTCGAGGGCATCACCCGCGCGGCCAATCTTTTCCACGAACTCGGTGTCGAAAAGGGCGATGCCGTTGCCGCCTTGCTTCCCGGCTGTCTTGAATATCATCTTGTCCTGTGGGGCGCGGAGGCAGCCGGTATCGTCCAGCCGCTCAATCCGCTGCTGACGCTCGACAAGCTGGACGATCTGATTGTGACCGCCGGGGCAAAAATCCTTGTCGCCTACGGCGCAAAGGATGATGCGGATTATTGGGATAAGGCGATGGCGTTGCGCGAGCGCGTGCCGGGTCTCAAGGTGATAAGGGTCGCGCCCCACGATGAAGACCACCCACCCGCCCATGACGGCGACGGCGATTTCCAGACCTTGCTTGAAGGACAGCCGGCGGACCGGCTGGTCAGCGGCCGCGACATCGGGCCGGGCGACATTGCTGCCTATTTTCATACCGGCGGCACCACCGGCGCGCCGAAGCTTGCCATGCACACCCACGCCAACCAGGTCTTCACCGCCTGGGCCAGCGTCCAGCTTCAGGGCATGACGCCCGACGATGTCAGCATCAACGGTTATCCGCTGTTTCACGTGGCCGGTGTCCTGCCGGCCTCGCTGACGGCTTTGTCGGCCGGCGTCGAGATCGTCATCCCGACAACGACGCTGCTGCGCAATCCGCAGGTGCGGGAAAATTACTGGCGCATAGCCGAAAAATACCGCGCGACGTCCCTGTCGGCGGTGCCTACGGTTCTGGCCGCGCTTGCAAATGTGCCGACGGAAGGCATCGACATCTCCTCGATCCGTTACTGCCGCACCGGTGCGGCCATATTGCCGCCGGAGCTTGCCGAACGGTTCGAAAAACAGTTCGGGCTGCATGTGCATGAAAGCCTCGGCATGACTGAAATGGCCGGCATCAGCTCGATCCGCCCGCCCGGCGTGCGCGGCCCCGCCGGATGCGTCGGCTTTCCGATCCCCTATTCCAAAACGCGCATCGTTGCGCTCGATGAAAATGGAGGGCCGACGGACCGCGACCTGCCGCCCGGCGAACACGGCATGATCCTTTTCAAGGCGCCGAACGTGTTTCCGGGCTTTCTCGACGAAAGGGACACGGCAAAAGCATTTACTGAAGACGGCTGGCTGGCGACCGGTGATGTCGGCTGGATGGACGACGATGGCCGGCTGAATCTGACCGGCAGGTCGAAGGATCTCATCATCCGCAGCGGCCACAACATCGACCCCAAGGTGATTGAGGACGCGCTCGGTTCCCACCCGTCAGTGCAGCTTTGCGCCGCGGTCGGCGCGCCGGATGCCTATGCCGGCGAGTTGCCCGTCGCCTTTGCGGTGTTGATGCCGTGCGCGGATAATCCGGGAGAAACAACCTTGCTGGACTGGACATGCGACCGGGTTGACGAGCCGCCCGCAAAGCCGAAATCCGTCAGCATCATCAAGGCAATGCCGATGACAAATGTCGGCAAGATCTTCAAGCCGGAACTGCGCCGCATGGCGGCAGAAAACACGGTGCGGGATGTGCTTGCAGCAACGGGTTTGGCCGCAGAGGCCGCTGTCGAAGCGGTTCAGGCAGCGGACGGGAAACTCACAGTCATCGTCAAACTGCCGGCGAATACCGACGCGCCCGCGCGTGAGGCGATCGGGGTGCGGCTTGAGCCGTTGCCACTGGAAATCAGCTTGGACTAACCATCTCGTCGGCGAGGCCGGTGATGGAATCGGTGATGACATCCCAATCGCTGTCCGCCTCGAAATCGACGCTTTGGTCGATGCCGTATTCATAGGGCCGGTTGATATAGGCGGTGCGCATTCCGTGCGACCGGGCGGCGGCCAGGTCGTCATTATGCGCGGCGACCATCATCACCTCGCCGGGTTCGAGATCGAGTATCTCGATTGCTCCGAGATAGACAGCGGCGTCTGGTTTATAGGCCTTGAATGTGCTTGAGGACAGGACAAAGTCCCAGGGAATGCCCGCCCGCTTAGCCATTGTCGATAGAAGCACGAGACTGCCGTTGGAAAGTGGTGAAATGAGATAATCGCGCTTCAGGCGCAAAAGGCCGGGCAGACTGTCCGGCCACGGATCGAGCCTGTGCCAGAAAAGGTTTAAATCGGCCTTTTCGACTTCGCTGAAGACACCGTCCAGACCGAAGTCAACCAGAATGGTTTCGAGTCGCTCGCGGTGAATGTCGTCCACCGACATCCATGGCCGCTCGCCGGAGCGCACCTTCGCCATACCGGGCACGTAACCGGCGCGCCAGGCGCGGGCAAAGGCATCCCAGTCGATGCCTTCGATATTTTTGTCCAAAGCCAGCTCTTCACCCATTCTGGCGATTGAGCCCCGCCAGTCGACGATCGTGCCGAAGGTGTCGAACAGGACCGCCTTCACATTGCCGACCATGTCATTGCCCCTCCTGCCGATCCGGAAGGGCGTTTATAGCATATCAGGCGAGCGCAGCCTTTAGTTCCCGGCGGCGGCGGTGCAGGATCGGCTCGGTATAGCCGCTCGGCTGTACGCGGCCCTCCAGCACAAGTTCGAGCGCCGCCTGGAATTCGATGGAATTGTCGAAATTGCCGGCCATGTTGCGATAGGCCGGGTCACCCTCGTTCTGGCCGTCCACCACGGTTGCCATGCGTTTCATGGTCTCAATGATCTGATCCTCGGCAACGATGCCGTTATGCATCCAGTTGGCCATATGCTGGGCCGAAATGCGCAATGTCGCGCGGTCCTCCATGAGGCCGACATTGTTGATGTCCGGAACCTTCGAACAGCCGACGCCCTGTCCGACCCAGCGCACAACATAGCCAAGAATGCCTTGCGCGTTGTTATCGAGTTCGCGCTGAATGTCTTCCGGCGTCCAGTTGGGGCGCTCGGCAACCGGCACCGATAGAATATCATTCAGCTTGGCGCGTGCCCGGGATTTCAGGTTTACCTGCACCTCTGCGACATTGATCTTGTGGTAGTGCGTTGCGTGTAGCGTCGCGGCGGTCGGTGAGGGGACCCATGCGGTGTTCGCGCCGGCCTTCGGATGACCGATCTTCTGCTCCAGCATCGCCGCCATCAGGTCCGGCATCGCCCACATGCCCTTGCCGATCTGGGCGTGGCCAGAAAGGCCGCATTCAAGGCCGATATCGACATTCCAGTCTTCATAGGCAGTGATCCACGGTGCCTGCTTCATGTCGGCCTTGCGGATCATCGGACCGGCTTCCATCGAGGTGTGGATCTCGTCGCCGGTGCGGTCGAGGAACCCGGTATTGATGAACACAACCCGCTCGCTGGCGGCGCGGATGCACTCCTTCAGATTGACGGTTGTGCGGCGCTCCTCGTCCATGATGCCCATTTTCATCGTGTTGCGGGCCATGCCGAGGATCTTCTCGACGCGGGCAAAGGTCTCGGACGCAAAGGCGACTTCCTCGGGCCCGTGCATCTTCGGTTTCACCACATACATTGAACCTTCGCGTGAATTGTTGCGGCGGCCTTCGGGGCCAATGTCATGAAGGGCGATAAGACCGGTGATCATGGCGTCCAGCAGCCCTTCAGGCGCCTCATTGCCATCGCGGTCGAGAACCGCCGGATTGGTCATCAGGTGACCGACATTGCGCACCAGCATCAGGGCACGGCCGGGCAGGGTGATCGTTTCACCGGCGGGGTTCTTGTATTCGCGGTCGCTGTTGAGACGACGGGTGAATGAGCCCCGGCCCTTGGCGACTTCTTCGGTAAGATCCCCCTTCATCAGCCCGAGCCAGTTGCGGTAGACGATGATTTTGTCTTCGGCATCGACGGCGGCAACGGAATCTTCGCAGTCGACGATCGTTGTCAGTGCGGACTCCATGATGACATCGGAAATTCCCGCCGCATCGTCGCGGCCGACTGCGCTTTCCGGGTAGACGACGATTTCGAGATGCATGCCGTTCTTCTTTAGAAGGACAGCATGCGGTGCGGATGTATCGCCATTGTATCCGGCAAACTGTGCCGGATTTTTGAGCCCGCGCTTGCCGCCATCGATCAGTGTGATGACTAGTTCGCCATTGTCGACCGAAAGGGAGCGCACATCTTCCCACGCGCCATCGATGGGTGCCGATTCGTTGAGGAAATTGCGTGCCCAGGCGATGACCTTGCCGCCGCGCACCGCGTTGTAGCTGCTGCCTTTTTCGGCGCCGTCTTCTTCGGAAATGGCGTCGGTGCCGTAAAGTGCGTCATAGAGCGAACCCCAGCGCGCATTGGCGGCGTTGAGGGCGTAACGCGCATTCATGACCGGCACGACAAGCTGCGGCCCGGCAACTGCGGCGATTTCCGGATCGACATTGTCGGTGGTGATGCTGAAGGCATCGCCTTCGGGCTGCAGATAGCCGATTTCGCGCAGAAAGCCCTTATAGGCTTCAAGGTCGGACGGCGCACCGTTTTCGCGGTACCAGGCGTCGATTTTTTCCTGCATTGCTTCACGGGTGGCGAGCAGTTCGCGGTTGCGCGGTGACAGGTCGTGAATGAGATCCGAAAACCCCTTGAAAAAGGCGTCGGCTTCGACACCGGTGCCGGGAAGGGCTTCTTCTATGAGAAATTTGTGCAGATCCTGATCGATCTTCAGACCATATGCGTCGACCGCAGCCATATTGCGCTCCTTGGAATGCCTCGGCGAAAAATATGGCATTTCCTTCCCACAAGGTGGGATTTGCTGTCAATTTATCAAAGATGAGAAAGATTTTTTCCAATTTGGAAAAGATGCGGCGATCCAAGAGCATATTTACGGTGAGCGTGGATAGCAGATTTCCAATTCCGTTTTTTGAACGGACCATTCATATTTGGCCGCAACACAGATGATTCGCAGATCAGGACGATTTCATGGATTCGCTGCTTGGATTGTTTCAGACCGAATTGTTTCTCAAATTCGCCGCCGCACTGATCGCCCTGATCAATCCGCTCTACGGCATTCCGATTTTCCTTGGCATGACCAGGGGATATTCGCAGGCCGAGCGCCGGCGCACGGCCAACATCATCGCCATCACGGTTTTTGTCTCGGCAACGATCGCCGTGGTCATCGGTGAGGAAATTCTCAATTTCTTTGGCATCGGCGTGCCGGCGTTCCAGATAGGCGGCGGAATCATTGTACTGCTGATCGGCCTGTCGATGCTGCAGGACGATTCAAGCGCGGGCGATGCAAAGGCGCAGGACGAAGGGCATCAAAAGGGCAGTGATATTGCCGTCGTGCCGCTCTCCATTCCCTTGACGATCGGACCGGGTTCCTTTGCCACCATCATCCTTTTTGCCCATTTGCTCAGCGATGGCGGCGAATTGGTCACAATGGTCCCCGTGATCTTTCTGATCAGCTTGCTCGTCTGGCTCGGCCTTGTATTTGCGGACCCGATTTCGCGGGTGCTCGGAAACACAACAATCAGCGTCGTCACACGCATCATGGCCATCATCCTGGTTGCGGTTGCCGTGGAGATGGTCCTGAACGGAGCGGTGGACGCCTATAAGCACCATTTCGTAGATGCCGCAAAGGCCGCATCCGGCAACTAGAATTGCGGCCGGTCCCACTTGACGACGCCCCGTAATTTGCCGGGCAATTATCGGGAAGCGGCGTGCAAATTGTTCTCCTAGATCTGTCTCCACAGACAAAGGAGAACGATCAATGGATAGTCTGAACGGAAAAACGGCCATCGTCACGGGTGCGAGCTCGGGGATTGGCCGGGAATCAGCGCGCCTTTTTGCCGAGGAAGGGGCGAATGTTGTCATCGGTGCAAGGCGGGAGGCGGAGCTGGAAGGGCTGGTCGCCGAAATATCCGCCGGCGGCGGGCGGGCCGTCGCCCTGGCGGGCGATGTCCGCGACGAAGCCTATGCAAAGGCGCTTGTGGATCTGGCAACGGGCAAATATGGCGGTCTCGACATAGCCTTCAACAATGCCGGCACCCTTGGCGCCATGGGGCCTGTCAACGAAATCACGCTCGAAGGCTGGCGCGAAACGCTTGATACCAACCTGACAAGCGCATTCCTTGGCGCCAAATACCAGGTGCCGGCAATGATTGAGCGCGGCGGCGGCTCACTGATCTTCACCTCGACCTTTGTCGGTCATTCGGTCGGGTTTCCGGGTATGACGGCCTATGCGGCAAGCAAGTCGGGAATGATCGGGCTCATGCAGGTGCTGGCAGCCGAATTCGGCTCCTACGGGATTCGCGCCAATGCGGTGCTTCCAGGCGGTACCGATACGCCGATGGGCGCTGTCGTCGCCAATACGCCGGAGACAAAAGCTTATGTCGAAGGCTTGCATGCGCTCAAGCGCACCGCCAGCCCGCTTGAGATCGCGCAGTCGGTGCTTCACCTCGCCTCGGACGCTTCGAGCTTCATGACCGGGGCCGCTGTCTCCGTTGATGGCGGCGTCTCGATCAACCGGACCTGATTAGAGAGGCTCTCTGCAATGAACCCGGTCACGCATCACTCACGCGGGCGTGACCGGGCCGATGTGGAATCCCGGCCCGATTTGCGCTAATTATCGGGCATGAGGGGAGTAATTGTTGTTCTTTTAGTATGCGCACTGTCCGTGGTTCAGTTAGCCGCGGTAACCGGACCTGCCGAGGCTGCGGCGGACGGATATCCGGCGCAGGCGCAAAGTTACGAACCCGGTAAAACACCCGTCATGACGGGGCTGCGCGACACCTGCTGTACGAAAACAATGCTCCAGCGCCTGGCAAGGAAGGCGCCCTGCAAGGCTGACTGCACCTATCTGCCGGTCCTTTCCGATATTCAGTTTGCCGCGCCCCGGTCCGTACAAACCATGGCTGAACCGCTAATGGCAGCCTCGCCGGGAAATCACAGATTACTGCGACCGCCAATCATCTGACGCCGTCAACCGGGGATGCGATCCACGCGCCCCGCTCGTCAAACGTCAATGAAACGGGAACAGATCCATGATCAGCAGACGCAACCTATTGCTTGCACCGGTCGCCATAGCGGTGGCCTACAAAACCGATGCGGCCATTGCGCACCACACTGCAAAATACAAGAACTTCAAGGTCGCTCCGCGTTATCGGCCGCAATCGGTTCGATTTTCCGGCTATGAAGCCGGCACCATCGTCGTCGATCCACGCAACCACTTCCTTTATCTGGTCCAATCGCGCACCAGGGCCCGCCGCTACGGCGTCGGCGTCGGCAAGGCGGGACTGGCTTTCCGCGGCGTTGCCTCCGTCGAGCGAAAGGCTAAATGGCCGAGCTGGCGCCCGACGGACAATATGATCCGCCGCGAACCGAATAAATACGCCCGTTACGCAAACGGTGTTCCGGGCGGCCTCAATAATCCGCTCGGCGCGCGGGCGCTTTATCTCTACCGTGGCGGCCGCGATACCTACTATCGCATACACGGCACGACCCGGCCCGATACGATCGGCCGCTCCGTGTCCAATGGCTGCATCCGCATGGTCAATGATCACGTCATTGATCTTTACGAGCGGGTGCCCCTGGGAACAAAAGTCGTTGTGCTTTGAATTGCGAACCGGTGGGTCGCTTGCGGCTCACCGTTTTTATTGGCCGGAATCCCGCACAACGCGCGGCCGTCCGTCTGCCGTTGCCGTCACGCGCGCTTCGACGAGCGTGCGGATGCCCTCAATTTCCGGCGCCTTTACTGTCTCTCGAACGGTGAGCACTGGCTCGTCCGCACCGTCGTCAACGGCCTCGCGCATCGCTGCTTCCCGTGCGATATCGCGTGCGCGCTCCATCGCCTCGTCTTCCGACAGGAAACGTTCGCTGATCGCCGCGCCGTTGACGGCAAATACATCCTCTTGCGGGCACGTCACGAATACCGTAACGGAAGCACGCACATGCCCGACGACCGCGCCGATGGCATTGGCAACATCAGCGTCCTCAGGAATGGCGCTGTCCGAAGCAAGCATTTCCGCAATCGCCGGATAGTAGTTGCCCGCCGACGCGCCGAGGCCAATCAGCGGCCGGTCCAGGGTCAGCGAGAATTTGACGATGCCGTGC
Source organism: Hoeflea sp. TYP-13 (assembly GCF_040932035.1). NCBI lineage: Bacteria > Pseudomonadati > Pseudomonadota > Alphaproteobacteria > Hyphomicrobiales > Rhizobiaceae > Hoeflea > Hoeflea sp. TYP-13. Next base: position 295,307 of record NZ_JBFRBB010000004.1, read on the forward strand.
ACGCGCTCAAGCGCACGGTGCACGGAGTGCGATTTTTTGGCATCGATCAGCGTTTCGCCTTCTTCGGCAAGGCAAGCTGCAAGGATGACCTCGCATGATTGCCGCGTCAGCCGGTCGACGGTCATCTCGGCAATCGCATCGGCGCTTTCCGCGATCGGGTTGCCCGCACCGTTCTTGCGGCGGGCAAGCAGTTGTGCGCCAAGCTGTGCGGCCTCGGCATTCCAGTTGCCCTGTCGGCCGAGAACATGCATGGCATCCGACGGGGTGAAACCTGCTACATGGACCAGACCGCGCGCAACCAGCCTGTCGAGTGTTGCCCGCTCTGGTGTTGCGGTCAGCAGCCTGTCGAGCGGCACGATCTTGTCGGTAAGCCGGCTGAAGAGGTCCTTTTCTTTTTGTTGAAGACCGGCCGCAAATCGTGCCGGCACGCCGGTGAGACACGCAAATCGCCCGTCCAGCCGGCCGAGATGCACGGCGTCGAGCTGGCGCTTCAGCGCCTCGATGACCGGCTCAGGATCGATATGAGCGGCCAGGCTGAGCGGCATCAGCCTGCGGGGCCCCAGCTCCAGTTTTGTCTCAAGGCCGGTATCGCCGATGTGAACTTCCGAATCTCCGCCGAGGCCATAGGTATGCATGGCGACGGCCTGTACCATGGTGCGAAAGCCGCCAACCACCGCGCCGTCAGGATCGAGTCTTGGTAATCCGTCTTCCAAAATGGCGACATCGGTGGTCGTGCCGCCGATATCCGACACCACGCCGTCGCTCATGCCGGTCAGATATTGCGCGCCGACAAGGCTCGCGGCGGGTCCCGACAGGATCGTCTCTATGGGACGGGTCCGGGCGACATCGGATGCAATCAGCGCACCGTCGCCCCGCACGACCATCAGCGGCGCGTCGATGCCGCGTTCGTTAAGGTGGCCTTCCGTTGCGTCGATCAGCCGGTCGATCATGGCAACGAGCCGCGCATTGAGTAATGTCGTCAGTGCCCTCCGCGGCCCGCCGAGCCTTGTCGAAAGTTCGTGGCTGCATGTGACCGGCAGCCCCGTCCTGTCGCGGAGATAATCGCGTACCGCGATTTCGTGAGCCGGATTGCGCACGGCGAAATAGCCGGCAACCGCAAAGGCTGCGACGTCTTCTTTGAGCGCCTCGATGGCAGCCTCCAGCGGCGCCGTGTCGAGCGGAGTTTCCTTGCCGTGCACATTGTGCCCGCCGGGCACGAAGATCACGGGATCGCCGCCAAGGGCTTCGGACAGCCCGTCGCGTTTCAGATCCTCGGGCGCAAAACCGATCATGATCAGCGCGGTACGCCCGCCCTGGCCTTCGACGAGCGCATTGGTGGCAAGTGTCGTTGACAATGATACGAGGCCGATCGATTGCGCGCTTGCACCGCGCTGATCAAGCACGCTTGAAACCGCCCCGCCAATGCCGATGGCAAGATCGTGTCTTGTCGTCAGCGCCTTTGCCTTGGCGACAACGCCGTCTTCATGGCTGAACAAGACAGCGTCCGTATAGGTTCCGCCCGTATCGATGCCCAGAAACATATCATCATCCAAAGACTAGAAGGCCGATGAGCCCGGCAGTTCCGACCACGATGCGCCACCAGGCAAACAGCGTAAAGCCGTGCCTTGATACAAAATTGAGCAGGGTGCGTACCACAAACACGCCAGCGACAAAGGCTGCCACAAAACCGACAGCGATGATCGAAACGTCGTCGGCTGACAGCTTATCGTAGTTCTTGTAGAGATCGTAGGTAAATGCACCGGCCATTGTCGGCATCGCCAGAAAGAATGAAAACTCCGCCGCAGAGCGCTTGTCGGCGCCCAGTAAAAGCGCGCCGGCAATCGTTGCGCCGGAGCGCGAGGTGCCGGGGATCATTGCAAGGCATTGAATAACGCCGATCTTGAATGCAAGTGACGGCGGGAAATCCATCACATTGGTATAGCGCGGCGGTCGCTTGAGCCGATCGACGGCAAACAGGATGAAACCGCCGAGGATCAGGACGATGCAGATCAGCATGGGCGTTTCGAAAAGCACCGTCTTGATGAAACCGTGCGCGAGAACCCCGATGACGGCAGCGGGCAGAAAGGCAAGGATGATGGAAAAGACGAAGCGCCGGGAGCGTGCGTCGCTTGGCAGCGAAACCGCCAGCTCCCACAGCCTTGAAAAATAGACAGACAGGATGGCAAGGATCGCGCCGAGTTGGATCAGAACCTCGAACGTGTTGCCGGGTGACTTGAAGCCGAGAAAATGCCCGGCAAGAAGCAGGTGCCCGGTCGACGATACCGGCAAAAACTCCGTCAGGCCCTCCAGCAGTCCAAGCAACAGCGCGCCGATGATCGTCTGTTCAGCCATCAAAGTAACCCATTTGTTTCGAAATTGCCGCGCTTGTCTTGTTTCGTGCGAAATCCTATAGCTGAATCACCGGGGTTTTCCAGAAAATTCCGGCAATTCCGCAACGAAGAACAAGACCCGCAACGAATGCCGACCCTTTATCATCACCCGATGTCCGCTGCGTCCCGCTTTATCCGGCTGGTGCTAAGCGAATACGATATGGAAGCCGATCTGATCGAGGAGCGGACATGGGAGCAGCGGCGCGACTTTCTGGCACTCAATCCGGCGGCGACGCTTCCCGTATATGTCGATGATTCGCTCCATGCCATCTGCGGAGCCGGGGTCGTCGCCGAATTCATCGATGAGAATTTCGGCGTCTTCAAACGCGATATGCGGCTTTTGCCGGACGAATCACTGCAACGCGCAGAAGTACGCAGGCTCGTCGACTGGTTCCTGATCAAGATGGAGCAGGACGTCACGCGGTATCTGGTGCGCGAAAGGGTCTTCAAGCTGCTCATGCCTAAGGAAAATGGCGGTGGGGCGCCTGATTCCAAGGCTTTGCGCACGGCAAGGGCAAACATCCGCCAGCATATGCGGTATCTCGACTGGCTTGCCGCCAATCGCAACTGGCTTGCCGGCGAGAAACTGACCTATGCCGACTTTGCCGCCGCCGGTGCACTGTCGACGCTCGATTATCTCGGCGAGATCAAATGGGGCGAAACGGCGCATGCCAAGGACTGGTATCAGCGCATCAAGTCGCGGCCCTGCATGCGGCCGCTGCTTGGCGACCGCGTCAGCAGGATTTCCCCCGTTTCGCACTATGCGGATCTGGACTTTTGAGCGATGTCTGCACCCCGCCAATCCCTGTCCAAAGCGGAAAGGCTGAAAGCCTTTCTGGTCGAGGAGGCGCGGTCAGCCGGCTTTGATGTCGCCCGGGTTGTCAGCCCCGAGGCAATCGCCGGCAAAGCCCCTGCAGCGCTCGATGCTTACCTGAAGCACGGCCGCCACGGCACCATGCAATGGCTGCAGGAGACCAAAGACCGGCGCAGTGATCCGCGCACGCTGTGGCCCGAAGTCGGCTCCATACTGATGCTCGGCATGAACTACGGGCCTGAGCACAATCCGCTTGATGTGCTTGCTCAAAAGGACCGCGCTGCGATTTCCGTTTATGCCCAGAACCGCGACTACCATGATCTGATCAAGGGCAGGCTGAAAGGCATTGCCGGACGGTTCGCGGCGCGCTCCGGCGGCGACGTGAAGGTCTTCGTCGATACTGCGCCGGTGATGGAAAAGCCGCTGGCAGAGCAGGCTGGCATTGGCTGGCAGGGCAAGCACAGCAATCTCGTCAGCCGCGAGTTCGGCTCCTGGCTGTTCCTTGGCTCGATCTTCACTACCGAGAAACTGCCGGCGGACAGGCCGGGGACGGATAGCTGCGGTTCCTGCCGCGCCTGTCTCGACATCTGCCCGACAAATGCCTTTCCCGCGCCCTACCAGCTCGATGCGCGGCGCTGCATTTCCTATCTCACCATAGAGCACAAGGGCCCGATCCCGGTGGAATTCAGGCCGGCAATGGGCAACCGCATCTATGGCTGTGACGATTGCCTTGCCGTTTGCCCCTGGAACAAGTTCGCCAGTGATGCACGTGAAGCCAAGCTCAGGGCGCGCGACGACCTGAAAGCCCCGGCGCTTGCCGATCTCGTCAAGCTCGACGATGCCGCATTCCGGGCGATGTTCTCAGGCTCGCCGATCAAACGCACGGGCCGCAACCGGTTCCTGCGCAACGTGCTGATCGCCTGCGGCAATTCCGCGGATCCGGCACTGATCGATCCCTGCCGCAACTGTCTGTCCGATGACAGCGCGGAAGTTCGCGGTGCGGCAGTGTGGGCGTTGTCGCGGCTGCTTGGCCATGAAGATTTCCTGCGTTTGAAGGACAATGCGACAGAAGAGCCGGATGACACGGTCCGGCATGAATGGCATATGGCTGTCGGAAAGCAATAAAGGATCGCGCCCATGCGTTTGTTTGTCTTTGGAGCCGGCTATTCGGGAAAGGCCATCGCACGGGAGGTGGTGAAGAACGCCACATGGGCGGGCGGAACAGGCCGCTCGCAAGAGGGACTTCAGGCAATGGAGGCATCGGGCCTGATACCGTTCCTGTTCGATGGCGAATCCCTGTCCGAAGAGGTCAAAAGCGCACTTGTCGACGTTACCCATCTCGTTCAGTCCATTGCGCCCGGTGAAGATGGCGATTCCATCCTGAAGCTTGCCGGATCCGATTTGCGGACATTGATGCCGAACCTCGAATGGGCCTGCTATCTGTCCACCGTTGGCGTTTATGGCGATCATCAGGGGGAATGGGTCAATGAGGCATCCGAATGCTGTCCCGTCTCCAAACGCTCCGTGTGGCGGGCAAAAGCCGAAGCGCAATGGCTGGCCGCTTCGAAGAAAGGCGGCATTCCTGTCGCGGTCCTGCGGCTTTCAGGAATTTACGGGCCGGGCCGCAATCCGTTCGTAAAGATCGAAAACGGCACCGCGCGCCGCCTGGTTAAACCCGGCCAGGTGTTCAATCGCATCCATGTCGACGATATCGCCGGCGCTGCCGCGCATCTGATGGCAAAGGAAGCCGGAGGGTTGTGGAACGTGACCGACGACCTGCCGGCCCCGCCGCAGGATGTGGTGCTTTACGCCTGCGAACTGATGGGCGTTGCCCCGCCGCCGGAAATCGACTTCGAGACCGCCGATCTGACGCCCATGGCCCGATCCTTCTATGGCGAAAACAAGCGGGTCTCCAACGCCAGGCTCAAGGCAAGCGGATATGAATTGCGCTATCCCGACTACAAATGCGCTCTGTCCGCCATGTGGAAAGATGGCAACTGGAGCGGCTGAAAGCGGCCTTGGCCGGTTTGGCACTTTGTGCGAACATCCCGAATTGGCGTGAAGCCGGGGATCAAGGTTTGGGAGATTTGCAATGAAGGGCAGGCTGAATCATTTGCTCACCGTTTCCGGTGCTTTGCTGGTGCTGACGGCATCGGCCGCTATTGGATACGCCGCGGAAAAGAACGTCCTGTTTCGCGTCGACGGTCAGACTGTGGTGGGCACGTTGGAGACCCCGGACCAGGCTGAGAAGCCGGCGCCGGTCGTCCTCATGCTGCATGGATTTACCGGCTCGCGCGACGAACTCCCGGTCAAGGATACGGAGGAGGGCGTCTTTTCACGCACGGCAAGGCAACTGGCTGAAAACGGCTATGCAAGCCTGCGGATCGATTTCCGTGGTTCTGGCCAGAGCGGCGGCAAGTGGGAGGACACGACCTTTAGCGGCCAGATCAAGGATGCCATTGCGGCGATCGACTGGCTGAAGACCAGCCCGGATGTCGACGGGGACAATATTTCGGTCCTCGGCTGGAGCCAGGGCGGCCTTGTTGCAACCCACGCAGTCGCCGAAAGGCCGGAGGTCAAGTCAACGATCCTGTGGGCGCCCGCCACCAATCCGCTTGCAACATTTACGGCGTTGTTCGGCAGCGAAACCGTCATGAATGCGATTGCCGGCGCACCGGAGACGCCCCATACGGTCAAGCTGCCCTGGGGAGTGGATACCACGCTGAAAGGCGCTTTCTATCAGGAATTGCCCACGACAAGCCCCGCAGCCGCGCTGTCGCGATATCCAGGGCCTGTGATGGTCATTGTCGGTTCAAAGGACACACTGGTTACGCCACAACCGGCAGCCGGGCAGGTCCTGCTCAACTACCACGACGGCAAGGAGAGCCTGGTCGTTTTCGACACGGACCACGTCTGGGATGCCTTTTCAGGCCCCGATACGCTCGACAACAAGATGATCCCGACAACGCTTAAATGGCTCGAGGAGAACCGGTGATCTAAACCGGCGCACCGCCCAAATGGGCCAGCAGCTCCGTGACATTGCTGACATTGAACTTCTTCAAAAGCCGCGAACGGTAATACTCCACCGTGCGCGGCGAAATGCCGATATGGCGGGCGATTTCCTTGCTGGTCTTGCCGCCCATCAGGTGGGTGACGATCTGCCGCTCGCGTGCCGACAGCGCGATATAGGGCCTGTGGTCTGAAATATCCGCATAGCTCAGGATCGTCTTGGAGAGCGGGTCGTCCGGCGTCAGGCTGTGGGCGCGGAACCGGCACCAGAAGAGACTTCCGTCCTTGCGCGGCATGATGCGCTCGTCGGTATAGCGGCCGCCGCCCTTCAGGGTCTGCAGGCCGACATCGCGGATCTGCTCGAAATCGTCATTTGACGCATAGAGAACCCGGAAAGATTGGCCGATCAGCTCGTCCTTTTCATAGCCGAATATCTCCGCAAAAGTCCGGTTGCAGGCCCTGATGACGCGGTTTTCCGTCAGCACTAGCCCGATGGGCGCGTGTTCGAAAGCCAGATCACATAGCGAATGATAATCGATGTCGTCTTGTTTCGGGTCAGATGCCAATTCGTAGTCCTACGGTATTGCGACAACCGGGGTCTCCCGGAAATACTTGTTTCTTGTACTGAAATTCAACAGGTTTGCGTAGAGGTTTCGTGCAGACCCTTTCTTGGTTAGATGGAAACATTTGATGGCGGAAAATCGGTTCACTCGGCTAGGCGCGTCGCGCAGCGCGATGTGGTGCATCGGGCAAGCGGCGCAACAACGCCGATGGGCCGATTGTCCGCCACCCTTGAAAGGATGTGCATGTTGAAACACAACGCTGAATGGGCCGGGCGATTTTGCCCGCTGACTTCGTTGGCTTCCGCTTGTGGTGGATCAACACCACGGCGCGCAACCCGCCTAGTCAGCGACCAAAATTGCTTCGGTCAAATGATCCCATCTAGCCAAGAAAGGGTCTAAATGGAAGCGGTTGAGCTGGGGCAAACGTCCTTCCCGGAGCTGATCGAAGCGCGCCGCGATGAATTGATCGCGCTGACGCAGGACCTCATTCGCATTCCGACTCTCAATCCGCCAGGCGAGGCGTATCTCGAAATCTGCGAATATCTGGCCGCGCGGCTGCGGGCACGCAAATTCGATATCGAAATGGTCAGGGCTTTCGGCACACCCGGCGACAGCGACAAATATCCGCGCTGGAATGTCGTTGCCCGCCGCGAAGGCCGGGCACCGGGCGCCTGCGTCCACTTCAACTCCCATATCGATGTCGTTGAGGTCGGCCATGGCTGGACAACCGACCCGTTTGGCGGCGAACTGATAGACGGCAAAATTTATGGCCGCGGCTCCTGCGACATGAAGGGCGGGCTTGCCGCCTCGATCATTGCCGCGGAAGCTTTCATTGACGCGTTCCCGGATTTCAACGGCGCAATTGAAATCTCCGGCACGGCGGATGAGGAAACCGGCGGATACGGTGGTGTTGCCTATCTCGCCGAGAAGGGTTTCTTTGACCCCGAGCGCGTTCAGCACGTCATTATCCCGGAGCCGCTCAACAAAGACCGGGTGTGTCTCGGCCATCGCGGGGTGTGGTGGGCGGAAATCGAGACCCACGGGCATATCGCTCACGGTTCGATGCCGTTTCTGGGCGATTGCGCTGTGCGCCACATGGGTGCTGTCCTGCAGGAGTTCGAAACCAGCCTTTATCCGTCACTTGCAAAAAAACACACGGCCATGCCGGTGGTGCCCGAAGGTGCGCGGCAGTCGACCATGAACATCAATTCCATGCACGGGGGACAGGCGGAGCCGGAGCCCGGCTTCACCGGCTTTCCGTCGGCGTGCGTGCCTGATTCCTGCCGTATGGTGCTCGACCGGCGTTACATCATCGAAGAAAACCCGGATGATGTGCGCCAGGAAATCATCGATGTTCTGGAAAAAGTGAGCGCCGAACGCGAGAGCTTTAAATACGATATCAAGGAACTGTGGCACGTCAGCCCGACCATGACGGACGAAGGTGCGCCGGTTGTCCAGTCGATATCGAAATCAATAGAGAAGGTGCTCGACAAGAGCCCCGAATATGTCGTTTCACCCGGAACCTATGATCAAAAGCATATCGATCGTATCGGCCGGCTGAAGGATTGTATCGCCTATGGCCCCGGCATTCTCGATCTGGCGCACCAGCCGGACGAATATGTCGGCGTCGACGATATGGTCGATTCGGCCAAGGTCATGGCGCTGTCGCTGAAGGATCTGCTCGGCGCTTGATATGCCGCAGTGCGAAAAGCTAAGGTCCGGTGAACAAATGAGAAGCGTAACAGGAGGAAGAAGAATGACATCTGTATTCAGGGCGCTGGCATTTGCGGGAGCCGTCGCGGTCTCGACCGCGCTCACGCCGGCCGCATTTGCCGCCAAAACCGACATCACCGTCGGCGCGCAGCTTGAGCCGCCAAATCTCGATCCGACATCGGGTGCGGCAGGAGCGATCGATACGGTCACATATTCCAACATCTTCGAAGGCCTGACCCGCTTCGGTCCAGATGGCAGCATCAATCCGGGGCTTGCCGAATCCTGGTCCATTTCCGATGACGGCAAGGTTTACACGTTCAACCTGCGCAAGGGCGTGAAGTTCCATGACGGATCGGACATGGACGCCGAGGACGTCAAGTTCTCACTTGAGCGCATCGGCGCGGAAGGTTCGACAAACGCCCAGAAGGCACTTTATGCCGATATCGAGTCGGTTGAGGTTGTCGATCCGCATACAGTCAAGGTCACCTTGTCGAAGCCGAACGGCAACATGCTGTTCAACCTTGCCTGGGGCGATGCGGCGATCATGTCGCCGGAGACAGCCGCGAACAACGCCACCAACCCGGTCGGAACCGGCGCATTTGTGTTCAAGGACTGGGTCCAGGGCGACCGGGTCGAAATGGAGCGCAACCCGGATTACTGGGGTGAGCCGGCAAAGCTTGAAAAAGTCACCTTCAAGTTCATCTCCGACCCGAATGCCGCCTTTGCCGCCGTCATGGCGGGCGATGTGGACACCTTCATGCCGTTCCCGGCCCCGGAAAACCTTCCGCAGTTCGACGCCGACCCGCGTTTCCGCGTCATTGCCGGTTCAACCGAAGGCGAAACCATCCTGTCGACCAACAACAAGATGCCGCCGCTGGATAATCCCAAGGTACGCCAGGCGATTGCCCATGCCATCGACCGGCAGGCGATCATCGATGGTGCGATGTTTGGTTACGGAACGCCGATCGGCACACATTTTGCGCCGCATCACCCGTCCTATATGGATCTGACCGGCCAGTCGAACTACGATCCGGAAAAGGCCAAAGCGCTGCTTGCAGAGGCCGGCCACCCGGACGGCTTCAAGACAACGCTGAAACTGCCGCCGCCCTCCTATGCGCGCCGCGGCGGCGAAATCATCGCCTCGCAGCTACGCGATATCGGCATCGAAACCGAAATCAGCAATCTTGAATGGGCGCAGTGGCTCGAACAGGTCTTCAAGGGCAAGGATTACGGTCTGACCATCGTTTCGCACACCGAGCCGCTCGACATCGGCATCTATGCCCGGCCCGAATACTATTTCCAGTATGACAGCCCGGAATTCCAGAAGATCATGACCGATCTCAACAACTCCACAGATCCGGAAGAGCGCAACAAGCTGCTTCAGGCGGCCCAGCAGAAGATTGCCGACGACTATGTCAACGGCTACCTCTTCCAGCTCGCCAATACGGGAGTGGTCAACGCCAAGCTGAGAGGCGTTTGGGAAAATGCTCCGACCCAGGCCGCCGATATGACCGGCGTTTATTGGGAAGACTGATTCCCGGAAGATGATTACGGGAGCCGGTTTCCGGCTCCCGCTGCCTTTTTGAAGTGAACGAAGCGGTTCCATGCTCCCCTTTATGATCAAACGGCTGGTCTCCCTGACCCTAAGCCTTGTGGCCGCGAGCCTTGTGATCTTCTTCGTCATCGAAGTGGTGCCGGGCGATCCGGCTTCGTTCATGCTGGGGCTGAATGCAGAGCCCGAGACAGTCGCGGCACTGCGCGAGAGCCTTGGCCTCAATGCGTCTGCGCCGGTACGCTACTGGCAATGGATCACCGGTCTTTTGCAGGGCGAGTTCGGCATCAGCTACACATACAAGGTGCCTGTGAGCGAGCTGATTTCAGACCGTTTCTGGATTTCCATGCCGCTGGCGGTCTATGCGCTGATCCTGTCGACGGTAATCGCCTTTCCCGTCGGCGTCATTGCTGCCGCACGGCGCAATTCCCCAGCCGATGTTTCGATCATGGGCGTTACCCAGCTCGGTATTGCCGTTCCGAATTTCTGGTTCGCGATGCTGCTTGTGCTTTTCTTCGCGGTTTCGCTGCGCTGGTTTTCCGCCGGCGGATTTCCGGGATGGGAAGCCGGCTTTTTTGCCGGCATGAAAGCACTCACATTGCCCGCCATAGCGCTTGCCCTGCCGCAGGCTTCCATACTTGCGCGCGTCATGCGTTCATCGTTGCTCGACACGCTCGGCGAGGATTTTGTCCGCACCGCCCGCGCCAAGGGGCTGACCCGGCGTCAGGCGCTTTGGCGCCATGCGCTGCGCAATGCGCTGATACCGGTGCTGACCATCATCGGCCTGCAGTTTTCCTTCCTGCTCGCCGGTGCGATCATCATCGAGAACGTGTTCTTCCTGCCGGGCCTCGGGCGTCTGGTGTTCCAGGGCATCACCCAACGCGACCTCATCGTCGTCAAGAGCGTGATTTTCCTGCTGGTCTTTGCCGTCATCCTCGTCACATTCATCGTCGATATCACCTATGCGATCGCCGACCCGAGGTTGAGGAGGGCGCGGGCATGAGCGATCTGCGCGTCGAACCGTCCTTGCGCATGGGCATGGTCTTTGCCGCGCTGCGCTCGCCAAGCTTCATGATCGGCCTGGTGTTGACGCTCATTTTCATTGCGGCGGCGCTGATATCCTTCGTCTGGACGCCCTATGACGTTACCCAGCTCAACATCGCCGACAAGCTGAAGACGCCTTCCGCCGCGCACTGGTTCGGTACCGATGCCTTTGGCCGCGATATCTTTTCCATGGTCATGGTCGGTGCGCGCACTTCGATCGCCGTTGCGCTTGTCGCTGTGGGCATCGGCATAGTCGTCGGCGTGCCGCTCGGCCTGCTTGCCGCTGCCCGCCATGGCAGCCTGATCGACGAGATCATCATGCGCACCAACGATCTGGTCTTTGCGTTTCCGGCCCTCCTCATGGCGATCATGATCACCGCCGTCTTCGGCCCCAGCGCCGTCAACGCGATCACCGCCATCGGTATCTTCAATATTCCGGTTTTTGCGCGGCTTGCGCGCGGCGCGGCGCTGTCGCTCTGGCAACGTGATTATGTTCTGGCGGCCCGCGTCGCCGGCAAGGGCAAGACCCATATTTCGGCCGAGCACATCCTACCCAATATCACCAACTTGCTGATCGTGCAGGGAACCATCCAGTTTTCGCTTGGCATTCTGGCCGAAGCCGGCCTTGCCTATGTGGGCCTTGGCACGCAGCCGCCGCTGCCAAGCTGGGGGCGCATGCTTTCTGAAGCACAAACGATGATTTACATCGCACCCCACCTTGCGATCTTCCCGGGCCTTGCCATCGTCTTCACGGTTTTGGGTCTTAACCTGATGGGCGATGGTCTGCGCGATATTTTCGATCCGAAACTGAGGCGGGCCCGCTGATGGCATTGCTTGAAATCGAAAAGCTGACGCTGTCGATCAAGGGCACACCCATTCTTGCCGATGTCGATCTCAGGGTCGATTCCGGCGAGGTTGTCGGCGTTGTCGGTGAATCCGGCTCCGGCAAATCCATGACCGCAATGGCGCTGATGCAGCTGCTTCCCGTCGGCGCCGAATGGAGCGGTTCCATCCGGCTGGATGATAACGCACTCGAGACGTTCAGCGAAAAGGACATGTGCGCGCTTCGCGGCAACGATATCGGCATGGTGTTCCAGGAGCCGATGACGGCGCTCAATCCGGTGCAGACCATCGGCGATCAGGTGGCCGAGACGATCCTGGTGCATTCGGGGAAATCGCGCCGCGAGGCGAAACGCATCGCCCGCGAGGCGCTCAATCGGGTCGGCCTGCCGGAGGACCGGTTTCCGCTCGACCGTTATCCGCACGACCTGTCAGGCGGCCAGCGCCAGCGCGTGGTGATCGCAATGGCGATTGCGCTGAGGCCGAAACTGCTGATTGCCGACGAGCCGACGACGGCGCTGGACGTGACGACCCAGGCGCAGATCCTCAAGCTTTTGAGGCAGCTTGTCGATGAAGACGGCATGGGGCTGATCCTCATCACCCACGATCTGGCCGTCGTCGCCGACATGGCCGACCGCATCACCATCATGAAAGACGGTTCGGTTGTCGAAGCCGGCGAAACGCTCGACCTTTTCCGCCGCATGAAGCATCCCTACACCAGAGCCCTGTTCGAGGCATCGAACCATGTTCCGGTCCGCAACCCGGTGCACCTCGCCGAGCGCGGCAAGCCGGTCATCGAAGTTTCAGGTGTCGTGCGCGATTATCCGCTGCCGCGCCGATCGCTGTTCAAGGCACCCGGCCACTTCCGTGCGGTCGACAATGTCTCGCTCGCCATTCGGCGTGGTGAAAATGTCGGACTGGTCGGCGAAAGCGGCTGCGGGAAATCAACGCTGACAAGGGCCATATTGGCGCTCGATCCGGTGCAATCGGGCGAAATCAAACTGAACGGCGGTGTCTTTTCGACTAAGGGGGAGGGACCGGACCGCGAAATGCGCCGCCGCGTCCAGGTGGTGTTTCAGGACCCGTACAGCTCGTTCAATCCGCGCCACCGCGTGGATCGGCTGATTTCGGAGCCCTTCCACCTCCTCGACAATCCGCCCGGCCGCGAGGAAAGGCGCCAGCGCATCGATGCAGCCCTTACGAATGTTGGACTGAGCCCGTCGGATGCACATAAATACATCCACGAGTTTTCCGGCGGACAGCGCCAGCGCATCGCAATTGCCCGCGCGCTGATCATCGAACCGTCGCTGATCGTGCTCGACGAGGCCGTATCGGCGCTCGATGTTTCCATCCGGGCGCAGATCCTCGATCTGCTTGCCGACCTGTCGGACCGGCTCGCGATCTCCTATCTGTTTATCTCACACGATCTTTCGGTGGTGCGCGCCATCACCGACCGTGTCCTGGTGATGAAATCGGGGCAGGTGGTCGAAGAAGGCCTGACGGAGGACGTGTTCCGCGATCCGCAGCACGAATATACGCGCGAATTGCTGGCGGCGACGCCCATTCTCGATGAAGCGCTGAAGGCGCGCGAAGCTCGCGCCGGAGCAACTGACTGAGGAAACTAAAATGAGCCTGAATGACAGGCTGGGTTTCGACCCGGCAAAGGTATTCATCAATGGCGCCTGGGTCGCACCGGAAAGCGGTGAGACGCTGGCGCTCGAAAACCCGTCGACGGGTGAGGTCGTCGGCAATATCGCCCGCGGCGCGGAACGCGACATCGATAACGCCGTCAGTGCTGCACAGTCGGCGCTGGATGGGATCTGGGGCAGGAAAACCGCGCTCGAGCGCGGCCGCATTTTAACGCGTATCGGCGAGCTGGTCCTTGAGAATGTCGACCTGCTTGCGGAGCTTGAGGCCGCCGACGTCGGCAAGCCTTTAACCCAGGCCCGCAACGATGCCGTCGCGTTGGCGCGCTACATGGAGTTTTACGGTGGGGCGGCCGACAAGATCCACGGCGAGACCATCCCCTATCTCGACGGCTACACGGTCTACACGTTGCGCGAGCCGCATGGTGTAACCGGGCATATCGTGCCGTGGAATTATCCCATGCAGATTATCGGACGTTCGGTCGGCGCAGCCCTTGCCATGGGCAATGCCGCTGTATTGAAACCCGCCGAAGAGGCTTGCCTGACGGCGCTCACCTTCGCCCGCATCGCCCATGAGGCTGGGCTTCCTGAGGGTGCGCTCAATGTCGTCCCGGGGCTTGGCGAGGAGGCCGGCGCGGCGCTGACCGCGCATCCGGGCGTCAATCATATTTCCTTCACCGGGTCGGTGGGTGTCGGATCGCTGGTTCAGTCTTCGGCGGCGCGCAACGTTGTTCCGGTGACCTTGGAACTCGGCGGAAAATCGCCGCAGATCGTGTTCGACGATGCCGATATCGACAAGGCCCTGCCGTTCCTCGTCAATGCCGGTATCCAGAATGCCGGTCAGACCTGTTCTGCGTCCTCGCGCATTCTGGTCCAGAAGGCGGTCTACGAAGACGTTGTTGCCCGCATGGCCGAGCGCTACCGTGCTCTGCGTGTCGGCCCGGCTGCCGATGATCTTGAAGTCGGGCCGCTGATTTCGGCGCGGCAGAAGGAAATCGTCTCCGGCTTTCTCGATATGGCCGTATCGGATAATCTCGACATTGCCGCGCAGGGTGCCGTCGTCAAGGGCGCTCCCGAAAACGGCCACTATGTCGCGCCGGCACTGATCGCTGGCGTCAAGCCGGATCATGCGCTTGCCCAGGATGAGATATTCGGGCCCGTCCAGGTGGTGATTCCGTTTGATACGGAAGAAGAAGCGGTGTCGATCGCCAATGGCACGGACTACGGCCTTGTTGCAGGGGTCTGGACGCGCGACGGCGCACGCCAGATGCGTCTGGCCAGGGCCATTCGCACCGGCCAGGTTTTTATCAACAATTACGGCGCTGGCGGCGGTGTCGAACTGCCTTTCGGCGGCATCGGAAAATCCGGCCATGGCCGCGAAAAGGGCTTTGAGGCACTCTATGGCTTTTCAGTCCTGAAAACGGTCGCGGCCCATCACGGCTGACAATAGGAGGAACGGGCAATGAGGCTTAAGGGCAAATCCGCAATCGTAACCGGAGGCGCGTCGGGTTTCGGCGCCGGCATTGTTGAGAAATTCATAGCCGAAGGCGCGCGGGTGATGGTCGCGGACATCAATGCGGACGCGGCAGCCGAATTTGCCGCCGCGCAAGGCGGCAATGCCACCGCCCAGACTGTTGACGTATCCGATTCGATCAGCGTCGAAGCCATGGTCGATGCGGCGATCAGCGCTTTCGGTCAGGTCGACATTCTGGTCAACAATGCCGGTATCACCCATCTGCCGACACCGCTTGAAGAGGTGACGGAAGAGGATTTCGACCGGGTCCTCGCCGTCAACTGCAAGTCCGTCTATCTGACGGCCCGCAGCATCGTTCCGCATATGAAGGAGCGCGGCAGCGGCACCATCCTCAACGTTGCATCGACGGCGGGGGTCAGCCCGCGTCCGAAACTCAACTGGTACAACGCATCCAAGGGCTGGATGATCACTGCCACCAAGGCCATGGCCGTCGAGCTCGCGCCTGAAGGTATCCGTGTCAACGCCATCAATCCGGTGGCCGGCGAGACCCCGCTCCTCAAAAGTTTCATGGGCGAGGACACGCCGGAAATCCGCGCGAAATTCCTCTCAACAATTCCCATTGGCCGTTTTTCAACGCCCGAGGATATGGGCAATGCCGCCTGTTATCTTTGCTCGGATGAGGCATCCATGGTGACGGGTGTTGCGATGGAGGTCGATGGCGGCCGGTGCATCTAGTCCGGAGCCTTGCTGGCTTCCCGGCGATGCAGCGCAAATACTTCTATCGGTGCGCTGACGCCTTTGACCGAATGGGCGCCCAGTGAGCGGAACTGGTCCTTTGCCAGGTCCGCCACCGCAGTGGTCGCCAGAACAGGTTCTCCAAGCACCTTGCACAGGTCCTGGACCCGGCTGGCGAGATTGACCGTCGGTGCAATCACGGTGAAGTCAAGCCGGTCCGGACTTCCGATATTGCCATAGGTGACGGGCCCCATATTGATCCCGGTTCCAATAGCAAGCGCTGCCGCACCTTCACTTGCACGCTTGTCATTCAGCGTTTCAAGCGAAGAGGTGACTTGGCGCGCTGCAGCAATTGCGTTCAGGCATCGGCACTCGTGGTCGTTTCTGTCATCCACCGGGAAGATCGACAAAATGCCGTCGCCGATGAATTTAAGCACATCGCCGTCACGGGCAAAAACGGCCTGGACGACGATTTCGAAATAGCCGTCCAGCGCTTTCAGGAGTTCTGCTTCGCTCCAGCGCTCCGACTTTGATGTAAAATCGCGCAGGTCCGAGAACATAACCACTGCGTCGAGATCCGTGTGCTCTCCCCGCAGGATCGTGCCGTCGATTACGGCGTTCGCCGGACCGTTGCCAAGATAGGTGCGAAGCAGGCTTTCCGATGACCGCCGCATCGCAACCGGTTCCATGGCCGCCGCCAGCGCTTGCCGCGTATCGGCGATCGTATCGAGGTGGATCTGCTCGAACCCATCAGGGTCGTTGGTGACAAAGCTGCACCCCTGGGCTGAACCGTCGCCATATTCGAGCACCATTGCAAAAAAATCGGTGCCGCCGGCTTCGGCGATTTCAAGATATGTCTGGTGGTCTTTGTCCGGATCCAGCCGGGTGAGCCGCTTTCTCAGTGCCGACCGGTCTTCCAGTACCCGCTGGAACGGGCTGCCGTGCCAGGATCCGGTATCCAGTACCGTTCGCGGAACCTTATAGTCACGGGTCTCTTCCGGCGTCCAGATGACGCCCCAGGCAGCCAGCAGCGGATTGGCAAGCCGCTGTGCGATACGGGCGCGCGACAACGGAACACCGGCTGCAAGCAGATGGCGCGCATAGCCGGACACGATTGCAATGCCGTCTCCAAGCAATCGGCCTTCGCCAATGAGCCAGTCGTTGATTTTGCCCGCTTTATCCATGTTTTCCTTCGGCGTATGCAAAAATAGCGCTCAATTCCAGTCAGTCGATCATTCCAGACCCCATTGCCGGTTTTTATCGCTGTGGTTGTGAATGCATGGTGTATTTCGTGATGTTGTCCTTTAGTACAATATTCGACCGTATGGTCGAAAATATCGCGCGACCCGCCCCGTTCAGGCTTGACACTTTGAGCGTGTGCTGTCTCCATTGAATTAGATAAATTAAAACATGCGGCGCAACGTTCGTTGCGTTCGCTCAATGATTGTACATCGATCCGGTATTGGTCGCCCTATATAGGGAAATTATGCCCGCTCGAAAGTGCAGGTTAGCCGACATATTTTCGAATATGGCAAGCGTATCAGGGAGGAATTTGATGGCTAGCATATCAATGACTGTTAATGGTCGCGAGGTCAGCGCGGACGCTGAAGATCGCACCCTGCTGGTTGAATTTTTGCGAGACAATCTGGGCCTCACTGGAACTCACGTGGGATGCGACACATCGCAATGCGGCGCTTGTGTCGTCCATGTCGATGGGGAGGCGGTTAAATCCTGCACCATGCTTGCCGCACAGGCGGCCGGCTCTGAAGTGACGACCATTGAAGGCCTGGCCGGCGGCGGTGAACTGCACCCGGTTCAAAAGGCGTTCCATGAAAATCACGGCCTGCAGTGCGGTTTCTGCACGCCGGGCATGATCATGGCGGCAACCGACATGATCCGCCGTTACGGTTCGTCCCTGGACGAAGCAACGGTTCGCGCCGAGCTCGAAGGCAATATCTGCCGCTGCACGGGTTACCACAACATCGTCAAGTCGATCCTTGCCGCCGCGTCCGAAATGGGTGGTGCGCAACAGGCTGCCGAATAGGGTCAAACAAACACGAAGCGAACGGGCTCGGATCTGATGATCCGCCGGAGCGCGAGGAGGCCGCCGACAAGGCGGGGATGCGCTTCACTGGAACCAGAGCCGCCGTTTGCCGAAGGGAGGATAGTTCCAATGGGTGTTGAAGGTGTAGGCGCAAGCGTTGCGCGCAAGGAAGACAAGCGTTTCATTACCGGCAAGGGCCGCTATACGGACGACATGGTCGTGCCGGGCATGAAGCATGCGGTATTTGTGAGAAGCCCGCATGCACATGCCAAGATCAAGGGCCTCGACAAGAGTGCGGCACTCGCTGTGTCCGGTGTCATTGACGTGCTGGACGGCAAGCAGTTGACGGAAGACGCCATCGGCAATCTGATCTGCGGGTGGATGATCCACTCCAAGGACGGCTCGCCGATGAATATGGGTGTATGGCGTCCGCTTGCGGAGGACACTGTCCGCTATGTCGGTGATGCGGTGGCGATAGTGGTCGCCGATACAAAGGCACAAGCCCGCGAAGGGGCCGAAGCCGTTGCCGTTGACTATGAAGAACTGCCTGCGGTCACGGATTCAATGGCGGCACTCGCTGACGGCGCGCCGCAGATTCACCCCGAAGCCGATCACAACCAGATTTACGACTGGGAAATCGGCGATGCCGGTGAAGTCGATGCGGCGCTCGCAAGCGCGGCGCATGTGACGGAACTCAATGTCGTCAACAACCGGCTGATACCCAATGCGATGGAACCAAGGGCGGCACTCGGCCTCTATGATGAAGCCGAGGACCATTACACCTGCTGGACCACGTCGCAGAATCCGCATGTCGCCCGGCTCGTCATGAGTGCCTTCTACAATGTGGCGCCGGAAAACAAGCTTCGCGTCATCGCTCCGGATGTCGGCGGCGGATTCGGTTCCAAGATCTATATCTATCCGGAGGAAATCGTCTGCCTGTGGGCTTCCAAGCGCACCGGCGTCCCGGTCAAATGGGTTGCGGACCGGACGGAATCCTTCCTGTGCGATGCACACGGGCGCGATCATGTCTCGAACATCAAGCTCGCATTTGATTCAGATAATCGCATCACGGCAATGAAGGTCGACACGGTCGCCAATATTGGCGCCTATATGTCGCTGTTCTCGTCTTCGGTGCCGACTTATCTCTATGCGACGCTGCTTTCCGGGCAGTACAACATCGCCAATATCCACTGCAATGTCCGCACGGTCTACACCAACACGGCGCCTGTCGATGCTTATCGCGGGGCCGGCCGGCCCGAGGCCAGCTATCTGGTCGAGCGGACGATGGAAACGGCGGCGCGCGAGCTTGGCGTCAGCCCGGCTGAATTGCGGCGCAAGAACTTCATCACCGAGTTCCCGCACCAGACGCCGGTCATCATGGCCTATGACGGCGGTGATTTCGGGGCCTCGCTCGATGCTGCGATGAAAGAGGCCGATTATGACGGATTTGCCGCCCGCAAGGCGGATTCGGCCGCCCGCGGCAAGCTGCGCGGCATCGGGATGAGTTGCTACATCGAAGCTTGCGGCATCGCGCCCTCGCAGGCGGTCGGCGCGCTCGGCGCCGGTGTCGGTCTTTGGGAATCGGCCGAAGTTCGGGTCAACGCCGTCGGCACCATTGAAGTGCTGACCGGTTCGCACAGCCACGGCCAGGGCCATGAGACGACCTTTGCACAACTCGTGGCAGAGCGCCTCGGTGTCGGCATCGACACGGTCAACATCGTCCATGGCGACACCGACAAGGTGCAGATGGGCATGGGAACCTACGGTTCGCGTTCCGGCGCGGTCGGCATGTCGGCAATTTCGGTGGCACTTGACCGGGTGGAAGCGAAAGCCAAGAAAATCGCCGCCCATCTCCTGGAAGCCGACGAGGCGGACATCGTTATCGAGGAAGGCGAACTGAAGGTCGCCGGAACCGACAAGACGCTGCCCTGGTTCCAGATGGCGCTGGCTGCCTATACGGCCCACAATCTGCCGGAAGGCATGGAGCCCGGATTGAAGGAGAGCGCCTTCTTCGATCCGACCAACTTCTCCTTCCCCGCCGGCTGCCATATCTGCGAGGTGGAGGTCGACCCGGACACCGGCGTCACCGACATCGTCCAGTTCGTCGCCGCCGACGACTTCGGCAACATCATCAACCCGATGATTGTCGAAGGCCAGGTCCATGGCGGTGTGGCGCAAGGCATCGGTCAGGCACTGCTGGAAGGCTGCGCCTATGATCCGCAGTCTGGACAGCTGTTGACGGCAAGCTACATGGACTACACCATGCCGCGCGCCGACGATCTGCCGTCATTCACCGTCACGACGACAAAAACCGAAAGCCCGTCCAACCCGCTCGGCCTTAAGGGCTGCGGCGAGGCAGGGGCCATCGGCTCGCCACCGGCGGTCATCAACGCCATTACAGACGCGATCGGCAACAATGATCTGGCCATGCCGGCATCGCCGCAGACCGTCTGGGCAGCGATGAAGGCCTGAGGGCAAGAGGAAAGGACACCAAAATGTACAAGACCAATTATCACCGTGCTTCCTCTGTCGAAGAGGCCGCAAGCAAGATGGCCGGAGCTGATGACGGCAAGCTGCTCGCCGGCGGCCAGACGCTGATTCCGACCATGAAACAGCGCCTTGCCGCACCCAGCGATGTTGTCGACCTGCGTCATATCGCAGATCTCAAGGGCATTTCAGTTGCCGGCAACCAGGTCACCATCGGTGCGGGCACGACCCATGCGGACGTGGCAAATTCGGCTGAAATCCGCAGTGTCTGCCCGGCACTTGCCGACCTTGCTTCCCATATCGGCGATCCGCATGTTCGCAACATGGGAACCATCGGCGGCTCGATCGCCAACAATGACCCGGCCGCAGACTATCCGGCGGCCATGGTGGCGCTGGATGCAACAATCCACACAAACAGCCGCGAAATCAGCGCATCAGATTTCTTTGTCGGAATGTTCGAAACCGCATTGAATGACGGTGAGATCATCACCGCCGTCACATTCGACGCGCCGGACAAGGCCGCCTATCAGAAGTTCCCCAATCCTGCCTCGCGCTATGCCATGGCAGGCGTCTTCGTGGCTCAAGGCAGCGCTGGCGTGCGGGTCGGGGTAACGGGCGCCGGCAGCGACGGCGTTTTCCGGGCCGCCGATATGGAAGCCGCCCTTGGCGGTAACTTCGCGGCGGATGCATTGGACAGCGTGAACGTTGATCCGGCCGATATGCTTTCCGACCTTCACGGATCGGCCGAATATCGGGCCAATCTGGTTAAGGTGATGGCACGCCGGGCGGTTGCCGCTGCGAGCTGACGGTTAACCGACGCAATACAAAAGCCGTCCGGGTGGTCATCCGGACGGCTTTTTGTTTGACGGTTTCAAAGGTCTACTGAATCACCACGACCTTGGAGTCTCTTCCCGGTTGAACCCGCGAATAAAGGTCGATGATGTCCTGATTCATCATCCGGATGCAGCCTGACGACGCGGCCGTGCCGATCGATTTCCATTCCGGCGAGCCGTGAATGCGGTAGAGCGTATCCTTGCCGTTATTGTCGAACAGATAGAGCGCCCGCGCACCGAGGGGATTGGTCAGCCCCGGCTCCTGGCCGCCATTTGCATATTTCTTAAGCCTCGGCTCCCTGGCGATCATTTCTTTCGGCGGATGCCATTTCGGCCAGGGCTGCTTCCATTTGATGTGAGCCTCGCCTTCCCATGCGAAGCCCGCCCGTCCAACGCCGATACCGTAGCGTACCGCCCGTTTGCCCGGCAGCACATAATAAAGGTAACGCTGTGGTGTGTTGACGATAACCGTTCCGGGCTTTTCCCTGGTGAAATAAGTGACGATCTGCCGGTGATATTGCTTCTTCACGCGGTTGATCGGGACCGCCGGAATGGTGTAGCCGCCGTCTTTAACGCTGCCATATTCGGACGTAAAGATCTGCTTTGAAAATTCAGGTCCGGCGCTCACGCACCCGGCCAGCGCCAGCATGGCCACTATGCCCAGGCGAGTTGTAACTTTACGCAATTTCATTTTGCCCCCCGGGGATTTCCCCTGTGTCCGTAATTTCCATTTCGAACAATCGATAACTATGGTTTATTTTTTATTACAGACGCCTTTTCAAGCTTTGCCAGCCGGTAATCTTGTGGCCAGGGCGCAGTTGTTTGGCGATTATTGTAATCATGCAACGAAGCGGCACACTTGCCAAGACCCGCTGATCATGCCAGCCTGCAAACGTGAACATTAACGGAACATCGCAAGGGGCGATTTAAAGGCATGCCAATCGTTTCACCACACCCCGAGCCGACGCTTGTGGATGGCCGACAATCGGAGCGCGCCCTGCTGGTCAGGCGCGGGGTGCAGCGTCTGTTCCGCCATTTGAGGCATGCCCTTTTGCCTGAGCTTGGCCTTGCCAGCGGCCGCAGGGCGGATCTCATAAGCCTGTCGGAAAAGGGCGAAATCTGGATTGTCGAAATCAAGTCGTCGATCGAGGATCTGAAGGCCGACAATAAATGGCCGGATTACCGTCAGCATTGCGACAGGCTGTTTTTTGCCACCCATCCGGGCGTGCCGCTGGAAATCTTTCCCGAGGATTGCGGCATGATCCTGTCGGATGGCTATGAGGCGGAAATTGTCCGCGACGCGCCCGAACACAAGCTGGCGCCCGCGACCCGCAAGGCGCTGACATTGCGCTTTGCCCGCGCCAGTGCCGACCGCCTGCTGGTCGCCGAACAGCTTGCCTATCAACAGGCGGAAGACGAGGCCGAATAGGGTTGTCCATTCGGCCTGTGACCGGTCTATGCCGACACCACCCGTTCAATCAGGCCCAGATAGTCCTCATCCCATTTGACCGGTTCGCCGGTCAGGCGTATCTGCCGGAAATATTCCGCGCCGGCCAGTTTGCTGTCGCTGCCGGTATCGGCGCGCTGGTGGTCGCCTTCGCGAAGCGCCGACACATAGTAGAATATATCGCACATACGTTCCGCAACATGCTGGATCTTCAGTGTCTGCAGGTCATGGGAAGACGCCTTGAGGTCATCCACGTCGCTCTTCAGCGCTTCTAGAAGGCCTTGCACCGCCTGCTTCTCTTCACCGAGGCTTTCGGGGAGTTTGCCGGCCTCTTCAGTCATGACCGAGAAATAGGCTTCGTCATGGCCGTATTTGTGGATGTCGCGAAGCACCTGCATATAGAGCGTGTTGTGCGAGCCTTCCCAGTTTTCAAGGATGACGCTCTCGCGGAAGAGGCGCGGAAGGTTGGAGGTCGTCTCGATCGCACCGTTTCCGCCCATCGCATCGATCGCGTGGTGTGTACAATCGACGACGCGCCTTGAGATGACGCTTTTGCCAAGGTTCGACATCAGCCGGACAAAGGCCGCGTGCGCGGCATCCGTGTCCTTGCCGAGGTCGATTTTGTCCTGCATGGCGATCAGCGAGAACGTTCCGGCAATATCGGCTACAATTTCCGCCTTGATGGTCGCAAGGTTTTCCCGAACCAGCGGGTAGTCGATGATCGTGCTGCCAAAGGCATGACGGGTATCGGCATAGGCCCGCGCGATCTGGTATGCCCGATTGGCAAAGCCCAGAACCGCCGTAGCAAGGGCAATGCGTGAATGGTGTATGACCATCTCCATCAGCCGGTTAAAGCCACGGTCGACAGGGCCGAGTGCGATGGCATAGGCATCGTGGAAATCGATTTCGGATGACGCCAGCGGGCGGGTGCCCATCTTTTCCTTCAGACGGCGGAACGTATAGTCGTTGCGGCTGCCGTCCGGCTTGCGCTCGGGGATCATGAAAACGGCAAGCCCTTTGGTTCCGGGCTGGTCCTCATCGTATCTGGCGCTGATGACAAGAAGATCCGCATCTGCGTTGGAGCAGAACCATTTTTCGCCGCGGATGCGCCAGTTGCCACCATCATCCTGCCAGGCCATGGTTGCATTGGCGCCGACATCGGAGCCTCCCTGAACCTCGGTGAGGAACTGGGACGCCGTCATATTGTCGTCGTAGCTTGGCACCTCCAGCCTGGCGACATAGTCGTCCCGGCCGGGAAAATCGGGGATGGCGCGCAATAGGCGCGCGGTCTCGAAATTGCATATGACCGGGCAATTGTGACCGGCTTCGCCGGCGTGGTTTGAAAGAAAATAAAAGCTCATGCCCTCGCGCAGGCCGCCGATGGTGGCAAGGCGCGCGACGAGATCCGTTTCATAGATGATATTGCCGGAACGGGCATAGCTCGGATGGTGAATGACCCTGTCGTCGCGTTCGCCGATGCCGTTATAGTGCTGAACCGTCGGATTGTTGAAGCGCGAATCGTTCTCGGCAACGGCCGGTTCGAGTTCCGTCGGAATACGCGCGCCGAATGCGGCAAGATCATCATGAACGACCGCGTAGTCCATGCCGAGGTGGTAACGCACCGTGTGGCGGAAGTCGGCATCGCCAAGGTAGACATTGTCTGCGATCCGATCCATCCAGAGCCGCATATTGCAGCGTCCGAAGGAGTGGCCCGGCAGTGTTTCGTTTTCCGGCGATTTCGCCGGCTGTCCGGCTGCCGGTGCGTGATCGTCCTCAACCGGATTGTCGTTTTCAAAAGCCTGCTGTCCTGACGTGTCCATGGTTGCTCCCGGATATTCCTCTTGCATCTTACCCCGAAGGATTGCGCTATACGGTTTCAGTCTCAATGGCCGGGCGGGACAATTCGTTGGGCAAATGCGCCAAGCCGGTTGCCATCACCGGATGAATCTTGTTTGCCGGCGCCAAGCCGTGCAAACATGGCCGTTGTTCCGCAAAATAAGCCGGCAAGGCAGCATGAAGACCATTGTAATCTACGCCCCGCAAAATGCCGTCGGCATGAGCATCATGCTGACGTCGGAATTGTGCGGATATGCGGCCCGCAAATCGGAAGCGATGATCGGCGACACCGCACGTATTCTCGTCGTCAGCCCGGCCGGAAAGGATTTGATCTGTTCCAACAATATGGCACTGCCGGTAAGCGACAAGATAGCGGTGCTTTCTGATGCCGACGCCGTATTCCTCGCTGCATTCTGGGGCAGTGTCGATCAGGCCCTGTCGGAAAACCGCGATCTGATCCGCATGCTGAAATCGCTTGAGGAAAACCGCGTTCCGGTCGCCGCACTCAGCACCGGCACCTATTTTTTGGCGCAATCCGGTCTTCTGGATGGGAAGGTGGCGACGACCTACCCGCCCTTTGTCGACGATTTCGGCAAGCGCTACCCGGAAATCAAGCTGCGACCGAACCGGGCAATAACCGATGCGGGCGGTCTTTATTGCGCCAACGGAATTCCGGCGGGCTGCGATCTGACCATTTCCATCATCGAGCTTTTGTTCGGGCCGGAAGTGGCCCGGCACACGTCACGGGCCTTTTTGACCGGCTTCAGCCGGGACTACGCGCTCGCCAATGTGGCATTCGACGGCCAGAAGTATCACGGCGACCGGCAGATCCTGACCGCACAGCAGTGGATGGAGCGCAATTATGGCGGGCCGGTGCGCATGGTCACACTGGCTGAAGATGTCGGCATGAGCCCGCGCAATTTCTCACGCCGGTTCAAACAGGTGACGAACGAAAGCCCGCATGATTACCTGCGCCGGGTGCGGATGGAAGCGGCCAAGGACCTTTTCAGGGATCGCGACCTGTCCCTGTCCGAGATAGCCGACCGTGTCGGCTATCGCGATCCGGGCTCGTTCATGAAAGCCTTCCGCAAGGAAACCGGCCTGACGCCCGGCGAGTTCCGCGACCAGATCAGGCAGGAAGCGCTGCGAAACTGATAAGGATTTAACGCGGCGCTCGCTTGGCGAGGATGCGTTGCAGGGTACGCCGGTGCATATTGAGCCGGCGAGCGGTCTCGGAAACATTGCGGTCGCACATCTCGTAGACCCGCTGGATGTGTTCCCAGCGAACCCGGTCCGCAGACATCGGGTTTTCCGGCGGCTCGACCTTTTCACCGGGTTCTCTCGTCAGCGCCGCAAAGACATCGTCGGCGTCGGCGGGCTTTGCCAGATAGTCGATGGCGCCGAGTTTGACCGCATTGACCGCGGTCGCGATGTTGCCGTAGCCGGTCAGCATGATAATGCGGGTATCGTCGCGCGCCTCGCGGATGGCTTCGATCAGTTCCAGCCCGTTGCCGTCGCCGAGCCTGAGATCGATGACCGCATATTTCGGCGCGGCGGATTTGATGGCGGCGCGGCCGGCTGCCACGGACTCTGCCATTTCAACCTCAAATCCGCGGCTTTCCATGGCCCGGCCAAGGCGGCGCAGGAAAGGCCCGTCATCGTCAACGATCAAAAGCGATGTATCGTCACCGATCAGATCGCTGTCACTGTGATTGCCCGGTTGCGTATTCATGATCCGACAAATCCCTCAGTTTCATTTTACGTCTCACATAAGGCGGATGGCCGAAAAAGCCAAGCGTCACAGTGGTCGCAGGGGTTTCAGCCCTCGACGAGTTCCATTGCCCTGCGCGGCCACCGGATTGTCACCTTGGCGCCGCCGGCACCCTCCCGATTGGAAAATTTCAGCGTTGCTCCGGAGCGCTCCAGAAGCGTCTTGGCAATGAACAATCCGAGGCCAAGGCCGCCGGCGCTTGGCTCGCTGCTCTGGTTGCGCTGGGTAACGTAAGGGTCGCCAATGCGCGAAAGCACATCGTGTGAAAAACCCCGTCCGTCATCGTCAATCCTTATGATGACCTCATCGGCGTTGCTTTCGGTTTCGACGCGAACCGTCGACTTGGCAAAATCGACGGCGTTTTCCACCAGATTGCCGAGCCCGTAGATGATGCCGGCATTGCGCTGTCCCACCGGTTCGCCCTCCGGTCCGGCTTCGTGCGCCACCTCGATATCGACCCCGAATTCGCGATGAGGTGCAATCACTTCCTCGATCAGCGACGACAGCGGAAGCCTGCGCATATGCTCTTCGTCGGCTGATGCCAGCGTCGCCAGCCGCCGCATGATGTCGCGGCAACGCTCGCTCTGGGAACGCAGCAATTGCACGTCTTCGCCGAAACGTTCGTCATCGCCAAGGGCACGCTCCATCTCGCGCGCGACGACCGTTATCGTTGCGAGCGGTGTCCCGAGTTCATGCGCTGCTGCTGCAGCAAGCCCGTCGAGGGCAGACAGGTGCTGTTCGCGCTGGAGAGTGAACTCCGTTGCCATCAGCGCGTCGGCGAGTTCCTCGGCCTCGGCTGAAACACGATAGGCGTAAAAGGCTGCAAAGGCCGCCATCGACACAATGGCGATCCAGTTGCCGGCGACCAGCACCAGCGGGGCGGTGAACTGCTCGTCCGGATACCAGGGCAAAGGCCGGTGATAGAATGCAAGCACGCTGACGGCGGCGACCGCAATGGCGCCGAGCACGACAATGTTGCGGACCGGCAGCGAAGCGGATGCGACAATGACAGGAACGCACACCAGCACGGCGAATGGATTGGACAGGCCGCCGGTAATGAACAGCAGGCCGAAGAGCTGCAGGATGTCGAGCCCGAGGATCAGTGTGGACGTCGATGGGCTGAGGCGATGTGTCGCGGGATATTTGATGCGCAAAGCGATGTTGAGCAGCGCCAGACAGGCAATCAGCAGGAAACAGGAAGCGACGGGAAGCGGAAATCCGAAACCATAGGCCACACCGAGAACCGTCACGCTCTGGCCGATGATGGCCAGTGTGCGCAGCCGGATAAGCGTTCGCATGCGCAAATGACTGGCGCTGCGTGTTTCGGATATATGTTCGGAATAGTCCATATCGGCCTGCGTTCTCCAGATTGCGTCGGATATTAACGTTTGCGCGGATGTTTGACACGCTGCGTTGCCTGCGCCGATGCCGGATCTTCGGGCCAGGGGTGTTTGGGATATCGGCCACGCATGTCGGCGCGCACGTCCGCCCAAGAACCGGACCAGAATCCCGGAAGGTCCCTCGTCTTTTGAATAGGGCGGTGTGCAGGCGACAAAAGCTCAAGCACCATGGGCACGTCACCGCCTGCAAGGCACGGATGCTGCGTCAGGCCGAAAAGCTCCTGAACCCGTACCGCAATCACCGGCTCCTCACCGTCATAGCGTATCGGCAGGCTGGAGCCGGCGGGGGTCTTAAAATGGGTGGGTGCGAGGCTGTCGAGACGTCTTTGCAGGTCAAACGGCACCAGCGCCATCAGGCCATGGACAAGGCTTGCCGGCTCGATCCGGTCAATAGCCGTAACGCCGTGCTGGAAAGGCGCAAACCACACATCCGTCGTCCCAAGCAGCGCCTCGTCGGACACGTCCGGCCACGGCGCACCCATCTTGCCGTGCAGCCAGCCGATGCGGCAGCGCAGCTGGTTTGCGGCCGCCGACCAGGGCAGGGCGTCAATACCAAGTGTCTTCAGGCCCGATGTCAGAGCCTCAGAAACGCCTTCTGCAGGCGGTTTGGACAGCGGGCGCTCATCGAGGACAAGATTGCCGAGGCGGCGTGTCCGGCGTGCTCTGACGCTGCGGGTCTTGCGGTCGAAGGCAACGTCATCAGTTTCGGAAATCTGATCGCCAAGCGCGGACTCGATTGTTGCGGCATCGATGCGCGCCGCACAAAGGATGCGCTGCGATGCCGCCCGCCCGGTGAGGTCTGTAACGACAAGATAGGGTTCGTGGGCCAGCGCCGTTCTGTCTTCCAAGAACGCACCGCGGCCGTTGGCAAGGCCGAAGCGGCTTTCGCCGTCCGGCGTGCCCGATCGCCGTTTTGCCACCCGGTCAGAAAATCCGGGAAGCAGCAGCGGGCCTGCTTCCGGTGGCGGCCCGCCGGATTGTTTTGCCGCCTTCGGACCGGCAGCCGTGCTCGCAATGCGCCGTGCCAGCGCCCGTGCATCCTTCGCTCTTTTGCCCGTGTCGTTGCGCCAGCGCTGCCAGCGGTCATCGAGATCGACCGACTGTCCGCCGAGGCCCTGTTCACCCATCAATATGGCCAATTCGGCGGCATCGGCCGCCGCACCGTTCTTGCCTGCCGCAACAACCATCGCCGCCTGGCGTACGGGCAGGCCGAGATTGCGCATGATTTCGCCGGCGGGTGTCAACAGGCCCGTATCGTCAAGGGCGCCGAGAGATTGCAGCAATGCCCGCGCCTCCGAGATGGCAGGCGCCGGCGGATTGTCGAGGAAACTGAGCGTTTCCGGATCGGCGACACCCCAGGCGGCGCAATCCAGGATGAGATTGCTGAGATCGCTGGCGAGTATCTGCGGCGGCGTGTAGGCGGGCAGTGCGGCGGTCTGTTCGGCGCGCCAGAGCCGGATCGCGATACCCGGTTCCGTGCGGCCGGCGCGCCCGGCGCGCTGGTCCGCGGAAGCCTTGGAAACACGCACGGTTTCAAGCCTTGTAATGCCTGTGGAGGGTTCGAAGACCGGCAGTCGCTGCTGGCCGCTGTCAATGACGATACGCACGCCGTCGATGGTGATCGACGTCTCTGCTATGGCGGTCGCCAGAACGACTTTCCGTGTCCCGGGTTCGGGTGGTTTAATGGCTGCATCCTGCGCCTTGCCCGACAGGTCGCCATAAAGCGGTGCGATGAGCGCGCCTCCCGTTCCCTTGTCTTCGAGGAATTCCGCGGTACGGCGTATTTCGCGCTGCCCCGGCAAAAAGGCGAGGATCGATCCGGTCTCGTCCCTGAGCGCTTGCACGATGGCGTCGCCCATGGCCGCTTCGATACGCTCGCCGGCACGGCGTTCCATATAGCGGATATCAACGGGATAGGCCCGCCCGCTGCTTTCGATCACCGGCGCTTCGCCGAGTAGCTTTGATACGCGCGCCACATCGAGCGTCGCCGACATGACGAGGATACGCAGGTCTTCGCGCAGCGCTGATTGAACATCCAGCGCCAGGGCCAACCCGAAATCAGCGTCGAGCGTGCGCTCGTGAAACTCGTCGAACAGCACTGCTGAGATACCGGTCAGTTCGGGGTCGGCAAGGATCATGCGCGAAAAAATACCCTCGGTGACGACCTCAATGCGGGTTTTTGCCGTAACTCTGGTATCGAGCCGCGTGCGGTAGCCGACCGTCTGACCGACTTCTTCGCCGAGCAGGTACGCCATCTGCCTGGCGCTCGCCCGCGCAGCCAGCCGCCGTGGTTCAAGCAGGATGATTTTGTCCTCGCCGCGCCAGCCGGCTGAGAGCAGATGCAGCGGTACCAGCGTTGTCTTGCCGGCGCCGGGCGGTGCGGCAAGCACGGCCGACCGGTTCTCGTCCAGTGCGGTCATAAGCGCCGGTACGGCATCGCTGACGGGAAGTTCGGGCAGGTTTTTTGTCATCAAGCCTCGGTAGGTTGCCGCCAATGCTGTAGCAGCAGCGGATATGGCGCGGCAATCAGCGCGGGCAAATTTGTCGCGCGGCCCTCGCTATCGCATTGCGGGTGCGTTACATAGGTGACGAACTGCATTGCCTTGCGGAGAACGATGATGAGCGATCAGCCCGGCCGAAAAACACTGGTCCTGACCGGCGCAAGCCGGGGCATAGGACACGCGACCGTCAAGCGGTTTTCGGCCGAGGGATGGCGCGTCATTACCTGCTCGCGGCAGGATTTTGCGGAAAATTGCCCGTGGCCGGCCGGGCCGGAGGATCATATCAAGATCGATCTTTCAGATCCCGAAGATGTCGGCAGCGCCGTTGCTGAAATCCGCCACCGGCTCGAAAAAGAAGGCGGCCAGCTCAACGCTCTGGTCAACAATGCCGGTATTTCACCGAAAACGCCGGACGGCGAAAGGCTCAATTCGCTGGAAACGCCGATGCATACCTGGCGCGATGTGTTTCAGGTGAATTTCTTTGCGCCGATCCTGCTGGCGCGTGGCCTTTTCAAGGAACTGGCGGCAGCAAAGGGATCGGTCGTCAACGTTACGTCGATTGCCGGCTCGCGCGTACACCCCTTCGCCGGCACCGCCTACGCCACCTCCAAGGCGGCGCTTGCCTCGCTGACACGCGAAATGGCTGCGGACTTCGGCCCCCATGGCATTCGCGTCAACGCCATCGCGCCCGGTGAGATCGAAACCGCGATCCTGTCCCCGGGAACCGAAAAGATGGTCGAGAACATTCCGTTGCGGCGCCTCGGATCCACGGATGAGGTTGCAGAGACGATCTATTTCCTGTGCTCGGAAAATGCTTCCTATGTGACCGGCGGCGAAATCCACATCAATGGCGGCCAGCACGTATAGCGATTAGTCTTCATGATCGATCAGACGACGCTACTGACCTATCTGGCCATACTGCTCGGTTTCGTGTTCATTCCCGGCCCGGCGGTGCTGCTCACACTGGCCCGCGCAACGGGGTCTGGCACCCGCGTCGGCACGGCGACCGGCCTTGGCATTGCGGCAGGCGACCTCATCCACACCGCGATGGCGGTGCTTGGTCTTTCCGCCATTATTTTGACCTCGGCATTTGTCTTCAACCTGATCAAATATCTGGGCGCGGCCTATCTCGTCTGTCTTGGCATTCGCGCCATTTTGGAAAAGCCGCAATTGGATGGAATCACCGGTTCGCAGCCGATCACACCCAGACAGGCTTTCAGGCAGGCAATCCTCGCTGAAGTCCTCAATCCCAAATCGGCGATGTTCTTCCTGGCGTTCCTGCCGCAATTCGTCCGTCCCGAAAACGGAGGGGTTGCCCTTCAGCTGACGATCCTCGGCATATTGTTTGTCGCCATGGGCTTGCTGAGCACAATGGTGGTCGCGGTGTGCGCCGGCGGTGTCGGCAGTTTCCTGCGCCGTAACCCTGCGGTCCTGCGCTGGCAGGGCAAGGTCACCGGCAGCATCTACTGCGCCCTCGGCGTGCGGCTGGCGTTGCAGGAAAAATAGAGTTGCACCCGTTAAGGGGTTTATTTCAGGTTCGGGGATGATCACTCAAAAAAATATTCATCCGATGTCACATTGTGCGGTGCTGTCTCGTCTACCTCCACATAAGCCAAACAAGGAGACTGAAAGATGCAGCAGCGATTTGACTATTTTGAAGCCGCCCCGAAAGCCATGGGGGCCATGGTCGCTTTCGAAAGGGCGGTCAGCGGCAGCGGGCTGGAGCACAGCCTTATCGAACTGGTAAAGACCCGGGCTTCACAGATCAACGGTTGCGCCTACTGTATTCACATGCATACCAGTGACGCGCGCAAGGCTGGCGAAAGCGAAGAGCGTCTGTACCTGCTTTCGGCATGGCGGGAATCGTCTCTCTATACGCCACGCGAGCGCGCCGCGCTTGAGTGGACCGAAACGCTCACGCAGATAGCGAATCCGCCGTCATCAACACACGCACCCGACGATATTTTTGACAATGTCCACCAGCACTTTGATGAGGAAGAGATGGTAAAGCTGACGCTTCTGGTCGGCGCGATCAACATCTGGAACCGGATTGCCATCGGCTTTGGCAGCCAGCATCCGACTGTTGCCGATGCGGCCTGAGAAAAGCACCGCAGATCGCGCGGCCGCGTTCGAATCCGAACGCGGCCGCTTGACCGGCCTGGCCTACCGGATGCTGGGAACTCTGGCCGACGCCGAGGATGTCATGCAGGACGCCTGGCTGCGCTGGGAAGGCGCTGCTCCCCACGAGGTAAAGAAACCGGGGGCCTATCTCTCGGCGATCGTTACCCGACTGTGCCTGGATCGGCTCAAGCAGGCTAGGCGCTATCGCGAGGTCTATGTCGGGCCGTGGTTGCCCGAACCCATCCTCGCGGATCCGGCCGCGGCAAGCGATACGGAAGAAATAATCGGCAGCGATATCACATTTGCGCTGATGCTGGCTCTCGAACGGCTGTCGCCGCTAGAGCGCGCCGCATTCATCCTCCACGATATCTTCGAAATGCCGTTTGGCGAAATCGCGCCCCTGCTTGAGCGAAGCGAACCGGCCTGCCGGCAGCTGGCCAAACGGGCGCGCGATCATGTGCGCAAGTCCCGCCCGCGTTTCACCGTGGCGCCCGAGGAAGCCGAGAAGGTCGCCGCCGCATTCTTCTCCGCCTCGAAGAGCGGCGATCTGGACAGGCTTGGCCGTTTGCTCGCGGAAAATACGGAACTTCATTCGGATGGCGGCGGTCGAAAAATCGCGGCGCTCAATGTCATCCATGGCGCACCGAAAGTGGCGCGTTTTTATGCCGGTATTGCCCGCAAACCTGCCTACAGACCGCCTCTATGGAGCCAGCAGATGCGCATCAACAACCTTCCGGCCAACATGACAATCAACGGTGACGGGACGCGTGAGGTCACCCTGGTGGAAGTTGTCGGCAACGCGGTGACCTCCGTCTACATCATCCGCAATCCCGACAAGCTCGAGCGTCTGTGGAAACAGGTGGGCGAGCCTGATGATAAGGCAATGCCGCCCGGCACGGCGCTTAACTGACGCGCTAAAGAAGTAGGACTTGGACTCTTAAACGCCCAGCTGTAGGTGGATGGCCACAAGCTTGATAAACGCGAGGAGGTTTGCTGCCCGCTTGTCGTATCGACCGGCCGCTTAGAGCCCGCTTGTTCCGTATGGTGCGCTACGAACGAATGTCAGCTATTGCGTCTACGCGGCAAGTTCGATCCCCGGTGAGTGAAGACCGCCGGGAGACAGGGTGAAAATCTCAAACCCGTCCCCCGTCACACCGATCGAATGCTCAAACTGTGCCGACAGCGATCGATCTCGCGTGACCGCCGTCCATCCATCAGCCAACATCTTTACATCGGCACGGCCAAGATTGATCATCGGTTCTACGGTAAAGATCATTCCTTCGCGCAGCTCGGGACCAGTGCCGTTCCTGCCGAAATTCAGGATATTCGGGGAGTCGTGAAAAACCTGCCCGATGCCATGTCCGCAGAAATCCCGAACAACCGAGCAGCGATGAGATTGCGCATAGGACTGGATGGCATGACCGATGTCGCCCAAACGCGCGCCGGGACGGACCGCGCGAATGCCCCGCATCATCGCTTCATGCGCGACCTGCACAAGTCGCTCTGCGGCGCGTTTGGGCTTTCCGACTGTGTACATGCGGCTGGAGTCTCCGTACCAACCGTCAACAATGAGCGTTACATCTACATTCAGTATGTCGCCTTCGCGCAGCTTCTTCTCATTTGGAAATCCGTGGCAGACCACGTGATTGACTGACGTGCAGCAGGCGTATGAATACCCCTTATACCCAAGCGTCGCAGGTTTTGCGTCGTGGGCTGCGGCAAAATCCAGGACGTGAGCATTAATCTCTGAAAGAGGCATATCGGCTCGGATCAGTTCTGCAACACCGTCCAAACACGTCGCAGTCAAGCGGCCTGCTCGACGCATACCCTCAAAGGCATCTGGCCCGTAGAGCTTGATGCTTTCTGTCCTGCGCGCATCTTTTGCAGGGGGCGCAACTGGCACGGCGATATAGTTGTCCATCTGGCGTCCTGTTCACGTATATCCTATCGCAGATGGCGATGCGTATCCTCCAATCAAGCATTGCCACAGCATACGATTCGTATATGGTTTGTATATAGATTGACAGGAGATAAGTCGATGGGCATCGTGAAAATCGCGGATGGATTGCATGTAGAAGTGCGTAAGGCCAGCACTGTGATGTGCCGGTCCATCAACGCGCAAGCGGAGTTCTGGATCAAAGTCGGTATGCTGGCCGAAGCGAACCCCACGCTGTCGTACAACGAAATTGTCGCGCAGCAACTCAAGGGCGCTGACATAGAGTTGCCAGCGATCGAAGCGGCCTGAGTGCCCTATGACACCAATTAAATCCCGTCGATCCGGTGTGGCTGGAACGCAAGAAAAGCTGCCCGCATTGTTCCCTTCTGAGGATGAGGCCATCTTGCGGGATGCCGGATTTGGGCGAACAGAGCTGTTCTATGCAGCACTCACATTCAAGGGCTGGATCACATATGCCTCTAACGCCACTGACCCCGACAGCTGACGTATCAAGGAGAAAAGGCAAAGTCCGTTATGTCCCGCGCTGGTGACATATCCGGCGGATGGGTCGACCGCGGAGATGCGCCGGAAGCGGACACCGGCTATCCGTCGATAATGAGTACAGATACTAGTGCGCGCCGCCGAACCGGCCGATGCGCACACCGTAATGGACGGCGATGCCGTAGTCGGGGTCGTCATCGGAATCGACCATCAGCTGGCCGGCCCGCGACAGCAGCGTGTGGCAGTCGCGCGAAAGGTGCCGCAGCTCAAGGCGGGTTCCCTGCGGCTGATAGCGGGCGGCAAGCGCTTCGATTGCCTGCAGGGCCGACTGGTCGACGACGCGCGAATCCATGAAATCGACAATGACCCGTTTTGGATCGGTCTTGGGATCGAACAGTTCCAGGAAGCCGGCGACGGAGCCGAAAAACAGCGGCCCTTCAATGCGGTATATCCTGGTATCCCCGTCATCCTCGGTCACGGCCCGAATACGGGTGGCGTTGTTCCAGGCATAGGCAAGCGCAGAGATGATGACGCCGGCAACAACAGCAATGGCAAGGTCGGTCATGACCGTAATGATGGTAACAAGCACGATCACCGCTGCATCCATGCGCGGCACGCGGGCGATGATGGTAAAGCTCTTCCAGGCAAATGTGCCGATCACCACCATGAACATGACGCCGATGAGCGCGGCGAGCGGGATTTGTTCGATCAGAGAGGACGCGAACAGAATAAAGCTCAGGAGCAGCAGGGCTGCCGTGACACCGGAAAGCCGCGTGCGGGCGCCCGATTCCACGTTGATCATCGACTGGCCGATCATGGCGCAACCGCCCATGCCGCCGAAAAAGCCGGTCACCACATTGGCGGTGCCCTGAGCCATGCATTCCTGCGACGCGCCGCCGCGCGTGCCGGTCTTTTCGCCGACGAGGTTGAAGGTCAACAGGCTTTCAATCAGCCCGATGGCTGCGAAGATCAGCGCATAGGGAAAGATGATCTTGAGTGTTTCAAGCGTCATCGGAACCGCCGGAATTGCGAACTCCGGCAGGCTGCCGCTGATTGAGGCCATATCGCCGACGCGTGGCACCGGAATATCGAAGGCAATGACAAGGCCGGCAACGACCAGAATTGCTGCCAGCGGGGCCGGCACGATTTTTGTGACCTTCGGAACCACATAGATGACGGCCATGGTCAGTGCCACGAGGCCGAGCATGTAGAAGAGCGGAAGGCCGCCGATCCATTCCTTGGCGCCGTCCGTGCCCGTCACCTTGAACTGCTCGAACTGGGCAAGGAAGATGACGATGGCGAGACCGTTGACGAATCCGAGCATCACCGGGTGCGGCACCAGGCGGATGAATTTGCCGAGCTGCAAAATGCCCGCCCCAATCTGGATGATGCCCATCAGGATGACGGCTGCAAACAGATACTGAACCCCGTGTGTTGCCATCAGCGACACCATGACGACGGCAAGCGCCCCCGTTGCCCCCGATATCATGCCGGGACGTCCGCCGAAGAGCGACGTAATCAGGCAGATGATAAAGGCCGCGTAGAGCCCGATCAGCGGATGGACACCGGCAACGAATGCAAAGGCAACGGCCTCGGGCACCAGCGCCAGGGCGACGGTCAGGCCGGAAAGGGTTTCGATGCGAATGCGGTCCGGCGTCATCGCGACGCGCGTCTCATCGGACGGGCGCACAAGGGGCAGGGCCTGGCTAAGCGCTGCAAAGGCAGGTTTGAGCAAAGGATTTTATCCGTTTTTATGTGGTCGTTAGGAGAGTATCGCGCTGCTTATTGCATTGCACAACGAAAATAGCCAGCCCCAAACGCGTCATGCATGGCTGCCATGCGCGACTTCTTCGCTTTTCGGCTTAAATCGATTCAACCGAAAACATTAATTCGATTTGCAGTTCACTCTTGCATTGAAGAATGCCTGCAAATTGGCTCTTGACTCCAAGTGTGATCACACATAACACCACTTTCATGTCTGAAATCATCCCCATGGGCGAAACCGGAACCCACGCCCCCGGTCTTCACGATAATGCCATTGCCCGAAACACCGGCCATGCGCTCGAGCTCGACTGGATCAACGAAATCCAGGTCAACCGCTCCGCTGTAGAGCGCCGCTGTTCGACGCTTGCCGGCCGCCGTTCCGTCAAGAAGGACGCGCAGGCCGGCTGGCTGCTCAAGGCAATCACCTGCATTGACCTCACCACGCTTAACGGCGACGACACGGCGGCGCGCGTGCGCCGGCTCTGCGCCAAGGCCAAACAGCCGGTCCGCCCGGACCTTCTCGAGGCGCTTGGCGTTGCCGACCGTCAGATCACCACCGGTGCGGTCTGCGTTTATCACCGCTTCGTGCGGGACGCGGTCGAGGCGCTGGACGGCACGTTTATTCCGGTCGCCGCCGTTTCCACCGGGTTTCCGGCCGGCCTTTCGCCGCACGACACCAAGCTGCGCGAAATCGAGGCTTCCGTTGCCGACGGCGCCAAAGAAATCGACATTGTCGTTACCCGCGAGCACGTGCTGACCGGCAACTGGCAGGCGCTCTATGATGAAATGAGCGATTTCCGCGAAGCCTGCGGCGAAGCCCACGTCAAGGCGATCCTGGCGACTGGCGATCTGCGCACTCTGCGCAACGTCGCCCGCGCATCAATGGTCTGCATGATGGCCGGTGCGGATTTCATCAAAACCTCGACCGGCAAGGAAACCGCCAATGCGACGCTTCCGGTCAGCCTCGTCATGCTGCGCATGATCCGCCAGTTTCATGAGCGCACCGGCAATGTCATCGGCTTCAAGCCGGCCGGCGGAATTTCGGTCGCCAAGGATGTGCTTGCCTATCAGGTGCTGATGAAGGAGGAACTGGGGCGGCGCTGGCTGGAACCGGATCTCCTGCGTTTCGGCGCATCCTCGCTGCTTTCCGACATCGAACGTCAGCTCGAGCACCACATTACAGGCCGCTACTCGGCCAATAACCGCCATCCGATGGCTTAGAGCGAGGCAAGCGATCATGTCTGTAGCAAACTATTTCGATTCCCTCGATTACGGCCCGGCGCCGGAAGCCGACAACAATGTCCGCGACTGGCTCAAGAGCCACGATGCGTCCTTCGGCCATTTCATCGACGGTGCTTTCTGCCCGTCCACAGGCGGGAAATCCCTCTCGACCTTTGAGCCTGCGACCGGCAAGCCGCTTGCAAAAATTGCACAGGGAACGTCCGAGGATGTCGACGTCGCCGTCGCCGCCGCTGAAAAAGCGCAAGGTGCATGGGAAGCGCTCGGCGGCAAGGCGCGGGCGCGCCATCTTTATGCGCTCGCCCGCATGGTCCAGCGCCATGGCCGCCTTTTTGCGGTGCTTGAGGCGCTCGACAACGGCAAGCCGATCCGCGAAACCCGCGATCTCGACATTCCGCTGGTGGCACGGCATTTCTACCATCATGCCGGCTGGGCCGAGCTGCAGGATTCCGAGCTTGCCGATCACAAGCCGATCGGCGTCGTCGGCCAGATCATTCCGTGGAACTTTCCGCTGCTGATGCTGGCATGGAAGGTGGCTCCGGCGCTGGCGCTTGGCAACACGGTGGTCCTCAAACCCGCCGAGGCGACGCCGCTGACCGCGCTTCTTTTTGCCGAACTTGCAGCGCGCGCCGGTCTGCCGGCGGGCGTGCTCAACGTTGTGACCGGCGACGGCTCAACAGGTGCCGCCCTCGTCAAACATGACGGCGTCGGCAAGATCGCCTTTACCGGTTCGACCGAAGTCGGCCGCATCATCCGGTCCGAGACCGCCGGCAGCGGCAAGTCGCTGACGCTGGAACTCGGCGGCAAGTCGCCCTTCATCGTTTTTGACGATGCGGATATGGAAAGCGCCATCGAGGGCGTTGTTGACGCCATCTGGTTCAACCAGGGCCAGGTCTGCTGCGCCGGTTCGCGCCTGCTTGTCCATGAAGGCATCCACGACCGCTTCATCACCCGGTTGAAGGAGCGTATGGACACTTTGCGCGTCGGCCATCCGCTGGATAAGGCGATCGATATGGGCGCCATCATCGAGCCGAGCCAGCTCGAACGCATCAAGAGCCTCGTCGGCAAGGGTGTGGAGGAGGGCGCACAGGCCTATTCGCCCGACATCGCCATGCCAAAGGACGGCAGCTTTTATCCGCCGACACTCCTGACCGGCGTTGAGCCGGCCTCTACGGTCGCAACCGAAGAAATATTCGGACCCGTCATGGTGGCAATGTCCTTCCGCACGCCGGACGAAGCGGTGGCGCTTGCCAACAACACCCGCTACGGGCTTGCCGCGAGCGTGTGGAGCGAGAACATGAACCTGGCACTCGATATCGCCCCGCAGTTGAAGGCCGGTGTCGTCTGGGTTAACGCAACGAACCTCTTCGATGCCGCGGTCGGTTTCGGCGGCTACCGCGAATCCGGTTACGGTCGCGAGGGCGGCATTGAAGGCGCTTACGAGTATTTAAAGCCCAGGGCCTGGGCCGCGCGCAAGCCGCGCAAGCCCGCGCCGCCCGTTCCGGTTGTCGAAGCCACTGACAGCTTTGCACCCATGGCCGTGGACCGCACCGCCAAGCTCTATATCGGCGGCAAGCAGGTGCGCCCCGACGGCAATTATTCGCTGACGGTCATTTCGCCCAAAGGCAAGGTGATCGGCGAGATGGGCGAGGGCAACCGCAAGGATATCCGCAACGCCGTTCAGGCGGCGCGCAAGGCATCCGGCTGGGCCACCGCGTCGACCCATCTGCGGGCGCAGATTCTTTATTATCTCGGCGAAAACCTTTCGGCGCGCACCGATGAATTCGTCGCCCGCCTGTCGGCCATGACCGGGGTGAAGAAGCAGGATGCGGAGCGCGAGGTCGAAGCCTCAATCGACCGGTTCTTTACCTATGCGGCCTGGGCCGACAAGTTCGACGGCGCCGTCCACAGCCCGCCGCTGCGCGGCGTGGCGCTTGCCATGAACGAACCCATCGGGGTGGCCGGTGTCATCTGTCCTGATGAGGCGCCGCTCTTGAGCTTTGTCAGCCTCGTCACGCCGCTGATGGCGATGGGCAATCGTGTCGTCGCCATACCGAGCGAGCGCTACGGTCTGATCGCAGCGGATTTCTATCAGGTGCTGGAGACATCGGATGTGCCGGGCGGCGTCCTCAACATCGTCACCGGATACACAAAGGAACTGGCCAAGACGCTTGCCGATCACGACGATGTCGACACCGTCTGGGCCTTTGGTGACCGGGAAGTCTCGGAAATGACTGAGGCCCGTTCTGTTGGCAATATGAAGCGCACCTTCGTCGATAACGGCTTTGCCACCAACTGGTACGATCCGAAAGTCGCCGAAGGCAGGCACTTCCTGCGAAATGCCGTTCAGGTCAAGAATATCTGGATCCCCTATGGCGAATAGGATGGATTGGACGGCCGATACGGGCGGGCTTGAAACGGTCGCCCGGGCAACCCTGCAGGAGCAGATCTACCAGCAGCTTCGAAACCGGATCATGTCCGGTTTCTTTAAGCCCGGGCAGGCGCTCAGCATGCGTTCCGTTGCCGAGGCCGTCGGCGTGTCGGTCATGCCGGTTCGTGATGCGCTGCGGCGATTGGAGGTGGAAAACGCCCTCGTTGTCGGCCACAACCGGGCTCTGGAAGTGCCGAAACTCGACACCGACACGCTGATGGAAATCAGCGCCATGCGCGTGGCGCTGGAAGGTCTGGCGGTGGAACGGGCCATTCCGGCCATAGGCCCGGCTGATCTAAAGCTTCTGCGCAGCCACTGCGCCTCCATGAGCGACAGTATCGGCTCCGGTGACGTTGACGGTTACCTCGGTGCGAACTGGGCGTTTCACAGCCACATCTACCGCCGCGCCTCTGCCGATATTCTGATTTCGGTGATTGAAAGCCTGTGGTTGCGCATGGGTCCCTATTTCCGTCTCACCGCTGCGGACGACCGGCATCTGGACAATGCCATGATTATCCATCATGACATTGTCGAGGCACTTGAAAAGGGGGATGCGGCTGCCGCCCGCGCTGGAATCGTTGCCGATATCGAGGCCGCAACGCGCGACCTGACGGATTGGCTGATGAAAAATGCCGGGCAGGATGCGGCGATTTGACTATCCGATGAAATCGAAGATATCGATGAACGGGTCCGGCTGTGCCGGAGGCTTGCGGCTGGCGGTGATGACAATTGTCGGCGCGCTGCTGCTGATGCTCGCCGGGTGCAGCATGACAGGCGGCTCGAACGTTCAGCTTACGGACATTCCGGTCAACAAGGGCGCAGCTCTTGCTAAGATCAATGCCTACCGGGCAAGCCACGGTCTGCCGCGCCTTGCGCTGGATCCCGAGCTCGATGTCGCTGCAAACGACATGGCCCGGCTGATTGCCCGCAAGGACAGCATGAATACCCGCGCCCACAGCGCCAGAGGCCTTTCGGGTCGCCTCGACCGGGCGGGCTACGCGACCTATGCGGGCGCGGAAAACCTGGGAGCCGGCTATGTATCCTTCGATCATGCCCTTTCGGGCTGGAAGGGTTCGCCCGACCATGACAAGAATCTGCTCAACAAATACGTTACCCGCATTGGTCTTGCCAGGGTCCAGCGCCCCGACGGGCGCTATCTCAATTTCTGGGTGCTGATCCTGGCCCGGCCTGTTGCCGACGGCAGGCCGGCGGTTTAAGAACCGGAGTTTGCAAACCGGATGGCCCCAAACGGGGCCTGGCAATTTTCATGCGGCAGCCGACAATCCGGCATCG
Organism: Hoeflea sp. TYP-13; assembly: GCF_040932035.1. Taxonomy (NCBI): domain Bacteria; kingdom Pseudomonadati; phylum Pseudomonadota; class Alphaproteobacteria; order Hyphomicrobiales; family Rhizobiaceae; genus Hoeflea; species Hoeflea sp. TYP-13. Next base: position 336,691 of record NZ_JBFRBB010000004.1, read on the forward strand.
AGGCCTGAAATGATATGCTGCACATCGTCAGAACCGATGATTAGCGGTGGCGACAACAGGATATTGTTGCCTGAAACCCGGACCATGACACCATTTTCATAGGCGGTTTTCGCAACGGCTGAAGCAATGGGTTTGCCGGCTGGCTTCCTGGTATCTCGATCTTCGACCAGCTCGACCGCCGTCATCAGACCGTGCCCGCCGCGCACATCGCCGACAAGGGCGTGTTTCTTCATCAACTGCTGGACACCTGAGAACATCTCCCTGCCGCGCGCGGCGGCATTTTCAGACACGTTCAACCGTTTGGTCTCGGAAAGGCAGGCAAGCGCCGCCGCGGCACCGACCGGATGGGCGGAATAGGTGTAGCCATGGCCGATATTGGCTGTGCCCGTTTCATCCTTTTCAAAGGTTTCGGCGACTTCATTCGTGATCATCACCGCTCCGAAGGGGAAATATCCGTTGGTGATGGCCTTCGCCAGGCACATCATGTCCGGTTTGACGCCCCAGTGCCGCGATCCCGACCAGTCGCCGGTGCGGCCGAAACCGGTAATCACCTCGTCGGCAATCAGCAGGATACCGTTGCGCGAACAGATATCACGCACTTTCGGCATGAAGCTTTCATGCGGCGGGATAATGCCGCCGGCGCCGAGCACCGGCTCCATGATGAAGGCTGCGATTGTCTCGGCTCCCTGGAAGGCGATTTCGTCCTCGAGCGCCTGTGCGCACAGTTCGGCAAGCTTGGCAGGATCGCTTTCGTTGAACGGGTTGCGGTAGGTGTAGGGTGCAGGAATGTGATAGCAGCCCGGCAGAAGCGGCTCATAGGCGGTGCGGAACCGGTTGTTGCCGTTCACCGAAGCGCCGCCCATATGGGTGCCGTGATAACCCTTTTTGAGGGAGAGGAACTTGGTGCGCCCGGTTTCACCGCGCACCTTGTGGAACTGTCGCGCCAGCCGCAGTGCCGTTTCGACCGAGTCGGATCCGCCCGAGGTAAAAAAGGCGCGGGTCAGCCCGTCCGAGCCGAACCAGTCCTGCAACTCGTAGGAGAGCTCAATCGCCGCATTGTTGGAGGTTCCGGCAAAGGCCGAGTAATAGGGCAGCGCATCGAGCTGGCCGGTTATCGCCTGTTTGACCGGATCGCATGAATATCCGAGATTCACATTCCACAATCCGCCGACTGCATCGATGGTCTCGTGCCCGTCTATGTCCCTGATGCGCACACCGGATGCACCGGTGATGATCGTTGGCGTATTGGTCCTTAGCTGGCCCGGATGGCCCATCGGATGCCACAGGAACTTGGCGTTGTTTTCCTTCAGGAAATTGGAATCTTTCATGGCGCTTCTCCGGTAATTTCGAGCAGTGCGAGCGCGTGGGCAAAACCTGCCCCCGGCCTCGACACATCAAAGTGGACGGTCTTCATGCCAACGGCATCGGCACCGCGAATGTTGCGCGCCTGGTCGTCGACAAAAATGCAATCCCCGGCTTCGACTGACAGATCGCCGATGCAGGCCCGATAGGCCCGGCTGTCGGGTTTCAGGATCTTGGTGTAGGTGGCGTCGTGAATGACGTCGAATTCTTCGAGAAAAGGCAGCTTCCTTCGAAAATCCGCGCCGTAGAAAAGATCGAGCTCGTTTGACAGGATGGCGAGCTTGCACCCGGCGGCGCGGGCCCGCTCTATCGCATCGAGCGCTTCGGGCCGGATCACAGGCATTGGATCGGCGCCACGGGCCGCAATGACGAATTGTGACATTTGCGTCCAGCTCTCGCCGGCAAGCGCGGCAACGTCCCGGGTGCGCTGCAGCCAGTATTCCCGTTCGGTGATCTTATCGTCCTGCATGGATTGCCACAGCGGATCGCTCGCCGGATCGAACGGCCCGCGCCAGGTAAGAGTTCCGTCGGCAAGCCCGAGCGCCTTTTCCGTCAGTGCGTGGGTTTCAAACAATGTGCGGCTGATAACACCACCGAAATCGAGAACAAGGGCTTTGGTCATGCTGCTGTTCCCTCGACGTCGCCTTGCGGTTCAACGCCTCCCCAGGCCGTGGTGATATCGTTGGCGGCCTGTTTGATGATCGTGTGCGCCTTCCTGCGGAACGGGTCGGTCACACGGGAACGGGGCGTAGCGATGCCGACGGCGCCGGTAACCTGTCCGTCGGACGAAAAGACCGGCGCCGCCATGCCAAAGACGCCGTCTTCGAAAACCTGATCAACTTCGGCAATGCCTTCCTTGCGGATCGACGGCAACAGCGCCAGCAGGGCTTTTTTGTCCGTAACCGTGTGGGGTGTCAGCTTTTCCAGCTTTCCGGAAAGGATACGGTGAGTATCTTCAGCGGGCAGGAATGCAAGGCAGGCAAGGCCCGAAGCTGATGCGTGCAGTGAAATGCGTTCGCCGGCATCCATATGGACGCGCATCGCATGAACCCTTGATTCGATAAAATCGATGGTTTCGAGGTAGTCCTTGCCAAGCAGCAACAGATGGACAGTCTCACCGCTCTCATCCGACATGCGCTCCAAAATCGAGCGGGCGGATGCCTTCTGGGGAAATGTCGATTCCCGGATGTTGGCGAGTCTGAGGACGGCCGGCCCAAGGCGGTATTTGCTCGTCTTCACATTTTGCTCAACAAAGCCGCGATCAGCGAGTGAAGTCATCAGACGCAGGACTGTGGCCTTGTCGTATCCGGCCAGCCGGGCGAGATCGCTCAGTCCGATCTCAGGGCGCGACTCGGAGAAAAAATCAAGCAATGACAAGGCCTTATCAACCGTTCCCATCGTTTTTGAAAAGCTCCTCTTATTAGTTGGCCTGTTTTTTCTTGACAGATAAGCGGATTCAATTCAAGCTAAAAATAAACCAGCGGTTCAAATATTAAACCGATTGGGAATGATTTGTCTAAACAGGGTGCTTTCCAGGGAGGAATTTATGCGCAAACTGATTTCAACGGTCGCGATGGCGGCACTGGCGGTCTCGAGCTTCGGGATGGCGACGGCAACGGCTGAGTATCCGGAAAAACCGGTAGAGTTCGTCGTGCCGTTCCCGCCGGGCGATCTTGAGGACGTCATCACCCGCATGATCGCCGAGGACTTTCAGGCGAAATACGGCGTGGCCGCTGCCGTCATCAACAAGCCTTCCGACGGCGGACCGTTCCCGGGTGCCGCCGAAGTCGCGGTTGCACCGGCGGACGGCTACACGGTCGGCTCATTCGTGGTTGGTGTACCGGTGGTTGGACCGCAGGTCGGCATTCCCGAACTCAATCCCGATCCGTTCGAGCCGCTTGGCATTTTCATCACCTATCCGTTCGTCATGGCGTCGTCCAAGGCCAGCGGCATCAACACCATCGAAGATCTGAAGGGTACGGACGACAAGGCGCTCGGCCATTTCGGCTCCTTCCTCATTCCGACACAGGTTTCCTTTGCGCTAGCCAAGCAGATGGGCTTCGAATGGGGCTCGGAAGCGGCCTTTGATGCTCTGGACTGCAACACGCTCGCTTCGGGCGACGTCGATGTCATCAACACCACGTTGCAGCTGATTTTGCCGTGTCTCGAGGATGTAAACGTGCTGGCTTCGATCACCGGAGAGCGTATCGCCAAGACGCCCGATTCGCCCACCGTCGGTGAGGTCGAGCCGAGCCTTGCGGTTTCGCTCTGGAACGGCCTCTTCGTACATAAGGACACGCCGCAGGATGTACGCGACAAGATCATTGCCGTTGCCAAGGAAACGGTGATGTCGGATCGCGCCCAGGAAGTGGCCAAAAATACCGGCGCGCAGATCTACTGGCTCGGTGCCGATGAATCGGCAGAGCAGATCAAAAAGGACATCGCCACCACTGCCGCAATCGAAAAAATGCTGGCAAACTGAAGCCGGTAATGCCGCCGCCTGAACGGGCGGCGGCAACGGCTTTATTGCGGGATTGGCTCCCATGGCAGATGAAACCCCCAAACTCGAGCAGATCGCAGCCGCCGAGCGGCTCGGCGGCGACCGCTATTTCGCCATTGCAATTGTCGTCCTGTCGGCCGGGCTCCTTGCTCTCATCGGCGAACAGACGCAATGGAAGAACGGAAGCGCGTTGTTGAAGCAACCGGCCTTCTGGCCCGGCATTAGCCTCATCGGCATGACCGTTTGTGCGCTGCTCTATCTGGCGCAGTCCCTTCGGTCCGAACGATATGTATCCTGGGACCGACGCGAACTGGTAGTGTGGCTGCGCTGCCTGGAATTTCCGATCTGGTTCATGGCTTACGTCTTCATCGTACCGGTCGTCGGTTACCTGCCGACTTCAGTTGTGTTTAGTCCGTTGCTTGCAAGGCGCATGGGGTATTCGTCATCGCGTGTCCTTCTGTCCGCCGCGCTGATGGGAGCCTTTATTGTCATATTGTTCAAGGGTTTCCTGCAGGTCCGCGTTCCGGGTGGGGCGCTTTATGAATACCTGCCGGACACCTTGCGAAACTTCATGATCCTTTACCTGTGAGCGGTTAGCGATGGATATTGTTCTCGACGGATTTGCGATACTTGCCCGCTGGGATGTCGTCGCCGCTCTCCTCATCGGTTCTGTCGGTGGTGTGATTATCGGCGCCATTCCCGGTGTCGGCGCGGCCGTCGCCATTGCCATTTTGCTGCCGGCGACATTCTCCTTCGATCCCATCGTCGGCCTCACGATACTTCTCGGCATCTATGGCTCCTCCATGTATGGCGGTGCCATACCGGCGGTGCTGATCAACACGCCCGGAACGGCGGTCAACGCGCTGACCACCTATGACGGTTATCCGCTGACGCAGCGCGGCGAAGGCAGAAGGGCTCTCAGCCTTGCCTATTCCGCGTCGTTTTTCGGCGGCATATTTTCCGTCCTTTGCCTGATCATCCTGTCGCCGCTTCTCGCCTCGATCGCCCCTCATTTTGGCTCGCGGGAGATCTTTCTCGCCGCACTGCTGGGCCTGGTGCTTGCCGTCATCGTGCATCGCGGACAGTCGGTCATTGCAGCCTTCCTGGTGTTTTTCGGCATATTCATCAATACGATCGGTCTGCACACGGCGACGCTGACGCGCCGCTTCACCTTCGATCTTAATTTCCTGGCGTCCGGCATAAATCTCATCGTTGTCGTTCTCGGGCTCTTTGCTCTCAGCCAGGCCTTTGTGCTGCTTGTCGGCCGGGATGAAAGTCCCGAGACAAAGCCGGTTTCAGGCGGCCTGTTTCAGGGGCTTGGCGAGGTGTTCAAATACCCCGGCACGGCCACAGCTTCGTCCGGCTTCGGCGTTGTCATGGGCATGATCCCCGGTGTCGGCGAGTTCATGGCGCAGTTCCTGTCCTACACATTTGCCCAGCGGCGGTCGAAAACGCCCGATGAATTCGGCAAGGGCGCGCCCGAGGGGCTGATTGCATCGGAGGCTTCGAACAATGCCGTTCCGGGTGCCGCGATGATCCCGCTCCTGGCGCTCGGCGTGCCCGGCGAAGCGCTGACAGCGATGATGCTGACGGTCTTTTACGTCCATAATGTCGTGCCCGGCCCGCAGCTCTTCCAGAACCAGCTTGACTTCGTCATGGCGCTTTATCTGGCGCTGCTCATCCTCAATGTAATGGTGCTCGTCTTCCTGCTTTTTTCGACCAACATGCTGCTGCAGGTCATTCGCATACCGACCCGGTTCCTTGGCGTGATGATCCTCACCCTTGCCTTTGTCGGCGTCTACTCGCTGCGCAACAGCGCCTGGGATTGTGTCATAGCCGCCGTTTTCGGGTTCATCGGATTTGTCCTCAAACGGCTTCGCCTGCCCATTGTTCCGATCATTCTCGGCATGGTTCTCGGGCAGATCATGGAGGTCAAGCTCAGGGCGTCCATGGCGCGGGTCAAGACGCCGCTTGATTTTATCGACCGGCCCATCGCCTTCATTCTGTTCTGCGCGATTGTCATCATCATCGTCATGCACGTCAGAACGTTGATCAAAAACCGCAAAGCCGAAAGAACCGAACATGCTTGATCAGCACGCAATCGATACGTTGCGGCAACACACCGTCCCAGCCCAGAAGCTTTTCATCGACGGCGACTGGCGGGCCGGCAACGGCGGTACGCTGGATGTCATAAGCCCGATAGACGGAAATGTGCTGACCACAATCGAGCGGGCGACAGCCCAAGACATGGAAGGCGCCATCGCATCTGCGCGGCAGGCCTTTGACGACGGCCGCTGGTCCCGCATGGCGCCCGCCGGCCGCAAGAAAGTGCTGCACAGGCTTGCCGACCTCATCGAGCGCGAGGCTCTTGCCCTTTCCGTGCTCGGCGTTCGCGACAACGGTACGGAAATCAACATGGCCTTCAAGGCCGAGGCCGGATCTGCCGCCAGCACGTTCCGCTACTATGCCGAGGCGATCGACAAGGTCTTTGGCGAAATTGCTCCGACGGCTGACGATATTCTGGCTCTCGTGCACAAGGAGCCTGTCGGCGTAGTCGGCGCTATTGTCCCCTGGAACTTTCCGCTGATGATCGGTTCGTGGAAGATTGCGCCGGCGCTTGCGGCAGGCAATAGCATGGTCCTGAAGCCGGCCGAGACCGCATCCCTGTCACTGTTGCGCCTTGCCGAACTCGCCTCGGAGGCAGGCCTGCCTGACGGCGTGCTCAACGTCGTTACCGGTAAAGGGTCGGTTGTTGGCGAGGTGCTCGGATTGTCGATGGATGTCGACGTTCTTGCCTTTACCGGCTCCGGACCGACCGGTCGCCGGCTGCTCGAATATTCGGCCCGCTCCAATCTCAAGCGCTGCTATCTCGAACTCGGCGGCAAATCGCCGAACATCGTATTTGCCGATGCGCCTGATCTCGACCGCGCCGCAAAGGTTTCCGCCTCCGGTATTTTCCGAAACTCAGGTCAAGTTTGCGTTGCCGGTTCCCGGCTTCTGGTGCAGCGGGACATTCACGACGACTTTGTCGCGGCCTTGGCAAAAAACGCCGAAGGCTTTTCGGTTGGCGATCCGCTTGATCTCGCCAGCGATATCGGCGCGGTCAACAGCCTGGTCCAGCTTGAGGGCAATATTGGTTTTGTTGAAACGGCGCAAAAGGAGGGCGCGGAACGCGTGACCGGCGGGAGCCGCATCCTGGAGGAAACCGGTGGCTATTACATGGAGCCGACCGTCCTGACGGGCGTCAAATCCGGTGATACGATCGCCCAGAAAGAGGTTTTCGGCCCGGTGCTTGCCGTCATAACATTCGACACGGAAGAAGAGGCCGTGGCAATCGCCAATGACAGCGATTTCGGCCTTGCCGGTGCCGTCTGGACGGCGGACCTGTCACGGGCCCACCGGATGATCCGGAAGGTCAAAACCGGGGTCATTCACGTCAATACCTATGGCGGTGCGGATGGAACAGTGCCGTTGGGCGGCGTCAAGCAGTCCGGCAATGGCCACGACAAGTCGCTGCACGCGCTCGACAAATATGTCGATCTGAAGACCGCATGGATTCAGCTCTAGACGCATCTTGATGAAGGAAACGCCATGTCCGACAAGACGATCCTGATCATCGGAACCTACGACACCAAGGATGACGAGCTGAATTATGTCGCCTCGCGCATCCGCTCGCAGGGCGGCCAGGTTCTGACCATGGATGTCAGTGTGCTTGGGGATCCCTCGACACCAACGGACTATTCCAAGCACAATGTTGCCGAAGCCGGCGGCTCCTCGATTAAGGCGGCGATCGATTCGGGCGACGAGAATACCGCAATGCAGATCATGGCCGATGGCTGCGCGGCGCTTTGCCTGAAACTGTGGCAGGACCGGGTGTTTGACGGCGTTATCCTGCTCGGTGGCTCGATGGGCACGGATCTGGCGCTGGACGTAACATCGGCTCTTCCCGTCGGTGTTCCTAAATATATCGTCTCGACCGTCTCTTTTTCATCCATGCTGCCGCCCGAGCGGCTTGCGCCCGATGTGCAGATGATCCTGTGGGCGGGCGGTCTCTACGGGCTCAACGCCATCTGCAAATCCTCCCTGTCGCAAGCGGCCGGTGCGGTTCTCGGTGCCGCAAGGGCGGTTGAGGCGCCGGCTCGGGACCGGCCGCTTGTCGGCATGACGAGCCTCGGCTCCAGCGCGCTGCGCTATATGCTGCGTCTCAAACCTGAACTTGAGGAGCGCGGCTTCGATCTGGCGGTTTTTCACGCCACCGGCATGGGAGGCCGGGCCTTTGAAGGTCTTGCCGCCCAGGGTGCATTTGCCTGCGTCATGGATTTCTGCACCCAGGAAGTCGGCAATTACGTTCATGGTTCAAGCATTTCTGCGGGTCCCGACCGTCTGATGGCCGCCGGCACTCACCGGGTGCCGCAGATCGTCTCCGCCGGATGTTACGATCTTGTCGATATCGTCGCCTGGCAGGGCGTTGCCGACAAATGGGCAAACCATCCGAACCATACCCACAACCGGTTGATCAACTCGATCGTATTGAATGCGGAAGAACGCCGTGAGGTTGCCCGCGCGCACGCTGAGAGACTGGCGCAGGCAAAAGGGCCGACGGCCTTCCTGATGCCCAACAAGGGCTATGGCGAATGGGACCGGGAGGGCGCCGATCTGCATGATCCGGAAGGGCTCGGCGCGTTTCTGGATGAAATGCGCAAATCCATGCCGCCTAATGTGGATTTCCGCGAACTCGATTGTCACATCAATGACGACGAATTTGCCGACGCGGCACTGGAGATCTTTGACGGGTGGCTCGAAAAGGGCCTTATCACCCGCTAATTATCGTGCCGCCGGGTTATGCCCGACCGATTTGGGTGCGATTTGATTTGCATGAAGCGGACATAAAGTGCCAATCTATTGTTCAAGCTTGAACGCATTTGGCCGGAGCCGCTGCAATGATCCCGAGGAAACCGCAGGCGCAGCTTGCAACCCATGAAGTCATCAACATGCCGCCGCATATGGGCGATCAGGATTTGTGGTGCGACGATACGGCGCTTCGCGAGGGTGTTGAGCGCGAGGGCGGCGGCTGGGCGGCCGATGACCTGGCAGCCATGGGAAAGGCTGCCGGCTCCTCCGACATTTTCGAAAAAGCCGACCAGGCCAATCGTCATATACCGGAAATCAGGCCTTTCGACCGTTACGGTATGCGCATCAATCAGGTCGACTTCCACCCTGCCTATCATGATCTGATGACGGTCGCGAAAGAGCGCGGGACAGGCAGTTTTGCCTGGAACCATGAAGGCCCCGGAGCCCAGGTCGCGCATATGGCACTGGTTTACATGTTCAACCAGCCCGAGGGCGGTGTGCTTTGTCCGATGGCGATGACCTATGCTGCGATTCCGGCCCTGCGCACGACGCCGCAGGTTGCCGATGAATGGGTCCCTCGGCTGCTTTCAAGTGCCTATGATCCGCGCGATATTCCGGTGACGGACAAGTCCGGTGCCACGATTGGCATGTTCATGACCGAAAAACAGGGCGGATCTGATGTGCGCGCCAACTCCACGCGCGCCGAACCCATTGGGCCTGCCACCGGCAAGGGCGCAGAATATCTTCTGACCGGGCACAAGTTTTTCTGCTCTGCGCCCATGTCGGACGCATTCCTGACGCTCGCCTACTCCGAGGGCGGTCTGAGCTGCTTCCTGGTGCCGCGCTGGCGCCCGGACGGCGAGCGCAACAATCTGATGATCCAGCGTCTCAAGGACAAGCTCGGCAACCGTTCCAACGCATCGTCGGAAATGGAGTTTCTCGACACCTACGGCGTCATGGTCGGCGATGAGGGCCGCGGTGTGCGCACCATCATCGATATGGTGCAGGGCACGCGCATCTATTGCTGCATCAGTTCGGCGGCCCTTATGCGTCAGGGCCTTGTCCAGGCGCTGCACCACACAAGCAACCGGTCGGCATTCCAGAAACGGCTGATCCAGCAGCCGCTGATGCGCAACGTGCTTGCGGATCTCGCGGTGGAATCGGAAGCTGCGCTGGCGCTTGCGCTGCGCATTGCCCGGGCGATGGACGAGGCGGGGAGCGACGAGACCTCCGCTGCTTTTGCCCGGATCGGCACGGCGCTTGGAAAATACTGGAATTGCAAGCGTGCGCCCGGTCACATTTTCGAGGCGATGGAATGCCATGGCGGTCCAGGCTACGTCGAGGAATCGATCATGCCGCGCCTTTACCGGGAAGTTCCGATCAACAGTATCTGGGAGGGGTCCGGCAATGTCATGTGCCTCGATGTCCTGCGGGCCATGTTCCGCGAGGAAGCCGCTATCCCGGCGGTTCTGGGAGAGCTGGAGCTTGCGCGCGGAGCACATGCGAAGCTGGATATGGCAATCGATGGCGTTAAGGACGCGCTCTCCGATCAGTCCGATCTTGAGCTGCGGGCGCGCGGCGTGACGGAAATGATGGCGCTGGCGCTGCAGGGCGCCCTGCTCGTGCGTTATGCGCCCTCGGCCGTCTCGGATGCATTTTGCGCGTCGCGGCTCGGGTCCCGCTGGTCCGGCGCCTATGGCGCTCTGCCGGCAAATGTTGATTTTGACACGATCATTGAACGCGCTATGCCGGGCTAGAGCGTTTCTTGTTCATACGGGATCATTTGATGGCGGAAAATCGGCTCACTCGGTTAGGCGCGTCGCACAGTGCGATGTGGTGCATCGGGCAAGCGGCGCAACAACGCCGATGGGCCGATTTTCCCCACCCTCAAAAGGGCTATGCTATTGATATGCAATGCTGAACGGGCCGGGCTATTTTGCCCTCTGACTGTGTTGGCTTGCGCTTGTGGTGGGCAAACACCACGGCGCGCAACCCGCCTTGTCCGAAACCAAAATAGCCTCGGTCAAATGATCCCGTATGAACAAGAAACGCTCTAATTCACCGTATCGTCGTCGCAAGGCCAGCTTTCGGGCGGATTCAAGCCTGCCGGCAGCACTGTTTCCGCATCGCCGCAACTCAATTCGAGTTGTGTTTGTATCAGCCCGGTGGTCCCTGAAAGATCGGTCCCCTCAAAACGGGTCAAAAACAGATAGGCCGATGTGAAGTTGATCGGGCCGGTAAGATCTGCTCCGCGGAAATCGGCGCGTGCCAGTATCGCAAAATCAAAATTGACATTGCTGAGATTGGCTCCGGAAAATGTTGAGCGGCCGAGTTCGGCCTTGGCAAAATTCGTGTCGTGCAGTGTTGAGCCGGAAAAATCGGAGCGTTGCAGTTCCGATTTTTCGAAATTGGCATTTGTCAGATCGGTATTGTGGAACTGCGAACGAAATCCGACGACCTTGGTCAGATTTGCGCCAACCAGGGTGGATCCGTCCAAATGCGCCTTCAGCAGATTGGCCTTGGTCATATCGGCATCGTTAAGCTTCGAATCGCGCAAATCGGTGGACGTGAAGTCTGTACCGCGCAGATCCGCGCCGGTCAGCGTGGTGCCTTTGAGGATCAGATTGCGCTTGCGGCAGTCGGACCAGTCGACGCCCTGGCCCGGCCCGTCCGAGCAGCCTGCCATGGCAGGCGAAACGAACCCGGTCAATGCCGTCACCGCAATAGCCGAAACCAGGGAAGCGCAAATTGAAAAGCGGGAAATGGGCATGAGAATCGCTCCGGTTAAACGCCTAGGGGAATGTACAAATGTACAACTCACAATGGCGGCAACATAATGAAAAATCCGTGTCTTCAAAACCGGAACATGCGGCATAAGCGCCACCGGAGCCTGATAGTCACCCGATGACGCGATGCCGCTCCGATTATACGACCAGGATTTGCGAATGTGTCGGCACACGGCTGTAAAGATCGATGATATCCTGGTTCATCATCCGCACACAGCCGCTCGAGACCGCCTTGCCGATGGTCCAGTATTCGGGTGAGCCGTGGATGCGGTACAGCGTGTCGACTTTGCCCTGAAATATGTAGAGCGCTCGCGCACCAAGTGGATTATCGAGCCCCGGCGGCATGCCGCCATTGTCCGCGCTCCAGCGCTCCAGTTCCGGTTGCCGGCGGATCATTTCGGCCGGAGGGGTCCATTTGGGCCACACCTGTTTCCAACCGACACGGGCGCGCCCCGACCACTCGAAGCCGGCTCTGCCGAGACCCACGCCGTAACGCATGGCGCTACGATCTTCCTGCACGAGATAGAGGTAAAACTGCCGCGTATTGACGACGATGGTGCCGGGTGCCTCAGGGCCGAAATAGTTGACCTGCCGCCGATAGTACTTCTCAGGCACGCGGTTGAGATCGACGGCGGGAATTGGAAAGCGCTCGCCGGGCACCGGCCCGTACATAAGCGCATAGGTTCGGCTGACCTGCGGACGCGCCGGGTTCAAAGGCAGCTCGTCGGTCGTCGTCGAGCACCCGGCTACGGCAAGCCCGCAAAGGCTTGCCGATCCCGCCAGAAACTGGCGGCGGTTTGGATTGAAACGTGACACCATGACACCCTACTTTCCGGCCTCGAAAAAGACCGCGCCCGTTTCCGACGCGTCATGTCCAATGCTGTAGACCGTGTAGTTCGCATCGGGATCGTCGCCCATGCCGGGTGCGCCCTGCGGCATGCCCGGAACGGCAATCCCGCGAACCGCCGGGCGTTCGCTGAGAAGCTTGTCGATTGCCGCCACCGGCACATGGCCTTCCAGCACGTAATTGTCCAGGACCGCAGTGTGGCAGCCCTGCATATTGTCCGGGACACCGGCCTGCTTCTTGATCGGATCGAGATCTTCCAGATCCCTGACCGTGACGTCATATCCTTCCGCCGTCATGATTTCGGTCCAGGCTTCACAGCACCCGCACCAGGGTGTCTTGAATACCGTCATTTTTGGCTTTTCGCCGGCATCGGCGGCGGCCCATCCGGATAGGCCAATAATTGCTGCAAGCAGCATTGTCTGAAACTGTCTCATCGTTCTGTCCTTCTTCGGCTCTTGTTTGCCTGGGAGCCATTGTTGGATGAGGAGATTTCATCACCCTTGCCGCATGGATCGAATTGCCGGATAAAAACGGCAAAACGGTGCCAGAATGGCAGCCATCTCTCAATTGGTGGTGAATGCTCCTGATTGTTTATGCACCCGAACCGGCGGCCCGCCGGTTCAACAATCAGACAATTGGCGGACGATGCAGCCTGCCGTCGGCAGGTGTCGGCGGCGGCGCGTATGTTTCCTCGTCATAATCCTGCAATGCGCGCAGGACCGTAATATTGCTGGATGCCGGCAGGAAGGAGCAATCGACGGAGCACGGTGCCGCCGTTCGGCTCTTGGCCAGCTTGTCCGCGCAGCAATGGGAAACCGTTTCGGCCACCAGACCGGCAATCGGTCCGGTTTCCACGGTTTTTGCTGTCATGCTCATTGGCATTTGCTGCGTCGACGGCCCATGCGCCGCGAAACCGAACGTCGCGGTGAAAAGCAGCACAACAAACGCACAAACCCATTTCCTCATGTCGTTTGAATAGCCTGTCGGGTTCTCGATTTCCAGAGTTCCGGCTTCACGCAATCGTGAGCAAGGCCGGTCAATTTGACACAGAGCAACATATCCGCCGGGTGCTCTTGACCTTCCATCTACTGGAATCTCTATCCTTGGGCAAATTGGAAGAGACTGATGTCAGATGCATTTAAGAGGATAACATCCTCGCCCGAGTTCAATGTCGCCGTTTTTTCGTTCCTGCTTCATTATCTCTGGGAGTTCATCCAGGCGCCGACCTATGCGGGCATGATCGAGATGAACCATTGGGACGGCATCAAACTGTGTACGTCCGCAACCTTTGGCGATGTGGGTTTTGCACTCACCGCATTCTGGGTCACCAGCATTGCCGCTCGCTCACGGCAATGGATTTTGGCTCCGACCGCGCCGAATCTGCTGGTTTTCCTGGCGGTAGGGATCGCTTTGACGGTGGGTTTCGAATTCTATTACACCAATATCTCGCTGCGCTGGACCTATTCTGAACTGATGCCGCTGGTTCCGCCGTTTGGAACAGGCCTCAGCCCACTGCTGCAATGGATTTTTATTCCGCTCCTTGTGGTCTGGTTTTCCAGACGGCAAATCAGGGGAGCAAATCCATAGGGGCAGGATGCGAGCGCTCTTTCACAGGCTTGCCATGGTTGTGCGTTGCGGGCATGAACATGATCCGCGGATTTGTTGCTGCGTGGGTCGGCATCCCGCCAACGGGCAGCAATGCCGGGAGGGCTACCCACATCACCGGTGCGCCCCAAACGCAAACACCGGTCTGTTGCCGGCGGTTCGAAACCTCATTGGATTCCGTTGCCCCTTTGCAGTTCCCGCACATACAGCACAATTTTCTCGACCTGCGCCGAGTTGATCCCTTCTACCGCAGGCATATTGCCGAACGTCCAGTGATGGGCCCGCACACCGTTTTTGACCGCAAGCTGAAATGCGGCATCGCCGTGGTGGCCGGGCTCGTAAATCTTGTGCACCAGGGGTGGGCCGAACCCGTCGCGTCCTGACGCGTTTTCGCCGTGGCAGGTGCCGCAGTTTGCGTCAAAAATCTCTTTGCCCTGAGCTGCGGCATCTGAGAGTTGGGGAACGCTGACGGTCACCATGACCGACCCGCCCGGCGTATTGACTGTTCCTTGCACCAGCCACCAAAGAACAGCTGCTGCAAGGGTGGCAATTAAGGCAAGTCCAACGTCACGGCGCATGGATCAGATATCCTGTCGAATGTTTGCGGAATTTGAAGTCACGGTCTAGTGCGACCTTCCGATAACGTATCCGATGACAACACCGGCGCCGAGGATTATGAGCACGCCGGCAAGCATTCCAAATCCCATCGGCATCACGCTCCAATTGTTCATCATATCCATCATGGCAGACTCCAATTTTGTGACTATGGTTGTTCAGATGGATATGTAGGGGTTCCAGTAGGTGGAAGGTCAAGGATGCAGTGGCATGACGCGACTGGACATCCCCTTTTGGCATCCATAGGTTCAACCCGCGGTCCATTGCGAGGATGAGCATGTACAGATTGATTTTGGTGTTCAGTGTTTGCGTATTGCTGGCCGGGTGCCAGGCGCAGATGACATTCGACCGGTTGGACCCTGTCGACAAACAGGCGCTCATCGACACCAAGTCCGCAGATTGCAAGGCATTTGGCTTTAAGCCCGGAACAACGGCCTATGCCCAGTGCATCCAGGCCGCCATTCTCGAGCGCGATCGGGCAATCTCGCAGCGGCAGGCGGCAACGATCGCCGCATCGAGGCCCCGTTACTGTGCAAACATTGCCGATCCGTATGCATTCTGCTGATCTGCAACCGGTTTGCTGATTTGAATTTGCGACAATGCGTGTGTGATATGAAACCCGGAGCCTAGTGCATCCGCCGACCGGAGACCGCAATTCGTGCCGACATGGCTGACCAACGTCGAACCGCTCGTCCGGCAATTCGGTTTGCCGGGGCTGTTTGCCGATGTTTTTCTGGAGGCGCTGGGTTTGCCGCTGCCGGGCGAGACGCTGATCATTTTCGCCTCCGGCCTTGCCGCCCTTGGACAGCTGAATATCTATGCCGTGGCGCTGACCTCTTTTGCAGCGGCCGTGACTGGCGACAATGTCGGGTATCTGATCGGACGCAGGCTGGGCCGGCCACTGATTGTCCGCCACGGCAGCCGCTTTGGCATCACCCATGAACGGCTGCAAAAAGCAGAAATTCTTATCCAGAAACGTGGTCCTGTGATTGTCGCCTTTGCCCGGTTTTTTGTCCTGCTGCGTCAGCTTAACGGCATAGCGGCGGGCACTGCCGGCATGCACTGGCTCAGATTTCTGATTGCCAATGCGGTCGGCGCCGCGCTCTGGGTGGGCTTTTGGGCAATGCTCGCCTACCACTTCGGCAAGGATGTTTCGGTCCTGCCTAACCTGTGGCACCACCTGTCGCTCATCGCCATGATCGTTGTGCCCGCGCTCATTGTCATTCTTGCCATAGCCGGAGTTGTGGCGTGGATGTGGAGCCGGCGGTCCAGGTAGCGCGGGCCGCAATATGGTTGAAAGATGGCGTCTGTTGACCGCGCCGCAAAAGTGACCGCTTTGCGCCCTCCCGTTTTACGGGCGATTGCCATCGCTTCGTGCTTTTGCATTGGTACGCCGGCCGTGTTTTTCAAGTGCTCGCCGTGGGTCAGGCAAGTGACATTGTGTTCACCAATTGAAGAATTGTCTTGCGCGTCGGCTGCCGACTACATCTGCGGTGTCGTGACCGGCTGGTTCGTTCGACGGACGGGCCGGCGCATCAACCGCGCAAGGCAATTCAGACCAGAGCAAGGACCCCAATATGACCATCCCGATGAAAAACCGGCTGCTGATGGCAGCGCTTGTGGCTGCAACGGCTTTGCCGGCAGGCGCCGCACTTGCCGATTCCTACACGGTCGATCCGTCCCATTCCTTCATTCAGTTCAAAACGCAGCATCTGGGATATTCCTGGCTGCCGGGCCAGTTCAACAAATTCGACGGCAAGCTGAACTACAGCGCCGACAAATCCGCCGCTGATCAGAAGATCGTCATCAATATCGACACCGCCAGCATCGACACGAACTGGGCCGACCGCGACAAACATCTTCGCAGCGCCGATTTCCTCGATGTGGAAAAATTCCCGACGGCCACCTTCGAAAGCACCTCGTTCGATGGCGATGCAAACGGCGGCACAATAACCGGCGACCTCACCCTGCACGGCGTCACCAAGGAAATCAGCTTTCCGATCAAGCTGATCGGCGAAGGCAAGGATCCCTGGGGCGGATACCGTGTCGGCTTTGAAGGCAGCTACACGCTTGCCCGCAAGGACTTCAATCTCGATCAGACCAATCTCGGGCCGGCAGCCGAAAACATCGAGCTGACACTGCTCATCGAAGCGATAAAAGACCAGTAGGTCAATTTCAAACCGGAGCGTGGCGATGGACACTGAAAACGGTTTTGGGCCGGTCAGCAAGGCCCTTCACTGGCTAATCGCCGCGCTCATGCTCGGGCTGATCTGGCTGGGCTGGTGGATGATCCAGCTGAGCTATTACAGCACCTGGTACCACACCGCGCCGGCGCTCCATAAGGCGCTTGGCCTTTGCGTATTCGGGCTAGGCCTGGTCCTGATCGTGTGGCGCCGGTTTTCAGCGCGGCCGGCGGCCGATGCTTCCCACAGGCCGTGGGAGAAAGTGGCTTCCAGGGTGGTGCATTTTGCGCTCATAGCCTGCGTCATCGTCATTCCGGTTACAGGCTATATCTTCACCACGTCAAACGGCGAGGCCGTGCCGTTTTTCGGCCTGTTCGAACTGCCGGCGCTTTTTGCCGTACCTGAAACACTGCGCGATATCGCCATTCAGCTGCATATCTACGCCTCGTATGGTCTTCTGGCCGTTGTTCTGCTGCATGCGGGCGGCGCAATCAAACATCACCTGATCGACGGTGACAGGACCCTGCGGCGCATGACCTGGTGAAGGCTGAACGCAGCAATAATCGCGCTATTCGCAAGCCGCCGTGATGATGATTTCGACCGCAAGTTCCGGTGACGCGAGCTTGGCTTCGCCGCAGGCGCGCGCCGGCGCATGGCCTTCCGGTGCCCAGGCATCCCAGACGGCGTTCATCTCATCGAAATCCGCCATGTCTGCAAGCCAGATGATGGCCTGCAGGATCTGCTCCTTGCCGGAGCCGGCCTTTTCAAGCAGGGTCTCGACTTTACGCAGGCATTCGGCGGTCTGGTCCGCGACGCTTTCGCCGCGCGTGCCGACCTGGCCGCACAGATAGGCAACGCCATTATGCTTGACGATTTTGCTCATGCGTGTGCCGACATCGATACGTTCAATCATTTCAGTTCCAGTCTTTGATGGGTGGAGGCTCACCCCGCGGGGTGAAGATTTGCGTCACCGTTAGACCGCAATATCGGCCTTGGCAAGCTTCGTAATTCATGCGGGTGCGGACAGCGCCTTTTCATGATGAAGCAAACCGGACACCGTGGTGGGAAACTCATCTTCACGACACATTGAGTGCGTCAGAACAGCACAATCCGGTAAAACGGGCGGTTAAATTGGTTGGACCGGCTTGTGGAGGCGCCGCCTGAGATGTTGTATTGCGCGCTGAGGTGACCATTGGGAAATTACGATATGGCTGACACGCCTGACTGGCCTGAAGACAATGCTGCGCGGCCAAGAGGAACCGGCATTCGAACCGCGTTTCTCACGGTTTTGATCGTCGCTGCGACGGTTGTTTTTGGCCTTTATTGCGCCTGGAGTTTTTCGCAGATTTCTGAGTTGCGCGCCGAAGTTTCGGAACTGAGGGCATCGGTGGCATCCGCCCGGCAAAACAGTGTTTTGCTCACTGAAATTGTCAACTCCGGCCAGGAGGCTCTTGTCGAGCGGTTGTCTTCAAAATCGGAGGAATTGCAGGACCGGATCGTGCGGTCTGCATCGGCAAAGCTCAACCATTCGATCGACGTTGCCATGGGCCGCCTTTCGGCTTTTGGAAATGCCGGATTTGCATTTCAGATGGCCGAATTTGACCGGCGGTCCTGTGTAAACGGTGGTGTATTTTCCGGTGAACTTCCCGACGGCAATCAGCATGACGAGCCGTTTGAGGCCGGAAATCTGATCGAGGTCCAGCCCACCCATGGCGATGTCCGCGGCATCCCGTTCTATCGCGTCAAAATCGCCGGCAAAACAATGCGTTCACAGGATGGAAGGGCACAGTTTCGTCACGGCAGCATGCGGATCGAGTGCAACTGAGCGGGTCGCCGCGTAGTTGTCCCCAGCCATTCGACGGCCAGAAGCGGCATCCAATTATATTTCGTGAAAATCTGAGAAATTTGGTGGAGCCAAGGGGAGTCGAACCCCTGACCTCTTGCATGCCATGCAAGCGCTCTCCCAACTGAGCTATGGCCCCATTTGCCGGTTTTACGGCGGCGGCGGTGTGGGTTACCGCCAGCCAGTGCGGCTATCTAAAGCCGCTTTTCGCGGAGATCAAGACGAAAATGACGGGCGGCGCTTATTTTTTGCCGCCGGCTGTTTCGCTCTCCGCTCCAGGCGATCAAACGCCTGAAATCAGGTTTCTTCGTCGTCGTCCGAAACTGCGATGATGCCGGTTACGTCGTCATCGTCGTCATCGTCGGTCTCCAGGAACGTGTCATCGTCATCGTCGCCGAGATCAACATCATCATCGTCGCCGTCGATGTCCGGGATGGTTTCGCCCGTATCGGACGCCTCCTCGTCGGCATCTTCCAGGGAAACGATTTCGACATCCGCGGTTTCTTTTTCCGCTTCGGCGGCTTCCGGCTGTTCCTCCGGAGCTTCCTTTACTTCCGGTTCCGGTTCGCCGCCTTCGAAGAAGGTCAGCGGATAGGTCTGTCCGGTGTAGGGGGAAACGATCGGATCACGGTTAAGGTCGTAGAATTTGCGGCCAGTTTCGGGACAGACGCGCTTGGTTCCGAGTTCAGGCTTTGACACTTCTGGGGCCTCTTGGTTGTTCGTTTCGCGGATGTTGCGGATTTGGTGAATCCAGCGCCGGGTTCCGCCAGCTTCCATCCTGTGACCTGGCGGCATGCCGCGTTCAATTCATCAAATCCGCTGACCGCTGCTGCAAGTCACTATGTACCGGCCGCGCAGTGCGGACGGGTTTTTTGATGTGCCGGACCCCATACCCATCTTGGCAGCGTCTGTCAAAGCCTATCTACGCAAAAAAAGCAACCCGCGGGGTCTGGGAGGATGACGGCCAAATTTCCCTGTGCTAGACGAGGCGCAAATTGCAGGCCGTGTCCGCAGTGGGCACAAAATTCTGCTGTTTCATGCAGGGATTAAAACGACAATGACCCATGGCGCTCACCTGACACCGGCTGCCGCGCACAAATCCGACCGCCTGACCGGCACCATCCGCATTCCGGGTGACAAATCGATTTCCCACCGCTCCTTCATGTTCGGCGGGCTCGCCAGCGGTCAAACGCGCATCACCGGTCTTCTGGAAGGCGAAGACGTGCTTGCCACCGGCCGCGCCATGCAGGCGATGGGTGCCTATATCCGCAAGGAAGGGGACACCTGGATCATCGACGGCGTCGGCAATGGCTGCCTTCTGGAGCCGGAAGCCGCGCTCGATTTCGGCAATGCCGGCACGGGCGTGCGCCTGACCATGGGACTTGTCGGCACATACGCATTTTCAGCCACTTTCACCGGTGACGCGTCGCTGTCCAAACGGCCAATGGGCCGGGTGCTTGATCCGCTGCGTCTCATGGGCGTGCAGGTCGAGGCGCAGGAGGGCGACCGGCTGCCGGTGACGCTGCGCGGACCGCATATCGCCAACCCCATTACCTACCGCGTGCCGATGGCGTCAGCGCAGGTCAAATCGGCGGTGCTCCTTGCCGGACTGAATGCGCCCGGCACAACAACGGTCATCGAAGAGGTGATGACCCGGGACCACACCGAAAAAATGCTTGCCGGCTTCGGCGCGCAGCTGTCGGTCGAAACGGACGGCAATGGCGTGCGCACAATCGCATTGCAGGGGCAGGGCAAGCTGGCCGGACAGGTAATCGATGTTCCGGGCGATCCGTCCTCGACGGCCTTTCCGCTCGTTGCCGCGCTCATTGTTCCGGGTTCGCACGTTACAATCGAAAATGTTCTGATGAATCCGACCCGTACGGGGCTCATCACAACGCTTGTGGAAATGGGAGCGGATATCGTCGTCACGAATGAACGCCTCGCCGGCGGTGAGGACGTTGCCGACCTTGTCGTTCGCTCTTCCGAGCTCAAGGGCGTATCAGTGCCGCCCGAGCGGGCGCCGTCGATGATCGACGAATATCCGGCACTTGCCATCGCCGCCTCCTTTGCCGAAGGTGAAACCGTGATGGAAGGGCTGGAGGAACTGCGCGTCAAGGAATCGGACCGCCTGTCGGCGGTCGCAGAAGGCCTGAAGATCAACGGCGTCGATTGCGACGAGAGCAAGGCTTCGCTCAGGGTGCGCGGCGTGCCGGGCGGCAAGGGGCTCGGCGCGGTTTCCAAAGATGCTGTGGTCGAGACCCATCTCGATCATCGCATCGCCATGTCGTTCCTTGTCATGGGTCTTGCATCCGAGCGCCCGGTTTCGGTGGACGATGCCGCAATCATCGCCACCAGCTTTCCGGAGTTCATGGACATGATGGCCGGTCTCGGTGCCCGCATCACGCTCGAGCAGGAGGCGGCTTGAGCATGGGCTTTGCGGTAGCCATTGACGGGCCGGCGGCCTCGGGCAAGGGCACTTTGGCGCGGCGCATCGCAGCCGAATATGGCTTTCACCATCTCGACACCGGGCTGACCTACCGCGCAGTCGCCAAAGCGCTGCTCGATGCCGGTGCGCCGCTCGACGATGAAGGGCGGGCCGCATCCGTTGCCGGCTCGCTCGATTTTACAGGGCTGGACCGTTCCGTCCTTTCCGCCCATACGATCGGCGAAGCAGCTTCGAAAGTGGCGGTGATGCCGGCCGTACGCGCAGCACTGGTTAAAGCGCAAAGGCGTTTTGCCGCCCGTGAGCCGGGTGCCGTTCTCGATGGCCGTGATATCGGCACCGTCGTGTGTCCCGATGCGCCGGTCAAGCTCTTCGTTACGGCTTCGCCCGAGGTTCGGGCCGAGCGCCGGTTTGCCGAAATCCGCGATGGCGGGAACGATGTTTCCTACGACGAGGTCCTGCAGGATCTGAGGATACGCGATGCCCGCGATACCGAGCGCGCCGACTCTCCATTGCGCCCCGCTGAAGATGCCCACTTGCTAGATACGAGCGAAATGGATATAGAAGCGGCGTTCCTGGCCGCCAAAAGGCTGATTGATGCTGCCTACGGCGCCGGAAACAAGACTTGAACCACCGCTTTTGATGCGGCCCACGCGCCGAACATGGCAGCCATTGGAGCCTGCCGGGCCGTATCGAATGTGAATGCAACACCAACCGCCGGCGCTTTGTGTCCGTCCGTAGAGACATTCCGGCACGGACCGTTCAGGAGTTTTTATGTCTGCACAATCGTCTATGGAGGACTTTGCGTCCCTCCTCGAGGAATCCTTTGCCACCCAGGATCTTGCCGAAGGCTATGTCGCCAAGGGCATCATCACCGCCATCGAGAAGGATGTCGCAATCGTCGACGTCGGTCTCAAGGTCGAGGGCCGCGTACCGCTGAAGGAATTCGGCGCCAAGTCGAAAGACGGCTCGATGAAGCCGGGCGACGAAGTCGAAGTCTATGTCGAGCGCATCGAAAACGCTCTCGGCGAAGCCGTCCTGTCGCGCGAGAAGGCTCGCCGCGAGGAAAGCTGGGTCCGCCTCGAAGCCAAGTTCGAAGCCAATGAGCGCGTTGAAGGCGTCATCTTCAACCAGGTCAAGGGCGGCTTCACCGTCGATCTCGACGGTGCCGTTGCCTTCCTGCCGCGTTCGCAGGTCGACATCCGTCCGATCCGCGACGTCACCCCGCTGATGCACAACCCGCAGCCTTTCGAAATCCTCAAGATGGACAAGCGCCGCGGCAACATTGTTGTCTCACGCCGCACCGTTCTTGAAGAAAGCCGCGCCGAACAGCGTTCCGAAATCGTCCAGAACCTTGAAGAAGGTCAGGTCGTTGAGGGCGTCGTCAAGAACATCACCGATTACGGTGCGTTCGTCGACCTCGGCGGCATTGACGGCCTGCTGCACGTCACCGACATGGCCTGGCGTCGCGTCAACCACCCGACGGAAATCCTGTCGATCGGCCAGACCGTCAAGGTCCAGATCATCCGCATCAACCAGGAAACCCACCGCATCTCGCTCGGCATGAAGCAGCTCGAGGCGGATCCGTGGGATGGCATCGGCGTCAAGTATCCGGAAGGCAAGAAGATCACCGGCACCGTCACCAACATCACCGACTACGGTGCGTTTGTTGAGCTGGAGCCGGGCATTGAAGGCCTCATCCACATTTCGGAAATGTCCTGGACCAAGAAGAACGTCCATCCGGGCAAGATCCTGTCGACAAGCCAGGAAGTCGAAGTGGTTGTTCTGGAAGTCGATCCGAGCAAGCGCCGCATTTCGCTCGGCCTGAAGCAGACCCTCGACAATCCGTGGGAAGTCTTTGCGCAGAGCCACTCCGTCGGCACCGAAGTCGAAGGCGAAGTCAAGAACAAGACCGAATTCGGCCTGTTCATTGGCCTCGAAGGCGATGTGGACGGCATGGTTCACCTGTCCGACCTCGACTGGAACCGTCCCGGCGAACAGGTTATCGAAGAGTTCAACAAGGGCGACATGGTCAAGGCCGTTGTTCTTGATGTTGACGTCGATAAGGAGCGCATCTCGCTCGGCATCAAGCAGCTCGGCAAGGACAGCGTCGGCGAAGCTGCTGCGTCCGGCGGCCTGCGCAAGAACGCCGTTGTCTCCGCTGAAGTTACGGCCGTCACCGATGGCGGCATCGAGGTCAAGCTGGTCGATCATGAGGATGTCTCATCCTTCATCCGCCGCTCCGACCTTTCCCGCGATCGCGACGAGCAGCGCCCCGAGCGTTTCTCCGTCGGCCAGACGCTCGATGCGCGCGTCACCAACTTCTCCAAGAAGGATCGCAAGATCACCCTGTCCATCAAGGCACTGGAAATTGCCGAGGAAAAGGAGGCCGTCGCTCAGTTCGGTTCTTCCGACAGCGGTGCATCGCTCGGCGATATCCTCGGTGCCGCGCTGAAAAAGCAGAACGGCGACGACTAAGCCGAAACCTGCTTGAAAAGATTGAGACCCGCGGCGCATGCGCCGCGGGTTTTTTGATGTGCTCTAATTGCCGTGAACGAAATTTCTTTCAATGGCCCCGGTCATTGCTTCGCAAAGCTCCCTGTCGAGCTTGTCGGCATACTCGATCACAAGGTTCGAGGACCGCACGGCGTGGAACCCCTCGGCTATGGACAGGGGTCTCAGATTGCCGCTGAGTGCAGCGGTGCCGAGGACACCGATGGCAATACCCGCTTCAATCGCTGCGGCGACACCCGTAACGCTTTCGCTGGAATAGACCACCCGATAGGCACGGTTACCTGTCTGCAGGGATTTGAGAGCGGCGTCGCGCCACCAGCAGGCGCGGTCGAAGAGCGCAATCGGAAGCGGGTCGCGATCAAGTGCATCGTGCAGGCGGGACGTGACCCAGGCCAGCTTCTCCTTGCGCAAAAGCACCATGCCGGGTTCAACCTTTTCCACCTCGTGAACCGCGATATCGAGCGCACCGGTTGCAATCAGTTTTGAAAAGCCGGTGCTCAGGGCGCAATGGACCGTGAGTTCCACCTTCGGATGTTCGCGGGTGAAATCCGCGATGATGCGGGAAAGGACCTCTTTGCTGTGGTCGTCCGGAATGCCGATGCGCAATGACCCTTCCAGGCCTTCACCGGTCAGCTCCGCGAAGGTCCCGTCCAAGAGCGTGACCACCTGCCGCGCCACCGGTTCGAGTTTCTCGCCCAAGGGCGTCAGGCTGATCCCGCGGCCGTGGCGCTCAAAAACCGGTGCCCCGAGCAGGTCTTCGAGTTTTCCGATCTGGACGCTCGCAGCCGACTGCGAGCGGAAGATCCGGGCGGCGCCGCCAAGAAAACTGCCGGTGTCAGTGATTGCCAGAAAGGTGCGCAGAAGATCCGAGTCGAGATTTTTCATGATCGAGCTATGCACAAAACAGATAATAGGAATTAATTATATTCGTTTTTTAAAACTCTTACCAGCTGGCACATTGGCATCGCCACGCAGGAGTACGGCATGTCGGATATTGCTGAAAAAAAGAATGCCAGCGGCATTTTGTTGAAAGTGTCGGTGTTTGTCGGCGCAGCGGCCTTGGCGGCGATTATCTGGGCACCGGCAGAAGCTTGGTCAACGCTTGGATTTGTCGCGCGTAGTCTCGTTGACGTCTCACCGCTCGTTGTTCCCGGCATCGTCCTGGCCGCGTGGGTGAGCGCAAGCGGGGCAGGGGACCGGATTACCGATGCGTTCAACGGACGGGTTTTTCGCACGGTCGTTCTGGCGTCAGCCATCGGCGCGGTGACGCCTGTCTGTGGTGTCACCGTTCTGCCGCTCATGGCCGGGTTGTTGATGGCCGGTGTGCCGCTTGCACCGGTCATGGCCTTTTGGCTGTCATCTCCCGTGACCGACCCGGCCATGCTTGCAACCACGGCCGCGACGCTTGGTGCAGGCTTCGCGGTCGGCAAGACGCTTGCTGCCTTCGGGCTCGGGCTGCTTGGCGGATTCGCGACGGCCCTTGTTGCGCCCCGCAGCTGGGTTTGCGATCCACTGCGCAACAATGCGATTGTCGCAAGGTGCGGATCGTGTGGCGGCGACAGCGGTTACGACATGGCGGTCTGGGCCTCGCCGGAACGGCGGTCAAGGTTCCGGACAGAATTTGTCGCGACAGCCCGGCTGGTGCTGATCTGCCTGATCCCGGCCTTTGCAGCGGAGCACGTGCTCAACGGTCTTCTGCACCCGCAGGCCCTGTCGGCCTATGTCGGATCCGACGTCTGGTGGGCCGTACCCTTTGCCGCCTTCGTGGGAGCACCGGCCTATGTCGACGGCTACGCGGCGCTGCCTCTGACCCGCTCTCTGATCGACCATGGCATGTCGCCGGGTGCCGCCATGGCCTTTCTCGTTTCCGGCAGTGTGGTCAGTATCTGGGGCGCGATGGCCATATTTCCTGTCCTCAGGATCAGACCATTTGCCCTTTATCTTGTCCTGGCAGTTATCGGATCCTTGATATCCGGCTGGATATTCGGCCTGATTGTCTAGTAGAAAGTATCCGGGAACGAAACAGCACCGGGGCGATGCGATATGGGCGTGAAGGCGCCGACATTTTCCAGCGGACGTGGCGGCCTGCAAACCGGCGCCGGCATCCTCGACGGCGAGATCATCGCCGAAATGGCTGCTTCCATCGGGCGTTGCGGGCGGGCTCTAGAGAAGGCCCTGGCCGATTTGGATGCCCATGATGCAGCCGCTGCAGATACGTCGGACGAAGCGTCGCGGCAGGCGCTTGTGCAGGAAGCAGCTGATTGTGCCTGGGCGCTATTCATCCAGTACGAGCTTGCCGGCCTTTCTACGCAACAACAGCTGGTGAAACGATACGGTATTCCGGGCAATGTACTTGTTCGTATCGGTATTCGAAAGAATTAGCGGATAGTTCTAGCGGTATTTCCAAGTGAAATTGGCGGGTGGGCCCACCCGTGATACTCTGTGTTCCTTGCGGCGATATCGGATGACCGGTTTGGACAGGAGAGATCATGGACTACTACGATCTTGGAACGTATCACCGCGAAATTACGACGACGTCACCTGACGCGCAGCAATGGTTCAGTCGCGGCCTCTTGTGGACATACGCCTATAACCATGAGGAAGCGATTGTCTGCTTTAAAAAAGCGCTTGAACACGACCCGGAATGCGCCATGGCCCATTGGGGGATCGCCTATGCGATCGGCCCCAACTACAACAAGCCCTGGGAAGCCTTCGAGCCGGAGGAAAAGCCGGAAGCGCTTGCCATCGCACAAAAGGCGGTAAAGGCCGCCGGAGAATTTGCGCTCCAGTCAAAACCGGCCGAGCGCGCACTCATCAAGGCCATCCGGGCCCGCTACCCGGATGATGCTGAAGTCGAGGACTTTTCACCCTTCAATGACGCCTATGCCGATGAGATGCGGCTGGTGCACGGCTCTTTTCCGGGCGATCTGGATCTCGCGGCGCTGTTTGCAGAGGCCATTATGAACCGCACGCCCTGGCAGCTCTGGGACCTTCCGACCGGCGCACCGGCAAAGGGCGCCGACACGGTGGAGGCGATTAGGGTGCTTGAAAATGCGTTCGACACGCTTGACGGCGCATGGCAGCACGCCGGCCTTTTGCACATGTACATTCATCTGATGGAAATGTCGCCGCATCCCGAACGCGCCTTGCGTCAGGGCGACCGGCTGGCAACGCTGGTGCCCCATGCTGGCCATCTCATTCATATGCCGACGCATATCGATGTTCTTTGCGGAGAATACGAAAACGTCGTGTCACGCAATGACCGGGCGATTGAAGCGGACAAGGTCTTTCTTCAGCGCGACGGTGCCGACAATTTCTATACGCTCTACCGCTGTCACAATTACCATTTCAAGATTTACGGTGCGATGTTCCTCGGCCAGGCAAGAACAGCGCTGGAGACGGCGGAGGAGCTGGCGGAGAACCTGCCGGAATCAATCGTGCGGCCGCTGGCGGACTGGTTTGAATCCTTTGTTCCCATGAAGCAGCATGTTCTGATACGCTTCGGGCTTTGGGACGCGATTTTGGCGCAGTCGATGCCGGAAGATCAGGAGCTCTTCTGCGTCACAACGGCCATGATGCACTACGCGCGCAGCGTCGCGCTGTCGAATACAGACCAGATTGGCCTGGCGGAGGCGGAACGCGATCTTTTCATGGCCGCGCGCGACCGGGTGCCGGAATCGCGCATGCTCTTCAACAACACCTGCCTCGATATTCTGGCGGTGGCCGAACAGATGTTGCTCGGCGAACTCGAATATAAGAAGGGCAATCACGAAAAAGCGTTCGAGCATCTGCGCAAATCCGTCGAGGTCGATGATGCGCTGCCCTATGACGAACCCTGGGGCTGGATGCAGCCGACGCGTCATGCGCTTGGCGCGCTGTTGCTGGAGCAAGGCCAGTTTGAGGAAGCCGAAGCGGTATACCGCGCCGACCTCGGACTTGATTCGACCCTTGCGCGCGCCTGCCAGCATCCGGGCAATGTCTGGAGCCTGCACGGTCTTCACGAATGCCTGACCCGCCGGGGCGAGACGGTTGAACTGCTTCACATCAAGCTGCAGCTGGACAAGGCACTGGCGCGGGCCGAGGTTCCGGTCCACGCGTCCTGCTTCTGCCGCAGGCGGGCTGCGGCCTAGCCCTTGTCGCGGGCTTCGAACTCCTTGTGCAGTTCGTCAAGCACGCGGCGGGTAAATGCACCGATCTCGGCATATTCGGCCTCGGTCAGATTGGCGAGGGATACGCGCGCAGATGCGTCGACGACCTCGAAGCCCTTGCCGGGCAGAAGTACGACACCGGTTTCGCGCGCCAGCCGGAACAGGAAATCGGTGCCCCGCTCGCCATCGGCGAACCAGTCGGCGAATTCGGTTCCATAGAGCTGCTCGCCCAGTTTCTGCAGGTCGATCAGGTCGTAATAGTTCACGTCGTTCGGGCCGAACTTCGGATCGACTCCGATATGCTGGCACAGCGTCTGATAGCGGTGCCGTATCAGGTGTTTTGCCGAATCCTTGTAGGTGGAGTTGAGATCCATCAGCCCGTTAAGTGCAAACAGCGTCATCTGAAGCTGCTGCGGCAGGGACAGGCCTGCCGTGTGATTGAGTGCGACGGCGCGGCTGTCGGCGACGAGCCTGTCGATAAAGCGCAATCCCGCAATGTCGGTCGTGAGCGAAGAATAACGCTTGTCGAGGATCTTCCTGGTCTTTGGCGGAAGTCCGGCAATCGCATCATCAATGACATTGTCCTCGTGCAGTCCGATAACCCCGAGCCGCCAGCCGGTCGCGCCGAAATATTTGGAAAAGGAATAGACGCACAGCGTGTTGTAGGGGCACATGGCAAACAGCGACACGAAGTCATCGGCGAATGTGCCGTAGACATCGTCGGTGACGACGATGAGATCGCGCCTTTTGTTGTTGATCAGATCGGCAAGCTGTTTCAGGCAGGCATCTGACAGTTTGTAGGACGGCGGATTGCTCGGGTTCACGAGACAGAACACCTTGATTGCCGGATCTTCCAGCTTGGCGATTTCTGATTCCGGAAACTGCCAGTCATTGTCCTCGTCCATGCGTATATCGACGATCTCCATCGCATAGTCGGGCAGCGGCGGAATTTCCAGGTAGGGCGAAAAGATCGGCGTTCCGAGGGCAATCTTGTCTTCCGGAGCGATCAGCCCGTTGCTTTTGAGGCTCTGGAAGATATAGGTCATCGCGGCGGTGCCGCCCTCTGTCGCAAACAGCGAATATTTGCCGGTTTGCGGCACTGCGCCGAACATTTCCTGCCCGATATAGGCGCCGACGATTTCCTCGGCGTGGGTAAGCATGCGCGGCGGAACCGGATAGTTGCAGCCCAAAAAAGCCGCGACCATTTCAAACAGGAAATCCTCGCGCCGCAGCTCTAGCTGGTCGCGGACATAGGAAATCGCTGCCCGCAGGAACGTGATACCGACATCATCGTGAAACCGGCCGGCATAGGTTTCGAAGCGCTCAACCATGCCCTCGCGTTCAGGTAGTCCGCCAAACCCGCTATTGAGGTAGGAATAGGCGCGCTCGGCTTCCTGGATGGCGAATTCTCCAAGGCGCAGAAAGGCGTGACGGGGTTGCGTTGCGAGAAAATTCGGGTTGCCGCGCCCGGCATTGAGCATCACGCGCTGGGATTCGGTGGTGGCCACCGCGATAAGCTTGTCCTTTAGTTCGAACGGGCTGAGCTCGGCAAATTCGCTGAAATCTTCGTCCTGCATCGACTTACTCCCAACTTACGGTGACGGGTTCTTGGTGATGATACCGACGATCAGGGGCCCCCAGATGGTCAGGAACACATTGGCGACGGCATAGGTGACGGTAAACGAGACGACCGGCGTTGCATTGCCGGCTTTGGCGAGCAGCGCCGCAAATCCCGGATTGGCGCTGCGACCGCCGACGACGCAGCCGAGGGCTTCGATCGGATTGCGGATGCGAAGCACGAAATAGGAGAAATAGAACGTCACGATCTGCGGAATGATGGTGACCCCCACACCGAGGAAGAACAGCGTCAGCCCGTATTGCTGCATTGTCTTGACGGCCTGCGGGCCGGCCGAGATGCCGACAATCGCAACAAACACGGCCAGCCCGAAATCGCGAAGGAAATTCGATGCACCGGTCGGCAGCGCCGCGAATTGCGGGTGCGTGCTGCGCAGCCAGCCGAAAAGCAGGCCAGACAGAAGGCAGCCGCCGCCGGTACCGATCGTCACCGGAATGCCGGCAATCCTGAACTCGATCAGGCCAAGCAGAATGCCCAGCGACATGCCGACGCCGAAAAACACGAAATCGGTCACGGCTGCGGCGGTGATCTTGTATCCGAGCAGGGACTGAATGCGATTGAGATCCTTCGGTGCGCCGATGAACAGCAGTTCGTCGCCCTTGTGCAGCTCGAGACCCGAAAGAACCGGCACATCGCGGCCCATGCGCTTTACGGCGACGAGATAGATCCCGTGTCGGGTCTCGATATCCAGCGCATCATGCATTTCACCGATCGTCTTCCCGATGAATTGCGGGCGGGTCAAAATGATCTCGCGGTGTTCCTCCACCAGCTGGAATTGATCCGGCGCGGCACGCTCCTGTCCAAAATAGGGGGCCGTGTCCCGCAAAACCTCAACGGTGCCGGTTACAGCCACGCTGTCTCCTGCCTCGATGACGGTGTCGTCATTGACGGCAAGTGTCTGGCCGTTGCGCATGATCTCTTCAACCGCCGCATCGGAAAGGTCCCGGTCGATATCAATGGCCGTCTTGCCGTTTGCGCTGCTGTCGGCGCCGACACTGTATATGCGTGTCGTGACCTTGCGGATGGCGTTGAACTGGCCCGGTTCCAGCTCGGCCTTCCCGCCGGCCATTTCCTTGGCCAGTTTGACGGCTTCCTGGCGAATGTCCCATTTCATCACCATCGGCAGGAACCAGGTCACCACGATGATCGGCCCGAGATTGCCGAATATGTAGCAAACCGCATAGCCCACCGCGACATTGGTCTGCATGATCTTGATCTGCTCGGCTGAGACACCGAGCTTGGCAATCGCGTCACCGGCGGTTCCGATAATAGCCGACTGGGTCAGGCCGCCTGCTGCAAGCCCTGCGGCCGTGCCACGGTCGAGATCGAATGTCCATGCGCTGATGAGGACGCAAATGAGGCCGACGAGACACATGACAAATGCCGACACTAGCTGATTGAGCGAGCGTCTATTGATCGATCGGAAGAACTGCGGACCGCCCTGATAACCCACCGCATAGATGAACAGGGCAAAGAAGATCGATTTCATGGCCGTGTCGAGGTGAATGCCCAACTGGCCGATCAGCACACCGACAAGCAATGAGCCTGCAACCCCGCCGAGAACAAATTGACCGATCGTCAGCTTGCCGACCACATAACCGAGGCAAACCGTCACGAAAACGGCCAGCAAGGGCGCCGCATCGAAAAGCTTGTCGAGATATTCCAACATGGCCGGTCCCCGCTTCGTTGGCAGTGGTGTTGCCGGCGCAGTCTGCACCAGCAAAGTGTGTTTGCACAAGACGCGAATTGCCGCGCAGCTGCAACCATGGCGGATGGCTTTCACCATTTCAGATCTGCGGCAGTTTGGACGGTGAGCCGATTTAGCATGCCACGGGGTTGAATAGCTGCCGGGAGGGCGAATTGAGCGGCAAAATCGCTGTCATGAAGCGATGGTTCGGGCCGCTCGAATACGTGCCTGACAATTCCCTTGCAGGTCGCGGCCAATAACTAAAAGGCCGTTCTTAAGTTAAAAATATGGATCAATTGGCCATACGGCAGTAACGTTGGGAATAGTTCTTTGGTGAATTTGGCAATCTGGGAGTGCCGATGGACCTTGTTTCGGATGATGACGGCGCAAAGCTATTGCCCGAGGGATTGCACCGCATTTGTACTGCGGACAAGACCCTTGAACGCCTCGTTCCGGTGAAGGCAACGTTCGGAATTACCCGGCTTGCCAATATTACCGGTCTGGACCGGATCGGTTTGCCGGTTTTCCTTGCCACCCGCCCGAATGCGCGATCGGTTGCGGTATCGCAAGGCAAGGGATTGAGCCCTGCCGAAGCCAGGGCGTCGGCTTTGATGGAGGCGGTGGAAATCTGGCACGCCGAACATTTCGACAGGCGCATGCATTTTGCCAGCCGCCGCGAACTTGCCGGTGCTCACCCATTGGTTGATCTGGACCGTTTACCAAGGATCGTCGATGGCAGATTTACCGATTCCCTGCGCATGTTGTGGGTCGATGCCATCGATCTGATGAGCGGAACCGGCATTCTCGTGCCGTTCGAGATGGTGCATGCCGACTACACGCACCCGGTCCAGCCAGGTCACGGGTGTTTTCCGGCCAGCACCAATGGCCTGGCGTCGGGAAACCATCCGCTCGAAGCGATCTGCCATGGCATTTGCGAGGTAGTCGAGCGCGATGCCCTGGCAATATGGCACCACGCGCCCTCCGGCCAGCGAAAACGGCGCGGCCTGGATCTGGCGACGGTTGACGACAAGGGAGCTCTTGCCGCCCTGCGCATGTTCGAAAAGGCCGGACTGTCCGTCGGTGTCTGGGACATCACCACCGATATCGGCGTTGCCACCTTCCTGTGCGCGGCAAGAGAGGCAAATGATCCCGATGGCCATATCGGCATCGGTTCGGGGACGCATCTGGATCGCGGCATTGCACTTCGGCGGGCCCTTACGGAGGCGGCGCAGACACGGCTCAACTATATCAGCGGATCGCGGGATGATCTGATGCTTGCCGAATACAGCGCCGGCGGACGCGTCGACAAGAACAGTGCGGTGGATGAAATGTTCGCCATGAACGGCGAGGCGCGAAATTTCATCGCCGCGCCGACACGTACAAACGAGACGTTGAAGACGGACCTTGCCTGCCTTCTCGACGGGCTCCGCGGCGCCGGCATCAAGGAGGTTGCCGCCGTCGACCTCAGCCGGCCCGAACATTCCATCCCGGTGGTGCGCATCATCGTTCCGGGCCTGGAGGCGCCCCATGACGACGTGACCTATCTGGCCGGCGAAAGAGCCTTCAGGGGCTTTGAGGAGGCCGCATGATGAGGATTGTCTTTGCCGGGCCGTCTTTGGCGGGAGAGAATTTGGATGTTCACGACGGATTCGAGTTTCGCCCGCCCGTCAAACAGGGTGATCTTTACCTCGCGGCGATGGATAATCCGACCGCAATCGGCATCATCGACGGTGTTTTCGACGGTGTCCCTTCCGTTTGGCACAAGGAAATTCTATGGGCGCTGTCCCTCGACATTCCGGTCTATGGCAGTGCCAGCATGGGGGCGCTGAGGGCAGCCGAGCTCGACAGTTTCGGCATGGTCGGTATTGGCGCAATCTACGAAGCCTATCGTGACGGTGTGTTGGAGGACGATGACGAGGTGGCCCTGCAGCACGGACCGGCCGAAATCGGTTACGCACCGCTGAGCCTGCCCATGGTCAATGTCAGGGCGACCCTGCTGGAGGCTGAGCGCGCCGGTGTCCTGACAAAAGATCAATGCAAGGCTCTCGCGGCCGCGGCAAAGCCGATCTTTTTCAAGCAACGCACATGGGATGCCGTCCTTGAGCGACAGTCGGCGGTGCAGGATCAGGCGGTTCTGCTGGAATGGCTGAAGCGCAATGACGTCGACCAGAAGAAGCAGGACGCGTTGACGCTTCTCGCTCACATGAAAGATGCCGGCATTGGCCCGTCCGCGGATTTCGACTTTGAGCACACCGAGCTGTGGCAAAGGGGCGTGACCGAGTGGCAGAGCCGAGCGCCGGTTGCCGAAACCGCTGAGGATGGGGCCTACCGCCTTGTTCCGCACGAAAGGTTATTCAGATGGTCCGGCAGCGAAGAATGATCCAGGCAGGTCCCGCAATGAGGGGAGGCTAGACTATGGAAGGCACTCGCTTCAATCTGTTCCCGCAGCCGCGTTTTCTCGACGATTACGAGGAGCCGGAAACGGTGTTCGTTTCTTCACCCGCAGGCACCCTGGCGCCCGGGCCAGCCGATGATCGCATGTATACGATATTTCCGATTGGCAAACCTGCGCCATACGGAATCAATCCGGACCCTGACAGCCGCGACGATGTGCCGATGCCGCCCTGGAAGGGCGAGTGCCATCCGCCCGCAATGCCTGACGAGGAAGGGCATTTCGACCATCTCGAACCTGGAACGCCGCAATTCGAGGCGGCCCATCTCTTCGGCACGGTCAGGTTTGTGCTCGATGTCTGGGAAGGTTATTTCGACAGGGTCATTCCCTGGCATAGCAAGAAACATTACGACCGGCTGGAACTGACCATCCTGCCGTCTCTGGAGAACGCTTATTCCGGCTACGGATTTCTGGAAATGGGCGGTGATCGCAAGCACGGAGGATACAAGCCCTTCAGCCTGAATTTCGACGTCATCGCCCACGAGGTCGGCCACGCCATTATCTATTCGGAGGTGGGTGTCCCTGATCCGGCCCGCACAACCGGGGAGTATTTCGGGTTTCACGAAAGCGCCGCCGATCTCGTCGCCCTTATTTCATCCCTGCATTTCAATTCACTGATCGACCGGCTGCTGCAAAACACCAGCGGCAACCTCTATCGTCTCAACTCGATCACCCGGATGGCCGAACTGTCCGACAATTCGCAGATTCGAATTGCCGCCAACGATGTCCGCCTGTCGGAGTTTGAACGCGGTTGGATCAAGGAGCACAAGCTCTCCCAGCCGCTGACGGGCGCATTCTTTGATATCTTCGTCGACCTGTTTCACGAATGTCTGCTTGAATATGGCACGATCGATCAAAACCTGGAATCGCTCTCCGACGAATTGCTGGCAACGCCCGACTATGCACCGGTCATGCAGACCCTGTTCGACGAAGCGTTTCTGCGCGATCCCGACGGGTTCAAACTGGCTCTTATCGACGCCCGCGACATACTCGGCACCTATCTTGCCGATACCTGGCAGCGGCTCGACAGAAACAGTCTCAACTATGTCGATGTGGCCAGAGATTTTCTGGATGTGGATGCCGAACACACCAGTGGGCGCTTCGCCACTCTGATCCACGGCAATTTTGCCATGCGTGACATTGGCAAGGTCCGGGTAGGGCCGCAACTTGCGCCGCTTGAAGAAGACAGCCACGCCAACTCGGTACGAACGGTAGTACCTCTGGACTGAAACGCCCTGTTGGTTTACTTATATTCTGATGAAAAGAAAAAATATGAAATAAAAATAAGAATTATTCCGGCCAATACGGCAAATGGAGGGGCATATGCCAGAAACGTTATTAAGCGCATCCAATATTGTTCTGTTCGGTCGCGTTGTTGAAGACATCAGTATTGTAACTCCCAAAGGTAATAAATCGCACAGCCCTTCAGTGGCAACGTCCAAGGGCACATCGTCCGGACTTCAACAGCAATTGACCCGCCCGGATTGGGGAGATTTTTCCGCCGGCACCAGGGAGAAGCTGGCGCGCTTTGCGCGGATATACGGTTTCAGCTACGAAGGCGCCTATTTCGAAGTGGGCGTTCCGGTGCTGTTTCTCGTTCACGGTGACGGTGTTGCACCGGCCAGCCTCAAGGTTCCGGGTCCGGATCCGGATGACAAGAATTTCTACAACGACCTGCGGGCCTGGTCCTATGACCGGGGCGATGAAACGATGCGCCTCGATATCGATTCCGGCACGTTTGAGCAGGTGCTTCTAAGCACGATCGGCGAAGGCGGACCCGGCGTTTCAGGTGCCCGGGTTTCCGGCGCTCGCGTTTCGGGGGCACGTGTTTCAGGCGCCAGGGTTTCCGGTGCGCGTGTATCCGGCGCCCGTGTATCGGGCGCGCGCATCAGTGGCGCCCGCGGCGACGCAGGCGACTAGGCCTGGATATCGGGGTTACCCGCTGACGTTAAAGTCCGGCCCGCTTCAGTCCCTCAACGAAGCGGACCACGTCCTCTTCATATTTGTCGGGCTGGACGGCGGCCCAGGCGTCAACGCTGAAATTCGGGTGCGCCTCTAGAACCTTCTGCGCTTCCGCCCTTGCTTCGGCCTCGCGTCCTAGATTGCCGTAGCTGGCCGCAAGCAGCCGTCTTCCTTCAGTCGGGTTCTGCATCGTCTGTATTGTGCGGATGGCGTCTTCGTAACGCTCCAGGTTGAAAAAGGCGCCGCCCAGATGCCAGATATACTGGTCCGGATAGAACGGATTTAGCCGCATGGCCTTATGCAGCAGCTCAATGGCCTCTTCAGACCGACCGGTATGGGCTAGCGCGTCGGCCATGTCTGACATCAGGTCCGCATCGTTGGGGTTGAGCCGAAGCGCTCTTTCATAAGCGCTGATCGCTGCTTCGTGTTCCTTGCGATAAAGATGCGCAAAGCCAAGCTCGCCAAATCCGCGCGCATCGGTGTTGTCGTATTCGACCGCCTGCCGGGCCAGGCTCAGGGCATCGTCGAGCGCCCTGTCCGGCCTGTCGGTCCAGTCGTAGCGCCAGTCGATGTTCAGTGTCCGGGACTTGGCCGCCAGCGCCCTGGCATAATGCGGATCGAGATCCAGAGCGCTGTTGTAGAGATCGCGCGCGCGCTGAACTTCCTCCTTGGTGTAACGGAAAATGTGGCTTTGGCCCTGAAGCACAAATCCATAAGCAGCGAGGCTGGCTGGCGGTTGCTGGCGAAACCGGTCCAGCTCCGAGGCTTCGATCTGAGCGGCGGTAGCCGATACGATAACTTGGGTGATTTCGTCCTGAAGATCGAAAATGTCCTCGATTTCACGATTGTATTGTTCGCCCCAGATTGTCCGGTCGCTCTGGGCGTCGAGAAGCTGCAGGGCGACACGGATGCGCGGGCCGGCCTTGCGGACCGACCCGTCGACCACGTAGCGCACGCCCAGCTCGCGCGCCACTTCCTTCGGCGCGATTGACCGGTCGTTATAGACATAGGCGGAGCCGCGGGCGATGACGAAAAAGTCGTGAAAACGCGAAAGATTTGTCGTAACATCCTCGGCCAGCCCGTCGGCAAACCAGCTTTCGCTCGGATCGTTTCCCTGGAAGCCGAACGGCAGGACCACGATGGACTGGTCCTTGCTTGATCCATCCCGTGCGGATTCGTTGGCCCGGGCCGGACGGCGCAGCCCGGTTGTCAGCGTCGCGCCGGCCGGGTCCTCATGGACCTGGAACACGTCGACGAGCTCGCTGATGTTCTTGAACTCCTGCGCGCCCAGATATTCATAGCCGAAGGACAGCTTGTTGCTGACCTGGTCGTGAACCGCACCCGATATACAGACCCGCCCCGGCTGGGCGAATGCCTCGATCCGCGAGGCGATATTGATGCTGTCCCCGTGAAGATCCAGGTCGTCGATAATAATCTCGCCAAGATTGATGCCGATGCGAAAGATGGTCTGCTTGTCCTTGCTCACGCCCTCATTCTGCTTCTTGATCCTGTTTTGGATCTCGACGGCAAAGGCAACCGCGTCGACGGCGCTGTCGAACACCAGGAACACGCCGTCGCCGGCGGTGCCGATCACCTTGCCGGAAAAGTCGCCTGCAAGTGCGCTGAACATTTCGATGCACGATTTTATCGCCACCGTCGTCGCCAGTTCGTCGTCGGCCATCATGCGGCTGTAACCGACCATGTCGGCAAACAGGATTGCTGTTAAACGCCTGCGCAATCTGGATTCGGTATTTGCGTTCATCATCTGCTCACCATCACTGTACCGGACCCTCCAGTTTCATGGTGATTTTCGATTTGTCCGCCAGCTCCTGCTTGAGGCCGGAACTGACGGCCTGCCACTCGGCTCCAAGGATGCCCACCTGGATGACGTCGCGATATTCGCCGTCGCCAAACCAGCCCTGGCGCACGCGGCCCTCCTCACGAAACCCGACCTTTTTGGTCACGCTGGCCGATGCCCGGTGGCCGTCGCGGTAATAGGTCGTCACACGGTGCAGGCGCAGTTGTCCGAAGGCCATGTCCAAAAGCACGGTTGCAATTGCTGTCGCCAGCCCGCTGGCGCGTGATTCCCGCGCAATGAACATCGGCAGAACCGCATCGCCGTGAATGTAGCTGATGGCCTGCAATCCGCCGAGCCCGGCCGGTTCACCATCGGCATCTTCAGCCATGTACCACAGGGAGCGCGGTGGTTCGGAATGTTCGAGCGCCGATTTCCAGCTCTCCTCAACCGCTTCTTTGCCGATGGGTACGGGCAGGTTCCGGTCAAACAGCGCAATGTCCTCAAAATTGGAGAACCAGCGGGTCATGGTCGCAATATCGTCGAATCCCATGGGTCTCATGGTGTAGGTGGAATTTGAATATCCGGATTGTGCGCTTTTACTGTCCATCACTCATTCCAGTAACACTATTCGCCGCAAAACATATCATGTAAGTAGCTGGTGTGTAATAGTTCTAAACGCTGCAGGAAGCGGTATAAAATACAGAACAACTACAAATATGAAAAGATGTATTGCGACCGGACTGCAACCGGCTTTGCTTTTGTTCATCGGCATAATTTTGAAATTTGGCTATTTGAGCCGGCAATGAGGCCTTGAAATCAGGCTGTGCAGTTCATTTTTCTATTGGGGATGGCAATCACGATCTCGGCTTGAGGGCAAAGCACCATGGTTGATACGCGCATTGACGACCTGAAGGATCCGGCAGATCTTTCATTCGAAGCCGAGGAACTGGCCGCGCAACGAACGGCGCTGCGAGGGCGCATAGTGTCGCTTGCGTTCATCGCCCTTTTGATTTCAGTTTTGACACCGTGGCCCGGACCGCTTTTCTATTATCCGCTCCTCATGATATTCATATTGTTGGGCTGGGGAGCGTATGTTGTCGAGGCAGCGCCCTGGAAGAGGCGATGGCACCCTTATGCATTTGTGACGGCTGATTTTGCGCTTCTCTCCTTTACGCTTCTTTATCCGAACCCGCTGCTTTCGCTGGACCTGCCTCCGCAGTTCTCACTGCGTTTCGGCACCTTCATCTACTTTTTTGTATTGCTCGCAGGTCTGGCGTACCTCTATCGGCCCGCCCTGGTTTTATGGGGCGGTGTTTCCGCAGCGCTGAGCTGGGCCATTGGTGTGTGGTGGCTTATCACGCGATCCGACGCGGTCCTCGAGCCGCCACGCGGCGACAGCACCGGACCTTATCTCGAGTTGTTGGCAAATCCGGCGTTTATCGATCTCGGAATAAGGCTCCAGGAGATCATGGTGCTTTTGATCACCGCCGGGCTTTTGGCGCTGGCGGTCAGCCGCGCCCGCGCAATCGCGCTTCGCCAGTCAAACCTGGCCAGCGAAAAGACCAATCTGGCGCGCTATTTCCCGCGCAAGACGGTCGAATTGCTGGCGACAAAAACCAATCCGCTTTCGCGGCCGCGTGAACACAAGGCCGCCGTGTTGTTCGCCGATCTCGTCTCCTTCACCACCTGGGCGGAGAACCGTCCGCCACAGGAAACGATCGATGTATTGCGACAGGTTCACAGCTTGCTTGCTGAAACAATATTTCGGCACGAAGGAACGCTGGACAAGTTCATTGGAGACGGTCTCATGGCGACCTTTGGAACTCCGGAGCCAACTGAAAGAGACGCAATCAATGCGCTCACGGCGGCTGTAGAAATGGCGGATGTCTTCAGGGTCTGGAGGCAGTCGCCCGCCGGCGCGTCCGCACAGACGCTGGAACTCGCAATCGGCGTGCACTACGGTCCGATCGTACTGGGTGATATAGGCAGTAACCGGCGCATGGAGTTCGCCGTCCTGGGCGATACCGTGAATGTCGCCAGCAGGCTTGAAAAGGCCAACCGGGAAATCGGCTGCCGCTGCATCATCAGCAGCGATCTGGTTGAGGCAGCCGGGGCCGAAAGCCCCGCGGAGACAGCAGTGGCAATTGCCCGGCTGGAGGCGCACGGGCCGTTGTCGCTGCGTGGCCGCAGTGCTGCGACGGATATTCTGACGCTGCCGTGATAACATCGATCGGGATACATGGTTGTCATCCGCCGCCATTGAGGATCACGGTGAAATCAGCCGTGCCGCTGTAGTGCCGGACACCGGTATCGGGCGTAAAGCAGGAAGCAGACCGGTCGCCTTTCAGATTATTTTCCGTGGCCGCCGCCATGACCACCACCGTGGCCGCCGCCATGACCACCACCATGGCCTCCGCCATACCCGCCACCATGACCGCCGCTGAACCCGCCACCATGACCACCGCCGAACCCGCCACTATGGCTTCCGCCGAACCCGCCGCCGTGGCCTTTGCCGCCGGCATTGCTGTTTTCGGAATGGCCGGGACCGCTGGTGGCATTTTTGCCGGCATTACTGAATCTGCTTTTATGTCCGCCTGGTGCTCTGCCGCTCGAGCCCGGAGCCTTATGACCCTTTGTGTGCGTTTTGGCCTTGCGTCCGGGCTTTTGTGGATCGACACTGGCGCGGCGTATGTCAAGCGGGGCGGTGTTGGTCGGGACGTTGAAGCGGCTGCAGCTTCGTGTGCTGACGCGGAACGCGCGGCGTAATCGGCTTTGTCGTTCAACCAGTGGAAAAGAAGACTTGATAAGCGCTCCCTTGGCGGACGCCGAACGTGGTGACCGCAGGCTCCCGTCGGGTGAACTTACCGCTGCACCGCAGCCGCTTTCGACGATCGTGCAAAGGCCGCTGCGCCGGCTGCACAATTCAACGGAGCCACGAAAAACCAGGATTGCGGTTCCAAGGCGTCTGCCGACAGCAACATCGACCTCGGTGCCCCTGATACCCAGGGTCGCGGTTGGCGTGACAATCTTGTACGCCCTTTTCGGCCCGACGCCACTCATAAATCTGAACGCACCGCGGGCCATTTGGATGCTGGCGCCGGCAAGCGTTCTGTCAGGATTGAAGATGAATTTATCGATGACGACGGAAGAGTTGGGGCCGATCACGAACCGTGTATTGTCGCGAAATCGAATTTGCGCGCTTCCGCGACCACCTGTTTTAATGCGGTCGCCGCTATAGATTGGTTTTTCGGGGGCAAGGGTCCGGTTGCCGCCGGGGCCTGTTGCCGAGGTGGCTTGTACCACGGCAACGGTCTTGCCGCTTGGACTGGCCGCAAACGCGCCGGATGAAACGGCAATGCCAATGCACGCCAGGAAATACAAAACGAGGTAGCGCGCGTCACGGGACGCAGTAACGAACTTTAACATCCAGGCACTCCGGTAGCCGCACCTGACGTCACTCGATATAAATTCCTAGCATGAAAGAATAAATTGGTCGAATCAACGTATACGAATAGATAATCTTGATTCAAAAATCATACTTATGAATAAAACAATGGAAATGCGGAATAAAAAAACGACCCGATCTGAAATTCATCTCGGTAAATATTGAATTAAGTTCAATGGGCGGGGCGGTATTTAGGGAGGCGGGATGAATTGAAGGTTTCGGTTCGGTCAGATCACGCAATGTTTACGGCTGATTGACATAATTCGCCTGTCCGGATTTCCGCCGCACCAAGCTGGCGGGCGTCGGGTTAAAACCGCCACACCGTCTGCTCTCCGTCGAAACCTTTCAGTTCGACAGTTCCCGCGGCACTGGAGCGTTCCGGGGCGAGCCGGGCAAGATCCGAGGACAGCACCCGGTCGCAGCCGAGGTCTGTCGCCGCCGACAATAGTCTGGCGGTATAATTGATCGGCGGTCCGATAGCGGTGAAATCGAGGCGGTCCGCTCCGCCAATATTGCCATAGTGGAATGTCCCGCAGTGCAGCGCGGCACGAAACGCGACCTTGCTGCCCTTCTCATCGTCCGCCAGTGCCTTGCCGCCCTCGATGACAGCGTCCATTGCGGCATGTGTCATTGCCGCAATACCTTCCTCGTCCTTGTAGGGGAAGATGGCGAAAAACCCGTCGCCCATATATTTGAGCACTTCGCCACCGCGTTCCGTGACGGGCGGAACCAGGTGGTCGAACGTGTCGTTGAGCAGACCGACGAGCTCCGTGCCCTGTATTTCGTTTGAAAGCTGGGTGAAATTCTTCAGATCGACAAACAGGATGACAGCGGTGATTTCCTCGCCGTCGCCGCGGTGCACCTTTCCTTCCAGAATTTGGTGTCCGCTGTTGCGGCCGACATAGGTGGAAAGCAATATGGCGGCGTTCAAACGCAGCATATAGGTTTCCGTCAACCGCGCGAGCGGCCGGTTAACCTGGCCAAGCACCTCCATGTCCCTGTCGCTGAAGCCGCCCTGCTGGGCTGAGGACCAGGTACATGCATGGGTTTCGCCGGTGGTGAAGATCAACGGCTGTGCGACATAATCGGTAAAGCCCTGTTCACGCAGTTCTCCGACAATGATGTAGTCGTCGGGGCAGTCGGTCCTTTCGAGGTGCCTGCGGATTGTCACCTGTTCTTCGACGACGCGCGGCAACGGATTGGAGGTGTAAACCTCCTGAGAAAACGTGCCCATTTGCGCATGCGCGACATCGACGCCTTCCCCCTTTATCCAGCGGAACCGGCTGCCCAGGAGATTGGGGTGCAGCGTGTAGATGAACAGCATGAAACGGTCGATGCGCACACCGAGACCGACGAGCCCCTCGCAGATACCGGTTATGATTTCCCTGGCATCGGCGCTCGGCCGGGCGCCGTCGATCATCCAGTCCGTCAATTCCGAAACGGTTGAAAATAGCGGTTTTTGATCTGGCTCTTTTGCCTTGGCGGTTTTGGTCATTGTCCCCTCGGCTTACGCGCTTAGCGCCTGTTCGAGCGGTCAATATACGGCGAGGGTCGCTCGCGGGGCCAGTCAAAATTGCGTGCTCTGCGGCGGGCTTCTTCGACAGGCGCTGTCAGCTGTGCGCGAAAATATCCGTGTCATCCCAGCCGATCAGGTCGAGCTTTGATCGTGTCGGCAGGAATTTGAAGCAGGCGTCTGCGTGTTTTGCCCTTCCGTCGCGGTCGAGGCGCTCCTGCAGCCTGTCGCGCAGTGCGTGCAGGTAAAGGACATCCGATGCTGCATATTCAAGTTGCGCGTCGCTCAGCTGATCCGCCGCCCAGTCAGATGACTGCTGCTGCTTGGAAATATCGATATCGAGGAATTCGCGCAGATTATCTTTCAGCCCGTGCCGGTCCGTATAGGTCCGCGTCAGACGTGAAGCAACCTTGGTGCAAAATACCGGCTCGCAGGTAATACCGAATGTATGGAAGAGGACGGCAATGTCGAAGCGGCCGAAATGGAAAATCTTGGTCTTCTTGCGGTCCCGCAACAGGGCGGTGAGGTTCGGCGCTTTTTTCTGGCCCTTGGCAATCTGAATGATATCGGCGCTGCCGTCGCCCGGCGAAAGCTGCACAACGCACAGACGATCGCGGTGCGGCTTCAGGCCGAGCGTTTCGGTATCAATGGCAATATCACCGCTGTAACGGGCCGCGTCGTTCTCGCTGATATCGCCCTTGTGAAACCGGATTGTCATGGCTCGCACCTGTTGCTTTTCTCGTGAATCCGCAAAGCGCCCGGAATCGGGCGCGCAATGGACATATCGCCTAACGGGCCTTCCGTCCAGCCGGTTCCCGCACGACCGGAATTCGCCCTGACGGCCGACGTTCCTTTTTTGTTCTTGTTGATTGAGCGCCAATGGTGTATTCATTGGGGTAGAACGATCATAGGCTGCAACCAACCGCGGGTGGATTGTGTAGATGGTATCGCGTGTCAGCACGGTTTCATTTCAGGGCATCAGCGCAGTGCCGGTCGATGTCCAGGTCATGATAGCGCCGGGCAAGGTCGGCATGAACATCGTCGGCCTGCCTGACAAGGCGGTTGCCGAAAGCCGTGAGCGCGTTCAGGCGGCCCTTCACGCCTCGGGTCTTTCATTGCCGGCAAAGAAGGTCACCGTCAATCTTGCCCCCGCC
Organism: Hoeflea sp. TYP-13; assembly: GCF_040932035.1. Lineage (NCBI taxonomy): Bacteria > Pseudomonadati > Pseudomonadota > Alphaproteobacteria > Hyphomicrobiales > Rhizobiaceae > Hoeflea > Hoeflea sp. TYP-13. The sequence continues at coordinate 380,035 of NZ_JBFRBB010000004.1, forward strand.
GACCTGCCAAAGGAAGGCAGCCATTTCGATTTGCCGATCGCGCTTGGCCTGATGGCGGCGCTTGGCGCAATTCCTGCAGACGCGCTGTCCGGCTATGTTGTTCTCGGTGAATTGTCGCTGGACGGCACGATCACGCCGGTTGCCGGTGCGCTGCCGGCTGCAATTGGCGCCAACAGCCGGGAAAAGGGATTGATATGCCCCGCCGCCTGCGGCCCGGAGGCGGCCTGGGCGAGCGCTGATCTGGATATTCTGGCCCCGCGCAGCCTCATTGCCATGGCCAATCATTTCAAGGGAACGCAGGTTCTGTCGCGGCCCGAACCGGCGATGCGAAACGCCACCGGCAATCTGCCTGACCTTGCCGACATCAAGGGTCAGGAGACGGCCAAACGGGCGCTGGAGGTCGCAGCCGCCGGCGCCCACAATATGCTCATGTCCGGCCCTCCCGGCTCTGGCAAGTCGATGCTGGCGGCACGGCTTCCGTCCATATTGCCGCCGCTGTCGCCGGCCGAGCTTCTTGAAGTGTCGATGATCCACTCCATTGCGGGACTCTTGACGGGTGGCGAGCTGTCTGACCGGCGCCCCTATCGGGCACCCCATCACTCCGCCTCGATGGCCGCGATGGTGGGTGGAGGATTTCGTGCAAAACCCGGTGAAGTGTCGCTCGCCCACAATGGCGTGCTGTTTCTCGACGAATTTCCGGAATTTACGCCGCAGGTGCTTGATTCCCTGCGCCAGCCGCTCGAAAGCGGCGAGTGCATCATTGCCCGCGCCAACCATCATGTCAGCTATCCGGCGCGCATACAGTTGATTGCCGCGATGAATCCGTGCCGCTGCGGCATGGCCGGTGAGCCCGGACATGTCTGCGCGCGCGGACAGCGCTGCCAGGCGGATTATCAGGCGCGCATCTCGGGCCCGCTGCTCGACCGCATCGATTTGAGGATTTCGGTGCCCGCAGTCACAGCGGTGGATCTCATCAAGCCCGGCAACAGCGAGAGCAGCGCCGATGTCGCGCAAAGGGTTGCCATGGCGCGCGAGCGCCAGAAGGAGCGGTTTAGGGAACTCGGCCAGCCGGGGATCACGTCCAATGCGCTGTGTCCGACATCGCTGATCGAGGAGATTGCCGCACCCGACACGCCGGGAACGGAACTGCTGCAGAATGCTGCCGAACAGATGAAATTTTCTGCACGCGCCTATCATCGGGTACTGAAGGTTGCCCGCACGCTTGCCGACCTTGAGGGCGCTTCGAATGTCGGCCGAATGCACATTGCCGAGGCGATTTCCTACCGGCTCGCCGCCGATGGTCTCGCCGCTGCTGCATAAGAGGGGTTGGAAATATGGCCAAAGGGCCTTTAACCAACTGTATTTCAATGATAAAAATGTCCGGACATTTTTTTGAGATGACCGGACACGATTTTACCTGCGTCAGCGCGCGGAATATGTTGAGATTGTCATCAAAAGGTACGAACCTGTCTTTGGCGCACGGCGGAACCCTTGTGAATGGTGTGTGAGGATGAGCAAGAAAACCGAAACGATCGAACTTCGTATTTCGCCTGAGTTCAAGGAGCGAGTAGCCGAGTTGAGCGGGCAACGCGGTCAATCGACAAGCAGGCTCATTCGTCAGCTTCTGCAAAGGGAAATCTCCGCCTCAGCCGACAAAGAAAAAAATGCAGGACTGTCATTCACATCGCGTCGCGCAACCACATTGGCCATGTCGGGCATCGCCATTGTTGCATTGGCCGTTGCCTGGAACTTTACGACGCCAGGCGACGTATCGGCGCGGCCGGATGTCCGTGTAACTTTCGCGGAAATGGATCTGGACGGCGACGGGATCATCACCAGGAATGAGCACGAGGCCTATCTGCAGGGTGCAGAAGTAGTTGATGACAAGGAGTTTGCCGATTTCAAAATGCCCGCAGCCTGTGAAGCCGAATTGTCGGAGGCTCTCCAGGATCCGTTGCAGGATTTTTCAGCCTTCGATGTGAACCGGGATGGCGGGCTCGATTACACGGAACTGCTGGATGCGTTCATCAAGATACATACCAAGGAGTTCGAGGTTCTCGACACAAACAAGAACGGTTTCCTTGACCGCAATGAACTCAAGGCTGTTGTGGCGGAGGAAGTCTTCGAAGTCAGCGAGGCGTGTGACAAGGCCCTGCAGGCGGAACTTGGAAATGATGATCTTCAGGACAATGCCAACCCCGATCTGGAAAGCGACGTGAGAATGGTCTTTGCCGTTCTCGACGAGAACCGCGACCGGAAAATCACCCTGGTAGAGTATCTGAACAACCAGCCGGCACTCGGACTGTGGGCCGAATGAAGCTCTGATTCGGCGCCCTGCCTGTAACAAGGCGCCGATCAAATTTCGGAATGATTGAAAACAGAAGTTGCGATGCGTGCTTGCGCGATCGCGCCGGGTGGGCTTTTGCGCCCGCACTTGGGCAATTCTGCCGGATCACCACCCCGTTGGGATCATTTACCCCTGGCGGTCCGGCAGTGCTGGAGGCGTCTGCCACGCCTCCAGCCACCGATCGATGATCTCCACTGGCGTGTGATTTCATCTGGTCAGACCCGTCGGCTAATGGCCGGGGGCGCTCGGGTCTGGCAATCTGGAGGCGGCAATGCCGCCTCCAGTTCCTTTTTTACTCAGCGGTTGTTTGCCTGGGAACGCACACGGGTAAGCCCCAGCTGCGTAATGCGATAAGGGCCGCCGCCTTTCGACGCGATGTAGCGCCTTCGTTTCAGCTTTTTGAAGAGTGCCGGCGTACAGCCCCTCCAGTACCAGCCATCGCGCGTGACGCAGGAGTTGTCGATAATGCGGCCGCGCTCGTCTTTCTCGACGAGGATATGACCGCCTTGAGCAAGCAGGTGCAGCACCCGTTGCTCATGCCTGGATATGTCCATTGATTAGTCCGAAGTTTTGCTGCGCATAACACAAAGCATGCCGCGGCGCTCTTGCCTGCGGCAGCATTATGATTATCGCCCGGTCTTCCTTGACCGGGCTTTACCGGGACTCTTTTCGTCCGCGCATCAAAACTCCATTTATTGACGCTGCTTAGATAAAATCAATGGAAGGGGATTGCAAGACCACCGGCGTCAACAACGCCGGCAGCCGATCTTTAAATACATAGCCGGCATTGTTGTTATTGGCCAACACCTTCGAACAGCGCCGTCGAAAGGTAACGTTCGGCAAAGGACGGGATGATGACCACAATCGTCTTGCCCTCGCTCTCGGGCCGCTGGCCGACCTTGATCGCGGCGCTGAGCGCCGCGCCAGACGAAATACCGACGGGAACGCCTTCAAGACGTGCAACCAGGCGGGCAAGCTCAAATGCCTCATCATTGGTGGCCGTTATCACCTCGTCATAGATATCCGTGTCGAGAATGGCCGGGGCAAATCCGGCGCCGATGCCCTGGATCTTGTGCGGCCCGGGTTCGCCACCGGAAAGAATCGGAGAATCTTCCGGCTCGACCGCAATGATTTTCATGTCCGGTTTGCGTGATTTGAGCACCTGGCCCGCGCCGGTGATGGTGCCACCCGTGCCGATACCGGAAACCAGAATATCGATGCCGCCATCGGTGTCGTTCCAGATCTCCTCGGCGGTCGTCTCGCGGTGTATCTGCGGATTGGCAGGGTTCTCGAACTGCTGCGGGATCACCGCATCCGGAATTTCAGCGGCCAGCTCCTCGGCCCTTGCAATGGCGCCTTTCATGCCCTTGGGCCCCTCGGTGAGCACCAGTTCAGCGCCGAACAGGGCCAGCATGTTGCGCCGCTCGACCGACATCGTCTCCGGCATTGTCAGGATAAGGCGGTATCCCTTTGCCGCCGCGGCAAAGGCAAGCGCTATCCCTGTGTTGCCCGATGTCGGCTCGATCAGAACGGATTTGCCGGGTATAATGGTGCCGGCCTTTTCCATTGCCTCGATCATGGAAACGCCAATCCGGTCCTTGACGCTGGCGATCGGATTGAAGAATTCCAGCTTGGCCAGCAGGTTTGCCTTGACGCCTTTTTCAGCGGCGAGCTTGTCCAGCCGCACGATTGGCGTATCGCCAATGGTCTGCGTTATGGAATCATATATGCGCCCGCGTCCCGGCTTTCTTTCTGATAGAGACATGAAGATACTCCTTGGTAGCAAGACCCTGTAGCCACAACGGTTCCGTGGCTCCTCGAATGATCAGCCGGGCCGGTGGCGGCCCGCGTTGTGCCAAAGGTAGGGGCGATGCCGCCACAATACCAGTGGCTCTGCCACAAATTATCGTCAAATGTTAGAAAACGATTTCCGAAGTTGAAGGAAAATGGATAAAAAGTCTAAACACAAGCCATGTGGATAGGTTCTGTGGAAATTTTTTGCGGCCTCAATGCCCCGTCGAGCCGAACCCGCCGCTGCCGCGCGCGGTTTCCTGCGCCAAGGTCCGTTCCTCCACTTTCGCCTGAACCACCGGGGCGATGATCATCTGGGCGATGCGCATGCCGCGCTCGACCGTAAAGCTCTCCGCACCGTGATTGATCAGCAATACCTGCACCTCGCCGCGATAGTCGCTGTCGATCGTTCCCGGCGTATTAAGGCAGGTGATGCCGTTTTTGAAGGCAAGGCCGGAGCGCGGCCGGATCTGCGCCTCGAACCCGTGCGGGATTTCAAAAATGAAGCCCGTCGGCACCAGCGTCCTTTCGCCAGGTGCAAGTACCACCGGTATACGCTCGTCATTCGCGGCGCGAAGGTCCATGCCGGCGGCGCCTTCGGTCTCGTAGGCGGGCAGGGCAAGGCCGTCGCCGTGCGGCAGGCGCACCAGCCCGACGACGGGCGCCGCATCGGTGTGTTTCATGCTCGAATTGTATTCTTTGCTGTCAGTCATGCCGCACTCTTGCCGCCTCGATTTCGTTCGTCAATTGCAACGGCGCGCAACAGGCGTTAGAAGGGCCGCAATTCAACAGGATTTTCTCTGCATGACAGACCATCTTGCCAAGGCCGTTGCACGCCGGCGCACGTTTGCCATCATTTCCCACCCGGATGCGGGTAAGACCACGCTCACCGAAAAGCTGCTGCTGTTCGGCGGCGCCATCCAGCTTGCCGGAGAGGTCAAGGCGAAGAAGGACCGCATGCATTCGCGTTCCGACTGGATGAAGATCGAGCGCGACCGCGGTATTTCCGTCGTCACCTCCGTCATGACCTTCGAATATGGCGACCATGTCTTTAACCTGCTCGACACGCCCGGCCATGAGGATTTTGCCGACGACACCTACCGCACGCTGACGGCCGTCGATGCGGCGATCATGGTGATCGACGCGGCCAAGGGCATCGAGCCGCGCACACTGAAGCTGTTCGAGGTCTGCCGCCTGCGTGATATTCCCATCATCACCTTCGTCAACAAGATGGACCGCGAGAGCCGTGACCCGTTTGAAATCCTCGACGAGATCGAGGACAAGCTGGCGCTGGACACCGCGCCAATGACCTGGCCGATCGGCCGCGGCCGCACTTTCACCGGCACCTATCATCTTGCCGACAATGCCGTGCGTCAAATGGACAGTGAAGAAACGCCGACGCCGGTCAACGGCCCGGAAGCCGACAGTGCCGCCGGGCTCTTGCCGGAAAACGAGCGCGACACATTCATCGAAGAAACGTCTCTGGCGATCGAAGCCTGCCGGCCATTCGACCTGGAGGCCTTCCGCGAGGGTCACCTGACGCCGGTCTATTTCGGTTCGGCGCTTCGCAACTATGGCGTACGCGACCTGATCAACGCACTTGGAAAATATGCGCCGCAGCCGCGTGCCCAGAAGGCCGATACGCGGCTCGTCAGTGCGACGGATGCCAAGATGACGGCCTTCGTCTTCAAGATCCAGGCCAACATGGACCCCAATCACCGGGACCGCATAGCCTTTGTGCGTGTGTGTTCCGGCCGCCTGCAGCGCGGCATGAAGGCGCGGCTGTCGCGCACCGGCAAGACACTTGGCCTGTCGGCGCCGCAATTCTTTTTTGCCCATCAGCGCCAGCTCGCCGACGATGCCTATGCCGGCGACGTGGTCGGTATTCCCAACCACGGGACGCTGCGCATCGGCGACACGCTGACGGAAGGCGAGGACATCGTCTTCCAGGGCGTTCCGAACTTCGCGCCTGAAATCCTGCGCCGCGTCCGGCTTGAAGACGCCATGAAAGCCAAGAAGCTGAAAGAAGCGCTGCAGCAGATGGCCGAAGAAGGCGTCGTGCAGCTGTTTTCCCCTGAAGACGGCTCTCCCGCCATCGTCGGTGTCATCGGCGCCCTGCAGCTCGATGTATTGAAGGAGCGGTTGAAGGCCGAATACGGGCTGCCGGTGAGCTTCGAGACGGCGCGCTTCAACATATGCCGCTGGATTTCAGCCAACAGCGACGCCGATGTTGATAAATTCATCAACGCCAAGCGGGGCGACATTGCTCGCGATCTCGACGGCGACGCTGTCTTCATGGCCTCGGACGGATTTTCGCTTAATTATGAATCCGAGCGCTGGCCGGCGATCCGCTTTGCGCACGTCAAGGAGTATCACGCCCAGAAGGCGGCATAATACGCGTTCGATTTTTCTTCAAAACCGGTTTCCACATGGCTGGTCCCGCGATAGCTTGCCCGGCAACCGGGAGGAAGAATCATGACAGTGCAGCAGTTTCAGGTCCGCAAGGACGATCTCTCCTCGCACAGGCTTGTCCGCCAGGAGGTGCCGGAGCTTGAAGACGGCGAGGTGTTGGTCAAGGTCGACCGCTTCGGGCTGACCGCCAACAACATCACCTATGGCGTCGTCGGTGAGCGGATCGGCTACTGGAACTTCTTTCCGCCGGCGGACAACGACGACGGCGGCTGGGGCATCATTCCCGTCTGGGGCTTTGCCGATGTGGTTGCCTCGCAGGCACCGGATGTGCCGGTCGGTGAACGGCTCTACGGCTATTTCCCGATGGCGACGCATCTTGTCATGCGGCCTGACAGGGTGAGCGAAACGCGCCTGTCCGACGCCGCAGCTCACCGTGCCGCCCTGCCGCCGGTTTACAATTCCTACATGCGCCTTGCCGGCCAACCCGGCTACGAGCGCGCCTTCGACAATGCCCGCATGGTTTTGCACCCGCTCTACGCCACCTCGTTCTGCCTGCAGGATTTCTTTTCCGACAATGGCTGGTTCGGCGCCGAACAGGTGATCGTCATCAGTGCATCGAGCAAGACGGCCATCGGCCTTGCCTATGCGCTCGCCGACAATGCCAATGCGCCGAAAAGCATCGGCATGACCTCGAACCGGAACCTGGAGCTGGTCAAATCCCTCGACCTCTATGATGACGTCCTGACCTATGACGCGATCGCATCGGTCGATGCGGGCAGGCCGACTGCGATCATAGACATGTCGGGCTCGGGCACGGTACTTTCCGATCTTCATTCCCATCTCGGCGACAATATGCGCTACTGCTCCAATGTCGGCGTTACCCACTGGTCGGAAAACCAGATGGGTCCGGGCTTTATTCGCGAGCGTAGCGCCATGTTCTTTGCGCCCGGTCACATCCAGAAGCGCGCCGGCGAGTGGGGCAAGGGCGAATTTGAAAAACGCGCCTTTGCCTTCTGGCGCTCCGTCGCCGAAAAGAGCGGATCGTGGCTGACCTATGAGACGACAGCCGGCCTGCAGGATGTGGAGAGCGTCTTCGACGATTTGCGCGATGGCAAAATCTCGCCCCACACCGGCCTTGTGATCGATCTCAGCTCTTGATGAATGTGCCGGACTGCAATTCGCGGATCGCCTGAACCAGTTCTTCGCGCGTATTCATGACAATCGGCCCGTGCCAGGCGACCGGCTCCTGGATCGGCTTGCCGCAAACGAGCAGGAAACGGACACCTTCATCGCCCGCCTGAACGGTGATTTCGTCGCCCGTATCGAAGACCACCAATGTGCGGTCACCCGATTGATCGCGCAACAGAAGCTCTTCGCCGCCGATTTCCTTTTCGGTCAGCACGCCGAAAGGCTTTGACGCACCGGAAAAGCTGCCTGACCCCGCAAAAATATAGGCAAAGGCCGACCTGTAGGTGTCGACCGGCAATGTCTTCCGTTTGCCCGGGGGCACGGAAATGTCGAGATAGAGCGGATCGGCCGACACGCCGTCCACCGGTCCTGATTTGCCCCAGAAATCGCCACACACCACGCGCACGACCGTTCCGTCGTCGTCGATAACCTCGGGTATGTCGGCTGCCTTGATGTCCTGATAGCGCGGATCGGTCATCTTCAGAGAAGAAGGCAGGTTCGCCCAGAGCTGAAAACCGTGCATTCGGCCATGCGCATCGCCCTGCGGCATTTCCTGATGCATGATGCCGCTGCCGGCCGTCATCCATTGCACGTCGCCGGCGCCCAGCGTGCCCTGGTTGCCAAGACTGTCGCCATGATCGACCGTTCCGGCAAGCACATAGGTGATCGTCTCGATACCGCGGTGCGGATGCCAGGGAAATCCGGCAAGATAGTCTTCCGGCCTTTCATTGCGGAAATCGTCGAACAGCAAAAACGGATCGGCCAGCGTCGGGTCGGTAAAGCCGAATGCGCGGTGCAGCTTGACGCCGGCCCCTTCCATTGTCGGGACTGCGGATGAAATCTGTTTGACCGGTCGAATGGACATGGGCCTGTCTCCTTGGTTGACCCAGAATATAGCGAGCCCGGCCGGTGAATTAAGAAGAGCTGCGAAGACGCACCGTTCAGCAATAGAAGACAGAAGGCGAAGATGCGGTCACACGGTGTTGACGAGCGGCAGCGCGGTCGTGTCCTTGATATCCTCCATGACGAAGGAAGCGTTGACGTCGGCCAGGGGCACCCGGGCGATCAGCCGCTGATAGAGCCGGTCATAGGCCTTGACATCCGCAACGCGCGCCCTGAGCACATAGTCGAGTTCGCCGCTGGTCCGGTGCACGCCGGTGATTTCCGGCAGGCTGACGACGGCCTCGCGAAACTGCGCCAGCCAGTCGGGGTCGTGATTGGCGGTGCGGATGAAAATGAAGACAGAGAGACCGCAACCGATTTGCTCGGCATCGACCAGCGCGACCCGGCCCTTGATCACGCCGCCATCCTCCAAAGCTCTCAGTCGTCGCCAGCAGGCGTTGCGCGATAGATGCACCTTTTCCGCCAGCGATTCGATGGACAGGCCGCCATCGCGCTGCAGTTCGTGCAGTATCTTGTGATCAATTTCATCAATTTTACGCATTGTTGGGACATATATCCCAATATCGAGAGAAAATACAGAATAATTGGGAACATATCCCGATAAGCGCGGCTTATCCTGTCTAAAAACTGCAAAATCCGTTCAAGGGGATACCGCCATGACAAAACCGATCACCCGGTTGTTTACCGACCATCCGAAATCCGTCGACGAAACTTATCTTGAGCACATGCGGTTCGCCGCGGGTTTCTCGGCACGCCTGTTCCTTGCCTCCTGCGCGGCTTTTGTTCATGCGTTTTTGCCTTTTCTTTTTGAAAAAACCGCAAGCGGCATGATCAATGCTATGCATCATCGCATGCATAACCGGAACGGATAGAAAGCTCGCCTTGATCAGATGGGATCATTTGATGGCGGATATCGATCCACTCGACCGGGCGCGACGGGAGCGCGTCATATGGGCGGTGTAACGACGCTATGGGTCGACTTCCCCACCCCTGAAAGGAAGAAAGATTGTGACAAACAACGTTGAAGGGGCCGGGCAATACTGTCCTCCGGTGTCGTTGACCAGCGCTTGTGGTGGACTGGGGTTACCGCGTGCAACTGGTCCGGCCGGTGGGCAAAAAAGCCCCGGTCAAATGGTTCCATCTGAACAAGGCAGGTTTTAACAATGTGCAGATGGGTAGCCTATCACGGCCGGCGACGCTTTCTTGAAGATCTCGTGACGTCCCCGACGCACTCGCTGATCGACCAATCGCAATGCGCGACCGAGGCGAAGACGGCGACCAACGGTGATGGTTTCGGCATTGCCTGGTATGGAGAGCGGGATGAGCCGGGCCACTACCGCGACATCCTGCCGGCCTGGTCGGACGACAATCTGCGCTCGCTGGCGCGGCAGATCGGTTCGGAACTGTTTCTTGCCCATGTGCGCGCCTCGACCGCGGGTCGCACAACGAGGGACAATTGCCATCCGTTTGTCCACGGACGCTGGTCTTTCATGCATAACGGTCAGCTTGGTGACTTCGATCGTCTCGAGCGGCGGCTTGAGGCGCGGCTGAGCGACCGGCTTTATGGCGAGCGGAAGGGCTCGACCGATTCCGAACTTCTGTTTCTGCTGGCACTTGAATTCGGGCTGGATGCAAATCCGAAGCGTGCAATGGAGGAAACGCTCGGATTTGTCCTGTCGCAGGCAGAGGATCTTGGCGCAAGGCCGCTGATCCGCTTCACCTCCGCCTATAGCGACGGCGATGCGCTTTTTTGCGTGCGCTACGCGACGGACCGGCATGCACCGACGCTCTATTCGGGCCCGATGTCGGCGGCAATGAAGGAAGACGGCTACTGCCTGGTCTCTGAACCTTTCGACGAGGACGTCAGCCGCTGGTCCGAGATACCGACGGGCAGTTTCGTGCGCGTACGCGCCGATGGGTTGTCGATCAGCACGTTCGAGCCACGGCGGTGCGTTCAGGCAATCGCGGTCTGAAGACGCTGGGCGATTTCCAGCGCCAGTTTTGCCGCCACCGATTGCTTGTCCATCTCCGGCCAGTCCTCGACGCCCGATGCAGAGACGATGCGCACATGGTTACGGTCGCCCCCCATGATGCCGGTTTCCGGCGAAACGTCATTGGCGACGATCCAGTCGGCGCCCTTGCGCTCCAGCTTGGCGCGGGCATTGTCGATGAGGTTCTGGGTTTCGGCGGCAAAACCCACGACGAGGGAAGGGCGCTTTTTGTGGTGGCCGACGGTTTTGAGGATGTCGGGATTTTCCGTCAGCTTCAGCGGCGGCGGCGCCTTGCCCGGCTTCTTTTTGATTTTTTCACCCGATTCACCCGCCGTGCGCCAATCGGCAACGGCGGCAACCATGACCGCGATGTCCGCTGGCAGCAATTGCTCGACCGTTTCGAGCATCTCGCGCGCGCTTTCGACATGGACTGTCGTGACTCCTTGCGGATCGGAAATAGTGACCGGCCCTGAAACCAGGGTCACGGCCGCACCGAGCGCCGCCAGTTCAGCGGCAATCGCGTGGCCCTGCTTGCCGGAGGAGCGGTTGGCGATGTAGCGCACCGGATCGATCGGTTCGTGGGTCGGACCTGAGGTGACAATCGCTGTCCGGCCGGCAAGCGGCTTCGGACGGTCGTCGAGAATGTGCTGGACGGCGGCAACGATATCGAGCGGTTCGGCCATGCGCCCGGTGCCCGCCTCGCCGCTTTCCGCCATCTCGCCGCGCATCGGGCCGACAATATGGGCGCCGTCCCCGCGCAATTGCTGCATGTTGCGCTGGAATGCAGGGGCGTTCCACATGACCGGGTTCATCGCCGGTGCGACAAGCAGCGGCCGGTTGCTCGCAAGAATGACGGTCGAGGCCAGATCATCGGCAAGGCCAAGCGCCATTTTGCCGATGAAATCGGCGGTTGCCGGCGCGACCACGACAAGATCGGCCTCGCGGGCAAGGCGGATATGGCCGACATCGTGCTCGTCCTCGCGTGAAAACAGATCGTCGAAAACCGTATCTGCGGCAAGCGCGCCGACCGCGAGCGGTGTTATGAATTCCTTCGCGCCCCGTGTCATGACGGGCCTCACCGACGCGCCGCGCTCGCGCAGCCGGCGAATCAGATCAAGCGACTTGTAGGCTGCAATCCCGCCGGTGATGATGAGAAGGATGCGTTTGCCCGACAAAGTTGCGCTGCCGGCAGGTTCCGGCCAGATGCGGTCCGCATTGTCGGGCGCCGGGGTAGTCGTATCGCGCAGCAGGTGGCGCACTTCCTCTTCCATCGATCGGCCGTTGCGGGCGGCGCGTTCGCGCAGCTGCTGCTTGGTCGCGTCGTCGAGATTTCGAATGGTGATGCTGGCCATGAAGGTCTCCCTTGCGAGGGATCCTACCAAATTGCTAGCAATGAAATCAATTCACAATTGAAATGCAATATATATTGCAGTCAATGCAATCACCCATAGGGCGATGCGTCCGGAGCGCGAGTGGCGCGCTTCCGCCTTGCCGATGGCCTCTGCTGTCTGTGCATCGAAGCGCAGCCCGTCGCGGCTCATGGTATCCAGTTCCTCCGACAGCCGTTCGGCCCTTGCCGCAATTTCCGGCGCCTGTTCGGCCAGCTTGACCGCCGCGTGCAGCCCGTCCTTGATGTCGGTAACGACACGCGCCGGCCCCAGATTGCGCGCGATCCAGTCGCCGACGACCGGCTCCGAAGCCTTCCACATGTTGAAATGCGGGTTGAGCAGCCTGGAGACCCCTTCGACAACGACCATCGTTTTCTGCAGCATGATGAGTTCGGGCCGTGTCTGCATGTCGAACAGCTCCGTGACTTCAAATAGCAGCGTCAGCAGTTTCGCCATGGAGATAGTTTCGGCCGACTGGCCGTGGATCGGCTCGCCAATGGCGCGGATCGCCTGAGCAAAGCTGGCCATGTCGTGATGGGCAGGTACGTAGCCGGCTTCAAAATGAACCTCGGCCACCCGGCGGTAGTCGCGGCGGATGAAGCCGTAAAGGATTTCGGCAAGGAAGCGGCGTTCTTTTTTACCAAGCCGGCCAACGATGCCCATATCGACCGCCACGATCGTTCCGTCCGGATCGACGAAGAGATTGCCTTGATGCATATCCGCATGGAAGAAGCCGTCGCGCAGCGTGTGGCGAAGGAATGACTGGATCAGCACCTCGGACAGGTGTGCAAGGTCATGACCGGCCTCTTTCAGAGTCTCGATATCGGCGATCTTGATGCCGTCGATCCACTCCATCGTGACAACGTCGCGCCCGGTGCGCTCCCAGTCCACCTGCGGCACACGAAAGCCCGGATCGTCGCGCGTGTTTTCCGCAAGTTCCGAAAGCGCTGCCGCCTCAAGGCGGAAATCCATTTCGATCTTCGTCGTCTGTTCCAGCGTGTGGGCGACGTCGACCGGCCTCAGCCGCCGCGTCGCCGGCGCCATTCGCTCCGCAAGGCGCGCGACAAGATAAAAGGCTTCGAGATCCCGATGAAACCGTTTGCGGATGCCGGGCCGCACCACCTTCACGGCCACTTTGTGCATGCCGTTGGTGTCGCTCGTTGTGGCGGGATGGACCTGCGCGATCGATGCGGCGGCGATCGGTTCGCCAAATTCGCTGTAAAGATCGTCGATCTCGCGGCCGAGCGAGCCGACAATCCGTTCCCTTGCGCTTTGCTGGGAGAAAGTGTCCATGCGGTCCTGCAGCAGGGAAAGGTCTTCTGCCAGCGACTGGCCGACGACGTCCGGACGGGTGGCGAGGAACTGTCCCAGCTTCACATAGGACGGGCCGAGCCGTTCCACGGCGCGCGCAAGCCGCTCGGCGCGGTCTGCGCTTTGCGCTTTGCGCCGTGCAATCATCGTTGCAATCCTGTGCCCCAGCCGTGCCGGGCCGTGAAGGCCCTCGACCGGCAGTGACGCGATCACGCCCTCGCGGGCCATGACCCAACCAGCGCGCATCAGACGATAATAGGCAAGGAAACTGTTCATGATCTGCCGGGCCGTTTCAGCAAGCGTTTGAGTGTTTGTTTAGAGCTTCCAGCCGGAATGCAGGGCAGCGACGCCGCCCGTATAGTTGGTCCATTTGACCCGGGAGAAACCGGCGTTTTCGATCATCGCGGCAAAATTCGGCTGGTCGGGGAACTTGCGGATGGATTCGACCAGATAGCGGTATGGTTCGCCGTCGCCGGTAATCACTTTCCCGAATTGCGGGATCGCGTTGAACGACCAGGCGTCATAGAACTTTTCGAAGACCGGCATGTCCACATCGGAAAATTCAAGGCACAGGAACCGCCCGCCGCGCTTCAGCACCCGATAGGCCTCCTTGAGGGCCACATCGATGCGCGGCACGTTGCGTATGCCAAATGCGATGGTGTAGGCGTCGAAGGAATTGTCTTCAAACGGCAGATCCTCGGCATTGGCCTCGACGAATGTCAGGTTTTCTTCAAGCCTGCGCTTGGCAGCACGCTGCCGGCCGACTTCAAGCATCGAGCCGTTGATGTCGAGAATGGTTGCATGTGCCAGACGGCGCGAAGCCTCGATGATGCGAAAAGCGATGTCCCCAGTGCCGCCCGCCACATCAAGCACTTTGTAGTTCCCGTTCCGCTGCGGATTGAGGGCGCTGATCATGGCGTCCTTCCACACCCGGTGCATGCCGGCGGACATGACGTCGTTCATGATGTCATAGCGCCGGGCAACGCCATGGAAGACGTCATTGACGAGCCCCTGTTTCTCGCCTTCACCGACTTGCCTGAAGCCGTAGGATGTTTCCATGCCGCCGGCGGCGGAAGTGCGCGTTTCAGACATTCAAAGAACTCCGATACTCAATTCGACAGGAACAATAGCCTAAGGCGCAAAGATGCGCTATCAGGCTCACCAGTTTGCCGGTGCGGCAAAGTCGCGCCGCTTATAGGTCAAGTCGAACCAAAAGCCAACGTACCGAGGCCCCATGCCTGAACTGCCCGAAGTCGAAACCGTCCGCCGCGGCCTGCAGCCGGCAATGGAGGGTGCAACCGTCGAACGCCTCGAGCAGCGCCGCGCCGATCTGCGCTTTCCATTTCCTGAAGATTTTGCCGCCCGTGTCGAAGGGCGCAGCATCACTGCGCTGCACAGGCGCGCCAAATACCTGCTGATCGGTTTGGACGACGGATCGGTTCTGATTTCGCATCTCGGCATGTCCGGATCCTACTATGTTGACAGTGATGCCGCTGGCGGGACACCCGGTCATTTCCACCATGACCGCAGCAAGGATGAAAAGCACGATCATGTCGTCTTTCATCTCGATGGCCCCGGGGGCAGGGCAAGGGTCGTCTATAATGACCCGCGGCGTTTCGGCTTCATGCTGTTGAGCGACAGCAACGGCCTCGAGGATCATCCGCTGATCCGGGACCTCGGTGCGGAGCCGACCGGCAATGCGCTTAACGCGGAACATCTTGCCAAACACTTTGCCGGCAAAAAGGCGCCTTTGAAGGCGGCGTTGCTCGATCAGAGGATCATCGCCGGTCTTGGCAATATCTATGTCTGCGAAGCCCTGTGGCAGTCGGGACTGTCGCCGCGCCGAGCGGCCGGCACGCTGGTATCGGCTTCAGGCGAGCCCGTCAAACGGCTCGAGGAGCTGACCCGCGCGGTACGCACCGTCATTGCGGCCGCGATCGAGGCGGGTGGCTCGTCACTGCGCGACCACCGGCAGGCCGACGGCACCCTTGGCTATTTCCAGCACAGCTTTAATACTTATGATCGAGAAGGAGAGCCTTGCAGACGCGACGGCTGTGGTGGAAATATCCGGCGAATTGTACAAAGCGGACGCTCGACATTTTACTGTCCGGCCTGTCAGCGCTGACCGGTTGATCTAAATAGACGAAGGAAAGGGAATTCGAACATGGCATATGAATCCATCAAGGTTGAAACCCGTGGCGGCATTGGCTTGATCACGCTGGACCGGCCCCAGGCGCTGAACGCGCTCAATTCCGCGCTGATGGCGGAACTGCTGGATGCGGTGCAGGCCTTCGATCAGGATGCCAAGATCGGCGCCATCGTGATCACCGGATCCGAAAAGGCCTTTGCCGCCGGCGCAGATATAAAGGAAATGCAGAGCCTTAATTTCGTCGAAGCCTATATGGGCGACTTCATCGGCGGTTGGGACAAGGTCGGAAATGTGCACAAACCGATGATCGCCGCTGTCGCCGGCTATGCGCTTGGCGGCGGTTGTGAGCTTGCCATGATGTGCGATTTCATCATTGCCGCCGACACCGCCAAGTTCGGCCAGCCGGAAATCACGCTCGGAACCATTCCGGGTATGGGCGGCACCCAGCGCCTGACGCGTGCGGTCGGCAAGGCCAAGGCGATGGATCTTTGCCTGACGGGCAGAATGATGGATGCCGACGAGGCCGAGCGGTCAGGACTTGTTGCCCGGGTCGTGCCTGCCACCGAGCTGATCGAAACCGCGATCAAGGCGGCCGAGACAATTGCCGGGTTCTCCCAACCATCCGTCCGCATGGCCAAGGAAAGCGTCAACCGGTCCTTTGAAGTCACTCTTGAAGAGGGTATCCGTTTCGAGCGTCGGGTGTTCCATTCCCTGTTCGCCACCGAAGACCAGAAGGAAGGCATGAGCGCATTTGCAGAGAAACGCAAAGCGCAGTTCAAGAACCGTTGACGGCACCGGACTTTCCGGCTATATGCCCCGCACGGATTTGGTGGCCCCGGTGGCCACCTCAGTTTTTTCTGCTCCTTTCGGTTCAAACACGGGTTGGCTAACCTGAGTGAAAGATATGGAGCGTTGCACGAACGCAAAGAGAGAATTAGATGGCCAATACAGCTTCGGCGAAAAAAGCGACCCGTAAGATCGCTCGGCGCACGGAAGTAAACAAGACACGTCGCTCGCGGGTGCGCGGTTTCATCCGCAAGGTCGAAGAAGCGATCGCGTCCGGCGACCAGGCAGCAGCTGCGGAAGCGCTCAAGCAGGCTCAGCCGGAACTAATGCGGGCAGCAACCAAAGGTGTAGTTCACCGCAACACCGCCTCGCGCAAGGTTTCTCGCCTGGCACGGCGCGTAAAGGCAATCAGCGCCTAATTGCAATTATTTAGCTCTGTCGCAAGCAGCCTGGCCGTTGGCCGGGCTTTAACGATTCAATCAACTCGCTGTAATATACTTGTAATAAATACGCGCGAACTAATTTTCGAAAAGCAAGTTTTTATCAAAAAAAACAAAAGGTTACGGGAGGTTTAAAATTCCTTGCTAGACCTTTGGAAAACTCGTTGAACTATTTTCGAGTCAAGAGATTTTTTTTGTTTTTTTGCATTTGAGCAACACCTCCCCCTGCGATTTTTAAAAAGCCATTGATTCCAAACGCGTTAGGGGAAGGCGCACTGGATGCACGTTTGAGCCGCATTGCATTTGCAGGCCGATGCCGCCGGGTTCTTCCCGAAACCCTCCTTGACCTTCGGCTTCTAACGCTGCCTTAATGAGCCTGCATGGAGGTCGCAAACAACAAGTTCTGAATTAGATGCTGCTGGTGTCTTCGGCAGTTTCTTTGTTTTCATCCTTCATTGCAGTGTTCGCATTCTGCGGCACGATTCATCAAAATTTCCCGGTTGTGGTTCGGGTACGAATCCGGACGTGGGGACGTTTGTGCGCATTGCTGAAGGGGCGGCGCATTGGCCGGGAAGAAGGTTACGCTAGGTGGTCCGTTGCACCTTGGTTGTAACCGGTTGGGGATTACTGACGGAGATAGAAAGGGGTTTTTGCACAGCAGGTTTCAGGGGATTGGTACGTTAAAAATTAGCAAGGTCGGCCGCATGGCCGGGACAATAATAACGATACAGGAGAAGGCCAAATGCAGGGGTTATCAGGAGCATCGGTGCGATCTAATTTGCGGGAATCGAAAGACGCCGCGCCACCTCCTCCCACAAAGGCTGCTCCTTCCACGGAGGCGGGGAAATCAGATATGACGCATGATGTACTCTTCGGACGGGTTCAGACCCGACTGAAGGCACAGGTCGGCCCGGACGTTTTTTCAAGCTGGTTCGGACGACTGAAACTGGAATCCATTTCGCAGAGCATTGTTCGTCTTTCAGTACCCACAACGTTTTTACGCTCTTGGATCAACAACCGTTATCTGGATCTGTTGACCCAGCTTTTCAGCGAAGAAAATACCGAAATCAATCGCGTCGAGATCGTTGTGCGATCGGCAACGCGCGGCAATCGTCTCATCCAGTCATCGGAAATTTCAGACGTCCAGCAGTCGACCGTTCCAGGCACGCAGGCAAACCGCGCACCCGCACAGCATGTTGCCGCCAAGGCAAAGAAAACTCAGCTGCGCCCGGCCGAGGGAGGGTCGGTTTCCGGATCGCCTCTTGATGCGCGCTATTCCTTCAGTGCCTTTGTCGAAGGGGCTTCGAACCGTGTCGCCCTGGCTGCGGCCAAGACCATTGCGGAAGCCGGCAGCAGTGCCGTCCGGTTCAATCCGCTGTTCGTTCACTCAAGCGTCGGGCTGGGCAAGACCCACCTGCTTCAGGCCATCGCGCTTGCCGCCAATGAAAGCGAGCGCAAGCCGCGCGTTGTTTACCTGACCGCCGAGTATTTCATGTGGCGTTTTGCGACGGCCATTCGTGACAATGACGCGCTGTCCTTCAAGGAGTCGCTTCGCAATATCGACCTGCTTGTCATTGACGATATGCAGTTTCTGCAGGGCAAATCGATTCAGCATGAATTCTGTCATCTATTGAACATGCTGCTGGACTCTGCACGGCAGGTGGTGGTTGCGGCGGACCGGGCACCCTGGGAGCTGGAGTCGCTTGACGCACGCGTCCGCTCCCGGCTCCAGGGTGGTGTCGCCATCGAGATAGAGGCGCCCGACTATGAAATGCGTCTGGAAATCCTCAAGCGCCGCCTGGCTGCGGCCCAGCAGGAGGACTGCTCGCTCGATATCCCGACGGAAATCCTCGCCCATGTGGCCCGGCACGTGACCTCCAGCGGCCGTGAACTGGAAGGCGCCTTCAATCAGCTGCTTTTCCGCCGTTCTTTCGAGCCCACATTGTCCATCGACCGGGTCGACGAACTGCTCGGGCACCTTGTCAATGCCGGTGAGCCGAAGCGCGTACGCATCGAGGACATCCAGCGCATCGTGTCACGCCACTACAACGTGTCCCGGCAGGAGATGATTTCCAACCGGCGCACCCGCACCATCGTCAAGCCGCGGCAGATCGCCATGTTCCTGTCGAAAACAATGACGCCGCGTTCATTCCCTGAGATCGGCAGACGCTTCGGCGGCCGCGACCATACAACGGTCCTGCACGCCGTTCGCAAGATCGAGAACCTCTTGGAGCAGGACACCAAGCTCTCGCACGAAGTCGAGCTTCTGCGCCGCCTCATCAGCGAATAATCCTGGAGCCGAGACCCGGTTCACAAGGCTCCGCCCGCGCGGGGCCTTTTTGTATCCGGCTCCGCCGGTTGCAGGCTGCAGGCTGTGTTTTTCACCTTATCCCCAGAAAGCCGGTCCCTGCTGGCCGACTCATGCGCCATAAACTTGCCTAATGGCAGGTAAATCTGTCATTTTGCTTGTCCCAAAGGCAAAGTCCCGGTATGGCCGGGCGTATCTTATTGACGGGCGGCCCGGAAAGTCTGATGCCGATCCCAGACCGGATACCGGCGATCAGAACAACAGGAATTTGGTGTAAAGACCCATGCGTGTGACAATTGAGCGTTCCAACCTCCTGAAATCACTGAACCACGTCCACCGGGTGGTGGAGCGGCGCAATACGATCCCGATCCTGTCCAACGTGCTGTTGAGGGCCGATGGCGCTACGATCGATCTGAAAGCGACCGATCTGGATCTTGAAGTGACAGAGGCAACGGCCGCCAATGTGGAACAGGCGGGTTCGACCACGGTGCCCGCGCACCTGCTTTACGACATTGTCCGCAAGCTGCCGGACGGGGCCGAGGTTCTGCTGGCTGTCGAGCCGGATGGCGGCAGCATGACGGTTGCCTCGGGCCGATCGAAATTTTCGCTGCAGTGCCTGCCGGAATCCGACTTCCCGGACCTGACGGCCGGTGAATTCAGCCACACGTTCCGCCTCCAGTCGACAGATCTCAAAATGCTGATCGACCGCACCCAGTTCGCAATTTCCACGGAAGAGACGCGCTACTACCTCAACGGCATATTTATGCACACGATCGAGGAAGAGGGCGAGCTGAAGCTTCGCGCTGTCGCCACCGACGGCCACCGTCTCGCCCGTGCGGATGTCGAGGCGCCTTCCGGTTCTGAAGGCATGCCCGGTATTATCATTCCGCGTAAAACGGTCGGTGAGCTGCAAAAACTGGTCGACGATCCCGATGTCGCCGTGACCGTGGAAGTGTCGGAAGCCAAGATCCGCTTCACCATCGGCGGCGTGCTTTTGACGTCGAAGCTGATCGACGGCACCTTTCCCGATTATCAGCGTGTCATTCCGTCCGGCAACGACAAGGAACTGACCATCGACTGCGCCCCCTTTGCGGCGGCCGTTGACCGCGTGTCGACCATTTCGTCCGAGCGGGGGCGGGCGGTGAAGCTCGCCCTGTCGGAGGGGCTTTTGACGCTGACCGTCAACAACCCCGATTCAGGCAGTGCCACCGAAGAACTTGCGGTCGGCTACAAGAACGAGGCGCTGGAAATTGGTTTCAATGCCAAATACCTGCTCGACATAACCGGCCAGTTCAGCGGCGCCGAGGCGATATTCCTTTTTGCCGACCCCGGCTCGCCCACACTGGTGCGCGATGTGGCTGAAGACAGCGCCCTCTACGTGCTGATGCCGATGAGGGTGTGATTGAGGGCCGGATAGGGATCCGATTGTGAACGCTGCCTATCTGACCCGCCTGAAACTCACTGATTTTCGAAATTACGGCCAGCTCACGCTCGACCTGGACAAACGCCACGTGGTGCTGACCGGCGAAAACGGTGCCGGCAAGACCAACCTCATGGAAGCCGTTTCCTTCCTTTCTCCCGGCCGGGGCCTTCGCCGCGCCGCCTATGGTGATGTCTGCCGGGTTGGCTCGACACAGGGCTTTACCGTCTTTGCCGCCCTGGAAGGTATGGAGGGTCCGGTGGAGATCGGCACTTCGGGTGGCGGTGAAGCCGAGGCTGCGGGCGGGATCGGCCGCAAGCTGAAAATCAACGGCACGGCAGCCCGCTCCAACGACGAACTCCTCGATCATCTGCGCATTGTATGGCTGACCCCGGCCATGGACGGGCTGTTCACCGGGCCGGCAGCGGACCGCCGCCGCTTCCTGGACCGGCAGGTACTGTCGATCGATCCCGGTCACGGACGACGGGTGCTCGACTATGAACGCGCAATGCGCAGCCGCAACCGTCTGCTTTCGGAAGGACGGCTCGACCCGGTCTGGCTCGACGGTATAGAAGCGCAGATGGCCGAGCTCGGGGTGGCGATTGCCCTTGCCAGGCGCGAACTTGTGGCCATGCTCGCAAAGCTCATTGATGACGCACAGGGGAATAATCCGTTTCCGCAGGCCGATGTGGCGCTGCAGGATTTCCTCGGCGAGCTGAGCGGCGAAACCGCTGCAGAGCGGGAGGATGGTTTTGCCGGCTATCTGTCTGAAATGCGCAGCCGTGATGCAGCGGCCGGACGGACCCTGACCGGCCCCCACCGGTCGGATCTCCTGATCCGCCACCGTGAAAAGAACATGGACGCGGCACGCTGTTCGACGGGTGAGCAAAAGGCGCTGCTGGTCGGTCTGGTTCTGGCCCATGCCCGGTTGACCGGCGACATCAGCGGCCATGCGCCGATCATGCTGCTTGACGAAATCGCCGCACATCTCGACGAGGGGCGAAGGGCGGCGCTTTTTGATCTCGTCGATGATCTGGGCGGCCAGGCCTTCATGACAGGCACCGACAGGCAGATGTTTTCAGCCCTTGGCGAGCGTGCGCAATTCTTCAATGTGAAGGCTGGCGAAGTGACTGCGGAAGCCGCCGGCTGATGCATTGCCGTGCATTTCTGCTATGAGAGACCCATGACCGAAAAAGCGCTATCTCCATCGGAACTCGAACGTTATGCCCGCCACATCGTTCTGGCGGAAATTGGCGGTCCCGGCCAGCAGAAGCTCAAGAAGGCCCGGGTGCTGGTCATCGGCGCGGGCGGTCTCGGCTCGCCGGTGTTGCAGTATCTTGCCGCAGCTGGCGTCGGAACGCTTGGCGTGGTTGATGACGACGTCGTTTCGCTATCGAATTTGCAGCGGCAGATCATCCACGATACGGACGCGGTCGGCGTCGCAAAGACCAAGAGCGCCGATAAGGCCATGAAGCGGATCAATCCGCATGTCGTTCTCGAGCAGCACCAGACAAGGATCAATGCGGACAACGCCGCCGGACTGATCGCCCGGTATGACATCATTGCCGATGGCTCGGACAATTTTGCCACGCGTTACCTCATGGCAGATCAATGCGCCGAACAAAAGCGCCCGCTGGTGACGGCGGCCGTCGGTCGGTTCGATGGATCGGTGACGGTGCTCAAACCTTACGAGAAAAACAGCGAAGGAAAGCCAAATCCTTCCTATCGCGACCTTTTCCCGACACCGCCGCCCGATGGTCTTTTGCCCAGCTGTGCCGAGGCCGGCATCATTGGCGCGCTGACCGGGGTCGTCGGAACCCTTCAGGCAATGGAGGTCATCAAGCTGATCACCGGGATCGGCAAGCCGTTGATTGGCAGGTTGTTGCTTTATGATGCCCTTGCGGCCCGCTTCGACATGATTGTCTACCGGGCCGCAAAGCAGAAATAGTGTAGCCAGCTAAAGAACTAGATTTGACCGGGCAGCACGCGGTCTGGTGGCCGGTGCCCGTCGAACAGCGTCCTGATATTGATGATCACCTTTTCGCCCATATCGATGCGGCCTTCCAGCGTCGCCGAACCCATATGCGGCAGGATGACAACCTTGCCCTGCTCGGCAAGCTTGACGAGTTTCGGATTGACCGCTGGTTCGTGTTCGAAGACATCAAGCCCGGCGCCCGCGATCTTTCCTTCCTGGAGGTTCTTGATCAATGCACCTTCGTCGATAATGCCGCCGCGGGCGGTGTTGACGATAAAGGCTTCGGGACGCAGGAGGCCGAGCCGCCGCGCCGACAGCAGATGGAATGTCGCTGGCGTCGAAGGACAATTGACCGAGACGATATCGACGCGCGCCAGCATCTGATCGAGGCTTTCCCAATAGGTGGCCTCGAGATCCTCTTCAGTCACCGGGTCGACGCGGTTGCGGTTATGGTAGTGGATCGACAGGCCGAAGGCCCGTGCGCGCCGGGCAACGGCAGTGCCGATGCGCCCCATACCGACGATTCCGAGCCGTTTGCCCCAGATGCGGTGTCCAAGCATCCATGTCGGGGACCAGCCGTTCCAGACGTCTTCGCCCGTCAATATGCTGGCGCCCTGCGTCAGGCGGCGCGGCACGGCAAGAATCAGTGCCATGGTCATGTCGGCGGTATCTTCGCTCAGAACATTCGGCGTGTTTGTGACCGCAATACCCCTTTTTGCAGCGGCGTCGACATCGATATTGTCGGTGCCGTTGCCGAAATTGGCGATCAGCTTCAGGTTGTCGCCGGCCTGTTCGATCATTGCTGCATCGATGCGGTCGGTGACGGTCGGAACGAGCACATCGGCGGATTTCATCGCCGCAACCAGCTCATGCTGCGTTCGTGCGGTGTCCTCGATATTCAGCTCAACGTCGAATAGCTCGCACATGCGGGTTTCCACAGGCTCGGGCAATTTTCGCGTTATATAGACCGTTGGTCGTTTTTTATTCGGCATTTCCTCAATCGGCCCCTTGTTGAGAGCTCTTTAACCATGATGTGATAGTTTGGGTACGGCCCAGGCACACGGGTTGTTTTTACCAGACGAAAGCGTGAAGACAAAGAAAACTCGTGCGCGGCCGTAACGAAATTTATCGATTGCATCGAGCCAGGCGAAAATGGCATTCAGGCGCGATGAACGAATATCGATGGAGGTCGCAATGAATGCAACAACCGTCACAAAATCCCTGGCAGCGGGTCTTGCCGCGGCAATCCTGCTTCTGTCCGGGCCGACGGCCGTCACGCCGGTCTTTGCCCAGAGCGCTGCCAAGGGTGCGAGCGGTCTGCCGTTGCCGCGTTTCGTCAGCCTCAAGGCGCGCCGCGTCAATCTGCGAATCGGTCCAAGCCGCGACTATGCGGTCGAGTGGCTTTATACGCGCTCCGGCATTCCGATGGAGATTATCCAGGAATATGATCACTGGCGCCGCGTTCGCGACCCGGACGGCACCGAAGGCTGGATTCACAAATCGCTCCTGACCGGAGACCGCACCGCAGTCATCGCTCCCTGGAAGCGCGGTGAGAAACAAGTCTATGTATTGCTGCGCGAGAAGCCTCAATTGGGTGCCCAGCTGACCGCCAAATTGGAGCCGGGTGTCGTTATTAAAATTGCCGAGTGCAACGGGAAATGGTGCCGGGGCGAAGTGCAGGGCACCAAGGGCTGGGTTGCCCAGGACGAAATCTGGGGCGCCTATCCGGGCGAAGCCTTCAGATAAGGCGCCTTTCAGGTCTGTCATATCGCTGACGACAACCGCGTTATATCTGTTGAGTTTGAATTTATACTCTAATGTAAGAGTATCCACAGGCTGTGGATAAGTATAATCGCCATGCCGGCGGCTGTGCCGGATGCTGTTACGCGCCGGCGGCCATTGTCATACATCCGGTTGCTGCGGCGAGGAGGAGGAAGCGATGACTTTTTTGGAATCCGTTCAAACGGTGTTTTCGAAATACGCGGTTTTTTCGGGACGGGCGACGCGACCGGAATATTGGTGGTGGGTCCTGTTCAACGTGATCGTGTCCGTCGTCACGGATATCATCGACGGGGCGATCATTGCGCCGCTTCTGGGATTTGGCATGTATTCCTCCGATGCCGCTGATCCGCTTGGCTGGATTTCAGCACTGGTTCTTCTTGTTCCCAGCATCGCCGTTTCAGCGCGCCGGCTTCATGATATCGGCCGCTCGGGCTGGTGGCTGCTGCTGATGTTTCTGCCGATCATCGGCTGGCTGATTCTTCTTTACTGGCACATTCAGCCAACCGCGCCCGGACAGAATGAATATGGCTGAGACAGGCTCGGTTCCGGCTGCTGCAGGGTAGTTCTGCCGGCCGGCCTCCAGCCCTCGCCTGCTGCAGATGATGTCTGATTACTGACGAGACAAACCGCCACAGCCAGACGGACAGGAAGAGCTTTGCCCTCGCACGGCACCATGCACGCCTGAGCCTAAAAAATTATATGACTTGTCATAATATGATATTTCATATAAATTCGTTAACACGTGAACGGATTTGGAGGTTCTGCCGCATGTCACTTGCGCAGCTCGATTTGAACAACATTCCGGATAGCGCCAGCCTCGTCGCGGTGGCAACGCATCGCCTTTCAAGATTGCTCCGCTCCCAGCTCGGCAAGGTGCTTGCCGAATGCGGCGATATAAGCATCGCCGAATGGCGGATCTTTGCGGGTCTTCACCAGCATGGTGCTGTTACACAGAAACAGCTTGTGGATTTCACCAAGATCGAACAGGGGCAGCTAAGCCGCTCCCTGGCGGTCATGGAAGAGCGCAATCTGATCACATCCGCGCGCAGCGACGAGGACCGGCGCGCCAGGTTTTTCTCCATGACCGATAAGGGCAGGGACTATTTCGAGCGGATATTGCCAAGCGTCATGGCGCACAACCAGGCAATAGACGCGGCATTCACGCCGAGGGAACTTGACCAGTTTCTTGAGATGGCGGGGCGCATTTTGCAGGCCTCGCTGGATGCCCAATCGGACCGGACGCTCGCACTGAGCGAGACGTCTTAGCCAGCGGCCCAACGGCTGCTGCAATGACCTGTTTCCGCGAAACGAGAACACAGGCTGAAGAAAAGAAATCAGACAATGTAGGGAGAGAGAGATGCTCAAAAAACTAACGGCAGCCGCCTTTTCTGCCACACTGGCCGTCGCGGCCTTGCCCGCCACGGCACAAATTTACAAGGGCGAAACGTCTGCACCCGGTGGTGCCACGCATGCCGCGATGGTCGCCATAGCCAAGATTGCCAATGACAAGGCCGACATCGACATCCAGATCAATGATGGCCAGACCCTGACGAGTGCGGCGATCAAGAACGCGCAGGGAAAGATTGATTTCTCCATCGTGCCGCCCGCGGTCTACGTCTTCATGACCAAGGGTCAGGCGATGTACAAAAAGATGGGGCAGGACGCGATCGACGCTTCGCAGAACCTGCGCTCCATATTCGCCTTCACCGGCGGTGCATTCCATCCGATGACCTATGCGGATTCAGGCATTACCTCGCTTTCGGATCTGAAGGGAAAGAAAGTCTTCACGGGTCCGCCATCGGGCGCCGCTTCCAAGAATGTCGAGGAGGTGCTGAGGATCGAGACCGGTCTTGAGGCGGGTAAGGATTACGAAGCCATCCACCTCAACTGGGGCGCCGGCACGCAGGCGATGATGGATGGAAAACTCGACGCCATGTTCAATGCGACGGCTGTCGGCAGCGCCAATGTCGAGCAGATCGGATTGACCAACAAGATCCGCTTTCTGGGGATTGATCCCGAAAAGCTCAATTCGCAGGAATACAAGGACTATCTGAAAGTCCCCGGCAGGGCGTTTGGCGAAATTCCCGCCAATACCTATTCCGGCCAGGTCAATGAAGCGTCCGTGACCGTTCCCATGTACATCATGGTCTCCGCCACCCGCGCGGACCTTGACGAAGACCTTGTCTACAACATCACCAAGGCCTTCTGGGAAAACCTCGATTCAGTCCATGAAAGCTCGGCGCTGCTGAAGGCCATTACAAAGGAAACAGCCTTTGATGCCCTCAATATTCCGCTGCACAAGGGAGCCTATCGATATTATGTCGAGGCCGGCTTCGATGTGCCGGATGCCGTAAAGCCGCAATAACAAACCGGCTTTGACGCGGAGCGTCTGATACGGGTGCGGTTTGGCCGCACCCGCACAGCGCCAACAAGCACCCGCCCGGGCAACACCTTGGAAACCAGGGGATTCAGCATATGCAGGACCCGCACTCAATGACGCTGCCAAAATGGACAGTGCAGCTCGCCGGCCTGTGTGCCATTTCGCTGGCGGTTTTCGGCGTTGCAAATGCTCTGCCCACTTGGGGGTATCTGCCCCGGATCGGACCCTTTCCGAGTGAGCTGGTGCGCCCGATCATGTTTGCGCTTTCCATTGCTGTCGTGATCCTGCTGAACCCCTTCGCGCGGACATTTGCAAACCAAGGGCGCAAGGGCATCATTTTGGGTGCGGTGCTGGATGTGTTGCTCTTTGTGGCTGCCGCCATTCCCCTGTTTCTCTACTACACCGAAATCAAGGCGCTGAATGAGGGGCTGTTTTACTTCGATCCGTTCCACGCCCTCATGGCGCTGATCGGTGCGTTGGTGATAACGGTTCTGTGCTGGCGCGAATGGGGAGCGCCGCTATCCGTCTTCGGCCTCATATGCATATTCTATTTCTATACCGGGCATTATTGGCCGGGCATATTCGAAACGGCGCCCGTCGATATCGTTGAATCAACCGCAAGCGACTTGTGGTTCAACCTCAATGACGGGATCCTCGGAACCATAGCCGGCATCGTCATCTATACGGTCCTGCCATTCATTCTTCTGGGCAGCATGCTTGAGGGGAGCGGTGCCGGATTGTCGCTGATCAAGCTCTCTTACAATCTGATGCGGCGCTTTCGCGGCGGGCCGGCCCATGCGGCAATTGTCGCCTCGGCTCTTTTCGGCACCATGTCCGGTGGTGCTGTCGCCAATGTCGTGGGAACCGGCGTCCTGACCATTCCTATGATCCGCAAGCGCGGCTTTAGCCCGGCTTTTTCCGGCGGCGTCGAAGCAACCGCTTCGTCCGGTGGTCAGATCATGCCGCCCATCATGGGGGCTGCCGCGCTGGTGATGGCAGATTTTACCGGCATTTCATACCTGACCGTCATCGTCGCGGCACTCGTTCCGGCGCTCGCCTATTATGCGAGCCTTTTTGCGACGGTGATTTTCGAAGCGCGGCGCCTCGGTGTCGAGGCGGTCGAGGTTGACGGCATCGAGGAAGAGATGGTCCTGGTTCCGCAGGACTACAAGAACATGATCCTGATCTTTGCGCCGGTCGTCACGGTGATTGTCGCCCTTTTGAACGGCCTTTCTCCCGCGGGGTCGGGCATAACGGCGCTGTTTTTGCTGATTGTCATCAGTTTTCTCAACCCCGAGGTTCGCCGAAATCCCTTACGTCTTGTTGATTCACTCATCCAGGGCGGTTTCAACTTTGCCCGGGTCGTCGTCGCAGTCGGCGTGATCGGCATTGTCACGGCGGTACTCGGGGCAACCGATCTGCCGGGCGACTTTGCCCAGGTGATTGCGCAGGCCGCCGACCACTGGCTGTTCCTCACGCTGGTGCTTGCCATGTTGTCGGCCCTACTGCTCGGCATGGGTATGCCGACCCTGCCGGCCTACCTCACCATTATTCTCATACTCGGCCCGTCGCTGCAGCGCCTTGGCCTTGAAACACTGACGGCACACATGTTCGTCTTTTACTATGGCGTGGCCTCTAATATTACGCCACCGGTTGCGCTTGCCGCCTTTGCGGCTGCCGCCATCGCACAGGCATCGCCCCTCCAGACGGCGGTCAAGGCGATGCGCATCGGCGCCGTGATGTTCGTCATACCGTTCGTGTTTGCCTATTATCCAGTGTTGCTTGTCGTCAGGGAAGCCGGCGCCGAATTTGACCTTGCGGCATTTGGATCGATTGTCCTGCGTATGGGTGTGATGATTTATCTGATGGCGAGTGCCGCAAGCGGCTTTGACAGCAGGCGGCTCGGAATTGTGGAAGTGGCGCTGCGCATTGCTCTGGCGATCGGCGTGCTTCACACCAGCGCCTATGTGCACTGGCCGCTTGCGGCCGCGGCGGTGGCATATGTTTTGTGGAGCCGCAGGCGAGCAGACCCGGCTTTTGCGTAAAGGAATATCAGGTGAGCGGCAGACCCAACTTTGTGTTTTTCATAACCGATCAGCACCGGGCCGACTGGCTTGGCTGTTATGGTCACAACGTCGTAAGAACACCGCATATCGATGCGCTGGCGCAAAACGGTACACGATTTGACAATTTCCACGTTGCCTCGCCGGTGTGCATGCCCAACAGGGCTTCCCTAATAACGGGTCGTTATCCGAGCGTTCACGGCCTGCGTTACAATGGCTGCACACTGCCGCACAGCGCCAACACCTTTGTCGATGTGCTCGCCGCCGCAGGCTATCACACCGCTGCCATCGGCAAGAGCCATTTGCAGCCTTTTTTGGACCCGAAGCCGGTCTGCCATTCCGCCGAAGGCATTCTGATTGAGGAGGCCTGGAAACGGGACGACAATGATTATTTGCAGGAGCAGCCGGGACGCTATCTTTCCGACGGCCGCTATGAATTCGCGACACCCTATTACGGCTACCAGCACGTCGACATGGTGACCAATCACGGCGACCGCTGCGGCGGTCACTACCAGCAGTGGCTGCGCCAGAAGGCGCCTGACTGGCAGGCATTGCAGGACGACGGCAACGAGCTGCCGCACAACTATTCCTGCCCGCAGGCATTCAGGACACCGGTGCCGGAAGAGCTTTATCCGACCGCCTATATTCGCGACCGGGCCTCAGACTACCTGGAAAGCAGAAAGGGAAATGACGAGCCGTTTTTCCTCTTTGTGTCTTTTCCCGATCCGCATCATCCGTTCAATCCGCCGGGCCGGTACTGGGACATGTATTCGCCGGACGAATTCGACGTTCCGTTGCCCTATGAGGCGCACGTCAATCCGCCGCCGCCGATGCGGCATCTGCACCAAAAATGGGAACATGGCGGAAAGCAGGAGACCCCGCAGACCGCCATGATGCTGGGGCCGGATCAGTTGCGCGAAGCCATGGCGCTGACGGCCGGCATGATTTCCATGGTCGACGATGCGGTGGGCGACGTCGTCGAAAGCCTGCGCGCAAGCGGCCACTACGACAACACCGTCATCTGCTTCAATTCCGATCACGGAGACTATCTCGGCGACTTCAACATGATCCTGAAAGGGGCGCTGCAGTTTCGCTCGATCACCCGGGTGCCGTTCATCTGGTCGGATCCGATGCGGCAGACCGTTGCCGACACAAATGTGCTGGCCTCGAGCCTCGACATTTCCGCTTCCGTACTGGAGCGCGCAGGCCTTCCTCCCTATGGCGGAATGCAGGGCCGCAGCCTTCTGCCATGCCTTGAAGGAGGCGCGGACCTGCGTGAAGATCTTGTCGTCGAATATAATGACGGCGGTATTCGCCTGGGCTTTGAAGCGCCTGCGCGGGTGCGTTCTTTACTGACGCAACGCTACCGCTTCACGCTGTACCGCGATCAGCCATGGGGCGAACTCTATGACCATGAGAACGATCCCCGCGAAACACATAACCGATGGGACGATCCCGCCTATGCGTCCGTCAAGGCAGAGCTGTCGCTCCGCCTCAATCATCAGCTCACCGCCATGATGGATGAGAGCCCGAAAGGGCGTCACATGGCCTGATTGGCTTTGGCGGGCGGCGCCTTACCCGGCAGTTCAGATGCGTGATATTAATTGGTGGACACACTGCGTTAGCGCAGCCGGATCGGCAGTTTTTCAAGGCAGCGCATGTTGAAATTCTTTGTGTGGGAGAGGGCGTCCGTTGTCAGCTCGATGGCGCTTGTGCGCTCCAGCAATATCTCGAATGCGATCCTTGCCTCGAAGCGCGCCAGCTGGATACCGGCACATAGGTGCGGCCCGGTGCCGAAACCGAGTTGATGGATATGGCCGCGCCTCACGTCCAGCGTATCGGGACGATCGAATATTTCCGGATCGCGATTGGCTGCGGCAAGCACCGGGATGACCATCTCGCCTGCTCGGATCAGCCGGTCGCCGATGCTGACGTCTTCGACCGCCACGCGCCCGAGAAACTGGATCGGACCCTCGAGCCGCAGAAATTCTTCGACTGCATCGGGGATCAGGCTCGGATCGGCACGCAAGGCCGCCATCTGGTCCGGGTTCTTGAGCAGGAGCCCGAGACCGTTCGCCAGCAGGCACGTCGTTGTTTCGTTGCCTGCATTGAGCAGCAGGATGCAATTTGCGATCAGCTCGTCCATGTCCAGCGAATGGTCCCTGTCTGCGGCAAGGACCAGCGAGCTGATGAGATCGGAACCCGGTGCCCGGCGCGCCGCTTCAACCTTGCCTGCAAGATACTCGCTGAACTCGGCGATTTGCGCGCCGCAATAGTCGAGTTGCTCTTCGGAGAGATGCACATAGAAGTTAAGGGCAACCGTCGAATAGGCGTCGCACCAGATCTTGATCTGTTCGCGTTCCTCCGAGGGAATGCCGACGATTTCCGAAATGATCAGAATGGGCAGTGGCGCGGCGAACTCCGAGACGAACTCCATCTCTCCCTTTTGCAGGCCCGGAGCTAGCAGCGTGTTGCACAATGAGCGGATATTGTCACCGTATTCCTCGACTGCGGTACGGGTAAATGCGCTGTGAACCAGATCGTGCAGACGCTTGTGCGTTGGATCGTCAGTCTGCAGCATGATGCGCGACAACAGATCGAACACCGCTTTGTGCTTTTCAGAATAGCGCATTCGCGCACTGGTCACCCGGTCGGAGGAAAAGCTGCGGTTTTTCATCACCGCCATGACGTCGCGGTGCCGGGTCACGATCCAGGCGTTGCGGGCGCTGTCCCAATGCACCGGATCGCTCTCACGCAGCCTTTTGTAGATTGGAAACGGATCTTCCAGCATTTCAGGACCGAAGAGGTTGATGCTGTCATCGTTCCGCGCCATGCCGCACTCCCGGTGGGGTAATAGATCTGGAGAGAATCAGAATATCACGATTTTACTGGCTGTCAGGGCTTCCGTTGCGTTGCGTGGCACTACGCTATTTTTCGAAATCGCTAACCAGTTTCTCCCTGCAGGACGTCAGGCAGCAGAAAGATCTTGCGGGCAAGATCGTTGTTCAGCCGCTCGGGCGAGTACCATTTGGCGAGCGGATTTTTTTCAAGAAGGTCGGCATTGGCGGCAATGAATTCGTCGAAACAGCCGTCGGGACCTGCATCTATGCGTTCTGCGATCAGCCCCATGAAGGCGAAGGTGATCGTCGTGTTGTATTTGCGCGCGGCGCCTGCCTTGGTAGCAATAGCGTTGAGGCTTTCCGCATAGCGTACCGTGGCGTCGATGAAGTCGTATTTCTTCAAGAGCTCATAGGCGACTGCGATGTGATCGCGGTGCTTGAATGTGCTGGCGTCGAGATTGCGCGCCTCGAAAGACTGCGCGAGTGCTCCGTATCGGCTCATTGTTCTGTCTCCTTCAGCTTGTGGCTGTCGGTGGCATTCAGGTCGAGATCGTAGACATCCTTGAGCTGCTTTATCTTTTTCAGCGTCTCGCTGGAAAAGGGCGGCTTGTTTTCAAAGGCGTGAAGCGCCAAGCCCTCCACCAGGTCGCCGACGGAAAGATCCAGATGTTCAGCGAGGCCCTTCAGCACCTTCAGGAGCCGTTTTTCCAGCCGAATGCCCGTCTGCACACGTTCGATTGATTTTGCCATTTGTTATATATGTACCAATGTACCTAAGATGTCAAACGTTTCAGGCGGGCGACGTGCGTTTCCCGGTCGCGCAAGCGGACCATCCGGTTCGTTGCCTGCAAACCGGCTCCATCGACCGGCGATTGCCGAACGCACTTTCACCGGTTGCTTCCGTAAAAGTTGGTTGCTCTCGGAATTTCGCCATTAAGTGGTTCAAATCAAAAGAATTTCGCTCTAGCATCACACCAGGGGTACATGTGCGGAAAGTCGGGAAACACCGATTGATGCACTCAAGGGAGGCCAGACGCATTGATGTCGGATGATTCCAGGAACACCCGCCTGCGTGTGGTGGCGGCCGGTTTTATCGGCAATGTGCTCGAATGGTATGACTTTGCGGTTTACGGGTTTTTCGCCGCGACCGTCGGCGCTTTGTTCTTTCCCTCAGAAGATCATACCGCTTCGCTGATCGCCGCGTTTGGTGCGTTTGCGCTCGGCTTTGTCATGCGCCCCCTGGGCGCCATCCTTTTTGGGCATATCGGCGACCGCTTCGGCCGCCGCAGGCTGATGATCTGCTCGTCCCTGGCAATGGCGCTGTCCACATTTGCCATCGGCATTTTGCCAACCTATGCGGCAATTGGCCCGGCCGCTGCCGTGCTGATAATTGTTCTGCGCATGATCCAGGGTCTTTCCGTTGGCGGCGAATATCTCGGCTCCGGGGTATTTCTGGCGGAGACCGCACCGCCGCGACGGCGCGGATTCATTTCCAGTTTTGCCACTGCCGGTCTGTTCGCAGGCCTGCTGCTTGGTTCGAGCGTCGGCGCCCTTGTTTCCCACGTCCTGACGGCCGATCAGGTTGCCGCCTGGGGGTGGCGCCTGCCGTTCCTGGCCGGATTGCTGCTCGGTGGCGTTGTTTTGGTGTTGCGTTTCGGTGTTGCCGAAGCGCCGCTTCCTGAAAAGCGTTTGAGAGCGCCGCTGATAGAGGCCGTTACCCGGCATGGCCGCGACATTACGCTGGCGGCGGCGACGATCATGGCAATGGGTGCGAGCTGGTACGTGGCCGTCATCTACCTGCCGACATGGATGGTCAGGCATCTTGGTTTTACACGTGCGTACACGCTGGAAATCAACGCTGCCAATATGGCGATTGCCGCCATTGCCGGGCTTGCTCTCGCCGCGCTTTCCGACAGGATCGGCCGCAAGCCGGTGCTGTTGACGTCGATGGCGGGCCTGGCGGTTTTCACCTATCCGATGCTCTGGCTGATAAGTCAGGGAGACCCGAAGGTTGTTGCGGCGGCACAGTGCGTTCTTGTTATCTTCAGCGGCTCATGCGCCTTTGTTCTGCCGGCAACATTTGCGGAGATGTTTCCCTGGGCGGTGCGCACGACCTCGACCAATCTGAGCCTCAATCTCACATTCGCTATATTCGGCGGCACCGCGCCGGTGGTTGCAACGTGGCTGGTCGCCAGGACCGGTGATCTCGCGGCGCTGGCAATATACCTTTCGGTTCTCGGCATCTTGTCGACGATTGCCTGCCTGTTTTTAAAGGAGCGGCGCGGGATCGAATTGTGACGACCGGATTGGTCAGCCGTCTATAGGTGTAAACCCCTACTCCAATGGCCAGGCGCAGCTTTGTTCGCCGACATCCTTGCACGGCTCATAAACCGCAACTGCGCTTTCCGTGCCGTCTTCCCAGACAACCTGGACCGCGATTGACTGCGCGGTGTTGGCGGGCAGTTTCAAAGCGATGGCATCAGGACCGGCCTCGGGCGGCAGGGCCATCGGGTTTTGCGGATTGCAATCGACAAGACCGAAATTTTCGTCGAGTGTTTTCGAGTTGATTGAATAGCGGATTTCGGACAATCGACAGTGCAGCGTTTGCAGGGCAGTGAAATAGATCCACTGTGCACCGTCGAAATCGCGGAACTGCACCCAGCCGGTCTGGCGGTTGGCGTCGAGCATGGTCTGGTACAACGATTGCGGTGGAACGCGTGATTTTTCTTCAGTCACGGCTTTGCCGGCTATGGCTGTAGAACCGGCCGATAATATGAAAGCGGCTGTGAGGAAACCCCTCACGCCGTTAAAATGCGCGCCCATTTCAGCTCTCCAGATGCTGTAGCCTCAGGCTAGCCGCTGTTGCGCAAATTTTAAACCCGTATTTAATGACAACTTGACAATTCGGTTGTCAGCACTGATATACGCCCCAACTGCCGTCCGGTTGCCGCGTGAGCAACCAGCACTGTTGACAAAGCGCACGAACATGATGTTTCCGGCGCACGAAGATGCAAGACGCGCCGCGCCCGCAACGGCTTTGCCGCAATCGGGCTATCTCCACAAGTTCCCAAATCACGCGGGGTTCTGACGATCTGCCGGCCCGCATGGACAATACCGTTCCGGGTGAGCGCATGGTCGCAACCGCAATTGAATGCCGCCCGCATGCTCATCGGGTATGCGGTGACGGTTCGATTTATTTTGGCGTTTTGGGCCGGAAATTGTCCGTTTCGCCGCCATGAAAGTTAGAAAACTTGATAGAATTCAATGAGCTGGGGCTCGCTCCCTCGATCCTCAAATCCGTCCACGCGCTTGGCTTTGAAACGCCGACGCCGATCCAGGAAAAATCCATTCCGCTGGTGCTTCAGGGCCATGACATCATGGGCCTTGCCCAGACCGGTACCGGCAAGACGGCGGCCTTCGGCCTGCCGCTGGTCAATCATCTATTGGCTGTCGGCACGAAGCCGGAACCAAAGACGGCGCGGGCGCTGATCCTTGCGCCCACCCGCGAACTGGTCAACCAGATCGCCGATAATCTGCGCCAGTATGTCCGCAATACGCATCTGCGTATCAGCCTGGTCATTGGTGGCGCCTCCATCAACACGCAGCGCAGGAATCTCGAACGCGGCACCGACATTCTTGTGGCCACACCCGGGCGCCTGCTCGATCTTGTCGATCGCAAGGCGGTTTATCTCGACAGCGTGAAATATCTGGTTCTAGACGAAGCGGATCAGATGCTGGACCTCGGATTCATCCACGCGCTGCGTCAGATTGCCAAACTTCTTGGCACACCGCGCCAGACCCTGCTGTTTTCGGCGACCATGCCGAAACAGGTGGAAAAGCTGTCGCAGGCCTATCTCAATGACCCGGTTCGCGTCGAAACCACACCGCCCGGGCGCGCTGCTGACAAGATCAATCAGTCGGTCCATTTCGTGCATCAGCGCGGCAAGACCGATTTTCTCATGGAGTGCCTGGCCCAGCGCCCGAACGATCTTTCGCTGGTATTTGCCCGCACCAAACACGGCGCCGAAAAACTGATGAAAAAACTGGTGGCTTCCGGTTTTCAGGCGCGCTCCATCCACGGCAACAAAAGCCAGAATCAGCGCGACAGGGCCATCAAGGCCTTCAAAAGCGGTGAAGTCCGCATTCTGGTGGCAACCGACGTTGCCGCCCGCGGCATTGATATTACGGGCGTCACCCACGTCTATAATTACGATCTGCCGGAAGTTCCGGATGCCTATGTTCACCGTATCGGCCGCACGGCACGAGCCGGCGCCGCCGGAGAGGCCGTCGCATTTTGCTCGCCCGAGGAGCTTCATCTTCTCAGGGCCATCGAAAAGCTGATGGGAATTTCCGTTCGCGTCGCCAGTGGCGATGTGCCGGAGGAAGGCGAGGCGGGCATTGCCCGCAAGAATGGCCGAAGGGGCAATTCCGGGCGTCCGCGCAACGCCGGTGGCGCCCGTGCCGGCAAGGCGGCTTCGGAAAAGCCGAAAAGA
Source organism: Hoeflea sp. TYP-13 (assembly GCF_040932035.1). Classification (NCBI taxonomy): domain Bacteria; kingdom Pseudomonadati; phylum Pseudomonadota; class Alphaproteobacteria; order Hyphomicrobiales; family Rhizobiaceae; genus Hoeflea; species Hoeflea sp. TYP-13. Next base: position 416,002 of record NZ_JBFRBB010000004.1, read on the forward strand.
AACCGCCGCCGCCGCAAAGCCGGTCCCGGATCGCAAGATGCCGGCAACGCTGCAGACGACAGGGCAAGGGAGGGGCGCCACGGCCAAAAGCCGGGCAAAAAGTCTGCCGGCAAGAACCGGCACCAGCCTCCACACGCCAACAACAATAACAGCAAGCCGGCGGGCAATCGCCGGCGCCGTTCAAGGCGCAGGCCCGCCGCGGCATAGTCCGGCATTGACTGCTGACAATCTGTTGTCAGCAGCAATTGGATAATTGTTGGAACCTCTAACTGCGGGGGTTCCATGCAAAAGCGCTCTTTAAGCACCGATGGGCACATGCTCGGCGTTTTGCTGGTCATCGCCTCGGCGCTGATGTTCAGCCTATCAGGCGTTCTGACCAAGGCGATTGCAGCCGATGTGTGGACCATCGTTTGCTGGCGTGGCCTGATTGGCGGCGCCGCCATTGCCGCCTATGTCGCCTGGCGCCAACGCGGCAGGCCCTTGGGTCCGGCCTTCCGGTTGGGGCCGCGCGGCTGGGTGCTTGCCATCGTTGGTAGCCTTTCGAGCCTTGCCTTTATCTATTCCTTCAAGCTGACCTATGTCGCCAATGTTGCCGTGATCTATGCGACGGCGCCGTTCATGGCGGCGGGGCTCGGCTGGTGGATCATGCGTGAAAGCGTGCATGCCCGCACCTTCATCGCAGGCGGTTTTTCGCTTCTCGGCGTCGCCATCGTGGTTGCCGGCGGTCTCGGCACTTTCAGCGTCGGCGGCGACATGATGGCGGTGGTGATGACCTTCGGAAATGCGCTTTACATGGTGCTCATCCGGCGCTTCTGCGATGTGCCGGTCGTCTGGGCAGGTGGCATGTCGGCCCTGCAGCTCTTTTTTGTCAGCTGGCTGGTGACCGATCCGCTTGCGGTCAGTGCACAGGATGCAGCACTGCTCGCGGCATTCGGTCTTTCCTTTGCCGTCGCCAATGTACTGTGGACAGAGGGGACCCGGCTGATTCCGGCTGCGCAATCAGGCCTTTTCGGATCGGCCGAAACGCCCTTCGCGATTATCCTTGCCTGGCTGCTGCTTGCCGAATTGCCGCCCGTTGCCAGCTTTGCCGGCGGATCCATGGTGCTTGCCGCAGTATTCGGCCACGCGGCAATCGATGCCCGCCGCAAACATGAATTTGGTTGATGTTCTCGTCAAGCATTTACGGCTGCCGCCTCCTCAATCAGCCAGGTGCGAAAAGCGTTGGCGGCGGGCGGTGGTGGTGCGGTCGCCGGGTCGAACAGGTAATAGTGCTGCAGGCCGCGGATCGAAAAGTCGTCCATGCACGGCACCAGCCCATAGGCCCGCACCATGCTGTCTGTTGCCGGCGCCCGTGCCAGCGCAATGCCCCGGCCGGCGGCCGCGGTGCCGAGGGCAATGACCGTATTGTCGACCAGGCAGAATTCAGCGGCGTGCAGATCGTCGCTGATGCGGTTCTGCAGCAGCTGGAACCAGCCGCTGCGGTGGGGTGCCACTTCAATCAGCCGGTGTCTCGTAAAATCGCTTGCGGTGTTGATTTGCGCCGCAATGTCGGGCCGAGCGACCGGGTAGATCGTCTCGCCGAACAGCCGCTCGGCCGTCTGCGGAAAATCCGTCGCGGAGCCGAAGGCGATCTGCAGATGGGCGTCGCTGTTCCTGAAATCCTGGATTGAGTTGCCGCTGGTGATCTGCAGCCGGATGTTCGGATGCATTTTCTCAAAGGATGAGAGCCGTTCCGGCAGCCAGTTCGACGCCAGTACGGTGACGACCTGGATGTTGAGCTGCTGTGTTTCACGCGCGCCAAAAATGGCCGCCGCCGATGTCTCGACCGAAGCGAGCGCCTGGCTGACGACCGGCAGGAAGGTGCGTCCCGCATCGGTCAGTGTCACCTGCTTTGCACCACGGCTGAACAGCGGTCGGCCGAGATAGCCCTCCAGTGCCCGGATTTGCTGGCTCACAGCCGGAGGGCTCATGTTCAACAGCTCTGCCGCCCGGGCAAAACTCTCCATCCGCGCCGCCGCGTCAAAAACCCGAAGCCAGTTGAGGGACGGTATTCGCCTGGTGACCATTTCTGAGGATAAGCACAGCTTATGCTCGCAGGCAAGTTTCCTGACTGGCCTGGCTTGCGCATTTGAACCACACTCCGAAAAAATAGGGAGGCGCCGATGACGGCAACATTGACCGGCGAGGAGATCGCCCGATACCGCGATGACGGCTACATCAAACCTGTAACGGTGTTCAGCGTCGATGAGGCAGCACTGGTGCGCGCCGAGATCGAAGTGCTGGAGCGCGATCATGATCAGGGCGCAGGCGGTCACACATTGAACCAGTTTTTCCGGGTCAACGGACAGGTCACGATCCCGCTGCTTGCGGAAATTGCGCGCACCCCGGCTATCCTCGACGCCGTCGAGAGCATTCTCGGTCCGGACCTTCTTGTCTGGTCCTGCGAATTGTTCATCAAGGAGGCGGGATCGGAAAAGATCGTTTCCTGGCATCAGGACCTGACCTACTGGGGCATGGGCGAAACGGACGAGGAGGTGACGGCCTGGATTGCCTTTTCGGACGTATCGGAGGCCGCCGGCTGCATGCGGTTCGTGCCCGGATCGCACAAGCAGCGCATCCAGCCGCACAAGGATACTTTCGAGGGCGACAATCTGCTGTCGCGCGGACAGGAGGTTGCTGTGGAGGTCGATGAGAAGGATGCGGTTTTTGACGAACTCAAACCCGGCGAAATGTCGCTGCATCATGGCCGGCTGTTCCATGCATCGGGTCCGAACCGGTCGGCGGACCGCCGCATCGGTATGGCCATCCGTTATGTTACGCCGAGTGTCGAACAATCAGTCGGCAGCCGCGATTACGCCATGCTCGTCCGCGGCGCTGACAGGAGCAGAAACTGGATCAACATCGCGCCACCGTCGACGCTCTTTGGCGAGGGATCGCTGGCGCTTTATGATCGCATTCTTGCCGATCAGACTGCGGCGCTGACGGCCGGGGCCGCGCGGTCGATCGGGCTCTACACACAGTCGGAAGGGACAGCACAATGAAAACCGTCGGATTTACCCAGATGAAGGACGGCACGAAGGAAGACTACGAACTCCTTGCCGAAATGGAAAAACCCTACCACGCCCTGACCGCGGACAGGATATTGGCGGAACTTAAAAAGCAGGGCGAGGATACGCTGTCCGGTTACCGGATCACCCGGCTTGAACATGGTCTGCAGAGTGCCACGCGGGCGCTTCGCGATGGCGCCGATATCGACTGGGTCGTCGGTGCGCTGCTGCACGATGTCGGTGACGGTCTTGCGCCGCAGAACCACGACCGGTTCGCTGCCGAAGTCGTGCGGCCCTTCGTGCGCGATGAAGTCGCCTGGGTGATCGAGCATCACGGTATCTTCCAGATGCATTTCTACGGCCACCATTACGGCTGGGACCCCGATGCTCGCGACCGGTTCAAGGATCACCCGTGCTTCCGGTCCTGCGCCGATTTCTGCGAGCGTTGGGACCAGGCGTCATTCGACCCGGATTATGAAAGCGAAACGCTGGAATTCTTCGAGCCGATGGTCCGTGAGGTCTTTTCCCGCAAGGCCTATGATCCAAAAGTCATGCAGGAAGGGGTTGTCCGGGGCCTGCCCGCCAGCAAAAACGAGGCAGCTAACACCTGACCCTGGTCCAATCGACCGGTTGCAGCCACGTGATCCGGCAACCCTTTGACCCACCAGTCGTTCTGTGCCTAAGTTTTGCGGGGCGCTTCGATTCGGGGACTATCAATGGGTCACGATCACGACCACGATCATACACACAGGGCCAACAAGACCCGCGTTCTTTGGGCGCTGGCGATTACCGCCGGATTCATGGTTGCCGAGGCTGTTGGAGGCGTTATTGCCGGCTCATTGGCGCTGATCGCCGATGCCGGGCACATGCTCACCGACTGCGTGTCGCTGGCGCTCGCATGGTTCGCCTTCAAGATTGCCGACAAAAAGCCAGATCTGCAGCGTTCCTATGGTTATTACCGCTTCCAGGTGCTGGCCGCGTTTGTCAACGGGCTGAGCCTTTTTGTCATTGCCGTGTGGATCACATTCGAGGCGGTGGAACGCATCCGCGAACCGGTGCATGTGCTGGCAACGCCCATGCTGATCATCGCCGCGCTCGGGCTTGTCGCCAACATCGTTTCCTTCTGGATCCTGCAATCGGGCCAGGGCGAAAACCTCAACCTGCGCGGCGCCGCTTTGCATGTGCTTGGCGACATGCTCGGTTCGGTCGCGGCGATTGCCGCCGCAATCGTCATCATGACCACGGGCTGGACGCCGATCGATCCTATCCTTTCGATCCTTGTCGCGCTGCTGGTATTGCGCGCCGCCTGGTCGATCGTCAAGAAATCAGGCCATATCCTGCTCGAGGGAACGCCGGAAAATGTCGATCCCGCCGACCTTTCCGAAAAACTGGCGCGTCAGGTGCCGGGCGTCGAGGATATCCACCATGTCCACATCTGGTCGCTGACGAGTGAAAAGCCCGTCCTGACCATGCATGCGGTGGTGGGTGAGGGGGCCGACAACGACGCGGTGCTTGCGGCGCTGCAAAAGGCGCTGTCGGACGATTTCGGCATCGCCCATGCAACGATCCAGCTGGAATCGCGCCGCTGCGATTGAGCTTAGGGCTAGGCGCTTACGCGACCGGAGATCCTGCGGAAGTGCTCGGACCGTCCGATGGTGTAGATCGCTGCCAGCAGACATACTCCGTAGCCGATGGCAAGCAGGAACGGATTGCGGATGCCGAAAACGAGCAATTCGCCGCCGAGAAATGAATTCAGTCCCGCCGCCAGCGTCCACACGGCAACCGACACGCCCATGACCCAACCCTGAAGCGTCTCATCCACACTGGCGGAAAACAGCGCAAACATAGCCGGTGCGCCGATACCGTGGGCAAGACCGAGCGGAACGAATGCCAGATAGGCGATCGTCGTATTCGGTGCGGTAATCAACAGCACGATCGATGCAATCATCGTGATCGTCGAGGCGACAAGCATTGCCCTGCGTGACATCCTCTCCTGGAACGGGCCGACGAGAAACGTGCTGGTGACACCGAAGCTCGCGCCGAAGATCAGAACCCCTGTACTGGTGCCGGCAGTGTCCATGCCGAAGCGACTCGACAGGTAATTGGTCAGGAAAATATAGGCGGTGATCAGCATCGCCATGTAAAAGAACCAGAGAACGGTTACGCGCATAACGGTCGGGTGTTTGCCGATGTCGAGAAGCAGGCGGATGATATCGAGCGGGTTGATCCGCAAGGGCAACCGGTTCGGATTTACGTCGTGAAAAAACAGAAGGATTGTTGCAGCGGCGAAAAGGTTGAGAGCGCCGCCGATATAAAACGGCAATGACAGGGAGGCATCGCCGCCCAAGAGGTTCGGATCGGAAAAGACGCCGCCGATCACCGGACCGGCCACCAGCCCAATGCCGGCGCCCGCGACGATGAAGCCCATATTGCGCCCCTTGTCGGCGTCGTCGCAGCTGACATCGGCCATTGCCGCCTGGGCGATCGATTGCGTTCCGGCCGTAAACCCCGTGATCGCGCGGCTGGCGACCAGCAGGCCGAAACTGTCAATCGCCAGGGCAACGATTGTCAGCAGGTAACCGCAAAAAGAGCCGGTAAGGCAGATGATGAGGCCTTTCTTGCGGCCGATGCTGTCCGAGATGCGGCTGACATAGACCGCTCCGAGAAACCATGTGACAAAAAAGACCCCGATCACCACACCGTAGCTGAACCGTCTGGTCGCCTCGCCGGTCCCTGCCGGCAGAAAACCAAGGTCCGCCTGCATCAGCAATGTATTGAAAATCGGAAAGGCCAGCCCCTGTCCCATGACGTCGACCAGCACAACGAGCATCAGGCTGAGCTTTGCCAGATTCATCGTGGCCCCCAAAGAATTTCTTCCTGCGCCCCATGACGCAGATTCCGCAACGCATACGGGAATCAGCCCGTGCCCTCGCGTAAACCGTAGCACACAAATTTGCACATCGGCATAGTGCGGGAATTGGGTTGATTTTGGAGAGCAGTGTTTTCAGGACCGGTGTTGCTTGGCGGTGTCGCGAAAGCGGGCATTGCGGGACGAGGCAATTTGCCTCCGCTCACACCGCGGCACCAAACCACAAGCCGGCACCTGCGGCTACAATCCGCCCTCGATAGCCCGTAATAGCCGGAAACGTGTCTTCCCCGTATTGCCGCCCAGCGCAATTACAAATCTTACGAGGCCGTGTTTGGAGGTGACGGCATAGCCCGCCAGAGTGCGGACGCCGGGAATGGTGCCTGTTTTGTACCGGGAGCCTGCACGGTTCTTGCGAAGCAGATCGGCACTCGGAGCGAAGTGGTGAAGCAGCTTGGCGAGGCCGCGTGCCGTAAATCGGTTTCCACGGCTGATGCCGGAGCCCTCTTCGAGCACGATGGCGTCGGCAAGATCATGTTCGGCGAGTATCTCGCCGGCGACCCGGAGTGACTTTTCGAGGCTGACGGGTGCGCCCAGGCGGTGTGCGCCGATCTCCAGGAAAACCTGGTTTGCAATGTAATTGTTCGATCCAATGAGCATCTGGGTCAGTATTTCGGCGAGATCGCGGGACTGGCGGTGCACGTAAACCGGCTCCAGGCCTTCAGTCACCGAGCCGGTCGAGATCTTTCCCTTGACGCTGCCGCCTGCCTTCGCGATGAATGCGGCGAGCAGTTCGCCGGCATATCGGGCGCCCGCGGCAGGATCATCCTGGGGCAGGCTGATACGGCCGCGACCAGCCGGGCCGCGAGCGCGGAACTGGGCGATCGCCAGGGGCGTGATCGGCGTCTGCTTTTCGGCGGAGCGAACCGTCTTGCCGCGGCGCACGGCGTGGATCGTGTTGAAATTGGCCGCCAGCGCCGAGTTCGGCGCGTTGTAGGCCTCATTGTCGTTCTCGATGCCCGGGATGCGAAGACTGTCAGGGTAGTAGCTCGTATCGAGCACGATGCCGTTGATCGGCTCGTTGCCGAACGCTTCGATGAGCCTGGTTGCCAGCAGCGCTAACTCCTCCGAGACTAAAAAAGGGTCGCCGCCCCCGCGCACATAAAGCACCCGGTCCTCGTCGAGGTAGAAGCGGGTTTCAAATCGGTAGTCGCCTCCCAATACCTCCATTGCAAGCCAGGCCGTGACGATCTTGGCGACGGAAGCAGGGCCAAACGTTTGGTCAGCGTTATGGGCCACAAGCTCGTTGCCCTTTTCGTCAAGCACAAACACCAGCCCCGACGGTGCGAGGGCCGCTATCTTCTCTTTGACACCGGCCACGGTCTGAGTGGTAAGCAGAATGAGGGCGCAGGTGGCAGCGAGCAGATAGTTCCACATGGCGTATCCAAATTGGCGCACGGCTTGAAAGACCTACCTTTGCGCTCATCAAACTCCAAGTCATTTATGTCGAAGAATAACCGGCTAAACCACTCGGGTGCAACGTCTCCCCGGAGCCATTCGTAGACCTCGGTTCGCGGGTCGAACCTGCCTCTTGCTCAGATCACGCAATGGGAAGCACTACTCGGGCCAGAGTGCGGTCTCGGGATGGAACTGCGACCAGGCAAACCAGAACGCCTGGTGGCTCCCTAGATCGGAGCCACCCGCGTCGACTGCGCGAATGCCGCCCGCATCGAGCTCGAGACGGACGTTCTCAAAGGCGATCTCTTCACCCTTCTGGAGAGCGACAAAGGCCTTGCTACGCTGAAATGCCACCGGCCTGCCGGATGCCGTAATCGCGCCGATGATGTCCTCATGAACTGGTAGCCGCGGGTCAACATCGCCGATCGGGAATATCGGACCATTAGCATCCCTTCCATTGCGGAAATCGGGATCGCGGCCAAGAGCATAACGCTCTTTGAGTACCGTTGTGTCGGGGTGAGCATTTTTCCAGCGTCCCCAGTCTGTCGTCACGACGGTCGCTTGTTCAAGCTGCAGGTTCCTTTCGGCAAGCGGTCCGGTGACCGCATTGCCCAGGAACGTGTCGAAAACCGAGTATGTGTTGAGATCATACATCACCTTGTTGGACCGAATGAGCAGCCCTGACGTGCGCAGGATCGGCCGTTCGATGCCCTCCGGCAGCTGGTCGGTGAAATAGGCCTGCGCAGAGCCGCACAACGTACAATAGGGGATCCCCAGATCCCGTCCGCCGAGCGTGTCATTGACCATCTCCCGCACTTCCATGATGCGCCTCGGATAGGCACGGGACTCACCGTTCACCGTGATCCCGAAGACAATATCGTCATCTTTGAGCCAGCTGGCTTCTTCTGCACCAATCACTTCAGGATTGTCCGCGGCGGGGATGCAGTTGCAAAGGTCGTCGGTTTTGTCGTGCGCGCGGTTGTCGATCAGCACGCCACCCCAGGACACCATCCGCCAGTCGATATCGCCTTCAACAAAGATCCTGTCCCAGCCGGGGATGAATCCAGTGAAGATTGCCCGTTTAACGTCCAGATAGCCGGGTGGCGCCGGTATGTCCCAGGCCATGAGATGGTCGGTTAGTATTCCCCATGCATTTGGCTTCAGCAGATCTTTGCCCAGCAGTTCGGAAGCGGCGGACGCAAGGATCGCATTCAACTCACGTGAAGACGCAAACCGCATCAAGTCGCTGATGATCCAGCCAAGCCGAGGATCTTTTGAAGCGGCGATTTCGATAAGGGCATTGCTTTGATCTTTGCCCCAGGTCGATTGCGCAATGCTATCGACAAACGCCACTCGAACCGCAGACTGTAAACCCGCAGATAGAGGCCCTTCCGGTACGGAGGGCCGATCGCCAAAGGCCTCGATTACATAGTCCGGCAGCGGTGCGGCATCCTGGGCCCGCAAGTCCTTGGATCCAAGCAGCGAAAGGACCGCCACCAAAGCTGCAGCCAAAACCAATCGGGACTGAGAGCCACTTGCCACCGTCATATGAAGAGCCTTTCGTGTACCCGTTCCATTCTCAGGCGCATGTGCCGCGACTTTACGGCCTCAACCTGATGGGCCGCCAATCAAAAACGCATCAATGTCCCGTGAGTACCGGCGCCATCTCGATGCTCGGGGACGACCGGTCATCGATTTGCGATACCCGATCAAGGCGAAGTGATTAGGAGGTGCGGTCAAGTATCGCTATCCAATTCGGATGCGCTTGCCCCTTGTAATCACCTTCATCGTCCCGCTCGTCGTGCCCGCCGCCGCCGATGACCGCGCTGTCTTCTACGGGACATGGGGCACTGCCAAGCAATGCTCACGCGCGCCGATCAGGACTGGCGGGACAGTCCTGAAGGAACCGTTTGTGATCAGCTCAGGCTGGCTAAGACAGGGGCGGTTCTGGTGCCGCCTCAACTGGGGTCCGGTGGAGCCTCGCGAGCATGGGTTCTTCACAGGAGCACACGCGCAGTGCGGCGAAGATACCGCGCGTGGATACTTCCTGGGTATGATCCTGTCCGGCGATGATCTGACCCTGCGCTGGGGTTTTCCACTGTCAAACGGTCCATTAAGACGCTGCTCAGGCAGATGAGTTCTTCATCCCGCGCGTCGTTCAACGCGTCATGCATTTCCTGTCCGTTCAATCCGACAGATGCACTTCATTTGTGGGTGTGTGACGCCAGGTCCCAGCCGACCTCTATGGGGAGCCTGTGGGTGTTTGCACACCACAACCCGATGTCCGTTTGTTCGCATTGCCGTCATTGGCGCGCGGACACTGTATCTGTTTCCGTCAATCGTCCGCTACTTACCGTCTTCCAGCTTCTGCCTCAGCGCATAAAGCGCTTCGAGCGCGTCGCGGGGCGTCATGTCGTCGGGATTGAGCTCCGAGAGGGCGTCCTCGACTGCGGAAGGCCCGGATTTTGCCGGCGCTTCCTGTCTTATCTCGGCAGAAAACAGCGGCAGATCGTCGATCAGCTGATGGGCGGGGCTCTTGCGTTCGCCCTCTTCGAGCTGGCTCAGCACATCGCGGGCGCGCGCCACGACGGATTCCGGCAGGCCCGCCAGCCGCGCCACCTGGATTCCGTAGGAGCGGTCGGCAGCGCCCGGACCGACCTCATGCAGGAAGATCACTTCGCCCTCCCATTCCTTGACCCGCATGGTAGCATTGGCGAGCCGCCCGAGCTTTTCGGAAAGCACCGTCAGTTCGTGGAAATGGGTAGCAAAAAGACCGCGGCAGCGATTGACCTCGTGCAGATGTTCCACAGCCGCCCAGGCGATTGACAGGCCGTCGAAGGTCGCGGTGCCCCGGCCGATTTCGTCGAGGATCACCAGCGAACGGTCGCTCGCCTGATTGAGGATCGCCGCCGTTTCCACCATTTCCACCATGAAGGTCGAGCGGCCACGGGCAAGATCGTCGGAAGCGCCGACGCGCGAAAACAGCCGGTCGACGACGCCGATATGGGCGCTGCCGGCCGGAACGAAAGACCCCATCTGCGCCATGATTGCGATCAGCGCATTCTGGCGCAGGAAGGTGGACTTGCCGCCCATATTCGGCCCGGTCAGCAGCCAGATGGCGCCTTCAAACGCCTCATTTGCCGGAGAAAGGTCGCAGTCATTGGCGACAAACGGGCCCTCCGACTGCCGGCGCAGCGCCTGTTCGACTACCGGGTGGCGCCCCGCAACGATGTGGAATGCCATGGAGGTGTCGACCGTGGGCCGGCAATAACCCTGCTCTTCCGCAAGAACGGCAAGCGCTGCCGAAACATCGAGCACGGCAAGCGCATTGGCCGCCAGTGTGATGGCCTCCGCGGCGCCAACGACCGCTGCGGTCATTTCGTCATAGATGCCGAATTCGATCGTCAGGGCGCGATCGGCGGCATTGGCGATGCGGCTTTCAAGATCGGCAAGCTCGGTTGTGGTGAAGCGCATGGCGTTGGCCATGGTCTGGCGATGGATAAAGCGGGCCTTGGCTTCGTCGCCCTCGGTCAATGCAGACGCATTGCCGGCAGTCACTTCGATGAAATAGCCGAGAACATTATTATGTTTTATTTTCAGTGATTTGACGCCGGTCTCGTCCGCATATTGCGCCTGCAGGCCAGCGATCACCTTGCGCGACTCGTCACGCAGCGCCCGCATCTCGTCGAGCTCGTCATGATAGCCTGCCCGCACGAAACCACCGTCCCGGCGCATAAGCGGAAGTTCCTCGCCGAGAACCGCGTCGAGCATTTTCGCAAGATCGTCCGGAAGCTGCCTCAGGCTGGCGACCGCCAGGGAGGTTTCAGCCGGCAGATCGGCGTTGCTGAAGAACTCAATGAGCAGTCCGGCGGTTTCCAGCCCCTGGCGAATAGCGCCGAGATCGCGCGGCCCACCCCGGTTCAGTGCCAGGCGCGACAGCGCGCGCGGCATATCCGGCGCTGATTTCAGCGTCTCGCGCGCGCTTTCACCGAGCGATGCCTGCGACAGGAACCACGACACCGCGTCGAGCCTTTCGCCGATGGCGTCCGGATCGGTCAGCGGCGACATAAGCCGTTCGGCCAGCAGCCGTCCGCCGCCGCCGGTGACCGTGCGGTCTATGGCGGCAAGCAATCCGCCCTTGCGGTCGCCGGAAAGTGTGCGCAGCAGCTCCAGATTGGTGCGCGTCGCCGGGTCGATGAACAGAGTAGAGCCTGCCGTTTCGCGTTCCGGGCGCCTAAGCGGTGGCCGCTCCGAAAGCTGGGTCTTTTCCACATAGGCGATGGCCGCCGCCGCTGCCGCAAGCTCGGCGCGGGAGAAGGTTCCAAAACCGTCAAGGGTCGAAACGTCGAAGAACCGCCTGATGCGTCCTTCTGCGCTGGAACTGTCGAACAGGACCGAAGGCTGCGGCGAAACGATCGTGCCGAGCATGTCGAACACCGGCCGCAGTTCCTCGTCATGAAAGACCCGGTCCGAAACGATCAGCTCCTTCGGGTCCACCCGCATGACGTCGGCCGCAAGCCTGCTTGCCGTCGTTTCGGCCAGGCGGAAGGTGCCGGTGGATATATCGACCCAGGCGAGGGCAAAGCCGCCCTGCGCCATGCCTTTGACCCTGGCCAGAGTCATCAGATAATTGGATTCCGACGGCGAGAGCAGTTTTTCTTCCGTCAGCGTTCCGGGCGTGACGAGCCGCACGACGTCGCGCCTGACGACCGACTTGGAGCCGCGCTTCTTGGCGTCTGCCGGATCCTCTGTCTGCTCGCACACTGCGACCCTGTATCCGTGTGCGATCAGCTTTTGCAGATAGTCGTCGGCTGCGTGCACCGGCACGCCGCACATCGGTATGTCTTCACCCAGGTGCTGGCCGCGTTTGGTGAGCGTAATACCGAGTGCCTTCGATGCCTCCACGGCATCGCCGAAGAACAGCTCGTAAAAATCGCCCATGCGATAAAACAGCAGTGAGTCCGGGTTGGCCGCCTTGATCTCGATGAACTGTTCCATCATCGGCGTCGCCGAGGCCCGGCTTTCAGCCGAGGCGAGTTTTGCGGTGGTCAGCATTCATTCCATTCCGGCGGTCATAGTTGCGCTTATATCGATTCATCCGGTCGCGACAATTCCGTATCGTTGTTATCCAGTTTTTTATGCCGGAAACCGGCAAAAGGTTGCGTTTATCGCCCATTTTGCCCGGCCGGGCGAAATTGCCCAAGGCCAATTTCCTGGCTTTGCCGGTTGGCACTTTCAACCAATTCGTTAAGCTGCATCTTCGTTGACGAACTTTACATGGCGCCGCTCGCACCCTAACGGTGCACGGACAGCAAAAACAACAGGGCAAGCGCCGCGAATGCCGTTCGCCCACAATAGGTTAGGAAATATGCCGGGAACCGACAAATCGTCTCAAACAATGTCGACCATTACGGAGCAGGAAGCGCTGGAATTTCACGCGCGCGGCCGGCCCGGAAAACTGGAAATCAACGCAACAAAGCCAATGGCGACCCAGCGGGATTTGTCGCTTGCCTATTCGCCGGGAGTCGCAGTGCCCGTCAAGGCGATTGCCGACGACCCTTCCCGTGCCTTCGACTACACGGCACGCGGAAACCTGGTGGGTGTGATCTCCAACGGTACGGCGATTTTGGGTCTCGGCAATCTCGGAGCGCTGGCATCGAAGCCGGTGATGGAAGGCAAGGCGGTGCTGTTCAAACGCTTTGCCGACGTTGATTCCATCGACCTTGAGGTTGGCACCGAAGATATCGATGAATTCGTCAACTGCGTGCGCCAGCTCGGACCCTCCTTCGGTGGCATCAATCTTGAGGACATCAAGGCGCCGGACTGTTTCATCATCGAGCAGCGCTTGCGCGAGGTCATGGATATTCCGGTTTTCCATGACGACCAGCACGGCACCGCCATCATCGCGGTCGCCGGGCTCATCAACGCGTTGCACCTGACCGGCCGCGACATGAAGACGACCAAACTCGTCTGCAACGGTGCGGGGGCTGCGGCCATTGCTTGTATGGAACTCATCAAATCGATGGGTTTTGCAGCCGAGAATATCATCCTCTGCGATACCAAGGGCGTGATCCACCAGGGCCGCGAAGAAGGCATGAACCAGTGGAAATCAGCCCATGCGGTCAAGACCAAGGCACGGACGCTCGATCAGGCCCTGGACGGTGCGGATGTGTTCTTTGGTCTGTCGGTCAAGGGCGCGCTGACCGAAGACATGGTCCGTTCCATGGCCAAAAACCCGATCATTTTCGCGATGGCCAATCCGGATCCGGAAATCACGCCCGAGGAAGTCGCCCGTATCCGCGACGACGCAATCATGGCGACCGGCCGCTCCGACTATCCCAACCAGGTCAACAACGTCCTTGGTTTTCCCTATATTTTCCGCGGCGCGCTGGATGTCAGGGCATCGACCATCAACGACGCGATGAAAATAGCCGCGGCGGAAGCGCTTGCGAGCCTTGCGCGCGAAGACGTGCCCGATGAGGTGGCGGCAGCCTATCGCGGCAATCGTCCGCGTTTCGGCCCGCAATATATCATCCCGGTTCCCTTCGATCCACGCCTCTTGAGCGACGTGCCGCGCGCCGTGGCGCGCGCAGCGATGGATTCAGGCGTCGCGCAAAGGCCGATCCTAGACCTTGAGGCCTACGGCCGCGAGCTTTCGGCGCGCCGCGATCCGATCGCCTCGACCCTGCAGCGCATCTACCAGCGCGTCCGCCGCCAGCCGCGGCGGGTGGTCTTTGCCGAGGGCGAAGAAGAACATGTCATGCGTGCGGCCGTTTCCTATGCGAACCAGCGTCTGGGCACGGCCATTTTGCTCGGTCGGACCGAGCAGATGGAGCAGATGGCAAAACAGGCGGGCATCGATCTCGAAAAGCCCGAGATCGAACTTGTCAATGCGCGCGTGTCCCGGCGGCTTGAAGCCTATACGGAATACCTCTACGCGCGATTGCAGCGCAAAGGTTATCTCTACCGTGACTGCCAGAGGTTGATTAACACCGATCGAAATCATTTCGCCGCCTGCATGGTGGCGCTGGGCGATGCCGATGCAGTCGTGACCGGTACGACGCGTAACTATTCGACAGCGCTTGACGATGTTCGCCGCTGCATCGACGTTAAACCGGGACACCGGGTGATCGGCGTGTCGCTGGCCCTGTGCCGTGGGCGCACCGTTCTGGTCGCCGATACCGCCGTGATCGACATGCCTAATTCCGAAGAGCTTGCCGATATCGCCGAGGAGGCGGCCGGCGTTGCACGGCGGCTCGGCTACGAACCGCGGGTCGCCATGCTCGCCTATTCGACATTCGGGCACCCGCCCGGCGAACGAGCCGAACGGGTCAGGGAGGCCGTCAATATTCTCGACAAGCGGCGCGTGGATTTCGAGTATGACGGAGAGATGGCGGCCGACGTGGCGCTCAATGCCGACGTTATGGCGCAATACCCCTTCTGCCGCCTGTCGGGCACCGCAAACGTGCTGGTTATGCCGGCATTCCACTCGGCTTCCATATCGACCAAGATGCTACAGGAGCTTGGCGGATCGACGGTCATCGGCCCGCTGCTTGTCGGATTGGACAAGTCGGTTCAGATCGTCTCAATGGGCGCGCGCGATTCCGACATCGTTAATATGGCGGCGCTTGCCGCCTACAATGTCGGCAGCTAGCGGTCAAAAGCACTGAAAGAAAAAGGCGGGTGCCCTCGGGCACCCGCCTTTTCTGTTCCACTCTAAGTTTGTTTTATGAAGCAAACCGGCTCGCATCCGCGCCGTAGTGATTGATGTAGCGATTGTTGATCTGGGCGATCGGCAGCACGACCATGACGTCCGTCGTGCCGAAAGCACGGTCGATCACCGCCCCGTCGCCGATCATTGCGCCGAGGCGCAGGTAACCCTTGAGCAGCGGCGGCATGGAATTGATGGCTCCGCGCATATCCACCGCTTCCTTCGGCATAAGATCCATATTGCTGTAGAGTTCCGGTCGGGCGCTGACGGACCATATGCCGCTTGCCAGGCAGTTATGATAGAGGAATGACAGCGGCAGTGCATGCGCTTCCGGTTGAACTCCGGGCATAGAGGCGCAGCCGAACATGGCATCTATTCCGTGTTCGAGCGAATAAGCCCAGTTGCCCTGCCACAGGAGCTCAACCGTCCTGCGGGTGCGGTACTGCGGCAACACGCAGGAACGCCCGAGTTCCATGAAACGTTTTTCCGGGTGGCGGGCTAAAAGATCGGCGATGGCGAATTCGGAGGTTGAATAAAACCCGTCATTGGCGCGCGCCACTTCCTGCCGCAGAAGGCGGTAGGTGCCGACGATCTGTTTTTCAGGGTCCCCGACGATCGAGTGATCGAGAACCAGCAGGTGGTCGCAGACCGCGTCGAATGCATCCATATCGCGGCCGCACCGCATCGATTCGGGCGGCAGGGCGGCGCCCATTTCCTTGGCAAACACGTTGAAACGCACGGCCTGGGCGGCGGCAATCTCCGATGGCGTCGCTGCCAACCGTGTCTCCAGATGGCCTATGCGGCCAAGTACAGCGGTTTCGCCCTGCGTCATATCAAGTGCCGGTCGCGGCGCTGCGGCCTTGTTGGCCGGCGTTCCGCGCATGTTCAGTGTCATGGCAAATCAACTCTCTGGTACTGTCTTGATGCCCATTAATCAGAACTATACGACAAAGCAGTGACATCCAGCCACTTATGTACCACGAAGAGTTGCCGAGGTGTGATTTTTTCACCTTATTGTATATATTACCCGCCCATATCAACTACGACGCGGCCCCTGATTTTCCCGTCAATCAGGGCCTTTGCCGTAGGAATAATATCATCAAACGCGATTGTTTTCGATAGAGTGTGCAATTTGTCGAAATCCAGATCGCTCGCCAGCCGGCCCCACGCCTCCTCGCGCAGATGTTTCGGCGCCATCACCGAATCGACGCCAAGCAGCGCGACGCCGCGCAGGATAAACGGCATGACCGTGGCCGGCAGGTCCATGCCCTGCGCCAACCCGCAGGCCGCCACGCCGCCGCCGTAGCGCGTCATCGCGAGAACATTTGCAAGTGTGGTGCTGCCGACCGAATCGATACCGCCGGCCCAGCGTTCCTTGCCAAGCGGCCGTCCGGGTTCGGATAGTTCGTTGCGGTCGATGATTTCGTTTGCGCCAAGCGATTTGAGGAAATCGGCCTCTTCGGGTCTGCCGGTCGATGCGATCACTTCGTAACCGAGTTTCGACAGAATGGAGATTGCAACGGAGCCGACGCCGCCATTGGCGCCGGTCACGACGATCGGACCATCGTCGGGCTTGAGGCCATAGCGCTGCAATGCCATGACGCACAGCATTGACGTATAGCCAGCCGTGCCGATCGCCATGGCATCATGGGCTGAGATCCCTTCCGGCCGCTTGATAAGCCAGTCGCCGCTGAGCCGCGCATAGCGCGCATAGGCGCCCGTGTGGGTTTCGCCGACGCCCCATCCGTTGAGGATGACATGGTCGCCGGCCTTGAAGGCGTCATGTGTGGATTCGACTACGGTTCCTGCGCAGTCGACGCCCGGCACCATGGGCCAGCGGCGCACAACCGGCGCCTTGCCGGTTATCGCAAGCCCGTCCTTGTAGTTAACCGTTGTCGCCTCGACCTCGACCACGACATCACCGTCCATCAGGTCATCCATGCCGATTTCATTGATATCGACACTTTGTACCTTGTCCTCGTCGCGTGAAATGACGATGGCCTTGAACGGTTCTTGCATCGGGGTTCCTCCTCTTGAGCGGGCGTTTAGCTTTATTCGGTTCCGCCGGTTTCAGCCGGGTAGAGCCACTTGCCGAAGATCTCGTCGACAATGATCGCGGCGGCGCCGACGGTAATGAAAGCATCGGCAAGGTTGAAAACGGCAAAATACCAGGTGGCGGTGTGGACAAGTATGTAATCGACGACATAGCCATGCATTGCCCGGTCGATCAGGTTGCCGATGGCGCCGGCGACAATAAAGGCGAATCCGATCTGACTGACCCACCGTTGCGGAGTGCTTCTGGCCCAAAGTGTGGCCACAAAGCCGATTACCAGGAGCATCAGGGCGATCAGCCACTTTTCACCGATCCAGGTCAGCATGGAAAATGCGATGCCTTCGTTGCGGGTATAAAACAGAGCAAGCACCGGCAGGATATCGACCATTTCCTGGAAGGGCAGATATTTCTCTACAGCCCACTTAATGGTCTGATCAAGCGCCACCAGCACGGCAACCAGCCCCATGGCATAGCGGGGGCGGGAAAACAGTGACCGTACGGCTTTCATCGTGGAACCTCCAGCAAGTGTCGACGGGCCTCAAACAGCATAATGCCAGTTGCAACGGCAAGGTTAAGCGAATCAGCCCTGCCGCTCTGTGGAATGAGTGCCAGTCTATCACACCGCTCCGCAAGTGCTGTCGGCAGGCCGGCTTGTTCATTCCCCATCAACACAATGGTCGGCCGCGCCCCATAGTCAATCGTTCTATAGTCGACGGCACCGGCCAGATGCGTGCCGACGAGAAGGGCATCCTGCCCGTTGCACCACTTCAAAAATCCACCGATGTCGGTTCGCGTCACCGGAACCGCAAAAATCGATCCCATTGTGGCGCGTGTTGTTTCCAGCGAAAACGGATCCGTCGAATCCCCGACAAGGATAACCCCGCTTGCCCCGGCGGCGTCGGCCGTGCGGATAATGGTGCCAAGATTGCCGGGGTCGCGCACCCGGTCGAGCGCCACATAGGTCTCATCCCTAGTTGGGTGCAGATCTTCGAGCCCGGCATAGCGTTGTTCGAACACACCGCAAACCATTTGGGGGTTGTCCCGGCGTGTGATTGCCGAAAGTACCTTGTCGGAGACCTCTAGCACTAGCCCGCCATGAGCGACGGTCCGTGCTGCCACCTGTTCGACCGCCGCATTGCTCTTGGCCGCTTTCGAATAGATCAGTGTCCGGATATGCCAGTCCTGATCCAGCGCATCGATAATCAGCTTCAGCCCCTCGGCCATGAAACTCGATGTGCGGTCGCGGTTCTTTTTCAGAGCCAGCGCGCGGATATCCTTGATGATCGGATTGCTCAGGCTGGTGATTTCCTTGACCTGACCGACACGTGGCTTGCGGTCTGTGTGGGAGCCGGGATTGTTGTGCGTCATGGGTTCACCCAGCGGCTGAAGAGGGATGTCGACAGGGCCCGTCCGGCCGATTGCTCGCGCAGAATGAGTTCGCCCGATTCCACCAACCCGCCGGCGCCGCGCATCGTCTCGCGCATGAGCTCGTGTATCGAATAGAAGGACGCCCGGATGGAATAGACCGTCAGCACCAGCGCAACCGCCTGCGGGCTAAGGATCGAACGGCAGATATCGAGCATTGCCGGCAGGTGGTCGAAGAGCTGCCAGACCTCGCCATTGGGTCCGCGGCCGAATTTCGGCGGATCAGTCAATATGATGTCGTAGCTGTTGCCGCGCCGCTCTTCGCGGGCGATAAACTTCATAGCGTCATCGCATATCCAGCGGATCGGTTTGTCCTCCAACCCTGCCAGTGCCTGGTTTTCGCGCGCCCAGCCGATGGCTTTCTTCGATGCGTCGACATGGGTCACCTCGGCGCCGCCTGCCGCCGCGATCAGTGAGGCAACCCCCGTATAGCCAAAGAGGTTGAGCACATTCAGCGTCCGGTCGCTGGAGCGGATCCGGTCTTGCATCCAGCGCCAGTGTGCCATCTGCTCCGGGAAAACCCCAACGTGACGAAATGACGTGAAGCGCCCGTAAAAATCGACATCCAGGAGCCGCATGGGCCAGGTCTCGCCCAGGGGCGTTGCGGGAAATTTCCAGCGCCCCAGCCCATCTTCGTCCGTATCGCCGGTGAAAATTGCGTCGGCGTCCGACCAGTCGGCATCGCCCAAGGCCCGCGGCCACAGTGCCTGCGCCTCCGGGCGCACGATGCGGTAGGGGCCATATCGCTCGAGCTTTTCGCCGTTGCCGCTGTCGATGAGGCGAAAACCCTCGGCTGCGGCCGTTTCGAGTATGACCGGAATGTTCTCAGCCGGTCGCTCGCCGCTGCGCGGTGGCCGGTCCGGTGCGGAAAGGCTCTGGGCATTTGCCGGCGATGGGTGTTGACCTGCATTCTTGCGGGGCGTTTTTTCGGCCCTGCGGACAGGTTCCCGGTTCCCGGCTCGCATTGTCCTGCCCTTCGGCCCTTGTTTCTTGCGCTGTGGGTTTCGCCGTTGTTTTTCTTTCAAGAAATCGTCCGTTCAGTTTTCCGTCGGCACCGCTCTGCTGCTGCAAGCAAATAGCACTAGAGTCCCCCTTGGCAAAGGCGTTTTGTCGCGGCATAGGTTAACCAGCAAGATACCAGGTCCGAATGGCCGGCGCAGAGGGAAGGACAGTCACATGGAAATGAATGGTGAAGAACGCATCGCCGCATCAAGAGACGTCGTATGGGCAGCGCTCAATAATCCGGAGATCCTGCGGCAATGCATTCCCGGCTGCCAGTCTCTGGAAATGATATCGGACAACGAAATGTCGGCGGCGGTAAAACTGAAAGTCGGGCCGGTGTCAGCAACCTTCAAGGGCGCCGTTACGCTTGAAAACATCAACGCCCCGGAAAGCTACACCATCACGGGAGAAGGCAAGGGCGGCATTGCCGGATTCGCCAAGGGCGGTGCGGATGTGGTTCTGCGCGAGGACGGCGCCGAGACAATCCTGACTTATGACGTCAAGGCGCAGGTCGGCGGCAAGCTCGCACAACTGGGTTCAAGGCTGATCGACTCGACGTCGAAGAAACTGGCTGGTCAGTTTTTCGCAAGTTTCGGCGAAGTGGTCGGCAACGCCTCCTGATACGATCAGCCGGTCGGCTTTGCCAGGCGCTGCCACACAAGACATCCGGCGGCAAAATCTTCAAGTGAAGCGCCGGTCGATTTGAACAGGGTGATCTCATCCGGGTCTGAACGGCCGGCGTGCTCGCCTTTGCACAGCATGGCAAGATCGGCGACAACATCGGACCTGTCGATCAGGCCGGCCTCCAGCGGCTGGACGATATCGCCGCCCTCCTTGAGCGCGCCGCCAAATGTATCGACGAACAGTGTCGAACGGCGCACGGCCTCGTCGTCGCTTTCGCGCAATTGCGGTGTAAACGCGCCGACCAGATCGAGATGGGTTCCCGGCGACAGCCACGCGCCCTCGATCAGCGGCTGCGACGTTATGGTAGCCGCTGAAACGATGTCGGCGTCGGCAATCGCTGCAGCGCGATCTTCGCTCACCGTGACCTCAAACGCCTCTCCTGCAAGTTCCATGGCAAGTTTTTCGGCGTTTTCGGCATTCCGGTTCCACAGGGTAACCTGGCGGATCGGATGAACGGCGGCATGGGCGCGGATGAGATAGGGCGCCAGCTTGCCGGCGCCGATCATCGCCATCGATGCAGCGCCTTGCCGCGCAAGATAACGCCCGGCCAGAGCCGAGGCCGCCGCCGTGCGCCACAGGGTCAGCTTCTGGCCGTCGATAAGGGCCAGCGGTTCGCCGGTTTTCCCGTCGGACAGAAGATACACGCCCATGACCGCAGGTTTGCCGACAAGGTTATTGTCCGGGCTTACGGTCACGATCTTGACGCCCATGAACCCGTCGCCCTCGAAGCCGTCCTGCGCAAAATCGCTCCAGGCGGGCATCAAAAGCATGGTGCTGTCAGCGCCTTTTGGACGCTCCACCGTATGGTGATGACGCACGGGCGCGCGCACGCCGCCGGAAAAAGCGCGGGCCAGTTCATCGATAAGCATCGGAAAGTCGAGCAGACTGTCGACCTGGTCGGCGGATATGATTTTCATATTGTGCGGTCCGCAGGGCTACGCCGATGTCAGCGACTTGCCGCTGGTAACCGATTC
Organism: Hoeflea sp. TYP-13; assembly: GCF_040932035.1. Taxonomy (NCBI): domain Bacteria; kingdom Pseudomonadati; phylum Pseudomonadota; class Alphaproteobacteria; order Hyphomicrobiales; family Rhizobiaceae; genus Hoeflea; species Hoeflea sp. TYP-13. The sequence goes on from NZ_JBFRBB010000004.1 coordinate 437,222, forward strand.
AGCTCGCTCGCGCTGCCTGTCTGCTTCCGTGTGCCAGCGCACCGCTTCCTTGGCCTCCTTGCGCGCCTGTTTGCGGTACCGGCCCTGTTTGAACCAGGTTGCGAGTGAACCGACCACCATGCCGATCATCAGGGCGATGAAAAGGAACACAAAAAAAGGCGCGCTGACGGAAAGAACCGAATCGCCGGGATCAAAGGGGTTGAGCGCCAGGGTGACGAAATTCCTGTTGGCGACCGAAAGAACAATCAGAACGATCGCAACCGGGACTAGAATAATAAAGTTGATCAGTTTTCTGGTCATCGCATCCGAACCTTTTGAGATGTGGCACGAATAGCACCGCAATCAGATACGCGCCAGAGCAAGTTGCACGCATGCGGCAAATGCGCCCCGTGGGGCGCATCGATGCATTCCGGCTCCTGATTTACGATGCTGCGCTTAGCCTTCACCGCCCGGATTGAGGCGTTCGCGCAACTCCTTGCCTGTCTTGAAAAACGGTACCCATTTTTCCTCGACAAAGACCGATTCACCGGTGCGCGGATTGCGACCGGATCGCGACGGTCGATTCTTGACGGAAAACGCGCCAAATCCTCGAAGCTCGACGCGGTTGCCCTCGGCGAGCGCGTCCGTCACCTCATCCAGTATCGCATTAACGATGTTCTCCACATCGCGATGGTACAGATGCGGATTGCGGGCGGCAATTATATGCACTAACTCCGACTTGATCACGGTTGTTCCCCTCATCCGTGCTATTGTTCTGCCGGGCCAAATTGCCAAACAGAAACAAGGCCGTCAAGGAACAACTTGCGTTCGGCGAGTTGACGCAACTGATCTGCAAACGGAATCGAGCCGCCTTCCAGCGCCGTCAGCAGCCGGACCATCGCATTGCCGAACAGCAACTCGCTGCTCGATTTGCGCCGTTCCCATTCAACAATCTTCAGAGATTCCGCGACGCCTTTGCCGGTCAGATAGGTGCGGATTTCCGCCTCTCCGCCGATAATATCGACGAGGCCGTTGCCTGCCGCCTGTCGCCCTGTGAAGATGCTGCCGTCCGCAAGTTTGAGCGCATCGGCCCGTGACAGGCCCCGCCTGTCTGCAACAAGATCGACGAACCAGTTGTAGGAATCGTTGATCATCGAGCGGATCATTGCCTTGGCTTCATCGCTGGCCGCATGGAACGGCGAGGGCTCCGCTTTCAGCGGCGCTGATTTGATTTCCTGAACGGACACGCCGACCTTCTCAAGCAGACCGGAGACCTGAGCGTATTGGAATATGACACCTATGGATCCGACAATGGACGTGTCGCCCGCAACGATATAGTCCGTACCGCAGGCAATCATGTAGGCCGCCGAGGCGGCCAGGGTACGCACTTCGGCGACGACCGGCTTGTCGGCCGCAACAGCGCGAACGGCGTTGTAGAGGGTTTCGCCGCCATAGGACGTACCGCCCGGTGATTCGAGCCGGATGATCAGCGCCTTTACGCGATCGCTCTTGCGGATCGTCTCGAGCCGTTCGATCATCTCGGTGTCGTCGGTAATGACCCCCGAAATCGTGACCCGGGCTATATGGGCCGTTGATTTGCCGGCGATGGAATCGGAAGCGCTGTTGCTCACAACGAGGCCTGCAATGCCCGCGAGTACGACAACAAGTGCGACAACGCGCCAGAATGTCAGTTTTCGCCGCAGGCGGCGGCGATCGGCTATGCCACTTTGATCCATTGCTCCAATCCGTGTCCGTTCAACCATGTGTCGATATTGGACCATTGAAATAGCAGATTGATGCCCATGGGCATAACATCAATTTACAATCTGAAAAAAAACGTTGAATGAGACTATTGCACCGCACACAATTACCACATTGGGTCTGTATGCGCCCTGTACCATGTGATAAGTTCTGCCCAGCAAGGTGTTGGGCGCAGATGTTTTTGCGTTGGCCGGAATCAAGCCGGCCGGGGGAATACGGACATTTATGAGCAGTGCAAGGGCAATACCGGACCGGCGCCACAGGAGTAGAAGTGACTACGCCGCGGCGATTCGGCATTCGAAAAGAGTTAAACTGCTGAAGCTGGTTTTTCCGACAGCAACGGTGTTTGCCGTCATTGCATTTGTCGGCTCGACGATGATATCGCGCGCGCTGCCGGAAGGAGCGTCGATCGACAGTGCGGCAATATCGGACGGTAAGATCGTTATGAGCAATCCGATCATGACCGGTCAGCTTGGTGACGACAAGAGTTACTCCGTCAAGGCCGTCCGTGCCATACAGGAAATTTCCGCTCAGTCGGTGATTCGGCTGGAGGACATCGTGGCGGATTTCCCGTTCACCGGATCGGAAACCGCAGTGCTCAGCGCCATCAGCGGCATATACCATCGGGATGAGGAATTTCTGTCGCTTGATCAGCCATTTACTGTGACAACCGAAGCAGGTATGACGGCCGAACTGGAGTCGGCGCATATTGACATCAAGAGCGGCAAACTTACTTCGGATCAACAGGTCAGGATCGACACAAGCCAGGCGACGCTGGTTGCCCAGTCGCTGACCATGGAAAACAATGGAGCAATGATCACCTTCGACAAAGGTGTTCGCATGACAATAAAGCCCGGAGCGGTCGAAGCTGCATCCGCGACTGAGGGGAGCGGCAGTTGATCGGCGCTCCTGACGAAGGATGAAGCCAATGTATTGCTGTCTCCGAACTGGACTGTCCTGCGTGCTCGCCCTTGGCATGTTCCTGTCCGTCTCGATTTCCACCGGAGCACGCGCGCAGGAAGGAAGCGCCGGTCGTCTTGAAGGGCTTGCCCTTTCCGGCGATCAGCCCATTCAGATTGAAAGCGACAAGCTGCAGGTGCAGGACGAAAAAGGCACCGCCATATTCAGCGGCAACGTCAAGGTCGTGCAGGGCAAGACGACGATGCAGTCGGGACACATGACTGTCTATTACGCCAAGGAAGAGGGCGCTTCGACAACCGGCTCGTCCAAGATCGATCGCATCGATGTCAAGGACAAGGTCTATATCAAGTCGGAAAACCAGGAGGCGACTGCCGACCGGGGTGTTTTTGACATGATTTCCGAAACAGTGGAACTGACCGGAGAGCGCGTTGTTCTGTCAGAGGGCGAAAACGTTTTTGTGGGGTGCAAACTCACGGTTTTTGTGAAATCGGGTGAAGCCAAGCTGGAAGCCTGCGGCAAACGTGTGAAGATTCAGCTCGATCCCAAGTCGAGGAAAAAATAGCGCATTCTGCGCGTTTTCGACCGGTCTTTCCATTGCCGTAAGATTTTAATGTTGAAATACGTTGATATGTGCTTCGCAAAGCACCATTACAGTCGGATGGATCAACGCACGCATATTCGCTCTGGGAACGACCGGTATTGACCTTCATTTCAGCTATGTTCAGGGGCAGGTCCGGTGGCGACGTCAAAAGTCGGCCATCCAAGCAATTTCCGCAATCGGCCGGCCAGAGCGAACGTGAACGCTATGAAGGCACGCTCATTGCCCGCAACCTCACCAAAACCTACAAGTCGCGCCGCGTCGTAAACGGCGTTTCGCTGGGCGTGCGAAGGGGCGAAGCTGTCGGATTGCTGGGTCCAAACGGCGCCGGCAAGACCACCTGTTTTTACATGATCACCGGCCTGGTGCCGGTTGATGAGGGAACGATCCGCATAGACGGCAACGATGTGACCCAGATGCCGATGTATCGCCGTGCACGCCTTGGTGTCGGCTATCTGCCGCAGGAAGCCTCCATTTTCAGGGGATTGAGCGTCGAGGCCAATATTCGCGCCGTCCTGGAAGTTGTCGAGCGCGACAAGGCCGTGCGCGAGAGGAAACTGGACGAGCTGCTCAACGAATTCAGCATCGATCATCTGCGCGCCGCGCCTTCCATTTCGCTTTCCGGCGGCGAACGCCGGCGTCTCGAGATTGCGCGGGCGCTTGCTTCCGATCCGACATTTATGCTTCTTGACGAACCGTTTGCCGGTGTCGATCCGATAGCTGTATCCGACATACAGGCGCTTGTGCGGCATCTGACCCAGCGTGGCATCGGCGTTTTGATCACCGACCACAATGTGCGCGAAACGCTGGGGCTGATCGATCGTGCCTATATTATTCACGCCGGTAAGGTGCTGACCCACGGGCGGGCAAAGGACATCGTCGAAAATCCGGATGTCCGGCGGCTTTATCTTGGCGAGGGATTCCGGCTTTGATCGCCCCGGGCGAGACCGGTTTCCGCCGCACCGAATTTACTGTAGCCGAAAGTCCTGCAGCTAAAACCTTGACATTTGCCGCTAAAAAGCAATTTTTGGGCCAGTTTTTATCGGCGGCATGCCGCTTGCCGAAAAATATTGGTTGATACGGCACAGGTAGTTCCGGGTATATGGCACTTACGGCCTCATTGCAGACACGCCAAAGCCAGTCACTGGTGATGACACCGCAGTTGATGCAGTCGATCAGGCTTCTGCAGCTGACCCACACCGAATTGATGCAATATGTCGAGCGGGAAGTGGAAAAGAATCCGCTTCTTGAAAAGGTGACTGAAACGGACGCGCCGCCGACCGAGGCCGGCGGGGAGACAGAAGCCGCGGCAGTGCCGAATGGCAGCGAAGCAGAATGGTTCAGTGATGAACTCGACCACGACGGAAAGGAAATTTCCGCGCGGCTGGATGCCGCGCCCGAAGACGTTTTTCCGGAAGATAGCGGTGCCGCCGCACCAGACGCACCCGAGCTTGCCGCGCAGTGGAAATCGATGCCGGGAGCGGCCGCGCATGCAAGCGATGCCTACAATGATCCGGACGGATTTTCCGCAAGGCCGCAGACCTTGCGTGATACCGTCAACGAACAGATCATATTCACCTTCCCGAACGTTGCCGATCGGCTGATTGCGGCCGATATTGCCGATCATCTCGATGCGGCGGGTTACCTGAGCGTCGACCTTCGCGAAACGGCGGAAAGGCTGAATGTCGATGTGACGGCGGTGGAACAGGTTTTGTCCGCATTGCAGGAATTTGAACCGGCAGGCCTCTTTGCACGTTCGCTTTCCGAGTGCCTGGCCATCCAGTTGCGCCGAAAAGACCGGTTCGATCCGGCCATGCAGGCGCTGGTGAATAACCTGGAATTGCTGGCGCGGCGTGATTTCAAGACATTGAGGAAGCTCTGCGGTGTCGAGGAGGCCGACCTTGTCGACATGCTTACTGAAATCAGAGCCCTGGATCCCAAACCCGGCAACCGTTTTGATGGTGCCAACGTGCAGACGATCATTGCCGATGTTACGGTGCGCCAGGCATCTGGCGGCAACTGGAACGTTGAACTCAATGCCGAGACCCTACCGAGGGTTCTGGTGGATCAGACCTATTTCAGACAGGTGTCGGCCGGTGCCGGACAAAGCCAAGGTGACCGTGAATATCTCAACGAGTGCATGAAAAACGCCAATTGGCTCACCCGCAGCCTTGATCAAAGGGCGAAGACCATTTTGAAGGTCGCCGGTGAGATCGTGCTCCGGCAGACGGAATTCCTGTCCCGTGGCGTTGAATATTTACGCCCATTGACACTGAAATCGGTCGCAGACGCGATTGGCATGCATGAATCCACTGTCAGCCGCGTTACGTCGAACAAATACATGGCAACCCCGCGCGGAATATTCGAATTAAAGTTCTTCTTCACCGCTTCGATTGCCGCATCGGGAGAGGGCGAAAGTCACTCCTCCGCAGCCGTTCGCCACCGGATTCGCCAGATGATCGAAGAGGAATCGCCGGAAAAGGTACTTTCGGACGATGTCATCGTCCGCAATCTGAAACAGGAAGGCGTCGATATCGCGCGCCGCACCGTGGCCAAATACCGCGAGGGGATGAATATTGCGTCTTCTGTGCAACGGCGACGGGAAAAACGTGCTTTGGCGCGTGCCGGACAGTGAACCGGGCCGCGCTGTTAATCCGGTCCCAAAACGGGAAAACAGGCTCAGGGGGCATATATTTAGCGTAGAAACGGTTTTATGAGGGTGTTCCTGGCAGGTTCTTGAGCCCGCGCGCATTGACATTTCGGCCATCTCGCCTTAAAGCCGCCGCGTCCGCGGGCCAGATAGCCTCAACAGGCTAAAAACAGGTTAGGACGGTTTTGCACAGCCGCGTCCCCAAAGCATCGAATTGAACGCCATTCGACTTGGATGGTGTGACAGACTCGCATAGACTGACCAAAACGGCAAAAAGAAGAAGGGTTGTACAATGAGCGTACGCGTATCGGGCAAGCATATGGAAATCGGAGAGACCTTCCGTACGCGAATTGAAGATCGGATTGGCGATGCGGTCACGAAGTATTTCGACGGTGGCTTTTCCAGCCAGGTAACAGTCGAGAAGTCCGGCTCCCGTTTTTCAACCGATTGTCTTGTCCATCTCGACACCGGCGCTTCTTTGCAGGCAACCGGACAGGCTCAGGAACCGCAGGCGAGTTTTGATGCGGCCGCCGAACGGGTGGAAAAGCGCTTGCGACGGTACAAGCGCCGCCTGAAGGACCATCATTCTGGAAATCATGCCAACAGCGCTGAGGTTGCGTACCGGGTAATGGATTCCGGCACGAATGATGAAGAAGAGCTTCCCGAGGACTACGCGCCCGCAATCGTGGCCGAGTCTTCAAAGATCGTGAAGACCATGACCGTTGCTAGCGCTGTCATGGCACTGGATATGACTGATAATCCGGTTCTTGTATTTCGCAATGCTGGCAACAACGAAGTGAACGTTGTGTATCGTCGTAACGACGGAAATATCGGCTGGATCGATACCGCCGATATCAAGTCATAAACAGCCCATTTTGGGACCGCGGGCGGCTTGGCGCGCTGTCCGGCAAACATAATATTCGACACTCGAGGAACTGGCGATGTCACTTGCGGATTTGATTGTACAGGACGCAGTACTTCCCGCGCTCAAAGTTAATTCTAAAAAACAACTGCTTCAGGAATTGTCGGCCAAAGCGGCTCAGGTGACCGGCCTTTCCGAGCGCGAGGTTTTTGATGTCATCCTGCAGCGTGAACGCCTGGGCTCTACCGGTGTCGGCAATGGAATTGCGATTCCGCACGGAAAGCTGACATCGATCAAAACCATTGTCGGCGTTTTTGCACGCCTGCCCGAACCCGTTGATTTCGAGGCACTGGACGACCAGCCGGTTGATCTGGTGTTTCTGCTGCTTGCACCGGAAGGCGCCGGGGCTGATCATCTCAAAGCGCTTTCGCGCATCGCCAGGGTCTTGCGCGACGGCGACATGGTGACAAAGCTGCGCCAGACGGAATCGGCCTCGGCAATCTATGCATTCCTGACGGATTCGCCGGCGTCCAACGCCGCCTGAGAGCTCAGTTCAGCAATTGAAATGAAAAGCCTGCGGATTACCATCCGCAGGCTTTTTTTGATTCAGGCCGACCCGTTCATCCGCCGGATCGGAAAAATTGCATGCGTTCTAGTGAACGCTGACCGGGCTGATCTCGTCTTCAGCGGCTTTCACATAGGCCGTGGACTGATCGTCGCTCAAAAAGAGCGGCGTGCCGTCGGCGCCGAACAGCGCCCAAAGATCAATGCCGGATTCGAGTTTCGGTGCGTCGGGAAACCGTTCCTGCACCTCGTCCGACGTCATCTTGCGAATATAACCGACCTGACCGGCGCCAAGATGGGCCAGCTCGTCCTTGGTGATATGTATCTTGTTGTCCAAAGCCATTTTCAAATCCTCCTTTGGAAGACCGTGCCCATGCGGATTAGTGCCCGCATGCGGCCAAAATCAATTTGTCGTATTGGATGCGCTGCGTCTTCCGGTCGCCTGTCGAGCGTTTAGACAAGGTCACTCGCTGACCGAAATATTGATCCGCTTTGCCTGGCGCTCGGGCTCCGGCTTGACCAGATCAATGGCAAGCAGACCGTTCTTCAGGTCGGCATTGAGCACGCGCATTCCGTCCGCGAGCATGAATGTGCGCTGAAACTGCCGGGCCGCAATGCCGCGGTGCAGATATTCGCGATCCTCGGTTTCGACCTGCCGTCCACGGATAATCAGCTGATTTTCCTGAACGGTCACGTCGAGGTCGGACTGTGAAAACCCTGCAACCGCAAGGGTTATGCGCAGCGTCTCGGCCTGGGAATCGTGTGCGGCGACGCGTTCGATATTATATGGCGGGTAGCCGTCACTGCCTTTGGCGATACGTTCCAGGGTCTTTTCCATCGTATCGAAGCCGAGCAGCAGCGGGCTTGAAAAGGGCGTCATTCGAGACATTTTTCCATCCTGTCCTTGGTTTCAAGCGACATGTTGCCGGGCCTGCGTTCAGCACCCGACTTGGTATTTATATGGGGTCGAAATTTGATATCGCAAGCATATTGCGGTCGGCGCGAGCAAGGCGCATAGTTCGGCAAAACGACTGAGGACACCATGGCTGGCAACAGCGAGCAGCCGATGAAAATCATTATCGACACGGATCCTGGTCAGGATGATGCCGTTGCCATTCTGCTTGCCCTTGCCAGCGAAAATCTGGAGGTCTTGGGCATTACCGCCGTTGCCGGCAACGTACCTCTCGAGCTGACGGAAAAAAATGCCCGCATGGTTTGTGAACTGGCGAGAAAGCCGGGAACAAGGGTTTTCGCCGGCGCCAAGTCGCCCATGGAGCGACCGCTTGTCACTGCAGAGTATGTCCACGGCAAGACCGGCCTCGACGGACCGGTTCTGCCGGAGCCGGACATGCCGCTGCAACCGCTTCACGGTGTCGATTTCATCGTCGAAACCCTGTTGTCGGAACCGGCAGGTGACGTGACCTTATGCACGCTCGGTCCGCTCACCAATATCGGGCTCGCCTTGCAGCAGGCACCCCAGATCGCCGAGCGCGTAGAACAGATCGTCATGATGGGCGGCGGCTTTTTCGAGGGCGGCAATGTCACCCCGGCTGCCGAATTCAACATCTATGTCGATCCCGAAGCGGCCCGTCTGGTGTTTGAATCGGGAATTCCGATCGTCATGATGCCGCTCGACGTGACCCACAAGGTTCTGACGACAAAGCGCCGCCTTCAGCGCATCGAACAGCTGGCAACGCCGGTTTCGCGTGCCGTCGTCGAGCTTCTGGAGTTCTTCGAGCGTTTCGACGAGGAAAAATACGGCACCGATGGCGGCCCGCTGCATGATCCGACCGTGATTGCCTGGCTTTTGAAGCCGGAACTGTTTTCAGGCCGCTACTGCAATGTCGAAATTGAGACCAAATCGCCACTAACCGCCGGGATGACGGTGGTCGACTGGTGGCAGGTCACCGGGCGCCCGCACAACGCGCTTGTCATACGCGACGTCAATGCGGACGGGTTCTTCGACCTGCTGGTGGAACACATCGCCAGATTGTAGCGCTTACGGAGCCGCTTTCACGTCCTTTTCATGCGGAATCGCCGGCTGTGCGCCGGGCTTCAGACAGGCCAGGCTGCCGGCAATGGCGGCGCGTTTGAGAGCCGTTTCGAACGATTGACCGCGGTCGAGGCCGGCCGCCAGATAGCCGCAGAACGTGTCGCCTGCGCCTACAGTATCCACCGGTTCGATGATCAAACCCGGTGCCTTCAGCAGTGCGCCGCCGCGCGCGGCAATGACACCACCGGCACCAAGGGTGACGATAAGTGTTTGTTCGGACTTCCCGTGCAGATCGAGAAGAGCCTTTTCGCGAACAGCGGCGCCCATTTCGGACTTGCCGGCGAGCAGTTCGAATTCCGTTTCATTGGCTATAACAATGTCTGCCCCGGCTGCGAGTTCCGCCGCATCATCGGTCAGCGGCGCGATATTGAGCACGGAGATCACACCGCGTTCACGCGCCTTGCTCAGTGCGGCCCGGATGGCGCTCGCCGGTATTTCCAGCTGCAACAGCAGGTAATCACCCTCCGACATTGCCTCGACGGCTCGGATTGCGTCATCGTCGCTGATCGTTCCGTTAGCACCCGGAACAACGGCGATGATGTTTTCGCCATTGCTGTCGACCAGGATAAGGGCGGTTCCGGTCGCCTCGTCGACTTCGCGGATGGCTGAAAGGTCGACGCCCGCTTCTTTCAGATGCGTAAGTGCCGGTTCGGCGAAATGGTCACGCCCCACCGCCCCGCACATGCGCACCGCCGCACCGCCCCGTCCTGCGGCCAATGCCTGATTGGCTCCCTTGCCGCCGGCCGCCGTCACGAAAGCGTGCCCGCCAACCGTCTCGCCCGGGTCCGGCAATCGGTCAACCGATGCGATCAGGTCCATGTTGATTGAACCGAGCACAGTGATCATGAATGGAAATCCTCGTCTGTTTGTGCTTGTGCATTCTGCTGTGGTTCTTTCACGGAAAACGCGCTACAGCAAGGCAGTTGCGATACTTGCAGGCGATTAATAACCGGATAGGCATGACTTCCAAAGACCTTCAATTTGAACGTATCCTGGATATCGAGACGCTGCGCGCCAGGTGCGATGCGATCGCGGACAGTGCCGACGATCCGGCTTCAATGACCGCCCGCAACGAACTGTTCGCCGTTTTGAAGGAAACGGTCACGCAAGGCCGCAAGATGATCGCCGAGATGCTTCGCGAAGACGGCAGCGGACTTGATTGCGCCCGCCGGATCTCGCTGCTGCAGGATGAGATCATCAGGGTGCTTTTCGGTTATGCCACAACCCGTTCCTATCCGGTTGAAAATCCCTCGACGTCCGAACATATGGCGCTGGCGGCGGTCGGCGGCTACGGTCGCGAGACCCTGGCGCCGGGATCCGACATCGATCTTCTGATCGTGCTTCCCTACAAGCCGACGCCGTGGACCGAGCAGGTCGTCGAATATGTGCTCTATATGCTCTGGGATATGGGATTCAAGGTCGGTCACGCGACCCGCAATATCGATGAATGCATCCGACTGTCGATGAGCGACATGACCATCCGCACGGCGATCCTGGACGCCCGTTTCATCTGCGGTGCGAGACCGCTCTATGACGGTATGGAAAAGCGGTTCGATGCCGAGGTCGTACGCAACACGGCGCAGGCCTTCATCGCGGCAAAGCTCGCCGAACGCGATGTGCGTCACCAAAAGGCCGGCGACACGCGTTACCTGGTGGAGCCGAACGTCAAGGAGGGAAAGGGCGGGCTTCGCGATCTGCAGACGCTGTTCTGGCTTGTCAAATATTATTACCGCGTCCAGTCCTCGCGCCAGCTTGTCAAGCTCGGCGTGCTGTCACGCCGCGAGGCCAAGCTTTTCGTGAAATCGGAGGATTTCCTGTGGGCGGTGCGCTGCCACATGCATTTTCTCACGGGCAAGGCCGAGGAACGTCTGTCCTTTGACATTCAGCGCGAGATTGCGGCCGATCTCGGCTACCATGACCATCCGGGCCTTTCCGCCGTCGAACGCTTCATGAAGCACTATTTTCTGGTCGCAAAGGATGTTGGTGACCTGACCCGGATATTGTGCGCAGCGCTTGAAGACGAGCAGGCCAAGGAGGCGCCGGGCTTTTCGCGTGTCCTGCGGCGTCTTGCCAAGCGCCGCCGCAAGGTCCCCGGCACGCTGGACTTCATGCAGGATCACGGACGCATCACCGTGGCGGACGACGAGGTGTTCAAGCGCGATCCGGTCAATATCATCCGTCTCTTTCATCTTGCCGATATACATGATCTGGAGTTCCACCCCGATGCGCTGAAGCTTGCGTCCCGATCGCTCAAGCTGATCAAGGCTCCGGTACGCGAGGACGAAGAGGCGAACCGGTTGTTTCTTTCAATTTTGACGTCGCCGCGCCGCCCGGCGCTGATCCTGCGCCGCATGAACGAGGCAGGTGTTCTCGGCCGTTTCATTCCCGATTTCGGCAAGATCGTATCGATGATGCAATTCAGCATGTATCACCACTATACGGTGGATGAGCACCTGTTGCGGGCGGTTGATATCATGTCGCGCATCGAGCAGGGCAAGGAGGATGAAGCGCACCCGCTTGCCATCAGCATCCTTCCGGAAATCACCGAGCGTGAAGTCCTCTATTTTGCGATACTGCTGCACGACATTGCCAAGGGCCGCCCGGAAGATCATTCAGTCGCCGGTGCGAAAGTGGCGCGCAAGCTTTGCCCGCGCTTTGGGTTTACCCCGGAGCAGACAGAAATCGTGGCATGGCTGGTTCGCGAGCATCTGAGCATGTCGATGATTGCCCAGTCGCGCGATCTGCACGACCGCAAGACCATCGAGGACTTTGCCGACGTTGTGCAGTCGCTCGACCGGCTGCGACTGCTTTTGGTGCTGACAGTCTGCGATATCCGGGCCGTCGGGCCAGGCGTATGGAACGGCTGGAAAGGTCAGCTTCTGCGCACCTTATACGGTGAAACGGAACTGATGCTGTCGGGCGGATTTTCAGCGGTTTCCGGCAAGGAGCGTGCCGAAGAGGCGAGGCTGCGCCTTGCCGACGCGCTGTCTGACTGGCCGGACAAGGAGCGTGAGGACTATCTCAAGCTCCATTATCTGCCCTATCTTTTGACCGTTGAACTTGATGATCAGATCCGTCACGCCGAGTTCATCCGGCGCACCAGGGATGCCGGCAAGCCGCTTTCGACCATGGTCCGGACCCATTCTTTTCACGCCATAACGGAGATCACCGTACTGGCCCCAGACCACCCGCGGCTGCTTTCGATCGTGACCGGCGCCTGTTCCGCCGCCGGCGCCAATATTGCCGATGCGCAGGTCTTTACGACCGCCGACGGGCGGGCGCTCGATACGATATTGATCAACCGTGCCTTTGATCAGGATGACGATGAATTGCGGCGCGCTGAACGCATCGGCGCAATGATCGAGGCGGTGCTGTCGGGGCAGAAGCGGCTGCCCGAGGTGATCGCGCACAAGACGAAGAGCCGGCGAAAGACCAAGCCATTTTCCGTCACGCCCAAGGTCAGCATCAACAACAGCCTGTCGAACTACTTCACCGTCATTGAGCTGGAAGGGCTCGACCGTACGGGTCTTTTGTCAGAAATCACGGAGGTTCTATCCGATCTCTCGCTCGACATCGCTTCCGCACATATCACCACGTTCGGCGAGAAGGTGATCGACACCTTCTACGTGACGGACCTTTTCGGCCACAAAATCACCAATGAAAACAGGCATGGCAACATCATTGCCCGGCTAAAGGCCGTGCTCGCAGGAATCGAAGAGGACGTTCGCCAGAAAATGCCCCAGGGCATCATCGCGCCGCCGACCACCAAGGGCAGGCGGGTCAAGCAGACATGAGTCTGTTTCGGAAATTTGCCAGCGTCGGCTCCGCGACCATGGCAAGCCGCGTGCTCGGCTTTGCCCGGGAGGCGCTGATCGCCTATACGCTCGGCGCAGGTCCGGTCTCCGATGCATTCTATGCGGCATTCCGCTTTCCGAACCTGTTTCGCAGGCTGTTCGCCGAGGGTGCGTTCAATTCAGCTTTCATACCGCTGTTTGCCAAGGAACTGGAAGGCGGAGGCCCGGCGGCGGCCGAGATTTTCGCGCGTCAGGTTCTGTCGGTGCTCTTGTTTATCCTGATTGCGCTGTCGGCTGTGGCCATGATTTTCATGCCGGCGCTGGTCGCCACGATCATCGCGCCGAAATTCACCGAAATCCCCGAAAAGTTCGAACTGACCGTATACCTCACGCGGATCATGTTTCCCTATCTGACCGCCATGTCGCTGGTGGCGATGTTTTCGGGGATCCTCAACTCGTACCGGCACTATTTCCTGGCGGCCATAAGTCCGGTACTGCTCAACGTTGTGCTGGTCGGCGTGCTTGTTGTTGCCGTCAACCAGGGTGTGGAAACCCGGCTCGTTGGTGTCTCCTTGGCCGTCGGCGTTATGGTTTCCGGCATTTTGCAACTGGCGTTGCTCGTCTATGGCGTCAGGCAAACCGGTTTTCACATTCGCATCGGCATGCCGCGCTTGTCGGCACAGGTCAAGCGGCTTTTATGGCTTGCGCTTCCGGCCGCTATCACCGGCGGCATCACCCAGCTCAATCTGCTCATCGGCCAGATCATCATTTCCGGCGACAACGGCGCCATCGCCATTGTCAATTTCGCCGACAGGATCCTGCAGCTGCCGCTCGGCGTTATCGGCATCGCCATCGGCGTCGTGCTTCTGCCGGAACTGTCGCGCGCGCTGAAAGAGGGCAATACCCAGTCGGTTCAGGACCTGCAGAACAACAGTCTTGAATTCGGCCTCGGGCTGACGGTCCCGGCGGCTGTCGCCTTTGCCGTCATTCCCGCGCCCATTGTGGCGCTGCTCTTTGAGCGTGGCGAATTTGTCCGCGAGACGACACTAATTACCGCGACGGTGCTCGCGGCCTTTGCCGGCGGCCTTCCGGCGTTTGTGCTCAACAAGATCTTCACACCGTCCTTTTACGCCCGCGAGGACATGCGCTCGCCCATGTGGTTTGCCGGAGTAAACGCGGTGATCAATGTCGCCGGTAGCCTGACACTCTTTCCGATCATCGGGGTGATGGGCATCGCCATAGCGACATCGCTGGCCGGCTGGGCAAATGCGTTGCTTCTCGGTGGCCTGTTGTACCGCGAAGACCAGTTCCGCCCGACGGCGCAAACGATGAGGCGCATCGCGCTGATCATTGCCGGCAGCGCCCTGATGGGTGTGGGGCTCTATCTCGTCATGGCCGTGATCGGACCGCTGCTGATGGATGGCAGCCTGTTGCTGCGGATCGTCCTGATGCTGGCGGTCATCTGCGCAGGGGCGTTCGTCTATTTCGCCTTCGTCCTTGCGACCGGGGCAATGGACCGCCGTCAATTGTTGTCGATGATCCGGCGCAGGCAAAAATAGATATGGAGCTGACATGCAAAAGATTGCCCATGTGACGATGCTTGTGCCGAGCTATGACGAGGGCATTGCCTTCTACGTCGGCTCGCTCGGGTTTGAGCTGGTCTCTGACACGGACCTCGGCGACGGCAAGCGCTGGGTGCTTGTTCGCCCGCAGGGCGGCGGCGGATCGGCGCTGTTGCTCGCCGAGGCCGCAAACGACCGCCAGCGGGCCCGTATTGGAGACCAGACCGGCGGCCGTGTCGGCTTCTTCCTGTTTACCGAAGATTTTGCAGCGGACCGTGCGCGCATGGTGGACAACGGCGTCGTGTTTCTTGAAGAGCCGCGCACCGAAGCCTATGGCATTGTTGCTGTCTTCAAGGACCCGTTCGGCAACACATGGGATCTTCTGCAGCCTGTTTGAGCACTGCCGGTAGCCGAATTTCCTTGATCACCGCGCGTCACAGGTGCATAACCCGCCGCGACGTCCGACCGAGAAAAACATCTTCAGGAATATCCATGTCCGAATTCAAGCCGCTCGTCTTTTCAGGAGTGCAGCCAACCGGCAATCTGCATCTTGGCAACTATCTGGGTGCCATCCGCAAGTTTGTCGCCCTCCAGGAAAGTCACAACTGCATCTATTGCGTCGTTGATCTGCATGCCCTTACCGCGCAGCTTGTGCATGATGATCTGCAGGGCCAGACGCGTTCGATCACGGCGGCATTCCTTGCCGCGGGTATCGATCCGAAGCAACACATCGTCTTCAACCAGAGCCGTGTTCCCGGCCACGCCGAGCTTGCATGGATATTCAACTGCGTTGCCCGCATCGGCTGGATGAACCGCATGACGCAGTTCAAGGACAAGGCCGGCAAGGATCGTGAAAACGCATCGCTGGGCCTGCTTGCCTATCCGAGTCTTATGGCTGCAGATATTCTGCTTTATCGCGCCACCCATGTGCCGGTCGGAGATGACCAGAAACAGCATCTGGAACTGACCCGCGACATTGCGCAGAAGTTCAACATCGATTTCTCAAAGCGGATTGCCGACACCGGCCTCGGCGTCGACATGCTGGTCGGTGAAGAACGGGTCAACGGCTATTTTCCGCTGACGGAGCCGCTGATCGAAGGGCCTGCGCCGCGGGTCATGAGCCTGCGTGACGGCACCAAGAAAATGTCGAAATCCGACGTTTCGGATCTTTCGCGCATCAATCTGACGGACGATGCCGATTCGATCTCGAAAAAGATCCGCAAGGCAAAAACCGATCCGGAACCGCTGCCGGGCGATGTTGAAGGGCTGGAAGGCCGTCCCGAAGCTGAAAATCTCGTCGGCATCTATGCCGCCCTTTCCGATACCAGCAAGGAAGCGGTGATCGCCGATTTTGGCGGCCAGCAGTTTTCTGCCTTCAAGCCGGCACTCACCGAGCTTGCCGTCAGCGTCATGTCGCCGATCAGCGCCGAGATGCGGCGTCTGATGGACGATCCGGCCTATATCGACGGTGTGCTGGAGGACGGCGGCGACAGGGCCGGCGCCATTGCCGGCAAGACCATGAATGATGTCAAGGAAATCATAGGACTGCTCTACTGAGAGCCCGTTCGGGCTCTGAAGCCTTGCAGGCCAGGCGTTGCGGCGGTTCTGGGGACCGCCGAAAACTAACGCTTGCCGAGCCGCAAGGCCGATGGCACACTTCGCGTCATGGTTTCGAAGCGACTGTCCAGGGAAGAAGGTCACCGCCGCAAGTTTCTTGCGGTCATCGACGATACGCCCGAATGCGAACGTGCGGTACACTATGCCGCTAGCCGCGCAAGGCGCACCAACGGTGTGCTGGTTCTGATCTTTGTTATCGAGCCGGGGGATTTCCAGCATTGGCTCGGTGTCGAGGAGATTATGAAGGCCGAGGCGCGCGAGGAAGCGGATGCTGCGCTTGAACGTTTTGCGGCGCAGGTTCGCGAAAACAGTGGTATCGAACCCGAGCTGAAAATCCGCATGGGAAAGACGACCGAGGAAATCCACGCAATAATCGAGGAAGACCAGGACATTGCCATTCTGGTGCTCGCCTCCGGCTCAGCCAAGGAAGGCCCGGGGCCGCTGGTATCGTCAATCGCCGGACGCGGCGCCGCTTTCCCCATTCCGGTTACCGTGATTCCGGATGCGTTGAGCGACGAGGACATCGAGGCGCTTTGCTGAGAACAGGTGTATTCAGCGCATATATCTGCGGCGATGCGACTTCTTGAAGTCTGGCGGTTTGTGCCTTATTTTCCACGCATATTTCAGGCGGTTCCGGTAAAATGCCGGCAAACGGCACGGCCACCGCCGCTCAGGAGCAAAATGGATGTTTATTCAGACGGAAGCCACACCGAATCCGGCGACCTTGAAATTTCTGCCCGGAAAAGTGGTTTATGAGGGCGGATCTGCCGATTTCCGCGACGTGGAAAGCGCGGCGGAAGCCTCGCCGTTGGCCGCAAGGCTGTTTTCGATTCCTGGCGTGACGGGTGTTTTCTACGGCTATGATTTCATTACCGTGACCAAGGACGGCGCCGAGTGGCAGCATCTCAAGCCCGCCATTTTGGGCACGATCATGGAACACTTCATGTCCGGCGCGCCGATCATGAACAGCACCGTCGACGATTCGGATTTCAGCGACGAAGGCGAGTTTTATGATGAAGCCGATGAGCCGATCGTCGCGACCATCAAGGAACTGCTCGAAACCCGCGTGCGTCCGGCTGTTGCCCAGGATGGCGGTGACATAACCTTCAAGGGTTACAAGGACGGCCGCGTCTTTTTGCACATGAAAGGCGCCTGTGCGGGCTGCCCGTCCTCGACGGCAACGCTCAAGCACGGAATTCAGAACCTGCTGAGGCATTTCATTCCTGAAGTGCAGGAAGTCGAAGCGGTTTAGTGCTGCGTACCGCCGCCTTTGAGCAGGCGGCGGCAATACCTGTTGTTTATTAGCATGTTGGTGTGGATTTGCCCGGAATAGACGGACAGATGCGGCAAATGAACTATGAGATCAACGGCGAACGGATTTATGTCGCCGATAGCGGCGGCGATCTGCCTGCCATCCTGTTTGTGCATGGCACGATGATGGACGGCTCGGTCTGGCACAAGCAGGTAGAAGCGCTGAAAGACCGGTTCCGCTGCGTGTGTCCGGATCTTCGCGGTCACGGCAGATCCACGGCTGCCTCTCCCGATATCAGCTTTGAGGACCATTGCGACGACCTGGCCGCGCTTATTGACGAGCTGTCTTTGAAAGACATTACCTTGCTCGGCTGGTCGATGGGTGGTTGTATCTGCCAGGTTTTTGTAACCCGGTATCCGGGAAAGGCTGAACGTCTTGTCCTCGTCGACACGATCCCGCAACGGCTCTCCGACGAGCGTTTTCCCTACGGGCAGGATCCTGAAAGCACACCAAGGACCAAACGGGCTCTCGAAACGGATTTCGTGGCGACCGCCAGCGGTTTCGGCAAACGCATATCGCCGGAAGACGACCACGTCGCCGCGTTCCTCTCCGATATGGCCGCGTGCGCGCGGCAGGATGTCACCATCAACGATTATGTGAGCACGGATGCCCGTTCGCAGGTCGACCTGTTGCCGCAGATCACCCTGCCGACGACGATTATCTGCGGCGAAAAGGATCTCGTCTGCAAACCCGGGGCCAGCACCTTCATGGCCGAACATATCCCCGGCAGCACAAATGGCGTTGCGGTCATTGATGGCGCCGGCCATGCGCCGTTTTTGACGCACCCGCAGGAATTCAACGAAATATTGCTTGGCGCACTGGAATCCGATGATCACGCTGGCAATTGATACCGCCGCACATCTTTGCGCAGCCTGCATTTACGATTCCGTCAGCGACGAGATTCTCGGAAAGGCCGTCGAGGACATTGGACGCGGCCACGCGGAGCGGTTGTTTCCGGTCATTGAACTGGCGATGGATGAGGCCGGCCTGACCTTTGACGCGGTGCAACGCCTTGGCGTGTGCATCGGGCCCGGCTCCTTTACCGGTGTCCGGGTCGGCGTTGCCGCGATGCGCGGCCTGTCCCTCGCTCTTTCGGTTCCGCTTGCCGGCGTAACCGTGTTTGAAGGCCTGGCGCTGTCGGCTCCGAAAAAAAGGCCGCTGCTTATCCTGCTCGATGCACGAAGAGGTGAGGTCTACGCCCAGCTCTTTGATCGGGACGGCATTGCCTCCGGGCCGCCCGCGGCGATTGCCGTGGACGCCGCCCGCAAGCTGGCGCATGAATCCAAAGCGTTGCTTATGGGCTCCGGCGCGCCTCTTGTGTGCAGCGTAAACGAAGAAGGCGGTTCCATGGCGGTCATCAGGGGCGATGCCGCAACGGCCGATATCGAGGCAATCGCGCGGCTTGCCGCTGCTCAGGAGCCGCAGCATGAGCAACCGAAACCGCTATATCTGAGATCTGCGGATGCAAAGCCGCAGGTGGGTTTTGCCGTGCCGCGGCGGGATACGGCGCCATGACTAAATCTTCGCTGTTTCGCTGGACGACTGAATTCGAGATCGTACCCATGGGCGCGGACGACTGCGCCGAGGCATCGTCCCTGCATGCCACAGGCTTTTCGCGCATTTGGAGCGACGGTGAAATACAGGCGCTGATCGGCCAGGATGCGGTCTTCGGCTTCATTGCGCATCGGCCCGGCAAGCGCGGCCGTTCGGGCGGCTTCGTCCTTGCTCGGCTGGCGGCGGACGAGGCTGAGATCCTGACCATCGCTGTGCATCCGAAATACCGCGAAACAGGGCTGGGGTGGCGGCTGATGGGCGCGGTGTTGCGGCATTTGCGTACGGAAGGGGCACAATCCTTGTTTCTGGAAGTGGACGAGGGCAACGAAGCGGCGATTGCGCTCTATCAGAAAATCGGATTTTCCAAGGTGGCCGAACGCGCCGCATATTACGACCAGGACAGTGGAGCAAAGACCGCAGCGCTTGTCATGCGGCTCGATCTTGGGTAGGCCATTCCTGAAACGGCAATTTGGCGGCTGTGAGGTTGCGTGTGACAGAAGAATTGAAGTCCCTGGAACAACAATGCGTCGAGCGCGGCATGCGCATGACGGAGCAAAGGCGCGTCATTGCCCGGGTCCTTGAGGGTTCCGCTGACCATCCCGACGTGGAGGAGCTTTACCGACGTTCCGCCGAGGTTGATCCGAACATCTCGATTTCAACGGTCTATCGCACCGTGAAGCTTTTCGAGGATACCGGCATTATCGAGCGTCACGATTTTCGCGACGGGCGGTCGCGCTACGAAACGGTGCCGGACGAGCATCATGATCATCTGATCGATCTGAAGAGCGGTAGGGTCATCGAATTTCAGTCCGAGGAAATCGAGGCGCTGCAGGAAAGAATCGCCCGCGAACACGGTTTCAAACTGGTCGATCACCGCCTTGAACTCTACGGAATCCCACTCAGCAAGGCGAAAGACTGACAATGCTCGCTCAGGGGATTGAAGGCCGCCTGCCGGGGAGTGGCCTCTTCAGATGATTGCGGGGATAAGGATTGCCATCGTTCTGACGGTCATCGTGCTGGTGACGCTCGTCCTGCTGCCGGTTCAACTGACATCCAACCGCTTTAACTGGAAGCTGTCGTGGTACCTGCCGCGCTGGTGGCACAGGGTTGCCGTCAGGCTTCTGGGCGTACGCGTCGTCATCCATGGAAAGCTCGATACCCATCGCCCGCTGATGATCGCCGCCAACCACAGCAGTTGGAAAGACATTGTTGTGCTTTCTTCCGTGGCCGACGTCGTCTTCATTGCCAAGTCTGAAGTAAAAAACTGGCCGGTCTTCGGCTGGCTCGCCAAATGGCAGCGAACGGTCTTTATCGAGCGTGAAAGGCGCCGCCAGACCGGGGAACAGGTCAGTGAGGTGGCAAAACGGCTTGCTGACGGCGAGATCGTCGTGCTGTTTGCCGAAGGCACCACGTCCGACGGCAACCGGCTTCTTGACTTCAAGAGTTCGCTTTTCGGCGCTGCCGCAAATGCGCTTGAAGCCTCTCCGACGGGCGCGGTATCGATCCAGCCTGTGGCGATTGCCTATACCCACGCCAATGGAGTGCCGCTCGGCCGCTTTGGCAGGCCGCTTGCCGCCTGGCCCGGCGACACGGAACTCACCCCGCACCTCATGGGCGTACTCAAGGAGGGTGCATTTGATGTCCAGGTTTGTTTCGGCGAACCGGTGACATATGATGAAAGCAGCAACCGCAAACGTGTGACCAGGGACGTGGAAGCCCAGGTGCGCAGCATGCTTCAGGCGCAGCTCTATGGCGGCGGAAAACCACTGGATTGACGGTTTCGAACGGGCCGGAGTGTGTCATTGCTGCAAATAAGGCGCTTCTGCAGCCGATTATATCCCGGAATTGGCTTGACTCTGTCACAAACAGCCGCGATTGCGTGTTTTGAACTATATAGTTGGTAGAACCGCCTTGAATATGGCCGGCTGCAACCGGCCGGACGCGGTATGAAGGGCCGTTGCCCTTCGGGAACGATTAAATGCAGACACAGGCAGAAACAGACACGATTGACGGCGTGCGGACAGACACTCGGACGAACAAGCGCAAGGTTTTTGTAAAAACCTATGGCTGCCAGATGAATGTCTATGATTCGGAGCGCATGGCAGATGCACTGTCAAAGGACGGCTATCAGCCGACCGACAATCCGGAAGAAGCCGATCTTCTGCTGCTAAACACGTGCCACATCCGCGAAAAAGCCGCCGAGAAGGTCTATTCGGAGCTCGGACGGATCCGCAAGCTGAAGGAAGCGCGTGCCGAGGACGGCGCCGAGCTCATGGTCGGGGTCGCCGGCTGTGTCGCCCAGGCAGAAGGTCAGGAGATCATCCGCCGTGCGCCGATTGTCGATCTGGTGATCGGTCCGCAGACCTATCATCGCCTGCCGCAGGCAATCGCCAGGGCGCGCAAGGGTGAAAAGGTCGTGGAGACCGAATACGCCATTGAGGACAAGTTCGACCATCTTCCGGAGCCCGAAAAGAAGGTGATCGCATCACGCGGTATAACCGCGTTCCTGACTGTGCAGGAGGGCTGCGACAAGTTCTGCACCTTCTGTGTCGTTCCCTATACGCGCGGTTCGGAAGTCTCGCGCCCGGTCGATCAGATCGCCCGCGAAGCCCGTCAGCTGGTGGCCGCCGGGGTGCGGGAAATCACGCTTTTGGGCCAGAACGTCAACGCCTGGCACGGCGAGGGCGAAGATGGCCGCGAATGGGGCCTGGGTGAATTGCTTCGCCTGCTGGCTGGCATAGAAGGTCTTGAGCGCCTTCGTTACACCACCAGCCATCCGCGCGACATGGACGACGCGCTGATCGCCGCCCACCGTGATCTCGACAAGCTGATGCCTTACCTGCACTTGCCCGTACAGGCCGGCTCGGACAGTGTGTTGAAAGCCATGAACCGGCGTCACACGGCAGACGATTACCTGCGTCTTGTCGACCGCATCCGGGCGGCCCGGCCCGATATTGCCCTGTCAGGCGACTTCATCGTCGGCTTCCCGGGTGAAACCGATGCGGATTTTGAGGACACGCTGCGTCTTGTCGAACGCGTCCGTTATGCACAGGCATTTTCGTTCAAATATTCACCGCGCCCTGGAACGCCCGGTGCAGAACGGGACGATCACATCCCCGAAGACGTAAAATCGGACCGGCTGGAACGCCTGCAGGCATTGCTGCGCAAGCACCAGACGGAGTTTGCTGAAAGCCGTGTCGGCATGACAATCGACCTGCTTTTGGAAAAGCCCGGACGCCGGCCCGGACAGTTGATCGGCCGCTCACCCTGGCTGCAGCCGGTAATAATTGATGCAAAATCGTCGCAAATCGGTGAAATTATAAAGGTGAGAATCACGCAAACAGGAACAAATTCGCTTTTTGCCGAAATATTGCAGGGCGAATCCGGGAGTTCAACCATTTGAGTAGACCTGAGGCAATCAAGAAAAAGGCCGGCACAAACCGGGCCGGAGCTTCCGACACGACGCATATTGTCTTGACCTTCGAAAACAACCGTCTTGCAAGCGAGCTGTTTGGCCAGTTCGACCAGAATCTTGCGCTGATCGAGCAGAAGCTGGGCGTCGATGCACGCGCCAGAGGCAATCAGGTGTCCATTCAGGGTGACGAGACCTCCGCAAATCAGGCCCGCCGGGCGCTGGATTATCTCTATGACCGGCTTCAGGAAGGCGAGGAGGTCCAGACCTCGGATGTTGAAGGCGCAATCCGCATGTCGGTGGCCGCCGATGACCAGCTGACGCTGCCGACCATGGAAAACAAGGGAAAAATGGCCTTTGCGCAGGTCTCGACGCGTAAGAAGACCATTGTGGCCCGCACGCCCAATCAGGACGCCTATATCCGCGCCATGGATCGCGCGGAGCTGCTGTTCGGGATCGGGCCGGCCGGTACCGGCAAGACCTATCTTGCCGTCGCGCACGCGGCGCAGCTGCTGGAGCGCGGCCTGATTGAAAAGATCATCCTGTCGCGCCCCGCTGTCGAGGCGGGAGAACGGCTCGGCTACCTGCCCGGTGACATGAAGGAAAAGGTCGACCCTTATCTGCGTCCGCTCTACGACGCGCTTTACGACATGATCCCCGGCGACAAGGTGGAACGGGCCATAACCGCCGGCGTTATCGAGATTGCGCCGCTGGCATTTATGCGCGGCCGCACGCTAGCCAATGCCGCCGTTATTCTCGACGAAGCGCAGAACACGACGTCGATGCAGATGAAGATGTTCCTGACACGGTTGGGCGAGAACGCCCGCATGATCGTTACCGGCGATCCCAGCCAGATCGACCTGCCGCGCGGCGTGAAATCGGGTCTTGTCGAATCGCTTCACATACTGAAGGGCGTGGAAGGGGTAGTGACCGTCCGTTTCCGTGACACCGATGTCGTGCGCCACCCGCTCGTCGCGCGCATCGTTGCTGCCTATGACGCGGAAAACACGATGATAGCCGAAAGCGGTAAACCGGACGTCGAATGACCGGCAAAGAGCCATTTGAGAGCGGTATAGACATCCAGATATCGGTGGAGACGCCGGGCTGGCCGGACGCCGACACGCTCGAAGCACTGAGCAAAACGACAATCGATGCGGCGGCGGCATATTTGGCGAGCGAAACCGGCCAGCCGTTTCCTGTCGGCGGTTGCGAGTTATCACTTTTGTTTTCCGATGATGACGCGATGCGCGCGATCAATCAGCAATGGCGCGAGCAGGACAAGCCGACCAATGTCTTGTCATTTCCGGCCTTTCCCGTGGAACCCCAGGGAATGCCGGGCCCGATGCTCGGTGATATTCTGTTCGCCCGTGAAACCATAGAGCGTGAAGCAGCCGATCTCGGCATCCCGTTTGATAACCATCTGACGCATCTTCTCGTGCATGGATTTTTGCATCTGTTAGGCTATGATCATGATGACGATGAGGATGCAGACGTAATGGAAGGTCTGGAGACTCGCATTTTGGCGACGCTTGACCTATCTGACCCCTATGAAAACACATTTCCAGTCTGATAAGCGATGAATCAGCATACCAGTACCGAGGCGCCGGTTGACGCGTCTTCCGGTTCACAGGAAGCGGACAGCGGCGAGGACCCCGGAAGTAGGCAACTTCCCGTTCTAGTTCGCCCAACAGAGCGAAACGGCCACAGTTGGTGGTCACGGATATTACGGTTGTTCCGGGCATCAGATGAGCACAGCCTCCGAGAGGACCTGACCGACGCGCTGTCGTCGGACGGGGCGTTCGGCGCTGCCTTTACGCCCGAGGAACGGGCCATGCTGCACAATATCCTCAGGCTGCGCGAAGTGCGCGTCGAGGATGTCATGGTGCCGCGGGCGGAAATACGGGCCGCCGATTGTGACATCACGCTGGACGAGCTGATGGTGATGTTCGAGGAGTCGGGCCATTCACGCATGCCGGTCTATGGTGAGACTCTGGACGACCCGCGCGGCATGGTCCACATCCGCGACCTGGTGGCCTACATAACAAAACAGGCACGCAATCGCCGGCGCGCCGCCCGCAACGGTTCGGCAAAAACGGCCAATGGCTCGGCCGCCGCCAAGAAGGACAAACCCGTTAAGGCAGGCCAGTTTGATCTGGCACGGGTCGAGCTGACAAAGACGGTTCAGGATGCGGGCATCATCCGCGATGTCCTGTTTGTTCCGCCCTCCATGCTGGCATCCGATCTGATGCAGCGCATGCAGGCCATGCGCACGCAGATGGCATTGGTGATCGACGAATATGGCGGCACCGACGGCCTCGTGTCGCTGGAAGACATCGTTGAAATGGTGGTCGGCGACATCGAGGACGAGCATGACGACGAAGCCGACATGATCACCAGCACGTCCGAAGATGTGTTTGTTGCCGACGCCCGCGCCGAGCTTGAGGACATTGCCAAGGTTGTCGGCAAGGATTTCGATTTCGGCGACAAGGCCGAAGATGTCGATACGCTCGGCGGTCTTATCTTTTCCGCCATAGGCCGCATTCCGGCACGCGGCGAGGTGGTGAGAGCTTTGCCGCAGTTCGAATTCCACGTCCTCGATGCCGATCCGCGGCGCATTAAGCGCGTGCGCATTGTTCGCCGCAAGATGGTGGAACGCCGCCGCCGGCCGCAAAAGTCGGAAACTGACCGCAGCGAACCGTCCGCGGGCCAAAAAAAGGGCAAGGTGCTTGAAGCCCCGCCCGGACAAGGTGTGAAATAAACAAGCTCCGTTTGGAACCCTCTGGGCGGCCAGCCGTTTGAAACGGGTCAATAACCGGTTCCTTTGCTATAAATCCCTGTGCGCCTGATTCGCGGATCGGGCCTGTCCGGCTGGATTATTGCCTGACCGCCGGCAGCGCTACGTTGCGTATCGGTGGCTGCGTTCACCGGCATATGGAGGGGTTATGGAGCGTTTGGCCGGAAAAATCATGCTGCTTTGGGGAGCAAGGCGGTGGGCTGTTTCATTTCTTGCCGGCGCTCTGGGCGTTCTTTCCCAGCCGCCATTTGATTTTTTTGCGGTACTTTTTGTCTCCTTCACCGTTCTTGTCTGGCTGTTGGATGGCGCCAGCGGAAATGCCGAGGCAGGTATTCTGGGACGCCTGAGGCCGGCCTTCTGGACCGGATGGTGGTTTGGCTTCGGGTATTTTACCGGCGGATTGTGGTGGCTGGGCAATGCGCTCCTGATCGAGGCTGAGGAATTCGCCTGGGCTCTTCCACTGGCGGTTTTCGGTCTCCCGGCCCTGCTTGCGCTGTTCTACGGCCTTGCAACCGCCTTTGCACGGGCTCTTTGGTCCGACGGACTTGGGCGCATATGTGCACTTGCATGCGGTTTTGGACTTGCCGAATGGCTGCGCAGCTTCGTGCTCACGGGTTTTCCATGGAATGCCATCGGCTATGGTGCGATGCCGGTTCCGCTGATGATGCAGTCATCGGCGCTGATTGGCATATTCGGCATGTCGGCGCTGGCTGTGTTTGTGTTTTCGGTTCCCGCACTGATCGCAACGCGCCGGGGCTTGGCGCCGGGCCTGGTTATCGCGGTGCTGTTGCTGACCGCCCATCTCGGTTTCGGATACTGGCGGCTTTCCGGCCCCTTGCCTGGTGCTGAGGACGACATCATCGTGCGCATCGTCCAGCCCTCAGTCGATCAGTCGAAGAAATGGGACGACGGCGAACGCAAACAGATCTTTGAAACCCTGCTTTCACTGACCGCAAGGCCGTCCGATACTGGTGTCCAGCCCACCTATATCATCTGGCCCGAGACATCGGTGCCGTTCCTCCTGACCAGCAACCCGGCGGCGCTGACCATGATCGGGCAGACGCTGACTGAGGGACAGACCCTCATAACAGGCGCCGTGCGTGAGGAGAGCGTCCAGGCCGGGCAGGCGCCACGATACTATAACTCGATTTTTGTCATCGACGACAAGGGACAGATTGCGGCCGCGGCCGACAAGCTTCACCTGGTCCCGTTCGGCGAATACCTGCCATTTGCATCGCTCCTGAAAAGCGCAGGCCTTGATACGATTGCAAATACTCCCGGGAGTTTTTCAGCCGGAAGTCGCCGTTATACTGTGCCTGTACAAGAAAATAAGTACTTTTTGCCAATGGTTTGCTACGAGGTCATTTTTCCCGCGAAAATGGCAGCGGAAGGCCCGCCCGCCGACTTTATCGTCAACGTGACGAATGATGCCTGGTACGGCAACACACCGGGTCCATACCAGCATTTCCGCCAGGCCCAATTGCGTGCGGTTGAGGCCGGGATTCCGCTTGTACGGGCGGCAAATAACGGGATTTCTGCAGTCACGGATGCCAGGGGGCGAGTTCTCTCGGGATTGTCACAAAACGTGATTGGCTATGTCGACGTCAAGTTGCCAAAAAAAATACACGCAGTCGGAAGTAATTGGAGCGCTAATCTAGCCTTCTGGTTGATTATCGCTTTACTTTTGATTGGGGCGACCGTTTCACGCTACAGTTTTATTCGGACCAGCAATTGACGAAAAACCCCTAAAATTGCATAGAATATAACTGTAAATTTGAACTGCTGGTGTTTCAGCTCAGTACGTCTTCCAATTGAGGCGATGGAGGCCAATACTTTAGCAGCGCCAGTGTCAACAAACACGTGGCAGGTGCCGTCACATCTGCGGGATATTGATTATGAACACCATTGTTAGCAAAAAGAAACCAAATCCCATCGACATACACGTAGGCAGCCGCATCCGGTTGCGCCGTACTATGCTCGGTATGAGTCAAGAAAAATTGGGCGAGAGCCTCGGCATTACTTTTCAGCAGATCCAGAAGTATGAAAAGGGTACCAACCGTGTGGGCGCAAGCCGTCTGCAGAATATTTCGTCCATACTGAATGTTCCGGTTTCCTTTTTCTTCGAAGACGCTCCGGGCGATCCGTCAACCGGACAGCCGGGCGCATCTGAAGCGTCCAGCTCAAACTATGTTGTCGACTTTCTCTCATCATCCGAAGGCCTTCAGCTGAACCGCGCATTTGTAAAAATCGACGACCCCAAGGTGCGTCGCAAGATCGTCGATCTTGTCAAGGCTCTGGCAGCAGACTCAGAGTAAATCAGTGTTTCGGGAAATGGCCAAATTACATTGGCCCGCGCCTTTCCCGTCATTCTGACCGCCGGTCAAGAAACAAGCTAAGCCCCAGCAAGTTTCTCCCCATGCTCCAGCATACCTGCGACCGCAAAAACGGCCTGTGCCCTGGCCAACCCCCAGATTTCGATCATATCAAGATATATTTATATCGTTCTGCGCTTGTATTTGCCGTCCGTTTTAAATAACTAGACGACATCAACGTGCAGTTCTGAGAGGCGGGTATGGCGCGCAGCAATTATCTCTTCACGAGTGAATCGGTATCTGAAGGACATCCGGACAAGGTTTGTGACCGGATTTCGGACGAAATTGTCGATCTGATTTACAAGGAAGCACGCAAGACGGGGGTCGATCCCTGGAGCGTCCGGATTGCCGCGGAGACGCTGGCGACCACAAACCGCGTCGTGATTGCGGGCGAGGTTCGCGTGCCCCCGACGCTGATGAAGAAAGACAAGCACGGAAACGACGTGATCAATCCGTCCCGATTCCGTTCGGCCGCACGCCGCGCCATTCGCGATATCGGTTATGAGCAGGACGGTTTCCACTGGAAGACCGCCCGCATCGATGTGCTGTTGCACAGCCAGTCTGCCGACATTGCCCAGGGCGTGGACAACGCCGCCGACCAGCAGGGCGATGAAGGCGCGGGCGATCAGGGCATCATGTTCGGATATGCCTGCAACGAGACGCCGGACCTTATGCCGGCGCCCATTTACTATTCCCACCAGATCCTGCGCCTGCTTGCCGATGCGCGCAAGAGTGGTGAAGGCGAGGCCGCCTCCCTCGGGCCAGACAGCAAGAGCCAGGTGACCGTGCGTTATATCGATGGAAAACCCCACGAGGTTACGCAGATCGTCCTGTCGACGCAGCATCTCGATGACAGCTGGGAATCCGACAAGGTGCGGCAGGTTGTCGAGCCCTATATCCGAGAAGCGCTGGGGGATCTGCCCATTGCGGACGATTGCAACTGGTACATCAACCCGACGGGCAAATTCGTCATTGGCGGCCCCGACGGCGATGCCGGACTGACCGGGCGCAAGATCATCGTCGATACCTATGGCGGCGCTGCGCCCCATGGCGGTGGTGCATTCTCGGGCAAGGACACCACCAAGGTCGACCGTTCCGCCGCCTATATGGCGCGTTATCTAGCCAAGAACATCGTGGCTGCGAAACTTGCCGACAGGTGCACAATCCAGCTTTCCTACGCAATTGGCGTCGCTCAGCCGCTGTCGATCTATCTCAATTTCCACGAGACCGGAAAAGTGTCCGAGGAACTGGTTGAAGGCATCATCCCGAACCTGGTCGACCTTTCGCCGACCGGCATTCGCCGTCACCTTGATCTCAATAAGCCGATTTACGCCAAAACCGCCGCTTACGGCCATTTTGGCCGCAAGGGCGGACGCGACGGCTCGTTCTCCTGGGAGAAGACGGACCTCGTCAAACCCCTGAAGGGTGCACTGAGAGCGAAGACCACGAACGGAGCTGCCGCAGCAACCGTGGTTGCCTAGCTGCAGATCGGTATTTTGCAGCCAGGTCTGTTCTTTCAAGGATGATTGAACATGTCGTCTGAACATCCCAAACGTGCGACGGAAGCGTTTTTCGGTCGCCGCAAGGGAAAGACGCTGCGTGCCGCTCAGGCGGAGGCAATGAAGACGCTGTTGCCGAAACTGCGGCTTGACCCTGATGCCGCGCCGCCCGATCGTCTCGCCGATCTTTTCGACAGGGACTATCCCCGATATCGCCTCGAAATCGGCTTTGGCGGTGGCGAGCATCTGCTTTACCGGGCCCGGGCCGGTACCGATACCGGCTTTATCGGCGTTGAGCCCTTCGTCAACGGACTGGCCAAATGCGTCAGTGCGCTTGCTGCCGATCCGCTGAAAAATATCAGGCTCTATGACGATGATGCGACCCGCATTCTGGACT
Organism: Hoeflea sp. TYP-13; assembly: GCF_040932035.1. Classification (NCBI taxonomy): domain Bacteria; kingdom Pseudomonadati; phylum Pseudomonadota; class Alphaproteobacteria; order Hyphomicrobiales; family Rhizobiaceae; genus Hoeflea; species Hoeflea sp. TYP-13. The sequence continues at coordinate 466,923 of NZ_JBFRBB010000004.1, forward strand.
GGCTTCCCGAAGCGTCCATTGACCATGTCGATCTTCTCTATCCTGATCCATGGCCGAAAAAGAGGCATTGGAAGCGCCGGTTCGTATCAGACGTCAATCTTGACCGCCTGGCTCGTGTGCTGAAACCGGGTGGCCTGTTTTGTTTTGCATCCGATATAGATACCTATGTGAACTGGACGCTGCAGCACTGCCGACGGCATCCTGCATTTGACTGGCAGGCAACAAGTGCTGTCGATTGGCAACAACCCTATGAGGGGTGGCCGGGAACGCGTTACGAGGCAAAGGCTTTGCGGGAAGGTCGCGTGCCGGCCTACCTCACATTCCAGCGACGCTAGAACACGATTGTGCGTTCACCCTGTATTGACCTTGCAATCGGTCGGCTTCGGGAGTATATCAAGCGAAAATCTTGATCATCCAGAGCAAGAGTGGGCCACCCGGACCCGCTCTTTTTTGTTAGTTGGGGTCCTTGCGGGCCCGCGTTATGAGGCAGCGATTGTCCGACGAAGCAGCCATTGGCGGAACCACGGTAGAAGGCCGTCTGATAACCGAGACGGGACTTGACGCACGTGTTGCGGCCATTATCGAACCGGTTCTCGAATCGATGGATTTCCGGCTTGTGCGCGTTCGTTTGTCCGGCCAGAACGGCCTGACCCTTCAGATTATGGCCGAGCGCAACGACGGAACCATGACGGTCGAGGACTGCGAAGCCCTGTCACGGGCCCTGTCGCCGGTGCTTGACGTCGAAGATCCCATCGACCGGGCCTACCATCTGGAGATTTCGTCACCGGGCATCGACCGCCCGATGGTGCGCAAATCCGATTTCGAGCGCTGGTGCGGACATCTCGTCAAATGCGAAACCTCGGTCATGGTGGCTGAACGCAAGCGTTTTCGCGGCAAGATCGCCGAAGTTGACGGTGATGGCTTTGTTCTGCAACGGGACCAGGCAAGCTACGGCGACGAGCCAGTAGTGCGCATTCCCTTCGACGCGCTCAGCGAGGCCAAACTGATTTTAACCGATGACCTTATTCGCGACGCACTTGCCGCCGACAAGGCCGCAAAGGCAGCGCGTGCGAATGAGGAAAATGCCGAAGATAAAGGCAACTAGAATATAAACGGCGGCGGCAGGTGCCGCGCCATGCCATGTGATGGAGAGCAAAATGGCAGTGAGTGCAAACAGGCTCGAACTTCTTCAGATCGCGGACGCAGTCGCCCGCGAGAAGGCGATCGACCGCGATATCGTCATAGATGCAATGGCGGATGCCATCCAGAAGGCGGCCCGTTCGCGCTATGGCTCTGAATCCAACATTCGTGCCGATATCAATCCGAAGACCGGCGAGATCAAGCTTCAGCGCCTGCTCGAAGTGGTTGAGGCCGTCGAAGACTACTCGACGCAGATCGCCATTGAACTGGCACGCGACCGCAACCCGGAAGCGCAGCTGGGCGATTTTATTGCCGAACCTCTGCCGCCTATGGATTTTGGCCGCATCGCCGCCCAGTCGGCAAAACAGGTGATTGTGCAGAAGGTCCGTGAGGCCGAGCGTGATCGCCAGTACGAAGAATTCAAGGACCGCGTCGGCGAGATTGTCAACGGCACCGTCAAGCGTGTCGAATACGGCAACGTGATCGTCGATCTTGGCCGGGGCGAAGCGATTATTCGCCGCGACGAGCTGATCCCGCGTGAAAATTTCCGCTATGGCGACCGGGTGCGTGCATTCGTTTATGACGTGCGCCGCGAACAGCGCGGTCCGCAGATCTTCCTGTCGCGTACCCATCCGCAGTTCATGGTCAAGCTGTTCACGATGGAAGTTCCGGAAATCTACGACGGTATCATCGAGATCAGATCCGTTGCCCGCGACCCGGGCTCCCGCGCCAAGATCGCGGTGATCTCCAACGACAGTTCCATCGACCCGGTCGGGGCCTGCGTGGGCATGCGCGGCAGCCGCGTTCAGGCCGTTGTCGGTGAACTGCAGGGTGAAAAGATCGACATCATCCCGTGGTCGATGGATCCGGCGTCGTTCATCGTCAATGCCCTGCAGCCGGCGGAAGTCGCCAAGGTGGTGCTTGACGAAGATGCGGAGCGGATTGAAGTGGTCGTCCCGGATGATCAGCTTTCGCTTGCCATTGGCCGTCGCGGCCAGAATGTACGGCTCGCATCGCAGCTTACCGGCTGGGATATCGACATCCTGACGGAACAGGAAGAATCGGAGCGCCGCCAGAAGGAATTCAACGAGCGTACCGAACTCTTCATGAATGCGCTCAATGTCGACGAGATGGTCGGCCAGGTTCTGGCATCGGAAGGCTTCTCCCAGGTTGAGGAAGTCGCTTATGTCGACCTGGAGGAAATCGCGTCGATTGAAGGGTTTGACGAGGAGACGGCTGAGGAAATCCAGAGCCGCGCCCGCGAATATCTTGAAGCGATTGAGGCAGAACTCGAAGAAAAGCGTGTTGAACTGGGCGTTTCCGACGAATTGCGTGCAATCCCGGGCATGACCACGGCCATGATGGTTGCGGTTGGCGAAGACGGCATCAAGACGATGGACGATTTTGCCGGTTGCGCCGCCGATGACCTTGTCGGCTGGACGGAACGCAAGGACGGTGAAACGACGAAATTCGAGGGCCTGTTCTCCAATCTGGATGTATCGCGCGCCGATGCCGAGCAAATGATTGTTGCGGCGAGGCTGGCGGCCGGTTGGATCACCGAGGAGGATCTGATCCAGCAAGAGCAGGAGGCCGCTGAGGGCGAAGAAGGCGAAGAAGTCGAGGAAGGTGAGACCGGCGAAGCCGAAACGGCAACGGACGAGGTAGCGCAGGCCTGATTTTTGGGCCGGGCGGCTTGTTGAATGGGGTTGCGCGCAGAGGTGAACGACCGGACCTGTATCGTAACGCGTCAAAGCGGGCCGTCGGACCGGATGATTCGGTTTGTGGCCGATCCGCAGGGTGTCGTTGTTCCCGACCTGAAGGCGCAATTGCCCGGGCGTGGTTGCTGGGTGACAGCCGATAGGCGCCTTGTCCGACAGGCGATGAAAAAGAACCTGTTCGCGCGGGCGCTGAAGGCGAAAGTCACGGTGCCCGTGGAGTTGGACGCAACGGTCGATGCGCTGCTCGTCTCGGCCCTTACCGGCATGATCGCCCTGGCGAGGAAGGCCGGTCAGATGGTCGCAGGATCGGGAAAGGTGGACGCCGCCGTCCGATCGGGTCAGGCTCTTGCGGTATTCCATTCGACGGATGCCGCGGCCGATGGCGTAAGGAAAATAGATCAGGCCCGCCACGCGTGGGCCGCGTCCGGAGGCGACGAGATCAGTTCATTTCGCCTCCTGTCGGGAGAAGAAATGGCCATTGTGATGGCCGGCGGCAACACAATCCACCTCGCAGCGCTTGCAGGGCAGGCCGGTGAGGGTGTAGTGAAACGCGCAAGGATGCTTGACCGGTACCGCAATAGAGCGGAAAACGGTCAGATAGCGGGCGATCCCGCAGAGGAAACGGATACGGAATGAGCGAGACCAAGGACGACAAAACCATCAGCGTGTCGGGCAAGAAGACACTGACGCTGAAGCGCTCCGGTGTGGAGCAGGGGACGGTGCGCCAGGATATGGGGCGCGGCCGGACCAAGGCTGTGGTTGTCGAAACGCGTAAAAGGCGGATCTCCCGGCCCGAGGACGAAAAGCCCGCGTCGCTGGCAGCCGGTATCAAGCCGAAGCCCGCTTCCGCCGAGAAGCCTGCGCCCAAGGCGCCTGCCGAGCAGAAACGCGAACAGTCCAAGAAGGCGTCCGTTCTCAACGAACTGTCCGCCAATGAGATGGATGCCCGCAAGCGCGCCCTCGAAAACGCCAAGATCCGCGATGCCGAGGAGCGTCAGCGTGCCGAGGAAGAAGCCAAGGTGCGTGCGGAGGAGGAAGCACGCCGCAAGGTTGAGCTGGAAGAGGAAGCCAAGCGTCAGGCCGAAGAAGATGCGCGCCTGAAAGCGGACGAGGAAAAGCGGGCGGCCGAAAGCGCCGAAGCCGAAGCCGTGGCCGAACCGGAGCAACCGATTGCACCGGAACCTGTGCCTGCCCCTGTGGAACGACCGGCGCGCGCGCAGCGCCAGGAAGAAGCCGGAGATTCCGCTTCACGCGGCAAGCCGCAGCCACAGCGTGGCAAACCTTCCCGCCCCGAAACGCCGAAGCCGTCGCGCCCGCGTGGTGACGATTCGCGCCGGCGCGGAAAACTGACGCTCAATGCCGCTCTCAACGAAGACGGCAACCAGCGCGGCCGCTCCCTGTCTGCCATGCGTCGTCGTCAGGAAAAGATGAAGCGCGCGCAGATGCAGGAGCCGCGCGAAAAGATTGCCCGCGAAGTTACGCTGCCCGAGACGATCACCATTCAGGAACTTTCCCAGCGGATGGCTGAACGGTCTGTCGACGTCATCAAGTTTCTGATGAAGGAAGGTCAGATGATGAAGCCGGGCGATGTGATCGATGCTGATCTGGCTGAGCTGATCGCCGGTGAATTCGGCCATACGGTCAAGCGCGTGGCCGAGTCCGACATCGAGGAAGGCATCTTCGATATCAGCGACGACGAGAGCACGCTCAAGCCGCGCCCGCCGGTTGTCACGATCATGGGGCACGTCGACCACGGCAAGACGTCGCTGCTCGATGCCATCCGCAACGCCAACGTTGTTTCCGGCGAGGCGGGCGGCATTACCCAGCATATCGGCGCCTATCAGGTTGAGCAGAACGGTCAGAAGATCACATTTATCGACACGCCGGGCCATGCGGCCTTTACCGCAATGCGCGCCCGCGGCGCGCAGGCGACCGACATCGCTATCCTGGTTGTTGCGGCCGACGACAGCGTCATGCCGCAAACGATTGAATCGATCAATCATGCCAAGGCGGCCGAAGTGCCGATCATCGTTGCCATCAACAAGATCGACAAGCCGGAAGCCGACGCCAACAAAGTGCGCACCGAGCTTCTGCAGCATGAAGTGTTTGTCGAATCGATGGGCGGTGAAGTGCTCGATGTCGAGGTTTCGGCCATCAAGGGCACCAATCTCGACAAATTGCTGGAAGCAATCCTGCTGCAGGCCGAAATCCTCGATCTGAAAGCCAATCCGGATCGTACCGCCGAAGGCACAGTCATCGAAGCGCAGCTCGACCGTGGCAGGGGTTCCGTCGCGACCGTGCTCGTTGAAGCCGGCACGCTTCACACCGGTGACATTGTCGTTGCCGGCGACGAATGGGGCCGTGTACGCGCATTGGTCGATGACCACGGCAAACAGGTCAAGGAAGCTGGTCCCGCTATGCCGGTCGAGGTGCTCGGCCTGCAGGGAACACCGCAGGCCGGCGACCGCTTCGCCGTCGTTGAAAACGAGGCCCGCGCCCGTGAAATTGCTGAATACCGCCAGCGCATCGCCCGTGAAAAGGCGGTCGCAAGACAGGCCGGTACCCGCGGTTCGCTCGAGCAGATGATGACGCAGCTTCAGGATGCCGGCGTCAAGGAATTCCCGCTGGTTATCAAAGGTGACGTGCAGGGTTCGATCGAAGCCATTGCCGGCGCGCTGGACAAGCTGGGCACCGATGAGGTGCGCGCCCGTATCGTCCATTCGGGCGCAGGCGGCATAACCGAATCGGATATTTCGCTGGCCGAGGCCTCGGACGCCGCCATCATCGGCTTCAACGTTCGCGCCAACACCCAGGCGCGCGACGCTGCCGCGGCCGCCGGCATCGAAATCCGCTACTACAACATCATCTACGATCTCGTCGACGATGTGAAAGCGGCAATGTCCGGCATGCTTTCGCCCGAGCGCAGGGAAACATTCCTCGGCAATGCCGAAATCCTTGAGGTGTTCAACATCACCAAGGTCGGCAAGGTCGCCGGTTGCCGCATTACCGAAGGCAAGGTCGAGCGTGGCTCCGGTGTACGCCTGATCCGCGACAGCGTGGTCATCCATGAAGGCAGCCTGAAGACCCTCAAGCGCTTCAAGGATGAGGTCGCCGAAGTCAATGCCGGCCAGGAATGCGGCATGGCCTTCGAAAACTACGAGGATATCCGCGCCGGCGATGTGATCGAGTGCTTCCGCGTCGAGCACATAACACGCACGCTCTAAGAGCTGCCGGTTGTATTGAGGCTGGCGCCGAAACGGCGCCAGTCGGTTTGCTTTCATTCGCGAACGGTCCTATCCCGGCGCAAATGTTTGAAAAGGTTAAATAAATGTCCCGCTTTTCGTCGTCCGGGCCCTCGCAGCGCCAGCTGCGTGTCGGTGAACAGGTCCGTGCCGCCATCACCACTGTTTTGCAGCGTGGCGAAGTGCGCGATCCGCAGATTGAAAAAACCGTCATTGCCATTTCGGAAGTGCGCATGTCGCCGGATCTGAAAATCGCGACGGCCTATATCACGCCGCTTGGCGATACCGATCACGCATCGATTGTCGATGCGCTGAACCGCAATGCGCGCTACATCCGCAAACGGGTTACACCGGCTCTTCGGCAGATGAAGTACATGCCGGATCTGCGATTTCGCGACGACACCAGTTTCGACAATTATCAGAAGATCGACGACCTGTTGCGCTCGCCCGAAGTCATGCGCGACCTTGAGCGCGACGACGAGGTCGATGAATAATGGCGCGGCGCGGTAAAAAGAAGGGCCGCCCGGTATCCGGATGGCTCATATTGGACAAGCCCGTCGATTTCGGGTCGACCGAAGCAGTCTCCAAAATCCGCTGGCTGTTCAAAGCCCAGAAAGCTGGACACGCAGGCACGCTTGATCCGCTGGCCTCCGGCATGCTGCCGATCGCGCTCGGTGATGCGACGAAGACGGTCCCCTATGTCATGGACGGGCGTAAGATCTATCAGTTTACCGTACGTTGGGGCGAGGAACGCACGACGGACGACCTTGAAGGCGATGTCAGCAACAGCAGTGATCTGCGCCCGCGGGAAACCGATATTCGCGCGCTTTTGCCCGATTATACGGGTGTCATCGAGCAGATCCCGCCGCAGTTTTCCGCCGTCAAGATCGACGGCAACCGCGCCTATGACCTTGCCCGCGAGGGCGAGGCCGTTGAAATCCCGGCCCGTGAGGTTGAAATCCATCGGCTCGATCTCATTGCCTGCCCGGATGAAAATACGGCGCTTTTTGAAGTCGAATGCGGCAAGGGGACCTATGTGCGGGCGCTGGCGCGCGACATGGGCCGTGATCTCGGCTGCTTCGGCCATATCTGCGCATTGCGCCGCACCTATGTCGCACCGTTCGGAGAAGACGACATGGTGACGCTCGAGGAACTCGTCGCGCTTGAAAAGGTCGAAGACGATGCCGAGCGCCTGGCGGCTCTGGATGCGCACATTATCGATACCGGCGAGGCACTGGCGCTGTTGCCGCACCTGGCGGTAAACGATCAGCAGGCGCAGCGCCTGCGGTGCGGCAATCCGATCCTGTTGCGCGGTCGCGATGCGCCCTTGCCGACCGACGAGGCCTATGCGACCCGGAACGGCAAACTCGTGGCCATAGGTGAGATAGCCCAAGGGGAGTTTCATCCGCGGCGCGTATTCGGCGGATAGCGGTCATCGCCGGCCCACGGCTGTGCCGCGGATCGTCAATGCGCACAAATGAAATAAAACTGGCATTTTGCGATTTTCTGACTTATATGCTGCGCGATACGGGGCATATGTCACCGTAAAACGCGGCCCAGGCTGGACGACATCTCGGCCATGGGCGTCTTATCCCTCCAAAATGAAAGGAAGGCACGATGTCGATTACTGCTGAACGCAAAGCAGAACTGATGACGGAATATGCAACCAAGGAAGGCGATACCGGATCTCCAGAGGTTCAGGTGGCCATTCTGACAGAGCGCATTTCCAATCTGACGGAACATTTCAAGGACCACAAAAAGGACAATCATTCCCGCCGTGGCCTGCTGAAAATGGTTTCTAGCCGCCGTTCTCTTCTCGATTACCTGAAGAAGAAGGACGAAGAGCGGTATAAAAAGCTTATCGCGAGCCTCGGTATTCGCCGTTAGGTTTTTCCGGCGGGGACTTTGCGTGCCCCGCCGGTTTCGTTTCCGGGCACAATGGTGTGCGCGATGGAACGGTCACGGGGCAGGATTGCCGGTTGCTTGAGCATGCAAAGCCACCTGCTGTCTTGCCCGTGACGATAATACCGAAAAGGCCCAACGGTTGGGCCGTGTACGTTATCAAACGGGGCAGTGTGAAAAGGGTTCATGCTGTTTCCATACGAAGGACAAGATATGTTCAATACCCACAAGGTAGAAATCGAATGGGGCGGACGTCCGCTCATTCTCGAAACGGGCAAGATCGCCCGGCAGGCTGATGGTGCGGTACTCGCCACCTATGGCGAAAGCGTCGTTCTTGCGACGGTCGTCTCCGCCAAGCAGCCGACACCCGGCCGGGACTTTTTCCCGCTGACCGTGAATTACCAGGAAAAGACCTACGCCGCCGGCAAGATCCCGGGTGGCTATTTCAAGCGTGAAGGCCGTCCGAGCGAAAACGAAACGCTGGTGTGCCGGCTCATCGACCGCCCGATCCGTCCGCTGTTTCCGAACGGCTACAAGAACGACACGCAGGTCATCATCACGGTGATGCAGCACGATCTGGAAAACAATCCGGATGTGCTGTCCATGATCGCCACATCAGCGGCGCTCACCCTGTCCGGTGTCCCGTTCATGGGCCCGATCGGCGGCGCGCGCGTCGGCTATATCAGTGGCGAGTACATTCTCAATCCGCATGTCGACGAAATGCCTGAATCTTCCCTCGATCTGGTTGTTGCCGGAACGCAGGACGCCGTTTTGATGGTTGAATCGGAAGCCAGCGAGCTGGCCGAAGATGTCATGCTTGGCGCCGTCATGTTCGGTCACAAGAGCTTCCAGCCGGTCATCGACGCGATCATCAAGCTCGCCGAAGTTGCTGCCAAGGAGCCGCGTGAATTCGAGCCGGAAGATCTGTCGGCGCTCGAAGACGCGATGCTCAAGCTTGCCGAAGATGAGTTGCGTGATGCCTACAAGATCATCGACAAGGCCGAGCGTTATGACGCGGTTGACGCGGTCAAGGAAAAGGTCGTTGCGCACTTCCTTCCCGAAGGTGAGGAAGAGCCCGAATACGCCCCCGAACAGATCGGCGCCGTTTTCAAATCGCTTCAGGCAAAGATCGTTCGCTGGAACATTCTCGACACCAAGAGCCGTATCGATGGCCGCGAACTGGACACCGTTCGCGCCATTTCAGCCGAAGTCGGTGTTCTTCCGCGTACCCACGGCTCGTCCGTGTTTACCCGCGGCGAGACCCAGGCCATCGTTGTTGCGACGCTTGGAACCGGCGAAGACGAGCAGTATGTCGACAGCCTGACCGGCATGTACAAAGAAAACTTCATGCTGCATTACAACTTCCCGCCGTTCTCGGTTGGTGAAACCGGCCGTATCGGATCGCCCGGCCGCCGCGAAATCGGTCACGGAAAGCTGGCATGGCGGGCCATCCATCCGATGCTGCCGACAGGCGAGCAGTTTCCCTACACGTTGCGTGTGGTTTCTGAAATCACCGAATCCAACGGCTCGTCCTCAATGGCAACCGTCTGCGGCACCTCGCTTGCACTGATGGATGCCGGCGTTCCGCTGGCAAAGCCGGTCGCCGGTATTGCCATGGGCCTTATCAAGGAAGATGAGCGCTTCGCGGTTCTTTCCGACATCCTCGGCGATGAAGACCACCTCGGCGACATGGACTTCAAGGTCGCTGGCACCAAGGACGGCATCACCTCGCTGCAGATGGACATCAAAATCACCGGCATCACCGAGGAGATCATGCAGATCGCTCTCGATCAGGCCAAGGGCGGCCGCCTGCACATTCTCGGCGAGATGGGTAAAGCCATCAATGAAAGCCGCGAAGAGCTCGGCGAGTTCGCACCGCGCATCGAAGTCATGAACATCCCGGTCGACAAGATCCGTGACGTCATCGGCTCCGGCGGCAAGGTCATCCGCGAGATTGTCGAAAAGACCGGCGCCAAGATCAACATCGATGACGACGGCACCATCAAATTCGCTTCGTCTTCCGCCAAGGAAATCGAAGCGGCCAAAAAGTGGGTCCACTCGATCGTTGCAGAACCGGAAGTCGGCGTCATCTACGAAGGTACGGTCGTGAAGGTTGCCGATTTCGGCGCATTCGTGAACTTCTTCGGCCCGCGTGACGGCCTGGTGCATATTTCCCAGCTTGCACAGGAGCGCGTCGGCAAGACCTCGGACGTCGTCAAGGAAGGCGACAAGGTCTTCGTCAAACTTCTCGGCTTCGACGATCGCGGCAAGGTTCGCCTTTCCATGAAGGTCGTCGATCAGGAATCAGGCCAGGAAATTCCGCGCGAACCGGCTGAATAATCTCCGGTTGCGATGACAACAAAAAAACCCGCTGCTTAACGGCAGCGGGTTTTCTTATTTGTATATGCGGTATTCAGTCCTTCCACGCGCAAATGCCGATTGAGCCGCCGCTGTCCTTCGCCGATCCCGCATCGGCTTCGCTGACCAGCACCGAGGAGCCGTCGACGCACATGGCGATCTGATCGTCCATTCCTGCCATATCAAGCAGCACCTGGTCCCAGTGCCGATACTGAATGTCGTGTCCTTCGCCCGCATAGGCCCGCACCTTGGCGATATTCGGAAAGGCACCCTGCCAGAACTCGGCATGCACGGGCTTCACAGTGGCGTCCGCTTCGCCGTAATAGATAAAGGCCGGTGCGTTCACGCCCGTCAGATCGGCGACCCTGGCTGTGCAGAACCGGTTGAATTCGGCCAGCAGCGCCGCGCCATCCATTTTTTGGCCTCGCATGGAGAAGGTCCGGGCGCCGTCGTTGCGGCTTGCATCGGTAAAGCCCGGTATTTTGGCAGTCGGGCTGTTCTCGCCCAATGTCCACCAGGCGACGGGATCGCCTGCGTAGTAGGCAGCCGCCCCGACAATTTCGGCTTCCGACAATTTACAAAGGCCGCTCGTATCCGGGATTTCAGGGTCGTACTGGCTGTACGTGGCAAGCATATGCACCGATGTCACCCGGTCTCCCATCTTTTCCGCCGTTGCCGCCAGATACGGACCGCCGCCGGAAATTCCCACCAGGGCCGCTTTTTCAACGCCAAGATGGTCCAGAACGCGTACGACCTCATTCGCGTAGTCCTGATAGGTATGTCCCTCGGTCAGCGCCGTCTGGCCGAACCCGTCGCGCTCGACCGAGATTATCCGCAGCTTGAGGTCCTTGCGCAGGGTGCGCAGGAACTCGGTTATTCCAAAAACCGCGACCGAGGTGCCGGAGCCGCCAAAAAAGACGACAGGCGTCCAGTCCTTTTCGCCTTCGTCGATATAGTAGAGTGTCTTTCCATCGGCCTCTTCCAGAGCCGATACCGTAGGGCCGATGTAATCAAAGGATTCCGGCAAATCGACCGCCAGGGCGGCGGTGGAAAACACAGACAGAATTACCGCAAATGCTGACTTGATCATCTAGGTCGTCCTCGATGTTGAAATTGATGGCAATTATGCGAATTGTCTTGCGCTGAGGCATCATGCAGCGGTGCAGGGCCGGCAAATACGGCCTGCCTTCCACCTGCCATCGATGAGCTTAACGCACGGATTTTTGACGCACAAGCAGCGCCGCCGGACCTCATCCTGTGCCGGGACAAGCCGTCAGGCCGACCGATGAATAATAGGTTCACCGGTCGGTACTGTCTGAAATGCGGATTTGGGTGATTGCCGGACCGGTGGCTATTTGCCGTTGCCGTTCGACCACTGGGTCTTGAGTTCGTCGAGGACCGGCATCGATGTGACGTGATAGCCCGAATCGACGAAGTGGACTTCCCCGGTAACACCCTTTGAAAGGTCCGACAGCAGATAAAGTGCTGAACCGCCGACATCGTCGATCGTCACGTTGCGCCGCATCGGCGAGTTTCTCTGCTGGTAATTGTACATTTCGCGCGCGTCCTTTACGCCCGCGCCCGCCAGGGTGCGCACAGGTCCGGCCGAGATTGCGTTGACGCGGATATCGCTCGGGCCGTAATCGGCGGCCAGATAGCGCACGCTTGCCTCGAGGGCAGCCTTTGCCACACCCATGACATTGTAGTTCGGCATGACCCGGGTCGATCCCGCATAGGTCAGGGTTATCATCGAACCGCCTTGCGTCATCAGCGCTGCTGCGCGCTTGGCGATCTCGGTGAACGAAAAGCAGGAAATGACCATGGTGCGCGAAAAGTTTTCGCGTGTGGTATCCGCGTAAAGTCCCTTCAGCTCATTGCGGTCGGAAAAGCCGATCGCATGGACAATAAAATCGATGCTGCCCCATTTGTCCTTGAGGACTGAGAATGCATTGTCGACCGTTTCTATGTCCTCGACATCGCAGGGTATGACAATGTCCGAGCCGAGCTGCTCGGCCAGCGGCCTGACGCGTTTGCCGAAACCCTCGCCCTGATAGGTAAAGGCCAGTTTGGCGCCTTCCGCATGAAGCGCCCGGGCAATGCCCCAGGCAATCGAATGATCATTGGCGACCCCCATAATGAGGCCGCGCTTGCCCTTCATCAGTTCACCCATCGAGACCAGACCGTTTCTTGGTTAGATTGAATCATTTGACCGGAGTGTTTTTGGTCGCTGACAAGGCGGGTTGCACGCCGTGGTGCATCCCCACCACAAGTGCGAGCAAACGCAGTCAGCGGGCAAAAACACCCGGCCCATTCATCTCTGAATATCACCAACTTCGTCCTTTCAAGGGTGACGGACAATCGGCCCATCGGCGTCGTTGCGCCCCTTGCCCGATGCACCACATCGCGCTGCGCAACGCGCCTAGCCGAGTGAACCGTTTGTCCGCCATCAAATGCTTCAAGCTAACCATAAAACGGTCTAACTACCCCTCGTGGCGCCTGAATACCAGTGTTGCGTTGGTTCCCCCAAATCCAAAGGAATTGGACAGGACCGTATCGATTTTGGCGTTGTCAATCCGCTCGCGGACGATCGGCACGCCATCGAATTCCGGATCCAGGTTTTTGATATGCGCGCTTTCGCCGATGAAGCCCTCTTTCATCATCAGCAGCGAATAAATGGATTCCTGAACGCCCGTGGCCCCCAGGGAATGCCCCGTCAGCGATTTCGTCGAAGCGATATGCGGCATTTCCTCCCCGAAAACCTCGCGGATTGCGCCAATTTCGCGGCTGTCGCCGATTGGCGTCGAGGTTCCGTGCGTATTGATGTAATCCACCGGACCCTCGACGGTGGAAAGCGCCAACTTCATGCAGCGCACCGCGCCTTCACCGGAAGGAGCGACCATGTCATAGCCGTCGGACGTCGCCCCGTAGCCGACGATCTCGCCATAGATCTTGGCGCCGCGCGCTTTGGCATGTTCCAGCTCTTCCAGAACCAGCACCCCTGCACCACCGGCTATCACGAAGCCGTCCCGGTCTGCGTCGTAGGCGCGCGAAGCCGTCTCAGGCCCATTGCCGTTATATTTGGAGGACATGGCGCCCATGGCGTCAAACAGGTTCGACATGGTCCAGTCGAGGTCCTCATGGCCGCCTGCAAAGACGATATCCTGCTTGCCCATCTGAATGAGCTCATAGCCATTGCCGATGCAATGGGCGGAGGTCGAACAGGCCGATGAGATGGAGTAATTGACACCGTGAATCTTGAACCAGGTGGCGAGCGTCGCCGAAGCGGTCGATGACATGGCTTTGGGAACAGCGAACGGTCCGATCCTTTTCGGGCTGCCCTTTTCGCGGGTCGTGTCGGCTGCTTCCACGATAGTCCGCGTGGAAGGGCCGCCCGATCCCATGACTATGCCGGTACGAATGTTTGAAATATCGGATTCCTCAAGGCCGGAATCAGAAATGGCTTGCTGCATGGCAACATGGTTCCATGCACCGCCTTTGCTCAAAAACCGCATGGCCCGGCGGTCGACGAGGTCGGTCGGGTCGAGCGTCGGAGCGCCCCAGACCTGACAGCGGAACCCGTGTTCTGCGAAGTCCTCTGAAAATGAAATGCCGGATTTGGCATGGCGCAGCGATTCGGTGACTTCCTGCGCGTCATTGCCAATGGAGGAAATGATCCCCATTCCGGTGACTACAACACGTTTCATACGGTTTCCTTTCCACAGAAACTGCGGTTTTCAAAATGGAGTTGGCGCCGCGCGCTCATACCGTCAATTGTTATTCAGCGTTTTCCTGGAACAGGCCGACTCGCAGGTCGTTTGCTTTATAGGACGGTTCGCCGTCTGCCTTTGCCCAGCCATCGCCAATGCCCAGCACAAGCCTGCCGCGCCTGACCCGCTTGAAATCGACGCCAAACTCAACAAGTTTGGTCTTAGGCGTCACCATGGCGGCCAGCCTGACTTCACCGACGGAAATCGCGCGTCCCTTTCCTGGCTCTCCAAGCCAGCCGAGATAAAACCCGGTCATCTGCCAAAGTGCATCGAGACCGAGACAGCCCGGCATGACCGGGTCACCTTCGAAATGGCAGCCGAAGAACCACAAATCCGGGGTCACGTCGAATTCAGCACGAATATAGCCCTTGCCGTATTCGCCGCCGGTTTCCGATATCTCAGTGATGCGGTGAAACATCAACATGGGCGGGAGCGGGAGTTGTGCGTTGCCCGGGCCGAACATTTTGCCGTGTCCGCAGGTCAAAATGTCTTCATAACCGAAGCTTGACTGCCTATCATTCATGTAAATTCCAAACTCCCGAATTCGCGCGCATGCGGCGCTGATGCAACGTGACCCTAACACAGCTTGTTTGCTGGCGAAAAGCACCGGAAACCAAATATGGGGTCCGATGCGAACTTACAACACCAATTGATCCAATTTGGGCCGCGCGGAGGCGTGTAAAATAAATTGGACCTTTAAACTCCACTATTGAAAGATGTCACGTCTAAAGTTATATAACGTCCAATTGCCCATTCCCGGGTGCCAGTCAAGATGAAGCCATGTACAGCAAGTCGGAACACCTACCTTGTCCAACACGTTTAGCCGGCGATCGCCTGCGGTCGGTCGGTTTGCGCCCGACGCGCCAGAGGATTGCGCTGGCCGGTCTGTTGTTTGCCAAGGGCGACCGTCACCTGACGGCCGAGGAACTGCATGAGGAAGCCGTCGGGGCCGGCGTTCCTGTTTCGCTTGCAACCGTCTACAACACACTGCACCAGTTTACCGATGCCGGCATGCTGCGTGTGCTCGCGGTTGAATCATCAAAGACCTATTTCGACACCAACACGTCCGATCACCAGCATTTCTTCGTCGAAGGGGAAAACGAGGTGATGGATATTCCGACCGGCGAGCTTTCTGTCGGCGGTCTGCCGGAAATTCCCGAAGGCATGGAAATCGCCCACATAGATGTGGTTGTGCGCCTGCGCCGCAAATCTTCCTGATTGCCTGAAACGTAAAGTTCGGTCCTGCTTTACTCGTTGACGTGAAGCTTGAGCCGCCCAGCGCCGTCCGGTGCGGAAACCACACTGGGTTTTTCCGGTTCCGTACCCGCATCACCATCCGGTTCGATCTCCAGCGCTTCAATTTTAGCGCCGCGTTTCGTCACCTTGTCCGCTGAGGTCAGAATCTGGTCGATGTCGCGCTGCGCCTGTCCGAAATGGGTCTGCAATTTACGCACCCGGTCATCAAGGCGCATGACATCGTCCATCAGCCGCACCACTTCGCCCTGGATGAGATGTGCCTGTTCGCGCATGCGTGCGTCCTTGAGCACGGCCTGGACGACCTGCAGAGACAGCATCAGCAGCGACGGCGATACGATAACAATGCGCGCCCGGTGAGCCTTTTGCACCAGCCCTTCGAAATTCTCGTGTATCTCCGCAAAAATCGACTCCGACGGCACGAACATGAAGGCTGTGTCCTGGGTCTCGCCCTTCAGCAGATACTTGTCGGAAATATCCTTGATATGCACTTCGATATCGCGCCGGAACTGCTGGGTCGCCCGCTTTTGCATTTCGACGCCGTCGGCATCGCGAATGCTGTTCCAGGCTTCCAGCGGAAACTTGGCGTCGACCACGAGCGCCGGCGCCTGGTTGGGCATATAGACAAGGCAGTCGGGCCGGCTGCCGTTTGAGAGCGTCGGCTGGAAGGCAAAGCCGTTCGAGGGCAGGCCATCGGCAATGATGGTTTCCATGCGTGCCTGGCCGAACGCACCGCGTGTCTGCTTGTTGGACAGGATCGCCTGCAGGCCGACAACATCCTTGGCCAACGCCTGGATATTGTTCTGGGCGGTGTCGATGACGGCAAGCCTTTCCTGCAGCTTTGTCAGATTTTCATGGGTTGCCTTGGTCTGTTCGTTGATGGTGTTGCCGAGCCGCTGGCCCATGCCGTCGAGCCGCTCATTGATGGATTTGTTGATTTCGCTCTGCCGCGAGCCGAACACTTCCGCAATCGTCGCCATGCGCCCCTGCATCTCGGACTGCGCACCCATGATTTCGGCAAAACGTGCTTCCATTTCGCTGGCGCGTTTGGCTGCCGCCTGTTCCGCCTCTTCAAGTGCCGCGGCCTTTATCCGGCTGGAGCGCCGGCCCGCCCAGACACCTGCAAACACCACCAGCAGCAGCACCACAGCCGCTGCGGTGACAAGGTTGCCCAATGTAATGAGTGTCTGGCCGATCTGCGCGACCGGGGTGTCGAAAGAAAGTTGTACCGCATCCATGGCGCAAGCTTATATGATTCTCTGATATATGCCAGATCAAAACAGGAACACGGGCCATCTCCCGAATTGACGTTGCGCTTTCGAATGCGTAGATGCATGCCATGACAATAAAACCGCTTGTTCTTCTTCCCGACCCGATCCTGCGCGCCGAATCCGATCCGATCGAGCGTGTCGACGAGGATCTGAAAAAGCTCGCCGATGATATGCTGGAAACGATGTATGATGCGCCCGGCATCGGGCTTGCAGCCATACAGGTGGGCATTCCGCGCCGTCTTCTGGTGATCGACTGCTCGAAGGAAGAGGAGGAGAACGCGCCGCTGGTCTTCATCAATCCGAAAATCGTCGCAAGTTCGGAGGAACGCTCCACCTATGAGGAAGGCTGTCTTTCGATCCCCGACTACTACGCCGAGGTGGAACGGCCTGCGCAGGTGACGGTCGATTATCTCGACCGCGAGGGCAAGGAACAGCAGATCGAGGCCGACGGCCTGCTTGCAACCTGCCTGCAGCATGAAATCGATCATCTGAACGGCGTCCTGTTCATCGACCACATTTCCAAGCTGAAGCGGAACATGGTGATTAAGAAGTTCACCAAGCTGGCCAAAAGCCGGGGTGGAACGCGGCTTTGATTTCAAACCGGAACAGACGCTGATTGACGGCAAAGGGCAGGAGAGACGTCTTGCGTATCATCTTCATGGGAACGCCGGAATTTGCTGTGCCGACACTCGCATCCCTTGCCGGTTACGGCCACGAGATAGTCGCGGTCTACACGCAGCCGCCGCGCCCGGCCGGACGGCGTGGACTTGAGGTCGTTAAGTCGCCGGTGCATCGGCAGTCCGAGATTCTGGGCTTTCCGGTTCATACCCCTGAAAGCCTCAGGGATGCGGGCGAACAGGAAAAGTTCAGAGCCCTCGGCGCCGATGTGGCCGTCGTCGTTGCCTATGGCCAGCTCTTGCCTGAGGCCATCCTCACCGGAACGCGCCTTGGCTGCTACAACGGCCACGCATCGCTTCTGCCGCGCTGGCGCGGCGCCGCGCCTATCCAGCGCGCCATCATGGCCGGCGACACCGAGACCGGCATCATGGTGATGAAAATGGATGCCGGCCTCGATACCGGCCCCATCGCCATGGAAGAGCGTGTTGCAATAAGCCCGGAGATGACGGCGGGCGAGTTGCACGACAAGCTGATGCTGATCGGCGGCGATCTGATGCAACGGGCAATGGCGGCGCTGGAGCGCGACTCCCTGACCCTGACGCCGCAGCCCGAGGAAGGTGTCGCCTACGCCGCAAAGATCAGCAAGGGCGAGACGCGCATCGATTTTTCCAAAGACGCCGCTGCCGTTCACAACCATATCCGCGGCCTGTCGCCGTTTCCGGGCGCCTGGTGCGAAATGCTGCTGGGCGGCAAGAGGGAACGGGTCAAGATACTGCGGTCGGGCATTGCCAAAGCAGAAGGGCCGGCCGGCTCCGTGCTCGATGACAGGCTGACGATTGCCTGTGGTTCCGGCGCGGTGCGCCTGCTGCGGCTGCAAAAGGCCGGCGGCAAGGCAATGAATGCGGATGAATTCCTGCGCGGCAATCCTCTGGAAGCTGGAACGGTTATGGGCTGATGCAGCGCTACAAGCTGACAATCGAATATGACGGAACGCCCTATGTCGGCTGGCAGCGCCAGAACAACGGCAGGTCGGTGCAGGGTGCAATCGAGGCTGCGGGTAAAAATTTCTGCGGCCATGCGTTGTCGGTGCGCGGTGCCGGGCGCACGGATGCCGGCGTTCATGCCTTCGGCCAGGTCGCGCATGTTGATTTCGAAAAGGC
This sequence comes from Hoeflea sp. TYP-13, assembly GCF_040932035.1. Lineage (NCBI taxonomy): Bacteria > Pseudomonadati > Pseudomonadota > Alphaproteobacteria > Hyphomicrobiales > Rhizobiaceae > Hoeflea > Hoeflea sp. TYP-13. The sequence goes on from NZ_JBFRBB010000004.1 coordinate 485,353, forward strand.
CTGGTCCGCCGAAACCGTCCGCAACGCCATCAATTCCTATCTGGGGCAGGCCGGCGAGCGGGTTGTAATCCTGCAGGCCGAAGCCGTCGATGACGAGTTCGACGCCAGGTTTTCAGCCACCAGACGCCACTATCTCTACCGCATCATCAACCGCCGGGTGCCGCTGGCGATCGAGCGGAACCGGGCGCTATGGGTATCGAAAAAGCTTGACGCGGACGCCATGCATGAGGCTGCGCAGCGCCTGATCGGCCGGCATGATTTTACCACCTTCCGCTCGTCCCATTGCCAGGCGAAAAACCCCGTGCGCACGCTTGACCGGCTGGATGTGAGGCGCACCGGCGATCTCATCGAAATCTTCGCCACTGCGCAGTCCTTTCTGCACAATCAGATCCGCTCGTTTGCCGGAACGCTGCGCATGGTGGGCGAGGGTGAGTGGACCGCCGACGACGTTGAGGCAGCGCTGGAGGCGAAGGACCGGTCCGCCTGCGGGCCTGTCGCCGGGCCGGAAGGGCTCTATTTCATGAAAGTCGAATATGGTTCGGAGGAAAGCTGATATGTCGGTGACCATCTATCACAATCCCAATTGCGGCACGTCGCGCAACACGCTGGCAATTATCCGCGAGGCGGGGATCGAGCCTGAAATTATCGAATATCTGCAATCCCCGCCTAGCCGCGAAAAGCTCGTCGATCTGATCGCCGCGATGGATATTCCGGTCCGCGAATTGCTGCGCCAGAAGGGTTCTCCCTATGACGAACTCGGCCTTGGCGATGAAAAATGGACCGATGACGAACTGATCGACTTTATCGTCGCCCATCCGATCCTGATGAACCGCCCCGTTGTTGTCACCGATCTAGGCGCCGCGCTCTGCCGACCCAAGGAAAAGGTCTACGACCTGCTTGAAAGCGCTTCGAAATAGGCGTTCAGCGGCAGGGGAAGCATCACCGGTCACAACGATGTGAACACGGATCCCCGCCGTCTTCCGTTGCAATCCAGCCATCCACCTCCCACATGCGCTCCCGCATTTGTTCCGCGCGGCTGCCATGAAGGGAGGTTTCCCGAGGCGTCACCGTCGGTGAGAATATCCGCGATGGACGATCGCCATGCACGCGCATGGCAGAAACACAAAAATGGAAGAATTATTCGCTATATTTTCCGATCCGGTGTCCTGGGCAGCGCTCGCGACCCTGATCGTCATGGAAGTCGTGCTTGGCATCGACAACCTCGTTTTCATTGCCATCCTGACCAACAAGCTTCCCGAGGCTCAAAGGTCGCGGGCCCGCAGGATCGGTATTGGTCTCGCCCTTGTTCTCAGGCTGGCGCTTTTGACGATGATCGCAGCGATCATGCGGCTGACGGCACCGGTTCTCGAATTTGCCGATGCCGAACTCTCATGGCGCGATATCATTTTGATTTCCGGCGGCCTCTTCCTGGTCTGGAAAGCGACGATGGAAATCCATCACCTGGTCGATCCGAGTCCGGCGCGGACTGCTGGCACAAGAGCAGCCGTCATCGGATTTGCCGCCGCGATCATGCAAATCCTGGCTCTGGACCTGGTCTTTTCGATCGACAGCATCATCACCGCCGTCGGCATGACGCCGCATATTCCGATCATGATGATCGCCGTGGTTTTCGCGGTGGGCGCAATGCTGATCGCTGCCGATCCGCTGGCGATTTTCGTCCAGCGCAATCCGACCATTGTCATGCTGGCTCTGGGCTTTCTGCTTCTGATCGGCACAGCGCTTATCGCAGACGGCTTCGGCGTCCACATTCCGCGCGGCTACATCTACGCCGCGATGGGCTTTTCGGCGCTGGTCGAGACACTCAACATGATGGCCCGGCGTGCAAGGCTGAAGCGTGTCCGCTCCGCCAGGCGGGTGACGTCAGGCAGATAAATCAGCCCATGCAGCCATAGGCCGCATCGACCAGCGCCTGCCCGCGCTCATTGAGCAGGATGCCGCCGCCGAGCTTGTTCATGGTGTAGCCGAAGGCGAGGCCCCGGTCGCGGTCGGCAAAGCCGATGCTGCCGCCCATGCCGACATGGCCGAACGCATGCCGGCCAATGATAACGGAGCTTCCGGGCGGCAGGCTGCTATTGTCCATCGACAGCATGAAACCCTGGCCGAAGCGCGTCGGGATGAGCAGGGTTTCGTCACGATCGGTCTCGGTGGAAACGCGTGACATGTCGTCTATGCGCTCCTGCGACAGCACGGATCCGCTGCCTGCAAGCGGCCTGTACATATCCGCCAGCGCCCTGGCGTTTGCTATTCCGCCTGCGCCGCCGATCTCGGCCGCGTGGGCCAGGCCGCTGTTGGGATCGTGGCCGCCATTGTTCATATAGGACAGATGCGAGATCGATGTCGGCGCACCGACCAGCGCCATGATGAACTCTGTCAGCTGCGTGTCGGGACCGGGTTTGTAAAGGATGATCGGCGCGATTTGCTTGGTCGTCGTCGCCGGCAACCCGATCTGAAAATCAAGGCCCAGCGGGACGGCAAACTCGTCCCTGAAAAAGGCACCGAGCGATTTGCCCGAAACACGCCGCACAAGCTCTCCGACGGTCCAGCCGAATGAGGTCATGTGATAACCGGATTTGGTACCCGGACGCCAGAAGGGCTCTTCCTCGGCAAGGCGCCCGGTCATGTAATCCCAGTCGTAAAAGGCACCCTGCTTCAGCGGCTCGCGCAGGGCAGGCACGCCGGCGGAGTGATTGAGCATCATGAGGACCGTCGCGTCCTCCTTGCCGGCCTGGGCAAATTCCGGCCAGTAGCGTGAAACTTTTGCGTCGAGATCCAGGGCCCCGCGATCGACCAGCAATTGTGCGCATAACGCGGTCGCCGCCTTGGTGCAGGAAAAGACCACCGAAACGGTGTCCCTGTCCCACGGTTTCTGCCTGTCGCGGTCGCAATGGCCGCCCCAAAGGTCGACCGCAATCCGGTCGCCCACATGGATGCACACGCTCGCGCCCACCTCGCCATGGACTTCGAAGTTGTTTAGAAATGCGTCGAGAACCGGCTGAAACGCAGGGTCGCAAAAGCCCTCGACGCGGGCGTTTGCGCCAATCGCTCGCGTTACATTCATTGAGCCGCCTCAAGCGTTTTGGATGCCTGTTTGGCGGGGGCCGTGAAGTGGATGTGCCTGCGGTCGACACGGCGCATCTGCCTGCGGAACGCGCGCGCATTGTGAGGGTAGAGCGTTTCGATACTGCCGTCCGATTTACGGTACCAGCTCTGGCAGCCCGACGCCCATACGGTGTCCGGAAATGTCGACTGGAGCTGCCGATTGTAGGCGGCGGTCGCATCCATCGTTACCGACACGGTCTTGTTCTTTCCGGCTTTTTTGATGCACTTCATGATCCATCCCACCGTTTGTTCGATCATGAAGACGACCGATGTGGTGCCGACGCCGGTATTGGGGCCGGTCACCATGAAATAGTTTGGAAAGCCCGGTACCATGACGCCGCGATAGGCTTCCGCGCCATCCTTCCATGCCTGGCGCAGCGACAGTCCGCCCGCACCGGAAATATCGATACTGTAAAGGTGGCCTTCAAGGTCGAATCCGGTCGCGTAGACAATGGCATCAAATGATCTTGCATTGCCTTCGACGCCGACAATGCCGGATTCGGTCATATGGTCGATCGGTTCAGTAACAAGTTCGACATTGTCGCGGTTGAGCGCGTCAAAGAAATCGTCCGATATCAGGATGCGCTTGCAACCCATCTCATAGGTCGGCACCATGGCGGCGCGCGTTTTCCGGCCCCTGGTCATAACCTTGATATAGCGCTTTGCCTCTTCCGCCCGCTTGGCTCGGAAGCTCTCGCGCATGACAATCGGGTAAAGCAGCAGTTCCAGCCGGTAGAAGATCAGCTGACGATGCAGCCAGGTAAGAATCGGGAATCGCGCAAAAAGCCGTTTCCAGCGATCCGGATAGGCAAAGTCTTTGCGTGGCACGATGTAGTTCGGTGTGCGCTGGTAAAGGCTCACGGAACGGGCAAGTGGCGCAATGGCGGGCAATACCTGAATAGCGCTGGCAGCGCTGCCGATGATCGCAATGTCTTTGCCGACCGGATCAAATGCGCTGTCCCAGTTTGCAGTGTGCATGGCGGTGCCGGCGAATCGGTCCGCGCCATCAAACTCTGGCGTCTTCGGCTGGTGCAGCCCGCCGGACCCGTTGATGACGAACCGTGAGCGCACGCTTTCGCCGTCTTCGAATACCGTATGCCAGGTCGCCGATCCCTCATCAAATGCCATCGAATGGACCTTCCGTCCAAGATGGAGGTGCGGACGAAGCCCGTATTTGTCGACGCAATGTTCGATGTAGGACTGGATTTCCGGTTGCGGTGAAAACAACCGCGTCCAGTTCGGGTTGGGCTCGAATGAAAAACAGTAGAAATGGGACGGGATATCGCAGGCGGCGCCCGGATAGGTATTGTTCCACCAGGTTCCGCCAACGCCATCGGCCTTTTCATAGATGCGGATATTGTTTATCCCGGCCTGCTTCAGTTTGATCGCCGCGCAGACGCCGGCAAATCCCGCGCCGATGATCAGCACGTCCAGCAATTCGTCGTCGGCCATTACGGTCTCATTCATGCGTATTTGAACCTGAAATCGGCAGCGCAGGCAGCATAGTCGGCCTTGATCATATCCGCCCGTGCATCGATGGCGGGCAGCATTTCGGGATGGGTGAAAATGTAGAACCTTTCCGCTCTGATGCAATCCACAACCCAGTCGCCCACAATATCCGGATCAATACCGGATTCAACCGCTGCGGCTGCCTGCGAATAGGTAAGCGCGTCGGTGCTGGTAGATTCATAGTCTGCGGCCGATGGTCGTTTCAGTGAAGCCTTGTGAATGTTGGTGCGCACCCAGCCCGGGCAGAGCACGCTGACACCGATCCCGTCATCGGCGAGTTCCTGGCGCATTGTTTCGGAATAGCCGACGACCGCGAATTTTGTTGCGTTGTAGGGACCGAGGTTCTTTGCTGCCCAATGGCCGGCCATGGACGCTGTATTGACGAAATGGCCGCCTTCGCCCTGGCAACGTATCAGTGGTGTAAATATTTCGACACCATGCACCACGCCCATGAGATTGATGTCGACGATCCAGCGCCAGTCTTCAAGAGAAACGGCGCCGGTCCGGCCGCCAAGGCTGACACCGGCATTGTTGATGACGATATGAACTTTGCCAAAACAGTCGAGCGTACGCTGTGCGGCCATTTCAACGTCTTCGGCCTTGGCGACGTCACATGCCACCGTCGCTACATTTGCCTCCATTTGCTCCAGGTCGGCTCTGGCGGCTGCGAGTTGGTCTTCGTCCACATCAGCAAGCATGATGTTGGCGCCGTGCCGTGCCAGGCTGCGGGCCATGGAAAGGCCGATGCCGCCCGCGCCTCCGGTTATGAACGCCGTCTTGCCACCAAAATTATCCATCTTGTGTCGCCTCTACCACTTTGGTTGTACTTGCCTGTTCTTGATTAACCTGCAAAAAATGCAAGAAAAACTTACCGATTCTCAGGGATAATCTATGGAACGACTCAGTCATTTGCGTCAGCTCCTGGCGCTTGCCGAAACCGGAAACTACCGCAAGGCAGGCGAGCAACTGGGTATTTCGCATTCTGCAGTCAGCCAGACCATTGCCAAGATGGAAAAGGTATACGGCGTCGAATTGTTCAGCCGGCTGAGCAATGAAACGGTGCCGACAGCATATGGTTTGCGGATAATCGAATTTGCCGAGGCCGCTGTCAATGAGATGGATCGCGCCACCCGCGACATACAGCTGATGCAGAACCTCGAGAGCGGCGGTTTGGTGATCGGCGTTGATCCGAATGTCTGCGAAAGTGTTCTGGCGCCACCGCTTGCAAATCTCATGAACACCCATCCGAAATTGAAATTCCGGGTGGAAATCTGCGCCTGGCACCAGGCAAACGAACGATTGCAGAAAAAGGTGATCGATCTTTATCTTGGAATGCAGCCCGACCGGCTATCCGGCGGCATCCACCGCGTCGATCTGCCGGTTCAGCCGCCGGTAATCGTCTGTCGCAGCGCACACCCTCTGGCCGGACGCACCGGATTGACGGTGAGCGATGCCAGCCGGTATCCCTTCATAGGAGGCGATGTTCCGGACTGGTTCCTGAAACGGATACTGTCCGCTTATCCTGATGAATTCGGATCCATTGAAACGCTGCGGTCAATTTTCCTGACGTCGCAGGATCTCGGGCTTTTGCGTCGCTTGCTGTATTTGACCGATGCCATCGCGCTGAAACCGAAATCGCTTGTTCAGGAAGGGCTCGACACAGGACAGCTGACACGGCTCGATATCGAAGGATTCCCGATCGATTCGGCAATACCCGGCATCATTGCGCACCTCGAGGGCCATGCACTGCCGCCATCGGCAAATCGGCTGATCATGGAAATCGAGCAGTTCGTGCTCGAAACAGGCCAACCGGATCCGGACACCGGCCGGAACTCATGATTTCAGGCCGAGTTGTTGCGGTATCGTCTGTCTCAACTCGAATTTCAGGACTTTGCCCGTGGCATTGCGGGGCAGGGCCTCAACTATGGTCAGGTGCGCCGGATGCTTGTATTTTGCCAGCCGATCTTCGCAATGGTCGATCAATTCGGCCAGCTCGAGTTCAAAGCCCGGCTTGAGTGCCACGACGGCGCAGCCAATCTCTCCCCACTGCTCGTCAAAGACACCGATGACGGCGACCTCTGCAATCGCGTCGATACCGTATAGGACACCCTCGATCTCGGCGGGATAGACGTTCTCCCCACCGGAGATGTACATGTCCTTCAACCGGTCCTCGATATAAAAATATCCTTCCGCATCCCTTGTGCCGATGTCTCCTGTTTTGAACCAGCCGCCGCTAAAGGCGTCCTCCGTGGCTTCCGGTCGGCCCCAATAGCCAGGCGTGACCACAGCACCGCGCATCCAGATTTCGCCTGTCTCTCCGTCACGCGCCTCCGTGTGTTCGTCCTTCATGATTTTCATTCGGCTGTGCATCAGCGGTTTGCCGGCCGAGCCGGGCTTGCGGGCGACATCCTCGCTTGCCAGCAGGCAGCCCTGGCCCGCTGTTTCCGTAAGTCCGTAGCCTTCCTGCAGCACCACACCGCGCTCCGCCCACCAGGAAACAAGCGGCGGCGGCACTGTTTCCGCGCCCGAAACCGCAATGACAAGCCGGGAGAAATCCGTTGTTTCGGCATCCGGGTGCTGGCGAAGGACGTTGAAAGCCGATGGCACAGCGAAGAAGTGGGTCACGCCAAGCGCTTGATCTCCAATGGCTGCGAGCACGGCTCCGGGTTCGAAGCTGCGCATTACGACCGTTGTTGCACCGATAAAGAGCGCCGGAAGACAGCTGACATTCATGGCCGCAATATGAAAGAGCGGCATGACGGCAAGGGAAACGCTTGAGCGGCTGTTGTTACCGGGCCCGGCTCCGGCCGTTGCAGAAAAGGCAAGCATGCCGTGGGTGATGATCACGCCCTTCGGCTTTCCCGTCGTGCCTGACGAATACATAAGCATGCACTGGGCATTCAGCGGCTGCGGGGTCCGTTCGTCAATACTGGCTGGTGCGTCCGCAATCGCCCGTTCATAAGCGCTGTCACTGCCGTCGCCTTTAGTCTCGATCCAGTGGTCTACACTGGTGCGCTGCTGCAGTTCGGCAAGCACCTCCGGCAGTGCTCCGTCGTGAATAATGACACGCGGCGATGAGTCTTCGACAATGAATTCAAGCTCGGACGCGGTGAGGCGGAAATTCAACGCCAGAACGATGCCGCCGAGGCGCCAGGTGGCGAAGGCAAGTTCCAGTATATCTGTGGTATTGAGGGCCAGAAACCCGACCCGGTCGCCTTGTCTTATTCCAATGTGTTTGAGATGCGCGGCCAGCCTGCCAACCCGATTGTCCACCTGTGCATAGCTCAGACGCCGGCCGCTTGGCAGCTCGATCATCGCCGTTTTGTCGGGAGTTGCGGCTGCGTGGTGGGCTATCCAGTCAACAGCTTCGTAGTCTGTCTGTATGTAACCGTCACTCATGCACCAACCTCCGCCACCGGCTGACGATAAACCGTTTGGTTGCCAGTGCACAAGCAGAGCTGTCCGCAAAACGGAACCGGTGTTTCCGTTATCGCGTCAGCTGATTACCAGCGAGACGAGAACAAAAACGAATTCCGATATGACCAGCAGAATAAGCGCCAGCAGACCGTCGCCATCCAACGCAACACGATAAACGCGCCATGTGATAACCAGCGAAACCAGGACGACGATCAGCAAAAGAGGCGCTGCCGCGCCTTGCGATCCAACAGCGCCGAGTGAAACGAGCGTCACTGCGGCGGTGGCATAAGATAGCGGCAAAGACAGCCAGTTCCCGGCGACCACCCACTGAACGAAACGGTCGGAGATGCCAAGCGGACGCGCGGCAATTGCCACGGCACAAATTGCGGCGATCACCCCAGCTACATCCGAGACCGCTGCCCTGAGGAAAAAGCCTGCGCCGAGTTCGATATCGGGACTGCTGGCAAGGAGGCTGTTACGTTCCGACATCCAGAAGACGCCATAGGCGGGAAGTGAAAATGCGAACGCCCAGAACGAGCGCCAGAAGCCGCGCCACGACAGGTCGAGATAATTCAATCCCTCCGTCTCGCCGCGCACCATCTTGACGACGCCCGTCAGATAGGCGGCCACCTCATTGAGTGACGGTATAGTCACCGGTCAAACCAGCGTTGGAGGAATTCCTCATAGATGCCGGTCAGCCCTTCCAGGTCTGAAAGCGCCACGCGCTCGTCCACCATGTGCATGGTCTGTCCGACAAGGCCGAATTCCACAACCGGACAATAGTTCTTGATAAAGCGGGCATCGGACGTCCCGCCAGTGGTCGATAGCTCCGGTTTGCGGCCCGTACGCGCCTCCACGGCGGCAGAAAGGGTGTCGATCAGCGCTTCGTCGCGGGTCAGGAAGACGGGAGCCGGGCGCTCCCGCCAGCTAATCTCGTAGGCGGCCTTGTCGCGGCCCGGCCGGAACCGGTCGTTCCCGGAAGCAGCGTCGAGACGGTTGATGATCTCTGCCTTCAGCGTGTCCGCCGACCAGCAATCGTTGAAACGTACATTGAAAGACGCGGTGGCTTTCGCCGGAATCACATTGACCGCCGGATTGCCTATATCAACCGTTGTGATTTCCAGATTGGTCGGGGGAAACCTGTCGGTTCCCGCGTCAAAGGGCGGATCGATCAGGCATTCGAGCATCGGCAGCAGGGCGCCGACGGGGTTATCGGCCAGATGCGGATAGGCGACATGCCCCTGCACGCCGTGCACAAGGATGGACCCGGCTAGCGATCCGCGCCGGCCGATCTTGATCATATCGCCCAGAGCGTTGGGGTTTGTCGGTTCACCGACAATGCATCCGTCCCAGCTTTCCCCTTTTTGCGCTGCCCATTCGACCAGCTTGACCGTGCCATTGATCGCCGCAGCCTCCTCGTCTCCGGTAATCAGCAGCGAAATGGAGCCATCCGGCTGTCCGTGGTTTTCGATATGACGCGCGACTGCAGCGGCAAAGCAGGCAATGCCGCCCTTCATGTCGACAGCTCCGCGGCCATACATTTCGCCACCGGCAATCTTTGCACCAAATGGCGGATGCGACCAATCGTCGGGATCTCCGGCCGGAACCACATCCGTATGGCCGGCGAACATGATATGCGGCCCCCTGGTTCCGAGCCGCGCATAAAGATTGTCGACCGGTTCGGTGCCGTCTTCCTCAAATGTGATGCGCTCCACCGCGAATCCAAGCGGCCTGAGTATGTTTTCAAGCACACCGAGCGCGCCGTCATCCTTCGGAGTGACGGAGGCGCAATGGATGAGGGCGGACAGATTTGCGATAGGATCGGTCATGTCCGAGGCTTAGACAAATCGGCGCGCTTTGTCACGGGTGGAAAGAACCGTGATGCTACCAAATCGTGTGATGTTGCAACGCAGTCAGCTCTTTGGCCGGTTGTACTCGTCGCCGTGGTCGTTAGGCCCGTCAGTGCCTTTCCACACGCACATGACAATGAACGCGATAATGGATACGGCGGGCACAAACAGGCACAGTACCACCGGGCCCGGAATATTCATGTCGTGCAGCCGCTTGACCGACATGGCAATGGTCATCCACACCGACACAAGCGAAAAGCCGGCAAAAACAAGGCTCCAGGCTGCAAATTGTCCGCTTTCTTCCGGATAGGCCACGAGCTGGCTGACAAGAATTCCGAAGATCGCCGTCAAGAACAGGCTGCCCAGCAGATAGGGCAGCCGGCCGATACGTCCCGACAGGCTGAAGAAAAACCAGCGCATCGACGGCGCGGTCGGATTGTTCTTCGCCTGCGGGATCTTGTCCATTTTTTTAGTCGCGAAGCAGCTCGTTGATGGCGGTCTTGGAGCGGGTCTTTTCGTCGACGCGCTTGACGATGACCGCGCAGTAAAGATGCGGTGCAGGCTTGCCGTCGCCCATCGGCTTGCTGCCGGGCATGGAGCCGGCGACGACGACGGAGTAGGGCGGCACTTCGCCGTAGGAGACTTCACCGGTTTCACGGTCGACAATCTTGGTTGACTGGCCGATGAAAACGCCCATGCCGAGAACCGCACCCTCGCGCACGATACAGCCTTCGACGACCTCGGAGCGTGCGCCGATGAAGCAATTGTCCTCGATAACCACCGGGCCGGCCTGCAATGGCTCAAGCACGCCGCCTATGCCGACGCCGCCTGAAAGGTGGACGTTCTTGCCGATTTGCGCACAGGAACCGACGGTCGCCCACGTGTCGACCATCGTGCCCTCATCCACATAAGCGCCGAGATTGACGAAAGACGGCATCAAAACCACATTTGGCGCAATATAGGCCGAGCGTCGCACGGTGCAGTTGGGCACGGCGCGAAAACCAGCCTTTTCGAACTCATGGGTGCTCCAGCCGTCGAATTTTGAAGGCACCTTGTCCCACCAGCTGGCCTCTCCCGGCCCGCCCCTGATGACATCCATCGGATTCAGGCGGAACGAAAGCAGAACAGCCTTTTTTAACCATTGGTTCACCTTCCAGTTGCCGTCTTCGCCCTTTTCAGCCACCCTGACTGCCCCGCGGTCGAGCAGATTGAGCGCTTCGTCAACCGCATCGCGAACTTGGCCACGGGTGCCGGTATTGATGCTGTCGCGGCCGTCAAATGCGGTGTCGATCGTTGATTCAAGTTCGGCGAGGTCGATTCTGCTCATGGGAAGGTCCTTGGAGTTATTCCTTAACGGTCACGCATTATTGTAGTGGGAAGCCATTGTTGCCCCCCGGCAATGTCATATTCTGTAGTACTGCGCCTTTTTTTGCTTGTGCATTTGCGGCGTAGTGGCGGTCCGGATAAGCAAGTTAGCATTATCCGGACATGCTCTAAGCGAGGAACGACGGGTCGTCAATCGGGCGGCGACGGCCAGTCATTGGTAAACGAGTGAAAGTGAACACATGGGTGCAAAACGCCAAGATGATGTCTGGGACCCCTTATTCGACAACAAAACGGACCGGATCCGCGCGCGCGAAGTGCCGCGCACACCGCAAACGGAAGCACCGGCATACCGACTCGCCTTTGCCGATGACGACTTCATGTGCCGGGAGGATTTGCGCCCCGTAAGGCTCCAGCTTGAGTTGCTGAAGCCGGAAATGCTGTTGAGCGAGCGTGGCATCAAGTCAACAGTCGTCATGTTCGGCGGCGCACGTATTCCCGAGCCCGGCAAGGATGCCTGGGCGGCGAAAAACGAAACCCAGCGCAAAAATCTGACGGCGGCATCGAAATACTATGCCGAGGCAAAGAAATTTGCACAGCTGTGTTCACGCCATTCCACCGAGACCTACAACCGTGAATTCGTCGTCGTCACCGGCGGCGGCCCGGGTGTCATGGAAGCCGGAAACTGGGGTGCTGCAGAGGAATCGGCGCCATCTATCGGACTCAACATCATTTTGCCGCACGAGCAGGCTCCGAACGAATATGTGTCTCCGGAATTGTGCTTCAATTTTCACTACTTCGCGGTTCGAAAGATGCATTTTCTGATGCGCGCCAAGGCGATAACCGTTTTTCCGGGCGGCTTCGGCACGATGGATGAGATGTTTGAATCGCTCACCCTCATACAGACCGGACGCATGGAGCGTGTACCCTTCATACTGTTCGGCACCGATTTTTGGCACAAGGTGGTCGATTTTCAGGAACTGGCGGATTTCGGCACCATTTCGCCGGAGGATCTCGATCTGATCAGTTTTGTCGAAACGGCAGACGAAGCCTGGCAGATCATAGCGGATCACTACGAGCTATAGGCAGCCTGCTGCAATTTGTCCTTTGGCAAGATGAAATCGTGCCGCTATAGGTAGCGGCATGACCAACCGGCCGACACTGATGTCTGCATTGCGCGCGGAAATGGCGACGTTCGCCATTTTATGCGCGATGGTGCTTGCAATCCCGCTTGTACAGCCGATTGCCCGGGCGCATGCGGTAGAGAACGGGCTGGATATTGTCATATGCACGCAAGCCGGCATCGTTCCTGACCCGGGGTCCGGACTTCCCGACACCATGCCGCAGGATTGCCCCTGCGTCGTGTCGTGCAGCATGTTCGCTGCCGGAAAGCTCCTCAAGGCGCTTCACACGGGTTCTGCGGAAACACTTCCACAGCTCCATCTGGGTTCCGGCTGGTTGCTGGCGAGCCCGTCCCGGTCGCTCGGCGACGATGCGCCGGCGGACGCCTACGATATACGCGGTCCTCCCTTGCCGGTCTGATCACAGCGAACAAGGCCGCAGATTGCGGCAACTATGGATCTGATCAAACGGAAACGATTATGCGTATTTCAAAAACACTTCTTGCTGCCGCCGTCATCGGTGTCGCGGCTCTCTCCGCAAACTCCGCCAATGCCGACAGCCATGACAAACATGACATGAAGGCCGAGGTGGTGATGGTGGGTGACATCCATCTTTCAGGACAATGGACGCGCGCCATGCTGCCCGGCCAGAAAGTCGGTGGCGGTTTCGTCACAATCACCAATAAGGGCGGTGAGGACGATCGGCTCGTCGCGGTCAAGACACCGACAACCGACCGTGCTGAAATCCACGAAATGGCCATCGTCGATGATGTCATGAAAATGCGCCCGCTCGCCGATGGCCTGCCGGTGCCAGCCGGTGAAACCGTCAAATTGAAGCCCGGCAGCTTTCACTTGATGTTCATGGCCGTCGAGGAACCCTTCAAGGAAGGCGCTATGGTGCCCGTCGTGCTGACCTTTGAAAAGGCCGGTGATGTGGAGCTGATGCTGCCCGTCATGCCGGCGGGAACAAAGGCGATGGACCATGGCAAGATGAATCACGGACCGAAGACCAACTGATCCGTCGAATTACGGCCCGGCGCCAAACGGCGCCGGTCCTTCTGTCAGCCTCTGGCGTCAAGAAAGTGGCCGAGAAAGCCCGAAAGGTTGTCGGTCACATAGTCGATATGCTCTCCGTCGCGCCCTTCCTGCTCCCAGGTCTCGCCCATTGCCTCGTCGAAATTGTGCGGCACGATCAGTACCGTGCGCATTCCGAGTGATTTCGGCACCGTCAGATTGCGCGGCAGATCCTCGAACATCGCCGCCTCGCTGCTGTTGATCTTGTGTTGCGACAAAAACCGGTCATAGGTTTCGGCCGCCGGCTTTGGTGTGAGGTCGGCAGCAAGAATGTCGAAAATCTCGTCAAAGTGATCGAGAATGCCGAGCGCCGTCGCGGTCCGTTCCGCATGGCCGACATCGCCGTTCGTGAAAATGAACTTGCGGCCGGGCAGGGCGCGGATCGCCTTGCCGAGATCCGGGTCCGGATTGACCCAGGAATAATCGATGTCGTGGACTTTCTCCAGAAAGTCGTTGGCATCGATGCCGTGAATGTTCATCAGTCCGTTCAGCGTTGTCCCGTAGTCGCGGTAATATTCCTTTTGAACCTTGCGGGCCTCCTCGCGCGGCAGGCGCAACAGATCCGCCACATAGGAGGTCATGTTCTTGTCGATCTGCGAAAACAGATCCGTGTGACGCGGATAGAGCGTGTTGTCGAGGTCGAAGACCCATTCGGTGACGTGATCGAATTCGTCAATATCAGGCAGATGATTTGGCATGGGGCCTTATTGCACAAATGTGCGGCGTGCGCATCTTCATTTGCATTGGAGATTTGTTAGTCGGCGTGATAGACGGCACGCATGGAATTGTGGATTCCCATCACGATCGCTGCGGCTTTCCTGCAAAACATACGCTCCGCCATGCAAAAGCACCTTAAGGGTGTCATGGGTACGACGGGCGCGACCTTTGTGCGGTTCGGCTTCGGCGCGCCTTTTGCGCTGTTCTTCGTCGCGGTGCTGCATTTCGGCATCGGCATGGAACTGCCCGCCTGGAACCGGGTCTTCGTCTTTTGGGCGCTTGTCGGTGGTATTGCGCAGATCGCCGGTACGATGCTGCTCGTCTACCTGTTTTCGTTCCGCAATTTCACCGTCGGCACAGCCTATTCACGCACGGAGCCGGCGCAGGCGGCGCTCTTCGGCCTCATATTTCTTTCCGAGACTGTGACAAGCGGCAGCCTGTTCGCCATAGCCATCTCGGTGATCGGCGTCATGCTCATTTCGGTCGCCCGAAGCGCGGTCAGCTGGAAAAGCCTGATTACCTCCGTATTCAGCCGAAATGCGCTGATCGGACTTGCGTCCGGCATGGCGTTCGGCATCGCCGCCGTCGCCTATCGAGGTGCGTCACTGTCGCTTGGCGGGCCGAATTTCATGATGCAGGCCGCGGTAACGCTGGCCTTCGTCATCATTTTCCAGACACTTGTCATGCTCATATGGATGATATGGCGCGATCGCGGTGAGATCGTTCGCATAGGCCGCGCCTGGAAGCCTGCTTTCATTGTGGGCGCGGCCGGCGCGACAGCCTCGTTCGGCTGGTTCATGGCCATGACGCTTCAGCAGGCAGCCTATGTGAAGGTTCTGGCGCAAGTGGAGATTATCTTCACCTTCGCCTCGTCAGTGTTCATTTTCAAGGAAACGGTCAACCGTCTGGAAATCACCGGGACGGTGCTGATTGTGGCCGGCGTGATCGTTCTCGTTCTATTGGCCTGATGCTCACGAACGGGCGCCTTTGCCGTGCAATTGCAGCCCGTAAATATCCGCCTCATCCGACGACAGCGCGTCCGTTTTTTCAAATCCGGCCTTGAGCAAGACTGCGGCAGAAGCGCTGTTTCCCCTTTCCACGCCGCCGAGAAACCGGATCTGAATGGGCTGTCCCGCGCTCCACTGCACCAGTCCTGTTATGAGTTCGGTTGCATAACCCTTGCCCCAGGCGCATTCGGCAAAGAGATAGCCGAGATGAATGGTCAGATTTGTGTCGTCTTCCGGGAACGGCGCGAGAATGAGCAGCCCCAACAGGTCGGACGTTTGCGAGGCGCGCACTGTAAAAACATCACTTTCTGCGTGCCGGGCCGCAATCCAGCGCTCGACCGCTCCGGGGCCGGTATCGCACTGCAGGGGGGCGGGAAGGTATTTCAGGACCCGTGGTTCCAGGAGCGGCGACAGTTCTGCAGCGAATTTTGTGCCATCGCCCAGGCTTTCGTCCCAAGGTGCCACAACAAGGCGTTCTGTCTCGAAGCGGCAGTTTATTCGCTGAGGGTCCTTATCCTTCATCTGTCTCCACTCCCGCCAACAAATTTGCCGGTTTCTGGAAAACCGTCTTGACTCCGAAGGCAATGAAAATTAGTTAGGATGCCTAACTAACATAGAGCCTGTCATGAAATTCGCAAGAGTGCTGGAAGATATTCATCGCGCGATACACCGCCAGTGGATCGTCGATGGCGCGCGCCTTGGTATCAGCCACAGCGAATTCGAATATCTGCGTGCGATAAAGGACCGGGAAGGGGAAAAAGTCTGCGGGGACGGTCATGGCCAGCATCTCCAGGATGTTGTCGCCGCCATGGGCATTAGAAAGGCATCGGCCAGTGCAATGATCGTCAAGCTTGAAAAGCGCGGTCTGGTGGAGCGGGTTCCGTGCCGCATGGACGCACGGGCCCAGCACATCCTTCTGACGGAAAAAGGTATGGAATTTCTGCAGCTTGGCGAAGGGATATACGAAGCCGCGGCCGGTGCGTTGCGTTCGGAATTCATGGACAGAAAGCTTGAAGGGCACGTCGACACGATCCCGCCGGAAACCCGAAACAGCTGACTTTTTATTTGGCCAAAATAGTTAGTCAAGCAAACTAACTTTAAACACAGGAGAAAACATGTCTTTTGAATTGGTACTGATCGGTATTTCGATACACATCCTTGTATGGGAGAAGCTGCCGGAGTGGGGCACCTGGTTCAACACTCTGCTCGGCAAATTGCCGCAGCCGCTTCAGACCCTTTACGCGCAGTGGCGCTGCGCCTATTGCGCCGGATTCTGGATTGCGCTTGCCCTGCATGCCGCCACAGGATTGTGGACAATCCCGGCGCTGGCGTCTCTTCCGGGCTATTGGGGGCCGCTTTCACCCTTTGTCGGATGGTTCCTCGACGCGCTCGCATCTGCCGCCCTCATCGTGGCCGGTGTCATCACGCTGCGGGCCATCGGACTTCCGGCGATGAAATCATACCTGATGAAGGATGATTTCATGAAGACCGTCGGCGCCGCCGCCAGGGGTGAGCCGCAAGTGCAAAAAACGCAACCTGCCGAAATCAGCGGACGATGAGCGTTCCCGCGCCGTGCTTGGTGAAGATCTCGAGCAGCACGGCGTGGGCCGTCTTGCCGTTGAGGATGACGACACCCTCGACACCCGATTCAATCGCCTCGATGCAGGTTTCGACCTTGGGGATCATGCCACCGGATATGGTTCCGTCGGCTATCAGCGCACGCGCCTCTGCAACGGAAAGCTGCTTGATCAGATTGCCGTCGCCGTCGAGGACACCGGGAACATCGGTCAGGAACAGCAGCCTCGTTGCCGAAAGAGCTCCGGCGATGGCGCCGGCGAAGATGTCGGCGTTGATGTTGTAGGTATGGCCGTCGCGTCCCGGTGCTACCGGCGCGATGACGGGGATCATTTCCGATTTCGCCAGGAGGTCGATCAAGGTGCGGTCGACCTCGACGATATCGCCAACGAAACCGAGATCGAGTATGCGCTCGATGTTGGAATCGGGATCGACGACGGTTTTGTGTGCCTTTTCGGCAAACACCATATTGCCGTCCTTGCCGCACAAGCCGATGGCCCATTCGCCCTCTGCGTTGATCATCGCGACAATTTCCTTGTTGATGGAGCCGGCGAGCACCATTTCGACGATCTCGACCGTCTTTTCATCCGTAACGCGAAGGCCGCCCTCGAATTTGGATTCAATGCCGATCTGCGTCAGCATCGCCGCAATCTGGGGCCCGCCGCCATGGACCACGATCGGGTTGACGCCGGACTGTTTTAGAAGGGCCACGTCCCGTGCAAAGGCCTGGCCGAGCTCCGGATCGCCCATGGCGTGACCGCCATATTTGACCACGATGGTGCAGTCTTCGTAGCGCTGCATATAGGGCAGGGCCTGCGACAGCAGCTTTGCCTGGATCTCGCTGTTCTCGGCTTCGGTGTCAGTCATGGGTATCCCTCTGAATCCTGTGCGTTTTAGCGGCAAAGCCCAATGAGGGCAATTACCGTTTTGTCACCGAAAGGCGCGCGATGCTCGCGAAAAGTTCATGGGCAGTTCATCGCGTGAGCCGCTATATTGGCGACACCAGTTTTTGAAAGGTCTGCTATGAACCGCCGTACTTTCCTGCTTTCCGGCGCCGCGCTTGCTTCCATGGGCGGCCTTTATGCCCTCAAACCGTCAAACTCCGAGGCGCTGGCTGAAGACGAGGTTTTTGAGGTTACCTACACGCCGCAAGAGTGGCGCACACTGCTTTCGCCGGACCAGTATGCCGTTCTGCGCGAGGAAGCCACCGAACGGCCCTTTACCAGCGAACTTCTCTACGAAAAGCGCGAAGGCACATACAATTGTGCCGGCTGTGCGCTGCCGCTCTATGCTTCGAACACCAAGTTCGACAGTGGAACCGGCTGGCCCAGCTTTTACGAATCCCTGCCGGATGCCGTCGGCACCAGGCGCGATTTCAAGCTGTTCATACCGCGCACGGAGGTTCACTGCCGCCGCTGCGGGGGACATCTTGGCCACATATTCAATGATGGTCCGCCGCCGACGGGCCTGCGCCACTGCATCAACGGCATTGCGATGGTTTTTGAAGCTCAGGCCGCCTGACCGTCCTCATCATCCTTTGGCTCGGGCTTGAACGACCGCCACAGCGACAGGCCGATGAAATAGAGCGACGACAGCACCCAGAGCCAGAAGAATATTGACGAGGCTTTCTGCTCCGTAGTCACATCCGATGGAATAAGCACGAGACGCAAGGTTGTCGCGGCCCACAGGACAGTCATCGGAATGGTGACGTTGCGCCAGTCGGCGACCCGGAACGGGTGGACATATTTCAGCGGAATGAAAGTCAGAACCGCACAGACCGCGATGACGATCAGATTGGTCCAGGGGCTTGTCTGCAGGATGTGAAAATAGAGCACCACCACATTCCATAGCGCCGGAAATCCGGAGAAGTAGTAGTCCGACGTTTTCATGCCCGTATTGGCGAATGTATAGCATGAGACCGCCATGATGGTCGCCGCGGTCACGGTTTCCCAGCCGGGCGGCACCAGGCCGAACCAGTAGACCATCATTGCCGGAACCGCCACATAGGTGAAATAGTCGATGACGTTGTCGAGCGTCGTGCCGTCAAGCTGCGGCGTGACTTCACGGACCCGCACCTTGCGGGCAAGCGTGCCGTCTATGCCGTCGACAAATAGCGCCAGACCCAGCCACATGAAAACGGCGGTCTTGTCATTGTCCAAAATGGCAACGAGAGCCAGAAAACCGAGCACAATTCCCGAGGCCGTGAACGCATGCACCGCCCAGGCCATTGCCACCTGTTGTGGTTCGTGCTTGTCGCCCTTCTGGTCGTCCATGCCGCCGTCGCCCATCTTCTACCCTTCACTGTCGACAACCAGCCGGACAATACCACAAATTCGTAAATAAAATCGGGTGTTATCCGCGCGTGGCTTCGACGATCGCATGCCGCAATTCATCGATACCGGACGATTTTTCCGAAGATGTGGCGATGATTTCAGGATAGGCGGCCGGGCGCTTTGCAATCTGCGCACTGGTGCGCTCCATCAGCCTGGGAACGCCGGCAGCCTTGATCTTGTCGATTTTGGTCAGGACGATCTGATAGGAAACGGCGGCAACGTCCAGAAGCTTCAGCACGTCCTCGTCATTGGCCTTGATGCCGTGGCGCGCATCGATCAGCACATAGACGCGTTTCAGCGTCGCCCTGCCGCGCAGATAATCGAAGACGAGCCTGGTCCATTGATCCACTTGAGATTTTGGCGCCTTGGCAAACCCATAACCGGGCATGTCGACAAGCGCCATTGGAGGAAGATTGCCCTCAGCCCCCGAATAGCCGTCCGGAACGAAGTAGTTCAGTTCCTGGGTCCGTCCCGGCGTGTTGGACGTGCGCGCGAGGCCCTTTTGCCCGACCACCGCATTGATCAGCGAGGACTTGCCAACATTGGAGCGTCCCGCGAAGGCGATTTCGGGCGGCCCTTCCGGTGGCAGGAATTTCATTGCCGGCACGCCGCGAATAAACACCCAAGGCCGCGCGAACAGGGTTTTGGCGCTGGAAACGTCTTGCAATTGACCGGTCATGATCGGATCCGGCGGTGGCTATTCGGCCGCCTTCGGTTTCTTTTTCACAAGCCCGGCAAGATTGTCCCATAGCTCGATCTTGACGCCCTGACGTTTCATGATGACGCCCTGCTGGATGATCGACAGGAAGTTGTTCCATGCCCAGTAGATGACAAGACCGGCCGGGAAGGTCGCCAGCATGAAGGTGAAGACAACCGGCATCCAGGTGAAGATCATCGCCTGCGTCGGATCGGGCGGTGTCGGGTTCATGCGCATTTGCAGGAACATGGTGATGCCCATCAGAAGCGGCCACACGCCGATCATCAGGAAGGTCGGCGGATCGAACGGAATAAGCCCGAACAGGTTGAATATTGTCGTCGGATCGGGTGCGGAAAGGTCCTGGATCCAGCCGAAGAACGGCGCATGCCGCATTTCGATTGTGATGTAGAGGACCTTGTAGAGCGCGAAAAAGACCGGAATCTGAAGAAGCACCGGCCAGCAGCCGGCCACCGGATTGATCTTTTCTTTCTTGTACAGCTCCATCATGGCCTTTTGCTGGGCCTGCCGGTCGTCGCCATACTTGGCCTTGATCTCCTCCATCTTCGGCTGGACCTTCTTCATGTTGGCCATCGATTTGTACGACTTGTTGGCCAGCGGGAAGAAGAACAGCTTCAAAAGGACGGTTGTTGCCAGGATTGCGACGCCGAAATTGCCGAAGAATTTGTAGAAGAAGTCGAGCACCCAGAACATCGGTCGGGTGATGAAGTGGAACCACCCCCAGTCGATCATCTTGTTGAAGTTCTCGATATTGAACGATTCCTCATAGGCATTGATGATCGGGACCTGCTTGGCGCCGGCGAAAAGATGCTTCTCCGTCGTCTGTGTCTGGCCAGGATTGATGGTGATGGCGTCGCTTAAGTAATCGGTCTGATAGCGGGCACGTCCGTCCTGATAGTAGGAAAAGCGTGTCTGGAACGGCTGGCCCTGCGCCGGAATCAGCGCCGTTGCCCAGTATTTGTCGGTAATGCCCATCCAGCCCGTGCTCGCCTTCGCAGGCGCGATCGTGCGGTCTTCCTCGACATCGTCATAGTCGATTTCCTTGAGGCCTTCTTCGCCGATAACGCCGAGCATGCCTTCGTGCAGAACGTAGATGCCGGTCAGATGCGGCTTGTAGAGCCGGGTGATGCGTCCGTAAGGCGACACCGAAACGGCGGCTTCGGAATTATTGGTGACCGCATCGGCGATCGAGAACATGTAGTTTTCATCGACGCTGACGGTGCGCTCAAAGGTCAATCCCTTGTCATTGGTCCAGGAAAGCACGACCGGTGTTGCCGGTGTGAGTTTCGGATTGCCGTCGACGGTCCAGACGGTGTCGGGGCCGGGAACCTGTCCACTCAGCTCATTGCCCGCATAGCCGAACTCGGCAAAATAACCCGCTTCCATATTGGCCGGCGACAGGAGTTCGATGATCGGGCTCGTGGGGTCGACAGTCTCGTGGTAATTTTTCAGTTTCAGGTCGTCAAAGCGCGCGCCGGAAAGATTGAGCGATCCGGAAAGTGCCGGTGTGTCAATTGTAATGCGCTTTGCCTGGCCGAGCGCGGCGTCGCGGCTGATAGTGGTGGTTGCACCGCCGCTTGAAGCAGCACCAGGAAGACCGGTCGTTGTTGTGCCTGCCTGCGGAATGTCCGATGACGTGGTTGGCGTATTTGATCCCGGCTGCGTGCTTTGCTGTGTCTGCTGTTCGGTCTGCTGCTGCTGGAGCGCTTCCTGGGCAGCGCGTTCGCGCTCTATTTTCGGATTGACGTACAGAAACTGCCAGGCAATGAGGATCAACACCGATAGGCCAATGGCAATGAAATAATTTCGGTTCTGTTCCATCATTCGGTCCTGTTGTCTGGCGCTGATGCGCGGCGCTGCTTGCGGCTTTCCCCTGCCGGCCGGCCGATACGCGATACAAGCGATTTGGTGAGTTCTGCAAAGGGCGCGTTCAGCGCATCGCGTCTGGCTACCACCACATAGTCATGGCCGGGCTTCATATCAAACCCCGCCTGTAGGCGGATAGCCTCCTTGAGGCGCCGCCTGATTCTGTTGCGTTCAACAGCGTTGCCCTGCCGCTTGGTGACGGTATAGCCAACCCGCGGTTCCTCATCCGGGGCACCGCGGTTCAGCACTTCAAGCAGAAAAAAGGGGCCCTTTCGCCGTTCACCATTGCGAACGGCTAGAAATTCGGATCGCTTTTTCAATCGTCCGATTCCTGGCGATAGCCTGATAGGCGGCATGGGCCCTTCTTCGGGTTTTAAATAGGGTCCCGGTCTATGCCGACAGACGCTTGCGTCCGCGTGCCCGGCGAGAGGCAATTACCTTGCGGCCACCCTTTGTTGCGATACGTGCACGGAAGCCATGGCGGCGCTTGCGCACAAGTTTGGACGGTTGATAGGTACGCTTGGTCATTTATTTAAACACCGCGGTGTGCGGCCCTTCTTCGGACTGTCGTTAAAACAGTAGCGTTTCGATTGCCGTCTGGGTGGCGAAAGCACAATAAAACATGCGCCGGACTGCCAAACCCGAACGTGCGCGGCTTATACGCAGAAAGACCCGCTCAAGTCAATCGCGCAGCGGCGATCGTGATTGCCGTTATGCGCACTTCGGCAACTGTCCGTGAACCCCGATAGCGATCACCTTGAATCACATGCCGGTGAGATGGCCGCCGGTGCCATTGCCTCCGGCGCCGTGCCGCGTAGTTTTCCAACCAGGCCTGCCTGTCCGGCAGGCCATCGGATTCGATTATGGAACCAAGGATTTCGCATGACCGGAATTTCACGCCGCCAGCTTCTGACCGGCACGACAACCATCACCGCTGTGTTTATTTGCGGCATCAGTCCCGTGACGGCTGCAGGCCCTATCGGCAAGTTCCGGCCAGGGGGAAACGGCGGCATCGGCCATTCGGCTTTTGACGCGATCCTTCGCGCTTATGTCAGACGCGACGCGAATGGTTACAACACGATCGACTACCGGGGTCTGAAAGCTGCGGGACACGGTGCACTGAAATCCTATCTCGGCACATTGCAGAATGCGAAACCGTCGACATTTTCCGCGAACGAGGCGCACGCCTACTGGATCAATCTCTACAATGCCGCGACATTGGATGTCGTGACCGACCACTATCCGGTCACTTCGATAAAGAAAATCAATCTCGGCGGTGGCGGCCTGTTCGGGTCCGGTCCCTGGTCCCGCCGTTTCCTGTCTGTCGAAGGTACTGCACTGTCTCTCGATGACATCGAACACCGGATTGTCAGGCCGATATTTTCCGATCCGATGTCTCATTACGGTCTGAACTGTGCTTCCTATTCCTGCCCCAACCTCGTGACAAGCGCTTATACCGGCAGCAATCTTGATGGTCTGCTGCAGCGCAATGCGCGGGACTATGTCAATCATGAACGCGGCGTTTCAGTGCGTTCGGGGCGCATAACCTCCTCCAAGATCTACTCCTGGTATGCCGCCGATTTTGGCGGGAAGCCGCGCCTCAAGCAGCATTGGGGTGCCTTTGCAGCGCCGCAGCACGGCGCTGCGATCAGAGCCGCATCCCTTGGACGTTTTGTCTATGACTGGTCACTGAATGACGCCGCTTAAACGGCTAATCAATTGTCCGCTGCCGCACCCGCGACCGTTCACGGCATTGTGAGCGCGAGAGCCCTCAAGGTCACATACACTTTCGAAAAAGGGAGTGGAATTCATTGGTAGTTTACGCATGCGGTGCTTAGGTTCGCGGGACCCGGAGACTCAGGAGGCATTCCGGATCCAAAACAAAATACCAGGAGCGCTCCATGACGATTGACAGCAAACCCGCCGATCACGATATGGGCGCACGGGCCGACCAGCATATGGCAATTGAAGAAGACGACAACGCAAAAGCGAGCACCCCCAGCGGCAAGACAAAACGTTTTGCGCCGATTGCCGTCATCCTTGCCGGCCTCGGCCTAGGTTATTTTTTCGGCCTCCACGAGTTCCTGACCTTTGAATCACTGATTCAGCATCGCGATGCGCTCAAGATGCATGTCATGGACAATATCGTCATGGCGAGTGCCGTTTACCTCGGCGTCTATATCGCTGCTGTCGCGTTCTCGTTTCCGGCGGCCTCATGGCTGACCATTCTGGGCGGGTTTCTATTCGGATGGTTCCTGGCTGGCACGCTGACCGCATTTGCCGCCACCATCGGTGCATCCATCATCTTTCTCGCGGCCCGCACGGCGCTTGGTGATTTCCTTCAGAAAATGGCCGGTCCCGGAGTTTCCAAACTCGCCCACAGTTTTGAGGAAAACGCCTTCGGCTTTCTCCTGGTCCTGAGACTTGCTCCGGTCTTTCCGTTCTTTGTCATCAACATAGCCCCGGCATTGTTCAACGTGCCGCTGCGTATTTATGTGGCCGCTACTTTTCTCGGCATCCTTCCCGGCACCTACGCTTATGCCTATCTCGGGCAGGGGCTCGACAGCGTTATCCTGTCCGCCAAGGAAGCCGGACAGGACGTATCGCTCTCCGACCTGGTGACCGCGGAACTGACCATAGCCTTTGCCGCGCTCGCTGCCGTCGCGGCTATTCCGTTCATCATCAAAAA
The DNA here is from genome assembly GCF_040932035.1 of Hoeflea sp. TYP-13. NCBI lineage: Bacteria > Pseudomonadati > Pseudomonadota > Alphaproteobacteria > Hyphomicrobiales > Rhizobiaceae > Hoeflea > Hoeflea sp. TYP-13. The sequence goes on from NZ_JBFRBB010000004.1 coordinate 509,669, forward strand.
GGTCCGTTCGGGCCGTCAAATCTGATTATTCATCCGCAGGGTCTTTTTCGGCTCGGTTCACTTTACCGAAGCGAACCGCATATACTCTGGCTCATTTCGCACCAATGGAGAGGTTGTCATGACCACCACGCTTCGTCCCGATATCTGCGTCATCGGAGCCGGATCAGGCGGATTGACCGTCGCAGCGGCCGCCGCCTCCTTCGGCGTCGAGGTGGTGCTGATCGAAAAGGGCAAGATGGGTGGCGACTGCCTCAACTATGGCTGCGTTCCCTCAAAGGCGATCATTGCCGCCGGCAAACATGCCCACGCCATTGCCGAGGCGCCGCATTTCGGGGTCAGCAGCGGCGACGTGAAGGTTGACTACCGAAAGGTTCACGCGCACATCCATTCGGTCATCGGTGCCATTGCCCCGAACGATTCTGTCGAGCGCTTCACCGCCCTTGGCGTCAAGGTGATCGAGGACGCCGCCGCATTCACCGATCCCGAAACCGTTATTGCCGGCGACTATGAGATAAAGGCGCGCCGCTTCGTGGTCGCCACCGGGTCATCCGCATTCGTGCCGCCCATTCCCGGCATCGATACGGTTGATTATCTGACCAACGAGACCCTCTTTGATCGCACCCAGAAGGCCCGCCACCTGATTGTCATCGGCGGTGGCCCGATCGGCATGGAAATGGCCCAGGCCCATCGCAGGCTGGGTTCCGAAGTCACTGTGATCGAGGGGCTGAAGGCGCTCGGCAAGGACGACCCGGAACTCGCCGCGATCGTGCTTGAGCGCATCCGCTCCGAGGGCGTCGAGATCATGGAAGGCGCCACCGTCACCGAAGTCAGGAAACACGGCAAGTCAGGCGTGCGCGTAACGGTCAAAACCGATACGGAAGAGGAAAAGACGGTGACCGGCTCGCACATACTGGTGGCAACCGGCCGGGCGGCCAATGTCGAAGGCATCGGGCTGAAGGAAGCCGGCATCGATTATGACCGCGGCGGCATCAAGGTCGGAAAGAATCTTCGCACCAGCAACAAGCGCGTCTATGCAATCGGCGATGTCGCCGGAGGCCTGCAGTTTACCCATGTAGCCGGCTATCATGCCGGGCTCGTGGTGCAGCAGATCCTGTTTCGTGCGCCGGCAAAGGAAAACCGCGGCATTGTTCCCTGGGCGACCTATACCGATCCCGAGCTTGCCCATGTCGGTCTCAGCGAGGAGGAGGCGCGAAAGCAGCATGGCCAAATTCATGTCCTGCGCTGGCCCTATGCGGAAAACGATCGCGCACTGGCGGAACGCAAAACCGACGGGCTGATCAAGCTGATCACCAACAAAAAGGGCAGGATTGTTGGCGTCTCGATAGCCGGCGCCGGGGCCGGCGAGATGATCAATATGTGGGCATTGGCGATCGTCAATAAAATGCGGCTTTCGGATGTGCGCGGCTACGTCCCCCCTTATCCGACAATGGCCGAGATTGGAAAGCGTGCTGCGATTACCTATTATAGTCCAATGACACGCAAACCGTTTGTTCGCCGTATTATCGGGTTTATGCGTCGATTTGGATAGGCACGCCCCATCCTTTTGTGTAGCAATGCCCACAAACCAGCGGCGGTTGAGATGGTATGCACAACCTGCTCCAAGAGTTCTGATGTGAACCGGGAAGTGTGATGGATTCGGGCGAAAACAAGGACAAGCTCCATAAGGTGGATGCCAATGGCAAGCAAAAGCCGTGGCACAGCCTGTCCGGAAAGCTGCTGCTTTTGACGGTTCTGTTCGTCATGGTGGCGGAAGTGCTGATCTTTGTGCCTTCCGTTGCCAATATGCGCATGCGCTGGCTGGAAGACCGGCTGCGCACCGCCGCCGCGGCCAGCCTTGTCGTCGAGGGCTGGGAGGACATGGAGCTGCCGCGTCCCATCCAGAACGACGCGCTGATGGCCACCGGCACCAAGTCTATCGCCCTGAAAACCGGCGACATGAGCCGGCTAATTGCCACATCCGACATGCCGCCGAAGGTCGATCAGCAATATAACCTGTCGTCCGTTTCGGCATTTGCCGCCATACGCGACGCCTTTGTGACGCTTTTTTCCGACGACCGGATCATCCGCGTCTACGGGCCGGTCGGCGACAGCACCATGATGATCGATATCGTCATGGAGGAGGACCCGTTGCGCAATGCCATGCTGATCTATGGCCGCAACGTGTTTTTCCTGTCGTTGCTGATTTCGTTTTTCACCGCCGGACTGGTCTTCGTCGCCATCAATTCAATGATGATCCGCCCGATCCGCAGGATGACCTCCAGCATGCAGGATTTTTCGCGCGATCCCGGCGATCCGGCGCGCATCATCGAGCCGCGTGCGACCAACGATGAAATAGGCATTGCCGAACGGCATCTGGAGGAAATGCAGAGCGAACTGCAAGGCACGCTGAAAAAACAGCAGCACCTGGCCAATCTCGGCCTCGCCGTTTCCAAAATCAACCACGACATGCGCAACATTCTCGCCTCCGCGCAGCTGATGTCCGACCGGCTGGCGATGGTCGACGATCCGGTGGTCAAGCGGTTTGCGCCGAAGCTCCTGCGCACCATGGACCGGGCCGTCGCCTATACCCGCGAGGTGCTCGATTATGGCCGTGCCAGCGAGGCTGAACCCAATCGGCGGCTGATCGATTTCGCGGCGCTTGTTGCGGATGTGCGCGACATGCTGATCGTCGAAACCGAATTGCGGCCCGAAGGCGAACAGGCCTCGGGCAGTGCCGGCATCGACTTTGTCATTGACGTGCCGCAGGGGCTTGAACTCGAGGTCGACAGCGAACAGTTCTTCCGGGTCATTCACAATCTGTGCCGCAACGCCGTTCAGGCGCTCACGGCAGACGGTGCGGATGATCTCGCCATTGTGCGCAGGATTACGGTATCTGCGGCGGTCGAAAACGGAACGGCTACCATCGATATCGACGACACCGGTCCCGGAATGCCGCCAAAGGCGCGCGAAAACCTGTTTACCGCGTTCCACGGTTCTGCGCGCTCCGGCGGCACGGGCCTTGGCCTTGCCATTGCCAACGAGCTGGTGCGTGCCCATGGCGGTACCATCGAACTCGTGGACAAGGCAGGCTCCGGAACGCGGTTCCGCATAACGCTGCCGAACCAGAACGGCGCCGGCATCTGCCCCGACCCGGCCGAACCCGTCGCCATGAAAGAGGTTGGAGAATAGGCCGGTTCGCAACGCGGGGGTGGGAAACCGCACCCGTCGAAGCACCGTTTCCGGCTTTGTCGAAATAGTCGAAAAAATTCGCACGACAGCGCTTGCATTCCGCCATCGAAAGGATTAGTTAGACGCCTCGCGGACAGGCATTGCCCTCCGCCGACGCGCTCGTAGCTCAGCTGGATAGAGCACCAGACTACGAATCTGGGGGTCGGGAGTTCGAATCTTCCCGAGCGCGCCACCGCAATTTTCACAAATTCGGAACTACTTCGCCATTGTTTGTTGGCGGGATTTTGTTTTTTTCCGTTGCAGTTGAAGAATTTTTGAGCTTGAGCAGATCCCAAATTTATCATTTTTGCTCGTATATGAATTATAAATGATGGAACGCTAAAAATAATATGAAAAGTGCGATGTACTAAAGAAATATACATCGTTTAATACTGCGAAGTAACCGAAAATACACCAAAGCAGACGAAGCTCATCTGCAATTTACAGCCGCTTTATCAAGTCTTAAGCGGCAGCGTGCCTTATTGGCCCGGTAAATGGGCGATTTGTATCAGGCATTGTTACGCGCAGGGGTTATCCTTGAAACAATATGTCATTCGGTAAGAGCCCTGTTTTTTGTAAAACCACCGCTTACGACCTGTTGGAGTGCGTGGTGAATAACAAGACTGGCTAGGCGGCACTGGTGAAAAGATTGGTTCGTTCTTCCGACATCAATACAAATTCGGACAAGTATTCCTGCCTGACGCTCCGTGACGCAATCGCGGCGAGCCGGCCCGCTTTTTTGGCAATTGCGGTGTTCAGCTTCTTCATCAATCTTCTGATGCTGACTGGACCCCTGTTCATGCTGCAGATCTACGATCGGGTTCTGTCCAGCCGTTCCCTGCCGACGCTGGCGGTGCTGTTTGGTCTGGTTGTCGCGCTTTTTCTCGCCATGGGTCTTCTGGAAATAATCAGGTCCCGGATCCTGGCGCGGATAGGTGCGCATGTGGCGCAACGTATTCACCAGCGACTTTTCGATGCGGTAATGCAACTCGGACTGAGGACAGGTGGAAGCAGCAAGTCCACAGCGCCGTTGCGTGAACTCGATACCGTTGTCCAGTATCTCACGGGACCGGGATTTGTTGTCCTGTTCGACGCACCGTGGGTTCCTGTCTACATATTCGTCATCTTCCTGTTCAATCCGATGTTGGGCTGGCTTGCCGTTGCCGCGGCGGCTGTTTTGTTTACCATTGCTCTGTTGAACGATTGGCGCGCGCGTATGCCGTCAAGACAGGCTAACCTCGCTGCGGCCGAGGCGCTGGAGATTGCCGGTGCGGGTCAGCGAAACGGCGAAGTTCTCGCTGCTATGGGGATGCTCGGTCCCTTGCGCCGCCGGTGGTCCGACAAGCACATGGATGCACTGATATCGCAGTCGAGCGCGCGCGATCGGGCAGGCACGCTTTCAGCGTTCTCCAGGTCATTTCGCCTTTTTGTGCAGTCAGCGATTTTGGCCGCCGGTGCCGTGCTTGTCATTCAGGGAGAGATAACGGCGGGTGTCATGATCGCCGCGTCTATCGTGCTCGGCAGGGCTTTGCAGCCGATTGAACAATCGATAGTACACTGGCGTGGCTTCCTGCGTTATCGCGAAGCCAAGAAAATGCTTGCAACGCTGCTTGAAAACACTCCGCTGCAGCAAGAGAAAACAAAACTGCCAAGGCCGGAAGGACAGTTGGATGTCAGCCAACTGCTAGTCGCGAATCCGGGTGGCAAGAACCTGATTTTGAACAAGATAGATTTCAGGGTCGCTCCGGGACGAATACTGAGCGTTGTCGGTGAGAGCGCATCGGGCAAGACGACACTTGCCCGGGTGCTGACCGGTGTTTGGAAACCGGTATCGGGCGAGGTTCGCCTGGACGGGGCGACGCTCGACCAGTGGAACCCCGATGAACTGGGAAGCTATGTCGGCTATCTGCCGCAGGATATCGAACTGTTTGACGGAACAATTGCAGAAAACATTTCCCGTCTTGAAGAAACACCGAAATCAGAGGATATCGTCAAAGCGGCAAAGCAGGCTGGCGCACACGAAATGATAAAGCGCGTCGGTGGCTATCAGGCCCGCATCGGGCCGAGCGGAAACAACCTGTCGGCAGGTCAGCGTCAGCGTATTGCGCTTGCGCGTGCGCTTTACAGGGAGCCGGCCGTGGTCATTCTTGATGAACCGAATTCCAATCTTGACGGAGACGGAGAAGAAGCGCTGTTTTCGGCGATTATCGGAATGAGAGACCGCGGCCAGACGGTTGTCGTCATCGCCCACCGCAGCAAAATTCTCAATCTCGCCGACGATATACTGGTACTTCATGCCGGCAACCAGGTCATTTTTGGCGACCGGGAGACCGTGGTGTCTGAAATGAGAAACCGGCATTCCGCCCGCGCGGCCGGCGCCAGGCCGCAGATCAGTCAGTGGGGTACGACCGGAGCTGGGCTGAGAATAACTGCCGGTCAAAATTATGCCGTAGGCAAGGATGGAGCACGGCCTTCTTCGCAAAAGGCACAAGGACTGGTAACCGGTGAGTGACATGGCAGGAAAACTCAAACTAAGGATCTGGCCGTGGGTCTATGCCGGTTTTTTTGTCGTGATTGCAATCTTCGGTGTGGGCGGCGCCTGGGCAACATTCACCGAGATATCCGGTGCGGTAATCGCCCCGGGCACGATCAGTGTCGAATCGAAGGTCAAGACCATTCAACATCTCGACGGCGGTATCGTCAGCGAGATTTATGTGGGCGATGGCGATGAAGTCAAAGCGGGGGTTCGCCTGCTTCGCCTTGACGAGACGGCTCTCAAGGCCAGCCTCAATATTGTAACCAACAGTCTGATCGAATTGATTGCCCGCAGATCCCGACTGGAAGCTGAGCAGTACGGTAAGCAGGCCATCGAATTCCCGGAGGAGCTATTCCGGGCTGGCGATGTGCTTTTCGTCGGTCAGATCGTGGGCAGCAAAAAATCTTTGTTTGAGGCCCGCCGGGAAACACGCGCCGGGCAAAAGAAAGTGATGCGCGAGAAGATATCGCAACTGGAAAACCAGATCGACGGACTTGAAGCTCAGATTGTCTCCAATGAACAACAGGCGGACATTCTCGCAGCAAATATCGTTCGTAAAAAGCCGGCGGCCGAGGATGGCATTGTATCATTGGATACGATGGATCAACTTTACGGCCGGCAAGCGGATCTGGCCGGTGAACGCGGTGAACTGCACAATACCGTTGCGCGCGTCAGAAGTCAGATTACCGAGACGGAACTTCAGATACTGCAGATTGATGTCGATTTTCGTGAACAGGTACAGGCGGATTTGCGTGAAGTCACAAACAAAATCGCAGAGCTTCGCGAGCAAAGAGCGGCACTTGAGGAAAAACTGCTCCGGACCCAAATTGTTGCTCCCGTCTCCGGCCGCATCCATGATCTGTCGGTCCATACCGTCGGCGGTGTGGTATCACCCGCAGAGCAGATACTGCAGATCATTCCCGATAATGACCGTTTGGTCGTCGAAGCCCGGATCAACACGACAGATGTCGATCTTGTCTATTTGGGGCAGGACGCAATTGTACAACTCTCTGCATTCGATATGCGAACGACGCCCACGCTGAACGCAAATGTCGTGCAGATATCTGCGGCTCAACTCGTCGATCCGGCCACAAATGTGCCCTATTTTTCAGTGGAGCTGGAAATCCCGGAGAGCGAGCTGCTGCAGCTCGACAAATCTCTGAAACTGCTTCCCGGAATGCCTGCTGAAGCCTTTATCAGCACCGGCAAACGCACGCCGCTGGACTACCTGCTTAAGCCGTTTTCCGTTTCCATCATGAAAGCCCTGAGGGAAAACTAAACACTAGGCAGAGAGCGTGCAGCAGCGATAACAAATCATTAATCGCGACGCCCAATTTTTGAGGTGCGGTTTAAGGGCTGCTTCAGGCATGATGCCGTAGGATGAGTCGGGGCATTCGTGACACGGGAGAGGGATTGTGTTGACGCCGTGCGGCATACTGCGCAGGCGTTTGTTGGATTGCAAAGTGCTGTAAAACGGAGAGCACATTAATGGGCGAACAGCATCAACTGATTGGACATTGCGAGTGTCCGATGTGTACGGGACAATTCGACGCGCAGGACGTCACGGATAGTTCGGCCAACCCGGGTCCGGTAAACGCTCCCACATTCAACAATGACCAGGTCATTTCCCAGATCAACTCCGGATACAAATGGTCCGGCAGTCAGATAACCTATGGCTTTCCAGGCAGCGCGCCGACTTGGGCGGGATCCGAAGGCTCCGGGTTTTCATCATTTAATTCGTACCAGCAGGCAGCCACGCGCGAGATCATGGCGCTTTGGGACGAGTTGATTCCCCAATCGTTTGTGGAAAGCGTTTCGAACGCGGCAAGCGCCGATGTCAATTTTGGCAACACCAATACGAATATCGGATATGCGCATGCTTATTATCCCGGCAGCTATTCGAAAGCCGGATCGGTGTGGCTGAACGCGCAGACCTATTCCGGTCTGTATTCGCCCGATCCCGGCGACTATTATTGGCTGACGATAATACACGAGGTCGGGCATGCTCTCGGATTGAGCCACCCGGGCGCCTACAATGGCGGCTCTCCCACCTACGCGTCGGATGCGGAATATGCGCAGGACACCCGCCAGTGGTCCGTCATGTCCTATTTCAGCGCCTCCAATACCGGCGCGGACAACAATGGCGGTACCGGCTGGAAATATGCCCAGACGCCGATGGTCCACGACATACTGACCATTCAGGCGATCTACGGTGCCGATACCACCACGCGCACTGGCGACACGACATACGGCTTCAATTCGACAGCCGGCAAAGCGATATTCGACTTCTCCCAGAATGCGACACCGGTTCTGACGATATGGGACGCTGGCGGCACCGACACGCTCGATCTTTCCGGTTTCTCCCAGCGCGCCATCATCGATCTGACGCCCGGAAGCTACTCGTCCGTCGGTGGCGTATCGAATACGATGACCAACAATCTCGGCATCGCCCACAACACCTGGATCGAAAACGCCATTGGCGGAAGTGGGAATGACACGATTGGCGGAAACGATTTGGCGAACACGCTGCAGGGGCTCGGCGGGAACGATGTATTAAATGGCGGCAATGGAAACGACATTCTAATTGGCGGCGACGGTGCTGACCAGTTCAGTGGGGGTGACGGCGATGACTGGATATGGGCGGATACAGCCGACACATCATTTGATGGCGGTGCCGGTTTCGACCGTTTGATTTTTCAGGGCGCCACGGGATCAAATGTCGCCTTGGCTGGGACGAATATCGAGTTGGCGTGGGGAGGTTCCGGCAACGACGTATATGATGCCACTGGCGTTGCCACGGGTGTCTATTTATACGGCAATTCGGGCAACGACACACTGACCGGCGGTAACGGCGATGACTTCATTGCTGGCGGTGACGACAATGATCTGCTAACCGGCGGCGGCGGAAACGATACACTTGTCGGCGATGGTGGTGCTGACCAGTTCAGTGGGGGTGACGGCGATGACTGGATATGGGCGGATACAGCCGACACATCATTTGATGGCGGTGCCGGTTTCGACCGTTTGATTTTTCAGGGCGCCACGGGATCAAATGTCGCCTTGGCTGGGACGAATATCGAGTTGGCGTGGGGAGGTTCCGGCAACGACGTATATGATGCCACTGGCGTTGCCACGGGTGTCTATTTATACGGCAATTCGGGCAACGACACACTGACCGGCGGTTCTGGTAACGATATAATCGACGGTGGTGCAGGCAATGACATACTGAATGGCGGCGGCGGCAATGATCGGTTCGTTTTTTTCGGTGTCACAGGTTCCGACACCATCGGCGATTGGGAAAACGGCAGCGACATAATCGACTTCTCGTCAAACGACAACGTTAACGCGTTCAGCGACCTGACGATCACGGATGTGGGTGGTGATGCACAATTCGAGTTTGACGGAAACACGATTCTGGCGCTTGGGGCCGCTGGTCAGTTCGACAGTACCGATTTTCTGTTTGCCTAGGTACGCATACTGAAAAGCGAGTGTTTGGAATTCATCGTTGTTCCCAACGCACCTGACAATTTGGGCATCAGGGCCAATATCTCTGCCGATTTGTAAGTTTCGATAGATCAAACATTGATTGGTCTGCGCTATCAATCACCGCAGTCTCACCCCGCAACAGTCAATTCCATGCGCCTCCCGCCAAAGCCGTTTGATCGGCTTTGGCGGGAGGCATCAGTGACGAAACACTCGATCTCGGAAAGATGTCCGACCTGCGCCGGTGCGCGGCGCTGGAATTTCATCTGGTCCGCGATCAGGATTATCTTCCAGGTCTGTTCGATGATGGCCAGGGCAACGCGCGCTTCCCGATTTTCGAAATCAAGCAGCTCGCCTTCCCTGTCGATGGCTGCGGCACCGATTATGCCGCGGTCGTTCTTCCGCACCATGCCGCCGGCGATGATCACCCCGACAGTTTCAGCAACTCAGAAATTTGACCGAAATCATTGATCCGTGCGCCGCGGGCTGTTCAACTTCTCTCAAGCGAGTAGGGTTGGAACAGTGAGCAGGCACTCAGACAAAACAGCCGGACTGATACGGAATTGGCTCGACGCGGTCGTCGTTGACCTTTTCCGCCAGTTCCGCTGGTCGTTCCTGCCGCCGCTCATGGTCTATTTTGCCGCCGGCATTTCGGGCCTTACGGCCATTGTCGGGGCTTTTTTCGTCAAGGAATATCTTGGCCTGTCGGCCGCCTTTCTTTCGGGTCTGGCATTCTGGGCGGGCATTCCCTGGGCTCTGAAAATGCCGCTCGGGCATCTGGTCGATCTTATCTGGCGATGGAAGGTGCTGCTGGTCTATCTGGGCGCGGCGCTTGTCGCTGCAAGCCTGTTGATCATGTATGCGCTCATTACCGAAACTGCCCGCATGTCGGCACTCATGCCGATTGAAGCCTGGTATGTGCTGAGCGCCCTGTTGGCGCCAAGCGGCTATGTCGTTCAGGATTCCGTTGCCGATGCAATGTCGGTTGAGGCCGTGCCCCGTGTCGATGCGGAAGGGCAGGCTTTGAGTGAAACCAGGACCAAGGCGTTGCATACGACGATGCAGACCCTTGGACGGGTGGCCCTGATCAGCGGGCTGGTTGCCGTTGCGCTCCTCAATATCTTCATGTTCTCAGGCATTGAAATGATGTCCGAGATCGAAAAGGCAGCTGTCTATGCCCGCATTTATCTGATGGCGCTTGCCATACCGGTCGTTTCCGTCTCCGGTGTGCTTCTGGCGGTCATCTTGAAATGGCGTCAGCGGCGCAGGCTCCGTGCGCAGGGCAGGAGCGCCGATGAAATTGAAAATCTCGTGGACCGGCCAGCTGAGAAAGCGGAGGCGAATTACTGGTACTTCGTCGGCGGCCTGGCTTTTGTGCTTCTCACGCTGGCGGTCGGTCTGTCCGACATACCTTTTTCGCAGGAAATCGTGTTTGCCGGTTCAATGGCGATCGTTCTGATACTGATGCGCCAGCTGATTGCGCACCTTGCGCTTGCCAAGGCGCGTGCGTTGGTCGGCACCGCCATCATCATTTTTGTCTTCAGGGCCGTTCCTCTGCCGGGCGCGGGCGCCACCTGGTTTGAAATAGACATCCTCGGATTTGATCAGCAGTTCCTTTCGGTGCTTTCGCTGATCACATCCGTGCTGACGCTCGCCGGCATGATTATCCTGCGGCCGCTCTTCGCATCGAGGACCATATCTCACATCGTCATCCTGCTGACCGTGGCCGCGACCATATTGGCGCTGCCCAATATCGGCCTTTACTACGGACTTCATCACTGGACCGGTCCGCTTACGGGCGGCGTTGTCGATGCGCGCTTCATCGCCATCATGGACACAGCCGTTGAATCACCGCTCGGCCAGATAGCCATGATCCCGATGCTGGCATGGATTGCTAAAAACGCACCGTTTGAACTCAAAGCAACGTTTTTCGCGGTTATGGCATCGTTTACCAACCTTGCACTTTCCGCCAGCAGTCTGCTGACGAAATATCTCAATCAGCTGTTCCTGGTTACCCGTGAAGTGCGGGACCGCGAAACCGGGGCGATCACGGTTGCGGCGGATTACAGTTCGCTCGGCACGTTGCTGATCATTGTTGCCGCCATATCGCTGCTTGCGCCATTGATAACAATTATGATCGTGCAGTTGACCGTGCTGCGGACGGAGGAGTGAGACAAATGAAAGGCGCCAGGTCATCCGCATTTTGTAATATTGACATGGCTCAAGACCTGCAGTCGACTAATATGCCATAGTCATCCAGGCGGCTTGCCTGGCGTCGAAGCAGATGCCGCCGATGTTTGAACGCAGCGCAGGATGGGTTTTGATGTCAATTTCCCAGAATTCCGGACGGGTCGAACACGCCGCGCTCAAACGGACACTGACATTGCCCTATGTCGTGTTTTACGGCCTCGGCGTCACCGTGGGCGCGGGCATCTATGTGCTGATCGGCGAAGTCATAGCAAGGGCGGGCAATTATGCGCCCGTCTCGTTTCTGATTGCCGGCCTTGTTATGGTGTTTCCGGCTGCATGCTACGCGGAGCTGACCGGCCGGCTGCCCTATGCGGCGGCGGAAGCCCATTTTGTCGAGGCCGGATTTCGATCGAAAACGCTGTTCCTCATTGTCGGCCTGGCCGTTGCCTCGGTCGGCATCGTTTCTTCCGCTGCCATTGCCCACGGCGCCGTCGGCTATATATCGCAGATCACCGACCTGCCGCCGCTTTATCTTCTCGTTGGCGTCATACTGGCGACAGGTCTTGTTGCCGGTTTTGGGGTTCGCGAATCCATCGCATTCGCCGGCCTGCTGACGCTGATAGAGGTCAGCGGTCTTGTTGCGATCGTCGTTGGATCGGCAATGTCCGGAGCCGATCTTGTGGGTCAGGCCCGCGAGATGGTGCCGCAGTCATTTTCGACTGTCATCTGGTTCGGCATTGTCAGCTCCAGCCTGTTGGCATTTTTTGCCTTCATCGGCTTTGAGGATATTCCTTCGATCGCCGAAGAAACGGTCAATCCGCAAAAGACACTGTCGCGCGGCATATTCATCACCCTCATCCTCAGCCTGCTGATCTATGTCGCGGTTGCTGTTGCGTCCCTTGCCGCTGTGCCGGCCGCCGAGATTACCGCCACAAATGCACCTCTTGCGCTGGTGTTTTCAAAAACCACCGGTCTTTCGCCGCTCGCAATCACTTTGATCGCGATCATTGCAACCGTTAACGGGATCATTGTCCAGATACTCATGGCAGCGCGTGTCCTCTACGGTCTTGCGAACCGCGGCTCCCTGCCGCGCGTCCTTGCATATGTCGATAAACGAACCCGCGCGCCAATCGCCGCAACTGGCGTCGCCACGGGGACTGTACTGGTGCTGGCGCTAACATTTCCGATCACCCGGCTGGCCGAGTCGACCTCGGTCATCACGCTGATCATTTTTGCAACGGTGTGCGCGGCGCTCATACGCATCAAGAGATCGGGAGCAGAAGCACCGGCCGGCACTTTCATCGTGCCGGTCTGGATTCCCTATTGCGGCATCGTTGCCTGCCTGACACTGCTTATTTCCGGGATACTGGCTGGTTGAAGATGCCGTTTCACTCGACGACGGTGAGGATCTCGGTCAATGGCTTCTTGAGCTTTGCGATCTTCGGAACCTTGGCGTCTTCGGCAGGGTGGCCTGCTGCTATGATCATTACCGGTTTTTCCGATTCGGGCCGCCCCAGCACGCCGTTGAGGAACTTCATCGGGTTTGGCGTATGGGTCAGTGTCACAAGACCCGCATGGTGCAGCGCGGCGATCAGGAAGCCCGTCGCTATCCCGACGCTTTCGGGCACATAATAGTTCTTGAATCGCGTCCCGTCATCGAAATGGCCCCACCGCTGGGCAAAAACCACAATGAGCCACGGTGCGACATCGAGATGCGGCTTTTCAGCACTGGTGCCGATCGGCTCCAGTGCCTTCAGCCATTCATCACCGGCGCCACCTTCGTAGAAACGGCGCTCTTCCTCCTCCGCGGCGAGCCTTATCCGGTGCTTGGATGACGCTTCAGAAACCGCTACGAAGTGCCAGGGCTGGTGGTTAGCACCGCTGGGCGCCGTACCGGCCGTTTGTATGCAAGCCTCGATAATTTGATTCGGCACCGGGCGATCCGAATAATCACGCACGGTGTGCCGGCATTTCATGCGGTCATAAAACGCCTTTGCTTCCGAGAGCATTTCAGCGTCGGTGAGATCCATGCGATCGGGCAGGTCGAGCGCTTCATATTCGATGTTTTTGCGCGCAAACATATAACTTTTCTCCGCCCTTCCAATCCTGTTGCGTCACGGTGGTATTGCTCGGGCCGGCCTTGCCTACTTCGCAACGACCAGCTCGACATTGGCTTCCCGGCAAAGTCGCTCGATCTTTTTCGGTGGTGCAGCATCGGTGACAAAATAGTCGATCTCGGAAAGGTGGCCGATCTGCACCGGCGCGCGGCGCTGGAATTTCATATGGTCGGCGACCAGTATCTTCTTGCGGGCCTGCTCTATTATCGCCTGGGCAACGCGCACCTCCCGATAGTCGAAATCGAGAAGCTCGCCCTCTTCGTCGATGGCCGAAGCGCCGATGATGGCAAAATCCACCTTGAACTGGCGGATAAGATCAACGGCCGCCGCACCGATGATGCCGCGGTCGCTTTTACGCACCATGCCGCCGGTGATGACCACCTCGACATTTTCCGCCTCGGAAAGAATGAGGGCGACATTGAGGTTGTTGGTGATCGCCATGAGCTCCACATGGTGGCGCAGGGCATAGGCAACCTGTTCGGTCGTTGTGCCGATATTGAGAATGACCGACGAGTTGTTCGGAACCAGTTCGGCAACGGCGTGCGCGATCCGCATCTTGCCTTCCGAGGCCATGTCGCGTCGGGACTGATAAGCAAGATTGACCGTATTTGACGGAAAGATTGCGCCGCCATGCACGCGCTGCAGCTTTTCCATGTCGCACAGCTCGTTGAGATCCTTGCGAATCGTCTGCGGTGTAACGTCAAAATGAGACGCAAGGCTTTCCACTTCGACACGGCCTTCCTTTCGGGCAATGTCGAGAATGTCGATCTGTCTTGGCTGCAACCGTTGCACGTTGGTTCCTCCCTGGGCGGTAACCATTAATCGTAAAATTCAGCAAAGATCAAATAGTGAGCCGGCGGTGCGCGGGGCACCGGACGCCATTGCGGTCGCACATGGCGGTGGTTGCATCCATGAACTTTGTTACCTAGTTTTTGCGGTATGAGGTTCGCGATCATCGCCCTGCTGATACTCTACTTCGGGCCATTGCTGGCGCAGTTTGCGGTCTATGCGGCGAGTGATCCGCAGGCACACTGGAGCCGGGCCGACCGGTCGCAGGTCGGGCTTGCGCCCGACCCGGCAAAGGAAAAAGCCGCAGTCGTGCAGATCTATGCGGCCCGCGCCTACCGCTGGCGCGGTGTGTTTGCGGTCCACACCTGGCTCGCCATCAAGGGCGAAAATGCGGTGAACTATACGCGCTATGACGTCATCGGATGGGGGCGGGCGCTGCGGACAGGTATAGGGCAGCCGGACAGCCGCTGGGTAGGCAACGAACCGATGGTCCTGTTTGAGGCACGCGGCGATGCGGCGGCGGCGATGATCCCGAAAATCAAGGCGGCCGTCGCAAAGTATCCTCATGGCGGCAGGGGTGCCTATACGCTTTGGCCGGGGCCGAACTCCAACAGTTTCATAGCCGCGATCGCCCGTGAGGTTCCGGGGCTGAAGGTGGCGCTGCCGCCCATTGCAATCGGCAAGGACTATGCGCCCGATTGGTTGTCGGTAATGGAAACGCCATCCAACACGGGCTGGCAGATATCCTTTGCCGGCTATGCCGGCCTTGGTATCGGGTCTGTCGAGGGTATAGAGCTGCATATTTTGGGCCAGACGCTCGGTATCGACTTTCTGCGTCCGGCCGTGAAACTGCCCGGCCTTGGTCGTCTTGGACTTTCCCGCAGCCCCGTCCTCTGAACCCTGTTTCTGAAACCCGGCAATGGACCGTCGCGTCTGTCCGCTTGGCGGACGGGATTGGTTTGCCTGGCTCCACAGTCCGTATCCCGCGTTATTTGCAGTCGGCGAACGAACAACGGGCGCAAAGCGCCTTGAGCAAAGAGGGACAGGTATGAAGCTGGCAAGTTTCGAGAAAAATGGCGTTGCCGGATACGGGGTCGTCGAAAATGACCGTCTGTTGGATGTCAGCGCGGTGCTTGGTGAGAAATACCGGACATTGCGGGCGATCATGACCGCCGGTGCGCTTGCTGAGGTCGGCAAAGCCGCACGATCGGCGCCTCAACGGCCCATTGATGAGATCAGCTTCCTTCCGGTCATTCCGGATCCTTCGAAAATCATTTGTATCGGCATCAACTACGCCACGCACATCGCCGAGGCAGGACGCGAAACACCGCAATATCCCATGATCTTCGTCCGTTTTTCGGAAAGCCAGACCGGTCATCGGCAACCGATGATCATTCCGGCTGAATCCGGCAAGTTCGATTTCGAGGGCGAGCTGGCGGTTGTAATCGGTAGGGGCGGCCGGCGCATACCGCGTGAGCGGGCGCTCGATCATGTTGCAGGATATGCCTGTTACAATGACGGATCGGTGCGCGATTGGCAGCGCCACTCAACGCAGTTCACCGCCGGTAAGAATTTCCCCGGAACAGGAGCCTTCGGTCCATGGCTCGTGACCGGTGATGAAATTCCGGATCCCTCCCGGCTTGAGCTTGAAACCCGGTTGAACGGCGAAGTGATGCAGCGCGCACCGATTTCCGATCTTGTCTTTGATGTTCCGGCGCTGATCGAATACTGCTCCACGATGACACAATTAACCCCGGGTGACGTTATTATCACCGGCACGACAGGCGGTGTCGGAGCGTTTCGCAATCCCCCGCTTTTCATGCGCGATGGTGACACGGTCGAAGTTGAAATCACGCAGATCGGCACGCTGACGAACCGGGTTCAGGCAGAGAAAGTGTGATGAGTGTCGTGCAGGGCCGCAAACCGGTTTCGATTGCATCCGCGGTTTGAATTTGAGTTGGCCGCCCTTGCACCGGAGTGTGGGAATGTGGATGTTTTGCAAACAGCCTTTGCGAATGACGCGAACGGTCAACCCAACCGGAAGATCCTGTCATGAAAACCACCACTCGTCTGCGGGCCCTCTTTGAAGCACCGGAAATTCTCGTCATGCCGGGCGCCCATGATGCGCTGTCGGCAAAACTTGCCGAGCGCGCCGGCTTCGACGCCATCATCATGGGCGGATTTCCGATCACCGGCTCGCTGCTGGCCGCGCCCGATTCGTCCCAGCTCGGGCTCATGGAACTGGCCGAACACTACCGCCGCGTCACCGGCGCCATCGAAATCCCGCTCTTTGCCGATGCGGACACCGGGTTTGGAAATGTATCCAATGTGCGCCGTACCGCGCGTGAATTCGAGCGGGCCGGTGTTTCGGGCTTTTTTATCGAAGACCAGATATTCCCCAAACGCTGCGGCCACACGCCCGGAAAGGCGGTTGTTCCGGCTGATGAGATGGTCTCCAAGATCAAAGCGGCGACCGATGCAAGGGTTGATAGCGATCTGGTGATCATGGCGCGCACGGACGCACTGGCGGTAGAAGGCATCAACGCCGCGATCGATCGCGCCGGGCTCTATCGCGAGGCCGGCGCTGATGCGCTCTTTGTCGAAGCGCCAACGAGCGTCGAGGAGATGCGCAAGATCATCAACGATCTGGGCGGCCTGCACATGGCCAACATGATCGACTTCGGAATGTCGCCCGACCTCAATGCCGAAGAACTGGAGGAAATAGGCTTTTCCTGCGCCGTCTGGGGATTGAGCTCGATCTTCACCATGACCCGCGCATTGATCGATCTTTATGCCCGCATCAAATCAGACGGGACCAGTGCCAATGCGCGTGAAAATATGGTCAGCTTTGCTGAATTCACCGATCTTGTGGGTTTGCCGCAAATGCGTCAAACAGAGCAGGACGACCTTGATTTTGCCAAGGCGTTGATTGATTCGCGGGACTGAATTTCAGACGGCCTGTGTGAACCAGCATTGACGGGGAACGCTGCATGACGCCCAACACACGTATTTTCGACGGCCACAACGATGTGCTTACCAGAATATTCAAGGCCGGAGGAATTGGGGCCGCCGACGGATTCATCATAGGGCAGGATGGGCATATCGATCTGCCAAAAGCCAGGATGGGTGACTTTGGCGGTGGTTTTTTTGCCATATGGATACCCACCGCTGAGGAACTGGATGATGATTTTTCCGCAATGGAATCCGAGCAATACGATATCCCGCTTCCCGAAGCCGTCGATGCCACGGATGCCATCCAGATCGCCCTGGAACAGGCGGCGATCCTGTTCCGGCTGGAAGAGCTTGGCGCCCTCAAGGTCTGCGTGACGACCGCCGAGTTGCGGGACTGTCTGGAACGCGGAAAACTGGCCGCCATCCTGCACATGGAAGGAGCCGAGGCGATCGACCCGGAACTTCATGCGCTCGACGTTTTTTATCGTGCCGGTCTGCGTTCGATTGGTCCCGTCTGGAGCCGTCCAACGATCTTTGGCGAGGGTGTTCCGTTCCGCTACCCGGGTTCCCCCGATACCGGCGGCGGGCTGACGGAACTCGGCTTTGATCTTGTGCGCCGCTGCAACGCTCTGCGCATCATGATAGACCTGTCGCACATCACCGAAAGGGGATTCTGGGATGTCGCCGAGCACAGCACGCAACCGCTCGTCGCAACCCACTCGAACGCCCATGCCATCTGCCCGCATGTGCGAAACCTGACAGACAGGCAGCTTGAAGCGATCGCGCAGAGCGACGGCATGGTCGGGGTCAATTTCGCCGCGGCTTTCCTGCGTGAAGACGGCAGGATGATCGATGATGTGCCGCTGGAACAGATGTTGCGGCACTTTGATCACCTGCTCAACATCCTTGGCGAGGACCGCGTTGGTTTCGGCACCGATTTTGACGGCGCGGTGGTACCCAAGGCGATCACAGATGCTTCTGGGTTGCCCGCATTGACGGAAGCGATGCGCAAACACGGCTATGACGAAGTGCTGATGACCAAGCTGTGTCACAGAAACTGGCTGCGGGTTCTGCAAAAGACCTGGGGGGCGTGACTTTTTTTGCGCTCACGGCCGCACCGCCGCTGACGCGGCTGGCCTGCGCGGGCGCGCCGCATAAGCGGCGACAGCCGGTCGGCCTTGCGAAGCGCATCGCGCTTCGGTCTCTTGTTCCTTGAGGGGCCTGTCCTGGGAAAAGACTACGGTGCGCAGCACCGCAAGCGCGACCGCGCGTCGGGCCAAGTGGCCCGCCCCGTCCGGAGCCAGCGCCGAAGGCGCGTTCGGCGTGAGGACAAATCAAACAGAGGACAAAACCAATTACCCCAGTAGCCGCTCCTCGAACGGATAGCTGGTGAGATTCTCGTAGCCTGTCTCCGTGATCAGCAACTGGTCCTCGAGTTTGACACCCACCTTGCCGCCATCCGCTCCGATATAAGCCTCTACAGTCATCACCATGCCCGGTTCCAGCGCGCCGGCATAGCCGCTCGCTTCATAGTCTTCGGGATAGCGGATCGCCGGATACTCATCGCACAGGCCAACACCGTGTGCGAGGCAGCTATAGCGCTGATTGCGGAATTTTTCCGGCAAGCGGTGCGCCTTTTGGGTGATTTCCTCGAAACCCATGCCCGGCTTCATCAGCTCCATATTGGCGTGGATGTGCTCATAGGCGACCTTGTAGTGCTCTTTTTGCTCCTCGGTCGGTTCGAAATCACCCACCATCCACGTGCGTGAAATATCGACGCAGATACCGTAGGTGCCAATGAGATCGGTATCGAAACCGAGCAGTTCCCCGTGCTGAATGATGCGCGGCCCGCATTCCTGGAACCACGGATTGCAGCGCGGTCCGGACGCAAGAAGCCGCGTTTCGATCCATTCGCCGCCACGGCGGATGTTGCCGGCGTGCAGTTCTGCCCAGACATCGTTTTCGGATACGCCCGGTTTCATGGCCGCGTGCATTTCCCCGACCGCCAGTTCGCACGAATGTATGGCGCAGCGCATAGCAAGGATCTCATCGGTCCCTTTGACCATCCGCGCAATCTCTGTGACCTCCTGACCACTGAAAACCTCGACGCCGAGCGATTGTAGCGCGGCAAATCCCGCGGTCTCGATCTTGTCAACGGCAAGCCGCCGGTTTTTGCCGCCATGCACACGAAGCAGATCGTCGAGCTCGGCGGCAAAGAGCGCCGCGTGTTCTTCGACCCGGTCGCCGCTTTCGAAATAGAAAAAGCTCGCTCCGTGGCGCACTTCGCGCACGATCGGCAAATGGGCCGAAAGGTGCTCGCAATTGTGAAAATCCCAAAGCACCACATAGCCGTCCGCCGAGATGAAACAGGCGCGTGCCGCATTGTGTGCGGTCCATAACTGCATGTTGGTTGTGTCTGTGGCATAGCGGATATTGAGCGGGTCGAAGCAAAGCAGGCCCGCATAGTCGCGCTTGCGAATCTCGGCGACCAGCCGCTCAAGGCGGAACTGACGCATGCTTTCGAGATTGGGTGCAGTCAGTCCGGCGGCTTCCCACTCGGAAAATGCGAGGGCCGTCGGTCCGATCTCCACGCGGTCATTATCGTCAGGCGATCCGTCCGGTTTCAGCTGGCGGGCGCGCCTGCGTGTCGGGTCTATTTTCTGGTTCGAGATGGAAAACACGCTCATGAAATCATCCTGTTCCGCCACCGATATTACGGCAGAGCATTGCAGATATTACGCAAAAACGTGTTTTTAACCGCGACCAGAAAAATCCGGATTGCGCCTATTGCGCTGCAGCAAATAGCCGAATTTTGCCCTTCGATCGTTCACCGGCAAATTCAGGCCTGTTTGAGATAGGCGGCGATGATGTCGCGGGCGGCTTCCAGATCGCCGCGGTGGATCATCTCGGTCACTGTATGGATATAGCGAGTGCCGACGACAATGCCGACGGCCCTCGCACCCGCTGCTGCCTGTTGTGCGGCTGCACCATCCTGCCCGCCGGCGCGCAGCATTGTGCGCTGGTGGGGGATTTTCCGCTTTACCGCAATTGCCTCTATCTCCTTCACCAGGTCGCGGTCGGCGATAAAGCTCGAATCCTTTACATGCAGGCCGAAACCCTTTCCGTGTTCCGTGGTGCGGTCCTGCTCCGGCACGCCGGGCGTGTCGCACGCAAGCGTCGTGTCAATGCCGATGCCGATGTCGGGCTTGACGGCGAAGGACGCCGTGCGGGCGCCGCGCAGGCCCACCTCCTCCTGGCAAGTGAAAGCCACATGGATCTCGCAGCCATGTTTGACCTTGCCGAGCGCACGGATCGATTCGATCCCCAGCCAGCAGGCAACACGGTTGTCGAGTGCCTTGGAGACGATCTTGTCACCGATTTCGATCAACGGCTCGTCCATGGTCACCATGTCGCCGACCTTGACCTTGTCTTTCGTCGCTTCGCCGAGACCGAGATCGATGACGAACTCGGCGACCTCCGGAACCTTCTTGCGTTCTTCCGGTGTCGAGATGTGTATGGGCCGTCCGCCCGGATTCATCACGCCTTTCAGGTCGCCGTCTTCGGTCGACACGAGGACGCGCCGCGAAAACAGATTGCGCGGATCGAAACCGCCGACGGGCTGGACGTAGACAAATCCCTTGTCGGTGATGTGCGAGACCAGAAATCCGATCTCGTCCATATGGCAAAGCAGCATGACCTTCGTTGGATCCTTGGATGCCTTGCGCGCGTTGCGCTTGCAAAGGAGCGAACCCATCGGATCGACCGTCATTTCGTCGAAAAGCGGCTTGACCTCGGACATGATGAGTTCCCTGACACGGTGTTCGTGTCCGGGCACACCAGGGGTTTCGCAAAGTCGGCGCAGGAGATCCAGGTTCATATCGGGCAATCCTCGATTTCGGCTTTTGATGGCTCTTTGATGCGAAGCGGATCATAGGCCGCACGCATTTCAGATAACAGCCCAATTTGCATTGACCGGTGTCGCCGGGCCGAAGGCAGTGAAAAACGCTGAAAATGGCCGCAATCAGTGCCCGTGGCACTGGTTCTCGACGCAATTTGTCTGTATGGAAACCGCAAAGTTGAAGTGGCGCCGGTGCAAAGAAATCGCCCGCGTCCGGATCAGACGGACATATCCATGCAGGAAATCACCATTCGCCGCCCCGATGACTGGCATCTCCATCTGCGCGACGGCGACATGCTCGAGACGGTGTTGCCATACACAAGCCGGCACTTTGCAAGGGCGATTGTCATGCCCAATCTGGTGCCCCACATTGCGACGACAAAGATGGCTGCCGAATACCGCGAACGTATCGAAAAGGCACTGCCCGCCGGCCACAATTTTACCCCGCTGATGACGCTGTACCTGACGGAAGACGCGGATGCGGAGGATATTGTCTCCGGCTTTCATAGCGGTGAGGTCACCGCGGTAAAACTCTATCCGGCCGGCGCCACCACAAACTCCCATAGCGGTGTGCGAAACATCGAAACCGTTTATCCGGTCTTCGAGCGCATGGCCGAAGCCGGTGTGACGCTCTGTGTGCATGGCGAGGTGACGGATCCCGAGGTCGATATCTTCGATCGCGAAGCGGTCTTCATCGAACGCGTTCTGGAACCGGTTCGCAGGCGGTTCCCTGACCTCCGGATCGTCATGGAACACATCACCACCAGCGATGGCGTGGACTATGTCAAAAGCGCGCCGGACGGCATCAGCGGGACAATCACGACGCATCATCTGATCATCAATCGAAACGCCATGCTCGCCCACGGTATGCGGCCGCACTACTATTGCATGCCTATCGTCAAGCGCGAGAGCCATCGCCTGGCGCTGCGCAAGGCGGCGACATCCGGAAACAGACGGTTTTTCCTTGGAACCGATTCCGCACCGCATCTGGACGCGGACAAGGAAAGCGCCTGCGGATGCGCCGGCGTGTTTTCATCGATCAATACGCTTTCCTGCCTTGCCCATGTCTTCGAAGAGGAAAATGCGCTCGACAAGCTCGAGGGGTTCGCCTCGCTGAACGGCCCGGCCTTTTACGGCTTGCCGGCGAACGAACAAACCATCCGCATGGTGCGCCGCGACGATGCGATTGAATTTCCGGGCAGCATTGAAACCAAGTCAGGACCCGTCACCGTTTTTGATCCGATGTTTCCGCTCCACTGGGATGTTGTTGCGTGATTTCGACCGCCAATTGATAAGCCGAGGAATAAAGAATGTTTTCTAACACCTATCCTGACCGCGCACTCGTCGCCGAACTCGTCGCCAAGATGCTGGTTGAAATCAAGGCGGTTCATTTTCGCGCCGACGAGCCCTATACATTCACCTCGGGATTGGCGAGCCCCGTCTATATCGATTGCCGTAAGCTGATTTCCTACCCGCGCATCCGTTCGGCCATTATGGATTTTGCCGTCGGCACGATCCAGCGCGACGCCGGCTTTGAGCAGTTCGACAGTGTCGCCGGCGGCGAGACGGCCGGCATTCCATTTGCCGCCTGGATATCCGAGCGCATGGGCCTGCCCATGCAGTATATCCGCAAGAAACCCAAAGGCTTTGGCCGCGACGCCCAGATCGAGGGCGAGATGCCGGAAGGAAGCCGCGTCATCCTGGTCGAGGATCTCACCACCGACGGCGGCAGCAAGATCAAGTTTGCCGAAGCGATCCGCAAGGCGGGGGCCAGCATCGACCACACATTCGCGGTGTTTTATTACGACATCTTCAAGGATGCCCCGGAGCGTCTGAAAGACCACGGCATGACGCTGCACTATCTTGCCACCTGGTGGGACGTTTTGGCGCTGTCGCGCAAGAACGGCTATTTCGATGAAAAGACCCTTTCGGAAGTCGAGGCGTTCTTGAATTCACCGCTTGAATGGTCGAGCCGCAATGGCGGCATTTCAGAGCTTCCCGAAAAGCCCTGACCGCATTAATTTAGCATTTTTGCAATGGGAGATGTGCTGATGGCAAAGCCCAACCTGTTGATTGTCGGCGCCGGCGGCGTCGGCCAGGTGACCGCCAACAAGGCAGTTCAGTTCCGTGACGATTTCGGCACCATAACGCTGGCTGCCCGTAATCAGGAAAAGCTCGAACGCATCGCCGGCGAGATCCAGGAACGCTGGGGCGGTGAAGGTGACGCCCCGCTTTTGTCCGTGCGCAGCGTCAACGCGCGCAACCGCCACGAAATGGCGGCGCTGATCCGGGATCTCGACGCCGGGCTCGTTCTGAATGTCGCCTCGTCCTATTGCAACAGCACCATTCTCGATGCCTGCCTGGATACCGGCGCCAGCTATCTGGATACGGCTTTGGCGGAGGAGGAGTTTCTCGAAAATATTGAGCCGCCCTGGTACTCCTATATCGAATGGCCGCGCCGCCCGAAATTTGCGGAAAAGAAGATCAGCGCCTTCCTCGGCATGGGCTTCGATCCGGGCGTCGTCAATATTTTCTGCGCCTATGCACGAAAACACCTGCTCGACGAAATCGACACGATCGACATCATCGATGTCAATGCCGGCAGCCACGGGCGCTATTTTGCCACCAATTTCGACGCCGACATCAATCTGCGGGAAATCAAGGAAGATGTGATCACCTGGGAAGACAGCGCCTGGAAGACAATCCCGCGCCATTCGCACTGGATGGATGTGTCGCTGCCAGAGGTCGGCACCCACCGCGTTTACTCCATGGGTCACGACGAGCTGCAGTCCCTGGCGGTCAATTTCCCGGGCACCCACCGCATAACATTCTGGATGGGCTTCGGCGAACACTATCTCAACGTCTTCAACGTGCTCGACAATCTCGGTCTGACCTCGTCTGTTCCGGTCGAGGTCGACGGTGTCGAGGTTGCGCCGAACCGTCTGGTCAAGGCGCTGCTTCCCGATCCCGCCTCATTGGCTGAGGGTTATACCGGCAAGATCTGCATCGGCGCCGAACTGCGCGGCCGCAAGGACGGTAAGGAAAAGCGTGTCTTCATCTGGTCGAACTGCGATCACGAGGAAAATTTCCGCGAAGTCGGCAGCCAGTCGATCTCCTATTCGACCGGCATTCCGGTGATCACCGCAGCGCGGCTGATCGCCAACGGCACGTGGAACCCCGAAACGATGGTGCATGTCGAGGAACTTGATCCCGACCCCTTTATGGCGCTGATGCCTGAAGTCGGTATTGGCTGGCAGGTCGAAGAGCTGCCGCTCGACGGTTCCTGGCCCTATCCGGCAGAGGCCTGAGGTGACCGGAAATTCCAATTTCGCGCACCTGGATACGTCGCGCCTGCCGAGCCCGTGCCACGTGCTCGATCTGGCGCGCCTCGAAGACAATCTGAAACTGCTCAAGCGGGTTGGCGATGAGAGCGGCGTTGAAATCCTTCTGGCGCTGAAAGCTTTTTCCTGTTTTGCCGTTGCCGATCTCGTCGCGAAATATCTTTCCGGCATGGCCGCGAGCGGGCTTTATGAGGCGCGGCTCGGCAAAACCCGCTTCGGCGGCGCGATGCATGCCTACGCGCCGGGGCTGAAAGAAGGTGAGATCGACGAGATGCTCACCTATGCCGATCATCTGATCCTCAATTCACTGGGGCAGTGGCTACGCTTCAGGAGCAGGCTTGAGGGGCGGGCAGGGGTGGAATACGGCCTTCGGGTCAATCCGGGTCACAATGAGGTGGAAAATCCGCTTTATGATCCCTGCGCGCCCTGGTCGCGCCTTGGCGTGCCCGCAAAGGAGTTACGGGCTGAGGATCTCGATGGTCTTTCAGGCATCCACATCCACGCCCTTTGCGATCATCCCTATGACGCCTTTGCCCGTATGCTCGATGCTGTGGAGAAAAACTGCGGGCATCTGTTCGGCGCCATCGATTGGATAAATCTCGGCGGTGGCTTGTTAATCACAGAAGATGATTTTCCGGCTGATCAATTAATAAGCCGGCTGAAGGCGTTTCGGGAGCGCACGGGCCTCGAGGTATATCTGGAGCCGGGGACCGCCATCGGCCTGCACGCCGGCGCACTGGTGTCCGAGGTGCTGGATCGCAGCTCCAATGTCGGCGAGCTGGCCATCATGGATGCGTCTGCCACATGCCATATGCCCGATGTCATCGAAGCGCCGTTTACCCCGGACGTTCTTGGAGCCGAAACCCTGCCGCGCGATACAAATGCGCGCGAGGGAGAACCCTCCATCGTGCGCCTTGGCGGCCCGACCTGTCTTGCCGGCGACATCATCGGCACCTATCGATTCGAAACGCCGCCACAGGTTGGCGACCGGCTGATCTTTCTCGATCTCGGCTATTACACCATGGTCAAGGCAACCACATTCAACGGCACCCCGCTGCCGGCGCTGGCACTATGGGACAGCCGCACCGATGCGCTCGAGATCGTCAAGGAATTCTCCTACGCGGACTTTGAGGGCCGTCTCTCATAAAATTGCTGCGCAAAATGCTGCAGAAATGCTGCGCAGCATTTTGCGCATAATACGTCATGCTGCACTGCAGCATAATAGCTAGTAAGGCACGGAAAATCAGATGAAACGATCGCGTTCGCGTTCGGTTTCCTCGGCGACGAAATCGACGACGGCCTTGATGCGGCGGATGTTGCGCAGGTTCTCGTGGTAGACGATCCAGTAGGAACGGTCGACCTGTTTTTGCGGCAGCACCGGTACAAGATCCTTGTGCGGCTGGGCGAGGAATTTGTGCAGGATGCCGATCCCGGCACCAGCCTTGACCGCCTCCACCTGGCCGAGCACCGCCGATATCTCGAAGTCGGATTCCCAGTTGCGCGCGAAGTCGGAGCGGTAGTGCAGGCGCGGCGAAATGATCAGGTCTTCCACATAGCCGATCAGCCGGTGTTCCTTCAGCGCTTCCTCGTCCTTCGGCATGCCGTGTTCGGCGATGTAGCTTTTGGACGCGTAGAGGGCGAGCGCATAGTCGACCAGCTTGCGGGTGATCAGCCGGCCCGTATCCGGCCGGTCGACGGTCACCAGAATATCGGCCTCGCGCCGCGACAGCGAAAAACTCAAGGGCACCGGCACAAGCTGGATCTTGAGGCCCGGATAGCGCTCGGTCAGCCGGCCGAGACGAGGAGCGAGGAACGAGACGCCGTAGCCATCCGTCGCACCGATACGCACGGCGCCGGTGACTTCCGTATCGGTCATGCCGACGGCGGCGCGGGCCGACAGCATTTCGGCCTCCATGCGTTCGGCGGCATGCAGGAACGCCTCGCCCTCCTGCGTCAGGTCGCAGCCGTTGGTGCGGCGGATGAGCAGCTTTGACTGCAGCGCCTCTTCCAGTGCGCTGACCCGGCGGCCGACCGTTGCATGGTTGAGTTCCAGCCGCCGGGATGCCGACAGGATCTGGCCGGACCGCGCCACGGCCAGAAAAATACGCACATCGTCCCAGTTCATTTATAGTTTTTCCAAGAGCGAGATGAGATTAGATTGAAACATTTGACCGAGGCGATTTTGGTCGCTGGCGAGGCGGATTGCACGCCGTGGTGTCGTCCCACCACAAGCGCGAGCCAACGACGCCAGGGGGAAAAATCGCCCGGCCCGTTCACTGTTGATTATCAACATCTTCTTTCCTTTCCCGGGTGGGGCAAATCGGCCCATCGGCGGCGTTGCGCCGCTTGCGCGATGCACCGCATCGCGCTGCGCGACGCGCCTAGCCGAGAGGACCGATTTGCCGCCATCAAATGCTTCAAGCTAAACTCATCTCGCTCCATGCCGCAGATTTGTCATGAAGGGACTATAAAATACGCACAACGGTTGCGATAGTCTGCGCATTGATTTTCAAAATTTAAAGCGCACAATGCCGCCAACCGAATGTGGAGGTTATCAATGCGTGAAATCGGACATTTTATCGGCGGTCAGAACGTCGCCGGAACGAGCGGGCGGACAGCAGATGTGCTGATGCCCATGGACGGAACGGTACAGGGACAGGTTGCTCTCGCAAGCGCAGCGGAAATGCGCGCAGCCGTTGAAAATGCCAAGGCGGCCCAGCCGGCCTGGGCGGCAATGAACCCGCAAAAGCGCGCCCGCGTGCTGATGAAGTTCCTGGATCTTGTCCACGCCGAATACGATTCCCTGGCCGAACTGCTCGCCAAGGAACACGGCAAGACAATTCCCGACGCCAAGGGCGACATCCAGCGTGGTCTTGAAGTGGTCGAGTTCTGCATCGGCGCGCCGCACCTCATGAAGGGCGAATTCACCGATGGCGCCGGTCCCGGCATTGATGTCTACTCCATGCGCCAGCCTCTTGGCGTCGTGGCCGGCATCACGCCGTTCAACTTCCCGGCCATGATCCCGCTATGGAAGATCGCACCGGCCATTGCCGTCGGCAACGCCTTCATCCTGAAGCCGTCCGAGCGTGACCCTGGTGTGCCGATGCGGCTTGCAGAGCTGTTCATTGAAGCCGGTCTTCCGGCAGGCATTCTGAACGTCGTCAATGGCGACAAGGAAGCCGTCGACGCGATCCTCGATGACAAGGACATCAAAGCCGTCGGCTTTGTCGGCTCGACACCGATTGCCCAGTACATCTACAGCCGCGGCTGCGACAACGGCAAGCGCGTGCAGTGTTTCGGCGGCGCCAAGAACCATATGATCATCATGCCGGATGCCGACATGGACCAGGCCGTCGACGCTCTGGTCGGCGCCGGGTACGGTTCCGCCGGAGAGCGCTGCATGGCGATCTCCGTTGCCGTGCCTGTCGGCCAGCAGACGGCGGACCGGCTCGTCGAGGCGCTCGCGCCGCGTGTCGAAAGCCTGAAAGTCGGACCTTCAACCGATCCGTCGGCCGACTTCGGACCGCTGGTTACCCAGCAGGCGCTCGATCGCGTCAAGGGTTATGTCGATCTCGGGGTCGAGGAAGGCGCCAAGCTCGTCGTCGACGGCCGCGACTTCAAGATGCAGGGCTATGAGAACGGCTACTATATGGGTGGCTGCCTGTTCGATAACGTCACGCCCGATATGCGCATCTACAAGGAAGAGATCTTCGGACCGGTTCTTTCTGTTGTGCGCGCCGACACATACGAAGATGCGCTGCGCCTGCCGAGCGAGCATGAATATGGCAACGGTGTCGCCATCTTCACCCGTGACGGCGATGCGGCCCGCGACTTCTCCGCCCGTGTCCAGGTCGGCATGGTCGGCGTCAACGTGCCGATCCCGGTACCGATCGCCTATTACACCTTCGGCGGCTGGAAGGGTTCCGGCTTCGGTGACCTCAACCAGCACGGCCCCGATGCCTTCCGCTTCTATACCAAGACCAAGACGGTCACCTCGCGCTGGCCGTCCGGCGTCAAGGACGGCGCCGAATTCGTCATTCCGACAATGAGCTGATCACCGGTTCCACTAGCAACAATCATGAAACGCCCGCCAATTCGGCGGGCGTTTTGCGTTAGAAAATTAGAGAGCAATAACCGGATTTCGTAATCGTTCGCCTTGCGGCATTTCTTCAAAAAAGAGGAGATTTGCCATGTCGATTGTTTTCAAAGCCCTATCCACAAAAGACGCCCGCGCCCTTCAGGCGGGAGGCCTCGATTCAAACGGCCAGTTGCCGGAACGGCAGGTCTCGGACGGCGAGGGCAATCCTTGCCGGCACTGCCTGCAGTATATCGCCAAAGGCAAGGAGATGCTGGTCCTTGGCCACCGCCCGTTCGGCAGCGTCCAGCCCTATGCGGAAATGGGGCCGATCTTCCTTTGCGCCGATGCGTGCGAGCGCAACGAAGAGACCTCGAACCTTCCCGTGGTCATCGAAACGCGCCCACGCTTTATCGTCCGCGGCTATACTGCCGATGAGCGGATCCGCTACGGCACCGGCGATGTGGTCGAGACGGAAGACATCATCGAAGCCTGCGAGGCCCGGTTCGAAGATCCGGAGATTGCCTTCATCCATGTCCGCTCGGCGTCGAACAACTGCTTCTACTGCCGCGTCGAACGCGCTAGGCCTTCTGCTCTTTACGGATGAAGGCAACGAGCCCGGCGGTCGAACTGTCGTGGCCGCCGGCATCCTGATCGCCCTCGATCATACATACTGCACCAGCTGTTTGAGCGCGTGATGGATTTCGACGGGTTTGATCAACAGCTTGCAATCGCTTTTTGCGTTCCGATAGGGCGACCAGAAACTCGCCCACCTGTCGTCATCGGATGGCAACCGGGATAGCCAATGGCTACCCACGAGTGGATAGGGCCCCTGCCGTGACAACCACTTCTTCACCACAGACCGGATCATATCACCAGCGTCCTCATTGCGGGGGCCGCGAAGCTGAGCGACATAGGGATTTCCGTCAATCGACCAATGCGGCAAAACCTCGACAGTCCCGAGAGACTTGGCACCCTTGCGGATGGAGTAAATCAGACATTCACCTCTAGCAACTTTGGCAGCATAGGTTCCGACGCAATGATTCATGCGCCGACCCTCCTGCTCCAGCTCTTCCGGTGTGCAAAGGGGCACAACCTGAAATCCCCAGCAACGCTGCGTCTCCAGCCAGCGGCCTGCTTCCCGACCATTTGGATCGCATTGCCCCGCCAACCCCCGCTGGATCCAATCCGTGGCAAACGCAACGGCTTTGGCGAAGCGCATTTTCGGTGACCAGGGTCGTGCCATCAATCGGAGTGCGGCGGCGTTGTCGGCCAGTGAGAACCAGGCATAGGCTGCCAGTGGCTGCAGCATTGCACAGCCATTGTGGCCGTTGTGCCAGAACTGCTGCTTGGCTATCCAGAGTGCGAACCGATCGTCGCAGAGGATGTTGCTGCGCTTCACCCATTGAAACCACATGGTGGTGCATTGCTGATCCTTCGGTACCAAGCCAACAATGCGCCGGGCAAAGTCGTCCGTCGTTGGCAAAGCCCCGATAGGTTCGGCAAAAGCTTCCGGCGGAATCCGTCGGGACCAACCGGGCAAGTCTAGCGCATTGGCCACATCGCGAAGCCCAGCCCCGCCCCGGACAAGAGCCAGGGCGTCGGCGCGCCGGCGGCAATCCCCATGCCCGCCGGCGAGGGTAAACGCTGCCGCCGGAAAGGCAAAAACCAGATCCCTCATGCGGATCCCTGTATGAGCAAATTTACGCAAGCGCCGGCGATAGCTGCGGTGGTAGCGCCGCAACTGGACGTCCAGCATGGGACGGGTGGCATGGCCTGATGCGATAGACGAATCGCCAGACACTGTTGTTCTCCTGTAAGCCTCCGCGCATTGGCACGCACGATCGACCGCGATCGCCCGACAGGACGATGAGGCAAATTTTTCAACTCGATGATTTCAGAAGCCGTGAACACGATGCGTCCGCGACGCGGTGATTTGCGCACAAATCGGCCTGAACTGACTTCAATCAGTTCACCCGGTTGGTGTCAGTCGATCATGTCGATGGCTTTCAGGAAGTGGCGCGCCTGGAACATGACGAGCCAGCTTCCACGTCCAATACCTGGATGTGTGCGGGTTCGTGCATAATGTTCCTTTCGTTTAGGCGGTGTCTTTAGAAAACAGGTCGGTGACATACACAAACAAGACCTGCCAATCAATGGGGTAGTTGCCAAATTTCCTTTTTTTCGGCTACCAACCGAATACAGGAATGTAATGATAGTCACCGCTTCCATGGTTCGTGGCAGCGGCTCGGGCCGTATGTCACGGTTTGTCGCCGCGTCGAGCGCGCCTGATCAGCGTTTCTGTTCTGCCCGTATGTAAGCCACCAGCCCGGCGGTCGAACTGTCGTGGCCTTCGGCGTTTTCACTGCCCTCAACGACCGGCAGCAGGTTGGTCGCGAGTTCCTTGCCGAGCTCGACGCCCCACTGGTCGAAAGCATTAATGCCGAAGAGCTGCGCCTCAACGAAAACCCGGTGCTCGTAGAGCGCGATCAGCCGGCCGAGCGCATAAGGCGTGAGTTTCTCGTGCACGAGGGTAAGCGACGGCCGGTTGCCGGTAAAGATGCGGTGCGGCGCGAGCGAAACATCCGCGCCCTTTGCCTGCATTTGCGCGCGGGTTTCGTCCAGCGTGCGGCCGCGCATCAGTGCTTCCGATTGCGCCAGGCAATTGGCAATGAGAAGATCGTGCTGGTGCTGAAGCTCCGGTTCATGGCCTTTCGCGGCGATGATGAATTCCACTGGAATAATGTCGGTGCCCTGGTGCAGAAGCTGGAAGAAAGCGTGCTGGCTGTTGGTGCCCGGTTCACCCCACACGAGCGGACCGGACGGGCCGGTCAGCGCCGAACCGTCCATTGTGACACCCTTGCCGTTCGATTCCATGTCGAGCTGCTGCAGATAGGCCGGTAGGCGTAAAAGCCTCTGGTCGTAGGGAATGACGGCGCGTGAACCGTAGCTGCAGACCACGCGGTGATAAAAACCGATAAGGCCGAGCAGCATCGGCAGGTTTGCAAGCGTCGGTGCGGTTTGGAAATGCCGGTCGAGATCATGCGCGCCCTGCAGGAAATCGCCGAACCGTTCCGGGCCTATCGCCAGCATCAAAGGCAGACCGATGGCCGACCAGATGGAATATCGCCCGCCGACGAAATCCCAGAACCCGAAAACGCGGTCTTCTTGGATGCCGAAAGCCGAGACCCTGTCCAGCGCCGTGGAGACGGCGGCGAAATGGTCTCCGACGGCTTCTTCTCCAAGGCCATCGGCGATCCATTTCCGCGCCGTTGCCGCGTTGGTCATGGTCTCGATGGTTGTGAAGGTCTTGGAGGCGACAATGACCAGTGTCGTTGCCGGATCGAGCGTGGCCAGCGTATCGGCGATATGCGCCCCGTCGATGTTTGAGACGAAATGCGTCGTCGGCCCGTCGCAATAGGGGGCGAGCGCCAGGCAGGTCATCACCGGCCCGAGGTCGGAGCCGCCGATGCCGATATTGACGACATCGGTGAATTTCCTGCCGGCCGCGCCGGTGATGGAGCCGTCGCGCACTGCGGTTGCAAATGCGTCCATGGCTTCCAGCACCGCCCGGATGTCCGGCATAACGTCGTGCCCGTCATCAAAGACAGGATTGGCGGAACGGTTCCTGAGCGCCGTGTGGAGCACCGCCCGGTCTTCCGTAAGGTTGATGTGCTCGCCGGAAAACATAGCATCGCGCTTGTCGCCGAGCCTGGCGTCCTCGGCCAGTTCCTCCAGCAACCGCATGATCTCTTCATCAACCGCACATTTCGAATAATCGAGCAGCAGGTCGTCCAGCCTGGCGGAGTACCGGTCGAAGCGGTCGGGATCTGCCGCAAAGGCGGCGCGCATGTCAGTCGGCGCGCCTTTGTCGTGATGCTGTTTGAGCCGGGTGAAGGTCTTGCCGATTTCGGGGATCATCTGAAATCCTGTGCGTGTGTGGGGTCCACGCGCATAAATGCCACCGCTTTGCTTTTCATTCAAGATGCAATTTAAATCGATTTAAAATCTACAAACAAAAGACACTGGAAAGGTCCGGTGTCTGTCGGCTGTTGTCGGCATCTTGTTTGGCTGGCGCCGAACGGCTGTTGGAGAGTGCCCGTTACCGGAGCATGGCAGTGCGGTTGTTTTGCCTGCGCATCTTGGCTTTCGCTGCAACCGTCTTAAGCGCGGGGCCTTTCAGCGGAACCCGTATCCAGCTGCGCGGATTGTCGGGCGATTGCATTGTAAAGAAACGGTAGCCGGTGGATCTGGCCTTGCGTATGAACGGAGTCTTGTTGTCGAGGACGAGATAGCCATCTGAGGTGCGTACCGTGAGCACCGCATGTCCTTCTCCACGGCGAGTGCGCACGACCGACACCAGCAGTACGGAGGATGACCAACCCATCGCGATGAGTTGTTTGCGTTTGGTCAGGGCAAAGTCCTCGCAGTCGCCGCTTTGGCCCGGTGAGACGATTGACCATACATCCGCTTTGCCCCAGCTTGCCTTGTCGGTCACCTCCCGCACGGATCGGTTTACCTGCCGATTGACGGAGCGCAGCTGTTTCCAGCGACCGCGGTCCATTGGCATTGCCGGTCCGACTTTTCCGCTGACCTGGCATTGATTGGGATGTTTGTTACAGAATTCGTAAAAGGCCTTGGGTGCCGCAACGCTGCGCTCTGAAGACGCGGCCAAGGCTGCGTTGTTTTGAAGGGCAATGCCCGCCACCAATATAGCGGACGCAAAAAACAGCGATTTCATTACGATCACCTCGCTTTTCCGAAGTGACCTGATGATAGCGGCCCAGATGTAAAGAAGTATTTACCGATGGAAACAATATAAGCGGGTGTTGTTTGCGTTTTGTTAAGAATTAATGGAACAGTCATATTTGCCATTATTGAAAATGTTGTTTGTCTGCGCTAACCAGAGCAAATTACGCTTTGCAAGATCAACAGCATCCCGCCGCAGCCTGCGAACGGGTCGGATGATTGAAGGCAGGGGCTGATAAATCAAAACTGTGTGCAAAATGTGTGACAGCAGTCACTGGACTAAAAACGCGGCACCAACAGCCATTTTGGCGTTTTACTTCCATGTAGCGACAGAACTTTCAATATTATAAAAATTGTTTCCACAATAATTTACTTCGCCGGAAAAACGTTTTAGTTTTAGAAACAGGCGATTAGTTCCAACTTTAAACACAAGATGACAAAGTTTCGTGGTGTTGAAAGTTCTGAGACGAAATTACCGTTCATGGAACGATCAATTTGCATCGTCACGACGGAACTGGCGGGTCTGGATCACAACGGCGGAATCGGGACGTATTGCCTGGCTCTTGCGAAGGCGTTAGCGGGCAACAGCGCATCGGTCGAAATACTCTACGCCGGAGCTGCCCGCAACAGCCCGAAATTGGCGACCGTCTCTTCGGGACTCAGACGCTTCGGTATAGCGCTGACGGTTCTTGCGGATGATTCCGACAGTCACAAAAGAGCCGCACAATCCTATCGGGCAATGAAGTATCTCGAGAAAATACGGCCCGATATCGCCATTTTCGGAGACAGCAACGCGCTGGGATACTATTCGCAGCTTGCGAAGCGCACCTGCAGCAGCCAACTCTCCGAGATTGCCATGTGTGTCATTGCCCATGGTTCAACCGAGTGGGGCAACGCGGCGAACGAGACCCCGCTTCGCACCAATGACGGTGTCATCACATATGAGATGGAGCGGCGTAGCGTTGAGCTGGCGGATCTGCTCGTGTGTCCAAGCAATTACATTCTTGAGGAGTACAAGAACAACGGCTGGTCTCTGCCGGACAATACAATCGTATTGCCGAATACGGTCCTTTTCGACACGTCGTCCGACCGGTCTCCGGTCGTGCCAAAAGGAGACGGCATCGCATTCTTCGGACGCCTGGAGACACGAAAGGGGCTTTGGGTGTTTTGCACCGCGCTTGACCGGCTCCGGGGCGAGTTGGCTGGTAAAACCGTCACATTCCTCGGAAAACCGGTGCTGGAGAACGGTGTTTCCACCGAAAAGCAGATACTGCAGCGCTCTGCAAGCTGGCCCTGCGATGTTCGTTTGCTGACGACGTATGACACAAAGGGGGCGCTTGCATTTCTGCGGCGCAGCGCCCAGGTGGCGGTTTTCCCTTCAGACAGGGACAACAATCCTTCGGTCATTCTCGAGTGCATGTCGCAGGGCATCCCGTTCATCGGATGCAGCGGCGGAGGAAATTTGGAACTCGTTGATCCGAAGGACCGTGACAAAATATCGTTTGGCCGCGGTGCCCGGGCGTTGGCCGACAAACTCTCGGATGTATTCAAAAACGGTTGCAAGCGCGTCAGGCCGTCATTCACCCCCGGTTCCGCCAGACAGGCCTATCTCAAGACCCTGAATGCCAAACTCCTGGAAACTGTCGTCAAACGGCGTGGAAAACCCTCAAGAAAAGCAGAACCGGAAACCATTTGTTATGTCCTTTTGTCTGCGCGCCAACATGGGATTGAAGCAACCGTCGCTTCGATACTCAGGATAAAGCGCGAAAACGGATCCGATGCTGATGTAGTCGTCGTTTCCGAGCAGCCCGAAAAGCTTGAGAAATCCCTGCGGCGGCTGGAATTGGACGCCACGATTGTTGATGCGAATTGCACACTTTCGGATTTGGCGGCTGCTGCGGATACAAAAAAATCGATAGTGGCCATAAGCGACAGTTCGCAGGTTCTTCCCATGCAATATTTCCGCCGGGCATCGATGGTTTTTGCTGTCGACGCATCGATCAGCGGATTGACCGGAATGGTTGCGGCAACGGATTCAGGCTCAGGAAACTCCGAAGAAATTCAGGGCCGGGCTGCCAAGAGAGATTATGTCGAAAACTACGTCTATTCTTCGTCATCTATGCTCCTTTCCATATCACAGAACCAGAATGCCGGGTTCATAGTGCTGCCGCCGGGCAAGCTGCAGGAACTGCCTTCAGTCGGGTTGATGCATGCGCCGTCCGGAAGGTTGAAGCCAGCGAATGATCTGGTGCATGAGGTCATTTGCGAGCTGGCGGCGCAGGATCAGTGTGTCGAGCCGATTCCCGATATTCTCGTGCCGACGGCTTCAAGCAAGGAACATTCACCGACATTCACCATGGGTGAAGTCATGCGTTCGACGATCAAACGGAACTACGGCTATCAACCGGGTTCGACGGGCGAGCTGCTGGGGCGCATGGCCATTGAGGTCGCCATCGGCGGCATGCGGGAAAAATCCCTTCGCGATTTCATGTCTGATCTCCAGCAAAGCGTTGATGATAAATTTCCCGAAGGGCACAAGATCGGCAGCGGCGATTTGCAGGAACTTCTCGTTCTGGCGAATGCGGCCGGTCATGGCGATGCCGCCAACGAGATGTTTCTGTCGCAGGCATTGTCCGATTTTTCTTACGACGCGGATTTCGAGGAATTCATTCATTCTGTTGCGCTTACGATAAGTCTCTTCGACCGTGCAAAGTCTGAAACCGGATGCCAGACAACCAATCTCACTCACGAATATTCGTACAGGCTCTGGAACGATGACCGTGCTATTCAGCTGCACCCGAACGACCAGCATGAGGGTCGCGCCTCCCTCGAGTTCGAAGCGCTGGATCTAAGGGAAATCGGGACTTTCCATTCCAAGGTTTATCTTCCGATGCAGGCAGCCCATCCGGTCAGGTTGCGGGTCGATATCCTGCCATCCGATGCGGAGGCCTGCCACACGCAGGAGTGCATTCTCGCCTCCGGTGAGCAGAGGAACTGGACGTTCGAACTGCCGGAAGATATGGCGGACAATTCGCGGATCATATTAAGCGTCGAAATGGTCGACCCGTCGGCAGAAATAGCCAATGCCCATGTGATTTGGCAGGATCCCGTGCTTCGCCCGAAAAAACCAAAGGAGGGTTCCGATGGCTGACATCCTGCCACTATCCTCCATCCTGCCCGCCAGGTCACGTAAGCCTGATTCTCCCCTGAAAATCTGTATCGTGACGTCCGAGTTTCTGGGGCCTGTCAAGAATGGCGGCATTGGCGCGGCCATAAGCGGTCTGCTGGAGGTGCTGCGAAAAGACGGCCACGAACTGACTGTCTTGTACACGCTCGTGCAGAACGGCGTGCCCGTGTGCGCTGAAAGGGATTGGCCGCACTGGGTCAGCGAAATGCAAAGCAATGGCATCAGGTTGGTGCATATCGACAACCGCGAAGGCTATCGTTCCTGGCGTTTGAAGTCATGGCTTGTAATGGAGCACCTGGGATCGCACGCCTATGATCTTGTGTTCTTCAACGAACACCACGGCAGCGGATACTACTCCATCTGCGCAAAACATTCGGGACTGGAGCCCTTTGCAAACCAGACTCACTGCGTCCTGACGCATGGATCGATTGAGTGGATATTCGACATCAACGAACAGTATATGAGCCGCGCATCCGATCTCGAACTCATGGGAATGGAACGTCGCAGTGTCGAATGGGCCGACCATGTCATTGGGCCAAGCAAATATATCCTGGAAAAATACGACAGCTTCGGTTGGGCCTTGCCCGCCAGTACCCACTTTCAACCGCTGCCCCTGTTCCACAATCCCGTCAAGTCGGGAAGCAAGCGGCTCCGGCACATCGACGAGCTGGTATTCTTCGGACGCCTTGAGATCCGCAAGGGTCTGTGGGTGTTCTGCGATGCTCTGGACCGCCTCAGCGATCAGCTTGAAAACAAGACCGTGACATTCCTTGGCCGCACGACCACGGAATCCGGAATGTCCAGCGGATCGCTGCTGATGGCTCGCAGCGCCGGCTGGCCGTTCAAAATCAGGATGATCAGCAATTACGGACAGGAAAAGGCTCTGGAGTATCTGCGCGGCTCGGGGCGCCTCGCTGTCATGCCGTCAATTGCTGATAACAGCCCCTGCGTCATCTATGAGTGCATGGAAAACGGCATTCCCTTTATCAGCACGACAGGAAGCGGAATACAGGAACTCGTGGATAAAAGCGACCACTCGAAGGTGCTCGTTCCGCCCAACGCCGTCGACCTTGCAGAAAAGCTGAAAGATGTGCTGGCAAACGGTGCGGAAATGGCCGGTCCCGCATTTGACACCAGGAAAAACCTTGCGCACTGGTCGGCATTTACGCGTTTGATTTGCGGGCAACACCGAAAGAGCGACCAGGCAATAAAGGTGCAAAACCCGGAACCCGGGCAGCCCGGCGTGTTCCTCATGGACAGCGGCGGCTCTTTACGTCTTCTGGTCAGAAATCTCATCAGCAATCACACCAGAATATCGGAAGGCGCACCGCTTCACCTGATTACCCACCGCGGATCGCTGATAAGAAACCTCATCGCCAACATCGTCGGCAGTTCCCCCGACAAGATATCGGTGCTGGACACCGAAGACACGGACGCCATCAGGAAGGCTTGGAGAAGAAGGCCATATGCCGTTGTCTGTGACAGCGAGGTGGAAATATCTCAGCGGTTTTTCGATCAGCATGGCGGAGCCCTGACCGATGCAGCCATTGTCAGCTGCGTTGTCGCCGAGCGCGACAACATCGACAGCGAAGCCGAGATCGCGACCTTGCCGTGCGGAAACCTGCCGGGGCTGCCATTTCTCGGATACGCGATCGGATCCGGCCTTTGGGCCTGCGACACCAAAAAAACGGCACCTATGCTGAGCGAAATCAGCATCATCGATATTGAAACCGATGATCCGATCTCGGCCAAGGAACTCGGCCAGTTTCTTATGCTGAAGTGCATTGGCAAGGGGCAACCGGTTCAATTGATGCCGATTGTCGGGGGTATTGGCACCTATCCGGAGGCTGAGCGTTCCGCAGTGAAGCGAAAATTCACACGTGCTGCACGGCGTGCGCGGCTTGCCGATATCGCACCTAACGTTCGCCGGGGCGGACCTGCCTGGCTTGCGCTGAGCGCATTTTCAACGGATCAGGAAAGAAGCCTCTCGCACGAGAACATTGATTTGTCGACGCTGGGCTCCTCGCACCCGCTCAATTTGATTTCCGATGGCAAGATCGAATATTCGAACACCAGCTATGCGGCAGCATTGGGAAAATCCAGGCTAGCGTTTGAGCTTGCGGCCAGCGAGTGGATGGATGAGGAAAAAAGCAGAGAGGTTCTGGACCTTATCACGTCAAATGTCCGCGAGACTGTGCCGATGGATTTGCTGCCCGGCCTTGATGATGCCTGGCAGGGCGGAGATGCCGAGAACGCCGTGGGGCGGTTGTCGCATAGAAGCGAGCCGGTGAGCCACCGGTTGCGCGAGCTGCTTGCGGACAAGGGGCTTGCTTCCCAGGAGCAAAACGGTGTTTCGACGGGCACGCGACTCATGCCCGACAATATCGATACCTATTTCCTCGGCCGGTCCGTTGATGCGGGCAGAAACGGTTATCGGCTTGTGCCTGCCAAGGACGGGTCAATCAGGGTCATGTTTCTGGAAGTCTCCATCGGCGGGCGCACAAGCCTTGAAATCGAATTCGGTTCAGATGTCCCAAGGGGCGCCAATTTAACGGTTGCGGTGATTGACCAGAAATACGGAAGTTCGATTGCAAGTGGTTCGACGGGCACCGGCAGGCGCAATCGGCGGCTGAGCGTGCCACTTCACGGTATCCACCTCAGTGTATTGGTGTTGCTGGAGGGTAAGTTCCCGGCAAACGAGACCTTGATTATCCGGCGCCTGGAATTGGTGTGATCTGGCTGGTGGCGGTAGGGGCGTTGTCCAGCAGGTTAAAATTCAGCATTGCGAAGCAAGCTGCATTAACCCAACGTGCCCGCAACCGTTGATGCTGCGGGGCTGTGCCGGTTATGTGCTGTAGGTTCCGCCGCCAATTGCGCCGGTGACGGGCGGTATGCAGTCCGGATCCTCCTGGATCTGATCTAGAGGCCGGTCAAGATCACATTCCTTATCGATCGTTACCTGGGCTACGCGAAAAGACGCTGTCCCATCTGCTGAATGCAGATCGACCAGGCGGGCACCCACCGTCTTAAACGTTTCATCGCTGATGTTCTCTGAAGCCTCGAGCATTTCAAGCAGTGACCAGAAAAGCTTGGTCCGGTCGTTCACAAGGCCAAGCGTCGTCAGATTGGTATAAAAATCCGGCAGCTTGTTTGCTTGATCCGGTCCCATATTAGAAAACATCTTTTGCAGAGTAAGATCGGTGCCGTTACTTTTGGCAAGCAAGACAAAATCCAGAACAAGGTCTGGTGACCCGACAAACTGTCTCTGACTGATAGTGCTGTTGTTTTCCAAGCCTTCAGGGCTAATCGCGGCGTTTACAGGCGTTACAATGCCAGTACCTACCGCAGCTGCACCGAGTGCTGTTATTAAAACTCGTTTCTTCGACATTTTACGCCACCTTACCCGTTAACCTTTTGTTAGGATAACAATTTTTTACAGGCATGTAAAATTTGTTGAAAATACGAAGTTCCTTTTAGAATTGGCAATTATACTGGTATTTTTATTGGCTAAATAAAACAACCTTACTTTTCATATATTTAGCCGTCGAAGAAATGTGACCACCGTTTGAAAAAAGTTCTCAGCTCCCGATAGTTCTCAACTTCGCCGTCCAAGTCCTTGGGAGACGATTTCCTGTAACGAACTTCAAGCTCGTGTCCGGCCGACAAACCAAGAAGGCGACAGAGCCTGCTGCCGACAACCTGCGTCTGGTCCGCCAGGTTTTCGTAGTAGATCTTCAGGTAACGGTCCCGGCCATCAAGCATGCCATCATATTTCGACTGCATGCCTTCCTTGTTCAGAAAATCCCACACACAGTGGTCCGGCTCGATTGTGTAGGTTGGCTGCTCGGGTATGACCTCCTTGGCGCCATAGGCCCATTTGTCGGTAATCCGGGCACGAAGCTCCGATGCAAAGCGCCGAAGAAGGTTTCGCCGCACCAGATGTATGATCGTGATCGATGGATTTTGAAGCAACGCTTCCGTTACCGAGCTGTATTTGTCGGCCTGGCTGTACATCATCTTGAAACCGATCGCCCGCAGCTTCTTCGCTTTCGCCACATCGAAATAGGAATTCACGAATGCCACGGGATCCTGGCTTCTCAGGTCTGACAATCTTTGGTCATTTGCCAGTATGTCGTCGTTCTCAATGGGAAGTTGCTGTGCTTCGATATAGTAGTCGTTGAACAGCTCCCCGGCCGTCAGGCAGTCCTCATGGGAGTCGAGCAGGCCTAAAAGCAGGTTTGATCCGCTGCGCTCCGGGCAAAGCAGGACGAATTTCGATGGCTCGCCCGCCGCGGCTTCCACTTTGGGACGCGCGGAATCCGCTACAGGCATCGTATATTTCCGGCAGGCAGATATCACGGCCGGAGCGCTGTCCAGGTGCATTTCCGGCGATGGATAGTAGGTGTTGTATAAATAACCGCCTCGCGATTGCGCGCCGTCAATATCCTTGTCGCCCGGAAACAGTTTTTGCGGCATGCCGATGTCGTTCGCGTATTCAACAAAATCATCGCAGTGGACTTTTATATCCTCAAACACGCGGCGATTGACCAACTGGGGATAGCGGTTCAGCACCGCATAGGGGTCGTTGAAATTGTCCTCGTAGTCGGGGCTTCTGTCCGAAAACCAGAACAGGATTTTGGGCACCTGGATTTTTGCCAGCAGATTTGCAAACGTGATCGTGTAGTTTTCACGGGTCTCCTGGACGACCTTCTCGATAGTCTCGATGTCTCCGCCGGCGAACAGATCCTCAAAAAAATGCTCGAAACGCATCGTTTTGTTGTCACTCAGCCTTTTCCCGAGCACGCCTCCGTCCTCGCGATTGCTGAACAGGGAATTGCTGGCGCTGCGTCCCGCAAGAACCTGGATGACAACAAATTCAGATCTGTTGATGATGCTTACATAGGCTGGGTCGTCGAAATGCTCCGGCCCCGCGCCTCCGACACCGAGATTGAGAACCGGCAATCCCAGTTCCTCGGAGAGGATATTGGGATACGGCCTTGCAGCGAAGCGGCCATAGGTTTGGGCAGCGCCGATGCAAACGGCGTAGGGGCGTGAAATATCGACTGCCGGACCGCGAAATTGTTTCGGACCGATTTCCGGGTATTCAGCAAGCTCGTAGTCGAAATTCGGCTGGTCCAGGTTTTGATAGTAATGGCCCACGGCGTCCTCCCGATTTATTGGCAAAACTATCAGCAATCGCGCAATTATGCCATAAGGCGGCTAACAATGCCGCCTATGTGAACTTGCCGCATAAGTTGCAGTTGATTGACTATTTTATCCGCGCGCCCACGCAATCGGATGCAGGCGTCGGTAACCGGCCCTGCCGTCTGACATACTGCTGGGCGTTGATCACAAAATAACGGGGCCGCCAATTAATATTGACGGCCCCGATAGAAATGAACATTGACCGGGTCAGGCGGTTTTTGCCAGATCCTCATCACGCAATTCACGCCGCAGGATTTTACCGACATTGGATTTCGGCAATTCGTCCCGGAATTCGATGAACTTGGGCCGTTTGTAGTTGGTCAGGTGGTCGGTGCACCAGGACTTGACGTCGGCTTCGGTCAAATTCGGATCGGACTTGACGACGAACAGCTTGACCACCTCACCCGATTTTTCGTCCGGTACGCCAATGGCTGCAGCCTCGAGTATGCCGTCATGGCTGGCAGCCACTTCCTCGACCTCGTTCGGATAGACGTTGAAGCCGGAGACAAGGACCATGTCCTTTTTGCGGTCGACAATGCGCACGAAGCCGCTGTCGTCCATATAGCCCATGTCGCCGGAGCGGAAATATCCGTCCTCAGTCATAACCTTGGCGGTTTCTTCCGGGCGGTTCCAGTAGCCGACCATGACCTGCGGCCCGCGAATACAGATTTCGCCGACTTCGCCGAGCGGCAGCGATGCGCCGTCCTCGTCACGGATATCGATATCTGTCGATGGCATCGGCAGACCGATCGTGCCGCTGAATTCACCGGCGCCGTCAAAACGGTTGGCGGTTGCGACCGGAGAGGTTTCGGAAAGGCCGTAGCCTTCCGAAATATTGCAGCCCGTCAGTTCTTTCCAGCGCTCGGCCACGGGCCGTTGCACCGCCATGCCGCCGCCGACGGTCAGACGCAGGTCGGAAAAGTCGAGCTTGCGAAAATCCTCATTCGCCAGCAGCGCGTTAAACAACGTGTTGAGCCCGGGCAGCACGTGGAATTTGTAGTTGCCGAGCTCTTTGACGAAGCCCGGAATATCGCGCGGATTGGGGATGAGCACATTATGCGCACCCTGGTCCATGCCCATAATCGCGTTCACCGTCAGCGCAAAGATGTGGTAGAGCGGCAGGCAGCAGATATAGACAAGCTGATCGGGAAGCTCTTCCCTTCTTCTCAGCGCCTCCAGCCAGACATCGTTTTGCGCGGCATTCGAAAGAATGTTCCTGTTGGCAAGGGTCGCGCCCTTTGAAACGCCGGTCGTGCCCCCGGTATATTGCAGGAAGGCAATGTCGTCGGGTCCGCAATCGGCTGGCTTGAAGGTCATTCCGGCGCCGGCTGACAGCGCCGCCTTGAATGATGTGTGACCGGGAAGCGACCAGTCGGGCACCATCTTCTTGACCTTGCGCACGACGAAGTTCACCAGATGGCCTTTCAGCCCCATCATGTCGCCCATGGTTGCGACGCAGACCAGTTTGACGTCAGTCTTGCCGATGACCTGCTGCAGGGTCGTTGCAAAGTTCTCCAGAATGAAGATCGCCTTTGCGCCTGAGTCCTTCAACTGGTGCTCGAGCTCGCGCGGTGTATAGAGCGGATTGACGTTGACGACCGCATAACCGGCCTGGAGAATGCCGGCGGCGGCAATCGGGTATTGCAGGATATTGGGCATCATGATGGCGACCCGGTCGCCCTTTTTCAGTCCGTTGGACTGCAGCCAAGCGCCGATCTGGGCGGCATAGGTATCGAGTTCACGATAGGTAATGGTCTTGCCCATGCAGGTGAATGCAGGCTGGTCCGCATATCGCTCGCAGGCGCTCTTGATCAGTCCGCCGACGGACTGGTGTTGCAGTGGCCCGATTTCAGCCGGCGTGCCTTCCGGGTATGATTTCAGCCAGACCTTCTCAGCCGCCGCGGCTTCCGCCGTTGTTTCCGACGCGGTTTTGTTTTCAGGCGTGGTGGTCATACTCTTCCTCCCGGACTGCGCTGGCGCGGTTGTGTTGCACTTATCGCGTGTGACGCTCCGCCAGGGGCCGGCTGTCGTTCACGCGTCTCCCATTACCAATTATGATTTATTGTCAGCGGGTCCGCTGCGCAAGTGCC
This sequence comes from Hoeflea sp. TYP-13, assembly GCF_040932035.1. Taxonomy (NCBI): domain Bacteria; kingdom Pseudomonadati; phylum Pseudomonadota; class Alphaproteobacteria; order Hyphomicrobiales; family Rhizobiaceae; genus Hoeflea; species Hoeflea sp. TYP-13. Next base: position 553,509 of record NZ_JBFRBB010000004.1, read on the forward strand.
ATTTTACGTAAAAGTAAGAATATGTCGAGAAGCGAACAATAAAATGGGAAAGGGAATGATCCGGCCGGTTGCCTGTTCGGGTGCTTTGCAAATTGACGGGCCAGACCGGTCGATCTGTTGGTTGGCGATGCCATCGCCCGCGGCAGCCGGTCCCGTATCAAGGGTTCAACACAAACCGGCTGACATCAAGGAGATAGCGTTGGCACCGCCGGCTCGTTGCGGGCACGCTCTGCGGTAAAATATGAGTACTGTAGTTTAGAATATATCTAAACTATTGATATTTAACATTTTTAAGTAAGAATTTGATTGACAATCCGCCGATTGGAAGCTTATCAGCGCAGTCAATCCGGACAGATGTGCGATTGCGGGCAGGGTCCACGCAACCTCTCCAGCGCACAACGCACCCGGTGCCGTTCCAATGCTGCTAACCCGGAGCAAATAATGATTGATACTATCAGGAGATTTGGCGCTGCGGTGCCCATGGCCGTCATTCTGGCCGCAGGCGGTGCACCGGCGGTGCATGCGGAGGTGGACGGCAAAGCCGTTCTGGAAACCTACGCCAATATTGCACAGGCCAATTACAGCGACGCCCTGACAACGGCCAAAACGCTGGAAGTCGCAATCGGTGCGCTGGTCGCCGATCCGAGCGAAGAAACCCTGAAGGCGGCCCGCACCGCATGGAAGGCGGCGCGCATTCCCTATCAGCAGACCGAGGCCTTTCGCTTCGGGAATCCGATCGTCGACGATTGGGAAGGGCGGGTGAACGCCTGGCCGCTTGATGAGGGGCTGATCGACTATGTCGATTCCAGTTATGGCAGCGATTCAGATCTCAATGAACTCTATACCGCCAATATTATCGGTAACGGCAAGGTCAAGGTGAACGGCAAGGCAATCGATGCCAGCGTCATCACGCCCAAATTCCTCTCCGGTGAGCTTCACGAGGCGGGCGATGTCGAAGCCAATGTGGCGACCGGCTACCACGCCATCGAGTTCCTGCTTTGGGGCCAGGACCTCAACGGTACGGGCCCGGGCGCCGGCAACCGTCCCTACACGGACTATGATCCGAACAACTGTACAGGTGGAAACTGTCAGCGCCGCGCCGAATATCTGGCCGCTGCCGCCAACCTTCTGGTCGACGATCTGGAAGAAATGGTCGCCAACTGGGAAACCGGCGGTGAAGCCCGCAAGGCAGTGATGGAAGGCGATGTCCGACAGGGCATTGTCACGATCCTCACCGGCATGGGGTCATTGTCCTATGGCGAGCTTGCCGGTGAGCGCATGAAGCTCGGCCTTTTGCTGCACGACCCGGAAGAAGAGCACGACTGCTTTTCGGACCTTACCCACGTTTCGCACCTTTATGACTCGATCGGCATCCGCAATGTTTACGAGGGCTCCTACACCCGCACGGACGGATCGGTCGTCAAGGGTCCGTCGGTCTCCGACATGGTCCAGGCCGCCAAGCCCGAGGTCGACAAGGAATTGCGCGCCAAAATCGGCGCGACCGTTGCCGCAATGACCGCCATTGCGGATGCGGCGGAAAAGGGCGAAGCCTATGACCAGCAGATTGCCGAGGGCAACGGGACCGGCAATGCCCGCGTGCAGGAGGCCATCGATGCGCTGGTCGCGCAGACCAAATCAATCGAACGGGCCGTTGCCGCGCTCAATCTGGGCAAGCTCGAGTTCGAGGGTTCCGACAGTCTCGACAATCCGGCTGCGGTGTTTGAATAGGAGCGCCCATTGATGCGCGATCGCAGGCCGTCCAGAAGTCTGCTGTTGATTTTTATTTTGGTGGCGGCGCAGGCTCTTGGCCTCGCCGCCACACCGGTTTTCGCGCAGCGTGCCGGTCTAAGCCCGGCTGATGCCGCGCGCGTCAAGGCGGTCACCCGGCCGGCGACGGATTTCTCAAAACCGGAAAAATACGAGGCGATGTCCGGCGGCGCAGCAACTCATCGCCAGCCGGCTGGCCGCAAATCCTTCTCTTTTGCCTCTGCCAATATTGGGTTTGCCGACCGTGAAGATTTCAACCTCGGCGAGGCGCTGTTTGACAAGCTGTGGGTCTCGGCCCCCGCGTCGACCAAGGCATCGGACGGGCTCGGGCCGCTGTTCAACGCACGCGCCTGCGCCAGTTGCCATATCGGCAACGGCCGCGGACGGGCACCGGATGGTGTAGATGATGAAGGCTCTCTCATCCTAAGTCTTTCTGCCGGTGGCGGTTACGGCACGGTGCCCGATCCCGCATATGGCAGCCAGCTGCAGACCCGCGCCATACAGGGGCAAATGGCCGAGGGGCGTGTTGAGACCACCTATGAGGAGTTTCCGGTTCTCCTTGATGACGGCACAAGGACTGTGCTGCGCCGTCCAACCTATCGCCTGAAAGATCTGAGTTCCGGTCCGATCGCCGGTGGTACGGTTCTGTCGCCGCGCATGGCGCCGCCGATGATAGGACTTGGCCTTGTCGAGCAGATCGCGGCAAGTGACCTTGAGGCGCTTGAGGATCCTGATGATCGTGACGGCGACGGTATATCCGGCCATCTGAGCCGGGTACGCGAACCCCGGACCGGCCAAATGGCCATTGGCCGCTATGGCTGGAAGGCCTCGCGGCACTCCGTCAGGGCGCAATCGGCGGCAGCATTTTCCAATGATATCGGTCTGTCGACGTCGCTGTTTCCGCAGCACAGCGGCGATTGCACGCAATCACAGACGGCCTGCATGTCCGCGCCTCATGGTGAGCAGCCGCATCTTGGCCGGTTCGAGGTCACCGACGCCGTGCTCGATCTCGTGACGTTTTATGCCGGCAATATAGCCGTACCGGCACGCCGGAACGTCGCCAATCCTGAAGTGCTTGAAGGAAAGGCGCTGTTTTACGGCGCCGGCTGTATTTCGTGCCACACGCCGAAATTTGTCACCAAGCGCGGTGACGGCGCCAATTCCTTTCAGCTCATATGGCCTTACTCGGACTTTCTTCTGCACGATATGGGTGAGGGGCTGGCCGACCAGGGAACCGGCAATCTGACACGCGAATGGCGCACGCCGCCGCTCTGGGGAATTGGCCTTACCAGGGAAGTGCTGGGCGAGGAAAACTATCTTCACGACGGTCGCGCCCGGACACTGGAAGAAGCCATTTTGTGGCATGGCGGCGAGGCGGAAACCGCGCGCGATGCCTTTGCGGCGATGGATCGAGAGCACAGGAATGCGCTTTTGAGTTTCCTTAATTCTCTGTAATAATTCAGCATCTTAGTACAATATTGATTTGCCATGTCTTGCTCTCCTGTACCGCAGCGAGAGCAAAAACGCTGCACCCCGCTTGACAAATTCCCTGAATTAATCAAACGTTTAATAAATAAAACCGGCCGTCGGTTGCATCAGCCGGAATGGAACCTGCCGCAATGAAGCGGCAGAAGCGGGAGGCATGCCGTTGCCGCAGGCGCAGACAGCGCAGCAGGGAAAGCAGAAGGACAGCCGCACGGCCATCTTGGACGCGGCGGAACAGGCCTTTGCGGAATACGGGTTCGGTGGCGCGTCCATCCGGGCGATAGCCCGTGAGGCAGACGTCAACCAGGCGATGATCCACTATTACTATCAGAACAAGGATCAGCTTTTTACCGCAGTCGTTGCCCGGCGCTCCGGCGAAATCAATGAACGACGCAACAGGGCGCTTGATAGCCTGTTCGACGGCGCGACGCCGACACTAGAAATGCTTGTTGAAGCCATCTTGCGGCCGACGATCGAACTCGGGCACGACAAGGGGCGCGGCGGTGCCGCCTATGCGCGGCTCATCGTCACTTTCAACAACTCGGCCGATGAGCGCTCTCAAAATGCTGCGAAGGATCACTACGATCCGATTGCCCGGCGTTCGATCGATGCAATCATGAAAGTGATGCCGGAGCTGGGCAAAGCCGAAGCCGTCCGCGGCTATCTGTTTGCCATCAGCGTTGCCCTTTCGGTTATGGCCAAGACCGGGCGTGCCGCGCGGCTCTCGGACGGCCTTTGTGATGATTCCGACACGGAAGAAACGGTGACCAGCGTGGTTGCCTTTGCCTGCGCCGGTATCCGGGCGCTGGCCAACAACAAACAAAAGGAAGCCGGACAGGCCGGTGAAAAGTGAGGCGGACAAGGCTTCCCGACAAACCTGCTTAATAATTGGTGAGGACCAGGAGGAAATAATGAAACGTATCGTATCGACTTTATTGGCAACCGCCGTCCTGGCGGGCGCGTCTTTTACGGCTAGGGCCGAAACCATAGATGTCACGGTCGCCGCCGGGCACCCGCCGGTGTTCCGCTGGGTCAAGCATACCAACCAGACCTTCATTCCGGCGGTCAACAAGGCGCTGGAAGGCACCGACATTACCGTCAATTGGAGCGAGCATTATGGCGGCTCCCTTGCAAAGGTCGGCGGTGTTCTGGAAGCGGTTGAAGAGGGGCTTGCCGAAGTCGGCCTTGTCTCCAGCCTTTTCGAGGCGGCCAAGCTGTCGCCACAGAATGTCACCTATTTCACCCCGTTCGTTTCCAGCGATGCGACGGCAATTTCCAAGTTGATCGATGCGCTGCACGAGGAAAACAAGGAACTGCGTCAGTCCTGGGAGGATAACAATCTCGAATATCTCGGCGCCGCGATCGGCATTGATGACTATCTGCTGATGACCAATTTCCCGGTCAATTCGCTCGAGGATCTTAAAGGCAAAAAGATCGGCGCACCAGGACCGGCTGTCAACTGGCTCAAGGGCACTGGCGCCATCGGCGTTTCGGGCAATCTGACCACCTATTACAACGAACTGAAGACCGGCGTTTACGACGGGGTTATCGTCTTTGCCACGGCCGCCTTGCCCGGCAAACTCTATGAGGTCGCCCCGCACATCACCCGCGTCGGCTTCGGCGCCCAGTATGCGGGCGGCATTGCGGCCAACAAGGACTGGTACGACGCCCAGCCGGAAGCCCTGCAAAAGGCTCTGAAGAAAGGCGGTATCGCCCAGCGCGAGGCCTATCACAAAGACCTCGATGCAGCGATTTCCGCTTCGCTTGAAACCATGAAGGCGAATGGCGCGACGATCACGGATGTTTCTCCCGAGTTCCGCATGAAATGGGCGCAAGGCATGGAAAACGTCGCCAAGGACTGGGCCGCCAAGCTCGACAGCGAAGGCAAGCCGGGTTCGAAAGTGCTCGCGACTTACATGAACGCCATGCGTGATGCCGGCGCGAAGCCGGTCCGCAACTGGGACCAGGAATAGGCGTCGAACCGGGAGCCTTGGCGGAAGTGACTGCCGAGGCTCCTGGCGCAATCCTGTAACAATCCAATGCCAAAATCGTTTGAAATCGCGCAGCGCATCATTGATCGCGTCACGATGGGCCTCAATGTCCTCGGAACGCTTCTGATCCTCGCTCTGATGATCCTCATCAACAGCGACGTTATCGGCCGGGGTCTGTTCCTCTCGCCCGTGTCGGGCGTTCCCGAGCTCGTTTCGATGTCCATTGTCGCCATCGTCTTTTTGCAGGTCGGACAGGCCTTCCGCATGGGGCGGTTCACCCGCACTGACGCCGTTATCAACGCGCTCGAAAGATCCGTTCCCCGCGCCCGTGCAGCGCTTGAACTGATTTACTGCGCCGCCGGTTTCTTTGTCATCGCGGTACTGTTGAACGCCAGCTATCCGCTATTCGTCAAAGCCTGGAACCGCAACACATTTGTCGGAACCGTCGGCGACTTCATTGCGCCGATCTGGCCGGTGAAGCTGATTATTCTTGTTGGATGCGCCGCGCTTTTGCTGCAGTTGGCGATGTCCGCGATCCGTGCGGCGATTGCTATTTGGACTGGCGGCGCTCAATCCGGGGCAGACGAGGTGAGCGGCCATGACGCCCCTTGAGATAGGCCTTGCGGCGCTCGCCGTCATGGTGGTGCTCGTCTATGTCGGCATGTACGTGCCGCTTGCGCTGATGGTGGTGTCCTACGGTGCCGTCTGGGTGATGAAGGGGTCGCCCCTGCTGGCCGGCAAGCTGCTGGCGCTGGCCGCCTCCGAGACGATTTCAAGCTATTTCTTCGGCGTCGTGCCGCTCTTTGTCCTGATGGGCTATGTCGTCTCGGTCACCGGTATGGGACGGGATGCCTTTGACGTTGCCAACCAGGTCTTTCGCCGCTTTCGCGGCGGCCTCGGCATCGGCACGGTGGGCGCCAATGCGATCTTTGCGGCGATCACCGGCATATCCATCGCCTCGGCGGCGGTGTTCACGCGCATAGCGGTCCCTGAAATGGTGCGACACGGCTATACCAAGCGGTTCTCGGTCGGGGTTGTCGCCGGATCATCCGTGCTTGGCATGCTCATTCCGCCAAGCCTGCTTTTGATCCTCTATGGCCTTTTGACCGAACAGTCCGTCGGCGACCTCTTCATTGCCGGCGTCATTCCCGGCCTGCTGCTGGCGTTTATTTTCGGTATCGGGGTCTATGCCATGGCCCGCTTCTGGCCGGGTTTCATCGGCGAGAACCTTTCCGATGGCGGCGAGGCATTGCTCAGCGGTCCCGAGCTCTTCCGCAAGGGTTTTCCGATCGCCGCGCTGATCTTCCTCGTCCTCGGCGGTATCTATGCCGGCTGGTTCACACCGATTGAGGCGGGTGCTGTCGGATGCCTTGGCGCAATCGTCATCGGCCTGTTGCGCCGATCGCTGAGCTGGAAGGATTTCTGGAGTGTTCTGACCGACACCGGGCTTGTGACCGCATCGGTGTGTTTTCTCATCATTGCAGCGCAGATGTATTCACGCATGCTGGCGCTGTCGGGCGCACCCGGTGAATTCGGCAGTTTCGTCGCCACCGCCGATATCGGCTTCTGGGGCGTGGTGCTGGCCTATGTGCTGCTGGTCATCGTCATGGGCACGATCCTTGATTCCTCGTCCATTATGCTGATCCTTGTGCCGCTGATGCTGCCGGTAATCCAGCCGATGAACATCGATCTGATCTGGTTCGGTATCGTTACGGTGCTTGCCGTGGAGATCGGTCTATTGACCCCGCCCTTCGGCATCTCCGTCTTTGTCATCAAATCGGCGCTCAATGACGACACGATCTCGCTCGGCGATATTTTTGCCGGGGCGGCGCCATTCGCCCTGATGATGCTTCTTGTTTTGTTGCTGGTGCTGATCTTTCCGCCGCTGGCAACGCTGCCGCTCGGTTATTGAGGATAAGAAAATGCCACGCAGAATCGTTGACCTTTCCGTTCCGCTGGAAGCCGATATAGCCTCCGATCCGCCCGTCATGTTGCCGGAGATTGATTACCTCGATCACCAAATGACGGCCGAGCAGGTCACGTCCTTCTTTCCGGGTCTTAAGAAGGAAGATCTTCCGGGCGGCGAGGGCTGGGCGCTGGAACAGCTTCGCATCACCACGCACAACGGCACGCATCTCGACGCGCCCTACCACTACCATTCGACCATGAACAATGGCGAGCGTGCCATCACCATCGATGAAGTTCCGCTCGAATGGTGTTTCCAGAGTGCCGTAAAGCTGGATTTCAGCCACTTCGACGATGGGTATGTGGCCACAGCCGCCGATGTTGAAGCCGAACTCAAGCGTATCGGCCACGCGCTGCAGCCGCTTGACATCGTCGTGGTCAACACCTCGGCCGGTGCGCATTACGGCAAGCCCGATTACGTGGCAAAGGGCTGTGGCATGGGCCGCGAGGCAACGCTCTACCTGCTTGAGCGCGGGGTCCGGGTCACCGGCACGGATGCCTGGAGCTGGGACGCGCCCTTCGTCTACACCGCAAAGGAATATGAGCGCACCCACGATGCCGGCATCATCTGGGAAGGGCACCGCGCCGGCATGGATATCGGCTACTGCCATATCGAAAAACTAACCAATCTCGAGACGCTGCCGGCGAGCGGCTACGAGATCGCCTGCTTCCCGTACAAGATCAAGGGCGGATCGGCGGGTTTCACTCGTGCCGTCGCGATTTTTCAAGAATAGGAGCTGTCATGGTCAACAAGATGAAAAAGGTAATCATCACCTGTGCGGTAACCGGCGGCGTACACACGCCGACCATGTCCGATGCCTTACCGGTGACACCCGACGAGATCGCGAAACAGTCGATCGACGCCGCCGATGCCGGCGCCTCGATTATCCACTTGCATGCACGCAATCCTGAAGACGGACGCCCGACGCCCGACCCGGATGTTTTCATGCAGTTCCTGCCGCGCATCAAGCAGGCGACAAATGCCGTCATCAACATCACCACGGGCGGCGGCCTCGGCATGACGGTGGAAGAGCGGCTCGCCGCGCCTATGAAGGCGGAGCCGGAAATGTGCTCGCTGAACATGGGATCGATGAACTTTTCGCTGCATCCGCTCGCTGACAAATATCCGAGCTTCAAACATCCGTGGGAAAAGCAGTTTCTGGAGGGCAGCGAGGATTTCATCTTCCGCAACACCTTCAAGGATATCCGCATGATCCTGCAGCACCTCGGCGAGGGCTGCGGCACGCGTTTCGAGCATGAGTGCTACGACATCGGCCATCTCTACAATCTGGCGCATTTTGTCGATGCGGGGCTGATCAAGCCGCCGTTCCTTGTTCAGTCGATCTTCGGAATCCTCGGCGGCATCGGCGCCGAGATGGAAAATGTCATGTTCATGAAACAGACGGCTGACCGGTTATTCGGCAATGACTATGTCTGGTCGGTGCTGGCGGCCGGTCGCTTCCAGATGCCGTTCGTCACGCAGGCTGCGATGCTTGGCGGCAATGTCCGCGTCGGTCTGGAGGATTCCCTCTTTATCGGCAAGGGGCAGCTTGCCGAATCCAATGCGCAGCAGGTGGCCAAGATCCGCACCATTCTGGAAGAGCTCGGAATGGAGATCGCATCGCCCGACGATGCCCGCGAGATCCTTGATCTGAAGGGCGGCGACCGGGTCAATTTCTGATGGCAGCCAATCCTGTGATCGGATTTCAGGTTGACCCGGAAGATATTCGGACCGTCGGTCATGATTTGCAAAGGCCCGAATGCATTCTGGCGGAGCCGGACGGCTCCCTCTGGTCGGCGGACGCCCGTGGTGGTGTCGTTCACATCAGTCCCGATGGCAGCCAGAAGATCATCACTCAGTCGGAACAGACCGGTTTTGCCGACGTAGGGGAAGAGGCGAAGCGCTTCACCACAGGAACGCTGCCCAACGGTCTTGCCTTCGCCCGCAACGGCGACATCCTGATCTCAAATTTTGGAACCGACCGTCTGGAAATCATGAAGCGCACCGGCGAGACCCGGGTGCTTCATGACACGATCGACGGAGCTCCAATCGGAAAAGTCAATTTTGTACTTCGCGATTCGAAGGACCGGATATGGCTGACCGTATCGACGAAGATCCCCAATTGGATGGACGCCATCAGTCCCAGTATCCGTGACGGTTATATCGCGCTTGCCGACAAAAATGGCCTGCGCATTGTGGCCGACGGGTTTGCCTTCACCAACGAAATCCGCCTCGATGCCAGGGAGGAATGGCTCTACATCGTTGAAACCACTGCGCGGAGAATAACCAGGATGCGTGTGGCTGAGGATGGATCGCTCAGCGGGCGCGAGACGTTTGGCCCCTCAGACCACGGGGCGTTTATCGACGGCATCGCTTTCGACGCTATCGGCAATTTGTGGGGCACCCATGTCATGACCGATCGCGTCTTCGCCATTACGCGGGAAGGTGACCTGCAGATCATTCTCGACGATGACCGCGGTTCGCAAACCGGCAAGGCGCTGCTCAGAGCTTTCGACGAAGATCGGGTGACACCGGATCTGCAGATGGCTTGTGGCGGCACCATCGCGCCCTGGATGGCGAGTATCACCTTTGGCGGGTCCGATCTGAAGAACGTTTATATCGGCAGCTTGCGGGGCACGACGATCCCCTGGTTTCGTTCGCCGGTGCCGGGGTGGCCCATGATTCACTGGAACGAAGGAACAAAACGATGAGCGATACCGTTGCTATGCCTGAAAAGGCCGTGGTTCAGTTCGATTGCCGCGGAACCGCGGTCGGGAAGATGCGCAATGAGCTGGCGATCGAAATGGTCAAGCCGTTCAAGGAGGAATTTGAACTCGCCACCGACGAGGGCAAGTTTCACGGCGGTGATGCGTCCGCCCCGCCACCGCTGGCGATGTTCGTGGGTGCATTGACGGGTTGCATCATGACCCAGATCAGGGCCTTCGCGAAAAGGCTGGGTGTCTCGCTCAACGACCTCAAGGTCGAAACCCGCATTCAGTGGAACTGGCAGGCCGTTGACCGGGTTTACGAGACTGCGCCGAAGAGCTTTGAGATCGACGTTTTGATCGACAGTCCGGATCCGGACGACAAGGTGGCGGAGCTGATCGAAACCGCAAAGAAGGGCTGCTTCATCGAACAGACACTGGGCGTTGGCAATACGATCAACCATCGCATGAAAACCGCCGACGGCTGGCGCGACGTCTGATTGGTTACTGCTTGGCCCGCAAAACGGTCTTTTCGACGATGGCCGGGTCCATCTGACCTTCCAGCCCGATGGCCACCATGTGTGAGACCGGCGGGGCCGGACCGTACATCCGGTCGAGGCTCACTCGATGGCCGACCCGGTGGATGGCGACCGGTTCTCCGCCGTCTCCGGGCCTGATAATTCCCTTGAAACGCAACACGCCCGGCGGCAGCGCCGCAAGGCCCTTTTTGAGCTTGTCGAGATCAAACGAGCCCGTCGCCTCACAGGACCAGCGGACATAGTGTTCGCTGTGGTCCGCTGAATCCGTTGCCTGGATATCGTATTTTGCGCCGGAATAAGCGCCCAGCACCGCATCGAGTGCCGCAGCTCCATGCTTGCAGCCAAGCGCCGGCGTACCGGGGCAAATCTCCGCAAGGATGTGTCTGAGCGCCTGCAGCCGCTGCTCCGTGACCAGATCCGATTTGTTTATCAACAGCATATCGGCAGACGAAATCTGCTCCATCAGGGCTGACGCAATCTGCGGATTCGCCAGATTGGCTTCGATAAGTTCCGCATCGACCAGCGTCACGATACCATCGAGATGCAGGTCCGGTTCGGCCCGGGCGATATTGGCTATGTTTTGCGGGCGGGCAATACCGCTTGCCTCGATGATGAGATGGTCGGGCTTTGGCGTTCGGTCCAGGACTGTTAAGAAGGCTTCAAATAGATCGCTGCCGAGCGAGCAGCAGACACAGCCGTTTGACAGCGTCACGATATCGCCGTCGTCGGACTGGATGAGATCGGCATCAATAGCCAGATCGCCGAAATCATTGACCAGAACCATCAGTTTGCGGCCATCCGCATGGCGCAACAGATGATTGACCAGCGTTGTCTTGCCGGCGCCCAGATAGCCGGAAATGATCGTGACCGGCAATGCGGAACTCGCAATCTTCATATTTCCGCTTTCTCAGGCTCGATGGACTACGCCGCCGAGCACCGTGCCCCAGACAGTGATATCCCTTATCCTGTCTTGTTCAACGTCAAGCGGGCTTGCATCCAGTATAGCAAAATCCGCCCGCTTTCCCGGCTCGATAGAACCGATCTCGTGTTCCATCCTGAGCGTATAGGCGGGTCCGAGTGTTATGGCGTGTAGCGCCTCATAGGCCGAGATACGTTCTTCCTCGCCGAGGATCTCGCCGCCTGCCGTCTGTCTTTGCGCAGCCGCCCAGGCGGTGACCAGCGGGGCAAGTGGCGTGATCGGGGCGTCGGAATGGATGGCAAGGGGAATGCCATGGTCGAGCGCCGTCCTGCACCCGTCCATTTTGCGGGCTCTTTCCGGCCCCAGCGTGATCGCCTTGTGCTGATCGCCGAAATAGTAAATGTGGTTGGCAAAGAGATTGGCGCACAGCCCCAGTTCCCGCATTTTCTCGAACTGTTCGCGATCGGCCATCTGGCAATGCTGCAACACCGTGCGGTGATCGTCGGCGGATTGCCTTTTGATCGACGCGCCGACCGCATCGATCGCAACCTGGATCGCCTCGTCGCCATTGACGTGAATGTGCGTGTGTATGCCGTTCCGCAGCAGCGCGTCCACAAGAATGTTCAGTTGATCCGGCGCTATGTTCCAGATCCCGTTGGCTGCGCCATTGTAATAGCCCGGTTCGCGCAGCCGCGCCGTAAATCCCTGGATCGAACCGTCGGTGACGATCTTCACCGATCCCAGCCGCAGCTTGTCCGTGCTTTGGGGGGCGAGTTCCCTTGCCCTTGTGACAGTCTCGTCTGGCGGTTGCTGCAGTCCGTTCAGCGCACTCACCAGGCGGATCGGGAAGGCCTTCTCGCTGGTGACGTTTTTGAGCAGGGCAACATTGCTGTCCTCAAGCGAAGCAACGAGATCGGTCGCCGTCGTCACCCCGACCGCGTTGCAGACCTTGCCGAAGTCGCGAATGCCGTCACCGTCTCCCGACAGGGAGCGAATGTCGATATTCATGCGCCGCATGACGGGGAACATGACGGCCATTTCCTGCAATTCGCCATTGGGTTCGCCGTCCTCTCCCATGACGATGCCTTCGATGTTCGTTTCCGCTGTGTATTCGGCGAGCCGGAGGGCGGGGGTGTTGACGGTCATCACGTGGAAATTGGAATGGAGAACGGCAATCGGCCTCGTGTCGGAAACCCGGTCGAAGTCGTGGCGGTCCGCGCGCGGTGCCGGCAGGAATATGGGATCGAAGCCCCACGCAATCAGCGGCACGCCTTCTTCCAGACCTTCCTGCTCGCCGCGCATGCGTTCGATGACGGCGTCGATGGATTTCACACCGCTCCACCGCCGCCCCTGCGGGTCGACCCGGTCCTGGTATCCGACATAGACGAAGCGCCATATGCCACCCGCGAACATGTGGCTGTGGCCTTCGACAAAGCCGGGTACGATGATCTTATCGGCAAAGATGTCATTGGTGTCAGCCGTGCCCCATCCGGCTGCGTCCTTCTCGGATCCAACGGCCACAACAAGCCCGTCGCGCACCCCGACATGGGTTGCTTCGGGTTGTTCGGGGTCCATGGTGACGATTTTTCGGGCTTTGAAAATATGCAGTTCTGACATGGCTTTCCGCACTATTGTTACGGCCTCGCCACCGGCGAAGTCTATTGCCGGTCACTTTAGGGGGTGTGTATTGTTCGAGAAAATGTATTATTTTGCGTAAGATCCTCGGAAAAATGGAGGGATTATGCATTACACGCTCAAGCAACTGAAATACCTCGACGCGGCGGCGCGTCACCGCTCGATCACCGGTGCCGCAGAGGAATTCAGTATTTCACCGTCCTCCATAGCCGCAGCCATCAACGCCATGGAAGAACAGGTGTCGGGGGCCCTGTTTGTGCGTCACCCGTCCAAGGGTGTCACGCCAACCCAGTACGGTCAGGACTTCCTTGCCCATGTGCGCGGCATCCTTGAGCAGCACAATCAGTTCGAAAAGTCACTGGGCGGTGTCTCCAGCCGGCTTGAGGGCAGGGTTCGACTTGGATGTTTTGCACCGCTGGCGCCGATTTTGCTTCCCATTGTCATGAAAACCATATCCATCCGCTACCCCACGGTTTCGGTGGAGATTGCCGAAGGCGATACGATGGAAATCATCGGCATGATAGCGAACGGCGAACTGGATCTCGCCATGGGCTATGACTACGCCTCGGCTAAAAATACGAAGTTTTCGCCATTGTTCGATGCACCGCCCCATGTCGCCCTCAACGCGGAACACCAGCTTGCCACCCGCTCCGTTCTTGACCTGGAGGAACTGCGTGACGAACCGATGGTGCTTTTGAACCTGCAGCCGACGCGGGACTACATGTTCGGCCTCTTTGAAGAGCGTGGCCTGACGCCGGTGATCGCCCATTCATCCAAATCCTCGGAACTGGTGCGTGCGCTGGTGGCATCCGGCCTTGGGTTTTCCATCTTCAATGTCAGACCTCTCAGGAAACAGACCTACGTCGTCGGAGACATTGTCCGTATTCCGCTGCGACCGGGATATCAGACGCCTTGCTTCGGCTTTATCTATCGCGACGAAAAGAACCTGACGCGTGTGGAAAAGGCCCTCATTAAGACCTGCGAAGAGCTGAATCTCGATGGTGTGTTCAAGCGGGTTCTGGTGCAGTGACCGGGTTGATTGCTCAGTATTACTGAGGGTTTGCCCCTGAAAAAAACATTTTTCAAATCAATTGCGCGCATTTAACCTTACAGGCCGGAACAAACATCAATCACAACAACATTTGTAACGTGCTGGATTTCATCAATCAGGGAGGTTGAGGCACATGAAGAATTTACGTGGATTGCTTGCCGGCGTCGCCATTGCGGCGTCGCTTGTCATGACGGGCGCGGTTCAGGCGCAGGAGCCGGTCAAGGGCGGCACGCTGGTAATCGGCACGACCCAGAAACCGCGACACCTCAATCCTGCCGTACAGTCCGGCGTCGCAACGGCAGTCCCGGGAACCCAGATTTTTGCAACGCCACTGCGCTTCGATGCTGAATGGCAGCCGCAGCCTTTCCTCGCGGAAAGCTGGGAAGTGGCTGATGACGGCAAATCCATCACGCTGCATTTGCGCGAGGGTGCGACCTTCCACGATGGCAAGCCGATCACCTCCAAGGATGTCGCATTTTCCGTCAAGACCGTGAAGGAAAACCATCCATTCAAGACAATGTTTGCCCCTGTCACATCCGTCGATACACCTGACGACAACACAGCGGTCATCAATTTCGACGCCCCGCATCCGGCAGCGCTTCTTGCTATGTCCTCGGCTCTGTTGCCGATTTTGCCGGAGCATGTCTACGGCGACGGGCAGGATCCGAAATCGCATCCGGCCAACAGCAAGACCGTCGGTTCGGGGCCCTTCAAATTGGTCGAGTACAAGCCCGGCGAACACATCATTTTGGAAAAGAATCCCGACTATTTCCTTGAAGGAAAACCGCATCTCGACCGCATCATAATCAAGAACTACAAGGATGTGACGAGCATGGTGCTGGCGGCCGACAAGGGCGAGATCGACATGCTGCCGTTTTTGACCAGCACCCGCGATCTCGAGCGGTTGAAAAAGAACGATTCACTTGAAGTCACCAATCAGGGTTACGCCGCCGTCGGCCCGATCAACTGGCTGGCATTCAACACCAAGAATGAGGTTCTCAAGGATCCGAAGGTACGCCAGGCAATCGCCTATGCGATTGACCGCAACTTCATCGTCAACGCATTGCACTCCGGCTTTTCAACGCCCGTCACCGGCCCGGTAGTTTCCGGCAGCCCCTTTTCCGCGCCCGACGTCAACGCCTATGACGTTGACCTCGACAAGGCCAATGCAATGCTCGACGAAGCCGGTCATCCGCGCGGCGGCGACGGAACCCGCTTCAAGCTGTCGCTCGATTACATTCCGGGCTTTGCGGAAATGCAGAAGACGGTTGCTGAATATCTGCGCCCGCAGCTGAAAAAAGTCGGCATCGATGTCGAGCTGCGCGCATCGCCCGATTTCCCCACATGGGCCAAACGTGTCAGCGGGCACGATTTTGATATGTCCATGGACATCGTCTTCAACTGGGGTGACCCGGTTATCGGCGTGCACCGCACCTATCTTTGCAGCAATATCCGCGAGGGCGTCATTTGGTCCAACACGCAGAGCTACTGCAATGAAGAGGTGGATACGCTCCTGAGCCAGGCCGGAACGGAAACCGATCAGGCAAAACGCGCTGACCTCTACCGCGCTGCACAGGCAAAGATCGTCGATGACGCTCCGTTGGTCTTCCTCAATGAGCTTCCCTACCACACGATCTACAACAAGAAGATCGGCAATGCTCCGGTGACCATCTGGGGGCCCATGGCACCAATGGATGAAGTCTACAAAAGCGAGTAGACCTTAGCCTGAAATATAAGGCGCTCCGGGCAAGCGGGTCCGGGGCGCCGGACCGCCTGTAAAGGGATTATTGCGCGATGCTGATTTGGACGGTGTTACGCCGACTGATCTACTCCATCATTCTTGTCGTGGCCGTGCTGGTGTTGAACTTCCTGCTCATCCATCTGGCGCCCGGCGACCCTGCCGACGTGATTGCCGGCGAGATGGGGGGCGCCACCGAAGAGGTGATGGCCAGCATCCGCAAGGCCTACGGCCTCGATCAGCCGCTCTACGTTCAGCTTTGGGTTTACCTGAAAAATGCTGCCGGCGGCGATCTCGGCCAGTCGTTCTTCTATAACGCGCCGGTGCTTGACCTCATACTGAGTCGTGTTGGCGCAACGCTGCTCCTGGTTTTTACCGCCCTCGGATTTGCCATTGTTGCCGGCACCGCCCTCGGCGTCATTGCCTCGCGCAAGCCGACCGGCATTGTCAGCAATCTGGTCACCGTGCTTTCGGTTATCGGCTATTCGGCACCGATTTTCTGGACCGGCATCATGCTGATCATCGTCTTTGCTTCGCTGATCCCGCTGTTTCCGATATCCAACATGTATGACGTAACCAAGGATGTGGGACCGGTCGGATATGTCTTTGACGTCGCCCACCATCTTGTCCTGCCCGCCTTCACGCTCGGCATTGTCTACCTCGCGCAATACAGCCGCCTGACGCGCGCCAGTATGCTGGAAGTGCTCGGCAGCGACTATATCCGCACCGCCCGTGCCAAGGGCGTTTCGGAGCGCAAGGTCTATGGACGCCATGCCCTGCGCAATGCCGTGCTGCCCATCATCACGATCGCCGGCCTGCAATTCGGTGGCATCGTCTCCGGCGCGGTTCTGGTGGAGACCGTGTTCAACTGGCCGGGTCTCGGCACGCTGGCTTTCGATTCCATTCTTGCCCGTGACTACCCGACGATCCTTGGCATCCTGTTCTTTTCCGCCGTCATCGTCATCATCGCAAATCTGATCACCGACCTTTTGTACCGGGTTGCCGATCCACGCATCAGGATGGCCAAATGACTGTCATTGAGACCAGGGACGAAAGCCTTCCGCGCGCCGAACACCCGGCAGCAGAAGCCTGGCGTATTTTCCGCAGCCGCCCCGCTGCACTGTTCGGTCTCCTGCTGCTGGGCATAATCGTTCTGATTTCGCTCCTTGGGCCCTACATCTACGCGGTCGATCCGTTTGAGATTGTCTGGGCGCCGCTGACACCGCCCTTCGAGACGGAAACCGCAATCCTCGGTACCGACAATCTCGGCCGCGATATGCTGGCCGGCCTCATTGTCGGAGGACGGGCGACCTTGCTGGTGGGGATAACCGCGGCGCTCATCACCATCATCATCGGCATTCTGGTCGGTGCGCTGGCGGGCTATTATCTTGGCTGGGTGGATGACGTGTTCATGCGCATTACCGAGTTCTTCCAGGTGCTGCCGCCGCTGCTTTTCGCAATGGTGCTGGTGACGCTTTTCACGCCCTCGCTGCCCGTCGTTGCCATTTCCATCGGCGTTGTATCCTGGCCGGCGACGGCAAGGCTTGCCAGGGCCGAATTCATGCGCATACGCGGCCTGGAATATGTCAGCGCCGGCCGTTCCATCGGAGCCCGCGACGGCCGCCTGATATGGCGGGTGATCCTGCCGAACGCACTGGCGCCGCTGATTGTTTCTGCGACGTTGACGATCGGTGTGGCGATCCTGTTCGAAGCGGGGCTGAGTTTCCTTGGCCTCAGCGATCCCAACACCATGAGTTGGGGCCTGATGATCGGCAGCGGACGGCAGTATATTCTCGATGCCTGGTGGGTCGTGACGCTTCCGGGTGCCATGATCTTCCTCACGGTTCTCGGCGTGAGCCTCATCGGCGACGGCCTCAACGACGCCTTCAACCCCAAGCTCAGGGAGCGCTGATCATGACGGTGCTGAAGGTGGAAAATATCGTTGTCGATTTTGCCACACGGCGCGGCAATGCGCGCGTGCTTGATCACGTCAATCTGGAGGTCAATGAGGGCGAGATCCTGGGTATCGTCGGGGAATCGGGATGCGGCAAGTCGATGACGGCGCTTTCGATCATGGGTCTTGTGCCAAGTCCGCCCGGACAGTTGACCTCCGGATCGATCTATCTTGAAGGCCGCGATCTTGTCGGTCTGTCAAAGGACGAAATGCGCGATATCCGTGGCAATGAAATCGGGATGATCTTCCAGGAGCCGATGTCATCGCTCAATCCGGTCTTCACCGTCGGCGAACAGATTGCCGAGAGCGTGCGCCTGCACGAAAACGCATCGCCGCGCGCCGCCTGGGACCGCGCCGTTGAAATGCTTCGCGCTGTCGGCATACCGGAGGCCGAGGCACGGGCGAAGTCCTATCCGCACCAGCTCTCGGGTGGCATGCGCCAGCGGGTGATGATCGCCATCGCGCTTGCCTGCAATCCGCGCGTGCTGATTGCCGACGAACCGACGACGGCGCTCGACACCACGGTGCAGGCACAGATTTTCGATCTTCTGGAGGATTTGCAGAAGAGCCGCGGCACGGCCATCGTCCTGATCACCCACGATATGGGGGCCGTTGCGCAACTCGCCGACCGGGTTGCCGTCATGTATGCCGGGCGCATCGTCGAAACCGGCACGGTCGAAGAGGTTCTGACGAAACCGCGCCACCCCTATACCGCCGGCCTCATCGCCTGTGTCCCGCATCTGCAGCCGGACCCGCCGGAAGTGCGCGAACCGCTGCTGGAGATCCCGGGCGTTGTTCCAAGCCTGACGGAACTTGGCGAAGGATGCGCCTTTGCGCCCCGCTGCAATCGGGCACTGCCCGAATGCACACGGCGCCAGCCGGTGCTGAAAGCCGAAAGCGGCGGTCATGCAACAGCCTGCTGGGCAGTCGAAGCGGAGTTGGAAAATGTCTGACACGGCGAATGATGCACGCTATCTCGAGGTCGAGGACCTGAAGGTCCATTTCGGCAAGAAGGGCGCCACAGTCCATGCCGTTGACGGCGTCAGCTTTACCGTCAAAAAAGGCACGACGTTCGGAATTGTCGGAGAAAGCGGGTCGGGAAAGACCACCACCGCGCTTGCCGTCATGCGCCTGACGCACATAACCGGTGGGCGGGTGAGCCTGGAGGGACAAAATGTTGGTGCCCTGGAAGGCGAGGAACTGCGCCAGGCCCGCCGTGCCTTTCAGATCGTCTTTCAGGATCCGTATTCATCGCTCAACCCGCGTCAGCGGGCTGCCGATATTATCCGTGAACCGCTTGATCTCATGGACATAGGCGAAGCCGGCGAACGCGACGGCATGGTTCGCGATCTTCTGAAACAGGTCGGTTTGCGTCCGGAGCAGGGGACGCTCTTCCCTCATCAGTTTTCCGGTGGCCAGCGCCAGCGCATCGGCCTTGCGCGGGCACTTGCGACAAAACCGAGCCTCATCGTCTGCGATGAGCCGGTTTCAGCGCTGGACGTCGCCATTCAGGCGCAGATCCTCAACCTGATGACCCGGCTTCAGGAAGATCTGGGTTTGACCTATTTATTCATTTCCCACGACCTTGGTGTCGTGCAGTACATTTGCGATGAG
Source organism: Hoeflea sp. TYP-13 (assembly GCF_040932035.1). Taxonomy (NCBI): domain Bacteria; kingdom Pseudomonadati; phylum Pseudomonadota; class Alphaproteobacteria; order Hyphomicrobiales; family Rhizobiaceae; genus Hoeflea; species Hoeflea sp. TYP-13. The sequence continues at coordinate 572,873 of NZ_JBFRBB010000004.1, forward strand.
ATCGCCGTCATGTATCTGGGGCAGATAGTCGAACAGGCCGACCGCAGGACGCTTTTCACAAGCCCGAAACACCCCTATACCAAGGCGCTTTTGGCCGCCGTGCCGACGCTGCACGCGGCGCGTGGAGACCGCTCGAAGCGTCAGCGCCTGTCTGGCGATCCACCAAGCCCGATCAACCTGCCCAGGGGTTGCCGCTTCGCATCACGCTGTCCGCTCGTTGAAAAGCAGTGCCATGAAACGCCCCCGCCGCTCAGGGCGGTGAGCGGCGGGCACTTCGTCGCATGTCATCTGGCAGGGTAATCCGGTGGCACGTTAGTGCCGTACCACCAGAACGGACTGGCGCGCGTGCCTGACGACACGGGACGCATTCGGTCCCAGAAGGTAGTCCTTCAAAGCCGGCCTGTGCGATCCGATAACAATCAGATCCGCCTTGCACTGGTCTGCTGCGGCGATAATCTCTTCGTATATATTACCATGAGCGACTATGTGTTGAACACGGGTTCCTTTAGGGACGTGTTTTGCCGTGAACGCGTGCAGTTCTTGGGTCGCGTGTTTGATCATTTCCTGTTCATGATCCGCCGGGAAAAAGGTTCCCACAATGCTGCGGCCGTAGTCGGGCACAACGCACACGACATGCATTGTGTCCTCGCCCACCATGACCTCGAGCGCCGCGTTGATGACCCGGATCGACGACTCTTCGTCGCCAAGATCGATGGTGGCAAGTATGTTTTTGAACATGTTCGTGGATGCCATGGGTCAAGCTCCCTGTTCAACAGTTGCCGGTTCCGCGGCATCACGGCGTCGGCGCTGGAGGAAAAAGATCAACGCCAGGAGCGCCAGCGCCGGGATATAGAGCAGATATTTGGAAGGCTGCGATGCCGGCACCAGAAGCTGCCTGATGACCTGGTCGAAATCGAACCCGGCAGCCTGCGCCTTTGAATCGAAGATCGCATTGTCCACCAGGACCTTGCCATCGTCCTCCAGGATTTCGAGCCCGAAGCCTTCAAGCCGCGCCGCGCCGTCCGGCTCGTCACCAACATCGATGAGCATTGTCAAAGTGATCGGATCGCCGACATCATCCAGACCGTCGACAATGGCGCGCAGTTGCGTGCCGGGCTCGGCATCACCCATAACCTTGGCAATCTCCGTCGGGCTAACCTCGGCGTAGGGCGGGGCGATATAGTCCATCCAGAAACCCGGGCGGAACAGTGTGAAGGCGACCAGAAGCAGCGCGATTGACTCCCAGATCCGCGATTTGGCGATGAAATAGCCCTGTGATCCGGCGGTAAATATCAACATGGCCGCCGTCGCGATAATGAAGACGAACACCCCTTGCGCCCAGGTCACGTCGATCAGCAGAAGATCGGTGTTGAAGATGAAGAGGAACGGCAGCAGCGCCGTGCGCAGCGAATAGAAGAATGCCACGAATCCCGTCCGGATTGGATCGCCGCCGGACACGGCGGCGGCCGCGAAGGACGCAAGCCCCACCGGCGGCGTCACATCCGCCATTATGCCGAAGTAAAATACGAACAGATGCACCGCGATCAGCGGGACGATGAGACCGTTCTGCTGCCCGAGTGCAACGATCACCGGCGCCAGCAGCGACGAAACAACGATATAGTTGGCTGTTGTCGGCAGCCCCATGCCAAGGATCAGGCTCAGGACCGCTGTAAAGATCAGGATCAGCATGATCTGACCCTGCGACAGGAATTCGACAAGAGCCGCAAGCACCGATCCGACGCCGGTCTGCGAGACTGCGCCGACGATGATGCCGGCCGCGGCCGTCGCAATGCCGATGCCGATCATGTTGCGCGCACCGGCGATCATGCCGTCGATGAGTTCGTTAAAGCCGCGCGCGAAAGTCCCGTCCCGTGAATCGCCACGGAACATTGCAAACAGCGGCCGCTGGGTCAAAAGGATGAAGATCATGAACGCGGTCGCCCAGAAGGCGGACAGGGAAGGCGACAGCCGTTCAACCATCAGGCACCAGATGAGTACCAGCACCGGCAACAGGAAGTGCAGGCCGGATTTGACCGTCGGGCCGGGCTCCGGAAGCCGAACCACCGGCTCATTCGGGTCGTCCAGCTCCAGTTCCGGGTAGGCCGAGCAAAATCGGACCAGACCGATATAGGCTATGCCGAGAAGTGCGGCGATAACCCATGGCGTTGCCGGGCCTGCCAGTTCGCCGATGAAGTCAATCAGGAAGAAGACGCCGAATGCGCCGATAACGGTGATTCCGAGAACCTGCGCGCCGGTTGAAACGACCTGCGCTTTGCGGTCTTCGCTGAGCCGCGCCCCAAGGACCGCGAATGCGGTGAAAATGATGCCGAGCACGACGGCAACGGCAAGCAGCTTGTCGTCGGCATCCTGCAGCCATTGAAACGCCAGGAACAGATAGTAGATGGCGCTTGCGGCCGCGAGAATGACGGCCATGGTGATGCCGAAGGAAATCATGCCCCATTTCAGCGGCTTGGGTTCGCTTGCCCTGTCGAGGCCGGCCATGCCGAGCTTCTTTGCTTCAAGATGTACGATATAGACAAGAGCGATGTAGGAGATGATCGCCGGCACGAAGGCGTGCTTGACCACCTCGAAATAGGAAATGCCGATATATTCGACCATCAGGAAGGCAGCGGCTCCCATGACCGGCGGCATGATCTGGCCGTTGACCGAGGAGGCGACTTCCACCGCGCCCGCCTTTTCGGAGGAAAAACCAACGCGGCGCATCATCGGAATTGTAAAAGTGCCGGTGGTGACCACATTGGCGATGGACGATCCGGAGATGAGGCCCGTCATGCCGGACGCCACAACGGCTGCCTTGGCAGGGCCGCCGCTCAGGTGTCCCATCAGCGAAAAGGCAACCTTGATGAAATAGTTGCCGGCGCCTGCTTTATCGAGCAGTGCGCCAAACAACACGAACAGGAATACGAGATCGGTCGATACGCCGAGGGCAATACCGAAGACGCCTTCGGTCGAAAGCCATTGGTGGTAGGCGACGGCATTGAAACTTGCGCCCTTCCAGGCAAGGAAACCCGGCGCGTAGGGGCCTAGGAAGGTGTAGCCGAGGAAGACCATGGCAACAATCATCAGCGGCGGGCCGAGAGCCCTGCGGGTCGCCTCCAGAAGCAGGATGATGCCGACCACCGAAATGACGACGTCGAGCTGGTTGGGATTGTTGGGCCGGTCCGAAAGCCGTGAACCGAAGATGGCGTCGATGATCTCGGTGTCGAAAACGAACAGGTAAAGCGAGCAGCAGGCCGCGACAATCGCCAGGACCCAATCGACCGTCGGTATGGTGCGCCGCGGCGAGGATTTGAAGGCCGGGTAGGCCAGATAGGCAAGAAACAGCGCGAAAGCCAGATGGATCGGCCGGGCTTCGCCGCTGGAAAACACACCGAAACCGGCCGAGTAGGGGAGCGGTGAAGCAATCCAGACCTGGAAGAGGGACCAGGCGAGCGCCGTTCCGGCGATGAGCTTGGCAATTGCCTGATTTGTGGGTTTGCGGCCGCCGGTATCCGTTGAGGCAACAAGATCCTCAAGTTCCGAGTCGCTCAGCTTTGTCGTACCCGTATCGCCCTGTGACATTCGACCTCCCCCCGATCTGATTTCTCATCCCTTTATAAAGCAATCGGGGGCGGATCGTAATCCGCCCCCGGGGTAAGCGCCGGTCACATCCAGCCGCGTTCCTTGTAATATTTGACGGCGCCGTCATGCAGCGGGGCCGACAAATTGTTCTTGATCATGTTCTCTTCTTTGAGATTCGCGAATGCCGGGTGCATCTTCTTGAACCGGTCGAAATTCTCAAAGACGGCCTTGGTGATTTCATAGACCACCTCGTCCGGCGTATCCGTCGAGGATACGAAAGTTGCACCGACACCGAACGTTGTCACGTCATCGTCCGTGCCCGTGTACATGCCGCCCGGAATGGTTGCCATAGCGTAAAAGTCGTTGTCGCTGGCAAGACCCTTGGCCGCATCATTGTCGACATTGATCAGTTTGGATTCGCACGACGTCGTCGCTTCCTTGATCGATCCGTTGGGGTGACCGACCGTGAAGACGATCGCATCAACCTTGTTGTCGCAAAGCGCTGCGGCCTGTTCGGCTGATTTCAGCTCTGACGCCAGTGCGAAATCGTCCATCGACCAGCCCATCTTGTCCATCAGCACTTCCATCGTGCCGCGCTGGCCCGATCCCGGGTTGCCGATATTGACGCGCTTGCCTTTCAGGTCATCGATGTTGTTGATGCCGGAATCGGCGCGGGCAACAACGGTGAACGGCTCGGGGTGAACCGAAAATACGGCGCGCAGGCCATCAAATTTTCCATCCGGGAACTTGTCGGGCGCCGTGCCGTTATAGGCGTGGTACTGCCAGTCGGACTGGGCAACGCCGAGATCGAGATCACCGGTGCGGATACCGTTGATATTTGCAACGGAACCGCCGGTAGTGTGCGTGCACTTGATCTCGTGATCCTTTGTGCCGCGATTGACGAGACGGCAGATGGCGCCGCCGACCTGATAGTAAACGCCTGTCTGCCCACCGGTTCCGATGGTTACAAACTTCTCTTCCGCAATGGCCGTTCCACCCAAGCCTATGGACAGAGCCACGGCGGTTCCGGCGAGCATGCTGCGTCGTGATAACATCATTACAACTCCCTGTTCGATGTTGGTTGCGTCACCTGCCAGTATTCTCCCAGCCGGTGATTATTCGTCTCCACCTCCTTCAGCCGCTCGCGCGCTTCGGGACCGGAACGGCGGATAACCATTCCCATCAGTGATTCAAGAAGCACCAAGGTTGCGATGTATGAGGAGAAGAATTGCGGACTGTCCGTCGGGACAATGAAATAGTGGGATGCGAAACGAAATGCGGGACAGGAGATTGAATCGGAAATGACGACGACAAATGCACCCGATTCATGGGCAATCTGCGCGGCGTCAACCGAGCGTTTCGCATAAGGGTTCTTCATAATGACCAGCACGGCATCGGTGCTGGACAGCCCGGTAAGCGCGGTTGCCAGCGCCACGCCGTTCTGGCCCACCACATGCCAGTGGGAAAAGGCCAGATTTGCAAGATAACCGAAATACTGTGCAAAACCGACCGATGCCAGCGATCCGGCCAGGAATACGCGTTGTGACGCGACCAGCCGGTCTGCGACGGTGCGCAAACGCGCAATATCGAGCTCATTGGCGAATTGGTCGATATTGCGGATCGCAGACGCCGATTGTCGAAGCGCAAACGGTGTGTGCTGCTCCTCGTCGGCATCTTCTTCGCCTTCTGACTGCAGAAGGCCCGCTTTTTCGGCGAAGCTGATGCTGCGATATTTGATTTCGTTGCGGCACAATTCCCGCATTTCTTCGTAGGAGCCAAGTCCGAGAGCCCGGGCAAGGCGTGAGAATGTTGGCGGGTTCAGATTGCTGCTCGCGGCAATGGCGCGCAGCGACCGGCTTGCGACGTCGTCGTGGTGACCGACGACATGGTCTGCCGCAATCTTCAGCTGTGGACTCAAGGCGTCATAGTGAAGCGCGATCAAGTCATTGATCGATGGACGGCTCTCCAACCCTAACCTCCGCCGGTTGTCCGGTTCTGAAACAGACTGTTTCAAACAAATCCGACTTTGTCAATCAATGAAACATTTGTATCATAAAATCTTGGGGGTTTGCGTGTAACGGTCGGGCAATTGACGGGGCGGAACCACAAACTTTCGGGTCGCTCCTCGATTGCAAGACGCTCCACTTTCGGCACAATGGTGCGATGCACAGACGTTATTTTGGCCGCAAGCGCGAATGGAAGCCGGACAATCTGCAGTCCGAATTGATGAAGGTGGGTGTTCCGCCCTATCTTTCAGGGTCACAGGTTGTGCACACAATGTGCCGGGCAAATCGGATCGTGGCGAAGGCCATCGGAATGCCTTGGGTGCAGTTGAAGAAGGAAGCAGACATCGAACCTCATGAAGCGAAAAACGGTGCGCGATGAATTCGGGCAATGTGAGGGCGACAACAAAAGAAGAATTGAAGCAGGTGCTTCGTGCCCTTGCCGATCCGCAGGCGTCTGCGCCGCCCACTGAAACATGCCTGAATATAGCCCCTCAGGATCTCTTCGACGCGGTTCGACATCACGGGATTGAGCCCGCGGCCTTGCCAAAGCTGCTCGAAGCGCTGCCTCAGGAGCCGCCTTATGTCGCGCTGATCGACGGCGTGCGTGAAAGACAGTTTCTTGCCAATGCGAAATGCCTGAACCTTGAGGCTCACGCAAAGCGGATCATGCTGGCTATTGAAGGCGCAGGTCTTCAGGCCAAGATCGTCAAGGGGCCCGTATTCACCAGTGCACTTTACGAAAAAGCGTCGGACCGGCCCTTCACGGATATCGATATCCTCGCACACCCCTCAGCGGTGCGCGCAATCGCGCCGCTGCTCAAGGACGCCGGATTTTTTCACTCCAGGCGATGGATCTGGGACAAATCCCGCAGCCATATGGAGCAGAAATGGGTGTTGCTCGAAGATCCCGCCATTGTCATCGAGTTGCACGGCAATCTGGTTCACAACGCCGGTCTTAGGCGGCACATTTCATTTGGTTTCGATGAATACATGACCGTTGCCGGCGGTGGTGACTTTCCAGCTGCAGCGCATTTCATGACAGCCGTCATTCATGCTTCGGCCAGTCACAAGTTCAACCGGCTGCAGTTGCTGGTTGATGTTTTACAGGCCGTGCGGCGGCTTGAAGACCGGGACGTTGAACATCTGGATCAGGTGCTGGATCAACTGGGTGCGCGACTGGAGGCGCTTGTCTGCCTCGATCTGGTCGATGCCCTTTTTGATAACTTCACAGCAACACAGGCTCAGGAAAAGCTGTCCGGTCGCCGCGACTACCGCCGGTGCCGCCGCCTTGTTACAGCCGATGCGGTGTTTGATACGTGGAATGATCGTGGCCATCGCTCCAGCATGCGCCGTAACACCTTCCGCTTGGCTCAGCATGTGGTGCCGCGTAGCTGATCCTCATCTGCCGGGATACGCTTGCGATGTCACAAAAATGACAATGCTTGCCAAATACTGAAACGTTTGTATCATCCGCGCGCTGGAGTCCGCGCCCTGAGTTGTCCGGCCCGCAGCCCGATTTGAGGCTGCCCGTTAATTGCGGTTTTGAAGAAGGACAGTCACGTGGAAAAACTCGCCCGCATCATGGTTGCGCCAAACGGCGCGCGCAGAACCAAAGCCGATCATCCGGCGCTGCCGGTCACGATCGCCGAAACGGTTGAAGCGGCAAGACAATGCTTTGAGGCCGGTGCAACGGCGATCCACGCCCATGTGCGCGATCAGAACGGCGAACATGTTCTCGACGCAGGGCTCTACCGGGAACTTGTGGCGCAACTTGCCGTGAGTGTGCCCGATATGGCCGTTCAGATAACAACGGAGGCGGTCGGCCGCTATAAACCCGACGCCCAGAGGCAGGTGGTGCGGGACGTCATGCCGAGAGCCGTATCCGTCGCGCTGCGCGAAATGTTGCCGGATGACGGTGAACGGCAGGCGGCGCGGGACTTTTATCATTGGGCCCATGAAGCCGATATTGCTGTTCAGCACATTCTTTATGAAGCCGACGAGGTAGCAACCCTGTTTGAACATGTCGGCAAGGGTGACATTCCGGCAGGAAACCTGCAGCTTTTGTTTGTGCTCGGGCGTTACGCCAAGGATCAGCAGAGCGATGTCTCGGACATGGATCCGTTCCTGAGCGCGTTATCGCTTCAGGAAAATGTAACGGAGGATCTGCAGTGGGGGCTCTGCGCCTTTGGCCGCAACGAAACCGATTGCCTTACTGAGGCCATAAGACGTGGCGGCAATGCGCGCATCGGATTTGAAAACAGCTTTTGGAACCGCGACGGGCTGATCGCGGCGGACAATGCCGAACGGGTGCGGGAACTGGTGCGGGTGCTGACGTGAGTTGGATGAGCTAAAAAGAATTGGAATTTTACGAGTACACGTTAAAAGCGACTCCCCAATTGCAAACAACCAGATTAGCATACCTATTTCTTATTGGAGGTAGGCTATGGCATTAACATCTGAACCTGCGATCGGACTGGCGGTTATGCAAGTTCTTGCAAACGAACCAAAAGGCGAGGCGACTGTTCGCACGCTTGTTAAAAAAGTTCCCAATTATGTGAAACTAACGAATGGAGACCGAGAGCCATCTCCAACTAGACCTGGTGAGGAGGTCTGGGAACAGCGCGTCAGAAATCTCAAGTCTCACCATGAGGCTGAAGGCAATGTCATCGCTGAAGGATTTGTTGAACATATTGGTTGGGGTCGCTACCGTCTCACGGAAGCCGGACACAGGCACTTAGTTCATAAAGGTCTAGTTCAAGAATAGCTAGATTTGTAGCCAGGTTTGAACCATTTAAGTTCTGTATTTCCTGGCGCGTCTTTGTCCCACACAAACCATGCATAGGCGGTTGTTCCAGAGCCCTTGCGCTCAGCTCCGGCTGGGTAAAACGTAATCCGCTCACTGAAAACCCAAACGCGACTAGGGGGATATTCTGAAAAGATGGTGCGCGCTCTGTTGGCACCTTCTAGAAATGCAAGACGAAGAAGGAGCGCAAATTTCTTTTGAGTGTTTGCAATGCCGGACGAAACGAAGCCTTCAGCACAATTGTAGGGTGGGTTAGTTACAATGTTGTCGCATTGCCGCTTAGTCGTTAAAAAATCAACACCGCTTTCACCAAAGCCTCGATCATATAGGTCGGAACTAATAACGTTGTACCCTACTTCTTCAAACACTTCGGACATGGCGCCATCGCCGCACGCACATTCCCAAATTTCTCCTTCAAAGCGTTCGTTGTCGGCAAGCGCAAATGTGGCCCACGCAGGGGTAGGAAAGTAGTCCGGTCCATTCAGATCGGCGTGGCGCTTCAGAGTTGGCTTAAAGCCACCGTTTAGATTGTAGGTGAGGTCAGCCATTACGAATCTCCCTTTGTAGAAAACAGTAACAGAATCATATGGTTAAAATATTGTTAATCGGGCCGTCATCTGATGCACTCTACCGGTATCTCTAGTCGGTACAATTGATTGCTTACATTTGGAGGGATTTGGGGATAAGGAAACTCATGAGAGGCTAAACCCGCCAGAGCGCCGAACCGCCGGTCATGCCGGCGCCTGCAGCGGAAAAGAGCAGCATTTCGCCCTCTTGCAACGGTGTGATCCGATGCGACAGCGACAGGGTAAGTGGAATGGTTGCCGCCGAGCTGTTGCCGTATTCGCCGATCGACGACTGGATCCTGTCGACAGGCATATCGATGGCATGGGCCACTGCGTCGAACATGCGCCGGTTGGCCTGGTGCGGCACAAAGCGGTCGACATCCTTTGCGCTGATGCCGGCCCGTTCGAGCACCGTTGCGGCGCTGTCCGCCATCATGTGCACGGCGTGTGAGAAAACCCGCTTGCCGTTTTCGATCTGCATTTTAAGCAAAGCAGGGTCCGCTGCCGGATCGAAGGGAAAGCGGGTGCCGCCCATGGGGATTTTAATCAGGTCGTAGCCCGCACCGTCCGAGCATAGTTCAAGAGACTGAAGTCCACTATCACCTTGCTCCTGCGGCGTCAGCACAATAGCGCCGGCCGCATCGGCAAAGAGCACCGCGCTGGCGCGCTCATCCGGGTTGATGCGGCGGCTGAGAATATTGGCGGCAACCACCAGTGCCGGCTTTTTCTGCAGCCGGACGAAACTGTCGGCAAAGCTCAGCGCGTAAAGGAAACCGCCACAGGCACCGGTGATATCGACGGCACCCGGAGTTGCGAGCCCCAGCCGGTGCGCAAGCGGCGGCGCAGACGGCGGCAAAAGGTGATCGGGCGTGCTGGTTGCAAGCAGCAGCAGGCCGATGTCAGAAGGCTCCAATCCGCTTCCGCGCAACGCCATTTCAGCCGCGGGCAGGGCGATATCGGTCAGCGCTTCGTTGTCGTTCGCATAGCGCCGGTTATAAATGCCCGATCGCCGTGCGATCCAGCCGTCCTCCAGCCCGAAGCGCGCTTCGATTTCGGCGTTGGGCACGACTCGTTCCGGAGCATGGTGCCCCAGTCCCGCAATGCGTACGGCGGCATTCATCAGGCAAAGGCCTCCGCCGCGTCGGTGATGGCACCGTAAACGTTGTCGAGATCGGCCTGCGTCGTGCAGTAGGGCGGCAGCACGTAGATCGTGTTGCCGAGCGGCCTAAGCAGCAGGTTGCGTTCCTGGAAGAAGGCATAGAGTTTCGGGCCGACGTTGGAAAGATAGCCCTCGTCGCGCACTTTCAGGTCCATTGCAGTGATGGTTCCGCACTGGCGGGTATTTTCAAACCGTTCATCGTCGCCGATGCGGACCAGCCATTCGTGCTGCATGCCGGCAAGGCCGGCAATCCTGTCGAGCACCGGTTCATCCCGCCAGATCTCCAGATTGGCGACCGCCGCAGCGCAGGCGATCGGGTTGGCCGTGTAGGAGCTGGAATGGAAAAACGTCTTTGAGCGGTCGGTCGAATAATGCGCCTGGAAGATCTCCGAGCGGCAAAGCGTGACAGCGAGCGGTAGCGAACCACCGGTGATACCTTTCGAATAGCAGGCGATATCCGGCTCGATACCGGCGATCTCGCAGGCAAACATCGACCCGGTGCGGCCCCAGCCGGTCATGACCTCGTCGGCGATGAAAAGCACGTCATGCGCCTCGCACACGGCCTTCATCTGGCCGAGTGTGTCCGGGGAATACATCAGCATGCCGCCGGCACCGAGCACCAGCGGCTCGACAATGAAGGCGGCAACATCGCCGGCTTTGCAGGCTTTTTCCAGCGCCGCGAGCGTTGCGTCGTCGTCGTTCGGCGCCGGGAAGGGGATGGAGGTGACGTCGAACATCAACGGCTCGTAGGCGGCATTATAGACGCCGCGCTCGCCCACCGACATGGTGCCGATCGTGTCGCCGTGATAGCCGTTTTCCAACACAATGATACGTGTGCGGTCCTTATTTCCGATGTTTTGCCAGTAGCCGAGAGCCATTTTGAGAGCGACCTCGACCGAGGTTGAGCCGCTGTCGGAGAAAAACACATGATTGAGTGTCGACGGCGTCAGTTCCAGGAGCCGTTCGGCAAGCTGCTCGGCGGGATCGTGCGTGTGACCTGCAAAGATCACCTGATCGAGCCTGCCCGCCTGTTCCTTGATTGCGTTGATGATCTTCGGATGGCAATGGCCATGGGTGACAACCCACCAGCTTGAAACCCCGTCAAAGATCCGGCGTCCGTCCTTTGTCGTCAGATAAGCCCCTTCGCCGCCGGTGATGTGCACCATATCGGGCAATACGGCATGCTGGGTGAAGGGATGCCAGATCGGGAAATTCTTGCTGCTGTTCATCGGCTCACCTGTCTCGCTGCGGCATTTTCAAACGCGGAAATCATCAATGTCGAACGACTGCGCAAATGCCTCATGCAGTGTCTCTGGTGTCAGCGGGTCGAGGACGGGCAACCGTCCGAGCTGGCGGACATTACCCATTTCGGCAATTGTGGTCTGGGTATCGGCAATCTCCTCGCCGACAAAGGCCATGCCGACAATATGGAGGTCACGCTTTCTCAGCGCCTCGATGGACAAGAGCGCATGATTGATTGCACCCAGCGCCGTGCGTCCGACAAGCACGACCGGCAGTCTCCAAGACGCAATGGCGTCGGCAAAGAGCAACTCGCGGGTCAGTGGCACGAGAAGGCCGCCCGCAGCCTCGATGACCAGAGGTCCGTCTGTTGCGGGCGGTTCAAGCCGCGCCGGATCGATGCTCACCTCGTCGATCTCGGCGGAGCGGTGCGGCGAAAGCGGGCTTTTCAGCCGGTAGGCCTCAGGCAGGACCCTGTCATCAGGCAATCCCGCCAGGCTTTGCACCGTCTGCGAATCCGTTCCGCCTTCGAGACCCGCCTGGACCGGCTTCCAGTAGGTTGCGCCGAGCGCCGCGGTGAGACCGGCGGCAAAGACGGTCTTGCCTACATCCGTATCCGTTCCGACGACGACGAGGCGGCTCATTGTCTCAACCCATCCAGCTCTTCACCAAGTGCCGATAACATTGCGGCAACCGATGTTTGATCCGTATTCAGCGTTATGGATATTCTGAGGCGCGACGTGCCCTCCGGCACGGTCGGCGGGCGGATGCCGCGAATGTCGAAGCCACGCGCTTGCAATGCCCCGGCGCAATTCATCGTCGCATCCGCATTGCCGATGATGACGGGCTGTATCTGCGAGCCCGAGACTTCAAGCCCGAGGCCGGCCAGGCCTTCGGCCAATTGGGACACCATTGCCAGGAGGCGCGTACGGCGCTCAGGCTCATCGTGAAGAATGCGCAGGGATTCGCGCACCGCCGTTGCCATCAGCGGCGAAGGAGCGGTCGCAAAGATGAAGGGCCTCGAGCGGTTGACGAGATAGTCTGCCAGAACCTTCGAAAGACACACCAGCGCGCCGGATGCGCCCAGCGCCTTGCCGCAGGTGTGCAGGATGATGACGTTGTCGCGTCCCTCATAGTCGGCTGCAACGCCGCGCCCGTTTTCACCGAAGACCCCGGTCGCATGCGCTTCGTCGACAAGAACAAAGCCGTCATGACGATCTGCGACCTCCAGGAGGTCGGCGAGCGGTGCGCGGTCGCCATCCATGCTGTAAAGGCTTTCAACGGCAATCCACGGCCGGCCCTGTCCGCCGGCATTGCGCCATGCGATGATCGCGTCCTCGAAGGACTGCGCATCATTATGTTTTGCTGTTGCAACTGTGGCTCGGGTTGCACCTGCGCCGTCACGGGAGCTGGCGTGAACGAGCGCGTCGAGGATAACAAGATCAGTCTTTTGCGGAAGGCAGGCGAGCAGCGCGTAGTTGGCCATGAAGCCGCTGCCGAAATAAAGCGCGGCTTCAGCGCCGAAGAACCGCGCCGCCTCCTCCTCCAGCATTTCGTGTTCGGGATCATTGCCGCGTAGCAGCCGCGAGCCGCCGGCGCCGATCGGCACACCGCGTTCGACGGCTGCATTCAATGCACCTGCCAGGCGCGGATCATTGGCAAGGCCGAGATAATCGTTGGAAGAAAAATCAACGCCGCTGGTTTGCGACAGGCCGCGCAGGCGGCCCCGCCGGGCGAGCCGCCGCAGGGATGTTTCGTAGCGCGTCAGGTGGCCGGCACTGTCATTCCGCTGCAACATGGGTTGCGATTTCCTCCTGCGCCTCCAGTTCTTCCGGCTGCAGGCCAAGCTTGCGGAACAGCACCGCGTCCACGTCGTCTTCCGGATTGTCGGTTGTCAGAAGCGTGTCGCCGGCAAAGATGGAATTGGCGCCGGCCAGGAAGCACAGCGCCTGGGTTTCGTCTGACATTTCCGTGCGGCCTGCCGAAAGGCGGACATAGCTTGTCGGCATCATGATGCGGGCAAGCGCAATGGTGCGCACGAAGTCCAGCGGATCGATCGGCTCGGCCTCTGCAAGTGGCGTTCCCTCGATCGGGATGAGCATGTTGATCGGGACGCTTTCGGGCGGCTCGGGAAGGTTCGCCAGCGTGATCAGCATATCGATGCGGTCCTGCGCTTCCTCGCCCATGCCCAAAATTCCGCCGGAGCAGATCTTCATGCCCGCATCGCGCACATTGGCGAGCGTGTCGAGCCGGTCAGCATAGGTGCGGGTGGTGATGATCTCGCTGTAGTGGCGCTCGGAGGTATCGACATTGTGATTGTAGTAGTCGAGCCCGGCGCCTTTGAGCTCCAGCGCCTGCTCGGGCGTCAGCATGCCAAGTGTCATGCAGGTTTCCATGCCCATCGCCTTGACACCCTCGATCATGGCCGTCAGCGCAGGCATGTCGCGTGGTTTCGGATTGCGCCACGCGGCGCCCATGCAGTAGCGCGTCGATCCGGCTTCCTTGGCGCGCCGCGCTTCGGCCAGTACCCGCTCCACTTCGATCAGCTTGGAGGCCGAAAGGCCGGTGTTGTGATGGGCCGACTGGCTGCAATAGCCGCAATCTTCCGGGCAGCCACCCGTCTTGATGCTCAAAAGCTGGCTTTTTTGAACGCGATTGGGATCGAAATGCTCCCGATGTACGCTCTGGGCTTTGAAAATCAGGTCGTTGAAGGGCAGATCGTAGATCGCTTGCGCTTCGTCGCGCGTCCAGGCTTTTGCGGCAGTGCTATTCATTCTTCACAATCACTTCGTTTCAAAAGGTGCCCCCGTTTAGCACCCGGTCCTGAAAGGCGCAAATGCTATCGGGGGCTTCTTTCGTCTGATGCCGGGATCACATTGAAAGGATCTCCCGCACGGCATTCAGCGTCCGCGCCCGGTCCGCTCGCGCGGCCAGCGCACCGTGCATATCCGTCTTCACGAAGCGGGTCTGCGTGTGCGGTTGAAGCTGCCCGATCAGGTCCATATCGGCTGATATGACCGTGCCGATCATGAAATAGCCGCCGCCGGAAACCGCGTCCCGGTGAAGGACAATCGGTTCCGTGCCCCCCGGCACCTGGATCGATCCGTAGGGATAGCAGGCATCGGTAATGTTGGACGGGTCTGAGCCGGCTCCGAAAGGCGGCTCGCGGTCGATGAACTCCAGCGGCGTTCCGCCCTGGAAACGGTAGCCCATGCGGTCGGCCTCGCCCGCGACTTTCCATGATTCGGCGAAAAAGCGTTCGCCGGAGTCTTCGGTGATGCGGTGCCAGTAGAGCCCCGGCAGGACACGCAGTTCGGCGGGATTGCCAGGCGAAATGCGCAGCTCTTTGGGAACGGTCTTGCCCTCATTGCCTGCCGTTGCCACGCCAAGCGGAAGCACGTCGCCCGCCTGCAGAGCCCGCCCGTCAACGCCGCCGAGCGCGCCGATGGCATAAGTCGAGCGGCTGCCGAGCGCCTTCGGCGTGTCTATGCCGCCAGAAATGGCGATATAGGCGCGTGCGCCCGCGCGCAGATAATCGAAGGAGAGTATCTGGCCGGCCTTCACCTTGAAGGAAGCCCAGCATTCCATAGGCGTTCCGTCGAGCTTGGGAGGCAGCTCTGCGCCGGTGACGGCGACGGTGGCCTCGCCGGTAAACTCCAGTTCAGGTCCGGTGAATACCGCCTCGAGACCCGCTGCGTTTTCGTCATTGCCGACAAGCAGATTGGCGCAGCGCAACGCCATGCGGTCCATTGCGCCGCCGATCGGAATGCCAAGATGGTAGTAGCCCGGACGTCCCATGTCCTGGATCGTGGTCAAAAGACCCGGTGAAAGAACATTAACAGCCATTGAGAGCCTCCAGCAGTTTGGCGTTTGTGCCGTCAATGTCGCGATTGAATTCCTCTAGCGAAAAGGTGACTTCCTTCATGCGCGGCATGAACCGTCCCGCCTCGACATCGGCGACAGCCTGGTCGTATTCCTCGCGGCCGATGGGCTTCCACTTGACGATGTCGCCGGGTTTGAAGAACACCATGAAGTCCTTCAGATAGGTAACCTCCTGCGCCGGATCGTAGATCGGCATCGGCGTGATGCCGAACATCTGGTAGCCGCCGGCGCCACGCACCGAATAGATGCAGGAAAAGCAGCCGCCATAGCCCACCGTCAGTTTCGGCGTGTCGGTGCGCGGCCGCAGGTACTTAGGCACCTGGATCTGCCTCGGCCGGTCGACCATCTGATAAAGAAACGGCAGTCCGGCAACGAACCCGACCATGGAAACGAACCAGGGCGAACCCGAATGGGCCTCGATGAATTCGTCCACTGTCGAAAAGCCGTTGATTTCGGCGGCGTATTCAATGTCGGTTGAATCGGGATCCTGATGACGCTCGCGAAACCGCATCAGCGTCTCGTTGGTCCAAGGATCCTGATAGTAGACCGGTATCTCGATGATGCGGGTCTCCAAAATCGCGTCAGCATGTTCGGCGGTTTCCTCGATGCGCTTCAATTCGGCCATCAGGTCGTCGGGGTGCACAATGTCCGGATCGAATTTGATCTGAAATGACGCATTGGCCGGGCATATTTCCGTTACGCCCTTGATGGCCGCGTCGCGCACGGCGTTGGTGATCGAAAGGCTCTTGAAAAAGGCCTCCAGCGACATGTCCTCGCTGACCTCCACGAAGATGTGCTCGTCGCCGCCGAATGAATATCGCGATGTCATGCCGCAATGCCTCCCTGGTTTTGCGCCAGACCGGCGCTGTTGTTTTCGAGCCAAGGCTCCAGCCATCCCGTATGGAACGCGCCGCTTTGCACATGCTCGTCTTCGGCGAGCGCCAGAAACAGCGGTGCCGTGGTTTTCAGCCCGTCGATACGAAACTCAGAAACGGCGCTTTTAAGTCGTTTGATTGCCTGTTCTCGGGTCGCCCCCCGGACGATCAGCTTTCCAAGAAGCGAGTCGTAGAAGGGCGGTATCTGATAACCCGGATAAAGCATGTGATCGAAGCGCACGCCGGGGCCTCCCGGAAAGCGAAAATCGCCGACGAGGCCCGGGAAGGGCATGAAATTATTTGCCGGATCCTCGGCGTTGATCCTCACTTCGATAGCATGGCCGTTGATAGCCAGGTCCGCCTGGCTGACGGAGAGCGCAGCGCCGCCGGCAATGCGGATCATTTCGGCCACAAGGTCCGTGCCGGTGATCTCTTCGGTTACCGGGTGCTCCACCTGGATGCGGGTATTCATCTCGATGAAATAGAACTCGCCCGATGCGTCGTCGAAGAGATATTCGATGGTACCGGCTCCGCGATAGCCGACGGATTTTGCAAGCCGTACCGCCGATGCGCACAACGCCTCGCGCGTTTCCGGGTTGAGGGCTGGCGATGGCGCTTCCTCCCAGACTTTCTGCCGCCGCCGCTGCAGCGAGCACTCACGCTCGAAGCAGTGAATGACATTTTCGCCGTCTCCGAGGATCTGCACTTCGATGTGCCGTGCCCGCTCGATGACCTTCTCAAGATAAAGCCCGCCGTCTCCAAACGCTGCGCTTGCCTCCGATGCCGCCTGCGGCGCAAGCTTGTCCAGCTCATCGCCATTACAGGCAATACGTATGCCGCGCCCGCCGCCGCCGGCGGTCGCCTTGATCATCACCGGATAGCCGATTTTGTCGGCCAGCTGCCGGGCATCGCCCGCATCCGCCAGCAGACCATCGCTGCCGGGCACAGTCGGAACGCCCGCTTCCTGCGCAGCCTGCCTGGCTGCGGCCTTGTCACCCATCCGGCGGATCGTGTCGCCACGCGGCCCGACAAAGGCCATGCCCGCTGCCTCCACTGCATCGGCAAAATCGGCGTTTTCGGCCAGAAACCCGTAGCCGGGGTGAATGGCGTCTGCCCTCGTTTTGCGTGCTGCGTCCAAAATGGCTTCAACGTTGAGATAGGATTTGGCAGCAGCCGGCGGTCCGATCTCGACTGCCTCGTCGGCAATCTCAACGGCAAGAGAATCCTTGTCGGCGGTGCTGTGAACCTGGACGGTTTCAATGCCGAGTTCACGGGCGGCCCGGATGATCCGGACGGCAATTTCCCCGCGATTGGCGATCAGGAGTTTGGAAATAGGCATGATCGATCTCGCTCTAGTTCTCGATTTCGGCCAGCACCTGGCCCGGTGCAACCGGCTCTTCATTGTCGACAAGGAAATTGACCAGCGTGCCGTCGTGCTCGGAGGTGATTTCGTGAAACGATTTCATCACCTCGACGAGCCCGATCACGTCGCCCCTGGCGACACTGTCTCCGGGCGCCTTGAATTCCGGCTGGTCCGGTGCCGGCTTGCGGTAGAATGTGCCGGGGAGCGGGGATCGGATTTCCTGTTTTGCCATTTTTGTCTCCGTTTGTGTTTTTGCGTCGCCGGCTAGGCGGCCAGATAGGGTTCGAGTGCCACGCGGATGGACCGCGCGACGTCGGCCGCATTGGGCGTGTCGGAATGGACGCAGATCGTCTGGGCGCGAACCGGGACATCGGTTCCGCCGACACTGCGCACCAGCCCCTCGCTGACGGCACGGACCGACTTTTGCGCCGCCAGTTGAGGATCGACGGCCTCGTGCTTGCGGGTGATCAACAGCTTACCCTGATCGTCATAGTCGAGATCTGAAAAGAACTCTGCGTGGAACTCAAGCCCGCGCGCCGTGTAGATTTCCTCATGGAGCGTTCCTGCAAGACCGAGGACCGGGACCTTGAAATGCTCGGCTGCGTCGGCAACGGCATGGGCGATCGGTTCCTGGCTCGCGGCCATGCCGTAGAGCGCACCGTGCGGCTTCAGATGGTTGAGGGCGATGCCCGAGACGTCCAGAAATCCCTTAAGGGCGCCGATCTGGTAGATGATGATATTGACCATCTCCTCGCGCTCGATCTTCATTTCCCGCCGCCCGAACCCGGCAAGATCCGGCAGTGAGAAATGCGCGCCCACCTTGACCCCGTGCCGCCGGGCCAGCTCGATTGACTGGCGCATATGGTTGGGATCGGAACCGTGAAAGCCGCAGGCGACATTGGCCTGGGTGATGTGCGGTATGATCGCTTCATCGTCACCCAGCCTGTAAAGGCCGAAACTTTCACCCATGTCGCAGTTGATATCGACGGACATTTAAGTCTTCTCCGCAATCTGTGTTCTAGTTCTTCAGCGATGCGACGTAGCGCAGCCTGATCTGATCGGCGATGACGGCCAGGATCAAAAGGGCGCCGAGGACGACCGTCTGCAAATAGGATTCAATGCGCGCCAGGTTCATTCCGTTCTGCACCAGGCCGATGAACAATGCACCGAGCACCACGTTTTCGACCCGTCCGACACCGCCGCGCAGGCTGACGCCGGCGATCACACAGGCGGCAATCGATTCAAGCGGCATGGATGCGCCGATATTGGCTTCGCCCGTGTCGAGCCGCGCCGTCAAAAGCATGCCGGCAACCGCCGCCAGGGCTGCGCATAAAACATAGGTCCAAAACAGCGTGGCACGCGTGTTGATGCCCGAAAGGCCCGCCGCTTTGATGTTTCCGCCGACGGCGTAAAAGTAGCGTCCGAACGGCGTCCAGTTCAAAAACAGATAGAGGCAAAGGATGATGATCGCCGCGACATAGACCGGCACGGGCACACCGAAGAGCGCGCCGAATCCGAACACGTCGCCGAAGGCCTGTGGCATGCCGTAGACCGGAACACCGCCTGTCAGATAGAGCGCTACGCCGAAGCCGACCGAGGCCATGCCAAGCGACATCATGAACGGCGAAACGTTGAACAGCGATACGCCGATACCGTTGATGACCCCGATGACCGTTCCGGCAAGAATGCCGGAGAAGCAGCCGATCATGATCGCCAGCCAGACGAGATCCGGCATCACGGCGAAGGCGCTCGCCATTGCCAGCGCGCCAACGACGGATGAGAGCGCGACGATGGTACCGACCGAAAGATCGAAACCGCCGGTCAGAAGCGCCAGCATCTGCCCGAGCGATACGATGGTGAGGTAGACCGACTGCCGCAGCACGTTCATCAGGTTGCGGCCGGTGAGGAAATTGTCCGACATCAGCGTAAAGACGATGACGGCAATGACCAGCAGGAAGGGCAGGATCCCGAGCCGGATGAACAGCCGCTTGAGCCTGTCCGATACGTTGATTGTTCCTTCGGCGCTCATGCTTGCCTCGCTCGCCATCACGCGGCCTCCCGTTCAAAAAAGTGTTTGAGGACATTTTCCTCGGTGATCTCGTCGCCGGAAAGTTCCGCCTGGATCCGGCCGCGATAGAAAACGTAGGCCCGGTTCGACAGGTTGAGGATTTCAGGCAGATCGGAAGAGATCAGAAGAATAGCCGCGCCGTTTTCACAAAGCTCGGCAATGAAACTGTAGATGGCCGCGCGCGTGCCGACATCGACGCCGACTGTCGGTTCGTCAAAGGCAATCAGATCGAATTCGCGCGTCAGGCTTCTCGCCAGCATCGCCTTCTGCTGGTTGCCGCCGGAAAAATGCTCCACCGTGCGCTCGATGCGCATCGGGGCCAGATGCAGCCGTTCGGCCAGCGCGCCGGCCATGCGCGTTTCGCCCGTTGCGCTCAAGAACAGGCCGTTTGAGACCGGCTGCGATGTCAGCGAAGTCAGGCTGATGTTTTCGCGCACCGGACGCATCATCATTAGACCGTCATTCTTGCGGTCTGACGGCAGGTACAAAAATCCGCGGTCGAGCATCCTTCGCGTCGAGAGACTGGTCACGTCGTCTTCCTTGAAATTGACGGTGCCGGATGAGATAGGCCGCGCGCCGAAACAGGCCTGGGCGAATTTCGATTTGCCCGATCCGACGAGGCCGGCAAGACCGACAATCTCGCCGCGGCGCACGGTCAATGACGCGCCGCGCACACCATTGTCGGCGGTCGCAAGGTCCCGCACGTCGAGCAAAGTCTGCTGCGGATTGAAACGGATGGTCGGGAAGACCTGGCCGACCACGCGGCCGGTCATCAGCCGCACCAGCTCATCTTCCGACGTCGTCTTTGCATCCACCGTGTCGATGTAGTGGCCGTCGCGCAAAATGGTGATGCGGTCGCCGATCTCGCGGATTTCGGACATGCGGTGCGTGATGTAAATAATACCGACACCTTGTTCCTTCAGCCGGGCAATCAGCCTGAAGAGCTGTTCGGTTTCATGCTGTGTGAGCGAAGCGGTCGGCTCATCGAGTATGAGCACGGAAAGCTCCGACCGGAATGCCTTGGCGATCTCGACCATCTGCTGTTCGGCCCTCGTCAGTCGGTCCACCGGCACATTGACCGGAAGATGAAAGTCGAGGTCCTTGAGGATTTCCGTCGCGCGCCTGTGCAGCGCGCCTTTCTGCAGAACGCCGGAACGGGTGATTTCCGCTCCTAGAAACAGGTTTTCTTCGACGCTCATCTGCGGAATCAGAGAAAATTCCTGGAACACGGCGCTGATGCCGAGCGCACGCGCCTCGTGAACCGAGGTCAGCTGCACAGGAGCGCCGTTGAATTTGAATTCGCCGCTGGTCGGCGTATTGGCGCCGGCGATCATCGAAATCAATGTTGATTTCCCTGCACCGTTTTCGCCGAACAGAATATGCACTTCTCCGGCCTTGAGCTCAAAGTCGACACCGTCGAGCGCCTTGACGCCCGGAAACTGCTTGGTGACGTTGCAGGCTTGGAGAAGGGGGTGCGCATCATTTTGATGCGCACCGTCTATTTTGATGTCTTGGGAGGACATGATCTTCGGTTTCCAGCTGTTTTCTAGTCTACCCGGAAAACAGGCTTGAAGCCGTTCGGCGCCAGCGTCGATGACGGATCGAAATCGGCAAGATTGTCTTGCGTTACGACACGCAGCGCCGGGCCGACATGCTTCTGATAGGGCTTGCCCTCCAGAATGCGCACCGCCTGATCGACGGCAATGCGGCCCTGGATGACCGGTGAATCGGTCGGGGCGGCAAGGATCTGCTTGCGCCGGATGCCCTGGTCAACGCCGGGTGTGTAGTAATAGGAGACGACTTTAACCTGGTCGGTGAGACCACGCGCCCGCAGGATCGGAATGGCGGCCTCCGCAGTCACTGCCGTGCCGACGACGTAGTTGAGGTCCGGATGCGCTTCGAGCGTGTCTTCGACGAGCTTTGCCTGCGCTTCCTTGCCGGTATCGCCGTATTTCGTTTCGACGAGATCAACGGCCGAGCCGTCGATGGCGCCGGCAAAACCGGTGTTGCCCGCCTCAACCCAGCCGGCGCCCGCCGGTCCCGGGAACCAGGCGACCTTGACTTTGTCGCTGCCGGCCGGATGTTTTTCGGCCAGGAACGCACCGGCCTTGCCGCCCATCTCGCCGAACGAGACCAGCGATTTCGCCGACAGGTCCGGCGAGGACATGCCGTTGATGACATCGATGACCGGGATGCCTTTGGCGCTGATTTCCTTGACGATGTTATTAAGCCCGTCAAAGGAAATGGCGCCGATGATGACGGCGTTGGCGCCCGCGGCAACGCAGTCCTCGATTTGTGAGATCTGGTTGTTGAGTTCGGTGTAGCCGCCGGCCTCGACGAGCTGCATCTTGACGCCGAGGCGTTCGGCCTCCTGTGCCACTCCGTAATCGACACCGAGCCAGTAGGCATCTTTCATATGCGGAAACGAGACGCAGATTTCCCACGGTTTCGATGCAGCCGGCATTGGCTGATAGTCAAGCGTCGTGCGTTCGCTTTCCATGTTGAAGGGTGGATCCCAGACCTCAACCGGATATGGATACCAGTCTCCCGCAAGGGCGACCGATGTCAGGCAGGTCGTCAGGGCTGCTGCGCCCAGAAGGGATTTAAGTTTTCGTGTCATACCAGTAGCTCCCATGCTCCTCAGGCGAATGCTTCAATTCCTTGTGCCGGCCCGGCAAATTATTCCGCGGCCCGATGGCGGCATCCGCTCCCATTGGCCATTCAAGGGTGGACGGGATCCGTGATATTGTAAAATATGATTTTAAACGGTATAAATTCTGGAAAACAGATATAGGTGTCAAACGGGAAATCCTGCGCCAATGCAACCATGCGATCACGTGAGGTGGTCATTGGAGAGATAGAAAAGTCATAATTAACAACGAATTAAACGTATCGCGACTGATGATCGTTCAGCAAATCTGTGCTTGTCATCGGCCTGTTATCGAAACGGGCATTTTCCGCATTATTTGATCTGGTTCTACACGATATCGGAATACAAGATGGAACTCTCCCTGCGACAAATCCGCTATTTCATCGCTACTGCCAATGCCGGTCAGGTCTCCCGCGCCGCCATGGACATAAATGTCTCCCAGTCTGCGGTAACGGCGGCCATCAAATCGCTTGAGGAAACCATCGGCACGCCGCTGTTCGAACGCCACTCGGGCGGTGTCAGCCTGACCTATGAGGGCAATCTGTTCCTCGACCAGGCCCGCCACATCGTCGCCACGGTGGACGAGGCGGTGCGCCTTCCGCGCCGCATCCGCGACGACGTGCGCGGTCACATCAAACTCGCCGTCAGCTACACGGTCCTGGGTTATTTTCTACCGTCCCACCTTGCACGGTTCATGCGCGGCTTCCCGAATGTCGAAGTGCATATCAGCGAGGCAGACCGGTCGGATATTGAGGAGGGGCTGATCGCGGGGACCTTCGATCTCGCCGTCATGCTGACGTCGAACATCATCAACCAGGAGGACATTTCCTACGATACGCTGCTGCGTTCGCGCCGCCGTTTGTGGGTTGATGCTCAGCACCGGTTCCTAGAGCGGCCGAGCGTGTCGCTGCAGGATATCGCGTCCGAGCCATACATCATGCTGACCGTGGACGAGGCAAGCAACACGGCACAGCGCTACTGGAACCGCAGCCCATACCGGCCGAATGTGATCTTCCGTACATCGTCGGTTGAAGCCGTGCGCTCCATGGTCGCCAACGGCATGGGCATCGCCATTCTTTCGGACATGGTCTATCGGCCCTGGTCGCTTGAGGGCAGACGGGTGGAGGTCATGCCGGTATCCGATCCGGTGCCGACGATGGATGCCGGGATAGCCTGGTCGAATTCCGCAACACCGAGCCCGGCGACACGCGCCTTTACCGATTTCATGCACCTTGCGATCGGCTCCGACCAGACATACGGCGCCGCGCGCGACTGATATTCACGCCAATGGCTGAAACCGACCTTGCGAGGATGGCGGATGAATTTTCAACAAGTGCCGGTATTTGAGCGCGCTCAGGTAAAATCGGCGCGCGTGTGCAGATCGAAAATTCACAATGCAAACAGTCCCCCGGAAGCACGTCAGTTGCCTGCGCTTCCCGAAAAAACATTCAATATTTCGCGCACTATTGGTTCGAAATCGGCTGTTTTGCCCGACAACTGCGAACGGTTGCGAAAAATTCCTGAGCCAGCACAGTAGCATCGTCAATAGCCGGTCCAGGATCGCAATCTGGCAAAGTATCGGAAAGCGATTCACAGTTTCGAATCGTGGCGATCGCTTCTTCCTCGATCCGCCGGATTTCGCCTTCCGTCAGCCAACCCTGCCAACCTATCGTCGTGACCTCGCCATAGGCCTGGCCGATGGCGCGGTGAAACAACAATAGTGCGACTTGCGGTGTCGATCTGGGTACCATCCCTGATTCCTTTATACCGTCCCCGCGAAAAGTCTCTGGCGTCCCTCAACGCAAAAAAACGAAAAACAATGAAAATCGATTATAACGCAAGAATTGCGCAAAAAAGGCATAGCCGGTAAAGTTTTCGTGATGATGTGCAGTTCGCGTGGTTTCAAACGGCGATCTGCAGCGCTGGAATGAGCGACCTGAGACATGGGTGACGTTTTGTACCGGAGACATGGGTAACACTTTTGGTTTTTGCCGGAGGTGTTGATGCCGTGGAGAAGGACATGTGTCATGGAGGAAC
>NZ_JBFRBB010000005.1:0-569815 GCF_040932035.1 Hoeflea sp. TYP-13
AATCAGCGGCCCAATTGAGAAACAACAAGAGCAAACGATCCCGCCGCCAGCGGCGAACCGCCCTCGTTGGTGAGCGGGTTATACGCAACTCAAACAAAATAAGTCAACAGCGAAATTCGAAAATATGTCATTTTTTTTAGGCGCCCCGGACGGCGGCCTGTGAACGCATATAACAGGCCAAAATCAGGCTCCGTGCCCGGCGACGGATTCATCGGCATCACCAACCGTTAAAAAACTGAAATATTTCTGAAAAAACGGCATTTTGCCCTAATTCGGGCACAGTTGCCATGTCTTGAGGATAGGACCATGTCGTGCAGGGGGATAACGGCAGATCGCCCGACAGTAACGAATTTGCGCGAAATGTGCCTGTTTACGGCCCATAGAGATTGACTCGCCGTAAACAGCAGGGCAGATGAATAGCCGGGGAAATTACGGCACCGATGGAAAATAGAGGCGGGGCAATAAGATAACTGATGCCGTCACAGACTGATCTCAGCAGACAGATGGGAGAAGACGAGCCGCTACTGGCCGATGGCCGGAAGGCCCCCGACCGTCGCGAAATCTCCATACGCTGGCTGTCTGGCACCTTTCTGACCGGCGTCACCTCAAGCGCATTGATGGGCATAGCGTTGTTTGCCGCGCTCGACGGACGCGAGCAACTTGCCATACCGGGTGAAGCCTATGCGGCGACCGACATCAGTGAACCGGTAAAAGGCGCCGAAAAAGGCAGCCGGCTGGTCGGCACGACAATCGCAGCCAAACCCTCCGACAAGGCTATCGTCGAAATATCGACGATGATCAACGAAGGCGACCGCAGCGTTATCCGAAGCCGCCCCTTCGCCCACGTTAAAATGGCGCTTGCGGCCAATCACACTGCTAAGGCCGATTATCCCAAATTCGACCCGTTGAAGATCTTCTCTTCAGGCGAGCCTGAAACCGAACCGGAATCGACCGGCGTCATATATGGCGCCGAAGTCGAATCCGAAATCAGCCTCAAGACGACAGATTTTCCAATCCGCAATGCGCCCTACGCTTATGCGGCCACGATGAGTGCCGAAGAGGCTGAGGAAGTCGTCAGGACGAACGGTTCCATTCTGACCGACGAGACATTTCAGGTGGCAATGCTCCACTATGTCGACCCGCAGCGCTTTGCCGGTACAAATTCGCCCTTCGACTTCAGCGCCAATCTGAACGCCCGCGTCGTTGCCGAAAACGTATCGGTCGCCTCCGCCCTGTCACCGCAGGACCATACCGTCGAATTCATCGACGATGTCATTGCGATCCGCGAGGATGTATCAATGGTCAGCGCGCTGACCGAGGCCGGATACCACGAGAGCGAGGCAAAATATGTTGCTGAGGTTCTTTCCGGCGAGACGGGCTCAACAGACCTGAGGGAAGGCGACGTCTTCCGCATCGGCCTTGAGCAACGCGGCGAAGACACCCGCATCGTGCGCGCCAGCGTCTATGAAGGAACCGACCATGTCGGGTCTGTCGCCGTCAACGATTTTGAAATCCTGGTATCCGCCGAAGCGCCGCCCAGCTCCCCGGCTGTTGAAACGGCCTTCGACGAAACGCCCATCACGGTTACCACGGGACGTGAGCTGCCACGCGTATATGATGGCATATACAAGGCAGCGCTTTCCTACGGCATGAATGCCGATATGACGGACAAGATAGTCCGGCTTCTGGCAAGCAATGTCGACTATCAGGCACGCCTGAAGCCTACCGATACGATGGAGGCGATTTTCTCGGTCGACAAGGAAACCAAGGAGGCGGCCAGGGACTCCGAACTTCTCTATCTGAGCGCCACCTTCGGCAGCAACACCGTTAATTTCTACCGTTTCCGCAATCCCGAGGACGGGTCTGTCGACTACTACGACGACGAAGGCCGCAGCGCCCGCCAGTTCCTTCTTCGCAATCCGCTGCCGAATGGGCGCTTCCGCTCCGGTTTCGGCATGCGCCGTCATCCGATCATCAAGGTCCGCCGCATGCATACGGGTGTCGACTGGGCCGCTCCGCGCGGCACGCCGATCATTGCAGCAGGCAACGGCGTTGTGGAAAAAGCGGGCTGGAACAGGGGTTACGGCAAGCAGACCCTCATTCGCCATGCGAACGGATATGTCAGCTCCTATTCGCACCAGACCAAGATCGCCAAGGGCATTGCTCCGGGCGCGCGGGTAAGGCAGGGCCAGGTCATCGGTTATGTCGGATCGACCGGCCTGTCGACCGGGCCGCACCTTCATTACGAGCTCATCGTCAACGGCACCAAGGTTGATCCCATGCGCGTGCGCCTTCCCGATGGCAAGACGCTGAGCGGTAACATGCTTGCCGCTTTCCAGAGCGAACGCGAGCGTATTGATCAGCTGATCGGCCGCAACGAATCCCCCGCACGACTGGCGTCGGCCATTCTGGAATAGACTGGCTCCTTCCGCTTGTGCGGATCATCACACCTACTCCAGCGCATGAAAAACGGCCCGGCAAAACCGGACCGTTCTGTTTTGTGATTGTCAGCCTGAATTAAGCGGCAGCCTGCTTCTTGCTTTTGCCGGTCGCAGAAATCAGCAGCCTGTCGGATGCCGCCGAGATTGAGACTTTCTGGCCATCGGCGATCTCTCCAGCTAGGACCTTTTCAGCCAGTGGGTCCTGAACATATTTTTGGATCACACGCTTCAGCGGACGTGCGCCATAAGCCGGGTCATAGCCTTTTTCGGCCAGCCAGTTACGGGCATCCTCACCAAGATCGAGCGTGATTTTGCGCTCGGTCAAAAGATCCGTCAGGCGGGCCATCTGAATGTCAACGATCGCGCCCATATCCTCGCGCCGCAGTCTGTGGAACAGGATGGTTTCATCGACACGATTGAGGAATTCCGGCCTGAAAGAGGCTTTGACCACCTCCATGACCTGATCGCGAACCGAATCGACATCCTGACCTTCCGCAAGGCCTGTCAGATATTCCGCACCAAGGTTCGACGTCATGATGATGAGCGTGTTGCGGAAATCGACGGTCCGGCCCTGACCATCCGTCAGGCGGCCGTCATCGAGCACCTGCAACAAAACATTGAAGACATCCGGATGGGCCTTCTCAATCTCGTCGAACAAAACGACCTGATAGGGCCGGCGGCGAACCGCTTCCGTCAGCGCACCGCCCTCGTCGTAGCCGACATAGCCGGGAGGTGCACCGATCAGCCGGGCAACGGAGTGCTTCTCCATATATTCCGACATGTCCATGCGCACCATGGCGGTTTCGTCATCGAACAGGAAATGCGCCAATGCCTTGGTCAACTCGGTCTTGCCGACGCCGGTCGGTCCGAGGAAGATGAACGAGCCGATCGGCCGGTTCGGGTCCTGCAGCCCGGCCCTCGCGCGGCGGACGGCCTTCGAAACGGCCTGCACGGCTTCGCCCTGGCCGACAACGCGTTTCGACAGTTCGTCTTCCATGCGCAGCAGCTTTTCGCGCTCACCTTCAAGCATCTTGTCGACCGGAATTCCGGTCCAGCGCGACACGATATGGGCAATGTGATCGGGCGTCACGGTCTCCTCGACCATGGCCGAATCCTTGTTTTCGCTGCCCTCGGCTTCCTCTAGCTTGCGCTCCAGATCCGGAATCTCACCATAGGCAAGCTCACCGGCACGCTGGAATTCACCATTGCGCTGCGCGATTGCAAGCGCATTGCGGGCATCGTCAAGCTGCTTCTTCAGCTCGGCTGCAAGTCCGAGTTTCTGCTTTTCGGACTGCCAGATCGCCGTCAGCGAATCAGCCTTTTCCTCAAGTGAGGCCAGATCGACTTCAAGTTTTTCGAGCCGGTCCTTCGACGCAGCGTCGGTTTCCTTGAGCAAGGCCTCGCGCTCGATCTTCAGCTGGATAATCCGCCTGTCGAGTTCATCGAGCTCCTCGGGCTTCGAATCAACCTGCATGCGCAACCGCGATGCCGATTCATCGACCAGATCAATCGCCTTGTCCGGCAGGAACCTGTCGGTGATATAACGGTTCGAAAGGGTCGCGGCCGACACCAGCGCCGAATCGGAAATACGCACTTTGTGATGCTGCTCGTATTTCTCCTTGATCCCGCGCAGGATCGAAATCGTATCCTCGACCGTCGGCTCGTCAACAAACACCGGCTGGAACCGGCGGGCAAGGGCAGCGTCCTTTTCGACGTGCTTACGATATTCGTCAAGCGTCGTTGCGCCAACGCAGTGCAGCTCCCCGCGGGCGAGCGCAGGCTTGAGCAGGTTGGAGGCGTCCATTGCGCCGTCCGCCTTGCCGGCACCGACCAGCGTGTGCATTTCGTCGATGAAAAGAATGATATTTCCGGCGGCGGCCTGTACTTCGGAAAGGACCGCTTTCAGCCGTTCTTCGAATTCACCGCGATATTTTGCCCCGGCGATAAGCGCACCCATGTCGAGGGCAAGCAGTTGCTTGTCCTTGAGCGATTCAGGCACATCGCCATTGACAATGCGCAATGCAAGCCCCTCGGCGATGGCCGTCTTGCCGACACCGGGTTCACCGATCAGCACCGGATTGTTCTTTGTGCGCCTCGACAGCACCTGGATTGTCCGGCGGATTTCATCATCACGTCCGATAACCGGATCGAGCTTTCCTTCACGTGCCTCGGCGGTCAGATCGCGGGCATATTTTTTCAGCGCATCATAACCTTCTTCAGCGCTGGCCGAATCGGCGGTCCTGCCCTTGCGGATCTCGTTTATTGCCTGATTAAGACCTTGCGCGGTCACGCCGGCCTTTTCGAGGATCTTCGAAGTGGCGGCTGATTTTTCAATAGTCAGCGCCAGCAAAAGCCGTTCGACCGTAACAAAACTGTCACCGGCCTTCTTGGCTGCCTCTTCTGCTGTTGAAAAGACCTTGGCCAACGGCTGCGCAAGGTAAATCTGTCCATTGCCGCCCGAAACCTTCGGTAGTTTTCCGAGTGCGGCCTCGACGCCGAGCCTGGCATCGTCGGCGCGTCCGCCCGCCCGCTCGATCAGCGATGCGGCCATACCTTCAGGATCATCCAGAAGAATTTTCAGAATGTGTTCCGGGGTAAATTGCTGGTGCCCCTCTGCCAGGGCATAAGTCTGCGCAGATTGAAGAAACCCACGCACCCTCTCACTATATTTTTCCATATTCATAAAGACTGTCTCCTTGTCATGTTCCGCCCGCAACCGGCACGGAACTATGGATCCGGAAGGACCCCCGATAACGGCAGGCCCTGTTCGTTTCTAATATGGGTACTGTAACATGGGTCGTTCAAGTCCGGTTTCAATTTTGAATTGAGCCCGGCGCGGCCAAGTTGTCGCACCGCCCGGCGCCTCAAAAAACAAAACGCCCGGCAAGCCGGGCGTTCTTGAAAAAAACGATTGTTTTGACGGATTTACGCGTCCGGAGCGGCGGCAGCCACTTCCGGCGGATTGTCCTGTCCATCCGGTGATGTGCGTGTCGGCTCGGAAACGACGGTCGGCTCGGTTTCAACCGGGCCGTTGCCGACATTTGCATCAGCACCTTCGCTAACTGTATCCGGCGCCGATGTCCTTTGCCGGCGCGGCCTTGCTGGCGCGCGGCGGCGAACCGGAGAGCGGCGAGCAGGCTGCGGCTGACCGCCATCCTCGCCAATCGCCACTTCGGCGGGCGTTCCGGAGATAACCGGCTGGGGGCCTGAACCGTCGATCTGAACTTCAGTAGTTTGCTTATCTGCGTTTTCAGCATTTGCAGCGGCATTATCGGCTGGCTGCTGCTGTTGTTGTTCGCGTTCCGCGTTCTCACGCTCATCGCGCTGGTAACGCTCCTGCATCTGCGCCTGCGCCGAGGCAATGATCCGGTTGTAGTGCTCGGCGTGCTGCAAATAGTTTTCTGCCATGACCGTGTCGCCGGAGCTCGCCGCATCACGCGCCATGGTGCCGTATTTGTCGGCAATATGCTGGGCTGTACCGCGGATTTTTACGTCAGGACCGGTACTGTCATAGGTGCGCGATAGCGGATTGCCGTTTTTTCTTCCGTTATTGTTATTATTGCGACCGCGACCGCGTTTGTTCTGCTGTCCTGACCTCATGCGTCACTCACCTGAAATTTTTTCCCGTTATCGGATTGCTGGTACTGCACCGGTTGTTGAAATCGTTACTCGGCTGCCACGCCGCAGGCCGCATAAAGATGTGCGCTTGCGCTCTTTCCGCTTCACATTCATACAAGGGCAGATTCTGTTGCTGATGGTCAATCAGTGATCACCGAAGCGAAACCCGAACCAATCCTGAAGGA
Organism: Hoeflea sp. TYP-13; assembly: GCF_040932035.1. Taxonomy (NCBI): domain Bacteria; kingdom Pseudomonadati; phylum Pseudomonadota; class Alphaproteobacteria; order Hyphomicrobiales; family Rhizobiaceae; genus Hoeflea; species Hoeflea sp. TYP-13. Next base: position 6,245 of record NZ_JBFRBB010000005.1, read on the forward strand.
TCGAATCTATGGTGATGACCATGTGTTCAGCACTGACTGGAAATTAGCGCGCTTTGCCGACAATTCCAAGCCTTTTCTTTATCTAATTCGTTTTCGGTGGCCCACAAGGTTAAGCCTGTCACGCAATGCAACATCATTGTGAGCAAATAGCTGCTGGCCGGGAACCCTCATTATTGGAAGAATATATCAAAAGTTGCCAGCCGGAGCCGGAATCACCCGTGTTTTGGCACGATACCCCATCGGCGGACGTCCTACAAAATCGATGCCAAAACCTTGTCTACGCGGCCCTTGAAGCGATCAATGCTGTTTTTGTCGGCGCTATCGGCCGCATAATGTGTCAGCATATTGAACCGGCACTTGGGTGCGCATGCTCCGATCAGCGCCCGCGCAAGGATACGGCGCACCGGTCGAAACAGGATAAACCGATCTATCCACCACGGGCTGCCCATGGTGGTTACCGCGACGCATTGCCTCAGTTTTAAAAGGCGCGGTTTGATCGGACCTGCATTGTCTGCGTGATCATAGGCAACGCCCGGTACCCAGACGCGGTCGAACCAACCTTTCAGCATGGCGGGAAACCCGAACCACCAAACCGGGAAAACCAGAATGAGAATATCAGCCGCCGAAAGGTCAGCGGCCTCCTGCCCGACGGCGTCGGTTGGATAGGGTTTTGCGTGATAACCCGCCCGTTCATCCGGCGATAACACGGGATCAAAGCCCGCGGCATAGAGATCGAGATGGGTGACATTGGTAGCGCTCTTGCTGAGATGGACAAGGATATGCTCACGCAGCTGCGCACAAAGGCTGTCGGCAAGCGGGTGGCAACTGACGACCAGAACGTTGGCGTCGGAACTGCCGGTTGTTTCGGTCACGGCTTACCTTTCTTTGCAAACGACAGAACCCGGTCATTGCCGCCAAGGTCTTTGAAACGGCCGGTGCAGACAAATCCGCTCCCCTGAAACAGATCCATGACCGCCTCATGCTGATCGAAACCGGTCTCGACCAGGATGTGTCCACCCGCCGACAAGTGCTTACCCGCATCGGCGGCAATCGCCCGATAGGCTTCAAGCCCGTCGGCTCCTCCATCAAGGGCGGCGATCGGATCGAAGTCCCTGACCTCCGGATCAAGCTTGCCGATATCGGCCGACCGAATGTAGGGAGGGTTTGACACGATCAGGTCAAATTCTCCCTCCACCGCCTCGAACCAGGACCCGCAGGCCGTATGAAAACGTTCCGCCAGTCCGTTGCGGCCGGCATTATCCTTTGCCGTTTGCAGAGCCTGCAAGGAGATGTCGGTCCCGAGGCCGGTGGCGGTTTCAACTTCGGCAAGCAGCGCCAGACATATCGCTCCGCTTCCCGTGCCGAGATCGATAATGCGGCACGTGCCGCTTTTATCCGCAATTGCCCTTGCATGCGGAAGGGCCGCATTCACCAGCGTCTCCGTATCGGGACGCGGCTCGAGCGTTCCCTGCGACAAGGCAAGATCGAGACCGAAAAACGACCGGTGACCGATGATACGGTGCACAGGCTCGTGCCGGCATCGTCTTTCGGCGGCCAGGCGGACACGCTCAACGTCGCCGGCAACGACCGGACGGCCGGGATCAAGGACCAGGTCGGTCAGACTTATATCGAGCAGATGACCAACCAGCGTGCGGGCATCCAATTGTGGTTGCGGCAGCCCGGCCGCATCAAATTGCCGCTTAAGTTCGGTTACAAGACCACCGACTGTGATGTCCATCAATTCCGCCGCTTTGCCGATTCACGCACCGGACGTTTCGCCGAGCGAGGCCAGAAGGTCGGCCTGGTGATCGGCAATGAGGGCATCGACCACTTCGTCGATTTCACCCATCATCATCCGGTCGAGTTTGTAGAGCGTCAGGTTGATGCGGTGGTCGGTGACGCGGCCCTGTGGAAAATTATAGGTGCGGATTCGCTCCGACCGGTCGCCGGATCCGACCTGGCTTTTGCGCTCAGCCGACCGCTCGCTCTCTGCTTTCTGGCGTTCCAGATCGAACAATCGTGCGCGCAGGATCTGCATGGCGCGGGCCCGGTTCTGGTGCTGCGATTTTTCCGCCTGAGTAACAACGATGCCGGAGGGAATATGGGTAATGCGAACCGCCGAGTCCGTAGTGTTGACGTGCTGGCCGCCGGCACCTGAAGCGCGCATCGTATCGATGCGTATATCCTCGTTTCGAACCTCGACATCGATCTCCTCGGCCTCTGGAAGAACGGCAACGGTCGCGGCCGAGGTGTGAATGCGTCCGCCGGATTCGGTTTCGGGAACACGCTGAACCCGGTGCACGCCCGATTCGAACTTAAGCCGTGCAAAAACACCGCGTCCGGTGATCGTTGCAACGATTTCCTTGAAGCCGCCGACTTCGCCCTCGCTGGCGCTCATCACCTCGACCTTCCAGCCGTTTGATGCGGCATAGCGCTCATACATGCGAAACAGATCGCCGGCAAAAAGAGCCGCTTCCGAACCGCCTGTCCCGGCCCGGATTTCAAGGATGGCGCTCTTGTTGTCGGCAGCATCCTTGGGCAGCAGCATGAGCTGCATGTCCTGCTCCAGCTTTTCGAGCCGCTCCTCAAGTTCCGGAAGCTCAAGCTCGGCAAGCGCGCGCATTTCTTCATCGGTCTCGGCATCGTCGAGAAGCGATTTCAGGTCGGAGATTTCGCTGACTGTCTTTCCGTGACTTCGGATTGTCGCGACGACCGGCTCGAGCTCGGAATATTCCGAGGCAAGCCTGACATAGGTCTCGGCATCTGGCCCCTGCGCCATCCGCGCCTCGATCTCATCGAAGCGGTTGTCCAGTTCGCGCATTTTTTCAAGCGGTAGTTTTGCCATCAGTTCACCCTAAAGCGGTATGCCGTTGGCATCGGCAAAATCGGAAAGAAGTTCGCGTACCGTGTATTTCGGATCGGCTTCATCAAGTGCCGGCAGCAGGACTTCCTCCAGTTTACCCACATCGAGGGCAAGCAGCATCGATTTGACCGGCCCGATTGCCGCCGGCGACATAGAAATGGACCGGTAACCGAGGCCCAGAAGCGCCATGGCCGGCAGGGTGCGCCCGGCCATCTCTCCGCAAAGCGTGAGCGGCGTGTTTCTCGCATCCGCCGCTTCGACAATCTGCCTCAGCATCCGCAGGAATGTTCTGCCGAGCGGATCGAAACGGTTGCTCACGCGCGCATTGCCGCGATCCGACGCCATTGCAAACTGGAACAGATCGTTTGAACCGACGGAGACAAAATCCGCATCCTTCATCAACTCGTCAAGCTGCCACATCAGGCTGGGCACTTCCAGCATAGCGCCAAGCTCAACCTTGCGCGGCAGGTCGTAGCCGAAGCGCGACAGGTGGCTCACCTCCTTGTTCACCAGGGAACGGGCGGCACGAAATTCACTGATTTCCGTGACCATCGGAAACATCAGCCTGAGTTCCCGACCGGCCGTCGCCCGAAGCAGAGCCCGCAGCTGCATTCTCAATATCCCCGGGCGATCGAGCGCCAGGCGCATGGCCCGCCATCCAAGCGCCGGATTTTCCTCGTTGGCGGCGCGGAAATAGGGAATGACCTTGTCGCCGCCGATATCGAGGGCCCTAAACGTTATCGGTTTGGGGTCCGCCTGCTTGATGGCACTGTGGTAGAATTGTTCCTGCTCCTCGACTTTCGGAAGGGTCGACGCAATCATGAACTGCAACTCGGTTCTGAACAGCCCGACGCCGCTTGCACCCGATTCCTCGAGCTGCGGCAGATCGACCAGCAAGCCGGCATTCATCTGCAGCGTGATCGCAACGCCGTCGCGCGTGACCGGTTCAACGGCGCGCAGCGCACGGAACTGTTCCTGGCGCCGGGCACTGAAGCGCACTTTTTCGGCATAGGCGCTTTCCAGATCAGCCATCGGCCGCAGATGCACCTTGCCGTCATCCCCGTCGATAATGATCGGATCGCCATTTTCAGTCATTGAGACAATGCCGGACACCTGGCCGACAACCGGAATGCCCATCGCCCTTGCGACAATGACAACGTGGCTTGTTACCGAGCCTTCCTCGAGGATCAGCCCCCGGACCTTCGAGCGGGTGTAGTCAAGCAGTTCGGCAGCGCCCATCGCACGGGCGACGATGATGGCGGCGTCGGGGAAATCATCCTGGTGGGATTTGACGTTGAATCCGGTCAGTTGGCGCAGCAGCCGGTTGGCCAGATCGTCAAAATCATGCAGACGCTCACGCAGATAGGGATCGGTCATATGGATCATGCGCGCGCGCGTGTCGCTCTGCACTTTTTCCACTGCCGCTTCCGCTGTGAGACCGTTGCGGATGGCCTCTTCGAGCTTGCGCACCCAGCCCCGGTCATGGGCAAACATCCGATAAGCCTCAAGGACCGCGCGGTGTTCGCCTTCGGTGGGAACATCACGGCGCGACAACATGTCGTCGATCGAAATACGCAAAGATCCAAGCGCGTCTTCGAGCCGTGTCAGTTCGCTGTCGATATCCTCGTTGAGGAGTTCAGTGACGACAATGCGCGGCTCGTGCAACACCGCGTGACCAAGCCCCACACCATCCGAATAGGCATCGCCGTCGAATGTGACCGGGCGGCTGAGATCGAGTTCCAGCCCGGGACGCGTGACTTTCTTCAACTCGCCCGTGGCAATCATCTCCGCCAGCACCATGGCGGTCGTCTCGAGCGCCTCGAGTTCATCCTCGCTGTAATTGCGCATGGCCTTGTTCTGGATAACCAGAACACCAAGCGTGCGGCCGGCTCTCAAGATCGGTGCACCGAGGAAGGAATGATAGATCTCTTCTCCGGTCTCGGGCAGATAGGTAAAGGCGGGATGGGTCTGGGCGTCGGACAGGTTAAGCGGCCGGGCACCGGCAGCAATCGTTCCGACCAGGCCCTGCCCCATCTTCAACTGCGCCAGGTGAACGGCACCGGGATTAAGACCCTCGGTCGCATAGAGTTCAAGAACACCGTCAGCGCGCAGAACATAAAAAGAGCAGACCTCCGCAACCATATTCTGCGCGATCTGGCGCACGATACGGTCGAGACGGTCCTGCGGCTCCAGCGGCTCCGCCATAAGCTCGCGCAACCGCTTCAGCATGACGCGGGGACCTGCCGATGGGTCTCTCATCGCGCTTCTCGCTCCCAGTTCTGTTCGCTCCGGCGACCAAACCGAAGCAACGGAAAATTGACCCGGTTAAGGGGTTTCAATGACTATGTTTTATCCAGCCCGTAAACCGAATGCAAAGTCCGAACGGCCAGTTCCCCGTAGGGCCCGTCGATCAGTATGGAAATCTTGATTTCCGATGTTGTGATCGCCTTGATGTTGATTCCCTTTTCGGCCAAGGCCTGAAAAGCCGTCGCCGCAACGCCGGCGTGACTGCGCATGCCGATGCCGATGACGGATACCTTCACCAGTCCGAGCTCGCTCTGCACCGCATCAAACCCGATTGTCTCTTTGGCCTTTTCGAGCGCAGCGAGCGATTTCTCCATATCGCCGGAGGGAATCGTGAAAGTCATGTCAGTCGACGAACCGTCCTCGGAAATATTCTGCACGATCATGTCGACGTTGATATGTGCTTCCGCCAGCGGACCGAATATGGCGGCGGATACGCCCGGGCGGTCTGCAACACGTCGCAGGGAAATCTGCGCCTCATCCTTTGCAAATGCGATGCCGGTTACGACTTCCTGTTCCACGATTTCTTCCTCATCACAAATCAAAGTGCCGGGCGGGTTATCAAAATCGTCCATTCCCGGCGCATCGGGTTCAGCAAAACTGGACCGCACGAACGTACGGACCTTGTGAACCATGGCCAGCTCGACCGAGCGGACCTGCAGCACCTTGGCGCCCAGAGACGCCATTTCCAGCATTTCCTCGAAGGCGATTTTGCGCAACCGCCGCGCCGAGGGCTCTATACGCGGATCGGTCGTGTAAACACCGTCCACATCAGTATATATGTCGCAACGGTCAGCATTCACGCCTGCCGCGATTGCCACGGCACTTGTGTCCGAGCCACCACGGCCGAGAGTCGCGATCCGGTTGTCGGGTCCGATCCCTTGAAATCCCGACACCACGGCGACCTGCCCCTCGCCAAACCGGCGGATCAGTTCTGTGCCGTCAATATCCAGAATTCGCGCGGCGCCATGCGCATTGTCGGTCTTGATCGGAATCTGCCAGCCCTGCCAGGAACGGGCATTGACTCCCATCGACTGGAGGGTAATGGCAAGAAGGCCCGAGGTTACCTGTTCTCCCGACGCAACGACGGCGTCATATTCCCGCGCATCATGCAGCGCCGAGGCTTCCCGCGTCCAGTTGACGAGCTCATTGGTTTTGCCGGCCATGGCTGAAACGACCACCGCGACCTCATGCCCTGCGTCGACCTCCCGTTTGACGTGACGGGCGACGTTGCGGATGCGATCCAGATCGGCCACAGAGGTGCCGCCAAATTTCATGACTATTCGGGCCATCGGTAAGACCGGAACTCCAAAAAAACGGTTAGAGCTAGTTGCGCTTAAAATTCTGCCGCCCGGCAAAGCGAGCGGCGGCGTCGATCTCATACCCAAAAAGCCTCGCTGCTGCAAGGAGCACGCCGCCGCTGATGTGTCCGTCACAGGCGGGAGCCGGCCAATCTGCGCAAATTTGCCGCTCTTGACTTTCGCGGGCGTTCGTCCGACTTCAATCGTAACAAGCCGCAGGAGACAAGTATGAGCGCCGCTGCCCCGTCAACCATCGACCAACAGGAAGTCGACCGCTTTTCCGCCATGGCCTCGGAATGGTGGGATCCGACCGGGAAATTCAGGCCCCTGCACAAGTTCAACCCGGTGCGTCTCGGATATATCCGTGATCAGGTCGCCGCCCATTTTGGCCGCGACCCCAAATCACCGGAACCGCTTGAAGGACTCCGGGTTCTCGATATCGGTTGCGGCGGTGGACTTTTGTGTGAACCGATAGCCCGGATGGGGGCTCAGATCGTTGGCGCCGATGCATCCGAAACCAACATCGAAATCGCTAAAATTCACGCTGCACAAAGCGGTGTTGAGGTTGACTACAGGGCCGTTACGGCCGAAACGCTGGCCGCTGCCGGCGAGCAGTTCGACATTGTCCTGAACATGGAGGTCGTCGAACATGTCGCCGACGTCGACCTGTTCCTTTCGTCCTGCGCCGAGATGGTCAAGCCCGGCGGCCTGATGTTCATTGCGACGATTAACCGGACCTTCAAGGCGCTTGCGCTAGCGATTGTTGGCGCGGAATACGTACTGCGCTGGCTGCCGCGCGGGACGCACCAGTATGAAAAGCTTGTTCGGCCCGAGGAAATCGAAGCGCCGGTCAGCGGTGCGGGGATGCAGATCGTCGATCGCACCGGGGTCTTCTTCAACCCGCTCTCCGACAGCTGGCACCTGTCACGCGACATGGACGTCAATTATATGATGCTTGCCGCGCGGCCGAAATAAAGCGGCAGATCGACTTCAGTTTTTGTCCTCGGGTAAATCCGGCAGCGGTGCGATGCCGACGCCTTCTTCAACCAAAGCCTTTACTTCATCGGGCCCGGCCTGTCCGATAATGCCGCGCTCTTCGCTTTCGCCATAGTGGATTTTGCGGGCTTCCTCGGGAAACCGCGTGCCGACGTCCTCGGAATTATCGCGGATGGTCTTGACCGCCTTGCGCAGTTGATCCATCGCCGCCTGCTGCGCCGTATTCATGGCAAGTCGGGTCGTCGCCTCTTTCTTTCGGGACGTCGAAACGGATGGTGCCATCAGCGCCTTTTCCACTGCCGTTGACCCGCAATGCGGACAGCTCACCAGCTGCCGCGCACTCTGTTCCTCAAAATCCGCGCTGCTCGAAAACCACGCTTCGAAAGTGTGTTGCTCATCGCATATGAGGTTGAATCGTATCATGCGGTTGCTCTGGTTGCCTCTTCTTCGGCAAGGTCGAATGTCCGGCGATTGCGCAAATTTGGAATCTTGTTTCGCGCTTCCACGCTGGCCGCCGGATCGATATCGGCGACAATGACCGCCGGTTCGTCATGTTCGGCTTCCGCAAGAATACGGCCCCAGGGGTCAACAATCATTGAATGGCCGTAGGTTTCGCGTCCGTCCTCATGGGCCCCACCCTGGGCGGCGGCAATGAAAAAGGCGCCGTTTTCGATTGCCCGCGCGCGCAAAAGCACATGCCAGTGCGCCTCGCCGGTCTGTCTGGTAAAGGCTGCCGGAGCGCTCAACACATCGGCGCCGGCGAGCGCCAGCTTCTGGAACAATTCCGGAAACCGCACATCGTAGCAGATGCCCAGCCCGAGGCGGGCAAAGGGCAGCGGCGCGATGGTAGCGTGCCTTCCGGGTTCATATGTAGCGCTTTCGCGCCAGCTTTCACCATTGTCGAGATCAACATCGAACATATGGATCTTGTCATAGCGGGCCACAGTTACACCGCCCGGATCGAAAATGAACGCCCGGTTGGCTATTTTACCGCCCTTTACGGCAATAGCCGTCGAGCCGATATGCAGGAAGATCCGGTGACGCGCCGCAAGCTCCGCCGCGGCCGCAACAACCGGATCGTCTGCTTCATCGCGGATAATTGCTTGCAGGCTTGCTCGCTTGCGGACCAGGGCACCGGTCATTTCCGGCGTTTGTACATAGTCGGCGCCTTTCGAGACGGCCTCCTCAACCAGTTCCGTCAAATCCCCGATATTGCGCTGCGGATCCATACACGATCGCATCTGTATAGCGGCAGCGCGGAAGCCTTGCGTCACAATATTCTCCTCAGGCTGCGGTGTGCAGCATCTTGTCCAGCTTGCCGCCATGTTCCAGCGCATGCAACTCGTCGCACCCGCCGATATGCGCCTTGCCGATGAATATCTGCGGAAACGTTGACCGTCCGCCCGCGCGCTTCACCATCTCGCTTCTCAGCTTGTCGGAAAATGTTGCGTCGTGCTCGGTATAGGAAATACCCTTCTTTTCGAGCAATCGCTTGGCGGCAGTGCAAAATCCGCAGAATTTCCGCGTATAGATGGTTACATCGGCCATTAATTTCTCCAGTGTGCGGTATCGTACCGTTTAATTCAGTCCATCCATATAGTGTTTACAGATTACCGGGGGCAACCCTGGCGAATGTAAGCACGAAAACTTTTCCGGCACCCGCTTTCAACAATGCCCGCGACGCCGACTTCACCGTCGCACCGGTCGTGTAGACATCATCGACGAGCAACAGCGACTTGCCGGCGATCTCAGCTATCCGCCCTTCAGGGACCGTAAATGCACCCCTGACATTGTCTGCCCTCGCCTGCGAGCCGAGGCCAACCTGTTGCCGGGTGGCACGGGTGCGAAAAAGCACCGAGGGCAGATAGGGCAATCCGGCGCGTGAAGCAAGTGCCCGTGCAAGCTCAGCCGACTGGTTGTAGCGCCGCATCAGCAACCTCGCCCTGTGCAGCGGAACCGGCAACACCGCGTCGGCGCCGGCGATTGCGTCTTCCCCGGATCGGACCATCCATCCGGCCATTACCCCGGCAAGATCGGTCCGGTCCTTGTATTTGAGCCGGTGCACCAACGCTCTGGCGATATCATCGTACAGCACTGCCGAACGAGCCTTGGCGAATGGTGGCGGATCGGCAATCGCATCGGCTGACAGAACCGCGTCACCGACATCGTAGGAAAACGGCGTGCCAAGCACATCGCACCGGGGCTGTTCTATAGGCCGCAACTGGCTCCAGCAATTGCCGCACAGGCCCCCATGCTCTCCCGTCAGTTCGCCGCACCCGAGGCAGGCCGGCGGATAGATGATGTCGCCGGCTCGGCGAAGCGCGTGTCGCAAGCATCCGCCGATTGACATCACAGTGGAATTGAAGGAACTGGGAGCCATATGAAGGACAATACAAAAAAGATGGGCATTCGCAATGGACGTCGACGGGCTGTTTGACACCGATCTCATACGCCGCAACCGGCTTCGCGCGCTTGCCCAGGCACCCGATGGCAGCGATTTCCTGCTGAAAATCGTGACCGAAGAGCTTGGCGAAAGGCTGGCATCCGTTGAGCGCAGTTTTGAAGTCGCTATTGCGCTGCACGCAGGCACCGGCACATTGGCGGACATGCTTGCCGCCAGCGGTAAGACGCAGCGCGTTCTGCAGATCGAGCAGGACCCGCGCCTGTTGACATCACAGGCCGCGCCGGAACACCAGGTTGTAACCGGGTTGGAATTGCTTCCAATCACAAACCAGGCCGTCGGCCTCGTTGTTTCACCCCTCACACTGCATCTGGCCAATGACCTGCCGGGCATACTCGTGCAGATCAACCAGGTGCTTCATCCCGACGGGCTCTTTCTTGCTGCATTGCCCGGAGCCGGAACATTGTCGGAACTGCGCGACGCACTGCTGTCGGCTGAAGAGGAACTGACCGGCGGCGCCAGCCCGCGGGTTATCCCCCTTGCCGACGTGCGCGATTGCGGGTCGCTGCTGCAACGCGCCGGGTTTTCGCTGCCGGTCGTCGATGCGGAGACCTATACGGTTCGCTACGATACGATGTTTGAATTGATGCGGGATCTCAGGCACATGGGAATGGCCAATCCGTTATTGGCCCGCAGCCGAAAGCCTGCCGGAAGGCGGCTCTTCATGCGCGCCGCTGAAATCTACGCCGAACGCTACGGCGATCCGGATGGACGCGTACGGGCAAGCTTCAGTGTAATTTATCTTTCGGGGTGGAAACCGCATGAAAGTCAGCAAAAACCGCTTTCGCCGGGATCTGCCCAAACAAGCCTCGCAAAGGCTCTGGGAACACGCGAACAAAAAATATAGAGCGTGTCACCGCCGATCAGTTAAATCCGCTCGCCACGTTGTTGAAAGAGTTTCCAACGCCGACACCGATTGCCGATGCGCCGGCCACGATGGTGATCGAAATCAACGTCGCGATGAAAGCATATTCTATTGCGGTGGCCCCGCTTTCGCACTTCAGGAACCGCTCTGCCAATCTGGTCATGTTGCGCTCCAATCGCACACTACTGTTCTATGTGGAATGTAGCTTTGAAACCATTGCAATATACCTAACAAACACAGTTGTTGTCCGGCTAACAACTTTGCTCAAACTTTAGCTGTTTCGGTGTTAACTGAGCCGTCGCAATGGCAGGATCATGAACATCCGATCCTGAGCAGGGATATCCTCAGCAATCGCCGGAGCGGCGTCCGTTGGCCTGTATTATGCACACGGAACTTGACGAAGACTGCAAAATACTGCGCTGGATCGTATATTCGCGCTTGCGTTTGGTTGTTGCCGTCGTTGTGAAGTCAATGCCCTGATTTGAAGAGATTAACTGCCAATCGTCGGAAGAAACATCGAACATCGGCGGCACGATCAGGGCAAGCGCCATCGCCGCCATGCCGAACAAAAGCGCAAGACGCATGGCACTGAAACGCCCCCGATGTCTTTTGTCGGTTGCGCCTGAATATACCGAAGACCAGAAATCATCATTGCTCATTTTCGAGCCCCTGCGCCCACATACAGTCCACGCAACTATCTGGTATTATGTTAAATATTTGATTAACGGCGCCCCGTAACAGCCACACTACAGGCTTCGAATCTAGATCAGATCGATTAAAAAAGGCACCAGCGGCTCATCTGCCGCCGGCATTGGAAAATCACGAAGGTCCCTCGGCCTTACCCATTTCAGCGCCTGCCCTTCCTTCGCCTGCGGGATACCCCAATAGCGTCGGCAAATGAACAGCGGCATCAGCAGATGGAAGTCGTCATAGGCATGGCTGGCGAAAGTCAGGGGCGCCAGACAGGCAATGCGGGTTGTAATTCCCAGCTCCTCTTGAAGTTCTCTGATGACGGCTTCTTCGGGCGTTTCGCCGGCCTCCACCTTGCCGCCCGGAAACTCCCACAATCCGGCCATCGATTTACCGGCGGGTCTTTGGGCAATCAGCACACGCCCATCGGTGTCCACCAGGGCGCAGGCCGCAACGAGTACGGTCTGACCACTACCCATCCGCAGGTTGCTCCGGAGCCTGCCGGTAGTCGTAACGATAAACCTCCCGAAAACCAAAGCCCTCGTAGAGGCTGACGGCTGCAGTGTTTTCTGCCTCGACCTGCAGCCATGCCTTTTCGGCGCCGCGGATGCGCGCCCAGCGCAGGGCCGTTGTGACGACCTCGCGCCCGTGTCCCTTGCGTCGGGCGTCGGAGCGCGTTGCCAGTTCGAAAATGCCCGCCATGTCGTTGTCATGCACGCACAGCGCCGTGGCCACCGGCCCGGTATCGGCTTCCTCGATAACAAAAAAACCTGTCTCGGGCCGTATCGAACTCAACACTTCCGTCAATCCCGGCTTGAGCACCGGGTCACGTCCGTGAACCTGGATGGAGGAATCCACATAGCGCCCGATTTCGCGGATGGGCAAATGGTCCATCGCATCTTCAAGGTCCAGATGGCCGATCTCGGCCATCATGACGCGCGTCTCATCGAAACGCCGCCAACCGTGGGCATCGAAATAGGCGTCGAGTTGGGGCGGTGCCAGTGGCGATTGCCGGAAAACAAGCGGGCGTCCGTAGGCCCGAAAGCGCTGGGCCGCTCTTTCGACCCGCAATTCGACGTCGCGGTGATCGGACGGATCAAGCGGATTGACGGAATTCAGGCGCTTTGACGGATGGCCGGCCGTCAGCCGGATCTGCCAGCTCCCGTCATATTGGATCGAGGCTGCCGGCCATGCCCTGAAGCCAACGGCTTCCAAACGACGAACACTGGCAAGATCCTGCATGGAAATATCCGGTCTCTTATTGTGGTCTGACATTAAATTCGGCTAGCTGCGGTAGTCGCCGTTTATTGCCACATATTCCTTGGTCAGGTCGCAGGTCCACACCGTGGCCTGCCCGTCGCCTACCCCTACGTCGACCGCAATGTCGATCTTCGGCCGCTTCATCACCTGCGCTGCAGCGTCCTCGGAATAATCCGGATCACGTTCACCCTCAACAGCAACACGGATATCGCCAAACCAGATCTTCAGCCGGTCGCGATGCGCTTCCTGGCCGGCCTTGCCGACCGCCATGACAATCCGGCCCCAATTGGCATCTTCTCCTGCAACGGCCGTTTTGACCAGAGGCGAATTGGCAATCGACAACGCAATCACCTTCGCTGCCTTGTCACTGGCCGCACCTTGTACTGTGATTTCCACCATCTTTCGAGCGCCTTCCCCGTCACGTACGATTTGATGGGCAAGGTCCTTCAACAGATCGAACAGTGCGGATTTGAACTCGGATATCGCACCGTCGCCCGCATCTGAAATATGCGGCGCACCTCTTTTTGCGGCCGCTCCCGTCGCGAACAGCATGAGCGTATCGGACGTTGACGTATCGCTGTCGACGGTGATGGCGTTGAACGAACCGTCGACGCCTTCCGACAACATGGCCTGCAGCGCGTCGCTTGCGATGTCGGCATCGGTCACGACAAAGGACAGCATGGTCGCCATATCCGGTGCGATCATGCCCGCCCCCTTTGCGATACCGTTGATGCGGACTTCCGTCCCGCCGATCGTTGCGGTACGGGTGGCAACCTTCGGATAGGTATCGGTTGTCATGATCGCCTTCGCCGCATCCATCCAGCCATCGGGATCGGTGTTTGCTGCAAGGGTTTCCAGCGCACCTGAAAATCCGTTGGCGTCCAAAGGCTCGCCTATGACGCCGGTCGAGGCCAGGAACACTTCGCGAAGGTCGCAACCAACTGCCCGGCATGCGGTTTCGGCTGTTATGCGCGCCGCTTCGCTGCCTTTTTTGCCGGTGAAAGCGTTGGCATTACCCGAATTGACCACCAGCGCACGTGCTGCGCCGCCGCCGAGGTTCTCCCGGCAGAATTCAACCGGTGCGGAGGGGCATAGCGATTGCGTGAATACACCGGCCGTTGCCGCAGGCGTATCGAACACCATCAGCATGAGATCGGTGCGCCCGGCATACTTTATTCCGGCAGCGGCGGTTCCGATATGTACGCCCTCCAGCGGTGGAAGGACGGCATATTGCTCCGGAGCCAGTGGAGATACGGTGTCAGTCATTGCTCTTACGAATTGTTTCACCGTCCCCGCAATCACGTTGAAAGGTGAATTGCGGCAACAGCTTTCGATTTATTGATTGGCAGGCGGATTGACCGCGTTCAAAAGATCCTGAAGATTCTTGTCCGTCACTTCGACGTCGATTGCTGCACGCGCCTCCTGAATAAGGGCCAGGTACTGTTCCTGCAGCAACACCCTGCGGATCTGGTCGGCAACCTGCGCGAACTGCGGCGGTGGTGTGTCGCGCTTGTCTTCAACTTTAATCACGTGCCACCCAAACTGCGTCTTGACCGGCTCTTTCGTGTAGCCGCCGGTCTCCAGCGCAAAGGCCGCCTCTTCGAATTCCGGTACCATTCTGCCGCGGGTGAAATAACCCAGATCGCCGCCTTGCGGGCCGCTCGGTCCCGTGGATTTTTCCTTGGCCAGTTCGATGAAGTCCTTACCGGCCTCCAGTTCGGCAATTACCGCTTTGGCCTGCTCTTCGCTGTCGACAAGAATGTGACGCGCCTTGACTTCCTGTTCCGGCGGTGTCGCGGCAACTTCCTTCTCGTAGCGGTCCTTGACCGCCTCTTCGGTCAGCCCGTCTACCACTTTTGCCCGGAAATATTCATTATGCAGAGCGCGGTCCTTGAGGAATTCAAGCCGCCGCTGAAACATTTCGTCCTTGCCGAGACCGGCTTTTTCCGCCTGCAGGGCGATCAACTTAATGTCGAGCAGTGCCGAAAGCGCCGCCGCGGTTCGCTGATCCGCCGGCAAGCGCGAGAACTGCGGGTCGAGATCGGTTTCGGCAAAGGTCAATTCGGACTGATAGACCGGCTTGCCGCCGATCGTCGCGATCACCTTGTCTTCCGTATCCTGAGCATACGCACCGAAGCTCAGGCAGACGGCCAGCACCACCAAACTCGCACGCAATTGCAATGTTACTTGCATGATCAACAAACCTCTTCTGGGTTGGGCAGCCGACCGGCCGCCATGTACATTCAATAGCCGATTTCCGCTCTGTCACAAGCAAGAATCCTGCCGCCCACCACAATCAGCCAAATCCGACGCAGCCACAGCGCCGTTGACATCGATCACCCCCCCTCTTATCTGTCACGCAATCTCGCGTCCAGTTCAGTTTAGGGCGGATCAGCTTCAAAACGGCGTCATCGGGCCACCGGCAGGCCAAACCAGTGACTTTTTGAGGACCGCCCAACCAGCAAGAAAGGACCATATTGATGGTCAGCTTCGGCGGTATCGCCCGCAAATTGTTTGGTTCTTCAAACGAGCGTCTTATTCGCTCATACAAACCGCGCGTCGACGCCATCAATGCACTCGAAAGCGACATGCAGGCCCTTTCCGATGAAGAACTGGCCGCACGCACCGATCAGTTCCGCAAGGAGCTCGCCGACGGAAAATCGCTCGACGACCTTCTGGTTCCCGCTTTCGCCACGGTACGCGAAGCTGCCAAACGGGCCCTCGGACTTCGTCCGTTCGACGTTCAGCTCATCGGCGGCATGATCCTTCACGAAAATTCAATAGCCGAGATGAAGACCGGTGAAGGCAAGACGCTCGTCGCAACGCTCCCGGTCTATCTGAATGCCCTTCAGGGCAAAGGCGTTCACGTCGTAACGGTGAACGACTACCTTGCCACCCGCGACGCGGAATGGATGGGGCAGGTTTACAGCTTCCTCGGCATGACGACGGCAACGATCGTGCACGGTATGGACGACGACGAACGCCGCGCGGCCTATGGCTGTGACATAACCTATGCCACCAACAACGAACTGGGTTTCGACTATCTGCGCGACAATATGAAATATGAGCGCAACCAGATGGTTCAGCGTGGCCACAACTACGCCATCGTCGACGAGGTCGATTCCATCCTTATTGACGAAGCGCGCACGCCGCTGATCATTTCCGGTCCGCTGGATGACCGTTCCGAGCTGTACAACACCGTCGATGCCTTTATTCCGCTGCTCGAAGACCGCGACTACGAGATCGACGAAAAGCAGCGTTCGGCGACCTTCAGCGAAGAAGGAACCGAAAAGCTCGAAGGCATGCTGACCGAAGCGGGCCTCCTCAAGGGTGAATCGCTCTACGATGTCGAAAATGTCGCCATCGTCCATCACATCAACAACGCCCTCAAGGCACACAAGCTTTTTGCCCGCGACAAGGACTACATCGTCCGCAATAACGAGATCGTCATCATCGACGAGTTCACCGGCCGCATGATGCCGGGCCGCCGCTATTCGGAAGGTCAGCACCAAGCCTTGGAAGCCAAGGAAAAGGTGACCATCCAGCCGGAAAACCAGACACTCGCATCGATCACTTTCCAGAATTACTTCCGCATGTATTCCAAGCTCGCGGGCATGACCGGAACGGCATCGACCGAAGCGGAGGAATTCGGCAATATCTACGGCCTCAATGTCGTTGAAGTGCCGACGAACCTGCCGATCCAGCGCGCCGATGAAGACGACGAGGTCTACCGCACCGCCGATGAAAAATACAAGGCGATCGTCGAGGAAATAAGGCAGGCGAGCGAACGCGGCCAGCCGGTTCTTGTCGGTACGACATCCATTGAAAAGTCCGAGTTTCTTGCCGATCGTCTCGGCAAGGAGGGCCTGAAGGGTTTCCAGGTTCTCAACGCACGCTACCACGAACAGGAAGCGATGATCGTTGCGCAGGCCGGCGTGCCCGGCGCCGTAACCATCGCCACCAACATGGCCGGCCGCGGAACCGATATCCAGCTCGGCGGCAATGTCGACATGCGCATTGCCAATGAACTGGCCGACGTCGAAGACGAAGCGCAGCGCAAGTCGAAGGAAGAACAGATCCGAGCTGAAGTACAGACCCTGAAGAAAAAAGCGCTGGAAGCAGGCGGTCTTTATGTTCTGGCGACAGAACGCCACGAAAGCCGCCGAATTGACAACCAGCTGCGTGGCCGTTCCGGCCGTCAGGGCGACCCCGGCCGCTCGAAATTCTTCCTGTCCCTGCAGGACGATCTGATGCGTATTTTCGGTTCCGACCGTATGGACGGAATGTTGAAAAAGCTGGGACTGAAAGAAGACGAGGCCATCGTCCACCCATGGATCAACAAGGCGCTCGAACGGGCCCAGAAGAAGGTCGAGGCCCGCAACTTCGACATCCGCAAAAACCTGCTCAAATTCGACGACGTCATGAACGACCAGCGTAAGGTCATTTTCGAGCAGCGGCTCGAACTGATGGACGCTGAAGATATTTCCGAGACAACCGCGGATATGCGCCAGGACGTCATCGACGACCTCGTTTCAAGCCACATTCCCGAAAGGGCCTATGCCGAACAATGGGACATTGAAGGGCTGAAGGAGGGAACCGAGAAATTCCTCAATCTCGAGGTTCCTGTCTCCGAATGGGCCGCGGAAGAAGGTATCGCCGAGGACGATATCCGCGAACGTCTTACCGAAGCGACGGAAAAGGCGGCGAGCGAACGGGCCGAGCGTTTCGGCCCCGAAGTGATGACCTATGTCGAAAAATCAATCGTCCTGCAGACGCTGGACCATTTGTGGCGCGAACATCTCGTCAATCTCGACCATCTGCGCTCGGTCATCGGCTTCCGGGGCCTTGCGCAGCGCGACCCGCTGCAGGAATACAAGGCCGAGGCTTTCGAGCTGTTCCAGAGCCTGCTTGGCAATCTGAGAGAGACGGTAACCGCGCAACTCATGCGGGTTGAACTTGTTCGCCAGGCGGCCGATTCACCTGAGCCGACGCCGCCGGAAGAAATGGAAGGCCACCATGTCGATGCCTCCACCGGTCAGGACGAGTTTATGGAACCGGCAGGCGAAGCCGGTGGCCTTGCCCTTGCACCGGCCCAACACAGAACCGTCCCGGCAGAGGAACGCGACCCGAACAACCCGGCGACCTGGGGCAAGGTCGGACGCAACGAGGCCTGCCCCTGCGGCTCCGGCAAGAAATACAAGCACTGCCACGGGTCATTCGGATAGACCGGCCGGCCTTTGGGCGAAACCTGCTTTGGCAAAGGTGCCGCTCACAATTTATTGAACGACGGTATTTAGCAGCAGCGGCCGGTTTCCGGCCGCTTTCGCATTTTGGACAAAATCCCTACCCACTTGCCTGAAACAGGCAATAGCCACGCTGCTCAACCTGCGCGGACCACACCCCTGTGATGGCCGAAAATCCGGCATATTGAGGGAATTAAGCACTGCGCCACCAGCGGCATCGGCTATACGCCGGCGGTCATTATCGGCGGTCTGTTTTGCTTAATTTTCGTTCGCGCGGCAGACATCAGGTGGAATGGACATGGTTAGAGCAGGACGTCCGGAATTACGCATTCGCTTTTCTCCCGTGCAAAACCCCCGATTCCAACCGTTTCTTAACGCCCATGCGCCATACTGCAGGACAGTATCGAGTATGGGTTGGTCATTGCCGTGCGTATGACGGTGGAAAATACGGCAGAAAAAACGCTCGCGCCGGAACAACAGGTCCGGCGGACTGTTTCCGGATTCCTCGACCGGTTGCTTCAGAAAATCAATGGACAGGACGGGCATCATCAGGCCCGCCACATGTCGCTGATCGCGTTTGTCATTCGCGTCATGAGCGCCGGCATCGCATTTCTGTCGCAGATTTTCCTTGCCCGTCTCATGGGGCAGTTCGAATACGGGATATTTGTCTTTGTCTGGGTAATGGCCGTTATCGCCGGCAACCTGTCCTGCCTCGGCTTTCACACAGCCATTATCCGCTTCCTGCCACAATACCGCTCCAGTGGCGCGATTGAAGAAATACGCGGCATCACCTTCACCACCCGCCTGGTTGCGCTGGCCGCCGCCAGCCTGGTCGCCGCCATCGGCATTGCCCTGCTCTATGTGCTCGGCGACCGGATGCCCGTCTACTATCTGGCTCCACTCGTCCTCGGCGCTATCCTCCTGCCAATGATCGCGCTCGGAGATGCGATGGAGGGAACCGCGCGGGCAAACAGCTGGGTCGTACAGGCCCTGACACCGACATATCTGGTGCGCCCGATCCTGATACCGCTTGCCATGGTGGCTGCTGTGGTGCTGGGTTTCGACGCAAGCGCCAAGACCGCACTGATCGCTGCGATCATTGCCACATATGCCACAACGGCCGGTCAGTTGATCATTCTTGGACGGCGCTTGCGCAGCCGGTATGAACCGGGGCCCCGTAAGGTCCATCTTGCATACTGGGTGAAGATCGCACTGCCGATTTTCCTCATTGAAGGCTTCTATTTCCTGTTGACCAATTCGGACGTCGTCATGGTCGGCCTGTTTCTGCAGCCCGACCAGGTCGCTACATATTTTGCCGCCGCAAAGACGATGGCATTGGTCCATTTCGTCTTTTTTGCGGTCAAGGCCGGCATGACCCCGCGCTTTTCGCAGCTGGTGGCCGAAGAAAAATCTGACGAATTGGCACGCTTCGCAGTAAGTGCTGCGCGCTGGACCTTCTGGCCCTCCCTGGCAGTCGGCGGCGTGGTCCTGTTGCTGGGCCCGTTCTTGCTGTCGCTGTTCGGCCCCGATTTCGCAGCCGGCTATTCCGTCATGTTCATTCTCTTCGCTGGAATTGCGGCAAAGGCCTTTATCGGTCCCGGCGAAGCGCTTTTGACGATGACCGGCCAGCAGAAAATCTGCGCCCTGATCTATTTCGCGGTGCTTGCCGTCAACGTTGCCGGCAACATTGTGCTCATCCCGCAATTTGGAATCAACGGTGCGGCCGCAGCGACAATGACGGCGATGTTCGCTGAAGCATTGCTGTTGTTTTTCATTGTTCGCAGCCGGCTGGGCATCAACATGAACGTACTAAGCAAGCCGCAAAGGATCGCGGCCAATAGTGAGGCAGGCTGAAATGTCCTCGAACCCGTTTTTGCAAGGTGAACCCGGAAGCGCCGGCGCCACGACGGTAACAAAGATTGCCGGCATGACGGTGGAGCGTCCGGTCGCCGAGGTTTCGGTTGAAAGCGGCAAGCCATCACGTCATTTGTGCATCTACCCTGCCCGGGCCGGTTATGATCTGCGCCCGGAGCTCGACTTCCTGACCCACCGTGCCCTCGAACCGAACGTGTTTTTTTCCGCGCGCTTCATGGCCCCCGCAATGCCGCGCCTAGAGGACAAGCAGATACGCCTCATGATCATGCGCGACGAGGATGCACAGCGCAGCCGCATGCGCTTTCTGATGCCGTTTTCCATCGAACGGCCTGGATTTTCCATCGGCGCGCCGATCATCCGCTCCTGGGCAAACCCCTACGGTCCGCTCGGAACGCCGCTGCTCGACCAGGAAGATGCCGCCGAGACGCTGGATAATCTGCTTGAAACACTGGCAAGCGGCGAACTGAACCTGCCGTCGGTGCTGGTCATTCCGAGCGCCCGGCTGGAAGGTCCATTCGTGCAGCTGCTGCGCGCCGTCGCCATCAGCCGCAACCTGCCGGTCGCCGAGGCCGAGTTATTCGAAAGGCCTATGCTGCAAAGCCTGCTCGACGGCCCGGCCTATCTGGAGAAGTCCCTTTCAGCCAAGCATCTGCGTGACCGCCGCCGCCTGCGGCGTCAGCTCGCCCAGCGCGGCGTTCTCAGCTACGACGTCGCCCGCCGGCCGGATGAAATCCGCCATCGCCTGGAAGAGTTCCTCGCCCTTGAAGCCAGTGGCTGGAAAGGCCGCCGACGCACGGCCATGGTCGTCGACCGCTACCGGGCGGCCTTTGCCCGTGAGGCAATCACCGACCTTGCCGAGACCGACAATGTCCGCATTCACACGCTGAACCTTAACGGCGAAGCCATTGCTTCAATGATCGTCTTCATCATGAGCGGCACCGCATACACATGGAAAACAGCCTACAACGAAGAGTATCGCGCCTTTTCGCCAGGCCAGCTGCTGATGGACGATCTGACCGGCACCCATCTGGATGATCCCAACATCATGTTGACTGATTCATGCGCTGTTCCCGATCATCCGGTGATGAGCCGCCTGTGGCGTGAACGCTGCAAGATGGGAACACTGGTCATCGGACTTACGCCGTCAAAGGACCGTGACGTGCGCCAGGTCACGACACAATTGCATCTCTATCAGAACACGCGCAACATCGCCCGCGTCGTGCGCGAAAAACTGCGCAACATGACCAAGAGCAGATAGTCAGCTATAGCTGCGGGTCTCGCGGATTGCCCGGTCGCGCAGCTCACGCCGGATGACCTTGCCAGTGGTCGTCAGCGGCATCGTTTTGACGAACTCCACCTCGCGTGGATATTCGTGCGCCGACAGCCGCACCTTGACCCAGTCCTGGATCTCACCGGCCAGCGCGTGGCTCGGGATTTGCCCCGGCTTCAGCACGATATAAGCCTTGACGATTTCGGTGCGCAGCGGGTCGGGTTTGCCCACTGCGGCGGCCAGTGCCACCGCCGGATGCGCCGTCAGGCAATCTTCGATTTCACCGGGTCCGATACGGTAGCCCGCCGAGGTGATAACGTCGTCGTCGCGGCCGAAGAACTCGATGAATCCGTCTTCGCTCTGTATGCCCTGATCGCCGGTCAGCATCCACTCGCCAACGAATTTCGCCCGCGTTGCCGCCTCGTTGTTCCAATACCGCAAAAACATCACCGGATCGGGCCGCTTGACCGCTATCTGGCCGGGCGTTCCGGCAGCAACCTCTTCACCGTTCTCGTCGACAATGGCGACCGTGTGCCCTGGCACCGCGAGGCCGATCGCACCGGCCCGCGTCACACCGATACTGCCGCACGAGGACAGAACCAGATTGCATTCGGTCTGACCATAGAACTCGTTAATGGTGATGCCGAGTTCGCGCTTTGCCCATTCATAGGTTTCCTTGCCGAGGGATTCACCGCCCGAGCCGATGGTGCGCAGATTGAGTTCGAAACGCTCCGCCGGTTTTTCGACGGTCCTGAGCATCTTGAGCGCGGTCGGCGGAATGAAGGCATTGCGCACGCCCGTCTGCTCCATGATGCGGAACGCGGTTTCGGGATCGAATTTCTGCGCCGCGGACGAGACCACCGGTACGCCGAAATAAAGCGCCGGCATCAGCACGTTCAACAATCCGCCCGCCCAGGCCCAGTCGGCCGGCGTCCAGAACAGATCGTCCGGCTGCGGCAGGAATTCGTGCGGAAACTGGATGCCGGGAAGATGTCCGAGCAGCACCCGGTGTGCATGCAGCGCACCTTTGGGCGGCCCCGTGGTCCCTGACGTAAAGATCATCAGCGCCGGATCGTCGCAATGCGTTTCCACCGCCTCGAATGACGAGGGAAAATCGTTGACAAGCGCATCGAACGACACGGTTCCGGGCGATTGATCCACACAGATGATCGAGCTGAGCTGGTCGAGCCGGTCGGAGATCGCACTGACCTTGGCAGCTCCCGACGCATTGGTGACGACGCACTTTGCCCCGGAGGACTTCAGTCGGTAGTCGAGCGCATCGACACCGAACAAAAGCGCTAGCGGCACGGCAATGGCGCCGAGCTTGTATATGGCGATATGCGCAATGGCAGTTTCGAAACCCTGCGGGAGCAGCAACGCAACCCTGTCGCCACGGGCAATCCCGAGCGACGCAAGCCCGTTGGCTAGCGCGTTCGAACGTGTCCGCATCATCTCGTAGGTGAGCCTGTCCGGCTCCCGGTCCGGCCGGTAGTGCATCAGACAGACGCGATCGGGTTCGCGCTCCGCCCATACATCGCACACCGCGGTTCCCATATTGAACTGCTCGGGGATGTCCCAGGCAAAATCCCGGACCAGATCTTCATAGTTATCGCGAACCGGCAGCATTCACGTCTCCTTGTGCGGTGCGCAATTTTATAGGGCCTGGCGATCGCGAATGAAAGCGCGGTACGGCAACAGATCAATATGTCGGGAATTTGGCTGCTCCGCCCGTAGATCGCCAACCCCGCAAGGGGTCCGGCGTTCCGGGCAGGATGCGCAATTACATCGATACGATGCGGTATGGCCGAAAAGTCGGTCCACTATCCTGCCGAGTGGCGGAGCAACACTTAAGATATAGGAAGGTGGCCTGCTCAAATCAACGGCGGCAGCTTGCCGCAGTGACGGAAAGACAGCCTTCCGCGCCTCAGGCAAGCCTGGCGCCGAGCGAAGCCGCAAGTTCGCGGTGAACCGGCAAGGGTTGCCGCTCGGCTTCCCATGAAAGCCAGTAACCGGTATCCATGACAAAGTGCGGTTCCGGCAGTCTCACCAGATCACCCGCCGCAAGCGCCGCCTCCGACAGCGGCAGCGATGCCAATATCACGCCAAGTCCTTCTATGGCTGCATTCAGCACCAGATCGAAGGAATCGAAATGCAGGCTTGAGCGCAGCGGTACGGGCGAACCGGTTGCCGCCGACCAGGCCCGCCACCCCGAACGCGGGCCGCTTAGCTCAATAACCGGTTTTTCACGCCATTCCTCACCCTTTTGCAGCAGCGACGGCGCCGCCGCCGGCGCCAGCAGTTCCTGATGCAGCAACTCCGCCTTCCTTCCCGGCCAGTTGCCACTGCCGTAACGCAGGTGGATATCAGCCTTCGCGTCATCGAAATCACGCTGTCTGTGAGCCGAGACAAAGGTCACGCGCAGGCCCGGGTGCTTGGCGAGGAACGGTTTGAGCCGCGGCAGCACCATCAGCTCTATATGCGAGGGCATGGCGGCGATGGTGATTTCGCTGACGGCTGGTGAAAAAAGATCAGCGGTGCTGCGTGAAAGTGCGGTTAGCGCCGATTGAACATGCGGCAGATACGCCTCGCCGTCGAGCGTCAGTTCCACACCCCGGGGCTTGCGCACAAACAGCGCCTTTCCCAGACGATGTTCGAGGTTGCGTATCCGCTGGCTGACTGCGGCCTGGGTAAGGCCGAGCTCCTGCGCCGCCGCCGTGAAATTGCCTGACCTTCCCGCCGCTTCAAAGACGCGCAACCACTCAAGCGGTGGCAATTGCTGCTCGCTTCGCTTGTCAGTCATAATCTATTTGGGGTCTCGATACCAATATCCATTTCTTGTGCTTATAGCACGATTAGAACTAGGGTCGAGCAAAAGAGGCACGGCAGGACCGCATACCGGTATACGCCGCAGCTTCGAACAAAAGACATTGGAGGGTACGATGATCACCATTCAGTCGGTGACCGCCTTTGAGGACGGTTCCGGTCTTCAGCTGTATTTGAGCGACGGAACGAACCCGCGCTTTCATGCGGTCTGGTTGCGCGACAACGCGCTCGACGAGGAAACCCGCGCACCGGGCAATGGCCAGCGTCTCATCACGCTTTCCGATATCCCCGAAAATGTCGGCATTAAAAGTGCCGGCACCGATGGACAGACCCTGACCGTCATCTTCACGCCAGAGGATAAATCCGTCACCTATCCGGCCCCCTGGCTGCAGGCCAACGCCTATGACACGAAGGCGGCAAAGCCTGCAGGCTGGCTGGCGGAAACAATCCAAACCTGGGACAGCACATCGTTCGACAATGTACCGACCGGTGATTTTGCCGCTATCCATTCCGATCCCGATGCGCTGCGCGACTGGCTGGCCGACATTCGCCGTTTCGGCTTTGCGCGGCTGGCCGACGGTCCCACGGAAAGCGGATCCCTGCTCGAGGTCGTCAAGCCCTTCGGCTATGTGCGTGAAACCAATTACGGCAAGTGGTTTGAGGTTCGCACCGAGGTCAATCCGACCAATCTTGCCTATACCGGGCTGGGTCTCCAGGCCCATACGGACAATCCCTACCGCGACCCGGTGCCGACACTTCAGATCCTTTACTGCCTCGAAAATTCCGCAGAGGGCGGTGATTCCATCGTTGTCGACGGGTTTCGGGTGGCACAGCGGCTTCGCCAGGAAAACCCGGAGGGCTTCGGGCTGCTTTCGGGCCACTGCGCCCGCTTCGAATATGCCGGCTCGGAGGGTGTGCAACTGCGTTCGCGCCGGCCGATGATCGAACTTTCCCCGGATGGTGAGTTGATTGCCGTGCGCTTCAACAACCGTTCCGCCGCGCCGATCGTCGATGTACCCTATGAACACATGGCGGCCTACTACGACGCCTATCGCCGCTTTGCAGACATCATCGACGACCCGGCCATGGGTGTCGCCTTCAAACTTGAGCCCGGAGAGAGCTTCATCGTCGACAACACCCGCGTGCTCCACGCCCGCAACGGCTATTCCGGCGCCGGCTCGCGCTGGCTGCAGGGCTGCTACGCCGACAAGGACGGTCTGCTCTCGACGCTTGCCGCGCTGGAAATCCGGAACATGGAGGCCGCCGAATGACACGTCCTGACTATTCAAGTCTTTCCGCCGGCAATATCGTTGATTTTATCGGCGACATTTTCGAACGACGCGGCGCCGATTCCTATCTCGGCGAACAGGTCACCATGTCCGAACACATGCTTCAGGGCGCAAAACTCGCTGACGAGGCCGGCGCCGGCGACCACATGGTTGCCGCCGCGCTGCTGCATGATATCGGACACTATACGAACGAATTTCCCGACGATGCGCTCGAAAAGGGTGTCGACAACCACCACGACGAGGCCGGCGCTGCGGTGCTGGCACCCTTTTTCCCGTCGGTTGTAACCGATTGCGTGCGCTATCACGTCGCTGCAAAGCGTTATCTGTGCGCAACCGATCCGGGCTATTTCGACCGGTTGTCGGCGGCTTCCGTCCACACGCTCAACCTGCAGGGCGGGCCGATGAGCGAGGAAGAGGTCGAAGCCTTCGCCAAAAACCCCAATCTCGAGGCCATCATCCAGGTCCGCATTTGGGACGAGGAAGGCAAGGTTCCCGGTATGGAGACGCCGCCCTTTTCCCATTATGCACCGATGCTGCAGCGCGTGGTCGATGAACATATGAGTATGGGCCCGCAGGAATGAACGCGCCCAATTACATGTTTGAGCCGAAGGAAAAGCCGTCCCTTGGCCTTCACAAGGTGCCGCTTATCGAGGCCACGGACGAGACGGTTGAGGGTTATGGCTTCCTGGTGGACAATCCCGAAGAATTCGAAATCGAGATCGTCCGCTGGCCGGCACAGGGCTGGCGCCCCATCGACGAAGGCACGGGAGACGAGGCCGGATGGGTCGAGGGCATATTCAGCGGTGAATGGAAAGGCGATGTCCTTTACGGATCCAATGAAGCCGTAAACGGCAACTATGTGCTTGGCTGGTCGGCCGACCCTCAAACCGCTTCCACCGAGACAGAAACCGTACCGCGCGAACAGGTGCTGCTTTGGCACATGAACTATCATCCCGATGGCGGACAGCTGTTCTTTCCGTTGGAAAACAAGCCCTTTGTCGTTCCCGCGGCACTTCCAGGCGACGATCTGACGCCGGACAAGGTGGTCGCCTTCTGGTGCGACGGATCGCGCGGCCTGTATATCCACCCCAACATCTGGCACGAAGGAATCTTTCCGGTCGAGGACCGGCAGCAATTTCTCGACAGACAGGGGCGTGTCCACGCCCGCGTGAGCTGTGACGTCGGGGCGGAATTCGGGATTTACCTTTCTGTTCCGCTGCGCAAATCTTTTTAGAGAACACGCCTCCCTGCGGTGACATAAAAGGCATAGGCCCATGACCCAAAAAGTTGCACTGATCATCATGGATGGCGTCGGCTATGAGACCTGCGTCGCCCAATGCGGCTTCCTGCAGGCCTCGTTCGAGGCGGGCCGCGCGCAGCGCTGGAAAATGCGCTCGTGCCTCCCGACCATTTCTCTTGTCATGTACGAAACCATCCATACGGGGCTTGCGCCGGTCGACCACGGGATCATGTCCAATCATTCCCTGCGTCCGTCACAAAGGCCAAACGTCTTTTCGTCCCTGAAAGAACAGGGCAAAACCGCCGCTGTGGTTGGTCACTCCTTTTTTCACACGCTTTATGGCGGCAGCGCCTTCGATCCGTTTCTCCATTGCGAAGTGGACGACCCGGATGCGCCGATCGCCCATGCGCGTTACTACTCCATGGAAGGCTACGGCAAGCGAAATGCCTGCGCGCCCGCCGAAATCGACCTTTGCGCCCAGGCAACCATGCTGCTTGAGCGGCACAGCCCCGACTATCTTCTGCTCCACACCAGCAGTGCCGATACGCTCGGCCACACCTTTGGCGGCGATTCAGCAGAATATCGCCGGCAGACCGCCGTTATCGACGATGCACTGTCTCGAACCATCCCCTCGTGGCTCGAGGCAAGCTATGAGGTGTTTGTCTGCGCCGACCACGGGATGAGCGCGGAAGGTGCCCATGGCGGAGACGAGGCGGCCGTGCGCGATACGGCGTTCTACTATTTCGGCAGTGCAACGGGGCCGGATCGCGAAATCGTGCTCGACCAGCGCATCATCGCCCCAACGATCCTGTCGCGCACGGGTGCACAAATTCCCGCTTCCATGACAACGCCGCCGCTGTTCGAGCGCTAGGGCTCGTCATGAACGATTGAAAAATATAGCGGTGCCGATCCGGTTACAAAGTCCGGAAACCTTCAATTTCCGGATGCAATAATGTTGCCCTTCGGCCACGGTTACGGTCTTTCGGCAGATGCGACGGGAACCGTGACTATGTTACACGCTATTTGAATTGACACCTGCTATCCAACGCTGATGTATGGCCTCGGGGAAATGATTTTTGGGGTGTGGATTTTCATAGCGTAAAATCGAAAACTTCCTATGGTGCCGCAATAACCGGCGCGCTGGTTTGCGCAGACTGCACCATGGTTGCCGATATCCTCAATGAACATACCCCGACGTCAGCCTGAAAATCAGGATGGCGCCAACTCGATACTTCTCGATGCCGACCGCAACGGCGC
The DNA here is from genome assembly GCF_040932035.1 of Hoeflea sp. TYP-13. Lineage (NCBI taxonomy): Bacteria > Pseudomonadati > Pseudomonadota > Alphaproteobacteria > Hyphomicrobiales > Rhizobiaceae > Hoeflea > Hoeflea sp. TYP-13. The sequence goes on from NZ_JBFRBB010000005.1 coordinate 33,982, forward strand.
ATCGTTGAATACGCCACCTCCGACAGGAAGTGTGGCGCAAATGGCGGACCACTGGGGTAGATTTACTCCGGACCTGAGCACACAGTGAAAGGCGCGGGCGCAAGCCCGCGCTTTTGATTGTCGGGAGAAATTTGCATAGTGTCGGCAATCGTGATTCTGACGTTTGTCTGGCCGCTTGAAATCATAGATTGTTTTGGATGTCGTTCTACAGCCTGCTTCACCTCGAGGAAAAAGAACATTCGGCGGTAAATGTAAAAACTGCTGACTTCGACGATCAGGTCCGGCTGTATGTCAGCTGCGCCGTGTGCCTGTCGAACTCCCTTGCTCTTGAAGGCAGGGAGCTGACCGTGATCACGAACAATGGCGAGGCCATCAACAGGGCCGCGGCTGCAATCGGCGGCAGGCTGAAAATCCGGGAAATACCGTTTGTCACCGAGATCCCGTCCGGCATCGATTTTTATTCCGCACATCACAAAATCGATTGCTACCGGTACTTTGCAGGCCTCGATGCGCCCTATGCTGCACTCGTCGATCTCGATGCCATCTGCGTCAATGCGTTCCCGGCATCCTTCGACCGCAATATCGAGCTCGGTGTGCCGATGTGTTACGACATATCGGATCAGGCGATCCCGACGCACGGAGCCGAACGGCTACGGCAGGATCTCAAGAAAATTCACGGACATGAATCCGAAGGCCGATGGTACGGCGGCGAGTTCATATGTGCGCCGCCGTTATTCTACCGCCGGCTGGTCGAAAAAATCGAAGGCGTCTACGATAACTACACCCGTCACATATCCGATCTGCATCACGTGGGCGACGAGACACTGACCACGGCGGCCATCGAACTGTTGAAGCTTGATGGAATTCAGGTCGCGGATGCAGGAACACTGGGCATCGTCGCGCGCCACTGGAATTGCAGCAGGCCGGGATTCATACAGCGCCCCTTCGAGCATGCCTCGAATGCCGCAATCCTTCATCTGCCGATCGACAAGCCGTTTCTCGCCAAACTGGGACGCTCGAAGCAAGCATCACACCGGGACTTTTTCCGCCGCTACGATTTTCGGCGAAAGGACTACCTGCTCAGAAAATTGCGGGCAACGGGCGGTGCAGTGCGGCTCGGCCTGAAGCATTTCAGAACATATGTCTCAAATCCGCTGCTGCATAAAACAGGCATCAAGAAACGGCACGTCCGCCGCTGACGGAAACCTGGCCTCGCCACAATGTGAGGCACTTCGCGGTGGGAATATCCGTGAGTAAGAGAGTGGTGCCCCCGGTCGGACTCGAACCGACACTTCCGAAGAAATTGGATTTTGAATCCAACGCGTCTACCAGTTCCGCCACAGGGGCCCTGTGTCGTCTTGCAAATCAGCAGCCGGAATATACGTACAGGTAACGCCCGGTCAACTTGCTTTTGCTAGCTTCAGCGACGAAAAGTGCAAAATCCGGTTTACGCCAAACACGATTCTTTCTATTACCACCGCGCCAACGGGGACCATAAGAGCGAGTTGACGGTAAATTGAAACATTTGATGGCGGAAAATCGGTCCACTCGGATAGGCGCGTCGCGCAGCGCGATGTGGTACATCGGGCAAGCGGCGCAACGACGCCGATGGGCCGATATTCCGCCACCCTTGAAAGGAAAGAGCTTGTTGATAAACAATGTCAAACGGGCCGGGCGATTTTGCCCGCTGACTGCGTTGGCTTGCGCTTGTGGTGGGGAAGCACCACGGCGCGCAACCCGCCTTGTCAGCGACCAAAATCGCCCCGGTCTAATGCTTCAATTTACCGTCAACTCGCTCTAATGCTCAGACGCCTTTACGACTGGACCATGTCGCTTGCCGCAACGCGCCATGCCCGCATCGGTCTTGCCGGCGTCTCGTTCGTCGAAAGCTCGGTCTTCCCGATCCCGCCCGATGTGCTGCTCATTCCAATGGTCCTGGCGGACCGGGCCAACTGGTGGAAGAACGCGCTGATCTGCACGGTTGCATCTGTTCTCGGCGCACTGCTCGGCTATGCCATCGGCATGTTTCTGTACGAAGCCGTGGGCCAGCCGATCCTCGCATTCTACGGCAAGGAAGACGCCTTTGAGCGCATCAGCCAGTGGTATAACACCTATGGCGGCTGGGGCGTGCTGTTTGCCGCCATCACCCCGTTTCCCTACAAGGTGCTGACAATATTTTCCGGCGCCACCGGCCTGAACCTTGTGACATTTATTGTCGTCAGCGTCATTGGCAGGAGTTTCCGCTTCTTTCTCGTCGCCTATCTTCTATACAGATTCGGCGAGCCGATCCGGGCCTTTATCGAGAAATATCTCGGCATTCTTTTTGCCATATTCATGGTGCTACTGATCGGCGGCTTTTACGCGCTGCGTTTCGTATTTTAGAGGGAAATTCAATGGTTGCGCTCAACGCACCCACCGGTGGCGAAAAAACAATACAGGCGCTGGCAATAGCCGTCGCCATGGCGCTTGTCGTCGGCGCCGCGCTGGGGTTCGAGCATATTGGCGGGTATATCCCCTGCGCCCTGTGTCTTGAACAGCGCACGCCCTATTATGTCGGCGTGCCGGTGATGATTGTCGCAGCCATTTCATCGGCGATGAAAGCACCTGCCATCATTACCAGAACACTGTTCGTCGCCGGCGGAGGCCTGATGATCTATGGCGCCGGGCTCGGCGTTTACCACTCCGGTGTAGAATGGGCCTGGTGGGAGGGTCCCGCGGACTGCAGCGGCGCTGCCGGCCTCACCACCGATGCCAGTAATCTTCTGAGCGATCTCAATGCCATCAAGCCGCCGGCCTGCAATGAAGCCGCGCTCAGGGTGCTCGGCCTTTCCTTCGCCGGTTGGAACGTGATTGCAAGCGTGATCCTTGCAATTGCCTGCCTGCGCGGCGCGTTTGGCAGCAGGGCCTGACAGCACGACAGAAAACAAGGTTGATATGTTGCGTGCGATGCCCAGATCGCTTTCGACGCATCAGGGCTCCAGCTCGACATCCCAGTAGAGATAGTCCATCCAGCTTTCGTGCAGATAGTTGGGCGGGAACATGCGGCCGTTATTGTGCAGATCATGCACCGTCGGATGATAGGGCTTTTGCGCCGGGAACATCCGCGCCTGCTTCGGCATCTTGCCGCCCTTTTTCAGATTGCAGGACGAACAGGCCGCAACGATATTCTCCCAGGTCGTCTCCCCGCCATAGCGGCGCGGAATGACGTGATCGAAGGTCAGATCCTTTTCGGTACCGCAATACTGGCACTTGAACCGGTCGCGCAGAAACACGTTGAACCGTGTAAAGGCTGGATAACGGCTTGGTTTTACGTAACTTTTCAGGCAAACGACACTGGGCAGCGCCATCGACATGCTGGGAGACGACACGCGGTGCTCATATTCGGCCAGGATGTTCACACGGTCGAGAAAGACCGCCTTTATCGCATCCTGCCAGGACCAAAGCGATAAAGGGTAGTAGCTGAGGGGCCGGTAATCGGCATTCAGCACCAGCGCCGGAAGCGCATCGGGTGATACTGCAATCGTCAATTCACTCTCCTGAGTGATTCGCCAGTCGTCTTCGATATATTAGGCCGGTTGTTACAGGATTGTGAAGTAATCTCAGGAAATTGACGATGATTGATGCCTGTGCGGCCTCCGCATCGGCCAAACATCGCTATCCGGTGGGAATCACATCCCCGCGCCGCATCTCGGTTGAATAATACGCCCAAAACAGCCGCGCGGCCACACCCCTCCAGGGCTGCCACCGGCAGGCTATTTCACGCAACGTCTTTTGATCGGGGCGATTGCCCATCTGAAATGCATGGCCGGCGGCGCTTTGCAGCGCAACATCGCCGGCAGGGAATATATCGCCATGGCCGGCGCAAAAAAGCAGGTAGACCTCGGCGGTCCACACGCCGACGCCCTTCAGCGCCGTCATCGCCGCGATGGAATCCCCGGCCGGCATCGCACACAGGGCACGCGGGTCGATATCGCCGCTTATGATTGCATTTGCAGCCCCCTTGAGCGTCGTTTCCTTCGACCGAGACAGCCCTATCCTGCGGCATTGTTCATCGTCAAGCGCTGCGATCTGTTCCGGAGCACAGCCCTGCGCCTCGTCGACAAGCCGTTTCCAGATTGCCGCGGCGGCAGCTTTTGAAACCATTTGCGCGACGATGATTTCAGCTAAGCCCCGAAATCCGGGCGCCCTTCTGCGAAGCGGCACCGGACCGGCCTTTTCCACAACCTCGGCAAGGCGTCCATCGATCCGCACAAGCGCCTCGAGCCCTTCGGCAACATCATCCGGCGTCTCGATCGTTCTGACATTCATATCTGGCGCTCCGGGCCTCCTGACAAATCGGATATTTACCGCTCCGCGGTGCAATTTCGACTGGTACGGCTTTGAATTTTCGCTTTCTTCATGTCTATGCTGCAGCAATATGCAAAACCCGATCAACCCTCGCAATGCCGGAGCTGCGCAGTGTCAGAAAACCGCATCAGATGACCTTGTCCCAGCGTGTCTTCCGGTTTGCGCCGAGCCCCAATGGCGCCCTTCATCTCGGCCATGCCTACTCGGCGTTGCGCAACTATGAACTGGCCCAAGAATGCGGAGGCGTCATGCTGTTGCGCATGGAGGACATCGACACCGTCCGGTGCACACCGCAGTTCGAGCAGCGCATTGTCGAAGACCTCCACTGGCTCGGCATTACCTGGCCGGAGCCCGTCCGCCGCCAGAGCGATCATTTCGAGGACTATCGCAACGCACTTGCGCGACTACAGGAGATGGGTCTCGTCTACCCGGCATTTCTGACGCGTCGGCAGATTCGAGACAAGGTCAATGAGACTGACAAAAAATGGCCGCGTGACCCGGACGGCGCACCGCACTATCCCGGCGATGAACGCCTGCTGCCTGAGAGGAAACGGCTCGAACTGATCAGTTCCGGCCTTCCGTTCGCCTGGCGTCTGGACATGCAAAAAGCCTGTGCGATTGCGGGAAGCGCGCTGACCTGGCGAGAAAGCGGCAACGGTCCGGACGGGCAAACCGGCCTGATCGATGCAGAACCCGAACGCTGGGGTGACGTGATCCTGGCGCGCAAGGATACGCCAACCAGCTATCACCTGTCCGTGGTAATAGATGATGCCTTGCAGGAAATCAGCGACGTCGTGCGCGGCCATGACCTGTTCCACGCGACATCCGTCCACAGGCTCCTGCAAAGGCTCCTGAACCTTCCTGAACCGAACTATCGCCACCATCGGCTTTTGACGGATGAAAGCGGACGAAAGCTGTCGAAGAGCAGCGGAGATACCGCCATAGGCGCTTTGCGCGAGCGCGGTTTGACGGCTGAGAATGTCATTCAAAAATGCAAAACCGGCGCCAGGATCTGACGCCGGTTAATCTGCATAAATCGGTCTGAGTTGGCTTGATCAGGTCCGAAGGAACAGGTGCTTGAACACCGCCAGGACAAGCAGCGATCCGAAGGCGCCGACCAGGGCCGAGCCAACAACCACTTCCATCCTGCCAAGCGGCAGCCCAACCAGTTCGGCCAGGAACAGTCCAAGAGCCAGACCGGTTCCCAGTATGGTCATATTGCCAAACACGCCGAATCCGATCGAGCCCATCACGCCATCCATGGCATGACCGACAAAGAAGCAGATCACGACACAGGCAATCAGCAGCCCGTAAGCCATTTCCGGCGACAAGTATCCAAACATATCCTTGCTCCGTCATTTGCAGGCGCGAAGCCTCAGTGCCGCCCTACACTTTCGAGAAACCTCCGCGTGACAATTCATTTGCCAGGTCCTGATGATACCCGAAAATCTACTGGTTTTGTCGGAATGTAGAAATTGCAGTTAATACAAAGTGGATGCAAAAGCCCGCATTTTAGGGCTTTTTACCATTGGTTCACCCTAATGGCCGCACCAGTATCACTTACGCTCGGCAAGGATCGAGGCGTTCAGCTCCGCGCCCAGAATGAAGATCGCTGCAACAATATACAGGAAAATCAATGCGATCATGATGGAGGCCAGCCCCGCATAGGTCGCAACATAGGTGGAGAAGCGTTGCAGATAGGCTGAAAATGCGAGCGCTCCGGTCATCCAGAAAATCATGGTTACCAAAACCCCCGGAACGATTGCCCTGAAGGGCCTGTAACCGGCCGGCAACCAGCGATGACAGACGATCAAACCGACAAAAAGCAGGACCACGGCAACCACCAGCCGCCAGTTGTCCAGATGGGAAATCAGGTCGTCCGACCAGGGAGCCCATTTGCGCAAAAGATCGGTCAAAAGCGGCGCCAAGACAAGAAGAAAGCTGATCGCCAGCAATATCAGCGTTGCGATAATGATAAACCCGAGGCTCTGGGCGCGGGTAAAGAATATAGAGCGCCGGTCGTCGACGCGGTAAGCCCGGTTGAGCGCGACACGCAACGCTTCGACCCCGTTGGAGGCAAAAAAAGCGGCCGTGAGGACCGATACCGTCAGCACACCGCCGCGATTGACGGTCAGGACAGTCAGCACCTGTTGCGAAATCGGTTCGGCTATCGATTTGGGCCAGGTATCGAAAATTATGTGAACCGCCGTATCGGCAAAGGCGTCGGCTCCGACAAAACTCGCCAGCGACGTTGCGAAAATCAAAAACGGGAAGACGGCCAGCAAGGTGGACAGTGCGACATGGCTGGCCATCGCCCAGCCGTCATCCTGATTGAAATGGATCACGGCGCCCGAGACCACTTTCCACGCCTGCTGTGCTGTCATACATCGCCTCCCGGGGTCCACTGACGGCTATCCGTCCGCCGGTCATTATCGCCATCTGGCCGCCAGTTATGCATGTAATAGCAAAGAAAGTGATTTCAAAAGAACCCGATATCGGCTCAATACACGGCGGCATGGCTTGTCAAAGCGAAATGCCAAGAGCTAATGAACGTGTTTTGCAGCTCCGGGTGCAATCCCGGAAACGCCAACGAGGACCGGAGCAATTCATGCAACAGCACAAATCCATTCTAGTAACCGGATGCTCATCGGGTATCGGGGCCTATTGCGCTCGTGCCTTGAAAGATGATGGCTGGCGGGTTTTCGCTACGGCGCGCAAACCCGAAGATATCGATCACCTGAAATCGGACGGTCTGGAGACTTTCTATCTCGATTATCGCGAACCCGATAGCATTGCCAAACTGGCAAAGGACGTGCTGGAGCTGACCGGCGGGCGACTCGACGCGCTGTACAATAACGGCGCCTACAGCCAGCCGGGAGCGGTCGAGGACCTGAGCACCGATGCGCTGCGTGAGCAGTTCGAGGCCAATTTTTTCGGCTGGCATGACCTGACAAAACGCATCGTTCCGGTCATGCGCAGCCAGGGCCACGGCCGCATTGTGCAATGCTCCTCGATCCTGGGTCTGGTTCCTATGCGCTGGCGCGGTGCCTACAGCGCGTCGAAATTCGCGCTGGAAGGCCTGTCGGTGACGCTGCGTCACGAGCTAGCCGGAACCGACATTCATCTCAGCCTGATAGAGCCCGGTCCGATCGAATCGAAGATCGCCATCAACGCACTGCATTACATAGAAAAGAACATTGATGTCGAAGGCTCGGTTCACCGCGCCGACTACGAAAGGGAATTGCAGCGCCTGCGGCAGGGAGGCGTGCGGTCGAAAACCAAACTCCGGCCCGATGCGGTCTATGCCGTTCTCAAGCATGCGCTGGAAAGCAGCAGGCCAAAGCCGCACTACGTTCTGACGCGCCCGGCAAAGATCGCCACGGCTCTCAAACGTCTTCTTCCGGCCGGCGTTCTCTATGGCATATTGGAAAAACGCTAAGCGGGCCAATTTGTCACAATCCAAAAGGGGCGGACGGTCACGTTTATCGTGCTATGTCGCGGACCAACGACAAAAATCAGCAGGGATCCAATGACAACGTTCCTCTACTATCTGACAATGGTGGTCATGGCGGCCGTCGTCTTCGTTTTGTTTCGCGGCCTCCTCAACATGATGCGCGGCGGCTCGGGAAACCTGTCCAACAAACTGATGCAGATGCGGGTTCTTCTGCAGTTCATTGCGGTCGTGCTGATTGTGGTTGTATTGTGGATCACCGGCGGCGGACGCTGAGGGATTATTGCCATTGGTCAAACTGAACAAGATCTACACGCGGACGGGTGATGCTGGCACCACCGGACTTGGCACCGGGGAACGCCTGGCTAAGCACGATCTTCGCATCGAGGCATTCGGCACGGTGGACGAGGCCAATGCCTGCGTCGGCATGGCTCGGCTTCACACCGCAGGACTTGCCGATCTCGATGAGATTCTCGCCAGGGTTCAAAATGATTTCTTCGACCTCGGAGCTGACCTGGCAACACCCGACAATGGCAAAAAGTTGAAATACGAGCCGTTGCGCATCAGCGACCAGCAGGTCGAACGCGTCGAAGCCGAAATCGACCGGCTTAACGGCAAACTCGATCCGTTGCGGTCATTCGTTCTACCCGGCGGATCGCCGGCCGCAGCCGCTTTGCACCTGGCAAGGACCGTTGCGCGCCGCGCCGAGAGGCTGATGGTCGCGCTCAATGAAACCGGCACACATGTCAATCCGGCCGGACTTCGCTACATAAACCGTATCTCCGATCTGCTCTTTGTGGCCGCCCGCTGCGCCAATGAAAACGGCAAAGCCGACGTGTTGTGGGTGCCCGGGGAAAACCGCTGATCCCGGAGCCACCCGGCGGGAGACGGAGCCAGCCATGTTCATTCCGCTGCACGATAAAAACGATCTGGAACATATCGACGTCCAGTATGTGACACTCGCGCTGATCGGACTGAATGTCGCGATGTGGGTGCTGACGGCGCTCAGCGGTGAGAATGGAAGTTTCACCAATGCCGCGGTTCTCGGCCTCGGCTTTATTCCGGCGGTTGCCTATGGCAGTGCTGAACTCGCACCTGAATTTGCAGTGGTGCCGGAAACCGCGACCTACATCACCTATGCCTTCCTGCATGCCGATTTCTGGCACCTGGCCGGCAACATGCTGTTTTTGTGGGTCTTCGGCGACAATATCGAGGATGCACTCGGTCATTTCAGGTTTCTGATTTTCTATCTCGCCTGTGCCGCCGCAGGCGCCCTGGCTCATGGATTGTTGCAGCCTGTCTCGGAGGCCCCTCTGATCGGCGCTTCCGGAGCTGTTGCCGGCATTGTCGCGGCCTATCTGATCCTGCATCCGCGCATTCGGGTCTGGGTCCTTGTTCTCGGCCGCTTGCCGCTGCCTCTTCCCGCTTATATCCCGCTGGCGATCTGGATCGGCTTTCAGTTCTTCATGGTCGTAACAGACGGTGACAGCGGCGTATCCTGGGCGGCGCATATCGGCGGCATAGTCGCCGGCGCCATTCTCGTTGTTCTGTTGAAACGCAAAGACGTGCCCTTGTTCGACCGCCGCATCATCTCCCCGTGGGCCGTTGTTCACAAGCACGGTCCGGATCAGCAAACGCCGCCCCGGTGGGGACGTTAATTTTGCAACTGCTCACGCGAGGGCGAACAGAAATGACGCAGCTGCAGCATAATCGCGATTGACGTAAGCGGTAACTTGCAGATATGTGACTGCCAAGAGGCTCGAAATTCAAATTGTCCGGGCAAATTGTTGGCCAGAATTGAACATGTTCATGTCGCCTTCCAGCCATCATTCAGCGATCCGGATGTGCACATATATGCGCACGATTTGAGAAAGGTAAGCGAATGAAAGTTCTGGTCCCCGTAAAACGGGTCGTAGATTACAACGTCAAGATCCGCGTCCGTCCTGATGGCTCAGGTGTCGAACTGACCAACGTCAAAATGTCGATGAATCCGTTCGACGAGATTTCCGTGGAAGAAGCCATCCGGCTGAAAGAAGCCGGCAAGGTCGAAGAGATCGTCGCTGTTTCAGTCGGCCCGGCAAAGGCCGAGGAAACCCTGCGCACGGCCCTTGCCATGGGCGCCGACCGCGGCATCCTGGTCCAGACCGACGATCTGGTCGAGCCACTTGCGGTTGCCAAGATCCTGAAGGGTATCGTCGGAGAGGAAAATCCGGATCTCGTCATCGTCGGCAAGCAGGCAATCGATGACGATGCCAACCAGACCGGCCAGATGCTGGCTGCTCTTCTCGGCTGGTCCCAGGGCACCTTCGCATCCGAGGTAGAAATCGGCGATGGTGTTGCCAAGGTCACCCGCGAGGTGGACGGCGGACTGCAGACCGTGGAAATCAAACTTCCCGCTGTCGTCACCACTGACCTGCGTCTCAATGAGCCGCGCTATGCGTCTTTGCCCAACATCATGAAGGCCAAGAAAAAGCCGCTCGACAAGAAGACGACCGCGGATTACGGCGTCGATACCGCTCCGCGTCTGAAGGTTCTGACCACCGAGGAGCCGGAAGGCCGCAAGGCCGGCGTCAAGGTCGAGAGCGTTGCCGAGCTTGTCGACAAGCTCAAGAACGAAGCCGGCGTGCTTTAGGAAAGGACACAGCATCATGACCATTCTTCTTCTTGCAGAACATGACAATGCGTCCCTTTCGGATCAGACCGCAAAGGCGCTTTCCGCCGCCGCCCAGATCGGGGGCGATATCCACGTGCTGGTCGCCGGCAAAGACGCTCAGGCTGCAGCGGACGCCGCCGCCAAACTCGACGGCGTCTCCAAGGTGCTTCTGGCCGAGGCCGACGAATTTGAGGTCAATCTCGCAGAACCGACGGCAGCGCTGATCGTTGCGCTGGCCGAGGGCTACGACACGATTGTTGCTGCGGCCACCACCAACGGCAAGAACATCATGCCGCGCGTTGCCGCACTGCTTGACGTCATGCAGATTTCCGACATCACCGATGTCGTAAGTGCAGACACCTTCAAGCGCCCGATCTATGCCGGCAATGCCATTCAGACTGTACAGGCCACAGATGCCAAAAAGGTCATCACCGTGCGCACCGCGGGCTTCAGCGCCGCCGGCGAAGGCGGTTCGGCTTCGGTCGAGACGGTTGCGGCAGTCGACAATCCCGGCCTTTCAACCTTTATCGAAGCCAAACTGTCGGAAAGCGATCGTCCCGAGCTTACCTCGGCGAAGATCATCATTTCCGGTGGCCGCGCACTCGGTTCGGAGGAAAAGTTCCAGGAAGTCATCCTGCCGGTTGCCGACAAGCTCGGCGCCGCCGTCGGCGCGTCGCGTGCCGCCGTCGATGCCGGCTACGCCCCGAACGACTGGCAGGTTGGCCAGACCGGCAAGGTCGTGGCACCCGAGCTCTACATTGCCTGCGGCATTTCCGGTGCGATCCAGCATCTGGCCGGCATGAAGGACTCCAAGGTTATCGTTGCCATCAACAAGGACGACGAGGCACCGATTTTCCAGGTGGCCGACTACGGGCTGGTCGGAGATCTGTTCGATATCCTGCCTGAACTCGAGAAGGCTCTTTAGTTCAGACAGTTACCTGACTGGGCCGTGTGTATTTCGGACGCGCGGCGCATTGTCTCAATTCAGGTAAAATCATTGCGCAATATTGATGGCCGGGCTGGACGTTGTCTGCCCGGCCATTTAGTTTGTGCTCGAAATTAAGCGCGAGTGCGATTTACCCCGCAAGAAATGGAACAGGTCATGGCCAACGCGATCAAATCTGTTGGAATAATCGGAGCCGGTCAGATGGGAAGCGGCATTGCGCATGTATGCGCGGTGGCCGGCTACGACGTCCATCTGAATGACATCTCCGAAGAACGTATTCAGGAGGGCTTGGCAACCGTTAACGGCAATATGGCACGGCAGGTTTCGGCCGGCACGCTGAAGGAGGAAGAGCGCACCAAGGCAGTTGGACGCATCCACGCCGCCCCGCAAATCGATGACCTTGCCTCACTCGATCTGGTGATCGAAGCGGCGACCGAAGACGAGACTGTCAAGCGCAAGATTTTCGCCAATCTGTGCCCGATCCTCAATCCGGAAGCGATCCTTGCGACCAACACCTCGTCATTGTCAATCACCAGGCTCGCCTCGGCGACCGACCGGCCCGAGCGGTTTATCGGCATTCACTTCATGAACCCGGTTCCGGTCATGCACCTTGTCGAGCTTGTGCGCGGTATCGCCACCGAGGACGTCACCTTCGACACGGCCAAGAAGTTTGTCGGCTCGCTCGACAAGACCGTAACTGTCGCGGAAGATTTCCCCGCCTTCATCGTTAACCGCATCCTCTTGCCGATGATCAACGAGGCGATCTACACGCTCTATGAGGGTGTCGGCACGGTTGAAGCAATCGATACGTCCATGAAACTTGGTGCCAACCATCCGATCGGTCCGCTGCAGCTTGCCGATTTCATCGGCCTCGATACCTGCCTTTCCATCATGCAGGTTCTCTATGACGGATTAGCCGATTCGAAATATCGGCCCTGCCCGCTGCTGGTGAAATACGTCGAAGCCGGATGGCTCGGCCGCAAAACCGGCCGCGGCTTTTATGATTATCGCGGCGATGAGCCGGTCCCGACACGCTGAGGAAAGCCAGATGACCGAACAGCCGGTTGCAATCATCATCGGCGGCGGCAGCGGCATGGGCGCCGGCGCCGCAAAAAAGCTGGCTGCCGACGGCTATCGCATTGCCGTCCTTTCCTCCTCCGGCAAGGGCATAGCGCTTGCCGAAGAACATGGCGGCATCGGCCTGACCGGCTCGAACCGCAATGCGGCTGACCTGCAGGCAATCGTTGACGCGGCGATGGACAAATGGGGCCGCATCGATGCCGTCGTCAACAGCGCCGGACACGGGCCAAAGGGGCCTGTCCTGGAACTGACCGATGAAGACTGGCACGAAGGTCTGGAGTTTTATCTTCTCAATGTTGTTCGCATCGCGCGTATCGTCACGCCGGTCATGCAGGCGCAGAAATCGGGCTCCATCGTCAATATATCGACCTATGCGGCGTTTGAGCCGGAAGAGACCTTTCCGACCTCAGGCGTATTCAGATCCGGCCTTGCCGCCTTCACCAAGCTTTTCACGGACAAGTACTCCATCGACAATGTGCGTATGAACAATGTTCTTCCAGGCTTCATCGACAGCCTGCCAGAAAAAGAGGATCGCCGCGCACGCATTCCCATGGGTCGCTACGGCTCCGTCGAGGAGGTTTCAGAGCTGATCGCTTTTCTCGCCTCGCCCAAATCAAGCTACATCACCGGCCAGAATATCCGCGTCGACGGCGGCATCACCCGCTCGGTTTAGCTGCTGCCACCGTCAACGCCTTCAAGTGCCTTGCCGATATAGGCCTTGGCATCATCGCCGGACCAGTGCGCCGGGCCGTTCATATTGGCAAGCAGGCATCCGTTTTCGCCGATCAGCAGCGTGACCGGCAGCCCAAAGGCCAGCCCGTCCTTTTTCAGCGCATTGAAGATCCCCATCGTGTTGTCGCGATAAAACCCCAGGCTGGAGACACCGATCTCGTCGAGGAAATTTTTCGGCTTGGTATCGTCGCCCTGATCGATATTGACCGCCACCACCTCGAAATTGTCACCGCCGAGCTCGCTTTGCAGCTGGTCGAGGGCCGGCATTTCCTCGCGGCACGGCGCGCACCATGTGGCCCACAGATTGACAAGCAGGGTCTTGCCGGCAAGGTCCGCAATCGAAGTCTGCTGCCCGTCCGGGGCATTGAAGGTCAGGGAAGAAAGAACTTTCGGATCGCTCGCGGAGGCCATGGCGGCGATATCGCCCCTGGCAAACGGCTGAATTGCTTCGGCGACGGCCAGAGAAGCCGAACAACTGCCGGCATCCGCACCGCTATTCGCATTGCCGGCGATTGCTGACGTGTTGCCAGAGGGCGTGCCCTTCACGTATACCGCACCGACAGCGGCCAGCAGGCCCAGGACAATGGCTGCGCCAATGATCCTGACTTTGGTGCGACTGTTGTTTTTTTGTTCTGACATTTACGTCATCTCCGGAGTTGACTGAGACATGACCGGCAAATCCTCCAACCAGATGTGGGGCGGGCGCTTCGCTTCCGGCCCCGATGCAATCATGGAAGAAATCAACGCCTCGATCGATTTCGACCGCAAACTATTTGCCCAGGACATCAGGGGTTCGCTGGCCCATGCCGATATGCTCGCGGATAATGGCATAATTAGTGCGGAAGATCGTGACAAGATAGCACAAGGCCTGAACACGATTTTGTCAGAAATCGAGGCAGGGACCTTCGAATTCTCGCGCCGGCTGGAAGACATTCACATGAATATCGAGGCGCGGCTCTCGGACCTGATCGGTCCGGCTGCCGGAAGGCTGCACACCGCCCGCTCGCGCAACGACCAGGTGGCGCTCGATTTTCGCCTCTGGGTGCGCGAGGAACTGGAAAAAACCGAAAATGCGCTTTCAAAGCTCATTGGCGCATTTCTGGACCGGGCCGAAGAACATGCAGATACGGTCATGCCCGGATTTACCCATCTGCAGACGGCGCAGCCGGTGACCTTTGGCCACCATTGCATGGCCTATGTTGAGATGTTCGGCCGCGACCGCTCCAGGGTGCGTGATGCGCTGGCGCGCCTTGACGAGTGCCCGCTGGGAGCCGCGGCTCTCGCCGGGACCGGATTTGCGATCGACCGGCACCAGACCGCCAAGGCGCTTGGCTTTTCGGCACCCACACGCAATTCTATCGATACGGTTTCGGACCGTGACTTTGCCCTGGAATTTCTTGGACTTGCTGCCATTTGCGGCACACATCTTTCGCGCCTTGCAGAAGAAATCGTCATCTGGTCGACACCGCAATTCGGTTTTGTGCGCCTGTCGGATTCCTTTTCTACCGGCTCGTCGATCATGCCACAGAAGAAGAATCCGGACGCTGCCGAGCTGGTACGCGCCAAAACCGGCCGTATCAATGGCGCGCTGATCGCGCTCCTGACCGTCATGAAAGGCCTGCCGCTTGCCTATTCGAAGGACATGCAGGAAGACAAGGAACAGGTCTTCGACGCTGCCGAAACGCTCGAGCTGGCTATTGCCGCGATGACCGGGATGATCGGTGATTTGCATATCCTTCAAGACGGCATGAAGGCGGCCGCCGGGTCCGGATATTCAACCGCCACCGACCTCGCCGACTGGCTGGTGCGCGAGGCAGGGCTTCCTTTCCGCGAGGCCCATCACGTCACCGGCAGGGCCGTTGCAATGGCAGAGGACAAGGGTTGCGATCTTTCCGATCTGCCGCTTGCCGACCTGCAGGCCATCAACGGCGCCATAACGAAGGACGTCTTCTCGGTTCTGAGTGTCGAGGCTTCAGTGGCCAGCCGGACGAGCTTTGGCGGAACCGCGCCAAAAAATGTTCGTGAACAGATTGCTTGGTGGCGTAAGCAACTTTGACAATGCAGCGATAAAACAGGGTGCACATTTGCGCAGAACTCCGGTAAAAGACCTGCACCTGAAGTTTCGGATAAACGCGAGCACCCCATGACCGCTATGAATGTCGCCAAGGCCGCTACACTATTCATGCTGACAGCGCTGCTTGTTGCCGGCTGCGGCCGAAAAGGCGATCTTGAAATTCCGTCCTCGCAGCCCGTTGCGGAAAATCCGGACGACACCGAGCAGCAGCCCAAAAAGGAACGCCGCTTCATACTCGACCCGCTGATTCAATAGGCAGATTTGCGGTGAACCATTTTGAATACAGAGACGGCGTTCTCTACGCGGAGGACGTCAGTGTCACGGAGATTGCGGGTGCCGTCGGAACGCCCTTCTACTGCTATTCGACCGCCACGCTGACGCGCCACTACAATGTATTCGCCAAGGCGTTTTCGGGTGTCGACGCACTCATCTGCTATGCGATGAAGGCCAATTCCAATCAGGCGGTCCTGGCAACGCTGGCAAAACTGGGCGCCGGAGCCGATGTGGTTTCTGAAGGCGAGCTCCGCAGGGCGCTGGCCGCCGGAATACCAGCGCGGAAGATCGTCTTTTCAGGGGTTGGCAAGACCGTACACGAAATCGACTACGCGCTGAAAACCGGGATATTGTGTTTCAATATTGAATCCGAAGCCGAGCTTGAGCTCATCAGCGCCCGCGCTGTCAGGGCCGGCAGGACCGCACCGGTTTCCTTCCGCATCAATCCCGATGTGGACGCCAAGACGCATGCAAAGATCTCGACCGGCAAGAAGGAAGACAAGTTCGGCATATCCTGGCGCCTCGCCGAAGCCGTCTACGCCCGCGCAGCAAAATTGCCGGGGATCAATGTAACCGGCATCGATATGCATATCGGCAGCCAGATCACCGATCTGCAGCCCTATGACGATGCCTTCAAGCTCTTGCACACGCTTGTCGCAAGATTGCGCGACGCCGGCCACACGATCGACCATGTCGATGTCGGCGGCGGTCTCGGAATTCCCTATCGGGCCGACAACGATCCGCCGCCCGATCCCGAGGCCTATGCGGATGTCGTTCTCGAACACGTCAAATCGCTCGGCTGTCAGATCATATTTGAACCGGGGCGGATGATTGCCGGCAATGCCGGTATTCTCGTCAGCGAAGTCGTTTATGTGAAGGATACCGGCTCGAAGACATTCGTGATTGTCGACGCGGCCATGAACGATCTCGTCAGACCGACCCTTTATGAAGCCTGGCACGATATACGACCGGTTGTTGCGCCGAACAGCGATGCGCCGCGCATAATGGCCGATTTTGTCGGCCCGGTTTGCGAAAGCGGCGACTATCTTGGCAAGGACCGCGATGTTGCTGCACTCAAGGCAGGTGACCTCATTGCCGTCGGGTCGGCCGGTGCCTATGGAGCAGTGCAGTCTTCAACCTACAACACCAGGCTGCTTGTGCCCGAGGTCATGGTCAACGGCGACCGTTTCCATGTGATTCGCCCCAGAACGTCCTACGACGATCTTATCGGACTCGATTCGGTTCCCGACTGGCTGGAATAGCGATTTTCCGGCCGCTACCGGCGGGCTTTTCTGGTCTGCGCGAAATAGCGCACGATCTCACAATTTGTTGCACCGTCTCGCCTTTGCCGCAAAGAGTGCTATCCTTCAGTAACCAAACAGAAGGATTATTCGCCCATGGCGCAATCGAGGCGGCAGGACAGCTCACCGGGGTCCGGTTCCCTGCGCGCGCTGCTTCGGCGAATAAACATCCGCATCCGCGCGATGCAGGTCATCCTTTTCGCCGAACGGTTTTGGCCGCGGCTTTTGCCCGCCCTTTGTGTCGCAGCACTGTTCGTGGCACTGTCATGGTTCGGCTATTTCCGCCTTGTGCCCGACTGGCTGCGGTTGGTGTCCGCCGGGCTCTTCGCAATTGCGATCATCGCTTCCCTGTTGGCTTTCAAGGGGTTGCACTGGCCAAGGCGGCAATCCGCGCTTGACCGCCTGGAAAAAGACAACCGCATCATTCACCAGGCGCTGGCGGTGCAATCCGATCAGCTTGAAAACGACGATGAATTTGCACGTTCCCTCTGGCACGCGCATCAGAAGCGCATGGCTGAGCGCATCGACGCGATTCATCTCGCCCCGCCGCGTCCCGACACACCGAAGATGGACCCCTATGGTCTGCGTGCGGTCGTCGTGCTGCTGTTCGTGGTTGCCTTTTCCTATTCCTATTCGAATCAGTCCGGTCTTATCAGCGACGCCTTTCACAGCCACAGGCCCACCGAGGCTGTTGCCGGCATGCGGGTCGATGCCTGGGTGACACCGCCCGATTATACCGGTAAGGCACCCATATTCCTGACCGGCAGCACCAAGGGACTGCCCGAGACAATCCCCGTCCCCCAGGGCAGCGAAATGCTGGTTCGCATCGTTGGCGGCAGCGGCTCGGAAGATGTTCTGTTCGAGACAGACGACGCCCAGATCCGCGTTGAAGCGAGCGAGGAGCAGGCCGCGAGAAAAGCCACAGCCGACCGGCGCGCTGCAGCACGCGATTTCCGCTTCAAGGCTCCCGGCGATGGCGTCTTGATGATCAGGCAAGGAGCGCAGATTGCTGAAAGCTGGCGCTTTGAGCTGATAAAGGACACACCACCGGCCATTGCCTTTGACGGCAATCCGGGTCGCGCGGCCAACGGCGCGCTGGAAATAGGCTTTGTGCTGCGCGACGACTACGGCGTCCACAGGGCTTATGCGGAGATCCTTCCCGTACAGCCCCAGGCCGACAACGCCAATCCGCTCTATGATTTGCCCGACTATCCCCTGACATTGCCGCGCAAGACAGCGCGGGAAAAGAAGGGCCGCGAAAGCCGCAACCTGACCGAACACCCCCTTGCCGGCCTTCCGGTTGAGATAACGCTAGTGGCGGAGGATTTTCTCGGACAGACGGGCCGCAGCGATCCTGTTGAGATGGTTCTTCCCGGCAAATTCTTCAGCAATCTGCTCGCCGGATCGGTCGCCGAACAGCGTCAGGTGCTGGCACTCGACACCAACCGGATCGATCACGTCATCGATCTGAACGACGCGGTGACGATGGCGCCCGAGGAGACCATCGACAACACGACCCATTATTTGCTGATCAAGTCAGCAAGGTCCCGCATCAAACAATCCTGGGACGAGGACATGCTGCGCGATGCGGCGGACTATATGTGGGATATCGCCATCGGCATTGAAGACGGCGACCTTTCCTTCGCCGAACGACGTTTGCGCGACGCGCAACGCGCCCTGTCCGAAGCACTCGAGAGAGGCGCTCCGGATGAGGAAATACAGGCATTGATGGACGAGCTGCGTGAAGCAATGCAGGAATTTCTCCAGGCGCTTGCACAGCAGATGCAGCAAAACCAGAGCGCCATGCAGCAGATTCCACCGGAGGCAATGCAGAACATATTGCGCCAGCAGGATCTCGAACGCATGCTCGACCAGATCGAAAATCTGGCGAAATCCGGTGCCCGAGATCAGGCGCAGCAGCTTTTGTCCGAACTGCAGCGGATGATGAACAACCTTCAGACCGGCCAGCACATGCCTCAGCAGGGCGATAATCCCATGCGTCAGCAAATGGACAAGCTCGGCGAACTCATGCAGCGTCAACAGCAACTGATGGAAGAAACCTTTGACCTGGAACAGGCGCTAAGGGACCGGCGCCGGCAGGAGTTCTTTCAAAATGAAGGCGAGCAGCAGCAGGGCCAACAGCAGGCCCCCGGCGAGGGCCAGGAGATGACCGAAGAGGAGCTTCGCCAGGCCCTGCGCGACCTCAAGGAACAGCAGCAGCAGTTGCAGAACCAGCTCGGCGAACTGCAGGAGAAGCTGGAAGAATTCGGTCTCGGGCCGAATGAGGGCTTCGGCGAGGCCGGCGAGGCGATGGGCAGCGCCGGCAAGGCGCTTGGTCAGGCTGACGGCGGCACGGCAGTTGATGAACAGGGCCGCGCCCTGCAGGCGCTTCGCCAGGGCGCACAGGAGATGATGAGCCAGATGCGCCAGGCCATGGGCCAGAACCCGGGCCAGCAGCCGGGCAACGCCCGGCGCGATCCGCTTGGTACCGATCCGCTTGGCCGGCCCACGGCCAATACGGGTCCGGATTTCGGTGAAGACGTCAAGGTTCCTGAAGAAGCGGACATACAGCGTGCACGCCGCATACTTGAGGCCATCCGCGAACGGCTGGGCGATGCCTTCCGGCCTGAAATGGAACGTTTCTACCTGGAGCGCCTGCTGGACAACCGCTGACCGGCAACCGGCAACGCACCGGCCTCTAAATCAGCGATCATGATTCAGGCAGTCAGCGCCTCGGCAACCGCACTGCGGATATCAGGCAGGCTGAAAGGCTTGGGCACGACATCAACGATGACGCTGGCAAGGGTTTCGGCGCGCTCGCGCTGTTCGGCAAATCCGGTCATCAGCAATATCTTGAGCTCCGGAAATTCTTCAGCTGCAGTGTGTGCCAGCTCGATACCGTCCATCACCGGCATGCGGATATCTGACAGAAGCAGGTCATAGGAGGTGTCTTCGCGCAACTGATCGAGGCCGTGAGCGCCGTCAACCGCTTCATCCACCTCGTGACCGTCCATCTTCAGCGCGCGGCTGACGAATCGACGCAGTGAATCTTCATCTTCGGCAATGAGTATTTTTGCCATTATTTCCCGTCCGACAATTGCCCGAACACGAACCATGCTACATCGCTGGCCGGTGCCCACCCTGTTTTCACGCGTCACGTACGCCGCGCCGGGGTTTTCAGCCCCGCCCGGATCAAATCATTCAATCCTTGTCGCTGGGTAAATGTCGCCATCAAAGATGCGGGAATCCGCCAGCCAAATCCGCATTCGGCAAATCATGCTTAACAGAAGGTTGGCCGCCCGATGGCAGGAACCGGATTTCCGATCAAATCGGCGGCGAATTAAGAGGCAGGCGAATCAGATGCGACAAGAAAATCGCTACGCATCGCCCGTTACGACGCCGACGAACGGCAGTTCGCGGAAGGCATAGGCGACATCCATGCCGTAGCCGACGACAAAGTAGTCGGGGCATTCAAAACCCACATAATCGGCATTAAGAGTGCCTTCACGCCGGCTGCTCTTGTCAAGAAGAACGGCGATCGAGACATCGTTCGCGCCGCGCTCATACATAAGGTCGCGGGCAAATCGAAGCGTATTGCCGGATTCAAGAATGTCGTCAATGAGGAGAATATCGCGGCCAGTAACTTCGCTGTCGATATCCTTTATGATCTTGACGCCCTGGCTCTTTGTGCCCTTGCCGTAACTTGAAAGCGTGATGAACTCGACCTCGGGCTCGAGACCGACCGCGTGCAGGGCACGCAGCAGATCGGCTGCAAATATGAACGAGCCCTTCAAAATGGAAATGACCAGCAGATCGTTTTTCGGTTTTGCGGCAATCTTCGAAGCCAGATCCAGATTGCGCTCGGCGATCTGCTCCGATGAAAACAGAACGTCTATACTTTTCCCGCGGACGACAGGCATGACGGCATATCCATGTTTAACAGCACTCGGCAGAGCAAACGTAATTTTTATGAAAATAATTCCGCTGCCCCTTGGGGCCGGTTTAGTGCATGCACACGGAAAGGAAAAGCAAAACCGCCATCTTTTCCCATATTTCAGGCTGAAACAGTTTCAGCGGGCCGTTCCGCCGCCGGCGAGCGTTACGGTTAACTGATCGTAATCGCGAATCTGATTCGGAACACGCACCTGAAATCGTGTGCTCTCGCCCGCAGCCAGCCTTTTCTTGCCTGCGCGCGCATAAAGCGGCATCTGTTCGCCGGATACCGGGCCCGGCCCGATGGCGAGCAGCGGCACGTCCCGGTCATCTGCCGAATCATTTTTTATAAGACCATGCACAACAAAATAGGACCCGTCATTTACGCGCACGGGATCGATCGTAACCCTGGAAAGCGAGAGCCCCTTGCCGGACGAACCGCCGAAAAGACCGGGCGCAAGTGCATAGCCTCCAGAAAACCAGAACACACAAAGGCTGAGCACAGCGATCGCAGCGGTAAATCCGGCGGGCGAAAGCCGTAATGCCCTCTTTTTTCCGCTTTTTTTGTCCGAAAACAGATCCAGACGATCCGCGCCGCCTGTTTTGGCGCCGCTGAAATCCGGCGCCCGGTCATCAGTCGGAACATACGATTTTGTACGTATATCCGGTTTTGGCGGGCGCGGCGCCGCGTCGTCCTCAACAAGCTCGAATTCGGCATCTATGATGTCGTCACCGGCCAATCGCCCGCGGTTCCCGCGGTTGAGGATGCGACCTGGGGACGCTTTTTGCCGGCTTGCACGCGAAGACTGTTTCGAAAATTGATTTCGCGTACTATAGCCGAATCTGTGCTTGCCGCTGCTGTTTTGCATGAGCTGTCGAAGATGCCCCTGGTCAGGCCATTGCGGGAATTCTTTAACAGTCGTAAACGGATTTGGTTAACAAAGAAAAAACCGGACCGAATCGGAACGCAGCAAAAGGCTGGAATTTATTATCCGTTAACCGTATCGGCACGGCGATGCGGTTTTCGAAATGCAACTTGTGAGGCGCGGGCGTGATCGACTTCGACAATGTTGGGCTGCGTTACGGCATGGGGCCGGAAGTCCTGCGTGATTTGACATTCGATGTTCCCAGACGCTCCTTCCAGTTTCTGACAGGCCCATCGGGCGCCGGTAAAACCACGCTGATGCGCCTGATGTTCATGTCCCTGCAGCCGACGCGCGGTTTTGTCCGTGTCTTCGGTCAGGACATCACCACCATTCCGCAGCAGGAACTGCCAAAGCTGCGCCGCCGCATCGGCATTGTTTTCCAGGATTTCCGCCTGCTCGATCACCTGACAACCTATGAAAATGTCGCGCTGCCGCTGCGCGTGCGCGGCAAGGAGGAGACAAGCTACCGAACGGACGTAATGGAACTGCTCAAATGGGTGGGGCTTGGTGACCGCATGAATGTGCTGCCTCCGATCCTGTCGGGCGGTGAGAAACAGCGCGCGGCCATTGCCCGGGCACTGATCGATCAGCCTGAGATCCTGCTGGCTGACGAGCCGACCGGTAACGTCGATGCACCGCTCGCGCGACGGTTGCTTCGCCTGTTCCTGGAGTTGAACAAGCTCGGCACCGCAGTCATCATAGCCACCCACGATCTGTCGCTGATGGATCAGGTTGACGCACGACGCATGATTCTTTCTGGCGGACGGCTCGAAATCTATGAATGACATGTCGGACACAGAACACGGAATTGGCGAGAGCCGGCGGGAAATCGTGCTGCGCCCGACCGCGCCGATCGTTCCGGCCGGCAATATTGCCGGCAGTTCGCTCATGTTCGTCATCTCCATCATGTCGTTTCTGGCCTGCCTGACGCTTGGCGCCGTCATCATGGTGCAGGACACGGCAAACAGCTGGCAGAGCCAGATTTCCCGGGAAATCACCATTCAGATCAAACCGGAACCGGGCATGGATCTGGATGCCGAATTGGCAAAGGCGCGGGATATTGCCCTGAGCTTCACCGGCACAACGGCGGCAACCATCGTCGACCCCGCTGCCACGGCGCGGCTCCTGGAACCGTGGCTCGGAGAGGGGCTGGACCTTGAAGAGCTGCCGGTTCCAAGGCTCGTCATCATCACCATAGACGAGGCCGCGCCACCTGATTTTGCCGGCATGCGCTTAGCGCTTGAAGAATCTGTCCAAAACGTATTCCTGGACGATCACCGCACATGGGTAGACCGGCTGGTCGCCATGGCCAACACAACCGTTATCATCGGACTTTGCGTCCTGGCTCTTGTTTTTACGGCAACCATCTTGACCGTGGTGTTTGCGACAAGGGGCGCCTTGTCGGGAAATCACCACATCGTTGAAGTGCTGCATTTCGTCGGTGCCGAAGCCAGCTTCGTCGCCGCCAAGTTCCAGAAACACTTTTTCCTGATTGCGCTGAAGGGTGCGCTTGCGGGCGGCATAGCCGCGGCCCTGACCTTCGCGCTGGCCAGTATCTGGGCAAGCGCCAGCATGGCAACGCCCGAAAGCGACCAGGCAACGGCCCTGTTCGGCGGCTTTTCGATGGGTGCCGGCGGTTATATCGGCGCGCTTGCCATTGTCATCATCACTGCCGTTCTGACGGCACTGACAACCCGCATAACGGTTATCCGCACCATTATGGAAATCGACCTGATCCGGTCTGACCCGACCCGTTCGATCTGATAATCCGGGCCAGGCAAAACAACCCCCAATACCCGATATCCCCGGTGTCCAAGGACCATGTGACAGTGCCGGCTCTGGTGCTTGCCACAAAGGCACTGTAAGGAAGGACTATGAATACCGAACCAACCGGCGAATCAGCACCTGCCGATTCGCCGAAAAAGCACAGCGGGGGCGCGCGCTGGCTGAAGCGGCTGGCGGGTGTTTTCCTGCTCGTTCTGGCTCTTGCGGTTGGCCTCTTTGTCGGCAGCTTCCTGCGATTTTCGCGCGATGTGATTCACCTCGAGCCGCCGAGAAAACTTGCCCAGGCGGATGGCATTGTCGTGCTCACAGGCGGCAGCAAGCGCATCGACCGGGCGGTCGAACTGCTTGACAGGGGCACGGCGGGGCGTCTGTTGATCTCCGGCGTCTATCCGGCCACCACCAGCGGCCAGATACAGCGTCTCACGCAGGCCGAACCCGCCCTTTTCGAGTGCTGCGTCGATATCGGTCATGATGCGCTCGATACGATCGGCAACGCCAACGAAGCGGCCCTGTGGGTTCAAAAGAACGGCTACCGCAACGTCATCGTCGTCACCAGCAACTACCACATGCCGCGCAGCCTCATGGAGCTGAGGCGGGTGGACGAGGCGACCAACTACATTCCCTATCCGGTCGTTGCCACCGATCTGAGGCATCTGCAATGGCTGCAGCAGCCCGCCGCCATCCGCATGCTGGCGGCCGAATATGTGAAATATCTGGCGGCGCGATTGCGCTTGAATTTTGGACGCACGACCAGCGACGGGTTACGTTCGAGCAAAACCGATGTGATCGCCCAAAGTCCCCGGAAGGCCAATCTCACCTTAAGCGACTGATCTTGCTCCAGAAACCTGAACTGCACCAGACCCCTTGATGATCTTCCTGCGCTCCGCACTTTTCAACCTGCTTTTCTACCTCAACCTCATCGTCCAGATGATCCTGTTCACGCCCGCCTATTTTCTCATGCGGCGCAAGGCTGCCTGGGTCATCCCCAAGAACTGGGTGCGTTCAAACCATTGGCTGCTGGAAAAAGTGGTCGGCACGACGCACACGGTGGAAGGTCTCGAAAACATACCCGAGGGCGGCTACATCATCGCACCGAAGCACCAGTCGTTCTGGGATGCCTATGCATTACTGCCTTACCTTGACGACCCGTTCTACATACTCAAACGCGAACTGGTCTGGATTCCGCTGTTCGGCTGGTACGTTGCAAAAATGCGCATGGTCCCGATTAACCGCGGCAGCAGGGAAAAGGTCATGCCCGCGGTTCTGGAAAAGACGAAGCGGCAGATGGCTGACGGCCGCCAGTTGATTATCTATCCGGAAGGTACCCGCAGACCTGTCGGCGCCGAACCGGCCTACAGGTTCGGCATCGCCAGAATCTATGCCGAGCTCGATGTCCCGGTCATGCCGGTGGCCATCGTAGCCGGACTGTTCTGGCCACGCCGCAAATTCCTTCGCTATCCCGGCAACATCAGGGTGCGCTTCCTGCCACCGATCGAGCCGGGCCTTTCCGCCGAGGAATTCATGGATAGACTTGTCAGCGTCACCGAAACCGCAGTCGATGAACTGCTTGTCGACGCGATCCGCGAAAACCCGGACCTGCCTTTGGGAAAGCGGGCACGCAAACGCTATGAACAACTGACCGGCGAGAAAGTCAGCCGGGATTCGGTCAGTGCTTAGAGCGAGATGAAATTAGCTTGCTCTGGAGTCCTGCATCAGCCTCGCCACATCTTCGAGCCAGTGATCCCGGATTTTCATTTCCTTCAAATGCTCGACCGTGCTTGAGACGTAATCGACATTATGGCCCGATTGGCCTTCGGATACCGAAACCCTGCTTGCTGCATCGTCGGCCGAAAGATGACCGGCAAATTGCTGATGATTCTGGTCAGCGACGTAGCAAACGGCTGTGATTCGTCGTCCGTCGGAAAGATGCACCGGCGACGTTCGCTCCAGGTAGACATTCGTAACGAGTTCGCGCTCCCGCAGATAAGCCATGACCGGATCGTGATTTTTTCCGCTGACCTTGAACACCATGCCGGTGCACGAGCCGCCGTGGTCCAGCCCAAGCACGAGCCCCGGCTTTTCGCGCGTGCCGCGATGAACATAGGAATAGATGCAAAGGGCTCTGCGATAGCCGAACAGCCGGCCTCTTTGCGCTTCAAGATAGTCAAATCCGGGCCGCCACATCAGCGACCCGTAGCCAAAGACCCAAAAATCATCCATATCGTTGATCAGTATCCCGAAATCTTATCCCAGCAACCGGGCTCTTCTAACAACACATAAGGAACTGGCACAATTGGAAAACGGCAAGGCAAGGACAAATGGCAAGACGCCGGCAAACCCGTCGACGCGCAGGTTCTATTGGCTGGCGGCTTTCATCGTGGCGGCAATCGCTGTCTATAGCGCCGTCTGGTTCTATCTCGCCGGCCAACTCGAAAGCCGCAGCCGCTTCCTGCTCAGCGATCTGCAAAACCAGAACGTCGTCGCCGATTGCAAAGATCTCGATATTCGCGGCTACCCGTTCAGGCTCGGGCTTTTCTGCTCGTCTGTCGCGGCACAGGATGCTGCGTCCGACACTGTTGTATCCACCGGCAGCTTCAGATCCGCCGCCCAGGTCTACAAGCCGAACCACATTGTCTCGGAACTTGACGGTCCGGTGACTGTTGAATCCGGCATCGGCCTGCTTGCCGATCTCAATTGGGACGTTCTGCGCTCCAGCACGGTTTTCAACCTGAGCGGACTCGACCGGGCTTCCGTTGAAAGCACGGCCCTGTCGGCATCCGTGACATTCAACGGCGAACCCGAGCCGCTTCAGATCACCGCTGAATCTTCACAGCTCCATGCCCGTCAGAACAATGCGGATCTTGATGCCAATATGCGTCTCAACACGGCAAGGTTGTCCCATCAGGGAATTTTTAACGGACTGCCCGCGTTCGATCTGCAGGCGGATATCACAATGGCCGATCGTGCCTGGTTGCTGTCCGGCGGATCCGATCAGACCGGTAATCCGTTGCACGATCTCTCAGCGTCACTCAACAATCTGAATGCCGACCTCGACAATGGTGCCGGGCTGAGCATCGACGGGCCGTTTTCAATCAATCAGGGCGGCTATCTGAGCGGCAAGTTCAATATCGAAATACGCGGCATGAAGGCATGGCAGGACTTCGTCGTTGCCAATTTTCCCGATCAGGCAGACGCGGTACAGAACGTTGCCGGGATCATCGCAACACTCGGCGGCGGCCAGGACAATTTATCCCTGCCCGTCAACGTCGACAACGGCACTGTACGGATCGGCATCATCCAGGTCGGCAAGATACCGCCCCTGTAATTGGGATCAGTGTTCTTCGTGCTCTTCGTGACCTTCGGAAACGGCAACGTGGCGACCGAAATCGGGAACATCCACATCCTGGCCGGCTTCGATGATCGATTTGCGGATGTGCCGCGTGCGGCTGAACAGGTCGAACAGTTTTTCGCCGTCACCCCAGCGGATTGCCCGCTGCATTGACGACAGATCCTCGGAAAACCGCGCCAGCATCTCAAGGATCGCGTCCTTGTTGTGCAGGCAGACATCGCGCCACATGGTCGGGTCGGATGCCGCCAGGCGTGTGAAGTCGCGAAATCCGGACGCTGAATATTTGATGACCTGCGATTTGGTCACTGTTTCGAGATCGTCGGCCGTACCGACAATATTGTAGGCGATGAGCTGCGGCACATGCGAAACGATCGCCAGAACGAGATCGTGGTGGCCGGGATCCATCCGATCAACCATTGAGCCGCAGGCTTCCCAAAAGGAGGTCAGCTTTTTGAGAGCGTCTTCATCCGTTCCCGCGACAGGCGTCAAAATGCACCAGCGCCCTTCGAAAAGATGCGCGAAACCGGCATCCGGACCCGAATGCTCCGTACCGGCGATGGGGTGTCCCGGTATGAAATGGACGTTTTCAGGCAGTGCCGGCAACATCTGTTCGACGACAGACTTTTTTGTCGACCCGACGTCGGTAACGATCGCGCCCGGCTTGAGATTACCGGCGATGTCCCGCGCAACCTTTCCGGACGCTCCAACCGGAACGCTGACAATGACGAGATCCGCATCGCGAACGGCTTCGGCTGCCGATGTTGTGTAGGTGTCGCCGAGTTCCAGCGCGTGGGCGCGCTCCAGCGTCTCCGAACTGCGGCTGGAGACCGCGATGGTCTTGGCGAGTTTTTTTTCGCGGATCACCCGGGCAAGCGAGGAGCCGATCAGCCCGATACCGATCAGGGCGATTTTGTCGAACTGAATGTCACTCATGCCTTTTCCAAAAGCTCCTTCAAAGCGGCAAGAACGCCCTCATTGGCTTCCGCGCTGCCGACTGACATGCGCAGGGCATTGGGAAATCCGTACGCGGTTACGCGCCGCAACACAAAGCCCCGGCAGGTCAGGAACGCATCGGCATCGGCAGCCGTTTTCCCGGCTTCATCGCCAAAGTGGATAAGCACGAAATTGCCGACGGAAGGCGTAACCTTCAAACCAAGCGCCTCCAGGCCCTCGGTCAGTTTCGCAATCCAGGTCTGGTTGTGCGCCACGGCCCGGTCGATGTGCTCGCGGTCTCGGATTGCAGCAGCACCGGCGGCAATGGCTGCGGCATTGACGTTGAAGGGTCCGCGAATGCGGTTCATCGCGTCAACGACGGCAAGCGGTGCATAGAGCCAGCCGATGCGCAAGCCCGCCAGACCATAGACCTTCGAAAAGGTGCGTGTCATGACGACATTCTCATTGGCCGAGACAAGCTCTATGCCCGATTCATAGTCGTTGCGGCGCACATACTCGCTGTAGGCTGCATCCAGGACCAGAAGCACGTTGCCCGGAAGGCCCGCATGCAGCCGACGAACCTCTTCCACCGGCAGATAGGTTCCGGTCGGATTGTTCGGATTGGCGAGAAAGATGATCCTGGTCCGTTCGGTGACCGCAGACAAAATTGCATCCACATCGGCCCTGCAATCCGTTTCCGGCACGCAGATCGGCACGGCGCCCGCGCCGATGATCTGGATCTTGTAGACCAGGAATCCGTGTTCGGTGAAAATACCTTCATCACCAGGAGACAGATAGGTCTGGCACAACAGACCGAGCAGCTCGTCCGATCCGTTGCCGCAAAGAATATTCGCAGGATTGAGACCGTGTACCTCGGCGATGGCCTCGCGCAGAAGATGCGATGCGCCGTCCGGGTAGGTTTCAAGATGGGTTGAAACATCGGCAAGGGCCTGCACAGCCTTTGGACTTGGGCCAAGTGGCGTTTCGTTGGACGACAGCTTGTAGACCCTCTCCACACCGGGAGCGGTTTCCTTTCCCGGCACATAGGCAGCGATATCCAGAACACCCTTCTTTGGCGTCGGTTTTTTTTTCGCGCTGGTCATCATCGCATTTCCCTGCTGAGGCTGCGACGCCGGCGCGGCGCAACAGCCTTTAGTGACCAGCGGGGCATAACCGCCCGCGGCCGGAATGTCGAGTGTTAAGCGATCTCTAAGCGCTGTTAAAACAGACAATTGCAGCCAGTCAACGCTGTGAAGAACAGGCGGGTTTCAACTGCGGCGGCTCCATAGCCCTTGCCGGGTTGTGCGGCTCTGTGCTGCAATGATGCGTCTGTTCGCGTCTGATACAGCTGCCGGCTAGATGTCAATGGAGGCCATCAATGTTCGATCTTTTGATCAAGGACGCCAATCTTCCCGACGGCCGCTCCGGCGTCGATATCGCAGTTTCCAATGGCCGTTTCGAAGCCATTGCACCCGGGATTGACGGGGAAGCCCTAAGAGTTGTCGAAGCCGCCGGACGGCTGGTGACGCCACCTTTCATCGATCCGCATTTCCATATGGACGCGACATTGTCTCTCGGCAATCCGCGGCTCAACCGCTCCGGCACGCTGCTTGAAGGCATTGCTCTTTGGGGAGAGTTGAAGCCGCAACTGACCCATGAGGCGGTGGTCGAAAGGGCATTGCGTTATTGCGACCTGGCGGTGTCCCAGGGCCTATTGTCGATCCGCAGCCATGTCGATGTGTGCGACGATCGCTTGCTGGCCGTCGATGCGCTCCTGGAGGTGCGAGAAAAGGTCAAAGCCTATATCGACCTGCAACTGGTGGCCTTTCCCCAGGATGGACTTTTCCGCTCGGCCGGCGCGGAGAAGAACCTGATGCGCGCGCTCGACAAGGGCGTCGATGTCGTTGGCGGCATTCCCCATTTCGAGCGCACCATGCAGGAAGGCGCGGCCTCCGTTCAAAGGCTTTGCGAAATTGCCGCCGAACGCGGCCTGCCGGTCGATATGCACTGCGACGAAACGGACGACCCGCAATCGCGCCACATCGAGACCCTGACCGCAGAGACCGTGCGCCTCGGCCTCCAGGGCCGGGTGGCCGGGTCGCACCTGACCTCGATGCACTCCATGGACAACTACTATGTCTCCAAGCTCATTCCGCTGATGGCCGAAGCGCAGATCCACGCAATCCCCAATCCGCTGATCAACATTACCCTGCAGGGCCGCCACGACACTTACCCCAAGCGCCGCGGCATGACCCGCGTCCCCGAACTGCTTGCCGCCGGCATCAACGTTTCGCTTGGTCAGGATTGCTGCATGGACCCTTGGTATTCGCTCGGCAATGCGGACATGCTTGAAGTTGCCCATATGGCGGTCCATGTCGCCCAGATGACGTCGGTCAACGCCATGAAGCAGGCATTCGATGCCATCACGGTAAACTCTGCGCGGGCGATCGGGCTTGATGATTACGGCATCGAAAAAGGCCGGCCGGCCAATTGTGTTGTCCTGCAGGCGCGTGACCCTGTCGAAGCCATCCGGCTGAGGGCAACGCGGCTGGCCGTTATTCGCAACGGCGAGGTGATTGCCGAGACCGGACCGCGTATGGCAACGCTCAGCCTTCCGGACAGGCCCGGTACAATTGACGCCGCCGACTACGCGCCCGTTGAGGCCGCCCCAGGTGCACCGTGACAAGGACCCGAAGACGCATTCCCGTTCTTGGTAAATTGCAGCAATTCAATCCACTTTTTGACCATTAGGACAAAAAGTTGACAAATCGTCGCATCCCGATAAACTTTTGACCAATAGGACAAAAATATAAAACTGCC
This sequence comes from Hoeflea sp. TYP-13, assembly GCF_040932035.1. NCBI lineage: Bacteria > Pseudomonadati > Pseudomonadota > Alphaproteobacteria > Hyphomicrobiales > Rhizobiaceae > Hoeflea > Hoeflea sp. TYP-13. Next base: position 64,585 of record NZ_JBFRBB010000005.1, read on the forward strand.
TCCGGACCTGCCGGAGAGCAAAATTGTCCATAACCGGAGGAACATCGAAATGGGGAATTTTCTGACTCGCCGGCATATCCTTGCAGCAGCTTTGTGCATGGCTCCAGCTTTTGTTGCACCGTCATTTGCAGCCGACAAGATAAAGGTCGCAGGCATCCACGCCTCACCCGTGGAAAATGCGTGGAACTCGCGCATTCATGAAGCACTGCAATCAGCCCACGACGACGGTGTCATTGAGTATGTGTTCTCCGAGGGCGTTTCTGGAACGGACTATGCCCGAGCCATGCGTGAATATGCCGAACAGGGCGTCGACCTGATCTGGGGCGAATCCTACGCGGTTGAAAACGAAGCGCGCCAGGTTGCAGCAGACTATCCTGATATTGCGTTTCTCATGGGTTCATCAGGCGGCCCAGCCGGCGATAATTTCGGCGTTTTTGGCACGCGAAACCATGAAGCGGCCTATCTTGCGGGCATGCTTGCCGGCACCTTGAGCAAATCCAACACCTACGGATCGGTCGGCGGCTATCCCATCCCGGAGGTCAATTTGCTTATCAACGCCTATCGTGAAGGTGTGAAGGAAGTGAATCCCGACGCCAAGTTTCTCAATGGCTTTATCGGTGCGTGGTTTGATCCGCCAAAGGCAAAAGAGGCCGCAATTGCGCAGATCGATGCCGGCGCTGATGTGATTTTCGGCGAGCGCATAGGTACGGCAGACGGCGCCAAGGAGCACGATGTTCTCGCCATCGGCTCACTCATTGACTACACGCCACGCTATCCGGGCACCGTGTTTGCCAACGCCATCTGGAATTTCCGTCCGACCGTCGACGCGGTTGTCGCGGATGTTGCGGCCGGAAATCCCGTCGGCAGGGATTACACCGAATTTTCCTTCATGAAACACGGTGGCAACGACATTAACTTTGTCGCCGATGGCATTTCTCCCGACGCGATTTCAGCGATGGAAGAAAAGCGCAAAGCGATCAAGGAAGGCACATTCGAGGTTCCGATCGACACCAACGAACCTTCCTGAGTAGCGGAGATGTCACCGGCACATGGCAATGGTGCCGCGCCGCTCCCTGACGCAACGGCGCTCGCCGAAGCTGTTCGCCACGGCGAGACCAGCGCAATGGCGCTGATGCAAGCGAGCATCGAGCGGGCCAAAGCGGACCCCTATGGTGCGGTTTGCCATCTCGATGTGCAGATGGGGCTGGACGCCGCCAGGCAATTCGACAAACGCCTTGCGGGCGGCGAGCAGGAGGCGCGCAATGCGCCGTTTGCGGGGGTTCCGTTTCTTGCCAAGGATCTGAGCAATGCCGCCCGGGGGTTGCCCGTTCATGCCGGATCCAAAGCCCTGGCAAAACGCGTCCGCCCCGCTGACGAGGACAGCCTGATATTCAAGCGGTTCCGACAGGCGGGCCTTCTTCCGTTCGGCGTGACGACGACACCGGAATTCGGCCTTGCACTGACCAGTGAGCCGCCCGCGGGACCGCTCGCCCGCAACCCGTGGAATCCGGACTATTCGCCGGGCGGCTCGTCCGGCGGTGCGGCCGGCGCGGTTGCATCCGGCATCGTTGCCATTGCCCATGCATCCGATGCGGCCGGCTCCATTCGCGTACCTGCCGCCTGTTGCGGCATTTTCGGGCTCAAACCCTCAAGGGGCCTGACCTCCAATGCGCCGGAGTTCGGCAATCACCTGATGGGCATCACCGGCGAACTGGTGCTGGCACGTTCCGTCCGCGATATTCGTGCGGCGCTTGTGGCGGTATCGGGCCACACAATGGGGCCCTATGGCGAGGTGAACCTCTCGGGCGTTCCGGTAAAGGGTATGCGGATCGGAATTGTCGATACCGCACCAAGGACCGGTAAAGAGCAGGCTGAGGCCGTCCGCTCCATCATCCCGCTATTGAAAGATCAGGGACATACGATCGTTGATGTCGATCTCACGGCGCTCGATGAGCTTGCCGCTGCTTCCGACGGCATTGTGCGTACAATCCTGTCAGTGTCGCTGGCCTGCTGGCTCGATTCCCTGGAAATTGCCGACGATGAAATCAGTCCTGTAACCGCTGCGGCCGCCCGGGATGGACGTGCGCTGAACGCATGTGATCTCTATTCGGCGGAAGCGAATGCCGCGCGCATAGCCCATGGCTGTTGGAAGCTTTTTGAAGACATGGACGCCATAGCCATGCCGATGCTTTCCGGTCCTCCGCCGAAAATCGGCTCTATGCCTTCGGACAGAACTGACACCGACACACTGTGGGACCAGATGGCAACAATCGCACCGCGCACAGCGCTGGCAAATGCAGCGGGCATACCTGCGCTGAGCCTGCCGCGCGGCCTCGACAAATCCGGCTTGCCGCTGTCGGTTCAGCTGATCGGGCCGATCGGCGCCGATCTGTTGCTCCTCGATATCGCCCAGCATCTCGAAACCGGCCCGCACTGGCATTTCCCCGCAGATATCGCGGGGGCACATCCATGACGGCCGAACCGGTACTGGAACTGTCAAACATATCGAAAAGTTTCGGCAATCTGGTTGCCAATGACGACATCAGCCTGTCACTGGCAAGGGGAGAACTGCTGGCGCTTCTGGGTGAAAACGGCGCCGGCAAGACGACGCTGATGAACATCCTCTTCGGGCACTACACCGCCGATAGCGGTGAAGTGCGCGCATTCGGAAACATCCTTCCCCCGGGCCGGCCACGGGCAGCAATCGAAGCCGGCATCGGCATGGTTCATCAGCATTTCACTCTCGCCGGGAACCTCACCGTACTCGACAACGTCATCATCGGCACGGAATCGCTTTCGCAATTGCGTTCCGACAGAACCGGCGCGCGCGACAAGCTGAGCGCCCTTGCCGAAAAATTCGGGCTCCAAGTCGATCCCGATGCCCTGGTCGGCGACCTTTCCGTCGGTGAAAAACAGCGGGTAGAGATTTTGAAAGCGCTCTACCGCGATGCAAAGGTCCTCATCCTAGACGAGCCAACCGCGGTTTTAACCAGCATTGAGGCCGAGCAGCTGTTCAAGACGCTTCGCGGCATGACCGAAACCGGCCTTTCCGTTATCTTCATTTCGCACAAGCTCGCGGAAGTCATGGCGGCATCACAGCGCGTGGTCATATTGCGGGCCGGAAAGGTGGTTGCGGAAAAGCATACCGCCGATACGGACCGTGCTGAACTTGCCGAGCTGATGGTCGGCAGGCGGGTGACACGCCCCGTCAGGACCGATCAGGCGCCCGGTCGTGAAATCCTCTCCGCCAGGGCAGTGGATGTTGTCGAGGATAGCCGCAAAACTCTGGACAATATCAGTTTTGCCGTCCACGCCGGCGAGGTGCTCGGCATTATCGGCGTTTCGGGCAACGGCCAGGCAAGCCTCGGGCGGCTGACCTGCGGGCTCACCGGCGCAAGTTCAGGCACGCTCATGCGCGATGGCGATGAAAGCCGCGCATTTTCACCGCACGCGCTTGTCGAGGCGGGAACCGGTCGTATTCCCGAAGACCGCAATGCGGAAGGTGCCGTCGGCGAAATGGCTGTCTGGGAAAATGCCGTGCTCGAACGCATCCACGATGCGCGGTTTTCAAAGCGCGGTCTTGTAGACCGCACCGCTTGCAGAACCTTCACGGACGAACTCATATCGCGCTTCGATGTCCGTGGCGCGGTGCCCGATACGGGAACCCGGCTTTTATCGGGCGGCAACATGCAAAAACTGATTCTCGGCCGCAATCTGGCGACCTCCCCCAATCTCATCATTGCCAACCAGCCGACGCGCGGGCTGGACGAAGGGGCAATTGCCGCCGTTCATTCCGAATTGCTCGAGGCACGAAAAAACGGAGCGGCCATTTTGCTCATATCAGAAGATCTGGACGAGGTGCTCGCCCTGTCTGACCGCGTCCAGGCGATCTTCAACGGGCGTCTGTCCGAGCCGATTGCCGCAACGGACGCCGATTCAAAATCGGTCGGCCTCATGATGGCGGGCATCTGGGGAGACGCAGATGCGGCTTGAGCGGCGCGACCAGTCGTCTTTGGCGCTTATAGTGGCAGCGCCGGTCGCGGCTATCATTGTATCGCTGACCCTTTCCGGCGGCCTGATAGCCCTTGCCGGCGCCAACCCGTTCGATGCCTATTTCGAAATGGTAAAGGGCGCTTTCGGCTCGCGGTTGTCCATATCTGAAACACTGACCCGGACAACACCACTCGTCCTGACCGGCCTTGCTGCCGCGGTCGCATTCCGCGCCAAGCTCTGGAATATCGGTGGTGAAGGCCAGCTCTATCTCGGCGCCCTGGTTGCCGCCTGGCTTGGACACAACATTGCCAGTGTGGTGCCGGCGCCCCTGGCGATCCTCGTCATCCTGCTCGCCGGCATGGTTGCCGGCGCATTGTTGCTGCTGGGGCCTGTTCTTTTGCGCATAAGGCTTGGTGTCGACGAGGTCGTGACCACGCTCATTCTCAATTTCATCGTCCTGCTGTTCGTATCGATGATGATCGAAGGGCCGATGAAGGATCCCCTGGCTTTCGGCTGGCCGCAGTCGGTTTCCGTGGACCGCGACGTGCTGCTGCCGAAACTGCTTGCCCGAAGCAGGCTGCATATCGGGCTGTTGATCGCCGTCGCGGCGGCGGTTCTGATATGGTTCGTGCAGACCCGGACCGTGTTCGGCCTTGAAACAAAGGCAGCCGGGCTCAACCGGAATGCGGCATCCTTTGCGGGGATCGCACTCGGCAAGACCATGCTCGGCGTTGCCTGCATATCAGGTTCGCTGGCGGGTCTCGCCGGAGCAATCGAGGTAACCGGACTGAAGGGGTACGTTACGCTCGATCTATCGCCGGGCTACGGCTATTCGGGCATCGTCGTGGCAATGCTTGCGGGTCTCAATCCGCTGGGTGTGGTGATAACAGCGCTGTTCGTCGCGATCGTCTTTGTCGGTGCCGACAGCATGAGCCGGGCGCTTGGGGTGCCCAGCTTCATCGCCGATGTCATTGTCTCCATTTCGCTCTTGACCATGCTGGTCTGCCTTTTGTTCACGACTTACCGGGTTCGCCGCTGATGGAAGCTCTCGAGATATTCGCATCGGCAAGCTTGTGGGGGGCGGTTCTGCGTATCGCCACTCCGCTGATATTCGGCACACTGGGCGCATTGATCTGCGAACGATCCGGGGTGCTGAACCTCGGCATTGAAGGCATCATGACCCTTGGCGCCATGGTCGCCTGGATGACGGTCTACCAGGGTGGCGACCTGTGGACGGGATTGATCGTTGCGGCACTTTGCGGCGGGCTTTTCGGGTTGCTGCATGCCATGCTCACGGTGCCGCTGGGACTTTCCCAGCATGTCACCGGTCTCGGCATCACGCTTTTTGCATCGTCGCTGACCTATTACATCTACAGGCTTTCTCTGCCGGTTTCGTCTTCTCCGCCCACCATCGAACCGTTCCAGCCGCTTGCCATTCCGGGCCTGTCGGATATCCCGTTTGTCGGCGAGGCGTTGTTCTCCCAGACCGCACCGACTTACCTGGCCATATTTGCCTGTCTGGCAACGGCCTATGTGCTGGCCCGCACGCCGCTTGGACTGGCGGTGCGCATGACCGGCGAGAACCCCCACGCGGTGGAAGCCCAGGGGCTTGATCCTATCAGGATCCGCATCGGCGCCATCATAACCGGAAGCGCCTTTATGGCCGTTGGCGGCGCCTTCCTGACCACCGCCACATTCAACTCGTTCTTTCCGACCATGGTCCAGGGCAGAGGGTGGGTGTGTATCGCGCTCGTCGTGTTTGCCTCCTGGCGGCCCGGCAAGGCGCTGCTCGGTGCATTGCTCTTTGCGCTGTTCGACGCCTATCAGCTACGGCTTCAGCATGTCGTCGAAAGTGCCATTCCCTATCAGGTTTTCCTGATGGTGCCCTATGTTCTGTCCATCGTCGCACTGATTGTCATGTCGCGCCGGGCCAAGGTTCCGCAAGCCCTTATGGCGCCTTACCGCAAGGGAGAACGCTAGCTAGGCAGCTCCGGAGATTGTAATCAGGCGCGGCTGCGCCGCATCCACAATATGAACGGCAGCGCGACGAAATACATGGTGATGCCGTAAACCCCCGAAGGCAGGCTGAACGGTGGCAGTCCATTGGCGGCCTCGAGTATGAGACTGCCGACCGTGATGCCGAGTGTGCTGTTCTGAACGCCCGTTTCGATGGCAATCGCAATGCCTTCGCCGCGCTCCAGCGAAAGGACGCGCCCGACACCGAGGCCGACCAGCAGCATAATAACATTCAGCAGGATCAGCAGCGGTCCGAGGAGTGCCAGATTGGAGATAAACAGGCCCCAGTTCGACGCCAGCGCACCGGCGACAATAACAACGAAAAGCACCATCGCAATGCGCGATACCGTTGTCTCGATCCGCTCCGCCAGCGCAAGTGCCCTGTGGCGCAAGGCGACGCCAATTGCCACCGGCACCGCGGTAATGGCGAACATTGCCAGAGCAAGCGTACTGACATTGATGTCGGGTGCGGACGTACCCATGAAATAATCGGCTGACCAGGCAACCAGGAGCGGCACGGTGATCACCGACAAAAGGCTGACCACAGCGGTCAGCGTCACGGATAGAGCCACGCCGCCGCCTGCAAGTTTCGTAATGATGTTGGATGTCACACCGCCGGGGCAGAAGGACAGGATCATCACACCGACGGCGAGTTCCGCCGGCAGATCGAACAGGTGCAGCAGCACGAATGCCACCAGCGGCAACAGAACGACCTGCGAGAAAGCGCCCGCAAAGAACGCCTTCGGCTGCGAAACCACTCTGGCAAAGTCACCCACAGTCAGGCCAAGCCCCAGCGAAAACATGATGAACGCCAGCGACAGCGGCAAAAACACGCTCAGCAGCATACCCTCGATACCCCTCATATTTTTTTACAGGATTATAGGCGCGCAATTCGGATTGGACAGAGTTCCGATGCGTTGCGGATTTTATCTGCCTTTTATCAAAAATCAGGAGTTGACTCTTTCAAATTGCGGGCTCGTTCCACCGCATAACAAAGAGAATCGACAGGATTGCGAATCCGCCACGTTTTCGCCGGAATATATGTTGTAATCGAATGTGCGGCGTTTTGAGTGCTGAGTTCACACATATTCCAAAAGTGAGACTATTTGAAAAGCCTCGCGCAATCAGGGGACAGATTTTATGAAACCAACTGTTATAATGGTAGGCGCTGACAAAGGCGGCGTCGGCAAGACAACGACCTGTCGTGCACTGCTGGACTATCTTGCCCGAAAAAATATTCCGGCCCGTGCCTTCGACACCGAAAACCCACGCGGCACACTCAAGCGTTTCTTTCCCGGCATCACAGAAGTTATTGATCTGAATTCGGTAGCCGATCAGATGAAAATTTTGGACACGCTGGATTCAGCGTCTGTCAAAGTGACCATTGTCGACCAGAAAGCCGGCAACCTGTCATCCACGCTGGATACGTTCGACCGGATCGGCGTTCTGGAAGCCGCCCGTCACGGCCATTTCGACCTTGGGCTGATCCATGTTGTCGGACCGTCTGTCGCATCGCTCGACGAGATCAACGAGATCTCGCACTACATCAAAGGCATCAACTACGTCATCGCCCGTAATTTCATCAACGAAACGAACTTCTTTGAATGGGACGAAAAAACCTTCAAGAAGTATTTCGCCGATTTGCCGGACGCGACGGAAATCGACATTCCGAAGCTCAATGAGATGGCCTACGAACAGGTTGACCTTGCCGGTGTGACGTTCTCCGACTTTGTCGAAAGCAGGGACGCGCGCGGCAGCGATGCCAATTTCTCTTTCGTTTTGCGTGGCTATGTCCGCAAGTGGATTTCAGATTTGGATGCGGAATTCAACAACCTGAGCCTCCTGCAGAATCTCGACGGTGCCGTGCCGGAGCCAACCGCAAAGCCCAAAGCCGAGACGCAGCGGGCGGCAAAAAAGTAGGCATCTTTTCCAGAGTGTCTCTTGTTTATTCGCAATAGGTACGGGGTTAGTATGTGACAACCCCGTATCTTTTGCGCCAGCCGAAAGAGGACCGGGGCAAGCGGGAGGCCTGTCATCGGCGCTAACATTCACATCATCTGCTCCGACGAGACCCGCAACGGCAAGACGATCTTTGCGAGGCTCTATGCTGAACTGTTGCGCCTTGGCACCGATCACCTGCCCCGCATTATCGACACGGACTATCCCAACGGCACAATTGTTCGCTACTTTCCCGAGGATTGCGACATTATTGATTTGTCGAGCACCGACGGGCAGATACGGTTGTTTGACAATATCCTCGAAAACCCGCAACTGGATCATGTCATCGATCTGGAAGCATATCATCTCCAACGGTTCTTCTCGATTTTTGAGGATATCGGATACAATCAGGCTGCCGCCGATGCCGGCATGGGCGTGGCGGTGTTTTATTTTCTCGACCGCACCCTCGCCTCGATCCAGACAGCCATAGCCCTGCGCAAACGGTTGACGTCAAGTCAGTTCATCCTGGTCCGCAACGATGCGATCGGCGCCTACCGCGCCCCCGTATATGGCGAGCGGGAATTATCGCGGATCGATATGGACCGGCAAATCCGCCTTCCGGTGCTTTCCACCGATGTGCTTGATTTCGTTGAGGATCCGGCCTTCAACCTGACGGATTTCATCATGCAGCGGCCCCACAGCCTGCCCGACTGGTTGACCGACGAGCTTTGGAGTTTTTTGGAAGAGATCTATGAACAGCAGCCCATCGGCACTGCCGAGAGCATGCTCTCGGCCTGACCGGGGCTCTTCGGCCGGTTATGCGAATGTTTCCAGGTGCGATTGTCGCCTGATATAAAAGCTCAGAGAAACGGCAAGTCGCGAAGCGACGCCGGCACCGCCTCGCCGTCCTTGTCAACAACGACATCGGTTCCCGGAGGCACATCGGCCGAAACCAGCGCAAAGCCTATGTTCTTCTCCATCCGGTACGACCAGACGTGATTGGTGAGGTCGCCGATTTTTACGCCATCCTTGACGATATCGTACCAGCTAAAGCCGATTTGTGTCGGCTCATCGCCCTCCAGAACCGCACCGATCAGATGACGCATCGGCCCCTCTTCCTTGATGCGCCGCAGAGCCTTTATGCCGATGACGTCATCCGCCACATCGAGATCCACATAAGCCCCCATCCGCACTTCAAACGGATTGGTTTGATCGTCAGTGTCGCCGCCCCACGACAACAACCCGCTTTCGATGCGCTCGCAGGCATTGGGATTGCCCGGTCCGATGTTGAACGGCTGTCCGGCTTCCTTGACAAGGTTCCACAGTGCTGTGCCCTTCGATCCGTCCATCAGGTAGAGTTCGAAACCGCCCTGTTTCGACCAGCCCGAACGCGCGACCGCCACAGGAATTCCGTCAATTGCCGTTTCGCGGAACCAGAAATATTTAAGGTCGCGTATCCAGTCGCCGAACATCGATGCAACGACATCCTCCGCCTTTGGTCCCTGCACGGCAAGCGGCGATACGTCCGCTTCTGTAACCGCGACGTCAAGGCCGCGCTCGGCAGCGATCGCCCGGGCCCAGAAGAGGATGTTTGAATCGGCGATCGATAGCCAGTACCTGTCATCGGCGAGCTTCAACAGGATCGGGTCGTTGATGATCGTGCCCGCATGGTTGCAAAGCGCCACATATTTGCCTTGCCCCTCGACGCATTTTGAAAGGTCCCGGGGCGCCAATATCTGCGCCAGCCTGCCCGCATCGCGCCCCTGCAACTGTATCTGCCGTTCAACCGCAACGTCCCACATTGATACACCGTTGATGATGCGCCAGTACTCCTCCTGCGGTCTGCCGTAGCCCGTTGGCATCAGCATGTTGTTGTATGTCGTAAAACTGGTGACGCCTTCGGCAACCGTCGCGTTGAAAAAGGGTGAGGGGCGCAGCCGCGCGGACGGCATAATGGAGTACATGGATCCCTGCCATTTTTTGTTGACCGTTCAATTGCACGAATTAGATTCACCAGCGACAGGCCCGTCAATCAACATATTTGCATCCAAAGCCTGTACGTAAATTATGACTGGTCCGGAATGAAAAAGAACAAAGATCGATGAAGCGCAGACTGCCACCACTCAACTGGCTGAGGGCGTTTGAGGCCTCGGCGAGGCATTTGAGCTTTACCAGCGCAGCGGAAGAGCTGAACCTGACGCAGGCTGCGGTCAGCAAGCAGGTCAAGCTGCTCGAACAATATCTTCGCGAACCGCTGTTTTACAGGAAACCGCGAAGCCTTGTTCTGACCAAGGTGGGCGCCGCCTATCTGCCGAAAGTCAACGATTCCTTCATGCGCCTTGCTGAAGGAACCGAGGAAGTCTTCGGACATCGACGGTCGGGACTGCTCACGGTTCGCGCAACGGTGAGTTTCGCGGTTACCTGGCTCGGGCCGCGCCTGCACCGCTATTATGAGAGGCACCCGGACCATCCAGTACGCATCGTCAGCAGCGTCTGGAACGATGAGTTCGACCGCGAGAGCTTCGACCTCGACATTCGCTATGGCACAGGAAACTGGCCCGGCTTTCATTGCGACCGCCTGACCTGGGGAGAATTGACGCCGCTCTGCAGCCCAAGGCTGCTTGAAGGCAAAAACAAACTGCAGGACCCGGAGGACCTGCGTCACCACAACCTTCTGCAGGTTCTTGGTTACGAGGATGGCTGGACCACATGGCTGAAGGCGGCAGGCGTTGAAAACATCAATGCAGGCCAGGGCCAGCAGTTCGATTCATCACTCATGGCATTTGCTGTGGCGGAAAGTGGCGCAGGAGTGGTCCTCGGCCGGTCAGCGATGGTCGGCGACATGCTGGCCTCGGGAAGGCTGGTCAAGCCGTTTGAACTGTCTGTACCCGTTGAAGAGGCGATCTACCTCATCTTCCCGATGGACGGAACCGGCCATCCCGATTCAGAACTGTTCCGCACGTGGCTGCTGGAAGAAGCACAAGCAGCCAAGATCGCGTAAAAAAACCGGCGGCTGAATTGTCAGCCGCCGGTTGCATTCATTCAGCGTTAGCCGGGGATTACGAGAACCACCAGCGTTCGCCGATCTTGTTACCGTCATTGATCCAGTTGGCGGCCACGAGGTCGTCATGGGCCAGCCCCTTGGAATGGGCGTGGATGTAGTTCGCCCACATCGGCACGATAGCTCCGCCATCGTCGTTGACGAGCGCCTGAGCTTCGTAATAGAGCTCGCGGCGTTTGCCCTCATCAAGCTCTGCGCGTGCTTCAACCACGACATTGTTGAACTTCTTCGACGCGTCTGTACCCTTCCAGGCGGTGTCGTTCCATTCCGTGTCGTTGGTGTAAGCTGCCGAGAACATCCAGTCTTCGGTCGGCCGGCCGCCCCAGTAACAGGCACACCAGCCCTTTTTGTTCCAGACGTTCGACCAGTAACCGTCCTTCGGCTCGCGCACGACTTCGACGGTGATCCCGGCTTCGCCCGCAGAGGCTGCGACGAGCTGCGCCGCATCGACCGCACCAGCAAATGCCGCATCGGACGTGGACAGCGGGATCGCTCCGGAATGGCCGGACTTCTTGTAGTGGAACGCTGCCTTTTCCGGATCGAACTCGCGCTGGTCGAGCTGGTTGTTGTGGAAACGGTTTGCCGTCGAAATCGGATGGTCATTGCCGATGGCACCATGGCCGAGCAGGATCTTGTCGACAAGTTCCTGACGCTTGATGGCGTATTTGAGGGCCATGCGCAGGTCGTAATTTCCAAACGGTTCCGTGTCGAGACGCATCGGGAACGTGTAGTGCTGCGTTCCGGTGGTCTCCAGTATGGTCAGGTTCGGCGCCCGCGACAGAAGGTTCACGGTCTTCGGATCGACATTGTCGATCACGTCGACATCGCCGTTCATGATCGCATTCTGGCGCGCGGTCACATCGATGATCGACAGCAGTTCGACTTCGTCGAAATGTGCGCGGCCTTCCTTGAAGTAGTTCGCATTGCGCTTGGCATGCACGCGCACGCCCGGTTCGAAATCCGCGATGGCGTAGCCGCCCGTACCGATGCCGCCGCCGGAATCAACGACGCCGTCCTTCGAAGGTAGAATGGCAAGGTGATAATCGCTGACGATGTACGGGAAGTCAGCATTGCCGGACTCCAGTTCGAAGACCACCGTATGGTCGTCGTCCTTACGCAGATCCTGAATGCCGGCGAGGATGCCCTTCGCGGCCGATTTGGAGTCTTCGCCGCGGTGATAGTTCATCGTTGCGATGACATCGTCGGCGGTAAAGGACTTGCCATTGTGGAATTCAACGCCCTTGCGCAGCTTGAATACCCAGGTTTTTGCATCTGCTGATTCAAAGCTTTCGGCAAGCTCCGGAACAAGCACGCCCTCGTTGCTGACTTCCGTCAGGCAGTTACCGAACAGGTAGCCGGTTGCCTGCATGAAGCCGTTTTCGAATGTGCTGGGGTCCAGTGAATCAGTGGTTGAGCCGTAGCCCATGCCCTGTCGCAGCTTGCCGCCCTTATTCGGCGCCGCTGCCATGGCCCTGTCGGCAAGGCTCATGCTGGTCGGCAGGACAACGCCGGCCGCAAGTGCCGACATGATGAACTGCCGTCGGTCGATAAGTCCGAGACTCAGCTTCCGCTCCTGATCTTTGATGTACTTTTCGCGCATTATGTTCCTCCCGTTCGTTGGAGCACGAATTCTAAATATTAGCCGGCTGAATGAATGTCATTGACCGGTGTTCCCGCAGTTTTTTTCCGCTCTCATGCGGCGGTCGCGGATCATAATAGGCATCCCATGCAATACCTTAGTATGAATAATATAGGGGCATTGGGTTAAATCCAGTTATGAAATCCGCAAAAAAACGCTTTAGAATCGGTCACTCTGGACCGTTTTATTGAATATGCATTCAATTTACCGCCAGCGCAACACCTTTACATTTGCTCCCATGGATGCGTACCTTTGTCACAACACCGCCTCGGGGAGTGGCGGGACAAGAATTGTAACAGTGTGGGAACACGCGCAAGACAGGGGGGAGCAGTTTGCACCCGATCGTATCGACGATCCTGCAGAGGCTGGGTCTCGGACTTTTCACGTTATTTATAGTTTCAGTAATTATTTTCAGCTCACTGGAAATGCTGCCCGGAGATTTCGGCGAATCCGTGCTTGGGCAGGCGGCGACGGAAGAAACCGTCACTGCGTTCCGCAAGGAACTCGGTCTCGATAAGCCCGCATATCTGCGCTATTTCGAATGGGTCGGCTCGGTTATGACCGGCGATCTCGGAACCTCGTTTTCAGGCAGGGCCGCATCGGGTGTCGACCGTTCCAGACCTGTGGTCGATCTGGTGGCGCCAAGATTATGGAACACCCTGTTCCTGGCCGGCATGACTGCCCTGATCGCCGTGCCGCTGGCGCTGTTCCTGGGCATTACATCGGCGCTTTACCGCAACTCGCTTTATGACCGTACCGTCAATGTGACAACGCTGACGACGATCTCCTTCCCGGAGTTTTTCGTCGCTTATCTTCTCATCCTGTTTCTGGCTTCGCTGTGGCCGGTTTTCCCGTCGCTTGCGACCGTGGACGACACAACGTCCTTTGGCCAACGGGTTCTCAAGACCGCACTGCCGGCCCTGACGCTCACCCTGGTCATTGTCGCGCATATGATGCGCATGACCCGGGCTGCGATCATCAACCTGCTCGCCAGTCCCTATATCGAGATGGCTCTTTTGAAGGGTTCATCGCGCTCGGAGATCATAATCAAACATGCACTGCCCAATGCCTGGGCACCGATCGCCACGGTCATCGCCTTCAACCTTGCCTATCTGGTTGTCGGAGTGGTGGTTGTCGAAGTGGTGTTTGTCTATCCCGGCATCGGTCAGCTCATGGTCGATGCGGTCACGACCCGCGATATTCCGGTTGTCCAGGCCTGTGCCCTCATATTTGCCGGAACCTACATCATCCTTAACCTGGTCGCCGACATCATCGGCACCGTCACCAATCCCAGATTGCTGCACCCGCGATGAACAACGCCGACGAATCCTATTCACCGCTTAACGAAAGCGCGACACGCATCACGCGGCGCACCCGGGCCCAGAAGATCTGGCTCGGGCTGAAAAAAGCGCCGCTTTCCGCCTGGTTCGGATTGATCGTGATTATTGCCTATTTGCTGGTCGCGCTGTTTGCGCAGCTCCTTGCCCCTTACGGCGAGGCGCAGATTTTCCCCGAACCCTATGCACAGTGGAGCGCTGAACATATTTTCGGAACCGACCAGATCGGCCGCGATGTCTATACGCGCCTCATCTACGGTGCGCAGAACACGATTGGCATTGCGCTGGTAACAACGTTCCTGTCATTCCTGATCGGCGGCGGCCTTGCTCTCGCCGCAACGATTACCCGCGGCTGGACCGACCAGATACTGAGCCGGACGGTCGATGCGCTGATGGCCATTCCAAGCCTGATTTTCGCCTTGATGCTGCTGTCGATGTTCGGCTCGAGCATCACAAGCCTCATCATTATTATCGCGGTGCTTGATTCCACCCGCGTCTTCCGCCTGACCCGCTCGGTGGCCATCAATGTGGTGGTCATGGACTATGTCGAGGCAGCCCGCCTGCGCGGCGAGGGCATCGGCTGGATCATGCGCAAGGAAATCCTGCCAAACATTATGCCGCCGCTGGTCGCCGAGTTCGGACTGCGTTTCTGTTTCGTCTTCCTGACCGTCGCGGCTCTTTCCTTCCTCGGGGTCGGCATTCAGCCGCCGGCGGCGGACTGGGGATCGATGGTGCGTGAAAACGCATCTCTCATCCAGTTTGCCAGATACGACATCAAGGCGGCGATCACACCGCTGCTTCCGGCAGCAGCGATCGCCCTTTTAACGGTGGCGGTCAATTTTGTCGTCGACTGGTTCCTGCATAAAACGAGCGGTTTGCGCGATGAGTTCTGATACGGCCAAAAAAGGTGACATCCTGCTGGAAATGCGCGACGTGCGTATCGACGGCTTCAGCGACGAGCGCTGGCATGAGATCGTCAAAGGCGTAAACCTGACGCTGCGCCGCGGCGAGGTGATGGGGCTGATCGGGGAATCGGGCGCCGGCAAGTCGACCCTGGGTCTGGCTGCGATGGGCTATGCCCGCCCCGGCTGCAAGATCACCGGCGGCTCGATCATGTTCGACGGCATGGATCTGGTGGCTACCAGAGAAGCCGAGAAGCGCAAGCTTTGGGGAACCCGCATCGCCTATGTCGCCCAGTCTGCCGCGGCAGCCTTCAATCCCGCACACCGGCTGATCGACCAGACCGTCGAAGCCACCGTGCGCGCCCAGTTGCGCAGCGATAAGGAAGCGCGCAGCGATGCACGGGTGCTTTACAAGGACCTGCAGCTTCCCAATCCCGACACGATCGGCGACCGCTATCCGCACCAGGTTTCGGGCGGCCAGTTGCAGCGCGTCATGACCGCCATGGCAATGTCACCACGCCCGGATCTCATCATTTTCGACGAGCCGACAACGGCTCTTGATGTGACAACGCAGGTCGAAGTACTGGCCGCGATGCGCGAGATCGTCGAGACTTTCCACGTTGCGGCGATCTACATCACCCACGATCTTGCCGTCGTTGCCCAGATGGCGGATTTCATCAAGGTGCTGCGATTCGGCGAAGAGGTGGAACAGGCCGATACCAGGACCATGCTGGAAGCGCCCAAAATGCCCTATACCAAATCGCTCTGGTCGGTGCGCGAGCTGGAAAAGCCTGAAGACAAGGGCAAAGACATCATCATGGAGATCAAGGGCGTTGACGCCGCCTATGGCGATCTCAAGGTGCTGGACAATGTGAACATCAAAATTCCGCGCGGCCGCACCGTCGCCGTCGTGGGCGAATCGGGATCGGGCAAGTCGACAACCGCCCGTGTCATGACCGGTCTGCTGCCGCCGCTGAAAGGCGAGGTCCTTTTCAACGGCGAGCCGTTGCCGGGTGCCCTGAAGGAACGCTCACGCGATCAGCTCCACCGCATTCAGATGATCTACCAGATGGCCGATACCGCCATGAACCCGCGCCAGACGGTGGAAGAGATCATCGGCAGGCCGCTGGAGTTTTATCTCGGTCTCAAAGGCCGCGAACGCGAGAACCGTGTCATCGAGCTTTTGAAGATGATCGAGCTCGACGAGAGCTTCATGGACCGCCTGCCGAGCGAGCTTTCCGGCGGACAAAAGCAGCGCATATGCATCGCCCGCGCCCTGGCGGCCGATCCCGACATCATCATATGCGACGAAATCACTTCCGCGCTCGACCAGATCGTCCAGGAGGATATCCTCAAGCTGCTGTTGCGCCTGCAGCGCGATCTCGGCATCACCTATATGTTCATCACCCACGACATTGCGACGGTCAAAGCCATCTCCGACGAGATCGTGGTCATGTTCCAGGGCAAGGTTGTCGAACAGGGGCTGAAAAGCGAGATTCTTTCTCCGCCGCATCCCGACTACACCGAGCTTTTGCTGTCCTCCGTTCCGGAAATGGACCCCGACTGGCTCACCCACCTGCTTGAAGAACGGCAAAAGACCGAGGGCCAGACGGCTGCCGAATAATTCTTGATGTTCAACGTCATTGTAGTATGGATGGGAAATCCGGAACGGAACTTGCCGTTGCGGACACGAGCGGTCCCGTAGCTCAGCAGGATAGAGCATCAGATTCCTAATCTGAGGGTCACAGGTTCGAATCCTGTCGGGATCGCCATTTTTCAAAAAAGTCGGACAACGCAAGCTCTTGACTGTCTTGTTGCGACAGGGCCATCCGTCAGCAAGTCCCCTATTCCGGTCACCAAATACTCTCCCGTTATTCATAACCGGTCATCTCCAGATAGCCGCGGCCGCCATGGCTGCCAACGACGGTGATAGGGCCTTCCCAATAGGGCACCATAGTTTCCATCCAGCTATTCGGGTTGATCGCCTCGACTGTGATGTCGAGATCGCGCTCGGCAAGCTGCAGCCGCCACTCAATCGGAAGCGCGCGGTTTGCAACCTTTTGGGCGCGTCCCGGCGTCATCTGCAACACGCCGTCGCCATAAGCGGTGGTCTCACCGGAGGGGTCGATCCAGGTGGCCGAGGTGTAGGCGTCCTCGCTGCGGCTGCGCAGGCGGAATCCCATCAGCTTCGAGCCATCATCAAAATGCAGCGACAGCCAGTCCCAGCCGGTCTGGTCCGGATCGAGCGGCTGGGAAGACCATTCGCGGTCGAGCCAGGCCTGGCCGCTGACCTCAACGGGGCCGGACGGCAGGTTGATTTTGCCCGTCACGGTGTAGAAGGGCTGCGAATAGTAGTAACTCGCCTGACCCGAGGTCGATTTGACCGAAAAACCATCGTCTCCGTGCAGGACCAGCGGTCCTGCGGCTGTGAGCTTGATGTCGTAGGAAAAGTCCGGACCGCGGGCGGTCACGTGAAGCGCCGCCAGCGGGTCCTCGCCGGCTGCTGCCCCGCTGTTCATCTGCCAATCGTCGATCCAGGCGGAAAACGGGTCTGCCGCCACACCGGCCTGGCCGATTCCGCCGCGGGCAAACCGCTCGGTTGAAAAGTGCCGGCTCGCGGTGGTCACCGCGGCATGGGCCATAAATGTCTGAGAGGCGGACCAGCCATTATCGGCCCCGGGCCGCAAAGCAGAGCGGAACAGCGTCCATTGCAGGCCGAAATCGGCGCCGTTCGCGCCCTTCAGATTGGCGGTCAGGTACCACCATTCGATGCGAAAATCGGGATGCGGCCCGTGATCGTCGGGGAAGACGAGCGCCTGCCCCGGTTCCGGGTTCGAAAATCCATCGCTTTCCGTTCCAAGGCCAGCGAAGCCCTGTGCCAGGGCTCCGGTCGCAATCATGACAAGCAGCACTGCGAGAATTCTAACGCTCATGAGCAAAGACCTTGAGAAATTCTGCGGGCCGGGTCCGGGCGAGGCGCCAGACGGGAATGGCGGCGGCAAAGCCGGCTGCGATCATCGCCAGGACCAGCAACCACAGCCAGTCGGCCGGAAAGATGTGCATCGGCAGGCGCCAGCCGAACGCCTCGACATTGACGATGGCGAGCAGCACCCAGGCGAGAGCCAGGCCGACCGGCAGCGCCACCAGCCAGGTAAGAAACGCAAGCGCAACTGTGCGCAGCATCTCCAGTCGGGCGAGCGTGGCGCGCGTCGTGCCGACTGCCCAGACCGGTGCCATCTGAGACAGGCGCATCGTTGAGAGCGTCAGCAGTTTTGCGAGCATGGCAAAGCCGGCAATGCCCAGCGTCAGCGTGTTGAGAGCGCCCGTCACAAGGAAGGTGCGGTCGAACACCCGCAGCGAAAACCGTTTGAGATCGGCCTGATTGAGGATGTTGCCGGGGGAGAGGCCAAACTCGCCAACGAGCGCCGCCACGAGCGCCTCCGCCCGCTCGGGCGCCACCCGGACAGCGTGCCGCAATTTTGGAATGTCCGGAAAATAACGCATGAGCCTGTCGTGACTGACAATCACCTGTCCCGTCGGATTGCCGTAGTCGGAATATATGCCGACGATCTCTTCCGTCCAGCCGGGCGCTACCGGCAGGCGGTCGCCCAGCCGGTAGCCGCCGCGCCGGAAGAGTTGCTCGTTGATCAGTGCGCCGTCGCCCGCGGCCACCCGGTCCCAGACATTTTCCCCGCGCTCCAACAAAGGCCAATGGTCCCGGTAGGTGGCGTGATCGGCGATGCCGTAAAGGAAGACCGGCAGCCCAACGATCTCAATCTCGGTTGTCCGGATCGGCAGCACGGCATCCGCCCGCTCGGCAAGAAACGCCCGCAAGGCTTCGGCCTCGGCTTCGTTGTCCGCGGCAACATAGAGCTCCGACGCCAGGCGCTGGTCAAGCCAGCCGGTGAAGGTGTACCGGAACGACGCGACCATGGTGCTGACGCCGATATTGGCGGCGAGCGCCAGCATAAGTGCCATGAGTGCCAGCGACAGACCCGGAACCTGCTGGCGCATGTCGGCCCACACCCATTCGGCGATCGCTGAGCGGGCCGTGCGCGCACCGAGCCTGAGAGCCAGGATCAGGAGGGCGGGCAGGAGCATCGCGGCGCCGAGAAGCAGGGTTCCAAGTGTCAGAAATCCGGCTGACAGGCCACCGCCGAACCAGGCCGTTGTTAACGACATCAGCAAAAACACCGCAGCGGCGAATGCTGTCCAGCGGCTGTTCTTCAGGCTTGCCATAGCCCAGGCCCGGGGCTGAGCCGGGGCGAGCAGCGGCATGCGCGCGATGCGCCACAGCCCCTGGCCGACGGCTAGCAGGGCACCGCCAAAGGCGATGGCGAGGCCGGTCAGGATCCAGTCCGGCCGCAAGGCGAGCGAGCCGGGCACAGATGCGCCATAGAGGCCCGCAAGCGTCGCTGCAACGTCCGGCAGCAGCGCCGCGGCGATGCCGTAGCCAAGAACCACGCCAAGCAACCCGGCAATCAGCGCCAGGACCAGCGTTTCGGTGAGGAGAAGCAGAATGACTGTCCGGTTTGGCATACCGAGTGCCCGAAGGGTCCGGATCACCGTGCGGCGCTGTTCGAAGGCAAGGCCGATCGTTGCATGGACGATGAACAGGCCGACAGCGAAGGACAGGAACCCGAAGGCCGTCAGGTTGAGATGGAAACTATCCGTCAGCCGGGCGATGTCGCCCTGCGGGTCGGGTTCAATGCGCTCAAGGTCCGGCGCGATCTCGGACAGCGGCGCAAGGCCTGCGGGCTGGTCGGACGCCAGCAGCAGATAGTCGAAATCCTGCCGCTTCAGCAGCGTCCAGGCGGTCGGGATATCGGCCATCAGATCGCCCGGCACGACCTGCAGCGAGGTACGCAGGTTGAGGCCGCTCTTGCTCAGCGCCTCCGCGGTCTCAGGATGGACGAGAACAAGATCGTTGCCGGCAACGATATCAGCGATGCCGGTATCGCCCGAAAGCCCGAAGGAGGTGGCTCCTTGCGGCAGGGTGAAGACGTCGATTCCCATGACCCGCACGCGGGTCCGCCCCAGCCGCAGGGTACCCTCGACGACGGGGGACACCAGCCAGCCGGCGCGCCGCAGCGCAACGAACCGGTCCGCAGTGATCGGTAAGCCGGTTTTGGACTGAAGACGCTTCAGCGTGTCCTGTCCGAGAACGGCTGCTGCACGGTCGTAACTCGACCGGGCTTCGCTGTTGATCGCCTGCACACCCGTCCACAGCCCGGTGGCCAATGCAAGGCCGACGATCAAGGTCGCTAGCTGCAGCGGCCGGTAATGCCAGTGCGATAACAGCGCCGAAATACCCGCCGCGATCATTGCAGCCGGCCGTGCGTCAGATGCAGCCGCCGGTTTAAAAGGCTGGCCAGGCGAACCGAATGCGTGACCAGGATGAAGCCGGCCTTTACGTCCGCAACAAGCTGCAGCATCAGGTCAATGACGGCGTCGCCTGTGTCCTCGTCAAGGTTTCCTGTCGGCTCATCGGCAAGGATCAGTTCGGGCCTGGCTGCGAGCGTCCGGCCGATTGCCACCCGCTGCTGCTGGCCGCCTGAAAGCTGTTCCGGATAGCGTTTGAGACACTCTATCAGACCGAGCCGCTCCGTCAGGTGGGTGTTCCAGTCACGGTCAAGACGCCCTGCCAGCCGGGCATGAAAGGCAAGGTTTTGCGCAACCGTCAGCGATGGGATGAGGTTGAACTGTTGAAACACAAGGCCGATCCTGTCACGACGCAAGGCAGCAAGTTGCGGATCGTCCATGTGCGCAATGTCGGCGCCGGCCACCCTGATTTCGCCGCTGTCGGGCGCGTCCAGTCCGGCTATCAGATGCAACAGCGTGCTCTTGCCGGACCCGGATTCCCCCGTCAGCGCCAGATGCTGACCGGCATCGAGTTCCAGCGAAACGCCCTTGAGAACATCGACGGGACCTTCTTCGGTTGTGAACGATTTCCTGACATCGCGCAGCGCAAGCAGCATGGTGGATCCGGTATTGGTTTCAGGCAGTACATTAGAGGGTTTGGTAACTGGTTGGAAATGTCTGGCTGGGGCTAATTTTCCGCCGCCGGATAATGATGGCTGATACGGTCCAACCTGCATACGCCTTGTCGATATCTACCTGTAGAGCCGGCATCCGGATATCGGCAAATTTGCGCACGCCTTTCAAAGGCGAACGAATCTATTTCACCCGTCACCGCTCTTTTCGCCCGACAACTGTGATGAATAAAAGTAGACGATCGCCTGCGCCCGGTTTTTGACGGAGAGCTTTTCGTAGATGTTCGAAAGATGAAATTTGACCGTGTTGGTCGAGATCTGCAGTGCCTTTGAAAGTTCGCGGTTGGACATGCCATTGGACAGGGCCTCCAAAATCTGGCGTTCCTTGCGCGACAGGCTGTAAATCGGATCCTGTTGCATCTGGCGCACGTCAACGAACGGAAACACCATTTTTCCGGCAGCCACGTCGGCACAGGTCTCCAGCAACCCCTCAACCTCGCCTGACCGTGGTGCAAATCCTGCTGCTCCGGCTTGCATCGCAAGTCTGGGAAAGTCCCCCGTAGCGTCGCCATAAACCACAAAACGGGGCGCGTTTTCGTTTTCGCGCAGCACTTCGATCAACTTCGCCGCACCCAGGACAGGCAGGTTCCAGTCGATCACACCGACCTGTACCGGCACCCGCATCACAATTCCAAGAAAGCCCTCGGCTGTTGCGGATGTGGCCACCAGAGAGAAACGCGGATCCCGCTCGAAAATCTCGGACATGGCCGAAAGTACCAGCGGATTGCTGTCCGCAAGCAATATGTTGATCGGCGTCTTGTGATCCTCAACCATTTGTTTTCACGTTTGTATTTTTAAAAAACCACCCGTTTGAATGGGCTTAAATGTCGCGTTATTGGAAAAACCTATACTTTCGGGTAGGTCAATCGCTACCCATTTAGATACCCAAAAGCAGTAGTAAATTACGTTGTGTCATCGGGCAAGCCCGGGTTTTTCTATACGCCACCAAATTAAACGGGGCCGAGCGGTCCCCAGCGGAGGATATGACCTGATGACACTCCAGATTTTTCCCCAGCTCGAGATCCCCGAGACGCTTGCCGCGGGTCCCGGACCTGGCAACACCGATGCGCGTGTACTTCAGGCCTTTGCCAGCGCCGGTGTCGCGGATCACATGCAAGGTGATGTCCTTCGGGGGATGATCGAATGCAAGCATATGCTGCGTGAAATCTGGGGCACCGAAAACACCCATACCTTTGCCGTGGCAGGCACCGGCTGGAGCGGCCTCGACGCGATGTTCTCAGCTGTTATGCCGGGTGACAAGGTGGTTGCCTTTTCAAACGGCACATTCTCGGGAATCGACGCGCTGACGCTGCGGATCAAGGCGGCGACCCCGGCAGAACTGGCCGCGGATTCGCTCAATCCGCAGGCGGCCAGCGTAACCGTGATCGAGGTGCCGCACGGCCAGTCCGTAACCGGCGAAATTGTGGAAGCAGCCCTTGCCGAACACAAGCCGAAATGGGCCTTCATGGCGCATTGGGAAACCGGCTCGGGCCGCATCAACGACATCCAGGGCTTTTCCGATGCCTGCGAACGCCATGGCGTGATGGGGCTGGTCGATGCCGTTTCCTCGCTTGGCGTCGAGGATTTCTCCATCGACGACTATCCGGGCGTCGCCGGCTGGGCATCCTGCCCGCAGAAGGGTCTGTGCTGCCTGCCACTCACCTATGCGCCGGTCAGCTTCCGTGATGACTATATCGCCTCGCTCAGGGCAAGCGGCGCCTACACCTACGTGCACAACCCCATCTTCGAGGCGCGCCACTGGGGCATCATCGACGGTGCCGATGTCGAAAAGGGCACCTATCACCGCACCCATTCCGGCTACGCGGTTGCCGCCTTCCATGAATCGCTGCGCCTCACCCTTCAGGAAGGGCGCGCCAACCGCGCCGAATCCTACCGGATGCACGAAGCCGCCCTGCGCGAGGCCGTCGCTGCCATGGGCTGCGAGGTAACCTCGGACATGACCAGCCTCGTCGTTTTGAACCTGCCGGGTGATCTTGCCGGGCGCGAGATGGAACTTGTGCAGAACTGCCGCGCCGAGGGCTTCGGCATCTGGCCGACCCTTTCGGCTCCCGTGCAGATCCGCATTGGTATCCTGAACCAGCTGCGCCCCTCCGCCATCTGGGAGATCGTCAGGCGCTTCGCCGACGCGATGCGGGCCTTGGGGGCGGATGTGGATCAGGCCGCGGTCGACGCGATCCTCGACAAGCACTACGCGACGGCCGTTGCCGCGCAATAGGAGGAAACAATGGATATCCACGAATACCAGGCCAAGGAAATTCTCTCGAATTTCGGCGTCGAGGTGCCGACCGGCGCATTGGCCTACAGCCCCGAACAGGCCGCCTATCGCGCCCGCGAGTTGGGAGGCGACAAATGGATCGTCAAGGCCCAGGTTCATGCGGGTGGCCGCGGCAAGGCGGGCGGCGTTAAGATCTGCGGGTCCCAGGAGGAGATCTACGAGGCCTGCGACAACATGTTCGGGCGCAAGCTGGTTACCCATCAGACCGGCCCGGAAGGCAAGGGCATCTACCGTGTCTATGTCGAATCCTCTGTGCAGATCGACCGCGAGATCTATCTGGGCTTTGTGCTCGACCGCTCCAGCCAGCGCGTGATGATCGTCGCCTCCTCCGAGGGCGGAATGGAAATCGAGGAGATTTCCGCCGAGCGGCCCAAGAGCATCGTGCGCTCGACGGTCGAACCGGCAGTCGGCCTGCAGGAGTTCCAGGCCCGCGAGATCGCCTTTAATCTCGGCATTGAGCCGGCGCTGATCCAGAACATGGTGCGCACGCTCGAAGGCTGCTATCGGGCCTTCCGCGATTTCGACGCAACCATGGTCGAGATCAACCCGCTGGTCATCACCGGCGACAACCGCGTCGTGGCGCTGGACGCCAAGATGAGCTTTGACGACAACGCACTGTTCCGCCATCCGCAGATCAGCGAGCTGCGCGACAAGTCGCAGGAAGACCCGCGCGAAAGCCGTGCTGCCGACCGTGGCCTTTCCTATGTCGGGCTCGATGGAAATATCGGCTGCATCGTGAATGGCGCCGGTCTGGCGATGGCGACCATGGACACGATCAAGCTGGCCGGGGGCGATCCGGCAAACTTCCTCGACATCGGCGGAGGCGCATCCCCTGAGCGGGTTACCAAGGCATTCCGTCTGGTCCTTTCAGACAGCAACGTGCAGGCCGTCCTGGTCAACATTTTTGCAGGTATTAACCGTTGCGACTGGGTCGCCGAAGGTGTCGTGCAAGCGCTGAAAGAGCTGCAGATCGATATTCCCGTCGTTGTCCGCCTGGCAGGTACCAATGTTGAAGAGGGACAAAAAATCCTCGCCAAGTCCGGTTTGCCGATCATCCGCGCAACGACGCTGATGGAGGCTGCCGAGCGTGCCGTGGGCGCCTGGCAAAACGATCTCACCCAAAGCACCAAGATAAGGGCAGTGAAATGAGCATTCTCCTCGACCGCGACTCCCGTATCATCGTTCAGGGCATCACCGGGCGCATGGCCCGTTTCCACACCAAGGACATGCTGCAATACGGCACAAACGTTGTCGGTGGCGTGGTGCCCGGCAAGGGCGGTGAGTCAGTTGAAGGCGTGCCGGTTTTCGACACCGTGAAACAGGCCGTCGAAGCCACCGGTGCGGACGCAAGCCTGGTTTTTGTGCCGCCGCCCTTTGCCGCGGATTCCATCATGGAAGCGGCCGATGGCGGCATACGCTACTGCGTCTGCATCACCGACGGTATCCCCGCACAGGACATGATCCGCGTCAAACGCTACATGTACCGTTATCCCCGCGACAGGCGCATGGTCCTGACTGGACCCAACTGCGCCGGCACGATCAGCCCCGGCAAGGCGCTTCTGGGGATCATGCCCGGCCATATTTATCTGCCCGGCCATGTGGGCATCATCGGGCGCTCCGGCACGCTTGGCTACGAAGCCGCGGCACAGCTCAAGGAGCACGGCATCGGTGTGTCCACAAGCGTTGGCATCGGTGGAGATCCAATCAACGGATCGTCCTTCAGGGATATCCTGGAGCGCTTTGAGCAGGACGATGAGACACATGTGATTGCCATGATCGGTGAGATCGGCGGTCCGCAGGAGGCCGAGGCGGCCGAATATATCCGCGACCATATCACCAAGCCCGTAATCGCCTATGTGGCGGGCATGACCGCCCCGAAGGGCCGTACGATGGGGCACGCCGGCGCGATCATCTCGGCTTTCGGCGAAAGCGCGTCGGAAAAAGTCGAAATTCTGTCCGCAGTGGGCGTCACCGTGGCCGAGAACCCGGCCGTTATCGGGGATACGATCGCCCATGTCATGAAAGAGGCTGCGTGATGGTAAAACCCTCGGTACTGGTTACCCGCCGCTGGCCTGCGGCAGTAGAGGCTCAGCTGACGGAAAATTTCGACGCGGTGCTCAATGCCGGCGACAAGCCCCTGACGCCGGCGGAGATCCGGGAGGCGCTCAAAAACTATGATGCGGTGCTGCCCACCGTCACGGACCAGCTGACCGCCGAAGCGCTTAATGTGCCCACCTCCAAGACAAGGATCCTCGCCAATTACGGTGTTGGCTACAGCCACATCTGCGAAGAAACGGCGCGCAGTCTGGGGCTGACCGTCACCAATACGCCCGACGTGCTGTCTGAATGCACCGCGGATCTCGCCATGACGCTGCTTTTGATGGCGGCCCGTCGTGCCGGCGAGGGTGAGCGTGAACTGCGTGCCGGCGGCTGGACCGGCTGGCGTCCGACGCATCTGGTTGGAACCAAGGTCAGCGGCAAGGCACTTGGGATCATCGGTTATGGCCGCATCGGGCAGGAAATGGCCCGCCGGGCTCATCACGGGTTTGGCATGAAGATCATCGTGCAAAACCGGAGCCGCGTCGATCCCGCCATCTTGGCGCAGTGCGACGCAACGCAGGTTGACAGCATCGAAGAGCTTTTGCCGCAGTGCGATTTCGTTTCATTGCACTGCCCCGGTGGCGCCGGGAACCGGCACCTCATCAATGCCCAACGGTTGGAGTTGATGAAGCCCGACGCTTTTTTGATCAACACCGCGCGCGGAGAGGTCGTCGACGAGCTTGCCCTGATCCAGGCGCTGATGTTCGAAACAATCGGGGGCGCGGCACTGGACGTCTTTGACGGTGAGCCGAGAATCAATCCGGATCTCATACAATGCGACAATCTCGTGATGTTGCCGCATCTGGGCAGCGCAACACGGGAAGCGCGTGAGGCAATGGGATTCCGCGTTCTTGATAATCTGACCGACTTCTTCGAGGGCCGCGACCCAAGGGACCGTGTGATCTGATGCACGTTGCGGTTCGGGATGATCTTCGTTCTGATGCCTATGGCCGTTCAGCCTATGCTGACGGTTTGTGCGCGGAACTGCGCGCCCTGTGGCGCAATATTCTACTCAAGCGCGCGCCGCACGTAGCATCCTGGGCCGACGCCTCATCCCCGACCGCGATCCCCTTGGGCAAGGAAGCCACGCCCTACCTTCAGGCGCTGTCCATCTGGTTTCAGCTGTTGCGCATCATCGAAGAGAACGCGGCCGTCCGCGACAGGCGTCAGACCGAGACAAATCTGGGGGCGGAAGCTGTCAAAGGCGGCTTTGCGGAGGCTCTGTCCTCCAAGTCCATCAGTGCGGAACGTTTTCGGGAAGTCGCCGGCTCCCTTTGTGTCGGTCCGACCCTGACCGCCCACCCGACCGAAGCCAAGCGCGTCACGGTTCTGGAGATTCACCGTCGGATCTATCGTTGTCTCGTCAGCCTTGAATCCCAACGCTGGACCCCGGCTGAAAGAGCTGAACTGCTGGGCGACATCGAAGCCGAGATCGACCTGCTTTGGCTCACCGGCGAGCTTCGGTTGACGCGTCCCAGCCTGAACGACGAGATTGAGTGGGGCTTCCAGTTTTTCCGCGACAGCATTTTCGAAGCAGTGCCGCAAGTGCTGGAACGCTTCGATCAGGCTGCAAGACAGGCCTTGGGAGATTCCGCACCGGCTGCGCCCCAGATCGGCTTTCACAGCTGGATTGGCGGGGATCGGGACGGAAACCCCAACGTTACGGTGGAAACCACCGCCCAGGCGCTGCGGCGGGGCCGCGAACTGGCCTTCGAGCTTTATGAAAAATCGCTGGCCAAAGCCGCCAGCCGATTGAGCATTAGCGATCAGATACTGTCGCTGCCCGAGCCCCACCGGTCGCAGGTGCAAGCCGTCATTGAGGGCAGCCCCGTGGCGACGCGCAATCCGAATGAACTCTTCCGACAGGCCGTATCGGCAATTGCAAACCGTCTTCGGAAACAGGTCTATGTTCATATCGGCCAGTTTCTTTCCGACCTCGACACGCTGGATGCCGCGCTCTGTGCCGTCGATGCCGAACCTCTGGCGCAGCGCTATATCCGCCGGTTGCGCAGGTCAGCATCAGTATTCGGCTTCCGGACTGCGACATTGGATATTCGCCAAAATTCGACCGTGACAACAGCAGTCCTTTCAGAAATCTGGGAAAAACAACCGGGACCGCTTCCGGTTTACGGGACTAGTGAATGGTCGCAGCGCCTGCGCCATGAACTCGCCGATCCTGAGTTGCAGCGCATTGAAACAGACGAGCTGACGGATCAGGGGCGCGAACTGCTCGAGCTACTGGCATTGATGAATACTGCCTACACCGAGCCGGATCCAAAGGCCGTTGGTCCGTTTATCCTTTCCATGACCCGGTCCGCCGACGACATTCTTGGTGTCTACCTTCTGGCGCGCTATGCCGGGTTTGGAGCCGAGACACTGGATCTCGCGGTGGTGCCGTTGTTCGAGACGATTGACGATTTGCGCAAGGCTCCATCCATCCTTCAGGCGCTGCTTGACGTTCCGCTTGCCCGGCGCAGCCTGAAAACCAGGGGCCAGACCATCGAGGTCATGCTCGGATATTCCGACAGCAGCAAGGATGGCGGTTTCCTGTGCTCGACATGGGAGCTGGATCGGGCACAGCGGAAAATCGTCTCTGTCCTCGAAAATCAGGGGTTTCGCGCAGCCTTTTTCCATGGTCGCGGCGGGTCCGTCAGTCGTGGCGGTGCACCGGCAAGGTGGGCAATCGCCGCACAGCCTGCCGGAACCATATCA
This sequence comes from Hoeflea sp. TYP-13, assembly GCF_040932035.1. Lineage (NCBI taxonomy): Bacteria > Pseudomonadati > Pseudomonadota > Alphaproteobacteria > Hyphomicrobiales > Rhizobiaceae > Hoeflea > Hoeflea sp. TYP-13. Next base: position 92,632 of record NZ_JBFRBB010000005.1, read on the forward strand.
GGCCGCCTGCGGGTCACCGAACAGGGCGAGGTCGTATCCGCGCAATACGCCAATCGCGGCACGGCGGCGGCGCACTTGGAGCTCCTGCTTGCCAATACGCTGCGGCACTCGGCCGAACCGAGCGAAACACCTCCCCGTCCGGAATTCGAAGACGCGCTGGATTCGCTGTCCGGACTGTCCCAGACATCCTATGTCTCACTCCTTCAGATGGAAGGGTTTCTCGACTATTTCCAACAGGCAAGCCCGGTCGAGGAATTGGCGCGGCTTAAAATCGGCTCGCGGCCGACCCGCCGCTTTGGCGCCCAAAGCCTTGACGATCTGCGCGCCATACCATGGGTGTTTGCCTGGTCGCAAAACCGCCACCTGATCACCGGCTGGTATGGTTTCGGTGCCGCAGTTCACAGTTTTCGGCGTTTCCGCGGCGCGCGCGGTGACCAGATTCTGCATGACCTGTTCCAGCAATCACGACTGTTCAGGCTCATCGTCGATGAGATCGAGAAATCGCTTTATCAGACGGACATGACAATCGCCGGCGAATACGCTTCGCTGGTTAGCGAACCGGATACGCGTCGCAGCGTATTCGGTGCCATCAAGACCGAATACGAACGGGCCTGCGACGGCGTCCATTTCCTGACCAAATCGCAGGCCATCGGACACCGTTTCCCGCGTTTTTGCGAACGCTTTGACAGAAAACGCGCAGATCTCGACCGGATAAACGCCCTGCAGGTGGCATTGCTGCACGAATCGCGTGGCCGCGATCAGGGCACCGCTGTGCCCGTGCCGCTCCTGCAATCCATGAACGCCATCTCGGCCGGCCTCGGCTGGACCGGCTAGAAAAATCAAGGAGACAAGCACCGTGAACACACATCATCGTTTTGACGGTTTCTTCACCGAAGCCCTCGCCAGTCGCGACCCCGAGCTCCAGGCAGCGATCACGGGCGAACTTGGCCGCCAGCGCGACGAGATCGAGCTCATAGCGTCCGAAAACATTGTCTCGGCCGCTGTCATGGAAGCCCAGGGTTCGGTATTGACCAACAAATATGCCGAAGGCTATCCGGGCCGCCGCTACTATGGCGGCTGCAAATATGTCGACGTGGCCGAAAACCTTGCCATCGACCGCGCCAAGCAGCTGTTCGGCTGCGAGTTTGCCAATGTGCAGCCCAATTCCGGCTCGCAGGCCAATCAAGGCGTGTTCATGGCACTGCTGCAGCCGGGAGACACAATCCTCGGCATGAACCTCGCCTCGGGTGGCCACTTGACCCATGGCGCCGCCCCGAACCAGTCGGGCAAATGGTTCAATGCCGTGCAATACGGCGTGCGCCGCGAGGACAATCTAATCGACTATGACGAGATCGAAGCGCTGGCCAGGGAGCACCACCCAAAGCTCATCATCGCAGGCGGTTCAGCCATTCCGCGCGTCATCGACTTCGCGCGCATGCGCGAAATCGCCGACATGGTCAACGCCTATCTTCTTGTCGACATGGCCCACTTTGCCGGTCTGGTTGCCGCCGGCGAGCATCCCTCGCCCTTCCCGCACGCCCATGCGGTGACCACCACCACGCACAAGACCTTGCGAGGACCGCGCGGCGGCATGATCCTGACCAACGACGAGGCCATCGCAAAAAAAGTCAACTCGTCAATTTTTCCGGGCCTACAGGGCGGCCCGCTGATGCATGTGATTGCGGCCAAGGCCGTGGCCTTCGGCGAAGCATTGCGTCCCGAGTTCAAGGACTACATGCGCCAGGTGCGCGCCAACGCCGACGCTTTGGCAGATCAACTGATCAAGGGCGGTCTGGACATCGTGACCGGCGGCACAGACACCCATTTGATGCTGGTCGACCTGCGTCCCAAGGGTGTGACGGGTAATATCGTCGACAGGGCCCTGGGCCGCGCCCGCATCACAACCAACAAGAACGGCATCCCGTTCGACCCGGAAAAGCCCACCGTAACCTCAGGCATCCGCCTGGGCACGCCCGCCGGCACGACTCGCGGCTTCGGCCAGGCCGAGTTCCGGCAGATCGCCGACCTGATCGTCGAAGTGGTCGACGGGCTGGCCGCAAAGGGTGAAGACGGCAACGCGGAAGTGGAAGCAAACGTCCGCACCAGGGTCGCCGATCTGTGTGCACGATTCCCGATTTATGAACAAGCTCAAGTCTGAGGAGCCTGAAACATGAGTTTCTTCCCCGTCGAGCAGGCGCCCGCGCGCTTGAATCGCAGCGAACTGGCCGTACCGGGCAGCCAACCGCAGATGTTCGAGAAGGCGGCACAGTCCGATGTCGATATCATCTTTCTCGATCTCGAGGACGCGGTTGCGCCTGACGAAAAGGAGCAGGCGCGCAGGAACATTATTCAGGCGCTGAACGAAGTGGACTGGGGCAACAAGACCATGTCCATCCGCATCAACGGCCTCGATACGCATTACATGTACCGGGACGTGGTGGATGTGGTCGAACAGGCGGGCGAGCGTCTGGACCTGATCATGATCCCCAAGGTCGGGACCGCGGCCGATGTCTACGCCGTCGATATGATGGTCACCCAGATCGAAGACGCGAAGGGATACAAGAAGCGGATCGGATTCGAGCATATTATCGAAACCGCGCTCGGCATGCAGAATGTTCATGAGATCGCCGCGGCTTCGAAGCGCAACGAAAGCCTGCATTTCGGCGTCGCCGACTATGCTGCCAGCACGCGGGCACGCACGACGATCATTGGAGGCGTCAACCCCGATTATTCGGTGCTGACCGACCCTGCCCCCGATGGAAGTCGCGATATGCACTGGGGCGATATGTGGCATTATGCGCTGGCCCGCATGGTCGTTGCGGCACGAGCAAACGGTCTGCGTCCGATCGATGGCCCGTTCGGCGATTTTCAGGACCCGGACGGTTATCGCGCGGCGGCCAAACGCGCCGCCGTTCTTGGCTGTGAGGGCAAATGGGCCATTCACCCCAGCCAGATCGCCCTTGCCAATGAGGTGATGAGCCCGTCCGAGGCGGAGGTCACCAAAGCCCAGCGCATCCTGGAAGCGATGGCAGAGGCCGCTGCCGAAGGCAAAGGCGCAGTGTCGCTGGACGGCCGCCTGATCGATTATGCCTCCATCCGGCAAGCCGAGGTAATGGTCGAGAAGGCCCGCCAGATTTCAGGCGGCTGATTTCGCGTGACGGCGCGGAAACAAATCCATCTTCGCCAAAGGGCCCGGGCGATATTCGACCGGGCCGTAAAGGCTGCAGATCCTTCTCTTGCAATGCGAAACCGGTTGGCTGCGAATCCGTTCCCGACACCGGCAAGGGGTGGGCGCACCATACTGATTGCCATCGGCAAGGCGGCGCCCGCCATGCTGTGCGAGGCTTTGCAATATGTGGCCGGTGACCATGAAGCGATGGCCGTCACCAACTACGAAAACGACATGGAAGTGCCAGGGGCTACGGTCATCCGGGCCGGACATCCCGTGCCGGACGAGAACGGATTGTTGGCGGGCCGGCACATAATCGGGATGCTTTCATCCACGACCGAAAATGATCAGGTGATTACGCTGATTTCCGGCGGCGGTTCGGCACTCGCCCCGGCGCCGGTGGCCGGCGTCAGCCTGCAGGAAAAGGCTCAGGTCAACCGGCTGCTGTTGTCTTCGGGGACGGATATCGTACGAATGAACCTGGTACGTCAGCAGCTGAGCCAGCTGAAGGGAGGCGGGTTCCTCAGGCTTGCGGCGCCTGCATCGGTAACAAGTTATATCCTGTCGGATGTGATCGGCGATGACCTGCGCGCGGTCGCCAGCGGCCCCACCGTTTCGCCGATCGGCACGCGGGCCGAGGCGCGGCAAGTCTGTAAAGAGGCAGGCATCTGGAGCAGATTGCCCGCATCCATACAAACCCACCTGGAGTGTGAGGAGGAAAACAAAGAAGCCGTTCGGGAAGTCCGCAACCATTTGATCGGCTCGAACCGGCTCAGTCTGGAGGCTGCTTGCGCGGAAGCTTCAAGGGGCTTTCCGGCAAGAATCGTGTCAGATCGCCTGACCGGCGATGTGTCCGACGCTGCCGGCGCCATAGCCCGTGCAGCCCTGACTGAAAAGTCCGCCTCCCCTGTCGCCCTGTTGTTTGGAGGAGAGACCACGGTGCAGATCGCCGGTGACGGTCTTGGAGGACGAAATCAGGAACTGGCGCTGCGGATTGCGATGTTGGCCGATACCTTCGGCACGGACCGGGAGTGGGTTTTTCTGAGCGGCGGAACCGACGGACGCGATGGTCCGACCGAGGCCGCCGGTGGCCTGGCAGATGCGCAAACCTGCGCGCGCATTATCGCATCGGACGCGGATCCGGCAGCGATGCTGTTAAACAATGACAGCAATGCGGCACTGGCCGCCGCGGGTGATCTGCTGCTAACCGGCGCGACCGGAACCAACGTCGCCGACATACAGGTGTTTTTGTGGGCTGCGCATTGTGACACTCCCACTTGAGCGCACCGGCGGAGAGAACCCACGACATCATCAGAGTTTGGAAATCCGATTTTTTTGGGAGGAAGCGATGGCAATCGCACAGATGAACTGGGGCCGGATGAAATACGCACCGGACAATCCGCGAATGGCCGAGTTTATGGATAGTCTTCCGTCCGTGTACGGAAAGGCGGAAGCGCATCCCGGGTTTATCTGGCGCATGCCGGACGACGAAGCGGCGAGACAGCTCGCTGCATTGGGTTATGACGACCGGTTTTCCGCGACAGTGTCGGTTTGGCGCTCCGTCGAAGACCTTCGTGAATACACATTCGGCCCGGACCATGGCTCATATTACGACAGACGGGCGGAATGGTTTGAGGAAATCGATGAACCGCAACTGGTAATCTGGGACGTTGAGGACACCGCCCGGCCGAGCTTCAAAGAAGCCTTTGATCGGCTGAAACTGTTAAAAGCTGACGGAAACTCAAGCGGTTCATATTCCTGGTCGTTCATTTGAACGGACAGCGTTTCCGAAGGCAGCAGCCTCACCCGTCTGTGCGTTCCATGGCGCGTTTGAAGACCGGGCGTGCAAGATTGCGTTCCAGATATGCACTGAGGCGGGGATAGGGCTGCAACTCACAAAGCCGGTGCGCAAGCTGGAGAAAATAGGTCATGCCGTAACATTCGTCCGTTGCGGCTGATGGTCGATGATGACTGCATCCTCAACCCCTAAATCCTCGGTGTGCATATTTGCCGGGTGCAAGGCCTCGTCAACTTTCTCCGGGCCGCTGTGAAACAGCAGACCAATGCACACGGAGAATGGGAATGCGACGGCGAGCGTTCGCAAGGGATAATCAACCACGGAATGGACGAGCACGAACAGGATCGCAAGCGAGACGGCCTTGTGGAGCGGCCAGTTGAGTGTTTCCGAAATCCTGATGCCGAGAAGTGCGATAAAGGCAGCAAGTGCAGCGACGGCCAGCAGGCCGCCTTCGAAGATCAGTTCCAGATACTCATTGTGCGCATGGTTTATGTAATTCTGTAGAATGGTGCTGCTTTTTTCGTAACTCGGGTAGCCAACAGGAAAATTGCCATAGCCGATGCCAAACGGAAGATTGTCTACTATGCCTTCGAATGTTGAGCGCGCAAATTCCAGACGGCTGAAATCGATATTGCGGGTCTCGACCTGGATCCGCGCCCACAGGCCAACACTGTAAATACCGATGAGCACAGAGCAAGCCAGAACCAATATGATGCCATTGCGGTTGCGCTGCGTCAGCACGATGACGCTCAGAAACGATATTGCCAGGCCGACCAGCACGCCCATCATCGATCCGGCAGCGAGCAGAACCAGCAGTGCGCAGGCAACATAGACCGCGAGCAGATAAAATCGCCTTATCTCAATGAAATAGGCGAACGCCAACGGGATGGAAATGAACACCAGTGAAGAGAAGTGGTTTACGTTGGCAAAAAAGCCGGCGGAAAGATCATAGGGCAGAACACCCTGTATTTCAGCCTCTCCGGTGAACGAATACTGCACTAACCCGGCTGTCATGTTGCAGATTACGCCGGCTATAAAAAACGGAATAAGCCCGACCGCGCTGTCGAAACGAAGTTTCATCACAGCCATCAGGAACAATATATTGGTCAGGAAATACGCGGCCACCTCGAAAGTGCGGCCCGGACCAAGCGAGATGGTAGCGGGTTCCAGCATGAAAAGCACACCGCTGTCGAACGGTGGCAGGATGCCTTGCGTGGAACGGATCAGACCCGATGATATCGGGAGCAATTGAATGAGGACTGCCAGCAACATCCAGATCGCCAGCCAGAATACCCTGCGGTCAATCGGCTGTTCAATATTTCTGACAATGACATAGGTGGCAACGGCTACCGCTATCAGCTGCAAAATCGTGTCGGTCCACAGGCCGGCTGCCGTACCACCTCCGAGAACCGTTGCAAGCATCAGCACGGTGCCCAGCAAGTATTTGTCTACATTTGTTTCGACGGCGGCATTCATGGAGCCATGCCCGTCAGGGCAATGTCGTGGATTAACAATGTTCCTGAATAGCGGTACCGGAAACTTTCCGCGACAAGGCCGGTCCCCATTCCCAATTTGAGAAACCTGCAGTCGCCCGAAGCCTGGTTGACTTGCGTTTCGATCATTTCATCGCGCAGCGGCCGGTCCGGTACATTCAGTCTTGCGATTTCCCCGGTGCCGTTGAGGCAGGTTAGATTGAAGTAAAGACCCTTCGGCATTTTGAGGCGGTTTGTACTCACGTGGGCCGACAGGCGGTATTGGCCGGGCGGCAAATGAACCACCTGAGTGACGCCGATCAATTTGACCGGCTTGTCCAGAAAACGAACTGCCAGTGCGTATGAATCATCGCCAGGCTCCTTTTGCCGCACCAAAGCGACACCCGGCGTCTTTTGCAGCGTCCAGTCGAACCGGCGCCCACTTGGTTGCAACGCAAACGATCCGTTGAATACATATCCGTTGTTGCTGCGGTCCTCTTCTGACTGGGTGAGCAGGAAGAGACGAAATGCCAACTCGCGCCGGCCAGCCCGCATGAGGGCGGAAATAGTCCTGCCAATTTCTTGGGTTCGCCTTCCTGTTTGCTGTGCGTTCAGATCCAGTTGAAGCTTGTATGCGAAAGTGAGAGTTTCAGCGTTCCTGTTCAGGAAGTTCAGAAACCGATCGCGCCAGGGCGGCATCTCCCGCAGTTTTGACAGGGCGATCTGATAACCGCCTGGACTGCTTAACAGTGACAGCAAGATGGGCGAAACCGTGTCGAACTGATCTGGCCAGCGCCGAAGCAGCACGTCCATTTTGGACACCGTTTCATCATGGTTGGAGGATTCAACAGCCCAGAGCAAGCTGCGGTTTAAGGCCAGAAAATCAGTCTTGGATAAAGCAAGTGCGGTTTCAAACAGGGCAGCAGCGGTCGTGTCGTCGCCGTAGAGCCGGTAGACTTCCCCCAACAGACTGTAGGCTTTGGCATCGATCGATGCGATGCGAATGGTTTCTTCGGCAGCCCTGCGCAGCTTAAGGAGTTGCGACGGATCGGCGCGGTTATCAAGTTCGGCCGCGATCGACCTGATCCGCGCATGCGAATTCACCGGATTGAAGGTGAGCGCCCAATCCGGTGAGCTGTTTTGAAACCGGGTGCTAAGCCCCAGAAAGGCGACGGCGGAAAAAGTCGCCAGCCCGACGCATGCGACCGCGAGCTTTTTCAAGAGGATCATCTGCGAATTCGCCACGCCGTGCACCTGATTTGTCTGATGAACTGTCATTCTCGTCGCTGAGCGTGTAGTAGCGGTCATTCATGTAGCGGTATGAATAGGCATATTCAAAAGAGCTGGCGGCAAACTTGGAAAGCGTTGCGCCAAACATGTGGCCGCCCACGGTCTTGATGCGTTTGACGGCAGCGGCGGCGGATTTTCTGGTTACCTGATTGGCGGCAACGATGAGCAACACACCTTCGACAAGACGCGATAAGATAGGCGCGTCCGACAAGCCCATGACCGGCGGGCTGTCGATGATGACGATGTCGTATCGGTCAGCGCACGCCTGCAGGATCATCGCCATTTTCGGCGATGAAAGAAGATCGGCCGGATTGGGCGGAATCGTTCCCGCTGTCAGAAGCGTCACATTGGTAAAGCGCGTCTGTCGAAAGATCCTTTTGGTGTCGTCCCGGTTCAGGGTGTTGGTCAGAAGATTCGACAGGCCGATTGTGTTGTCGGTCGCAAACAGACGGTGAAGGGCTGGTTTGCGAAGATCTGCATCAATCAGCAGTACACGCATGCCAAGTGAACCGAAATCCTGCGCCAGCTTGAAAGAGGTCGTGGACTTGCCCTCGGAAGGTTCCGAACTGGTAACCAGAAGGGTCTGCGGACTGCCGCCCGTCCCGGTGAATTGGAGCGAGGTGCGTAGCGAACGATAGGCCTCCGACATTGCCGACGCTTGATCCGACAGCTGCTCGGAAATCTTGGCCTCCTCGACCTTCGGCAAGATGCCTAAGACAGGAAGGTTCAGATCATCCTCGATCTGGTCCGGGTTCGAGAACGTGTTGTTGAGCAGCTCCAGAATGTAGATAATGGCAGCGGCGAGCACCATACACAGCAAGAGTGCTGCAGCAACGTTGACCGTCAGACGAGGGGAAAATGGCGAGCGCGGTGTAACTGCCGCATCGACGATCGCAATATTCTGCCGTTTCAATTCGGAACCAACACCGACTTCATTGAGCTTTCCGATCAGGTTCTCGTACTGCAATCTGTTGGAATCGACTTCGCGCTTCAGGATCGTGTACTGGATATTTTTGTCCTGGAACGTTGCCTGCTCGGCTTCTAGTTCGGAGAGTTTGGCACGCAGATCTTCTTCTTTGGCAATGACTTCGTCATATTTCTGGCGGATGGAACTTGTGACGACCAGGGTTGCTTCATCGATCTGTTTCTTCAGTTCCCTAATCTGAGCCTGCAACTGCTTCATATCGGGAAAATCGGGTTTGAAGGTCGAAAGCTTTTGCTGGTATTCGGCTGAGAGCTCCGCGACCATCTGTTTGAGATGCTGAATTCCGTCGCTCTCAAGCACCTGCGGAATACTTGCGCCACGCCCAATTTCGATCTGACCGACTAGACGCCCATAGTCGAGCCGCTCCTGAATGGCCTTTGACAGCGCGTTGTTGATTTCCTCGATATTCGAGGCTATCAGGGAGTTCTCACTGCCGGTGACCGTAATACCGACCTTTTTGGCATAATCGACAAGCGCCTGCTCCGAGGTCTGCAGCTTTCGCTTGACCTGGATGACCTGCTCCTGGACAAACTGGCGCGCCAGGTCGGATGTTTCACTGGTCTGGTCGATACGCTGATTGATGAAGCTGGCTGCAACCTGATTGGCTATGCTGCTTGCCAGCTGCGGGTTTTGATCCTCGAAGGTAATTGCCAGCAGGCTGGTATTCTTGATCAATTCGACCGATAGGTTGTTACGAACGCGATTTATGGCCATTTGCTCGCGTTCCTCGGCGCTGAATTCACCGATGTCGCCGCTGAGATCGTAACCGAATGCCCTTGCAAACAGGTTGGAAGGCGCAAAATGAGGAGCTGGAATCAAAAAATTGGCGTCGTCAGCCAGATCAAGCTCGAACACGACCCTCTGCGCGATAGATCTGCTTCTCAGCTTTTCGCGCGCAGTCAGGAACATGCGGAAGTCGGACGATTCGGATATCACCTCGAGGTCCTGGAAAACCTTGGCCGAAGGCGCCATGACCTCGAGCTGCGCGGTTGATCGGTATTTAGGCGTCTGCATCCATGTCATGATAATGCCGGCAACCAAACCTACAGCAAGCAGTATGGCGATCAGCCAGCGATATTTGAGAAGATAAAGGAAAAGCGCAAGCGGACTGATTCCGCTTTCCTCCTCCTCCATCTCGCGCCCATATCCCAGTCCCGGATGCCAGGGCGCATAGGCTGCCAGTTCTGTCGAACCGTATCGGCCGTCCATACGTCCGGGAAGGTGGGAACCCTGTGGGCCGGGTGCGTTATTCAGCATAAAAGCCTCGGTCCGTTCGTTTGTGAGCCTTGGTAAGCCACATCGTGGATTCTAGATCAGGGAACAAACAACGCTGCACGTCCGGCAAGGCCAAGTACATCACGCAGATTGTTCATCGCGACCCGGGATGAGGACGAGAAAACGACGATAACGTCGCCGCCAAAGATGCGCGGATCCTGCATTTTGCCCGAGCGGATTTTCTTGACGCTGAAATTGGCGACAAGTTTTTCCTCGCCGTGGTCGCGAAACACATAGACTTTGGATCTGTCGGCGATGTCCTTCAGTCCGCCAGCCTGCGAAATCAGTCCAATCAGCGAGGAATTGGCAGTAACCGGATAGATGCCGGCCTTGTTGACCTCTCCGTCAACCGTCGCCCTTTGATAGAACGACTCCTTCACAAAAACGGAGACTTCCGGATTCTGCAGATATTTGGCGCCGTATAAATCCTCTATTTGCCGCTCCAGGGCCCTGACGGAATTGCCTGCCGCCCTGACCTGGCCGATCAGCGGCAATGAAATGTCGCCGCTTGTGTCGACTTGAACGGTCCGGTCCAATTCATCGACCTGAAAAACGTCGACTTCGAGCACGTCATTTGCCGCGATTTGCTGTGGACTGCCATCCTCATTGGAGGGCGGCGGCGGCAAATTCTGCACGACACGCAGATTGCCTTGTTTGGCACCAGCCACCGCAGCATCCTGTCCATCGTGCACCTTTTGCGCCTGATACGAACCGTCTTGTGGGTCGAATTCATCGTTATTGGCTACGCATGCAGCGACCAAAACACTGCATGCGATTGAAAAGGATATTCGCCCGGCCCGACGTAATTGAGTGCAAAAGAATTGATTCAACCTTTGTCACCTCTAAAGATCCTGCTCAGGAGGCCTTTCTCACGCCGGACACCCACCTGCGTGGTCTCCGGGCTGCGAATCGTACCCTGTGGAATCAATGGCTTGTTCAATAAAATGGCCGCAGGACGGTCCATCACCATCGCAACGGCTTCCTTCTCGCCCAGGCGCTGCGCAACGCAGTCGCGTGCCGCTGACAGAAGCGGAGGCCGTGTGGTCGTGTTGTGCGCATCCGTTGCTAGTATGTCCACTCGCCCCTCGTCGAGCATCTGTTCGGCGTAGAATTTTGCGGCCTTGCCAAATGCCCCGGTCACCGAACCGGCCGTGATCTGGATAAGGCAACCGATATCATTCAACCGCTCAATGATGTCGTAGTGACTCGGAAGCCAGGTCAGCCTCTCGGGGTGCGTGACAATCGGGACAAACCCCTCCCTGATCAGGCGGTGTGCGAGATCTTCGATGCGCGGTGGTACGACTTGGTGTGTCGGCTCGAACAGAAAATACCTGGATTCGCGAAGCGTCGGCGTGTCGCCCGCTTTGAGAGCAGCAGGCAGATCCGGCATGACACGAATATCGGCGCCGGTCAGCAGCGCCAGTTCGATCTTTTCAGCCGAAAGCACCATCCGGAGAGATCGAACGGCATTGGTAATCGATGTCGTGTTGTTGTTCCACAGGCCCGGTACGATATGCGGAGTGCACGCCATGTGGGTGATGCCGTCTTCGACCGCCATACGCGCCATCTCAAGGGAAGTGGCCTGGTCGCCGGCCCCGTCATCGATCGCCGGAAGGATGTGGCTGTGCAGGTCGATCATTCAGCGGCAAAAAGAGACTGTGCGCCAAAAATGTCTTCCATAAGAAACAAATCCTCAAGGCACGCAATTCGCGGGCCCAGTATCGCGAACCGGAACTGATGAATTAAAAACGCTAGTCGGAGATCGCCAGCGTCAGCAAACCGACCGCTGCTCCGGCACCAACGCCTGCCAGTACCGCGGCCACTTTGGCGTTTCTTTCTGTCTGCTGCGCTTCTGTTGGCTCTGTCGTGGGTGTGGGCTCAGCTTTCGTGACACGCACGCAGATATTGCCGTCCTGCGGCTCCAGCGACAAATCCAGGTTCTCGGTTACGAGGCCGAACTCACAGCCCGAACCAATGTTGACGAGGGCCCGTGACTGCGGTCCGACAATCATGCGACTTCCGGGTGTCAGCTGGGTTCCCGCATTGGCTTGAGAAAAGCCGTCGGCCTGCGAAACAAGCACCTGCCCGACCACGCTTTGTATGACGCCCACCGACCGGGCATCTGCGCCACTTTGTATAATACATGAACAATCCGTGGCGGATTGCGCAGCGGCACTTGGCATGCCGAAATTGCCCATCAGAACCAATGCTGCGGACGTTATTGCGATCATCTTTGACGTGTACATGTAGCTCTCTCAGTTTCGGTTATGCAACAATGTGAGGTAGAAGTTAGCTTATCTATGTTGGTTCGATTCTCAAAGTCACCGGTTGGGCGAAACGTGCCTGGTATCTGACAAAATGGGTATAATTTGTTTATAATATATTAATAATAACAAAGACTTGAAAGAAATATGCTTTTGATGGATCTCTTTATAGGGATTCACTTGGCGCCAAACCCGGAAACAACTATGGCGAGTGTTCGTATTGCAATCAGGGTGTCGAGCCAGATGGAGAAGTTCTTGATATAGTAGAAATCATAGTGCAGTTTTGACCGCACTTCGTCGACCTCGGCCACGTGTCCCTGATTGACCTGCGCCCAGCCCGTGATACCCGGTCTGACAATGTGCCGGTAACGGTAGAAGGGCAGTTCCTCCTCGTACCATCTGGAGAGAGAAACGGCCTCCGGACGCGGCCCGATCCAACTCATTTCACCATTGAGCACGTTTATGACCTGCGGAAGTTCGTCAAGGCGCGTCTTGCGCAACAACCGTCCCAGACGCGTTATCCTTGGATCCGAATCACGCGTTATGGCGTTAGTGCGATCCAAAGACCCGGTGGTCGGACCATGCGTCATGGTCCTGAATTTCCACACGCGGAATACGCGGCCTCGAAATCCCATCCTCTCCTGGCGAAAGAACACGGGCCCCTTGCTGTCGAGCTTGATGCAAACACCGATGAGAAAGAAGAGCGGCAACAGAACCGGAAACATGACAACCGCCGCGGCAATATCGATCCACTGTTTGAAACGCAGATAGATAAAACTGGGCAGCAGCGAACCGAGATTGTTTTCAGAGAGGTGTTCGATCTCGACGCGGCCGGTCAGTGTCTCTCTGATCTGCTTGTAATGATAAACCGGAATGCCGCTGATCGCGGTTTCGGCGATAAATGCTTCCCAATCGTCATCGTGATTGGCACGCAGGTCAGCGGTCAGCCCGTTTGGCGCCGGACCATCCAGTTGCGGCTGCGACAGGAACCTCCAGCTCACATCGCCAATGTCCGTTAGACAGGGTGTGTTGCCGAACGGTACGACCGCAAATACCGGTTTGCTAGTTTTGCGTGAGATTACATAAATCAGGTGGAACCAGATTTGCGCGTTTACAAAACTGGCGAACAGGAAGAAACGGGAATAATCGAGGCGCAGGAATACAAATATGCCAAGCGCCAGACCAAAGGTAACGGTAAAGGTTGGCAGTATGTAAGAGATGCCTGCGACACCAGGATAGCGGGTCAGGCGCCGGACAACGAAAAATCCCAGAACGACGGCGATTGCGGTCGCGACAAGCGTGTTCAGCTGTGACGGCGTCGAAACCATCCGAGAGACGCCGATGTCCCAGCGCATTGACAGCGGAGCGATGCATGCGACGATCAGCCCCATGCCGAGCTGGCACCGTGTTGTATCGCATGCGCGCCTTAGCCCAGGGCAAAGCCCCGCTTTCGGCCGAACGGCAGTTGCGTAATGTAAATTCATTTCACGCGGTTCTGCAAATGCTATGAGAGGCTTTGTACGTTGATTCGAAGTGGGTGCGGAGTTTCGGAAGGAAGCGTCTGAAGCCTGTCAATCCCGGAAAGAAGACCGCCGAACAGTCTGTTTCCGACCCTATTGCGAAGCAGCCCGCACCGCCACCTCGGACAGACGGCCGGAAAATGGCAGTCGCCGCATAAATCCAGAAGATGTGATTGGTTTTTGGATAGCTACCGCACTCGGGGTGACCCTGCCACCGCCGGTAAATCCGTGTATTCCTATGGAATTTCCCAACCCCATATCTCCAGCCAACCTATACCCGCAGACATTGGGCAAAGCAATAACCAAACAGACACACCCGTCAATTTTTAACCGGCGTAGTTGCCGACGCACCACAGCACAAAAAAACGCTCCATTTGACGGCTTGGTCATCTTGGAACAGAGTCGGCAACACCCACCAAACGCCATAGCGGCAATTCAGGCTTCGGACGGCCGCCTCGCCCCGTTACCGTCATGGCCTCCAACCGGATTTGCAGACGGCACGCCACTTCAGTTCCGTCCGGACAGCGAGATATCGGCCAGTGCCAGATTGTATGCATCTATGACGAAGGCCTGATCGAATTCACGCTCCATTTTGATTCGCCCGGCCATGCCCATAGCCTCGCGACCTGCCTGCGTGAGGTTTGCAAAGCGTTCACAGGCCTCAGCTAGGCTGTTTGCGCAGCGGGCTTTGCACAAAAAACCCGTCACGCCGTCATCCAGCACAGCGCGGCATCCCGGAACATCAGTTGTGATGATGGTGCGCGCCATAGCCGCTGCTTCTATGAGCGCTCTGGGCGCACCTTCCCGGTATGAGGGCAGGACCACGCAGTCTGCCTTCGCGATGTGACGGCGCACATCCGCACTTTGTCCAAGATGTTCGATAATGCCCTCGCGTTGCCAGCTGGCAACGCATTCGGCGCTGAATGCGCCACGATTTTCCGCTCCGATGGCACCTAAAACCTGGAACCGGGCATGCGGAAAGGCGCGCTTCATCCGTCTGGCCGCCTCGACGAATTCAAGCAGACCCTTGTCCTTTATGAGCCGGGCTATCATGAGAAATACCAGACCATGCGATGCCGGTGGCGGGAGTGGAGAAAAATATTCCAGATCGATACCGGAACCGGGCAAGAGCCGCGCCTGCTGTTCTTTGACAAGCCCGCGCTGCAAGAACATGCCTCGGTCATCGCTGTTCTGGAAAAACACAACCGGCGCTTTGCGAAAAGCCACGCGGTAGAGCAGTTCAGCGACGGTCCGAAGCAGACCGTCCGAAAGAAAAGCGGTTCCTAGGCCTGTTACATTGGGCACGAATGCGATGCCAAGCAGGCGTGCCGCCATCGCTCCAAAGACGTTGTTTTTGACTGTGAAACCAAGGATCACATCCGGATTTTCCCTATGAAACACACGACGGAACTCAAGCAAAAGCCGCAGATCCTTCAGGGCAGACAGGCCTTTGACGTCCATGTTGAGCGGAATGAAACGGCAGCCCATGTCGACCAGGGCTGCCGAACAATGGTCAGGTGGCGCCAGGACCGTAACTTGATGGCCGCACTGCAGAAGATCCTCGACCAGCCCGCGACGGAAATTGACGATGTTCCACGATGCATTGACGGTTAAAAGTATGCGCATGGGCGCTGTCGGACGTACCGGGGTTGTTTGCGGACAAACCCGCAGGCTGACTTGTCCTCGGAGGATTAAAGAGTGTTCAATTGCGGCTTAGCGCAGACTTGTGGTGCTTTCGGGAAAACCGAAAAGCCAGGTCTCGTAGGGCAGGTAACAAATCTCGAAGATCCAGGACTTTGATGTCCAGATCGCGAAAACCGCCGACAGGCCAATATAGGGTGCCACGGAATAGGCCGTCGCGAACCGGCCCAGACGCATATAAGGGATTCGCGCAAAGATCATCGCCTGAAGCGGAACCAGGTAATACCCCAACCTATCGCTGATAACGGACGACAATGGAATGAGAACGGTGATAGCCAGCATCATGAGCGCCCCGATGCTGACCAGCGGATAGTCGTGCGGAAACCAACGCTCCCACTTCCTTCGCAAAATGCTGAAGAAGAAGATGCCGGTAATTGCGAGCAGTCCAACTCGGAAGGAGGCGCCGGCTGCGTCAATTCCCGTATTGACGTAGCGTGACAGCGCCAGCTGAAACTCGCCCCTGCTGAGCAGCGCAAGACCGCCCGGGAGCGCCAGCAGAGCCGAAAGCGCAAGCCGTGATTTTGTGTAGCGACCACGCGCAAGCGGTACAAGGAGCAGAAAAATCGCCGCGCTGGTATGCAATGTGCTTGCGAGAAGGACAAGGCCGACAAATTGATACAGACGCCGGTCGAGAAACGCCGTGAACGCGACGCATATCACACCGATCGCTGCTCCCTGACGAATACCCGACATGGGCATATTGATGATCAGGATAGGAAAGAGCAGAATGAGAAATCCAACCGGGTCGGGTTGCCGCCGGGCAAATACGTGAACGCCGGCAAAAAATATTGCCGAAGAAACGACGTTCAGCCACGGATAGGAAAGACCGAGCTGATTGATGGTCGCAAGAAGCGCCCACCACAACGGCTCGCTGGTGGTCAACGTGTCCTTGAATGTGTGGAACTGCTGGAATTCAAACTGGTTGAGATAGCCGGTCCAGTCACACCCGACTTCAAATCGGAACGCACTGAACACGAACAACGCGATTAGCAGCGCAGGGTAAACCCGCATTCGCATCTCGTTGAGCCGAATCAAGCCGTAACGCAACAGAATCAGAACATTGAAAACCGCGACGTAAATCACGCTGATCGGCTCCGGTTCCGGCTCTCAGCGAGTTCGAGAAGATTCTGAACAACCCGCGGCCCGTAGACCTGGACCGAATATTCCGCCTCAACTTTTTTTCGTCCGGCCGCTCCCATTTCATGACGAAGTTGGGGGTTGGCCAACAATGTGGAAACCGCAATGTTCCAATCGGATTCATTACTGGCAAGAAAGCCGTTAACCCCATGTTCGACAATGCGGGAGTTGACGCCGACTGGGGAGGCAACAACCGGAATTCCGCAGGCCATGTATTGAATAAGCTTGTAGCCGCATTTGCCTTGCGCCCAGGGTGTATCGGGCAGCGGCATAATCCCGATATCCATCTCCTGTATCATCGAGACCTCATGTTCCTCCGACCACGGAAGGAACTCGAAATGAAGCCGTGAACTGACTGAGCTGGTTGCACCCACACAGCGAAAGACCGCGTTATGTTCCGCGGCCACCTCGCCGATCATGTTCTGCATGGGTGAAACAAACTTGTCCCAGGTTTCAGGGGTCCCTATCCATCCGACTCGCAATCTGCCATCGCAGGACGCTTTGCTCTCGACAGGGTAGGCATTGAGGTCAATGACAGTCGGAATCAGTTCGACGCGGCTGGCACCCGCAGACCGAGCCCGGCCAGCAAGATAGTCGTTACCCGCAAACACCATCTGGGAATGCGCCATTACCCTATCGATCTTTTGTCCCAATAGCCTGCGCACGCTGGGGCGGGAGTGCATGTCGTAACGATGAAATACTGCATCGTCAAAATCGCTGGCGATCGGTACGCTCGCCGGGAACAACAGGCGCTCGACCGGCCACGGTATCCACGGCAGGGCTTCCTTTTCAAGCCAGATCACATCAAACGAACGCACGCGCAATATCTGTTGCAGGCGACGCGCGAAATAGCCTAGCGAATTGAAACGGACTGCGCGTCCGGAATAAATGGAATCGAGATACGCAGCGTCAAAAAAACTTGCAACCTCGACTTCAAAACCAGCCCGTTCCAGGTGGGGAATATATTGCAGAAACCGGATTCGGCTCGACGCACCCCGCCCGTCATATCGCGACAGGATCAACAGTTTCATAGTATGACTTCAGGCGATTGGGTGCCTGCGTTCATTGCGCAAATTTGCCGATATATCCGTTTGTAGCCCGCCGTGCCGCCCTGCAGTGAAAACAGGGTTTCGGCCGCCTTGCGGCAGCGCTTTCCAAGGTCCGGGTCGGACAGCAGGGTATCCAACTCATCGAGGGCTCCGGCCATCTCCTTTGCACCCGGCCCCGAGACAAGCACACCCACGCGATGATCCTTGATAATCCGGGCCATATCGCCGACGCCCGGATTTGCCACAACGGGTAGGCCACAACCAAGTACTTCTCCCATGCGCGTCGGACTGCTACCCAGTTTGCTTAACCCTTCTGAAAAAAACATAACTGAGACACTGTGGCACCGCACCACATCCTGAACGGCATGCGGCGCTGCGGACAAAATATCAATCCGTTCCTGCAAACCGGCATGGTTTCCGATTGCCGAGCGAATGATGGCATCATCGTCCCGCGAAACGATCTGAAACCGGGCTTCCGGATCACGCGCCGCGGCTGCATTGAAGAACGCAGCCAGCCAGTCGATTTTAAACCAACCGCTTGTGACTGTGCCGAGGCAGCCATAAACGCGCGGGCCTTGGGAGTTTTCCTCCACCGGAACGAAACGGTCCAGATCTGCGCAGGTGGGAATCACGTAGACGCGCTGATTTTCGAGCTCCGCCGGATATTTCCGATGCAGATGCTCAACAGCCGCGTCGGTCAGCGAGATCACAGCAGCAGCCCGTTTAAGGCACATCCGTTCGACAGCAGTGATCGCCTTGTGTAACAGCGAACCGCGTCGCAACCGACTGGCCGTAATCAACTCTTCAGGCCAGAGCGCACGCATATCGAATATGAACGGTGTCCCGGTGAGGCCATTTACCAGCAGCGCCACCGTCGCCGGAATATAGGACCGTGCATGAATAAGAGTCGCATTGCCGCACCACACTTCGCGCAGACAAAGGAACACGAAGACGATCATGCACCAGGCAGGTGCCAGCAGCTTCGGGCGATAGTGAAAACGCTGCGGCAGCCAGCGTATTCCCAGTGCTTCGCAATCTGCCCTTGCCTTGGCCATAGCCGTTATGTTCGCCGCATCCTCCGGCTTCTCGAAACTGATAAGCGTAACGCGGTATTCGGATGAAAGACCGCGCAGATAAGCCATAACCTGGCTCTGGCCAAGAGGCTCAAGCAGGCCGTTTCTTGTTATGTACAACGTCGGAATCACCGCTGGGCTTCAAGCCATGCCTGGAACATCAACACGCTCCACAGCCTGGGCGTCCATTCCCGCCTTCCGGAAAGATGCTCGTTCCAGATCCGTTGGACAGGTTCCGGATTCAAATGTCCCTCCGCTTTCATGCGGGAAGGATCAAGAAGCGTTTCGGCCCAGTCCCGCAACGGCCCGCGGAGCCATTTACCCACCGGCAAAGCAAATCCGGCCTTCGGCCGTTCAATCAATTCCCGTGGCACGTGGCGATACAGGATTTGGCGCAATGCCCACTTTCCTTCGTTGCCCCTGATCTTCATCGACATCGGCAGTCTCCAGGCGAGCTCAGCCAGATTGTGGTCGAGGAGAGGTACCCTTGTCTCAAGGCCGACTCCCATGGCGGCCCGGTCCACCTTGCATAATATATCGTCCGGCAGGTAGGTGACCGTATCGCGAAGCATCATGCGGGCTTGCGAACTGTCGGACACACACCCGGGCAGTGGATCGTCGAGTGGCCCCTCCTGATCGGATGAACAGTCCTCAAACCCGCATACAAGGGTTGCCGGATCGGACCATTCTGTAATCAGGCTGCGGTATAAATCATCGATGTTTTGAATACGCGACAGCCTGGCGGCAAGTTTGTGGGCCTTGTCTCCAAGATGCGCAATGCCGCCTTGGCCCGGAAGCAATCCGGCAAAGTCTTTTCCAAGCCTGTCCCAGCATCCGATCGGAATAGACGTGAATCCGGCACCCAGGATCTTTCTCACCGGAAATGGCAGCCATGCGAGCCGGTTCCACACGCGCGGCCCCCAGAAATACCGATTGTAGCCACCAAAAATCTCGTCACCTGCATCGCCGCTGAGCGCAACCGTCACGCTCGAGCGCGCTGCCCGGCAGATGAGATGGGTCGGGATTTGAGAGGAATCGGCGAAGGGTTCATCATACAGTTGCGGAAGATCCGGAATAACCGCCTTGGCGTCAAAATCTGTAACCACGACTTCCGTATGGTTCGTGCCAAGATGCCTGGCCACGGCTCTCGCGTGGGGCGCCTCATTGTATCCCGCGTCCTCATAGCCCACCGTAAAAGTTTGAACCGGGGCGGAGGCCTGTTGCTGCATCATGGCCACGACGGTCGACGAATCCACCCCGCCCGAAAGGAATGCACCCAACGGCACGTCGGAGAGCATTTGTCGGCGGACCGAAAGCATCAGTGCGGACTCAAGTCGGCGTAGCCCCTCTGCTTCGTCTAAAATCATACCGCGGGCGCCGACGGCGGCGGCTTGGGCCACCGACCAGTAACGGTCGACCGCCATGTTCCCGAAACGCATTCCGGGCCGCAGCGGCGCGCCGGGAGGCGATGCAGAAACGCTGCCGTTGAGTATGAGGGTGCAGCCCGGTTCGAGTTTGTATATGCCGCGCCAGATGCTGAACGGTGCAGGCACATAGGTATATTGAAGAAGCCGAGCCAATGCCGCGCGGCAGATTTGCATCTCAAATCCCGGATGCGCCTTGATCGCTTTCAGTTCGGATCCGAAGACAAATGCGCCGCGTATCCATCCATAGTAGAGGGGCTTTTCGCCGAAGCGGTCTCGCGCCAGACTGAGCGAACGATAGCGGCGGTCCCAAAGTGCCAATGCAAACATCCCGATCGAACGTTTCAGGGCCGGTTCGAGTCCCCAGTGTGCTATGCAGGCAAGCAGAGTTTCCGTGTCGGAATGCCCCCGCCAATTATACCCTGGCCGTTCTGCATCAAGTTCGTTCCGCAGTTGCTGGTGATTGTAGATTTCACCATTGAATACGATCACATAGCGGCCACAGGCCGACGTCATGGGCTGCTGGCCCGCTTCCGACAAATCGAGAATCGCCAATCTGCGGTGGGCCAGACAGATGCCATCTTCTACCCACACGCCTTCCGCGTCGGGACCGCGATGGGCCAGGCTATCAGCCATGGCCAGGCCGACACGTCTGCACACAGCGGTGTCTGTGCCCTCAAAATCCAGAAATCCGGCCAGTCCGCACAAATTAGAGCCTGTTTGCAGATGGTTCGCACTGAAGTAAACCGAGATACTTTACGGCAGCGATTTCAGGGGCAAATGCCTTTGCCCGAAATTGCAGTTGCGCCGGATCGTATGGTGTTGACAGCGTGCTGATAATGGCTTTCGCCAACCCCGCTTCGTCCCCAACCGGGACCAAAGCTCCAAATCGCCCACCATCCAGGATCTCGGCCGGACCGGATGGGCAGTTGGTGGATACGACCGGTGTGCCGCAGGCCAGCGCCTCGACGATCACATTCCCAAAGCCTTCGTAATCCGACGACAGGACGAACAGGTCTGCAGTCTCGTAAAATGGCCTAACATCTTCGTGGAAGCCGGCAAAGATAACCTGATGCGAGATGTCCAGATTGCTGCACAGCAAACGCAGATCTGGTTCATCGTCACCATTGCCCAGCAACATCAGTCTTGAATTTGGGCGCGGCTGCATCCGGGCAAAAGCGCGCAACAGCAGTGGATGGTTTTTTTGCTTCTTAAAACTGCCAACCGACAGTATCCGTTCGCCCCCCGGCGCTTTCCACAACCTTTCAATGTCCGCTAGCGCTGTCGGCTTCTGAATTGTGCGGGCTGCCACCGGATTATGGATGACCTGGAAATGGTTTTTTTGCATGAACGCCAAACGCGCAATGTCGTCCACAACGCCTTGCGAAACACCCACTCTGGCATCGGCGCCGCGGTATGTCATCGCCATGCTTGCACGCAGCACAAGGCGGTGAAGGACTCCCCATTCGCGGTATTGTGACGACAGGTCGCAATGCTCCGAAATCAACAGCGTGAAACGGTGTCGGGTAATTGAACGTGCCACCGAGGCGATCACCGTCAATGGCCACATTGCCGCAATCAGCGAATCCGGTTTGCTCTTTTGCAGGTACCGGGCAAGCGCACCAGGCACTTTCATGAACCGGTTCGCTTGGAGATCGAATATCGTAAATGCGCTCTGTGCCTCGCCAAGGAATTCCCCAACCGCATGCATGACAACGAACTCGACGCGATGCCCCATCCGGGTGAACTCATGTGCCAGGTCTAGACTGACACGTTCCGCGCCACCGCCCCCGAGATCCGGAAGCAGGATAGCAATTTTCTGTTTGTCGCCTATTTCAGGCTCCTTGCGACCCGGGCGGGAATGCCAACTGCCACGGAATTTGCCGGAATGTTACAGGTAACCACTGCGCCGGCGCCGATCACGCTGTTTGCTCCGATTGTGACCCCGGCGGTTATCGTTGCCTTGGCGCCGATCCAGACATTGTCCTCTATTTCTACGGGAGCCGAATTGAAACCGCTTCCGCTCACCGCACAGCCTCTGCCAAAGATGTGGTTTTGGTCGCGGATGCTTACATGCTCCGCAATAAGAACGCCCTTGCCGATAGCTATTCTCTTATGAGCGCAGATAACGGATCCGATACCGATATAGGTTCCGTCACCGATAGAAAGACAGCCGTGTTGCACGATGACGGTTGAGTTCCGGTCGAACCTGACATCGGAACCGATCCTCAGCGCGCCGTTGTCCGTTACCGAGAATCGAAGACCCTTTTCAAAGCCGACGCGAGACCTGACCTGGACGTTTTCAAATCGTGTTTTGATAAAGCAGCGTATCGCAAGGCTGCGCAGTGCCCTCACGGAAACAACGACGGCGGCGGTCATCCGCCGAATTGGCCTCACGCCAACGAACCGGTTGTGGGACAACGCCGACAGGACTTCAGTTCATCCAATGGGAGAGATCGCGCCGTAGCAGCGACTGCATGAGATTCACATCATCTTCAAAGCCATCAGCCAATCGTTTGCGGGTGGCGTCCGGCAAAGCCTGCACCTGCGCAACCTTCCGGTTCCACCGGCGGATTGACGACAATATCCCGAAGCGGATTTTAATGTCCCGGCGTGATTTCCAGTTGCCAATGTTCCTTGCAGCCCGGTCCAACAGCTGGAATCTGCGGTCCTTGGCCGCATTGATGCGGTCGAACCTGTCAGGATCGAACTCCGCTGCTCCGAGATAGGACAGCACGCTCCGATAAACCAGAGCAGGATTTTGTTTAAGGTCGTCAAACAGGATGACATGAAGCTGGTTTTGCGGCACGGTTTCGACAAGACGCCGGAGCTGCCAGCCAAGCGCGCATGAATGGAAGTAGGCGAGATGATCGGCCGGGTAACCTGATCCGACGCCGGTGGTGTGCCCATTCAGCCTTTCGTCATTGAGATCGAGCGCCGCATTCAGATCGCTTACAAGTTCATCGCTGTTGTAGCATTGATGCCTGTGCATTGACGGCACCATTTCGACGGGATTTCGCACCATCGCTATGAATTTGGCATATGGGTTGTATTCAAGGATATTTTGGACCGCAAACGGCGAATACATGTGCCAGACAGAAGCTTCGCATAGCCATTTGCTGCTGGGCCCAGCATCAACAAAGAGCTGTTCGTATGCCCGCAGAGACGGCGTCAGTCGAAATTCAGAGCTGAAATAGTGAGGCTCCTTTGTCGGACAGACGAATATTTCCGGGTGCTCGGACAGCCAGGTCGCCAGGGCCGTCGTTCCGCACTTCGGGGCTCCGACTATAAAGAGATTGGGCTTTCTCATGGTTTCGAGATCGATCTGCGAACCGCAAAGAACGGTGTGCTGTCTATCCCCAGTAGCCGCCGCGCGCTGATCCAGAAACAGATGTTCCACAGGACGACGGAAACTGCTGTTGCTGTGGCCGCGCCTTCGGCACCGTGGAGCGGAATGAGAATTGCGTTAAGAACTACATTCGCCGAGGCCGACGCGGCAAGTCCCTTAAGGTTCTCCCGCTCATGACCGGACATGGCAAGAAGGTTTCCGACCGGACCGAAAAAGGCACTTACACTTTGGCCGAGGCACAAGATGATAAGCGCGACGAAGGCCACGCTGTAATCCACCCCAAACACCAGCGACAGAAACGACTTTCCGCCGAGCGTAAAGAAGATCAAAACCGGCAATGTCGCTCCCATGGAAGCAACCGACCCGATCGACACCAGCCTTTGCAGCCGGACAGTATCGGACAGGGCATGGAACCTGGCGATGTAAGGCTGAATGACAATATTGACCGCCGTCAATCCGAATATGGCGATGCCCGCGGCAGACAGTGCCACACGATAAAGACCGACTTCGGCATCCGACCGCAGCAGGCCTAGCATGAGCAGATCGGTGTAGTGATTAATCAATTGCAGACCGCCGATCATCGACAAAGGTATGATGGCGCGAAGCCACCGACTATTTTCGAAGCGCCTTGTCCGGTTCCCGCGGAACTCGTCCGGACACGCCCTTATCAGCAGCACTGATCCCAAAATAGCGACCAGCAGGGCTGCCAAACCGTGCAGTGCTAGTGCCTGAGTGGCGCCCACGATTCGGGAACCGGCGGCGGCTGCAATCACCACAAAGCCGGCGATCATCAAAGGACGCAGCACATTTTCCGGGAACTGTCCAAGGAAAACGCGGTGAAGTCCCCTAAGCGCCGCCGCGCGCGCTTCTCCGAGAGCAAGAAGCGGAATCAGCGGTAAACTCCAAAGAAGGGCGCGGTATCTGCCGGGCTCCATTGTTTCGCCAAAGATGCCGGCCCACGCCACAATTAAACCGATAACAATGACCGAGCATGCCAGGATCGCTGCGGTTGACCAAACCCATACACCCCGTGCGAGTGGCCAGTCCTCCATTGCGAGAGCGGTCGATGTTTCGCGCACGATCAAAGTGGGAAGCCCCATCTGAACCGGCAGGGAAATGATAGAAACCACAGCCAGGATAAACGCGTAGATGCCGTATTCGGAAGGACCAAGCAACCGGGCCAGCGTAACGGTACATGCGAGCGAAGCCAGCACGGCCAGCACACGCACGAAAACGGACCAGCCGCCATCCCGTAACAGCCGGACCCAGATGGAATCCGAACCGATCAGTCGGTGCAAGCGGACGGTTTTTGCGCTGCCTACGTCAAGGCTCACAGCCTCAGATCACTCTTGTCCGCAGCCATCATATGCTTAAGATCATAAAGCACATGGCCCTCTCGCCCGAAACGGCGCGCGCAGGCCTTGCCTCCTTCGCCGAAAGCGGCGTGAGCCACCGTAAGGATCACACCGTCATATACCCCCGCTTCCGGTTCTTCCACCAGGTCTATTCCGTACGCCTGCCGGGCTTCCAGCGCGTTGGCCCAGGGATCGTGTACATCGACCACAACACCATAATCCCGCAATTCGCTAATGACGTCGACAACGCGGGTATTCCTCAGGTCGGGGCAGTTTTCCTTAAAGGTCAGTCCCATGATCAGTACCCGTGCGCCGTTGACATGAATGCGTCGCTTCATCATCGCCTTTACCATCTGGCTGGCCACATAAGCTCCCATGCCGTCATTGAGCCGCCGTCCCGCCAGGATGATTTCCGGATGGTAGCCGATGGCCTCAGCCTTGTGGGTCAGGTAGTACGGATCGACGCCGATACAATGACCACCGACAAGACCCGGTCTGAAAGGCAGGAAGTTCCACTTCGTGCCTGCGGCTTTCAGAACGGCCTCCGTATCGATGTCCATCCTGTTGAAAATGATTGCCAGCTCGTTGATAAGCGCGATATTGAGATCGCGCTGTGTGTTTTCGATCACTTTGGCGGCCTCGGCGACGCGAATGCTTTCGGCAAGATACGTGCCGGCCTTGACGATGCTGGCATAGAGCGCGTCCACTTGAGCTGCAATCTCCGGTGTCGAGCCTGAAGTGACTTTCTGGATTGTCGTAAGCCGGTGTTGCTTGTCACCCGGATTCATGCGTTCAGGACTATAACCTGTGAAAAAGTCCTCGTTGAATGTAAGACCTGAGGTTCGCTCAAGAACCGGAACACATACCTCCTCCGTAGCTCCCGGATAGACGGTAGACTCGTAGATAACGATGTCGCCCGGCTTCAACATCGGGCCCACGGTTTCCGATGCCTTGATCAACAACTGAAGATCCGGTCGTTTATGCGCATCGATCGGGGTGGGCACCGTAATGATGTAGATACAGCAATCGGCAATGTCAGCTGATTGACTGGTAAATGTGAGATGATAAGCCTCAGCCAGTTCTTCTGGTGTAACCTCCCTGGTGCTGTCGCGCTGCCGCCGCAGCTCATCTATGCGTGCCTCGTTGATGTCAAAGCCAACAACGGGACGGATCTTGCCGAATTCGACCGCCAAGGGTAGCCCGACATAGCCGAGGCCGATCACCGCGATCTTCAACGTTGCTGGCTGCATAGCCGTTGCCAAGTCTGCGACCCTCTACATTCGGTGATATTCACGGAACCAGGCAACAAACCGGGAGACCCCCTCACGGTAGTCAGTTTGCGGACGATAGCCCGTCAAGCTTTGAAGCAACGTCGTATCGGCAAAAGTTGCCGGTACATCACCGGTTTGCATGGGCATGTAGTTACGCTTCGCCTCCATGCCGAGGCTGTCTTCGATTGCTTCGATAAAATCCAGCAGTCGCACCTTCGCTGAATTCCCGATATTCACGATCCGGAATGGCGCGGCACTGGAAAGACTGTCGCCCTCGATGGCAACGCCGTCCCGGTGTTCGGGACTCAGCGGCGCAACATCGATCAGCAGTCGAATTCCGCGCGCAAGGTCATCAACGTAGGTAAAATCGCGATACATATCGCCGTGGTTGTAAACGTCGATGGGCTGTCCTGTGAGAATTGCCCTGACGAACTTGAAGAGCGCCAGGTCCGGTCGGCCCATTGGACCGTAGACGGTAAAAAAACGAAACATGGTGGTCGGCAAGTTCCACAGATGTGCATAGGCATGGGCCATGCTTTCATTGGCTTTTTTGGTCGCCGCATAGATTGTCAGCTGTGTGTCGGCCTTTTCGGTTTCGGTAAAGGGCATTGTCTCATTGGCGCCATAGACCGAAGAGGTAGATGCCATCAACAGATGCCGGACAGACATTCTGCGCGCAGCCTCCATGACATTGAAGGTGCCGATGACGTTGCTGTCGAGATAGGCCCGCGGGTTCTCGAGACTGTAGCGAACGCCCGCCTGCGCCGCGAGGTGAACAATTACATCCGGCTGAAACGTTTTCACCGTCTGCCAGACCAGATCATCGTCCTCCAGCATACCCTCGTTAGCGCTAAAGTCCTCGAATTGGAGCAGCAGATCGTGGCGCTTCCGCTTAAGGCTGACGTCGTAATAATCGGTCATTCCGTCATAGCCGTGCACACGGTGCCCTTCATTCAGCAATAGTCTGGCCAAATGAAAACCGATGAAGCCGGCCGTACCGGTTATCAGGATACGCATCGTCAATTGGCGATCGGCCAATCTTGCCGATAGGCCGTCCGGTGAATCCGGGTGTCCATGGTGACTTGTTTCCCTGCAGCGATTACCGCTTCCAAAGTGTGAAACCGTTGACCAACGCTGTGTTTGTTCGGCAGCAAATAGCAGCGACACGAAATACTCTGAAACCCGAGCACAACAGCTAAACCGCAAATAACGCTGCACATAACAAACACAAACCGGCGGCTGCACGCGTCTTGGAAAAGAAACATTGAGATTGGAGATCTATCGCACGCTACCGCACCTGAGGTGACTGCTTTCCACCTCAGGAATCGAACTGGCGCTGTTCGAATCGCTTTACGATATATTCGCGTTCTATAACCACTGGGATGCGACCATGCAACATCTGGAGCAGAACCCGGACGCGGTTTTTTCCGTCCAGCCTGTCGATGTTGCCTAATGTCTCTGCAAACGGACCGTTTGTTATCCTGATCGCATCGCCAGGCTTCAGATCCTGCGGTGGGCGCACGAAGCCCGATTCATCAACGAGGGAGCGGAGGTTTTCCACCATTCCGTGTGGTGTCGGCAGCGGCCGTTCGCCCTGCATGACCAGGGAGCGTACACCGAAAGTGCCATTGACCGACCGCCATCGGTCGGTCTGCAGGTCTAGCGAAACGAACAGGTAACCGGGAAAGAACGATGCTATTCGTTTGACTGTTTTGCGGGCATGGCGAACAGTTTTCTGCTGCTTTGGAACGAACGCCTGAAAATTCTGATTTTCAAGTTGATCTGCTGCGAAACATTCTCGATTCGGATGGGTATTTACGGCATACCAACGCCGGCTACAACACGTCTGGGCGCACATGTGATGACCTCAACAATTATCATGTCGCCCAAAAATTATCTGTAACTTATAGTAGTCTCTCGGCACAAAACGGTTGCCGAAAGGCGCTAGACGTCGACTCAATTTTCCCCAACGAATGAGAGCTTATACACACAGCGTTCGTTCGTTCAAGAAGCAGAAAATATGCACCAGGATTTTTGAGGACTCACATGCCTTTGATTTTACTATATAATTCAAAATGAATCCCATTGCCTTCCAGTATTCCTATGTGAATAGTCAAAGGTTTGAAAAATTTGTTGCGGAAAAAAAATCCATGCGACCCAGTAAGAGCATGCAACGGCAGCGTGAATTTTCAATAGATTTTTATTAGTGAAGTTTTCTTCATAATATAATCGATGCGTACATGAAAATTCGCACATCAATCGAATTTTTCGTAATAGAATTTACACCCGAAACAAGCTGAAAAAAGACCCAAAAAATTTTTGGAATCGACGCCAAGTTCGTGGAACTTCGGCCGGCACAGGCGGTCGAAGCGCTGTGCTTGCGCCGATGGCGACCCTCAAATGACAACGGAAACGGGTTCGCTGCAATAATTCCAACACAAGAATGCCGGCTGTCATCTCGTCACGCCTTCGCTGCGTTCCAGCCGAGCACAAAGATGGGATGAGTCTCACAAAAATTGGCGTTCTCACGCTACAATCCAAGCGGGAAGACCAGTCGTCATGTCCGTTTTGGGGCTTTCCGTGCTCTATCGTCAGCGGGCTTTCATCAACCGAGCTAAGCCGATATGAAAGTGGAGACGATCAATCGATCTCTCATCGCAACGGTCCACGTTCCGGCGATACCTTTATCCACCCGGTCTCGCATCAAACGGAATGACGGGTATGCTCACAACCACGGGAATGATGCCGGGGCACGTGATCGCCTCATCAATAGGGAGCTCAGATATCACACCGCAATGAATCGGTTCGTGTGCAAGATGAAAACAGTGCAGGATCAATACGAAACGAGACAACCGCAACACATGAGCAATGTCACCCGCCCGTGCGTTCCATGGCGCGTTTGAAGGCCGGTCGCGTAAGGTTGCGCTCCAGATAGGCATTGAGGAGAGGATGGGGCTGCAACTCGCCCAGGCGGTTGGCAAGCTGCAGAATATAGGTCATGCCAAAATCCGGAGCCTGCAGCTGTTCGCCGAGCAGAAACGTCTTGTCGCCGAGAAAATCCTGAATATAGCCGAGCTGCAGCGCCACTTCTCCATTGGCAAAGGCCCCGATAAGCAGCGGATGCGGTTCCTGTTCACCGCGCAGGAGCAGTTTCATCAGCAGCGGCGCGAAAGCCGAACCTTCCGTATAGTGGAGCCATTGCGTCCATTGCGCGCGGGCGGCGACGTCGCTGCGCGGCGGCGCCAGCAGGCCGTCCTTGTCGTATGTGTCGACAAGATATGTGGCAATCGCACCGGATTCGGCAAGTTTCAGGCCACCGTCTTCGATCACCGGCGATTTGCCCAGCGGATGGGCTTCCTTTAGATCCGCCTGTGCGCGAAAATTGCGGTCCCGCTCATAAATCTTGAGCTCGTAATCAAGGCCGAGCTCCTCCAGCAGCCAGACCGTGAAAACCGATCGCCCGATGCGCAAATGGTGAACCAGAATCATCTATCGCCTCTTTGATTGGTCGATTGGCGCTCATTTGTCAGAACTTCACACAATGCCCGGACCTTGGGTGATGCGACACCTTTGGGCCAGATCATCATCGTGCGCAACCGGTCCCGCCCATGGGGCAGCGGCGTCACCCGCAGACGTTTGGCCTCGGGAAAGGTCGAGATAACGCTTTTTGGAACAAGCGCCGCGCCCATGCCGGTCAGCACGCAGCCCAGCATGGCGTGATATGACCGAAGCTCAACCGTTCGTTCCGGCAATTCCTTGCGCAGGGCATACCACTCCTCAAGCCGACGTCGATGCGGACATCCATGCTCGAAAACCAGCATCGTGTCCGGAACATCCTCATCAATCGGCGGGTAATCTTCGGATGTGACGATCACAGGCTCTTCGTCGAATGCGACGATCCAGTCGAATTTGGATTCCGCGATCGGCTCGGCCACAAGCGCGGCGTCAATCTCGCCATTCAGCAGTGCCGTGGAAAGCTGTGTCGGATTGCCGGTGCGCATTTCAAGAACGACTTCCGGATATTTTCGCGAATAATGCGACAGCGGGCCGGGCAAACGCACGGCGGCCGTGCTTTCCATGGACCCCAAACGGAAAAGGCCGCGCGGCTTTTCGTCCTGCAGAGCAGCCTCGGCCTCCTCGGCAAGCGCCAGCAGACGCTCGGCATAATCCAACAGCATATGCCCGGACGGGGTGAGCACGAGTTTCTTCCCTTGCCGCAGAAAGAGTTGCGTGTCCAGACGGTCCTCGAGTTGGCGAATACGCGTTGTCACATTGGACTGCACGCGGTTCAGATGTTCAGCCGCACGTGTGATGCCGCCTTCGTGAACCACCGCAGCAAATATCCGCAGATCTGACAGGTCCATCCATCTCTCCCGGAGAATGAAATCATCTTAATTATTCATTTTTTTGTTGAGACGAAAACCCCTATATCGCCAGGCACAGCAATACCCTCCCGATACCGGGCACCAATAGAATGAAAGGATTTGTCATGCCAATGGGATATTGGGTCGTCCGCGTTTCCGTAAAAAACGCCGAAAACTATCCTGATTATCTTGCTGCTGCAGCGCCTGCATTTGAAAAGTTTAATGCACGGTTTCTGGTGCGCGGTGGACGTTATGTAGCGCCCGAGGGGCAAGCGCGCGACCGCAATGTCGTTGTACAGTTTCAGGATTATGACACAGCGCTCGCCTGTTATCATTCGCCTGAATACAAAGCTGCCCGGGAAATCCGCGTCGCCAATGCGGAAGCGGATTTTCTGATTATAGAGGGCAGTTCGTAAGTGAAATGCACTCGTGCCGCTCGGAAACAGGCGGCACGAGCGCAACAATATAACGACTTTCTATCGTCCCGGCGTTGCGCAGTTTTCATAACCAGCCAATTTCAACTCGGCGTTCGAATGACGAACGTTCCTGAGTTTCGCCTTTTCAGGATTTTCGCCCCGGCCGGAAATCTCCAGCACCAGTTTGCGCCGGATGGAATGGGGAAATTCCTGCCAGCTGAGTGCAGTGACTAGAAACGCACCAAGTCCGCCTATCACGCAGTCGCGGTAATACTGGTCCAGCATTCTCAGATCGAATCCGAAAAAACGCTCATTGGCATTCACCATGATCGGTAATCCATTGATGGTAATGCCGTCATCGACCAGCCTGTCGCGCGCGTCCCTGACATGCATTCCGTGGTTGTTGGGCCCGTCTCCCGAGATATCCAGAATGAGTTTTCCCACCTTGCCGCGTTTGAGATTCAGCAGTTCCTGACCGAACAGCATGGCGCCGGAAATCGATGTCGTGTCGAGCCGCCTGACAGTGTTCTTGTTCAAAAGCTCGGCAAACGCATAGGCGGTTTCCTCGCTGTCGATCACAAACCACGGCACAACAATGGTCGGCTCAATGCCGCCAGACCATTCAAAATAGGTCACGGCAATCGATCCGCGGGGCCCTGATAAAATGGCTTCGATGACCTCACTGGACCGGAAAGCCTCGACATAGCCGCGCCTTTGCAGCAGCTTTTCTTCCTCATTGACCGAAATCGAAACATCCACCGCCAGCGCCAGTGCAATATCCTGGCGGTCCTCGGTACCGGCCGCTTTGACGGAAAATGCAATAAGCAGGTACGCTGTCAGCAGCAATTTTATACCGGTGTGCAATTCACAACCTCCAACGCAAACACCGCGATTGCTTCCCGCGGTCCTCTCAACGACATGCACTGAAGAGCGATCGTAACGGATCACTCGGCACACCTGCTGTCAGCAGTGTTGTTTCGCCTGATCATACACTATCCGGCTCGGAAATCCCTGACAAAACAGCATCCGTATCCGCCCCCATTTGAGGTGGCGCGCGCCGGTAGCTGACCGGTGTTTTCGACAGTTTCAAGGGATTGCCGATGAGCGAAACCCGGCCGTCCTTCGCGGCGGGTGTGTCGACTGCAATCTTCATGTCACGCGCCGCCACCTGGTCGGATCCGAAGACGCGGTCGAGCGTGTTGACCGGCCCAACAGGCACCTTGATTGCTTCAAGCCCTTCAATAATCTCGTCGCTGGCGCGCTCATACAGCAACGCCTGAAGAATGGCGGTTAGCTTATCGCGGTTTTCAAGCCTTGCCGGATTGGTCGCAAAGCGCTCGTCCCCGGCAAGCTCGGCTCGGCCAAGCCAACCTGCGAACCGTTCGAATTGCGCGTCATTGCCAACGGCAACGATCACATGGCCGTCAGCGGTTTCGAACACCTGGTAGGGCGCGATGTTCGGATGTCCGTTGCCGCGCCGCTTAGGTACTTCGCCCGAAGTCAGATAGTTGACGCCCTCATTGATAAGCCAGGCGATCTGGCTGTCGACCAGCGCCAGGTCGATGTGCTGGCCCTCTCCGGTCCGCGCGCGGTGGCGCAGGGCGGCAAGGATGCCGACGGCCGCGTACATGCCACACATGACATCGGCGATACCGACCGCCACTTTCATTGGCTCACCCTCGGGCTCGCCAGTCAGGCTCATGATGCCGCCATAGCCCTGCGCCATCAGATCGTATCCGGGTTTCGAAGCATTGGGACCCGTCTGGCCGAAGCCGGAAATCGAGCAGTAGACGAGATGCGGAAAGTCCCCGAGCATCGTTTCGAAATCAAGGTCGTATTTCGCCAGCGAACCCGGCTTGAAGTTCTCAATTACAACATCGCAACCGGCCGCGAGCCGGCGGACAACGCGCTGCCCCTCTTTGCTGCTGATGTCGAGCGCGACGGATTTCTTGTTGCGGTTGGCGGCCATGAAATAGGCACTGAGATCCGTCGGTTTTCCCGCAGTTCCATCGACAAAGGGCGGCCCCCAATGCCGCGTATCGTCACCGCCCGTCTTCGGATTTTCGATCTTGATCACCTCTGCGCCCAGATCCCCGAGCAATTGGGTGCAGGTCGGCCCCGCAAGAATCCGGCTGAGGTCGAGGATCCGGAGACCTTCAAGAGCGCCTGTCATTGTCACGTCTCCATTGTCTAGATCCGGCCGTCATAGGATTTCGGATCTATAACGGCTGCAATAACCGTGAATGTATCGGCAAGAAGCGCTTGCCTCATTGCGTCGCGAAGCTCCGCCCGGCTTGTCACCGTGTGGCCGTTGCCGCCGAACGCCCTGCCGATGGCTGCGAAGTCGTGCCGGGCGAAATCGACTCCTTTGTTGCCAAGCTGCCGCTGGCGCTGCTTGAGTTCGATCAGAGCCAGGCTGGCATCGACGAATACCACGAAGATGACTTTGCTCTTCAGTTCCGCCGCCGTCGACAGCTCGCCGGCGACCATGAGCATGCCCGCGTCACCGGAAAATGAGACGACCGGCCTGTCCGGTTCGGCAATCCTGGCGCCGATGGCAAGCGGCACGGCGCAGCCCATGGTGCAAAGGGCGGACGACTGCAGCAAAGTGCGCGGCTCATGACATGTCCACATCTGCGACAGAAGAATGCGGTGCGCGCCGGAATCGACCGTCGCGATAGCATCCTTCGGCAGGGTTTTTCGGCACTCGTCGATGACAGCCGCTGGTCCCCATAGATCGTCCGCCGGGAAATCCGCCGCCAGAGCGACCTTGGCCTGTTCAATTTCGCCGCCCTTCCATGTTTCGCCGGCGGCAACACCGGCCTGAAGGGCTTCAATCGTCGCTCCCGTATCGGCAATGAAATGCAGGCCGGCCTGGTGCATATAGTGGTGGTTGGGCGCTGCGGAGATATCAAGGACATGAACCTTCGCCGGATCCCACATTTCCCGCCATCCGGTGCGCATCTCAATCGGATCATAGCCGATACACATAACGAGATCGGCGGATTGAACGAGGGGCACCAGGGTCTTGTCCGCCAGAGGCGAAAGGCCCGCTCCGCCAAGACACAACGGGTGGTCTTCAGGCACAATCCCCTTGGCCTTGTAGGTCGTCACGAACGGGACATTATAGCTTTCGGCAAAGGACAAGATGGCGCTACCGGCTTCGTCCTTCAGGGCATCAAGCCCGATGATCATTAAGGGCCGTCTGGCACGGCGCAGCCACTCGCGCGCGCGGTCGAGATCAGCGCTTTGGGCCGGCACCGTGGACGAAGCCACTGCCCGCCGCCGCAGCCGGACCGTACCCGGCTCCGCATCGGCAACGGAAATCGGAACATCGATATGAACCGGTCCGGCACGGCCTTCCGTTGCGATGCCGATCGCCTTGTCGGCGATGATGTCAGCGCCCGAAGCCGTCAGGCGGAATGTGGCCTTGGTGATCGGTCCCATCACCGCCTGATGGTCCAGAACCTGATGTGTGTAGGTCAGCACCTCGTCCGCATCGACACAGCCAGTCAGCACGATCAGCGGCACCCGGTCCTGATGT
Organism: Hoeflea sp. TYP-13; assembly: GCF_040932035.1. NCBI lineage: Bacteria > Pseudomonadati > Pseudomonadota > Alphaproteobacteria > Hyphomicrobiales > Rhizobiaceae > Hoeflea > Hoeflea sp. TYP-13. The sequence continues at coordinate 127,088 of NZ_JBFRBB010000005.1, forward strand.
GCATTGGCAACAACATTGACGCCGTTGAGTGCGCCGGGCCCGACAGTCGAGACCAGTATGCCCGGCGCACCGGTACGGTGATGAACGCCTTCCGCCATGAAACCTGAATTGTTTTCATGTTTTGCGAGAATGAATTCAATACCGGCTTTTTGAAGGGCATCAACAATGGTCAGCACCTCGCCGCCGGGCATGCCGAATGCGTGGCGGCATCCCGCCTCATAAAGGCGCTGCGCAAGCAGATCCGCTGCCCGGTAAGATCCATCAGTCATGGCGGCCTCCTGACCGGGCGGCGATCTCCTGATAGCCCTGTCGGGTCTGCGGCGTCTTGATGCCCAGAAGCTGACCGGCAACCTGTGTGCGCAAAATCTGCGCCGTGCCGCCACCGATTGTGAACATGCGCACATCGCGATACATGCGCTCCAGCGGTTCCTGGTCGCCATATCCGCGCGCACCGAAAATCTGCAATGCATCGCTGACAACCTTGATGGCCGTCTCGGATGCAAACAGCTTGGCGCGGGCGGCCATCATGATATCGGGAAACGGGCTGCCATTGGGACCGCGCGAACGCGCTGCTTCATGCAGCATCAGACGCGAGGCATGAACACCGGCGTCCATGTCGGCGAACATCCACTGCAATCCCTGGAATTCAGCCAGTGGCCGGCCGAACTGTTGACGCTCGAGAAGATAGTCTCTTGCATGATCCAGAGCGCCGGCAGCAATGCCCATGGCAACAGCGCCGGCACCGACACGCTGGCTGTTATAGGCATTCATCAGATCGGCAAATCCGCGCCTGTAGCCGGACGGCGGCACGACGGCCATTGCGCTATCGACTTCAAGATCGCGGAACGCAAGTTCGGCCTCGGGCATGCCGCAAAGGCCCATCGTGTGTTCTTTGCGAACGATTTCCAATCCCGCCGGCTCGATGCCGTTTTCCGGATCGCGGTGGACAATGAACCCGCCAATGCCAAGCTCCTCGCCGCTCTCGTCCATCACCCGTGCAAAAATCAAATGGAGCTTCGATATCCCACCACCGGTGATCCAGTGTTTTGTTCCATTAAGGACGAACCTGTTACCCGCCTTTCGCGCCGTGGTGCGCATTTCGGTTGCCGCACTGCCGGCCTCTGGTTCCGTAATGCAGATCGCCGGCTTGTCGCCCGCAAGAACGATCGGCGCACAAAAGGCTTTCTGCTCATCGGTGCCGTAGGCCATGATGGCGCTGATGCCGCCCATATTGGCTTCAACCACGATCCTTGCGGAAAGTGTGCAGGCCTTGGCGATCTCCTCAATCACCAGAACCACATCGTGGAAGGACGCGCCCTTGCCACCATATTCCTCCGACAGGGTCATGCCCATTATGCCGGCGTCGGTCAGGTCTTTGACATTGTCCCAGCAGTAAGTCCGGTCCTTGTCCCACCCGCTGGCCCGGGGCGCGAAAATCGCGGCCAGCTCCCTTGCTGTTTCCTGATACGCATTTGTTGAATTGGTCATGTGACGGGTCCCTTCGACAGATGACAAACATCCTATCGTCCATTAAATTCATCACAATCGAATAAAATATGAGACCAAATTCAAAGATTGTAGATTTATGCAGACGCGATCCCTCAGAACACTTGTGAAAATCCGGCAGGTCGGATCCTTTGCGATCGCAGCAGACCAGCTCAATATGACCCTTTCTGCGGTATCGATGCAGATGAAGACGCTGGAAGAGGAACTCAATGCCCTGCTGTTCGACCGCTCCTTCCGCCCGCCCAAGCTGACGCCGCTCGGCAGGGCGGTCTCGGAACGGGCGGTGCAACTGCTCGGAGCCGAGGACGATCTCGTGCGCATCTGCAGTCCCAGCGACAGGCTTGTGGGCAGGTTCCGCGCCGGCTTCGTATCAACGGCGAGTGTCCGCCTGCTGCCCGGCTTTCTGATGCAGGCCGCAGCAGTGGCGCCGCGTGCCCGGTTCGACCTGCAAATCGGCCTTTCGGAAGCGCTGGAAGAGAAGGTTCTTGCCGGACAGCTTGACTTTGCAGTGCTGACGGCTTCCAGCAATCCTGACCCGCGACTCGAATATGCTTTGCTGCGCGAGGAAGAGCTGGCCTTTGCTGTACCCGCCCATGAGGCCGGCAAGCCTCTGACGGCCATTGCTGCGCAAATGCCGTTCCTTCATTTTGCGCCGGGTACCGGCATCGGCAAACTGATTGCAAAATATATGAGCCAATCGGATGGGCAGCGCCCGGAGGAAATCATCGTGCTCGACGGTGTCGAGGCGATACTGGAATGCGTCAAGGCGGGCATCGGCTTCACGCTTCTGCCGGTGCCGGATATCAGCCATTACGGCGATGACCGCATCACGATGCTGCAACCGGACGGCACCGGCCTTACCCGACAGATCGTCCTGACCATGCTCGAAGGAAGCCCGGCCCATGGAAGACGCAAGCTCCTTGAGGCCCTTTTCTAGAGATGTCCTGATTGGAGGAAAAAGACCTAGGGCGGGTCGCGTCTGAGCTCAACCCTGACGGCATTTCCGGTAATATCGAGCGCGCCAAGCCAGGTTTCCGGTCGATGGCCGGACCGGATCCTTGCCAGTTCCTCAGGCCCCGACAATCCGCGCAGAACGGAAATCGCAGCCGGCGACGTTGCCGCGACGGAATGATTCAGGCCCTGGCCATCTGCAAGATCAGTCACGTCTATGACGGTGACATCGATGTCATCCAGCCCGTCCAGATATTCAATCGATCCGAGGCGCTGCTGCGTGCGGGTGATAAAAGCCGACAGGCGCAGCGCGCGGTCCTGCCTAGCCACAAACAGCACAAACGGTTCTGGAAACGGCTTGATTGCCTTGGCCTGGGAGCGGAACACCTCGACATCGATATCCGGTGACATCAAAACAACGCCGTTGAGTTTATTCAGCGCCGCGGTTTTCTTTTGCAGCGACATCTGCCGCAATGTTTCGGTGACGAGGTAGCTTCCCATGGAATGGCCGATCAGAAGGATCTTCTTGTTGCTTTTTTGGGCCAGATCCTCAAGCAGCGACTGCAGCCGATCCCGTGCGTGAACCGCGCTGTCGCGGTCGTAAACATATCCCGCCGCCTGCGCGGCGGAGGGCCAGGAAAAGAGAATTTGTGTTCCCGGCCCTTCAAAATCATGCGTCATCTGGGCAACGCGATAGACGCCTTCGGCAAGGTTGGTGTTGTAGCCGTGAACAAAAATAGTGATCTCGCTACTACCAGACGGCGTGACATTGTTGTGCGCCACGGCCCTGTAAAAGTCCGACGGCGTTCCGAATTTTTCCGCCTTGGCAACATAAAAATGCTTGTCGGGATTAAGCCGATCCTTCGGCCATTCGATTTGACCGGTTTTGTGGCTGCCCGGCACTGAAACATCAAATCTCATAAATTGCGTTTCGTTCGCGCGACCACGGCCATAGGTGTATGGCCCGTCCTCCTGCTTTCTGCTGGTGGCAACCAGAATTGTGTGCTGTTTGGCCTCCAGGGGATTGGCGTCACTGAAAGCAAACTCACCGCGGCTGCCGCATCCGGAGAGAATCAACATGAGGACCACAGTCGGCAACCAAACCGTTCCGGGAGCTATCCGCCTTGATATCATAACCGCACCACATCCATTCCAGCCGGAACTCAATACGCGTGCGCACGGCCTTTAACAAGGTGCGCGCAAACCCCGGAACAACCTTCTTTCGAGCAAGGATCCGGATACGGTCAGCACACATCAAGGCCGCAAACATGGACGCACATCGTATACCGTCGAAATCAGAAAAAAAAAGAAGACCCCCACAGGGAGGGGCCTTCCACCACGCCCGGTAAAGGTTAGGGGTAAGGCGCGGATCAGTTATCCACCGTAGACACACTGCAGGCGTGCTACTTCAAAGAGGTTCCTAAACCGGCGCCATAAGAACCGAACGTTCCACATTTTACGAATACAAAAACTCTAGTGCTGCTATGCCGATTTTGTAATGCTATGAGCTCACGAAACCTGTGCCGGTTCGGGGGCTGTTTTTGCCGCCGATTGCCTGTATTCGGCAAGCACGTCAGGACACGGATAAAGCTCGTCCATCGACATGGATTTTCCATTGTCCTGAACAACACGCACATGCATGCGGCGCAGGAGCCGCGGCCGCCGCACGCCACAGGAATGGGCAATGACCTCGACCTCGTGGATCATGTTTTTGCAGTAACCGGCCACCCGGACGGCCTTGCTTTCCGGATTGAGCCCTTTTTGCAGTCTCGTGTTGTGGGTCGTTATTCCGGTCGGACATGTGTTTCTGTTGCATTTAAGCGCCTGAATGCATCCGAGCGAGAACATGAAGCCGCGCGCGGAGGTAACAAAATCGGCGCCGGCAGCAATCGCCCAGGCAACTTCCGACGGTGTGATGAGTTTCCCGGATGCGACAACGCGGACGCGGTCCCTCAGACCGTATTTCTGCAATATGTCGGCCACCAGCGGCAGCGATTCCCTGACCGGCAAGCCGACATTGTCCATCAGGGCCATCGGTGCCGCGCCGGTCCCGCCGTCGCCGCTGTCGATGGTGATGAAATCGGGCGCGCTTTCGATGCCGCGCTCATGGATTTCCCTGCACATGGTTTCAAGCCAGCCAAACGCACCGATAACGGCCTTGAAGCCCACCGGCTTACCGGTGACATTGCGGATGCGCTCGATCACATCGAGCATCTCGCTGGCATTGTCGATTTCGGGGTGCCTGTTGGGCGAAATCGAATCCTGCCCCTCGGGAATCCCGCGTATGGCGGCGATCTCCGGCGTCACCTTGATCCCCGGCAGGATACCGCCTTTGCCGGGTTTGGCACCCTGGCTCATTTTCAGCTCGAACATCTTGACTTGCGGGTGGGCAGCGACCTCCTTCAGTTTTTCATCGCTCATCGCACCGCTTTCATCGCGCACACCGTATTTGGCCGTGCCGATCTGAAAGACGATGTCGCAGCCGCCCTCCAGATGATAGGGCGAAAGCCCGCCTTCACCGGTATTCATCCAGCACCCGGCCATCCGCGCTCCATTTGACAAGGCACGCACCGCAGGTGTCGAGAGCGCGCCGTAGCTCATACCGGAAATATTGAAGATAGATGGCGCATGAAAGGGTTCACGACAGTAGGGGCCGATTTCCAGCGGTTGGACCTGCGAGGCATCTTCCGAAAGCGTCGGAAACGGACAATTCACGAATATGGCCGTACCGGGCGGCGTCAGGCTCTTGGTGGAACCGAAGGCGATCGTGTTGTCCTTGTTTTTCGCCGCCCGGTCGACCCATTCGCGCTCGGCGCGGTTAAACGGCATTTCCTCGCGGTCCATTGCAAAGAAATACTGGCGGAAGAATTCGCCAAGCATCGAAAACAGATAGCGGAACCGGCCAAGCACCGGATAGTTCCTGCGAACCGCATCGCCGGTCTGGCTCACATCCAGAATAAACAGAATGATCACCACCAGCACCGCCGCCCCTATGGCGACGACGAACAGTGTCGATAGAAACTGCAATGTCGCCACAACGACCTGGTTGGATAGGCTGTCCATCATGATTCAGCTCCCCGGCTTCAGTGCACCGATCAACAATTATGGGAGCCGGACGGCAATTTTACGGTCCGCTTGGGTAGCCGGGATCGAAACCATGGGCGCGGTCATCGGCCAGCCATCCTCCCAATGGCGATTGACTGAGCCTTAATGCTCTTATGCGTCGATCAATCGCAAGACATATTCCGGTGAGAAATCCGTGATCGGCGCCTGCTCAGTCCGGCGCCGTCTCTAGCCGCCGGTAAAGGTCTATCATGATCGCGTCGCGGTTGACGTCATAGGCCTCGCGCATCAGATGACGGCCCTCCGGGTGCTGCCAGTAGAGATCATCATCGAGCACCGGCGAGCGCACGAGCATGGTCGGCACCCATTCTGGATCGAACAGCCAGGCGATGTCGATCAGGTCCCACAACACCCAGCTGCGCTCTTCCGGATCGGTGATCGCAAACATCTCGTGCAGCGGATTGTGCGTATAGAGATGGTGCAGATAGGAGGCGATCGCACTCTTGCCGTGGACGAAACGCTCCATCTCCGGAAGCGACATCTTGAGCTGGGCACCGACAAAATAACCGGGCAGATAGACATGCGGTACGCCGCAATCGAAGATCAGACTCGAGGCCAGTGGATCCTGAACCAGATTGAGAGACGGAGCGTTGCAGTGCGGTGAGTGGCTTGGATAGGCAGAGGTCCAGATGACCACGACATTGCGGATGATGTCTGGCGCCGTCAGGAAAGCCGAAGCGATATTCGTGACCGCGCCCATGGCGCAGATGTAGAGCAGCTCGTCCGGCTTGGCCCGTGCACGTTCGATGATGAAATCAGCGGATGGCGAGGTGATCGGTTCGTCGAGCGATGTCAGATAGCCGGGCGATCCCCGGAACACCCTGCCTTCCGGCGAAACCCGGCATTCATCATAGACCCTCAGGATTTCCTCATAGGAAAGCTCGGCACCCTCGTCGGGAGCGACGAACTTGATATCCTCTGCATTGCGGCCGGCGGCGATCACCCGTTCCGCCCAGCCGCGCAGGCTGCCGACCTTGTCGTCGCTCGCCGAGCGCCCTTCCCGCAAATGGTTCACGCTCTCGATGATCGCATCGCGGTGGTGCTGGAATGAAAACGGCACCGCAGTCACGCCTTCGAGATGCAGTCGGTCGGGCGACAGCAGCGCCCAGGCAATGGCGAACTGATCGTCGATTTCGTTTGCGGCATCGGTGTCGATGATCACGCGGACCGGCTTGCCGGGATGCTCCAGCCGCTGGCGCATCTCGTCATCGCTCAGTGTCGGGAAACGCTCAAGAATGTGGTCCGGTGTTTTCATCTGCCCAGCCTCCTGGTCGGTTGGTCCGCCGCATCGCGGGTTGTTTCTAATTGCCGAAGCCCTTGCCGAAAGCCTCTTCCTTGATGAACCGCTCCGAGATCACCAGAAGGATGATGCCGGGCAGGGAAACGATGAGCGTGATCCCGGCCGCAGAAGCATCCAGCGTTCCGCCGGAGATTTTCGAAAACAGCAATGTCGGCAGGGTGATGATCTTGCCCTGCCCCAAAAAAAAGGTGAGCAGGAAGATGTTGCTGGAGACGAGGAAAGTAAAAAGAGCACCCGCAACAACACCGGGCATCAGCATCGGCAGCGTCACCATCCTCAAAATCTGCCACCGGTTGGCGCCGAGGATCATCGCCTGTTCCTCGAATTCGCGTCCCAGCCCCTGATAGACTGCGGTCAGCATGCGCACCATGTAGGGTATGGTCGGGATGAGATGGGCGATGATGATGCCCACATAGCTGCCGGCAAGGCCAAGATTGATGAAGATCATCAAAAGCGCAATGCCGATCGCCGCTTCCGGCACGATCAGCGGCAAGGACAGGAAAAACTCAAAACCGTTTTTGCCCTTGAAGCTTTCACGCGCCAGCACCCGCGCCGCCGGCAGGCAGATAGCCAGGCAGATGACGGTTACCGCAAGACCGATCGCCATTGTGTTGATAGTCGCCTCGTAGATCCGCGAATAGGGCGAAAGCACATAGTCCCAGGCCAGCGGTATGGGCGATTTCTCGCGCTGTTCCAGCCACCACACGGAAGGCAGGAGATTTGGCCAGGCCCAGCGGAACGCCAGGCTCTGAACAATCAGCGGAGCGAACGGGCCGACAATCAGCGCCGCAACCGCGATCAGATAAAACCGCTGGAAAGGCGAAAGGCGGTTGAACGTGTTGGTGACTTTCCGGCTGGCCATCTCAGGCTCTCCCGCGCATGCGCTCGTAGCGCCGGTAAGTGGCAAGATATCCGAACAGGATCACGCCCGAGACGATGCCGATGGACACAACCGTCGCCATGCCCTGCAGCTGGAAGGCATAGTTGGCATCGTTGAAGTAACGCCAGGCAACCACCGGAAGCGTGTCTGGATAGCCGCCGCCGAGAATGAAAGGAGCCTCGAAAGCACCGACATTGAAGGCAAAGCAGATCAGCGTCGACGAAACGATACCGGGAAGGATCTGCGGCAGGGTGACGGAAAAGAAGATCTGCCGGCGATTGGCGCCGAGAATGGCTGCCGCCTCCTCGGTTTCGCGCCCAATGCCAAGAAGCACCGCATAAATCGCTAACGTCATGAACGGAACCTGTTTCCACACATAGACGGCGATGATGCCCCACCCGTAATGGGTCTTGAGGATCTGAGGGAACTCTCCCGGATTGTCGATCATGCCGACAAAGGCCAGCAGCCTCGACATGATGCCGCCATTTCCGAGCATCAGCACGACAAGCGCGATGCCCACCGTATAGGGGATCATCAGCGGCAGTTTGTAGAGATATTTATAAAGGGTCTTGCCGCGGAACGGCTTGATCAGTGCAAGGCTGAGCACGATCGCCATGATCAGCGCAATGATTGTCGACACGAATCCGTAATAGAGCGTCAGCCACAGCGACACCCAGAAGGCGGAAGATCCCCAAAGCGCACCGAAATAGGAAAAATCCGGAAACGTGTTGACGCCGAACCACGGGGCGAAGCCGAGACTTTGAAGCACGGCAAGCACCAGCGCACCGCCAAACAGAACAAACAGCACGATGACGACCGGCGACAGTTCGGCAATCAGCAGCAGCCGCGCCTTGCGTTGTTCGACAGTCCGCTTGGGCTTAACATTGCGCTGCTCGGCTGTCATGGTCGTCACGTTCATCGGGCACCTTTCCGGATAAAGACCAAGCGCCGCCGGCCGGGGCCGGCGACACCGGATTCGAGCGCTACTGCGCGATTTCCTTGGCCGACTTGGCGACGATCTCTTCAATCGAAGCGGATGAGCCGCGCTCGATATATTCGAGCCACGTGGCTTCGATCACATCGACCAGACTTGCATTGGTGTCCGGCGCCACATTGGCGTCGAGCTCTTCCTGGGTAACGCCATAGTGCTTGGGCGCAGCCTTTTCGACCATGGCGGCCTGTTCTGCGGTTAGTTTCCAGATGTCGATGCCCACCGGCATGCCGGCTTTTTCAAGTTTGGAAGCCTGCGATTCGACCGAAGCCATATAGTTCGCAAAGACAAGGGCGCTTGCCGGGTTCGGGCTGTTTACCGGAATGGCAAGGTAGTTCTTGTTGGCAATCATCAGCCCCTTGGGAAAGATGAATGCTTCAGCCTGCTCCGGATAGGTCCCCGTCTGCAGCCCGGTATGCACCGCGTAGAGACCGAATTTGCAGTCGAAATAGATCTCGCCGTTGAGGAAAAGACCGTCAAGCGCGGCAATATCCTCCGGATAACGCGCCTTCCCGCCATCGGCACCGAGCAACATAGGTTCGATGGATCTGAGATATTCCATTCCCGGTTTGATCAGCCGTGCCAGCTCTTCGGCTCCAAGTTCGTCGATCGACTTCTGGAACGGAATGGCGCCGTTGCCGTCCGGGTTGAAGGCATAGACCACCGACTGCACGAACGTGTTGCCGATATAGTGCGGCGGCTTCACATAGGTGAACTTGCCCGGATTCTTTTCAAGATAGGCCTTCATCTCCTCGAAGGTCGACGGCGTATCGGCCGCATCGACATATTGCCGGTTAACGGCACAGACATATTGCTGCCCGGACCAGGGGATTTCCTGGCTGTTGGTCACGACACCGAAATCGCGCAGGTTCAAGAGCGAACGCGGATCATCCTCATTCCAGTCGAAATTGCCCGAATTCGGCACCTTCTGCGCAAAAGACCCAAACAATGCGTCCTGCTGGGAAAGCGTGTAGAAGTTTTCGCCGTTGAGCCAGATGGCATCGACACTGCCTTCGCCAACGCCCTTGCCCGCGTTCTTTTCCGCAAGCACCAGATCAACCGCATCCTTTGTGCCGGTGATGCGCACCGGATTAAGCGTGACGCCCTCTGCCGCCAGCGCAGGGATAACGACGCTGTCGACCCACACATTGATGGTGTCGCTGCCGCCCCAATAGTAGAAGTTGATCTTGCCCTCCTCAGCGGCGCGTTTCTTCACGTCTTCCCAGCTTGCCTTGCCGTCAAGGAAATCCATTTGAAACTGCTTGGCCGCGTCATCGCCATGGGCAAGTGACGTCATCAGCGCGAGCGCACCCGCTGTCGTCAGTCCTTTGCGCAAAGCGCTCTTTTTCATACCAGTCATGATATTCCTCCCGTTTATGGCGGCTTCCTGCCACCGGTTCAGTTAGCTGGTTCCGTCCGGAAACAGCCAGATCCTGTCGCGCGGCAATTGCAGATAGACCGGAGTTCCGGGCTCCAGCTTCTCTGTTGAATGCTCGTCAACATTGAGTTCGAAATCGCCGACCTGCACGACGTAGGAAACGGTCGCGCCGAAGAAATCGGCGGTGCGGATTGTGCCGGAAAGCTGGTTCTGAACATCGGTTTCCGGCTGTTTCAGAAGTCTGATGGCCTCGCTGCGCACCATCGCCTTGACCTGCGAACCGGCGCTGAATGCACCGCCATCGCCGACACTCAATTCGGCAAATGCCGTGTTCAGCGCACCGTCTGCGACAACACCGTCGATGATATTCGACGCGCCCATGAATTTCGCCACACTCGTCTTGTCGGGCCTGTGGTAAATGCCGTCGGGCGTATCGAACTGCTCCAGACGCCCGTCAAAAAGCACCGCAACCCGATCGGACAGCTCCATGGCTTCGACCTGGTCGTGGGTCACGAAGATCGTGGTGATATTGAAGCGCTGCTGCAGCTCACGGATGAACCGCCGCATCTCTCCACGCAGGTTGGTATCGAGATTGGCCAGCGGCTCATCCATCATCAGGACGGATGGCTTGGTAATAAGGGTGCGGGCGATTGCAACGCGCTGCATCTGCCCGCCTGAGAGCTGCGCCGGAAACCGGTCTCGAAAGGCCGTGAGCTGGACAATATCCAGGATCTCCTCAAGGCGCTCGCCAACCTCTTCAACCGGAATATTGCGTACGCGCAGACCGAAGGTGATGTTTTTTTCGACACTCATATGGGGAAAAAGCGCATAGCGCTGGAACACCATGCCGACATTGCGGTCGCGCACCGGCACGTCCGATACGTCCTTTCCGTCGAAAAAAATCTCACCGCTTGTCGGATTGTCGAGACCTGAAATCATGCGCAACGTCGTCGTCTTGCCGCAGCCGGACGGGCCGAGCAGGGCCACGAGTTCGCCGGATTGGATGTCCAGATCGATGTGCTCGAGCGCAACAAATGATCCGAACTCCTTTCTGACTGCCTTGAGCTGTACCTGCGTCACGGTGTCAGCACCGCCCGGTCAGGCAATGAACAACGCGCCGGATAGGGTCAAATTCTGTTCGCATCAGCGCCTCCCAACAAAATTTGTTATAAACAACTGAATAATACTAATTGGCATTCCTGTCAACAATTCCCTGCACCTGAAAGATGGCTGCGAGGCCCCGGAAACGGGCGGAAAACACCGCCACGACAACAGGGTTTCGCATGACCTGAGCTCCCCCTCGGGTCAGTTTGGATCCGCATCTGAATTCATAGTCGCGGCGGGCACGCCGCCGTCGGTCATTAAAGGCCCGGATCAAGATGATTGCGCGCCGTCAGCCGCTTGAGGGGCGCCAGCCCCGCCCAGGCCGCGAACTCCGCAAGCACCTCATGATGATGTCCGGGAACAAGTACAAAATGATGTTCGACACCGTGCCCCATTACCGTTGTAATCACATCGTCGAGCGATGCCGGTTCGCGGGCGAAGGAAAATCCCCTGAGCCAGCCGCGGCATCCGCTGAAACCGGTCGGCGAACGTCCAACGACACGCGCTTCCATATCAAAGATCGCGGTTGCATCATCTGAAATGCGCATCGCGGTGACCGCCCCGTCGCGGAATACCAGATCGCTGATCGTGCCGAAACGGGGGCCTTCTTCCGTGCCGCGGCCGATCATCGGATGGTTGATCCATCTGGCGCCCGCATCATCTGCCAGATAGAGCGGGCCGCCGCCGCCGTGCCACATCAGGAGATCACCGTGGTCGAGATCCGGCTCGGTCATGTCCAGAAGATATCCGACCTTGCCGGTCATCGACTTGGCTGCGAGCTGGGTTACCGCTCCAAGCAGGTCTCCCTCGGACGCGACGGGAATGCCGTCGACTTCCTCAAGCCAGGTAAAGGCCGCGCCCGGGTGCATGCCGGGTTCGACCTGCAGCGCCGGCCAGTCGGAAACCGCCAGCGCATCGAATTCGCCTTCTGCACATGCGTCGCGCAGCGCCAGAGCCTTGCGGGCGCTCAGCTCCATTTGATCGTCCGTGACGCCATCGACTGTCGCTGCAGCTGCCATTTTGGCAATTTCCGCGCTTGCACGCGACGGATCGATGGCGCTCATGCGGCCGGTGAGTTCCGCCATCTCAAAGGCTTCAACATCGATTTGGAAACGCTGTTTGAGCGTATTGGAGGACACTTCCATATTATAGAAGGTCGGGGCCAGGCCACCGATCAGGGCAATGCGCGCATGGGTCATGGCTTTGACCATGGCAAGCGCGCGGAACGTATGGGTAAATCGCGCCTCGATTTCCGGGCTTCCGGGGGCGCCGAAATACCATTGAAGCGGGTGTTTTTTGAGGTCCCGCACTTTTTTGGCAATCGACATTGTCATATTGAGCGAGACAAAATTATTGAGCTGGATATCGCCTTCAAGCGTTGGCTCGGGCGTTGCCCAAACACCCATCGGAACCGGTATGGTGGCAAGCGTATGGGCGACATCGCCCATGGTGAAGCCGCCATGGATGAGAAGCAGGAAATCGGCGCCTTCCGACCTGCAGAATTCGGCCGCCTTGCGCGCCTCCGACCCGTTCATCGGCCTGTCCGGTGCAACAATCAGCCGCGCGCCTTCCGCATCACACAGTTTTTGAAGACCCTTCTGGCAATCCTCAAAAACATTGTGCTCGTCCGGAAAATAGCTCGGCAGCGAAGCATGGATCACGCCAATGGTCAGATTGTCACGCATAACCGACCTTTCTACCGCGCCTGCCTTGTGGCGCCGGTGAGGTTGAAACTGACTTTGCCGATCCGGTAGACCTGCTCGTAAAAGACCACGCCACCTTCCTCGTCAAAGGCGGTACAGGCCTGAACCAGCAATGGCCTGCCCGGTTCGATCTGCAGATATTTGGCAACATCTTCGGGAGCGCCCGCCGGGCTGATGTCCTCACACGCCGCATTCCATTCCAGCCCGAAGCGCTGCTTGAAAATGCGCAGGATCGACTGCTCGTGGCCGGTGTTCGGAAAGTCTTCCGGTGCGGCATTCGACAACAGGCGCGCAGGAACCCAGGTGCGCACCAGCATCTGCGGTTTGTCGTCGACCAGCCGCAGCCGCTCGATGCATGTCAGCCGCTCATGGCGCAGTTCCTCGATCAGTTCTTCGCCATGTGCATCGGCTTCCTGCGTTGAGATGCGGATGAGTTTCGAAGAGGGTTCGCGGCCGGCGCGCAGCATGGCATCGGTAAAGGACGACAGACACATGGAAGAGGGCGGCGAAAGCGAGATGACCGTGTAGCCGCTGCCCTGCCGCCGCTCCAAAAAGCCCTCATTAACCAGCATGTCCAGCGAACGGCGGATCGTCACGCGGCTGATGTCGAAAGTTCTCGCCAGTTCATCCTCGGTCGGCAGGCGCCCGCCAATGGGATAACGCCCTGAAACCAGCCTGCTCAAAAGGGCTCCGTAGGCAACTTTGTATTTCGGTGCGGCACGCGCTTCCAATGGTCAGTCTCCCTCATCCTTTGCATACCAATTTGTATGACTGAATGCGGTGTGTCAAATAGGACCCTAGGCCAGCCAGACGCTCTTTGTCTGCGAGTAGAGCGCGATGGCGTCCTTGCCCATTTCGCGGCCATAGCCGCTCTGTTTCATGCCTCCGAACGGCGAGGCGGCATCGGTTTCACCCCAGCAATTGATCCAGATCGTGCCGGCTTTCAGGCGCGACGCCATTGTCCGCGCGCGCGTGACATCCTGCGTCCACAGCCCGGCAGCAAGACCGTAATCGGTGTCATTGGCGCGGGCGAGGACATCGTCCTCATCGTCAAAGGAAAGCACGCACAGAACCGGTCCGAAAATCTCCTCGCGCGCAATCCGCATGTCGTCCGCGACGTTCGTCAAAACAGTCGGCGCAACGAAAAAACCTTCTTTGCCCAGTCGCCCGCCTCCGGCGACACATTCCGCGCCCTCGCTGACGCCGCTGTCGATATAGCCCGTAACCGTCCGCATCTGCCTCTCGCTGATGACCGGGCCGAGATCATGACCATCCGCCGCCATGCCCGGGCCGACGGACAGCTTGGCGGCAAGACCGATAAGCCCTTCCAGCACCCTGTCATGAATGGAACTGTGCACATAGAGCCGGGCACCTGCCGTGCACGATTGCCCGTTATTGCCGAACAGCGCCCAGAATGCGCCCGGTATCGCCTTTTCGAGATCCGCATCGGCAAATACGATATTGGCCGCCTTGCCGCCAAGCTCCAGGGAAACCTTCTTCAGATTACCCATCGAGGCTTCGACGATGCGCCGTCCCGTTGCTGTGCTGCCTGTAAATCCCACCTTGTCGACACCCGGGTGGGCGGCGAGCGCCGCACCTGCTTCCGTGCCGAAACCCGGAACAACGTTCAGCACGCCTTCGGGAAAACCCGCTTCAAGCGCAAGGTCGGCAAGATAAAGTGCGCTGAGCGGCGTTTGTTCCGCCGGTTTCAACACCACGCAATTGCCGGCGGCAAGAGCCGGTGCCAGTTTCCACGCCGCCATGAGTAGCGGGTAGTTCCACGGTGCGATGAGACCGCACACGCCAACCGGTTCAATCTTAGTGTAGTTGAGGCGATCCGGTTCAGAGACCGGGATCGTCGCACCTTCGATTTTGCTTGGCCATCCGGCAAAATAGCGAAAATGACGGGCCGAATAGGCTGCATCCACATCACGGGCCACCGCGAAGGGCTTACCGTTATCGAGTGCATCGAGCTGACCGAAAACCTCCGCTCGCTCGTCGATAAGCTCCGCCAGACGCCATAACAGTTTGGACCGCTCATCGGCCGTTAGCGCCGACCACGCGCCATCAAATGCGCGGCGTGCCGCTGCAACCGCAAGATCGACTTCCCTTTCGCCAGCTCTGGCAACGGTACACAAATGCCCGCCCGTGGAGGGATCGACAACATCGAATTCCCCGTCGCCATCGAGCCTGTGGCCACCGATGCGCAGCGATAGCGGGCCGGCAAGAAAGGCCTCGACGGAAGACAGCAATGGAATTGTTGCAGTCATAGCGCCGCCTTCAGCCGCGCCAGCCGCCGGCGGCCCTCGCCCGCCAGCCAGTCATTGAGGCGGGCTTTTCCGCCCTGGCCGAATTCCGAGATCGCGTCCGACCAGATAGCCCGTCCGCACATGAAACCGGCAGCTTCGACACCGGCCTCCGCTGCAAGCTTCAAGGACTGCTCGAACCATTCGAACGAAACCCCGGCACTCAGATAGACGAGCGGAATTTCACCCGCTGGCGCCGCCGCGTCCCGGAAGGCCTCCAGCGCCTGCTCATGGTTGAAATCGCCCGTGCCGAAGCCTTCGACAAAGGCAAGATTGACCGGGATTTCAACCTTCAGGACATCGATCCTGAAATCAGGGTGAGCAAATATCCGCGTCGCATCCCGGACCAGTTGAGGCTTTAGCTTCGCAAATTCGAGCGATGACGCATCGTCGATTTCATCGTCATAGACGATCGGTTCAAACAGGAATTCAATGCCATGCATGGCGCATTGCGCGCCGATATCGCGCACAAGCGCGTGTTTCTTTTCGTTGGTCGATGTGCTGCTGCGCGGCCCGTAATAGAGAAAGAACTTGAGACGGCGCACGCCGAGCCCTGCGTAATCCGCAACGGACAGATTGTCCGGAAGTGCTGTAATGCGTTCGCTTGTGGTGATGTGATAGACGTCGGCCTCGTAAGCCAGCAGCTTTTCGCATGACGCATCGTAATGGGGCAGCAGTTCGCGGCCATATTCGGCATCCACAAGCAATACCGAGGCTTCCGGGCTGAGGCATTCGACGACGGCTTTTTTGAATTCAAACAGATCCGTCTCAACTGCATCCGCACCACGTGCTTCGGCAATCGCAGCCTTCAGCCCGCTGCCCTGGTCCACAGCAACACCATACATGGGCGATATGGATTCCGGTTTGCTGTTGCCCATGTCATTCAGCCTGTCTTGATTGCCGGAAAGCAGGGCGTGTCGGATGGCGCGCACCAATAGCGCAGCATTTCCGCTGTCGGCGTCAGAATTGATATGGAAAACCCGCCCATCTCCTGCGTCGTCACGTAGGAGCCGATCATTGGAGCAACGGCCGAAATACCGCGCTCGGCGAGCGCCTTTTCCGTTTGCCCGTAGATGGTCAGAAGTTCCATCAGCGTGGTGCCGCCCATGCCGTTGACGATCACGGCGACCGCTTCGCCGGATGCAACCGGACGGTCTTCGAGCAACGCATCAACGATCGTGTGAACCAGCCCGGACACCGGTCCGTATTTTTCTCTGCCGATGCCCGGTTCCCCGTGCACGCCCATGCCGAGATAAATCTCGTCATCGGGCAACGAAAACATCTCCTTGCCCGTCAACGGAGACACACCCGGACTGACCGCGGCGGCGAGGGTGCGGGTGTTGTCCCGCACGGCTTCGCCGAGCGCATAAAGCGGATCCAACGCCATGCCTTCTTCCGCCGCGGCCCCGAGGATCTTGTAGATAAACATGGTGCCGGGCGCACCGCGCCGTTCATGTTCCTCGCCCTTCGGCGCTGAGGAAATGTCGTCATACATGTAGAGAGGCCTGACCCGCAGGCCCTGCTCTTCCGCAAGCATTACCGCCGCGCCGCCATTGATCACATCGCCTGAATGCTGGGATACCAGCAGGATCGACCCGGCCTTGCCGTTGACTTCGGCGATACCGTCAAGGATTAAGTCCGCCGACGGGGCTGCGAACACGTCGCCAACAACATTGGCGTCAAGCAGGCCCGCGCCGACAAAGCCCATGGCAATCGGCTCATGGCCCGAACCATTGCCGATCAGGAGCGTCACCTTTTCATCATTGCCCTTTTGCGTGGCACGCACGACGATGCGCGGATCGTTGCGTCCCCGTTTGACCTGCGGATAGGCGGCAACAAAACCGTCGATCATATCGTCGACCATTGTCTCCTGACTGTTGAACAGCTTTTTCATGGCTGTTCCTCCGCATCAGCCAATGCCTGAAGGATCAGGCAAACAGATGTCGCGCCCGGATCGAGATGCCTCGCGCCTGCATTTTCGACATATCGGGCGCGACCGCGGCGCGCTGCCATGTCGCGGGTTGCATCGCGACCTTCGGCAGCGGCCGCAACCGCAGCGTTGATGCCCCGGCCGGCATCAAGCGTGGTAACGGCGGGTTCAAGAGCATCCACCATGCTCTTGTCACCAGGTTCTGCTTTTCCCAGGACCTTGATCCGGTCCAGCGCACGGTTGAGATGGAATGCGAGTGATTTGTCGCTACCGTTCAAATGAAGCTCGATTTCATGCAGAATCAGACCGAAGAGCGTACCTGACGCTCCACCGGAGGCGCGCATGAAAGCCTTCGCCTGTTTGTTTGCATCGGCCTTTTCTGAGGCTTTAAGGCCGCGCAACATGGTCGTCCCGTGGTCGCCATCGCCAATGGCCGCATCAAGTTCGTCGAGGCGCTGTTGTTCCGACACGTAAACGGAAAGCAGCCGCTCGAAATATCCGCGCGCGCTCATTGGAACGTCGCCTTCATGAATTGCAGCGCCTGGCGGGCAGCTTCCGTCGGATCTGTTTCGATGTCCCGCCAGATGTTCAGGTCGGCGCTTGTCGGATGGCCGGGCACCACGAACATTTCAGCCGTTATCCAGCCGTCATATCCGGTTTCGCTGAGCGCTTCGGCACAGGATGCGAAATCAAAATGCCCGCTTCCGGGCGTGCCGCGATCATTGTCCGAAACGTGAAAATGGAAGAGACGTTCGCCGGTCTTATTGATAGCAGCAGGAGGATCCTTTTCCTCCATATTCATGTGGAACGTGTCGAGGAGTACTCCGATGCGCGGCGAGCCGGTGGCTTTGGCAAGCGCGGTGCCCTCGCCGGCTGTGTTTGTCAGATCGGTTTCGAACCGGTTGATGACTTCGATGCCCAGAACGACGCCTTCATCGGCCAGTAGCGGATCGATCCTGCCAAGAACTTCCGCTGAACGCTCAGCCCGTCCGGCCTTATCCGTCGGGTCGAACACTCCCCATGGGGCGGCAAGGACACCGGCGAGCTGTCGCGATCCAAGCGCGGAGGTGATACGTATGGCATTTTCCAGCGCCGCCTGCGCGGCCCTGCGCATTTCCGGATCCCGCGATGTCGGATCCTCGTCAACGCCAAGTCCGGTCGAACAGGTAATCTCGAGCCCACAGTCGCTGGCGGCGGCCTTCAGCGCTGCTGCGCGTTCGAGGGTTATTCCAAGCAATGAAATTTCAACACCGTCAAAGCCGAGATCCGCCACAATCGACATGATCGGATCGATCTCATCGGTCCAGCGCGTCATCCAAAGCCCGGAATGAATACCAAATTTCATCTAAATCACCAAATTTGTAAATACAGATTAGTACTTTCAAATCATGCCGTCAACCGGCTTCCTGGAGCCGCAGCGCTTTGCGGTTGATCTTGCCCGAGGATGTCAGTTCGAAGCTTTCTACAAATTCGACCTCGCGCGGTGCCTTGTAGGGCGCGAGCCGGTTTCGTACGTGATCGGAAAGCTCTTTTTTAAGTTCCGGAGATGATTTCGGGGTGTAATTTGCCGCCAGTCTGACAAAGGCTTTCACGATCGAGCCGCGCTCCGGATCGGGTTTGCCGACAACCGCCGCCTCGGCAACGGCCGGGTGCGCGATCAGACACTCCTCGATCTCCGCCGGGCCGATCCGGAAGCCGGAGGATTTGATGAGATCGTCTGAGCGGCCCTTGTACCAGAAGTAACCGTCGTCATCGCGCACCGCCAGATCGTGTGTCCGCATATAGGGCCCAAGGCGCAGTTCGGCTTCCTTTTCCGGATTGTTGAGATAGCCGAGATAGCGGGTCGGTGCATCTGCGGTGGTGACGATCTCACCGATCTCACCTGGCCGCACGTCCTTTCCCTCTGCGTCGACAAGCAGCACCTTGTGACCGGGATAGGCAAGCCCCATCGAACCGGCACGGCGCGGATAGAGCGCCGCGCAATTGCCGATCAGATGGTTGACCTCCGTCATCCCGTAAAACTCGTTGCAAACCACACCGAGCGCATTTTCGGACCACTCCAGGATTTCGGCCGCAAGTGCCTCCCCGCCGGTGCAGATCACCCGCAGAGACAGGTCGTGATCCTTTCGCGGCTGCCGCGTTTGCGCCAACCGCCGGATGGCGCTCGGCGCAAGGAAAGTATGGGTCACCTTGTGGCGCGCCATGAATTCAAAGGCCCATTCGGCCTTGAAGCGGGCTTCGGATGTGACAACGGGCCGGCCAGCAAGCCAGGCGGGAAACAGCATGTCGAGAAGCCCGCCGACCCAGGCCCAGTCTGACGGCGACCAGTAGACAGCATCGCCGTCGGCGAGTGATAAATTGAAGAACAGGTTGATCGACGGGCGATAGGACGCAAGCACCCGGTGGCCATGCAGAATTCCTTTCGGCATGCCGGTCGAACCGGATGTATACATAAGCAGCGCCGGATCGTCGGCACCGGTTAATTCAGGCCCGAAATCGGATGGGGCAGGGGCTTGCAATACGGCGTCCAGATCTTCTTCCGGCCCCGTGCTGAAGCTTGCCAGAACATACCGGAGCTGCGGAAACAGCGTGGCGGATTGCGACCGCAGAGGCGCCCAGGCAGCTTCCGTCGTCAAGAGGATGGTCGCACCACAATCGTTCAATGCATGGGCCAGCGTATCGGGGCCGTAAAGCTGCGACAGCGTGACCGCCACGGCGCCGATTTTGCAGATCGCCATATGTGCAATGGCCGTTTCGGGGCGCATGCCGCAGTGCAGGCCTATATAATCGCCGCGACCGTAGCCGAGTGCGCGCAACCGTGCTGCGAGCGCCGTCGAAGCGCGGTCCACTTCGGCGAATGTATAGTGCACCATAGTGCCGTCGGCCTCTTCGATACTGATCGCCCGGCGATCGCGCGTGTCAGGACCAAGATAGCGGCCAACGGTCATGGAAAATATGTTGCAGTCGGGTGCGACGGCAATTTCCAGACCGCCATTGCGGCATGAAAGCCCGATTTCCGCCAGGTCTTCTGCCGGCCATTTATCCAGCGGTTTCAAGGGCTTCTCCCGTTAGTTCGATCAGCAGACCCGGCGCGCCATCATGAACAGCCAACAGCCGTGCATGCTCACCCTCCATTACCGGGTTGGCGATTCTGCAGACCGCCTGGTTGTCAGCGCCATCGAAGCGCACCAGGGCGAAACTTCCTCCCGAACCATCCGTTCGGTGAACAAGCGCCGCTGTCCCGGCGAGTTGCTTCCAGCCATACGAGCCGGCAAGATTATCACTCGATTGACAGCCGCAGGCCCGCTCCGGCGGAAAGGTCACCCGGTCGCAGCGCCGGCATTGCCGGGCAATGGACTTGCCTTCACGAAGCCCGTTCAGATAAGGCTCCAATGCACCGGCGCCGAGTGTGTATTCAAGGGTCAGACGATGCTTCAATTTCCGCTCCCCTCGAGCACTGTAACCGCACAGGTCGTTGCAATCCCGCCATGGGTATCGGCGACCGCATGGCGCGGCGGTTTTCTCATTTGCAGGCCGGTGTGATAGGTGCCTTCTATCTGCTGCGCGCAGGCGGCCACCTGGGCAACCCCCGTTGCCCCGACCGGCGCGCCCTGCCCCATCAGCCCGCCGGACAGATTGACCGGAAGCCTGCCCGAGGGAGAAAACCCGCCCGAGCGATGTTCCTTCAAAAAATCGTTCGAGAGACCGAGCGCCTCTATCGCCTGGAGCTGGGCGCCCGAATAGGCATCATAGATTTCTGCCAGATCGATTTGCCGGGCCGGTTCCGAAATTCCGGCCAAGGCATAGGCTCGTTTTGCCGCGACCTGCTTGGCCTTAAACAATCCCGGATCCTCCCGGTCGCCAAGACGCACCCGATCATTAGCGGCTCCGATACCGGCAATGCGCGCGGCGTTCTTCCTGTCGGCCGGCGCGGCATTCGGATCCGTCAAAATGATCGCAGCGGCACCGTCGCTGAGAGGCGAACAGTCCAGCCGCCTGTATGGGTCAGAGACCATCAGCGATTCGCGCACCTCCTCTTGCGTAATTTCAAGCGGCAGATGCGCCTTCGGATTGTCCCGTGCGTTTTCGCGGTTCTGAACCGAAATTACTGAAAAATCGTCATGGTTGGCACCGCAACGCGCCATGAAAGCCTTTGCCGAAAGCGCATAGAGCGCGGTCGCTGAAATGCCGGTCATGCCGTCGGTCCAGGCGTCAAAGGAATAGCCGTAGAGTTCGGAAACGGCGGCGCCGCTCAGATAGGAGGCCGACGGCTCGAAACCGACGACGGCAACCCGCCGGGCCGACCCCGACAGAACCATCGCGACGCCGGCGTGAACGGCAAGCTGACCGGAGGCACCGCCACCCTCAACACGCTGGCAGGCTGCACCTGCAAGACCGATATCATCGGCAAGAACCGATGCTGGATTGAGCTGCATGGAGAAAAAGTCGCTTTCGCTGGCAACCACCAGAGCATCGATGTCGCCCCTGCCGAGCTTGGCCGAAACCAGCGCCTCCCTGAGGGCTTCTTCCGCCCAGTCGCGGAACCCGCTGCCGTCCTTGCGGCGGTTGAAAGCGGTCATTCCCGTACCGGCAACCAATACCATTACTCACTCCCAGTCGAAGTGAGCAAACAAAACCCAAGCTTATTTGTCAATACAAATTATTTAAGATGACCTTGCATCGGCGGTCCCGACAAGCACCTGCATCAGAACGGCAGCCCGACGTAATTTTCCGCCAGTGCTGTCGACGCTGCTTTCGAATGGGTAAGCTGGTAGAACTCGGCCTGCTGGATGCGCCGGTCGAATATGCTCATATCCGGGAATCGGTGCATCACACTCGTCATCCACCAGGAAAACCGCTCGGCGTTCCAAATGCGATGCAGCGCCTTTTTTGAATAGGTATCGAGGCCGGCATCGGAGCTGTCGAGATAATGTTCGCGCAGGGCCTCGAACAGATAGTGCACATCGCTTGCGGCAAGGTTGAGCCCCTTTGCACCCGTCGGCGGAACAATATGGGCCGCATCGCCGGCAAGAAACAGCCTGCCGAAGCGCAGAGGTTCGGAGACAACCGACCGCAACGGCGCGATCGACATTTCCAGAGCCGGGCCCGTGGTGACCTGTTGCGCAGTTTTGTCCGGCAGACGCCGCCGCAATTCGTCCCAGAAACGGTCCGCCGTCCAGTCTTCCACCTTCTCGGTCAGAGGGCATTGGACATAATAGCGGCTGCGTGTCAGCGACCGCATCGAACACAACGCAAATCCACGGCTGTGATTGGCGTAGATAAGCTCCTCGTGAACGGGCGGCACATCGGCCAGAAGGCCAAGCCAGCCGAAGGGGTAGACCTTTTCGAAGGTCTGCATCGCCCCCTCCGGCACGACCTTGCGGCTGACGCCGTGAAAGCCGTCGCATCCGGCGATGAAATCGCAATCGATCCGCTGGCTGACCCCGTCCTTTTCAAAGGTCACATAGGGGCTCGTACCGTCGAAATCGTGCGGACGCACATTGTCCGCCTCATAAAAGGTCTTGAGGCTTTCGGCTTCGCGGGCTTCCATCAGGTCCTGGGTGAGCTCCGTCTGCCCATATACATGCACACGTTTGCCGCCGGTCAGATTGTAAAGATCGATCCGGTGGACCTCGTCGTCAAAGACAAGGTCAAACCCGTCATGCGGAAGGTTCTCGCGCTGTAGCCGTTCACCGACCCCGGCCTTGTCGAGCAGCCACGCCGTGCCCTCTTCCAGAACGCCGGCTCTGATACGGCCCAAAATGTGGTCCTTGCTGACACGGTCCAGAACGATATTGTCGATCCCGGCCTTGTAGAGAAGCTGGCCGAGCAAAAGTCCCGCCGGCCCGGATCCGATGATAGCTACCTGTGTCCGCATGTTTAAACCTCCCTGATCGGTTGTTTCTTGCCGATCCAGATCATCAGCGCCGACAATATGACAATGGCAATCGCCAGCATGAGAACGGACATGCCGAGCGCATCGTCGTTGCTGAAATAAACGAGAATCGAGACAATGGTTGCGCCACCCATCTGGGTTGCGAAACCGAATATGGAAACCGCAAACCCGGCCCGGTCCTGATGCGGATCAAGCACCAGGCTGGTTGCATTGGAATAGAAAACGAGAAATCCGGCATTGGCCAGCGCCAGCAGCAACGGCAGCACAATCACGCTCAGGAGATCGCCGACCGTGAGGGCTACGAAAATACCGGACATCACCATCATGACGGCGCTTGCAACGGCAACCGACGGAACAACGCCGATAGAATGGATAAGCCGCCGGTTCAGTATCTGCCCGGCGATGATCCCGAGACTATGGAGCGCAAAGAGGCCGGCAAACACAAGACCGGTAATGCCGAACTCGGTCTCGTAGAGCGGCGCAGCGCCGGTCAAAATCAGCAGCATGAACGCCATGGCGAGCATCGACACGAGCACGAAAAAGCACGACTGCGGATGGGTGAACAGCGCCACGAAATTCGCTTGTATGCGTGACATCTTGAGGGCGTGCGCGTCTTTCAGGCTGGATGTTTCGGGAAAGAAACCAAGCATGAAGATAAGAACCAGCGTCAGGCAGGAAAGCCCGAAAAATATGGACCGCCAGCCGGCAAAATCGGCGATCAGGGCTCCGATTACCGGTGCCAGCATCGGTCCGACCGCAAAAACCAGCGAAGCCATTGCCATGTTGCGCGCAAGTTCCTTGCCCGAAAACAGGTCACGCAATATTGCCCGGCTGCCGACAATGGCGGACGCGGCGCCAAGTCCCTGCACGACACGGGCCAGCAGCAGCAAGGTTATTGTCGGAGCGAGGACAGCCAGCGTCTGCCCGACCAGCAACACGGCAAGCCCGATAAACAAAATCGGTTTGCGGCCGAACCGGTCCGACACCGAACCCCAGAACAGCTGCCCGGCTCCGGCGGCAAAAATGTAAGCGGTCACCGTCCACTGGACATAGGAATAGGGCGTGGCAAATTCCTGCACCATGTCAGAAAACGCCGGCAGTGTGATGTCGACGGAAAAAGCTGA
Organism: Hoeflea sp. TYP-13; assembly: GCF_040932035.1. Lineage (NCBI taxonomy): Bacteria > Pseudomonadati > Pseudomonadota > Alphaproteobacteria > Hyphomicrobiales > Rhizobiaceae > Hoeflea > Hoeflea sp. TYP-13. The sequence continues at coordinate 151,280 of NZ_JBFRBB010000005.1, forward strand.
CAGAGACATCAGCAAGCCGCAATAAATGACAATCAGGCGCTGGCTCATGGGCTCGCGCCGCCATTGTCTTCGGTGCCGAGCGCATCGATGTTTTCCACGAGACGCACGGCGGTGCGAAGCGCTGCACCGGTTGCAACGACCATCTGTGGCAATAACATCCACTCCAGCGTCCAGGCTGAGCCCGACCGCTCGTTTTCGTGGATAAGAGCCGAGTGCGTGCCCGAAACAAGTGAGGCATTGAAGCCGGCAAGCGTGACAAGAATTTCAGCGGCCACCGGGTTTTGCTTGTGCGCCATGGCCGATGAAGTGCCACCGCCGGAAAGCGTGATGTCGCCAACCTCGTTTTGCGCCATCAGTGTGACGTCCCGCCCGATCTTGCCTAGAACGCCGGTAATCTGCGACAGCCAGCCGGCAAAATCGGCAATTGCAACCCTGTTGGTGTGCCAGCAGCCTTCATAGGCAAGGCCCAGTTCCCTGGCCAGCCGCTCCGCCACTTTCACCTTCTTGTTGTCGAGGCGGTCGAGCGTTCCGACAGCGCCGCCGAATTGCAACCGCAACACCCTGCCTTTCACCGGCCCCAGGGCATCTTTCAGTTCAGCAAGCGGCGCCCGCCAGGTTGCCACCTTGTCCGACACATTGACGGGAACCGCACGCTGCATGCGCGTATGCGCCATCAGCCACCCGGCCCCAAAGCGGGCATCGACATCGCCAAGCAGAGCCGTCAGTGCATCAAGACGCCCGTCCAATTCCTCAAGCGCGGTTTTGAGCCGCAGAACCAGCGCCGTGTCGATTACATCCTGGCTTGTTGCGCCGAAATGGACGTCCACCGCAACCTTCGGGTCGGCCGCAGTCCGCAATTGCCGCACCAGCTCCGGTACGCATACGCCGTCACGGGCGGTGGCATCGCGCAAAGCGGCAATATCTGGCCTGATTTTTCTGCACGCTGCCGCAATTTTCGCTCCGCTGCCTTTGGCAATGACACCTGCGTCTTCTTCGGCAATGGCCAACGCGGCCTCGAATTGCAGCATTGCCTCGATCTCGGCTGTGACCGCAAACAATTGCGAAAGCGGTTCGTCCCCCAAAAGCCCCGACAGGATGGGGTGCTCAAAAACCGAGACACTCATTCAGGCACCCCCGGATTTTCTGTTGCTTTGCCGTTTTCCAAACGGTGATCTGCGGTGGCCATCTTCAGTTGACCGTCCCACCCTCTTCGGACAGCAGGTCCACAAAGGCCTGGATCGCGTCGGTAAGAACAACCGGCTGCTCGATGCAGGGAAGATGACCGGCATTCGGTATGACCTGGTAACGGGCTCCGGGAATGAGCTTTGCCATTTCACCGACAAGTTCCGGTGGCGTTGCACCGTCCTGATCACCCACTACGCACATCGCCGGCACGGCGATTCGCTTTGCTTCTTCCGTATAATCGGTGTCCCGGATTGCCGCGGCGGTGCCCATGTAACCGGCAGAGGGCGTTCTGCACAGCATATTGCGGTATCCGGCCAGCGCCTCGGGTTGTTCCTGTCTGAATTCGGTTGTGAACCAGCGCTCCAGAATATTGTCGGAAATCGCCTCGATACCTGCTGTTTCTATGGCGTCGATGCGGCTGTTCCACATGTCGGCCGTGCCGATCCGGTGGCCGGTGTCGCAAAGGACCAGTGCACGCACCAGATCCGGGCGGCTTGCATAAAGCCCCTGCGCGATCAGACCGCCAACCGAGAGACCGCAGACAATCGCGTTCTTCACGTCAAGGAGATCGAGCAACCCGGCAAGGTCAGCGACATGGTCGTCCATACTGCAGGGCGTTGTGCCGGTATCGGACAGCCCGTGGCCGCGCTTGTCATAGGTGATGATGGCGAATTCACCGGCGAGGCGCACGATGACATCGCGCCATATCCTGAAATCCGTTCCCAGCGAATTTGAAAAGACAATAACTGGCTTGCCCGCCGGCGCACCGATCAACTGGTAGTGCAGCGTAACGCCGTTGATATTTGCAAATTGCACGTTCTTATCCTCCGGAAGTCAGGCCCGAACGCACTCTCGCCAGGCAACTCGTTGTCCGAAATCGGATCGGCCCAACGGTATTACGGGCATGAAAGCAGATTGATTTCGGAAGGTAAAATGAAAAAACCCGGCTTTTTCATACCGGGTCTGATATGAGTTTTCGCACCAAAACGGCCAGACCCTACGTCACGGCACCTTTTACCATGAACCTGTCCTGTCTCCATTCCTCGGTCTTGAGGACGTCCAGCAGGTGGTCAACCGCATCATAAACATCGACGAAGCGCACATAGAGCGGCGCAAAGCCGAAACGTAAAATATCCGGCGCACGGAAATCTCCGATCACTCCGCGGGCAATGAGCGCCTGCATGATCGGAAAGGCATTTTCATGTGCAAAGCAGATCTGGCTACCGCGTTTTGCCGCATCGCGCGGGCTGGCCAGCGACAGGCTATATCCCGCACAGCGTTCCTCCACCAGCGCGATGAACAGTTCGCACAGTCTTACGGATTTTTCGCGGACCGCCTCCATGGAAACGCCGCTCCATATATCAAGCGCCGCATCAAGTGCCACCATGGACAGGATTGGCGGCGTGCCCGTCAGGAAACGATGAATGGTCGGCGCCGCTTTGAAGCTCGGCTCCATGGCAAAGGGCGACGTGTGCCCGAACCAGCCTGACAGGGGTTGCGCGACCTTGTCCTGGAGACGCGGTGCCACGTAGACAAAGGCCGGTGCGCCGGGTCCTCCATTTAGGTATTTGTAGCCGCATCCGATGGCGAAATCCGCGTTAGCCGCAGCCAGGTCCACCGGCAGGGCACCGGCCGAATGGGCAAGGTCCCAGATCATGACGGCACCCGCATCGTGAACCTTCGAGGTAACATCGGCCATATCATGCAGTTCACCGGTGCGGTAATTCACCTGTGTGAGCATGACTGCCGCCACGTCCTCGTCGATCGCACCGTTCAATTCGTCCGTCGAATCGATCAATCGCAATTCGTGCCCGCGGCCGGCAAATTCGGCAAGGCCTTCCGCAATATAAAGGTCGGTCGGGAAGTTGCTGCGCTCGGAAACGATCACGCCGCGGTCAGGACGCATTGAAAGAGCGGCTGCCAGTACCTTGAACAGATTGACCGATGTTGAATCGGTCACCGCCACGTCGTCCTTGCCGGCGCCGATCAGCGCGGCGATCTTTGCCCCCACCGTCTGCGGCAGCCTGTACCAGCCGGCACTGTTCCAGGAGGCGATGAGATCCTGACCCCATTCCTTTTCAAGACACCGCTGAACGCGTTCGGTTACGCATTGCTGCATCGGTCCGAGCGAGTTGCCGTCGAGATAGTTCAGCCCGTCACGCAGAACGAAAGCATCGCGCAATGCGGCCAGGCTGTCCTGCGCATCGAGTTTCAGGGCGTCGTTTCGGTCGGTCACCATATTGCTCTCCGTTCCGCTTGCGGCATTTGTTTTATGTTTAAAGTATATTGCCCCCGATTGGCAAACACCAAAATTGCGAACAGAAAATAATCGGCTTTGCGACATTGACGCGGGCCCGCGCATCTGTTTTCTCAGCGCCAATGAAACGATCGAAACGCACACGATGACCGAAAGAGCAGAAACAGCGCCCCGTCGTGTCAGCATATTCGGATCCACGGGTTCGATAGGCCGCAATACACTCGATGTCATTTCACATCTGGGCGGGCGCGATGCCTACAAGGTCCTGGCGGTCAGCGGCAAGGGCAATACCGATCTTCTGGCCCGTCAGGCGAAGGAATGCGGCGCCGAAATCGCGGTCACAGCCGATGAAACCCGGTATGGCGATCTGAAACAGGCCCTCTCCGGCAGCGGCATCGAGGCAGCGGCCGGAAAGGCGGCGCTGATCGAGGCAGCCGAGCGTGAGGTCGACTGGTTCATGGCGGGTATTGTGGGCATGGCAGGCCTCGCCCCGACCCTGGCTGCAGCAGGGCGCGGTGCCGATATCGCACTTGCCAACAAGGAATGCCTGGTATCTGCGGGTGAACTTTTTCACCGTGAGATCGAATCCGGCGGCGGCCGCCTGCTTCCGGTCGACAGCGAACACAATGCGATCCACCAGGTTTTCGACAACAGCCAGCGTCACAGCATCGAGCGCATTATCCTGACGGCGTCAGGCGGGCCGTTCCGATCGCTTAACCTTGATGAAATGGCCGCCGTGTCGCCCGACATGGCCGCTGCCCATCCGAATTGGTCCATGGGCGTCAAGATTTCCATCGACAGCGCCTCGATGTTCAACAAGGCGCTGGAGATGATCGAGGCAATGCACCTGTTCGACATGCGCCCCGACCAGATCGAGGTCATCATTCATCCGCAGTCGGTCATACATTCGATGGTCGGCTACAGCGATGGATCGGTGCTGGCGCAGCTTGGAACGCCCGACATGCGCACCGCCATCGGCTACAGCCTCGCCTATCCGAAAAGGCCGTCCCTGCCGATCGAGCGGCTTGATTTCGCGCGCCTCGCCCGGCTCGATTTCGACGCCCCCGACGAAAGCCGTTTCCCTTCGCTTGGGCTTGCCCGGCGCGCCATGGAAGCCGGCGGTCTTTCCGGCGCCATATTGAACGGTGCCAAGGAAGTGGCTCTCGAAGCCTTTATCGACCGGCAGATCGGCTTTCTTGAAATGGCCGACATCGTGGAAAATGTCATGGACAAGCTGGGGACCGGTGGCGAGGCAATATCCATAGAGGCCGTCTATGAGGCAGACGATACCGCACGGCTGCTTGCGCGCGAGCTTGTGGCGAACCGTTCTGCAAGACCGCTTGTAAACTGAATTTCAGTTAATTCTTGAACCCGTTTCCGCGCCGTTCACTTTGCGTTCATCCAGCATCGACTATGGATTCCGCGTTCTGAAAATGAGCCGTTTGCGGGGATATTTCAGCACTGCGTATTTTCACTTCGCCGGAAAATGGCCGCAAGGTGATGCAACGGTTGTGAAATTATGTATTCTGCAATCTTCTTTCCTGCGGTGGGAAAGGTATCGGAGGCTATGACATGAAGAATATTCTGGCGCTCGTCGTTGTTGGTTTGGCCATTGCCGGCTGCACACCGACGCAGCAGGGCGCAACAATTGGCGCTGCATCGGGGGCCGCAATTGGCGGCATTGCAACCGGTACAACCCAGGGAGCACTTGTCGGGGCCGCAATCGGCGGTGTCGCCGGTGCACTGGTCGGCCGCGTGGCCGAGAACTCTGACGACTGCTATTATCGCGACCGCTACGGCCGCCGCTACACGGCCAGATGTCCTGACGGTTATTGACCGTCCGGACTCCACTACCCGCACCCAATCAACAGACAATATGCCCCCGGGGTTCACTCCGGTGGCATCATGGCATATGCCGCAGTTCTTTTATAAAAATATGTCGGTCCCAAGCCGTTCTTCAATCGCGCCCAATCCGCGGTTCAGCGCTTCAAAGTTCTCGTTTCCCAGTATATCCTTAAGTCCGGTCTCGAATGCATGGGCAAGTTCCGCGAGCTTCTTGTAGCTACGCGCGCCTTCCCGCGTCAGCACCAGATGTTCGACCCGCCGGTCGTTTTCGTCCGTGGTTCTCTTCAGCCATTTGCGCTCCTCGAGTGACTGGACGGCCCGGCTGACCTTGGTTTTGTGCATCGATGAATGCGCGCCGATGGCGGTCGCCGTCAGGGTTCCGTATTGCCCGAGGGTCGCAAGCGTGCGCCATTCGGGGCGGGTCAGGCCCGCATGGTCCTTGTAGATGGTGGCGAAGCGGCGGCTAACCAGTTCATTGGCGCGGTTGAGTTTGTATGGAACGAACGCTTCAAGCGCTAGGGCGATCTCGTCTGTCTGATCCATGGGCGACTCCGTTTGATAGTTACAAATTCAATTGTTACATGTGAAACAAAATTAGAAAAGCGTATATGAGGGATAAAATGTCTGACGCCTACATGCCTGGCTTCGGCAATGATTTCGAAACGGAATCGCTGCCGAACGCACTGCCACAGGGGCAGAACAGCCCGCAAAAATGCAATTACGGGCTTTACGCCGAACAGCTTTCCGGCTCTCCGTTCACCGCACCGCGCGGCACCAATGAACGGTCATGGCTTTACCGGATCAGACCGAGCGTACGCCACACATCCCGTTTTTCGGTCCACGAACATGAACACTGGAAGACCGGCCCGCATATCTGTGACGATGTCATGCCGATCGGCCAGCTGCGCTGGGATCCGCTTCCCATGCCGAATGAAAAGACCAGTTTCATCGAGGGCGTGCGCACCATGACCACGGCCGGCGACGTTCACACCCAGGTTGGCATGGCGACCCATGCCTATGTGTGCAACACGCCGATGGTCGACGACTATTTCTTCAATTCCGATGCTGAGCTGCTCGTCGTTCCCCAGACAGGAACGCTGGAAATTTTCACCGAGATGGGCAAGATCACCGTTGAGCCCACCGAAATCTGCATCATCCCGCGCGGCATGATCTTCCAGGCAAGCCCGGTGGACGGCGAAGCGCGCGGCTACATCTGCGAAAACTACGGCGCCAAGTTCACCCTGCCGGACCGCGGCCCCATCGGCGCCAACTGCCTTGCCAATCCGCGCGATTTCAAGACGCCTGTTGCCGCATGGGAGGACAAGGAAACCACCTGTCGCGTGCATGTAAAATGGTGCGGGCGCTTTTATGTGACGGAGATCGGCCATTCGCCGCTCGACGTCATTGCCTGGCACGGCAATTACGCGCCCTACAAATACGATCTGAAGACCTTCTCGCCGGTCGGTGCGATCCTGTTCGATCACCCCGATCCGTCGATCTTCACGGTGCTGACTGCGCCGAGCGGCGAAGCGGGCACCGCTAATATCGATTTCGTCATTTTCCCGCCGCGCTGGATGGTCGCCGAGCATACGTTCCGGCCACCCTGGTATCACCGCAACATCATGTCCGAATTCATGGGCCTCGTTCACGGCCAGTACGATGCCAAGGAAGAGGGATTCGTGCCGGGTGGCATGAGCCTGCACAACATGATGTTGCCGCACGGACCCGACACGATGGGTTTCGAGAAAGCGTCGAATGTCGACCTCGGACCGACCAAGCTCGACGAAACCTTGGCCTTCATGTTCGAAACGCGCTTTCCGCAGCATGTCACCGCCTACGCCATGGGCCTGGAAACGCTGCAGGACGATTATATCGATTGCTGGAAGGGGCTGAAAAAACGCTTCAACGGCACAATTGAGGGAAACTGGGACTGATATGAAACTCGCTACACTCAAAGACGGCACACGCGACGGAAAACTGGCGGTCGTGTCAAGGGATCTGACCTATTGCACGGTCGTCAATCACATTGCACCGACGCTGCAGGCAGCGCTCGATGACTGGGCCAATGTTGCGCCGCGCCTCGAGCGGGCCGCCGAAACGCTGGAATCCGGCTCACAGCCGACCGAGCGTTTCCACGAGCACGATGCAGCTTCACCGCTGCCCCGCGCCTATCAGTGGGCCGACGGTTCGGCCTATGTCAATCACGTGGAACTGGTGCGCAAGGCGCGCAACGCCGAGATGCCGCCGAGCTTCTGGACCGATCCGCTGATGTACCAGGGCGGCTCCGACGCCTTTCTAAACCCCCGCGATCCGATTGTCATGGAAGACGAAGCCTGGGGCATCGATATGGAAGGTGAAATCGCCGTTATCGTGGATGATGTGCCGATGGGTGCAAGCATTGACGAGGCACGCGATGCCATTCGCCTCGTCATGCTCGTCAACGATGTCTCGTTGCGCGGTCTGATCCCGGCGGAACTCGGCAAGGGCTTCGGCTTTTTCCAGTCGAAACCCTCGTCCGCCTTTTCGCCGGTCGCCGTCACACCCGATGAACTGGGCGATGCGTGGGATGGCGGCAAGGTCAACCTGCCGCTCCTGGTCGACTATAACGGCCAGCCCTTTGGCCGCGCCAATGCCGGCATCGACATGACCTTCGATTTCCCGCAGCTCATTGCGCACGCAGCAAAGAGCCGTCCGCTTTCGGCCGGCGCCGTCATCGGCTCGGGCACGGTCTCCAACAAGATGGAGGACGGCAGCCCCGGCAAGCCTGTCGCTGAAGGCGGCGTCGGCTATTCCTGCATTGCCGAAATCCGCATGATCGAGACCATCAATGACGGCAAGCCGGCAACCGGCTTCATGAAGTTCGGAGACACCGTGCGCATCGAGATGAAGGATGGCGACGGCCACTCCATCTTCGGAGCGATCGAGCAGACCGTCGAACCCTACAAGAAGGAAGCCTGACAATGGCCAAGGAATTTGCGTCCCGCGGGGACATGACCGACAAAAATATCAGCTTCTCCGAAATCGGCCGGGACCTTTGGGCCTTCACCGCCGAGGGCGATCCGAACACCGGCGTCATCATCGGCGACGACAGCGTTATGATCGTCGACGCCCAGGCAACGCCGCGCCTTGCCAACATGGTGGTGGAGAAGATTCGCTCCGTCACCGACAAGCCGATCAAATATGTGGTTCTGTCGCATTACCATGCCGTGCGCGTGCTCGGTGCCTCGGCCTACAATGCCGAGCAGATCATCGCCTCCGAAAAATGCCGCTCCATGGTCGCCGAGCGCGGCCAGGAGGACTGGGATTCAGAGTTCGAACGCTTTCCGCGGCTCTTCCAGGGCCATGAGAGCATTCCGGGCCTGACCTGGCCGACCATGACCTTCACGCAGAAGATGACGGTCTATCTCGGCAAACGCAGGATCGATCTGATGCATCTCGGCCGTGCCCACACCGCCGGTGACATTGTCGCATGGGTGCCCGATGAGGGCGTCATGTTTACCGGCGATATCGTCGAATACCATTCGGCCTGCTATTGCGGCGACGGCCATTTCGGCGACTGGAGCGCAACACTCGACGCAATCGAGTCCTTCAACCCGCGGGCAATCGCCCCGGGACGCGGCGATGCGCTTGTCGGCGACAAAATGGTAACGGCGGCGATTGAAAGCACCCGCGATTTTGTTTCCAGCACCTATCGCCCGGCGGCAGCCGTTGCCGCACGCGGCGGCACCCTCAAGGAAGCATGGGATGCCGTTCGCGCCGAATGCGATCCGAAATTTTCCGACTATGCGATCTACGAACACTGCCTGCCCTTCAATGTCGCCCGCGCCTATGACGAAGCGCTCGGCATGGACACGCCGCGTATCTGGACCGCCGAACGGGACAAGGAAATGTGGGAAGCCCTGCAGGGCTAAACCAGACGCAGTTAGTACAGGGAGGTCAATTTGAGTAAGATTTTCGAAACGCCGCTTTACCCCTATCACCGCTCACCGGATCAGGATGCGCCGTCGCCGGTGCGCCATCCGGTCATCGTGATCGGCGCCGGCCCCATCGGGCTGGCGGCGGCCATCGACCTGGCCCAGCACGATGTGCCTGTCGTTGTCGTCGATGAGAACGACAAGGTGAGCTTCGGCTCACGCGCCATCTGCTACGCCAAGCGGCCTTTGGAAATCCTCGACCGCCTTGGATGCGGCGACGAGTTTGTCGACAAAAGCGTCGTCTGGAAGCTCGGTAAGGTCTTTTTCGACGATCGCCGTATCTACGAATTCGATCTCTTGCCCGAGGAAGGCCACAAGCGGCCCGCCTTCATCAATCTGCAGCAGTATCATTTTGAGGAATACCTGGTGCACCGGGTGCAGGCGCTGCAGGAAGAGGGCAAGCAGATCGAGATACGCGGCAACAGCCGCGTCGCCAAGATCGATCCGAAGGACGATTTCGTCGCTGTCACCATCGACACACCGGAAGGCTCATACAAGCTCGAATGCGACTGGCTGATTGCCTGCGACGGCGCCACCTCGCCGGCACGCAAGATGCTCGGTCTCGACTTCATCGGCCGCGTCTTCGAAGACAACTTCCTCATTGCAGATGTTATCATGGAGGCGGACTTTCCGACCGAGCGCTGGTTCTGGTTCGACCCGCCCTTCAACCGCAACCAGTCTGCACTTTTACACAAGCAGCCCGACAATGTCTGGCGCATCGACCTGCAGCTTGGCTGGAACATCGACAAGGAAAAGGAAAAGAAACCCGAAAACGTCATCCCGCGGCTGAAAGCGATGCTCGGCGAGGATGCTAAATTCGAGCTCGAATGGGTGTCGATCTATACGTTCCAGTGCCGCCGCATGGAAAAGTTCCGTCATGGCCGTGTGCTGTTTGCAGGCGATTCCGCCCACCAGGTCTCGCCTTTCGGTGCGCGCGGCGCCAATTCCGGGCTTCAGGACACCGACAATCTGATCTGGAAGCTGAAGCTCATCATGGACGGCATCGCACCGGAAAGCCTGCTCGACAGCTACGATTACGAGCGTGTTCTCGGCGCCGATGAGAACATCATGAACTCATCCCGTTCAACCGATTTCATCACACCCAAGTCCGAAAACAGCCGGACATTCCGCGATGCGGTCCTCGATCTTGCCGAGCGGTATGAATTTGCCCGTCCGCTGGTGAATTCCGGCCGGCTTTCCGTCCCGAGCATCTATGACGGATCGTCCCTTAACGGCGACGATCACCCGGATCTGCCGCCGCGCACAAGGCCCGGCGCACCAGTCGTGGACGCACCGGTGGGCGAGGAATGGCTGACGGACCTTACCGGCAACCGTTTCCAGCTTCTGGGGATTAACTTGCAGGTGCCGGAAAGCCTCGATATCGACGGTGTTGCGGTCGAAGGGCTGAATATCCAGTCCCATGATCCGAATGACCATCTGCACAAGCGTTATCTCGGAAAGGAAGAGCAGGCCGTTTACCTGTTCCGCCCCGATCAGCACGTTGCCGCGCGCTGGACCGGCTATGACGAGGCGACGGTGCGCGGTGCCGTCAACCGGGCAACCGGCCGGGTCTAGAACGAGATGGGAAACGACATGACCAAACTCAACACCAAAACAAACATCAGCAGCCCGGACGATTTCTATGCCGACCTTCTGGCGGCCCATGAGGGGCTGAGCAAAGCCGAGAGCGATGCATTCAATGCCCGCCTCATCCTGCTCCTGGCCAATCACATCGGCGAGCGCAAAATCCTGGCGGAGGCGCTGGAGGCCGCAAAGGCGTAGCCAGCCTCTGCAGTCGGCGGAAATTACGGTGCCGGAGCCGGCTTGGGGCTAGATAGTTACATTTGTAACTATTATTGTCTGTGCATACAAACAGTGGAGACCAAATTATGAAGATCGAACAGATCCACCACGTCGCCTATCGCTGCAAGGACGCGAAGGAAACCGTCGAGTGGTATTCGAAGATGCTGAATATGGATTTTGTCCTGGCAATCGCCGAAGACCATGTCCCCTCGACCCATGAACCGGACCCGTATATGCACCTGTTCCTGGACGCCGGCAACGGCAACGGCAACATTCTGGCGTTTTTCGAACTTCCGACAAAGCCCGAAATGGGCCGCGATCCAAACACGCCGGTCTGGGTCCAGCACATCGCATTCAAGGTCAAGGACCGCGATGCGCTGCTTGAATACAAGGAGCATCTGGAGAAGAACGGTGTCGAAGTGCTTGGCGTGACCGACCACTCCATCTTCCACTCGATCTATTTCTTCGATCCGAGCGGCCACCGCATCGAGCTTGCCTGTCCGGATCCGGAAGAAGAAGAAATGCTCAAGCGCATGGATGCGGTCAAGTGGGATATGCTTGAAGAATGGTCAAAGACCAAGCGTGCACCGAAACATGCCGACTGGCTGCATGCCAAGGAACTTGATAAACAGCTCTAGTCGCTTGGTTTGCGCGCCGCTTGCCGGCGCGCAAACCTGCAACGGGGAGATCAAATGACACCGGTTCTTTACGACTACTGGCGTTCATCGGCGAGCTACCGGGTGCGCATTGCACTGAACCTGCTCGGTATCGACTACAACGCTGTCAATGTGGATCTTCTCAAAAAGCAGCACCTGGACCCGGATCATCTCACCCGCAATCCGCAGGGACTGGTCCCCGCGCTTGAAATCGACGGCGAAATGCTCACGCAATCGCTGTCGATCATCGAATATCTCGACGAGACCCGTTCGGCCGGCTTCCTGCCGGACGGTGCCGTCGACCGCGCCCGAGTGCGGTCGCTTTCCTACATCATTGCCATGGAAATCCATCCGGTCTGTAACCTGTCGGTTGTCGCCGATGTCATGGAGCGTTCCGGCGGCGGCGATCAAGTCCGCTCCGAATGGATGCAGAAATATATCCGTAAAGGGCTGCTCGCCTTTGAGGCAAAACTCGGTGACGGCAAATCCGGCGCCTTTTGCCACGGCGACAATCCGACCATGGCCGATATCTGCCTGATACCGCAGATCTACAACGCCAACCGCTGGGGCGCGGATATTTCAGATCTGTCGCGCATCAACGCCATCGTCGCGAATTGTGCTGCTATTGAAGCCTTCGCTGCTGCCCACCCGGACCGGATCGGCCCGCCAAGTTAGACAGCATTTGCGGAAGGGCTCCTGAATGCCTTTCCGGCAGGTACAGACAGCGTACAAACCCAACCACTGAGATCGCGGCCTATACCAGCTCTCGACCCACTGCGGACCTTCGGTTCGTCGCCCGGTCACCCCAAATTGGCCAGCAGCTTATCGGCCTTTGCAAGATCCGGCATTCCGGCCCCTTCTGTAAATCGGGCGCGCAATGGTTTTAGCCAGTCGCGCGCTTTGTTGCGCTCGCCGGCATCAGCCCACAGCACCGCGAGATCGCACATTGCGCGCAACTCAAGCGACAGAGCCTGCTGGTCGCGGGCTATTTCTATTGCCCTGAGAAGTTCACGTTGAGCCTCATCGGTCAGTCCTACGCTTTTGCGTGTTAAAGCCAATGCACGCAAGCGATGAATGTCGGAAGCAAACGGTTTGTCGCTACTTTCTTTCAGCACTGCGAATGCACTGGCAAACAGCCGGTCCGCATCATCATGGCGACCCGACGCCGATTGAGCATCGGCAGCCAGACTCAAATGAAATGCTTCCAGCCGTGCCGCACCTATTTGCCGGGCAGCCTCCAGGCCGGATAACAAATGTTCGATACCATCGCCTGGAACATCCTTGGACACTGCCCAGCCCAGATAAATGCGGCCCCACGCATCCCACAGCGCGAGCGACTTTTCTTCGGAAAGGCTCAGGGTTTCTTCGGCGGCTTCCCTGACACGGTTGAAATCCCCCAGCCAGATATTCGTCAGGCAAACACCGTAGCAGAGCGAAAGACCAATCGTGTTGGGATGATCGGTTTGCCGTGCCCAATCAAGTGATGCTTCCGCCGCTGACTGAGCCTGTTCCATATATCCAAGATGCCACAGATTCCACGCCTTGTAATTTGTTGCCGCCACCCGGGGATCATGTCCATAGCTGAAGGCGAGGTCGCGGTGACGGCTTTCGTCATAAATATTCAACGCCCGTTCAACCAGCTCGAGCGATTGCCTGTACTCGGTCATATGAAAACGCTCAAGCGCGAGCATACGAGCGGATATGCATTTGGCACCATCGTCGTCTGTTGTCGCAACGATTTCTGCGAGCCTGTTGGCAATTTCCAGAGACGGCTTGTTGCTGATGTATCGGCTGGCCCAGAGGCCGAACAGGGACGGAACCAGCAGCTGCGCCTCGCCAATCACCTCCGCGAGTTCCAATGCGCGCTCAAAAGCGTTCATGGTGGCCGGTGCCTGGTAGCCAAGATGTGCGATCAGTGCCTGACCAAGCTTCACCTGAAGTTCCAGTTCCCGATGCTGCCATTCCGGCCCCTCTTCAAATCCCTGAATGAGATGAATCGCGGCTTGGAAGCTGGAGATCGCTTCCTTGTAGGCAGGGCGCTCCATCGCCAGCGCTGCTGCCGCGGACCAGTGCTCAATGGCTTTTACTGCCATACCGGCAGCTTCGGCATGACGAGCAAGAACCTCCGGAATAACGTCTTCCTGCTGCTCTAGTATCTTAACCAACCTGCCGTGGAGGTCCTGCCGCTTACGCTTAAGCAGGCTTTCATATGCGGCATCTCGAACCAAAGCATGCTTAAAGATGAAGCCGCCCGCCGCCGTTGAACCGCGCCGAAAGACCAGCTCGGCAGCAATGAGCCGATCCAATGCCGATGCGAGTTCGGGTTCCTTGCGGTCAACGATCTGCGCAAGCAGTGGAAAATCGAATTCGCGACCAATACAGGCTGCCGCCTGGGCGACTTCCTTTACATCGGGGAACCTGTCCAAACGCGACATGAGCGAGTCATGTAAGGAGGCAGGGATCGTTGTTTCACCCGTTTCCAGCACCGCCTTGGTCAATTCCTCGACAAATAGCGGCACGCCATCGGTTCGGGCGATGATGGTTTCTATTGTCTCCTGCGGCAAACCTTCACCGCCCAATCGTTCGATAATATCCTTCAAACCTGCGCGGCCAAGTCGATTGAGCGTCAGTCGCGTAACATGCGGATGACCGGCGAGTTCGGGTTGGTTGTCCGGGCGGCTCGTCAACAATACCATGACAGAACAGTCCGCAATCACATCGAGGCTCCGTTCGAGCATTTCCAAAGTGGTTGGATCAATCCAATGAGTATCTTCAAACACCACCAGAACGGGTTGATGCGCGGCCAGTTCGGTGAGTTGATTGATCAAGGCTTCCAATGTCCGCTCACGTCGCACCGGAGGTGTGAGGTCCAGTCGTCGATACTGCGGGCTTTCGTCCAATCCGAGCAAATCGGCGAGGAGCGAAATGTCTTGCTCGGACGAGTGAGTTGCCAGCAACAGCTTTTCCAACTTCTCAAGCTGCGCGGCAGGATCATCCCGGGCTTCAATACCAGCGGCATGGCGCAATTGCTGCACGACCGGCCAGAATGCACTGCCTGCGTGAAACGGTGAGCACTGATAGCGAATGCGCGTATGTGCCTGGCTCGCCAGGCTGTCAATCAAACCTCCAACGATGCGCGATTTGCCGATGCCTGCTTCGCCAACAAGGAGTACGCCCTGGCCTTCACTACCGTCGACTTGAGTCCAACGCTCCAATAACAGCGCCAACTCCTGATCACGCCCGACCATTGGCAGGATTTGAGAACCTCTAGCCTCATAGCGGCTTTCAACAGAGCGCTGGCCGGTCACCCGGAACACTTCAATGGGTTCGGTGATGCCCTTGAGCTTTTTGCTGCCCAAAGAAACGTAATCGAAAAGTCCACCTGCCAGCAGCTGAGTAGACTTGGCGATAGCGACCGAGTTCGGTTCGGCCAGTTCCTGGAGCCGAGCAGCAAGGTTCGGTGTTTCACCGGTGACGGCGGCCTCCTGCGCGGCTCCCTCGCCGATTATGTCGCCAACGACCACCGGACCGGTGGCGATGCCGATGCGAACTTTCAAATGCTCAGTCTCGCCTCCGGCAAGCTCGATTTGGGATACAGCGTCCACCAGACCCAGCCCGGCGCTCAACGCTCGTTCCGCTTCATTCTCATGACCATGTGGCCAGCCGAAATAGGCCAGGACCCCGTCTCCCATGAACTTGGCAACATAGCCGTCATAGCGGGCTATGATGCCGGCACAGACATCCTGATACGCGCGTATCGCTTCCCGGTAGTCTTCCGGATCCAAACGGGTTGATAGTGCCGTGGAACCCGCAAGATCGCAGAACATGACCGTTAGCTGGCGCCGCTCGGCCGTCGCATGATGTTCAACAGGTTGATCGGCGCCATCTTCAACCGCGACTGTTGCAGGTTCGTGGTCTGCTTCTGACCGCAAGGCCTTGAGTATCCGGCGTCGCGGCCCGAGGGGCAGTCCGATATCCTTTAGATCTTCGTCGCTCAATTCAGCCAGGTCGGCATACTCGACCTCATTATCGGCAAAATTTGCGGCGTACTTGCCAAGCCCCAACGCTTCTAGCCAATTTACCAATTCAGACATCGCCGTGCTCCCTGATTGCCAGTTTACTTCCGCAGGTCGATCTCTGGAAGCGGTATCAGGAAAGTCGACATGGCGCCTCTCACCCTTCACCAAGGTCACGGTGAATTGGACTTGCCGCCGCATGGCCTTCGGCATCCGGCGGCTCGTTTTCTGGCCGGTCCTTCAGCCCTGTGGTAGTCTGCTTGGCGGTTGTTGGAGTGAAAATCTGATGTCTCCGGGTAGCATTGAGATCCTTCTCGGCACCACCAAAGGCGCCTTTGTTCTGTCGGGTGGAGAGAACCGCGCCGATTGGAACATCAAAGGCCCGTTCTGCGATGGCTGGCCGGTCAATCATGTTATCGGCGATCCGGCCACCGGCACACTTTGGGCCGGCGGTGGCGGTGACTGGAACGGCGCCGGCATCTGGCGTTCGGACAATGGTGGCGAAACCTGGGACGTTACCAGACTCACCAAGGGTACAATGGACGATTGGGCCGCCGGTGATCCGGATTTTGCAAGCACGATCGGCTGGAACGACGAACCGCTGCCTTTTACAGATGAGTTCTCCCAGATCTGGTCGCTCGCCCAGGGACACGGCACACTCTATGCCGGCACCAAGCCTGCAGGCCTGTTGGCGAGCAAGGACGGCGGCAACACCTGGACAAAGGTAAAATCGCTGACGGACCATCCATCTGCAAAGGACTGCAACCCCGGCGCCGCCGGACTGGTGCTGCACACAATCGTGCCCGACCCTTCCCATGCTCATAGAATGTGGATCGGCATTTCCGCAGCGGGCGTGTTTGCGACAGAGGATGGCGGGGAAACCTGGGAGCGCCGCAATCGCCTGTCGAACGCGGAGGCCTGCGAAACGCACGATCACCCGGCCGCTCCGCGCGACGGCGAAACCGGGCACTGCGTTCACAATATGATGCTCGCGCCCGGCACCAGTGATCTGCTTTACCAACAGAACCATCATGGCGTCTGGCGTTCCTCCGATGGCGGCCGCAGCTGGGACGACATCACAAAAGGACTTCCTTCCACTTTTGGCTTTCCGATACGGATTCATCCACGCAATCCGAAAACGATCTGGACGATACCGCTGAACGGCGACAGCATCGGGCGCTTTCCACCGGATGCTGCGGCAGCCGTCTGGCGCTCGCGCGATGGCGGGGAAAGCTGGCAGGACATGCGGGATGGATTGCCGCAAGAGGGCTGCTTTTTCACCGTGCTCCGTCAGGCCATGGCCGGGGATGCACGCGAGCCTGCGGGCATCTATTTCGGCACAAACAGCGGCTCGGTGTTCGCCAGCTTGAACGAAGGTGACAACTGGCAAGAGATTGCCCGGCATCTGCCGACCATTCTTTCGGTCGAAGTTCTCGACCACGGCCGGTAGCCGGCCGCCAGCCTCCTTGGCTGATCCACTGCAAACAGGTTCCGCAAGGGGCGCGCAGCATTTACTCCATCGGCATCGATGTCTAGCGCCATTGCGCCAGGGCCGCTTCCTCGGCACTGATCCGCACCGTCAGCATTGCCGCATTGAGAGCGGAGAATATGGCGGCGACGGTGGGCAGGCCGAAGATCATCGGCACCGTGAAAATCTCGGCTATGACCAGCAGGTAGTTTGGGTGTTTGACCCATGCAAATGGCCCTGTGGTCACCAGCGGCGCGGGCAGCACGATTATGCGCGTGGTCCACCGGCTGCCCAGGCTGCAGATGATCCACACACGCATCGCCTGCAAGGCCACGAAAACTGCCAGCCACGGAAACGAAAGGATCTGCCCGATCCCGAACCAGGCCAGCGCCGCGAACCAGGCGCCATGCAGGCCGATCATGTAGGGATAATGCCCGGCCCCGTATTCGGTCGCGCCTTTCGCCAGCAACCTTCTGGTGTTCCGTCCAGACAGTAACAGTTCGCACAGCCGCTGAACCACAAGGAAGACCAGCAGGATCAGTGCAGGTAGGGAAACCGACAATTCAAACACCCTCAATTGGCAGAAAGGACGCGGTGAATCCGGGGCCAAAGGCGCACATCAGCATGTCGCCCTTCTGGTCCGTTTCAAGAACCCGTTTGAGGACGAAAAGCACCGTCGGTGCCGACATATTGCCGAAATCACGCAGGACTTTGCGTTCGACGCCCAGACTGTCCGGTTGCAGATCCAGCGACTGTTCGATCGCCTGCAGCACCTTGGTGCCGCCCGGATGGAAGACGAAGCGGTCGATCTCGCCTGCATCCATGCCGAGATTTGAAAGGGCATCGGAAACGGCAGCGGAAAGGTGTTGCCTGGTGAAGTCTGGTATCGCCTTGTCGAAGATGACTCCCAGAGAATTGTCGCTGACGTCCCATCCCATGATTGAAAGTGTCTCGGGCCAGGTCTTTTGCGTACCCCTGCCGATGAGAATGTCGCGCTTTCCGAGACGGCCTGAAGCGGAGGTGACGCATACAGCGGCAGCGCCATCGCCGAACAGGGCCGCGCCGATGATGTCGGCCTTGCGTGGGACGCCCGCACAGAAGGAAACCGAACAGGCTTCGACCGCCACGAGCAGCACCCTGGCACCCTCATGCGCCGCCGCCAGATCGCGGGCGATCGCCAGGCCTGAAACTCCTCCGGCACAGCCGAGCCCGAAAACCGGAACCCGCATGATATCGTCGCGAAATCCCATTTCGATGAGCGCCCTCGCCTCAAGTGACGGCGTCGCGATACCGGTTGAAGAAACCGTGACGACGGCATCGACTTCATCCGCTGCCCAGTCCGCATCCTTGAGCGCGGCTCCTGCTGCTTCAACAAAAAGCGCTGTCGTGCCGCGCAGATAGGCTTCATTGCGTTCAGGCCAACTCTTCGGCGTCTCGAACCAGGAAACATCCGTCACCGTATAGCGTGTGTCGATACCGGCATTTTCGAATGCCTTTGCCATACGTTCGAACTGGCCGAATTTGGCGCCAAGGGTACGGCGCGCCCAGTCCAGGACCACGTTTTGCGGTATTCTGACGCCGGGAACGGCGGTGGAAATTCCGGCCAGTCTCACACGCAACATACATCTCCAAGATAATGTGGTGTAAATCTTCCGGTTCCATATAGGCGGAAGGCTCCATCGGCCGATATGACGGGGCGTAAACTCTGATGACGTTCTGGTGAAGCGCGTTATGACCGCGCGTGCAGTGCGCCTGCCGGCGCTGGGGTTGACAATCGCTCAGACCTAAAAAAACCCCGCCGCGTCCAGCGCAGCGGGGTTTCCTTTTTGAAGAACCGGCCGGGCCGCTATTCGGCCGCGTCCACCTTCAGAACGCCGCGGCGGATCTGGTCTTCCTCGATGGATTCGAATAAGGCGCGGAAATTGCCCTCGCCAAAGCCTTCGTCACCCTTGCGCTGGATGAACTCGAAGAAGATCGGACCGATCACGGTCTTCGAGAAGATCTGTAAAAGGATCTTCGTCATGCCGCCATCAATGACACCTTCGCCGTCAATAAGGATGCCGTGTTTGGCCATCCGGTCGAGCGGCTCTTCATGACCGTTGACCCGCTCATGCGAGTTTTCATAATAGGTCGGCGGTGGACCCGGCATGAATTTCAGCCCGTTGTCGGCAAGCGCGTCGGTGGCGTCGTAAATATCGTCGGTGCCAACGGCAATGTGCTGGATGCCTTCGCCCTTGTACTTGCGCAGATATTCCTCGATCTGGCTCTTGTCGTCGGTCGACTCGTTGAGCGGAATGCGGATTTTCTGGCATGGCGACGTGATGGCGCGCGAAACGAGCCCGGTCATCTTGCCTTCAATGTCGAAGAAATGGATCTGTTTGAAGCCGAACATTTCGCGATAGAAATCCCACCACTTGTCCATATTGCCACGGAAGACATTGTGGGTCAGATGGTCGAGATAATAAAAGCCGACACCCGTCGGCTTGGGGTCGCGCTCGCCGAGCCATTCGAATTCGGCATCGTAGACCGACCCCTTGTCGCCATAGATGTCGACAAAATAAAGCAACGATCCGCCGATACCGACAATCGCCGGCACATCAAGCGCCTTGTCGTCACCTTCATAGGGCGTCGCACCCTTGGAAACCGCGTGGTCGAACGCATGCTTTGCATCGACGACACGCCAGGCCATGGACGGAGCGCACGGGCCGTGCAGATCGATGAAGCGGTCGGCGAACGAACCTTTTTCTGCATTCAGTATGTAGTTGACGTCACCCTGGCGCCAGACCGTTATGTTCTTGGTCTTGTGGCGTGCCACGGGCTTGTAACCCATCTTCTCGAACAGAGCTTCGAGCTTTTCCGGTTCGGGATGCGCAAATTCGACGAATTCGAAACCGTCGGTACCTGCCGGGTTTTCTTTGCTGATTTCTGCCGGCGGCGCGTTGTGTGGAAACGGACCCATAGGAGCACTCCTCAATTTGTTTGATTTATTCGTCATTATCGCGCAAAAACACCGCACAATGCTTGCAATCTGCACTCGTAATGGCGATTATTCGCACAGTTCTTGCATAAACAAAGAGAAAGACGCACGATCCTATGCTCGATCAATTCGACCGGAAAATCCTTGAGGAATTGCAGAAGGATGCGCGGCTGACCAATGGGGACCTGTCGGAACGGATCAACCTTTCACCGTCCCAGTGTTCGCGCCGGCGCATACGGCTTGAAGAGGAGGGTTACATACTCGGCTATTACGCCGGACTGGACCGCACGATGCTTGGCCTGGGCATTGTGAATATCATTACCGTGACGCTCGACACCCACAACAGGGACAATGCCCACCGCTTCGGAGAACTGATCAACCGGCTGCCCGAGGTTCTGGAGGCCCATGCGCTGACAGGCGAGATGGATTACATGCTCAAGGTCGTCACCGCAGACCTGAAGGCGCTCTCCGGTTTCGTCAACGATGTGCTGTTGCCGCACGAATCCGTCCGCCACGTCAAATCGGCCATCGTGCTGGAAACCCTGAAGGACACCCACGCCCTGCCGTTGAACTGACTTTATTCAGACAATCGCTCTAGACAGTTACAAAAATAAGCCGTTGCATGCGGCCGCGCTCCGAAGGGTCAGTTCCCGACCGGGCGCTCAAAAATACTGCGGTCGGCCGCTCGGCTTTATGCCTTGCGGACCGGTCTGCCGAACAAACAGATCGAAGGGGTACGAACAAGGAAACATTCAGCGTCATGGCGTCGCCGCTATGCGTATCCGATTGGCATGTAAACCATATCGGCATTGATATGCATCAGGCGGGTTTTTTCATTTTACCTTCACATTTCAAACTGCTTTCATGGTCGCAGGCATTTGTAGCAATGCGAATTTCGACCGGTCGGCAGCCAGGTAAATGGAGCTGGCACGTCTGCGCGATAAGAACGGTCATAGGCCGGGCACAATGCCGCAACGCGCCGAATGACACTTGATTTGCATAAAACATCTGCCGGTCATTGCCGGCAAGGCAATATAGGATCCATATCGTTTTCGGGATCTCAGGGAGGATACTGATGAAGAAACGCACTTTGTTGAAATCGCTGGCTGCTGCAGCAGTCGTTACCGCCGGACTTGGCGCGGGCACACTGCCGTCGCTGGCGCAGGAAGTAACCCTGCGCATGCATCAGTTCCTGCCGCCGCAGGCGACAGTGCCCGCAAAGGTGCTGATCCCCTGGGCTGAAAAAATCGAAAAGGAATCCGACGGCCGCATCAAGATCGATGTCTTCAGCGCCATGGCGCTCGGCGGCACGCCGCCGCAACTCATCGACCAGGCCCGCGACGGTGTCGTCGATATTGTCTGGACGCTCCCCGGTTATTCGCCGGGCCGCTTCCCGCGCGCCGAGGTCTTCGAGCTTCCCTTCATGATGACAAATGCCGAAGCCGGTTCCCGCGCCTATTGGGAACTGTTTGAATCGGACATGAAGGACAACGACTTCAAGGATCTGAAGATCCTCGGCACATGGATGCACGGCCCCGGCATGTTCCACGTCCAGGGCGATGGCATTGCCAAGCTGGAAGACATGGAAGGCAAGAAACTGCGCGGCCCGACCCGCGTCATCAACGGCCTTCTGTCACAGATGGGTGCGACGCCGGTCGGCATGCCGGTTCCGGCCATTCCGGAGGCTCTTTCCAAGGGTGTCATCGATGGAACCGTTATCCCGTGGGAAGTCACGCCGGCGCTGAAGGTTCCGGAACTGGTCAACACCCATACCGAGTTTTCCGGTGACCGGGCGCTTTATACGGCCGTCTTCGTGCTTGCCATGAACAAGGCGAAATACGACAGCCTGCCGGACGACCTGAAAAAGGTCATCGACGATAATTCCGGTCTCGAGTTCTCTGCATTCGCCGGCCGCACTATGCAGGAGTTTGACGCTCCGGGTCGCGCCATTGCCGAAAAGGCCGGTAACAAGATCATTGTTCTTGACGAGGCGGAAGTCGCCCGCTGGAAGGAAGCATCCAAACCTGTCATCGACAACTGGATTTCCGAAATGGATGCCAAGGGCATCGACGGCCGCGATCTCTACGAGCGCGCCCAGGCGGCAATCGCCAAGAACACCAACTAGGGTATGCCATTGCAGAGGCGGACCTGATCTCCGCCTCTGCACAATCGTAAATGAGCCACCGACACCGCCTCCAATTGGAACCGGTAAACGACAGCGGACACTAATCCACAAGGTCAATTTTGCACTGGCCGGCATGCGCAATATGCTGCAGCCGCACAGGGCAAGAAACACAAATGACCGGCGACAAAAGCATCAACATCAAACGGATCGAGGGACCGGCGGCACCGCCGGATGGATACTGACATGTCGGAGCGCATTGAACGCTGGATACAGGTGCTTGCACGCCTGACGGCGCTGGCGGGCGGGCTCGTCCTGACCGCACTCATCATCATCACCGTCATATCGGTGACCGGCCGTGCACTGGTCTTTGCCGGCCTCGGCCCGATCCCCGGCGATTTCGAGCTCGTTGAAGCCGGCACGGCCTTTGCCGTCTTCGCCTTTTTGCCCTGGTGTCACCTCAGGCGCGGTCATGCAGTCGTCGAGGTCCTCACCATGCATTTCAGCGACAATGCCAATCGCCTCATCGAAATCGTCTCCAATTTCCTGATGCTTGTCTTTGCGCTCCTCATCTGCTGGCGCCACTGGCTGGGCACGATCGACAAATACAACTACACGGAAACGACTTTCATCCTGCAATTTCCCATCTGGTGGGCCTATGCGGCCGGCCTCTTCGGCGCGGTCGTCTTTGTCATTGTAACGCTCTGGTGCTTCTGGCGCAGCGTGATCGAATACCGGACCGGATCGGACATCGCCATCAGCGGGGAACTGTCGTGAGCAATCTTGAAATCGGCATCTGGTCGTTTCCCGTTCTTCTCGTTTTGATCTTCCTGCGCATTCCGATCGGCCTTGCCATGCTCGCCGTCGGCGTTCTGGGCAGCTACATGATCAACGACTCCTTTCTGATGATATTCGGCCAGCTGAAGAACCAGACATACGGAACATTCTCCAGCTATTCGCTGTCGATTGTGCCGCTGTTTCTGCTGATGGGAAATTTTGCCCGTCTTGGCGGCATGTCGACCGCCCTCTTCAACGCGGCCGAAACATGGCTCGGCCACAAAAAGGGCGGCGTCGCCATGGCCGCCGTCGGCGCCTGCGCCGGGTTCGGCTCTATCTGCGGCTCGTCGCTGGCAACGGCAGCAACCATGGGTCAGGTCGCCCTGCCGGAGCTCAAGCGCTACGGTTTTTCCGGCCCGCTCGCCACGGGAACGCTTGCGGCCGGCGGCACCCTCGGCATTCTCATCCCGCCCTCGGTCGTGCTTGTTATCTATGCAATCCTCACCGAGCAGAACATCGCCAAGCTTTTCGTTGCGGCGGTCATCCCGGGCATTCTGGCCGCCGTCGGCTATATGCTCGCAATCTCGGTCTATGTGCGCATCAGGCCGAACTCCGCCGGCACCCGCGAACGCGTGCCCTACGGCGAGCGCTTCCGCGCCCTGCTTGCCGTCTGGCCCGTGCTGGTTGTCTTCCTGCTGGTTGTCGGTGGCATCTATCTCGGCATCTTCACGCCCACCGAGGCAGCGGCGGTCGGCGCCGCCGGCACCGGCCTCATCGCTCTTGCCAATCGCGGCCTGACCTTCACTACCCTCAAATCGTCGATCCTGGACACCGCGAACTCGACCGGCATGATTTTCCTGATCATTCTGGGCGCTGCCATCTACAACGGCTTCCTCGCCCTGTCGCAACTGCCGCAGGAAGCGGCGCTCTATGTCACGGAACAGGGCTTCTCACCCTGGCTGGTGCTGACCATCATCCTGCTTTTGTATCTGGCATTCGGCTGCGTCATGGATTCGCTGTCCATGATCCTGCTCACCGTGCCGATCTTTTTTCCGATCGTCATCGGCCTTGATTTCGGACTGCCGCCCGAGGAGTTTGCTCTGTGGTTCGGCATATTGGTGTTGATTGTCGTCGAGGTGGGATTGATCACACCGCCTGTCGGCATGAACCTCTTCGTCATCAACTCTATGGCCAAGGACATCCCGCTCTCGCAGACTTATCGCGGAGTCTTTCCGTTCGTCGCCACCGACCTCATCCGCGTGGTCATCCTGGCGCTGTTCCCGTTCATCACGCTCGGGCTGGTGCGTTGGCTGTATTGAGCGCCTGATAGGTCCACACGGTCGCCGGCGGCAGATTGCCCCAGATTCGGCGTGAGCGCACGGCTTGCATGCCGGCAGCCGGTGAAATCGGTGAAACGGGACCGTAGGTGAACTGCACAAGCCGCCCGTAGGGACCGACCAGGCGAAGCGCATGCTCGCAGAATGTCCGGCGGGTTTTCGCGGGATAGATATAAAGCGGCAGGCTGGAGACGACCGCCGCAGCCTGGCTGCCGGACACAGCAAGGGCCTCGACGGTGGCGAATGCGTCTTGACTGATAATCGTCGCCTTCGGAAAGCGCTCGGCAAGCAACCGGACAAACGCGGCGTTCGTTTCCACCAGAGTAAGCGCCTCTTCCTTCACGCCTGCCCGCAGGAGCGCATCGGTGACGACGCCGGTACCCGGTCCAAGTTCGACGACGGCCGCATCAGGCCGCAGACCAGCGGCAAAAGCCATATGGCGTGCAAGTTCACCGGAGCTGGGGGCAATGGCGCCGGTACGCATCGGCGCCTCAACCCATGCACGGGCAAAACGCATATAGTCCCGTGCCCGCATCGCGGCATGCCCGGTTTCCTTGTGCAACGTCTTCATCGCTCCATTCCTCATCGCAGGATCCGCTCCGCCAGCGCCGGCAAGAGCCTGTTCACAATCTTCAGAAGTTTTGCCCGGGAGACCCAGATTTCCGTCCTGCCTGCCTCCAGGCCGCCGATCAGGCTGGCCGCAGCGTGACAGGGCGTGATTTTTCCGCTGCCGCGGCCACGCGTCATATCGGTATCGACCAGTGCCATGATGACCTCGCACACCAGCACATTCGGCGCTTTCTGGCGGCACTGGTAACGAAGCGCCTTTGTGAAGCTGCGCATGCCCGCCTTTGTCGCGCAATAGACCGGCGAGGCTTGTTTGGGAGCAATGGCAAGCGCCGAACCCACATTGACGATCGCCGCCTGCGGCTGCCTCTTCAGTTGCGCAAGCAGCCCGATGGCAAGTGCAACCACCGCCTGCAGATTTACCGCAATCTCCTCGCGGGCCTCCGCCGTCCAGTCATGTTCGCAGCTGGAATGAAAATCCATCTCGGTCTGGATGGCCGCATTGTTGATGAGAACGGACAGATCGGCATGATCGGTGCGCAACCGCGCAATCAGGTCATCCACGGCCTCGGCGTCCGACAGATCGGCGGCAATGGCTGTCACCGCTTCGCCAAGATCGGACACAAGACCGTCGAGACCGGACCGGTTGCGGCCGACAATGATGACCTTTGCGCCCTTTGCCACGAGCTGGCGCGTTATCTGTGCGCCTATGCCGCGGGCCCCGCCGGTGACCAGTACCGATTTACCGCTAAGCTGCATGATGGATGACTTGTGTTGTTGTGTTGGACATTGCATGTCATAATATGAGCAATTGCTCGCATTAGGTACTCGCATTTCATGGCACAACCGCCAACCGTAATCGAACCCAGAAAAAAGCCGCGTCAGGCGCGGTCCACGGTGACAGTCGACGCTGTTCTGGAGGCGGCTGCTCGCATCCTGCAGGAGGGCGGGCTGGACGCCCTGAACACAAATGAAATTGCCCGGCGGGCGGGCGTAAGCGTCGGATCGCTCTATCAATACTTTCCCACCAAGGAGGCTGTCCTTGCCGAAATCATCCGCCGCAAGCGGCTGCGGCTGTTCAACGGACTGACGGCAGCCCTTGAAGAGACCAGGGGCCGGCCTCTCGAAATCACGATATTTCGGCTTGTCGAAGTCACCATCAGCCATCAGGCGGACAAGCCGGGCTTCGCCCGTGCTTTGGAATACGCCTATTCCGCACTACCCCTGCAACAGGAGACGGACGATCTCAAGGACGGGATCGTAGCGGCGATCTCAGGATTGCTTGAAGAACATGATGTACCCGACCCGCGGCAGGCGGCACGCGATATCGTCGCCATTGTAAGGGGCATGGCGGAAGCGGCGGGCCTGCGCGGCGAGAAAGACCGCGCGGCATTGGCAACCCGCATCTGCCGGGCTGTTCTCGGTTATCTCACCACAGATGTTGCGGCACACTCTAGAGCGGCTCCCGGATCCAGCCATCGGCAAAAGCCACCCGGTCGCAACCGGTAAAGCGGCGGACCCGGTCAAGCTCGGCCTCCAGCCGCCTGATCCGCCCTTGCCCAAGACGCACTTTCGGCTCGGGCCACAGTGCCGATACGTCAAGGACGCCGGCATCGCGCCGGCATTTCATGTCGATGCGCCCAATCAGCCGGTCGCCCTCAAGCAGCGGAAAGACGTAGTAGCCGTATTTGCGTTTCGGTTCCGGCACGAAGACCTCAATGCGGTAGTTGAAGCCAAAGAGACGTTCGGTGCGCTTGCGGTCGCGGATCGCCGGATCGAAGGGGCTGAGCACCCTGATGCGTGCCGGCGGCTCGGCCGCTGCCTCCGCCTGTTCGGCAACATCCGGACGCGCCAGGACCTTGTGCGGCTTGCCGCTGACAGTCCCGATTGCCACTTCGATCAGTTCTTTGCCGAGTTTTTCTGCGCACCAGGCCTTTGCTTCCGCCGGGCGCACGCCATCCCAAAAGGCGGCAATCTCGCCCGATGTGCCAAACCCGAGCCGGTCGAGCGCACTGGAACAGGCCCAGTCGACCGTTTCGGCTTCCTCCGGCCTGTTCGACCGGTGCTCGTCGGCAATCACCCGTTCGCTTAGGTCATAGACCTTCTGAAAACCTTCGCGGCCGCACACGGCAAGCCGGCCGGTGCGCCACAGATATTCAAGCGCCGTCTTCGATGGGTGCCAATCCCACCAGCCGCCATTGTTCTTTTTCTCACCCTCGCCCATATCGCGTGACATCACCGGACCGTGCTGCCTTATGTGAGCGAGCACGTCGTCGAATTTTTCCTCATAGCCTTCGCGCCGCCATGTGCGCCAGCGTTCCTTCAACCGTTCCTTGTTGCGCGCAAAGCGCATCTGCCAATAGGGATAAAAACAGGTCGGAATGATCGACGCATCATGGGTCCAGTGCTCGAACAGCGAGCGCTCTTTTTCCAGAAGCGACTTGAGTTGTTTCGGCCGGTAGCACTGCCGGCGCGAAAACAGGATCAGATCATGGGCGCGCGCCACCGTGTTGATACTGTCCACCTGGACGAAACCGAGCCGCTCGATCAGCGACTGAAGTTCATCCTTCACAAGCCGCCGCGACGGATCGTCCGCAAGCCCGTGGCGCTCAAGGAACAGCCGGCGCGCCGCACGGTTGGAAAGACGCAATGGGGAATCGACATCTGCTGATGGCATCGCGGCCAGTTCTCCCGAGCCAGGAAACAAAACATGAACAAGTTATAGATCGAGTCGCACCCAAATGAAATATGAAAAGTTGCAAACCGGAGGCTGATTGAATTCAGGTCTCGCCACGCCGTCCGAAACTCCGCCTGGGCCGGCTGTCATGGGCCGGTTCGACCAAAACGGTGTTTGTCCTGTCGCTTCTTGCCTGTCTGAAAACGATAATTGCCAGGGCAGCGGCAAAGACAGCAAGATCGGCCCAAAGCAATCTCAGCGGCGAAATGCCGAAACCGGCAAACCCCGCCAGCCGGTTGAACAGGATGATCAGCTTGGAAGAAGCGGCAAGTCCTGCGGCACCGAAAATCCGGACAAAGAAGGGAATGACCAGAAAGCCGGATACGATCTTTGCAGACAGCAGCATCGTGGCATGGATTGCGGCGATGGTGGCTGCCAGCCAGGCTGTTCTCCGTCTGACATCCAGGCCGTCCGTCACCGGATAGTCGGCAAAGCACAGGAAGACGACCAGCGTAAGCAGAAACGGCAGCAGGCCGGGCATCGAAACATTGATGAGGCCAAGCGAAAAATTGGCTCCCCAATAGTTGCGCACGGCAAGCAGGAACGGAATGGCGCTGATGAGCCACAAACAGGCAAGAACCGTCCAGCCGGCGCTGATTTCAAGCCATCGTATGCGCCTGTGCAAGGCGCGAATGATGAAGAACCCGATGACGAGTATCACCGGGGTCTTGCCGTAGACGCCTATTACCGAGGCAAGCGCGCCGCAGGCTCCGCCGACGCCCTGACAGGCCGACACTTTCAGCAGGGCCGTTAGCATCAGGGGAAAGAAAAACAGGAATGTGAATAGAACTCCAAACCAGATCAGCATGGAGGACCGGAACTGCCCCTTGTCCAAAGTGCTGCCTTCCCATCAAACAACATAAGGTTGCAAACAGGGCTATATGCAATTTATTGCCAATTCATTATCGCAACGCGCTAGGTTTTGGGAATTGCCGTATTCAGCAACGTTGCCCCGATTTGTGAGGAATGACACAGACGCCGCTGATAGAGAGCGTTACCGTTGTGGATCGTTCAACCAACCGGAGCAGTTTCCATGACAGAAGAAGAAAGCAATGTCGCCATACTGCGCCACGCCTATTCCGCCTGGCACGAAACAAAGGGCGACGCCAATGTCTGGTACGATATCCTTGCCGATCATATCGACTGGGGATCGGCGGCCGACGGAAGGCCCGGCATGGAATTTACAAAACCGCGCGCCTCAAAACAGGAAGTGATTGGCTATTTCGAAGGATTGGCAAACGACTGGTCCATGGAGTTCTACCACATCAACGAATATGTCGCGCAGGGCAGCCGGGTCGTGACGATCGGCGAATGTTCCTGGACCCACCGGCGCAACGGCAACACGGTGACCATACCCAAGGTCGATATCTGGCTGTTTGAAGACGGCAAGGCGACCCAGTTCATGGAATATTACGACACCTATACGGTGCTCATGGCGAGCCAGGAATAAAGTAGCGGAAGCGCCTAGCCGGCTTTTGTCAAAGTATGTGTGCCAGCGTGATTGATCATTGCGGCGATATCGTCGGCTGACTGTGGCTTGCCGAAATAGTATCCCTGGATCTGCTGGCACCCAATGCCACGGACAATCTGGTATTGTTCGGCGGTTTCCACGCCTTCGCAAAGCACCTTCATGCCGAGACCTTCCGCCAGAACCTGCGCGGACCGGACAACCGATTGGCTGGCACGTTCGCCGGTCATGTTCTGAAGGAACATTTTGTCGATCTTGATCTTGTCGACGGGAAAATTCGCCAGATATCCGAATGATGAGTACCCGGTGCCAAAATCGTCAAGCGACAGCGAAACGCCCAGTTTCTTGAGCTGCGCAAGTTGAACGAGAAGATCGTCGGTCGCATGGAGGAAGCTGGATTCGGTAATTTCCAGTTCAAGCCGATGAGCGGCGAGCCCGCTTTTGGCCAGCGCCTGTTTCACGTCTTCGACCACGCTGCCGCGCAGGAACTGCTTGGCGGAAACATTAACTGCCACGGTTATATGGCCGGGCCAGCGACAGGCGTCGCGGCAGGCCTGTTCGAGCACCCATTTTCCGAGCTGCAGGATAAAGCCGTTGGCCTCCGCGATTTCTATGAACTCGCCCGGTGAAACGGGTCCAAGTTCCGGATGGGTCCAGCGCAGCAGTGCTTCCGCCCCGGTGAGTGCTCCATCATCGGTTGCCACCTGGGGCTGATAGGTCACCCAGAACTGCCCTTCGCGCAAACCGTCGCGCATCTCCCTTTCAATCAGCAGCGCCCGCTCCTGCTGAGCAACGTCTTTCGGATCGAAATAGGCCACATTGCCGCTCAGGCCCCGCGCCGATTCCAAAGCAAGCTCCGCATTACTGATCAACCCATCCGCATCCTGTCTGAGCAGGTCCGATGTTTCGGCAACGCCCGCATAGAAATCTGCCGAAACCTGCATATTCTCCAACTCATAGGGCTTGCTGAGTTCCCGGATCAACTTGTC
Source organism: Hoeflea sp. TYP-13 (assembly GCF_040932035.1). Classification (NCBI taxonomy): domain Bacteria; kingdom Pseudomonadati; phylum Pseudomonadota; class Alphaproteobacteria; order Hyphomicrobiales; family Rhizobiaceae; genus Hoeflea; species Hoeflea sp. TYP-13. The sequence goes on from NZ_JBFRBB010000005.1 coordinate 181,458, forward strand.
CGCAAGGTGCCTCGCACCGGATTTGCTGATGTCGGATACCAGATGCATCACAAAAGTATCGCCTTCCAGGCGCGCCGGTCGTGAAACCGCAAGTTCAATATGTTCAAGCCGTGACGCAATCGCCTGCAGCAGCAGGTCGCCGACGGTGCGCCCAAGTGTCCGGTTCAGGGCATTGAAGCGGTTTATGTTTATGGCGACCACCACCGCACGGCCACCACCGGAGCAAAGGTCGACCAGGTGCTGGTTCAAGACCTTGACGTACTCCCTACGGCGCATCGCGCCGGTCAAATCATCAAATTTGGACAGGTATTCCAGCTTGGCGCGTTGTTCGCGCTCCACGCTCACGTCGCGCGCAGTAACAGAAGCAAATACGGGATCGTCGTTTTCCCCGTTTTCGGACTGGAGACCGGTGAGAACCGAAGGCGTGACCGAATATTCCACGACCCGTTCAACACCGGATACACGGTCCCTGAATTCCGATCGCGCCACAGGTGTCAGGGTTTGACCATCAAATTTCGCAATCGCCTTGCGAATGTCGGCCACTACGCCCTTGGGCAATGCATCGAAGATGCATTCGGCCGACAACTGTTCATCGGTCAGTTTGAACAGTTTCTTGAAATTCTCATTGATTTCCAGGACTTCGCCGCTTTTTCCGACCACCAGGAATCCATCGGCACTGTCCGCAAAAACCTGGCTGAGCACCTTGCGGGTGTTGCGGTTTTCAATTTTTGCAACACGAGCAACCAGCGCCAGCAGGTTGAGTTCCGTTACCGCGGTAAATACCGCCAGGACTGCCACCGCCGCATGGACCGGAACGGTCGACAGCGCGATGGCATAGTCCTTTTGCAGGAAAAAAGCGGCCGTTTCCACGACAGCCGACAACAGCCCCAGGATTGCCAGTCGCACAGCCAGTCCAAACTTAATGGACGACGTCAGGGCGACCGCAAGCACCAGCAATACGAGGCTTGCGGTTAGCCAAATGCTCGATGGGACAAGCGACCGGTTCTGCAAAAGCGTTTCCGCTGCAAGAATCTGCAACATCGTTCCGGGGATGACCGAATGAACCGGAACGGCAAAGGTATCCCTGAGTTCCAGTGCATGCGCACCGATGATTACGGATTTGTCGCGGAGTGCCGCATCCGGTACGGCGCCTGCAAGCAGGTCTGAAACCGAATAGGTCGGAACGCTGGAGGGATCGATAGAATAGTCGATTAAAAACCGCCCGGTATCGACATCCGAACGCGCTGCAAGAATTGCAGCCGCTGAAGGTATGGTTTCCTGATTCAGATGGACGCCCAGATAAAAGGACCGCACAATCCCGTCGGAATCCGGGGTGACCCGAACGCTGGCCATCCAGGAATCTTCCTGGAACATCGCCAGCGGCATGGTCTGAACGTGGGGCGAACCCTCTACAGATCTGACGGACTGCTGCTGCACGAAGGTCGGAAACACAACCGATCCGCCTGCCATCTGCAGCGCTTCTAGCAACTTCCGATCCTCGTTCGGATCCGACCGGCTGCTGAAATCCACGTCGAAAACGATATCCGCTGCTTCTGCTTCGACCAGTGCCTCAATCACTTTTGCGTGGACGGATCGCGGCCATGGCCACACACCAATCTGCTCAAGAGACTGATGGTCAATTGCAATGTAAACGATTTTTTGCGACGCCTGCCGTGGCGCAAGCTCGGCGCGCTTTTCTATAAACAGGCTCTCCAGGCCCGCAAACGCTCCGAAGAACTGAAGCGCGATAATGCCAAGGCACAGAGTTATCTGCACCATGGCATTCGATGATATCGCGGGCTTATTCATGAAATGCGGACTTCGGAATCATCAGCAATGCTGACCGGAACTAACCGCTGTTCCCGTTGCCGTTGCCATTTCCATTGCCGTTGCCATTGCCACCGCCATTTCCGTTGCCGTTGCCATTTCCATTGCCACCGCCATTTCCGTTGCCGTTGCCGTTGCCGTTGCCATTTCCGTTACCGTTGCCATTTCCATTTCCGTTGCCGTTGGCATTTCCGTTGGCTTTTCCGGCAGCCGCATTGGCACTCGCCACGGCACTGACGCCATTTGAGGCGGCAACGGAGACATCCGCTGCGTTGGAACTTGAAACGGATGCGGTCTGGCCGGCACCGACACTTACCGCACGAGATGATCCCGGTGCGGATACATCCACGACACCGCGCTCAACGGAAACCGCAGCAGCATCATCGCCCACCGACACTGAAAAACGCGTACCCTTGACCACGGCAGCCAAAAACGGCGTTTTAATTCTAACGTGCTTGTGGTTTCGCGTTTCCACATCGAGCAGCAATGAACCAAACCTCTGGCGAAGATAGGTTTTGCTGCGGTCCTTTCCCTCGCTGATAAGCGCAGCCAGGGTATTTGGACTGTAATTGATCATTTCTTCACCGCGGCGAAGCTGCAGCCGGCCGCGCCGGCCGGTATGGATCCAGCTGGCGACCGGAATTTTCATGCCACGCTTGATTTGAAACCAGTTCTTGCTGTCTTCCGTATAGTATGAGGGCTGGCTGACCTTATGGGCGATCCAGTCCTGCGCCATCGAATGGATGGGCGCAAATAACAGCAGGAAAAATGAAATTGCTACGGCAAAACACCGGTTATACATCACACTACCCCCCAGTGGTTAGCCGAAAAGATACTGAAAAATTGCTAAGAATTTGTTGATAAATCCGCCAGATATTTACTTGAAATTAAGGCCGGCAAACAGTTTCAACTGTCAACCGGCAAGTAAAAAACAATCATAAGACGAAACAATTCTCTCGGATGCAACCCGGGGAGCGCCGGACGGCGGTGTGAATTCGACGTTGAATGCGATCTCCAGCGTAAACAGCCGTTCTCCACCTTCGCGGTCTGCATTCCATGACCGGCACAGATAGTGCGCATACTGAGCCGCCAGGAACGGGCGGACGGGCAGATAGGACTGATCTTCCAGATTGGAGAGAAACTTGCGCCACCGGTAATTTGCATAGGCTGCCGATACGAACTTCGGCTTTGTGCGGTCCACACGGCCGTCCATTCCACGGTAGACATCGACAGGTTCGCCGTTCAGCAGTCTGCCTTCGATCACCGGCCACGGACTTGTCAGCTCGGGATGCGGCGCAAACATCGTCCAGTTCTGGTAGAGGCCCAGTGCCTGGCGCACCAGAATGAACTGGCGCGGCAATTGCCAGTTCGCGAAGGGCAAAGTTGAAATGTTCTGGATTGTCACGAACACCAGAAATATGCCTGCAAGGCCGTTGGAAAACCGGCCGGCCCGGATAGGAATCGGCCGCCAGGGAAACCAGCTTTCGCTCATGCGGGCAAGGAACTGCCGGTTTGCGGCAACAATATCGTATGCTTTGTCGCCAAGCCTGCCGACCCAGGCAAGGCGCATCGGCAATGCCAAGGGGCGAAACAGGGGCGACGCCTGCACCAACGGGTGCATCGCGTCCCATTTCAATGAGACAGCATCACCCCTGGTGACAACCCATGAATTGTGCTGTTCAAGCACCGGGCCGATTTGCGCGTCTTGCTGTGCCGGACGTATTGGAACATCGCCGAGAAACAGCAGCATTCGAAGCAGGCGGCAGGCTTTCAGGCAAAATGAGCAATCCTTGTCATACCAGATGGCAAGGCCGTCCACCCGCCTGCGAGCCAGCCAGCCATCGGCCCTGTCCCAAACCCAGGAGGGCAGGAAGGTCAGGTTCATGATGATTGAAATGACGGGAAACAGACCGATCTCGAGATAGGCCCAAAATCCAATATGCATGGTCATGAACGCAACCATCAGCGCGGTGCGCAAGGTGCGGTGGAATATGGGGGAAAAAATCAGGAACGGACCCACCAGTTCCAGAAAATAGACGTAATAGGTAAGCCCCTGCATCAGCGGTTCAAACTGCCGGAACCACAAGCCGAACGGCGTCGCCATATATTCAAGATTGAGCGCATAGTAGACAGCCGTGCCGTCCGGAATCCACCTGGCATCGGACTTTAGCAGTGCACTGAAGAAGTACATCGACATGCCCTGCACCAGCAGAGCCATCGTCGCGATCGAGAAATAGCGGTTGTCGGTCGTATCCAGATTGCGGTCGAGAACTGCATCAACCGAGTAGCGGGCCCCGAGCGGCAAGAACATCGCCCAGAAGGTCAAAAGCACCGCCAGATTATCCTCACCGGACAAGATGAACGTATTCCGGTTTTGGACCGACAGCAGCAATATCCAGCTTGCGACCGTCGCTACACGCGTTCGGTAGCCGATGATAAGACAAGTGGCCGCCAGCGCCGCCATTGCGAACAGACCCGCCTGAAAAAGCGCCGAGCCATTGGCCAGGTGCAGGGAAACCGCACCGGCGGACAAATGGTTCAGCTGGGCCATCCGCGGCATGATCCCGGCATCCGAATAGTGTGCGGTAAGGTCCCGTAGACGCAGGCAGATGTCGGCAAGCAAATAGAGCCCGAGCAGAATGCGAAACAACGCAAGCGTTCTCAGATCGATACCGAAAATCGTTTGAATTCCAGCCAAACCGAACCGGACGCCCTCTGGCCGGCCCACATCGACGCCACCGGAAGGAATTTCTGATTGCAAATTTGTATCTGGATTACCGGTCATGCCTGGCAGACTGGCAAAATGTCTTGAATTGAGCGTTAACGGAACGTAACCGCACCAGGTAGCTGCCGCCGTTATTTGGACCTAGCCCGCGTCGCTTGCAATCTTGGTTGCGTCCAACAGCCGCCAAATCTCCTGTTCGGAAAAGCCGCGAATGTCACGCGTTCCAAGGCTGTCCAGCTCGAACTGATCGCGCAGTTCCAGCGCCATTTCGTGCTGTACGCTGATCTGCATGGGTTCGGAAAACTCCTGCAGCCTTGATGCCAGGTTCACCGCCGGCCCGAATATGTCATAGACATATTTCTGAATGCCGACGACAGATCCGACAACCGCGCCGGTTGCCAGGCCAATCCGGCAGCGCCACTGGTTCGGATGGCTCAAATTGCGCCGTTCCAGATAGCGGATGAACCGGATGGCGGCGTTGGCGACCGACTTGGAGTGGTCCGGCGTCGGATCGGGAAGGCCGGCAACAGTGATATAGGCGTCGCCGATCGTCTTGATACGCTCGCAGCCGAACTGCTCGCCGATGCGGTCAAAGGCACTGTATATGTCATTGAGCTCAGTCACCGTGACGCTCGGATCGGCCGATGCCACCATGTCAGTGAACCCGACGAAATCCAGCATCAGCACCGAGACCGGGTCGTAGAGCTGTGGCGTGACGACACCGAAGGTCTTGAATTCCTCATAAACCGAACGCGGCATGATGTTGAGCAGCAGCTTTTCCACCTGCTCCTTCTCACGCTTGATTTCACGATTGTTGCGCTCGACCATCATCGAATAGGAATCGATCATCGATTCCAGCTCACGGATGCGGGTAATGTTCTGGCACACCAGAACCGCAATATCCTGCCCACCTTCCGACGTAGGTGCGAAATCCACGGCGATAACCATCGTGCGCCGTTTTTTCTTGAACCTGGTTTCGGCCGTAAACCGGCCGTTCTTCTCCAGGCCATCGCGAAGCGCATCCAGATCGAGCTCCGCAAATAAATCGGCCAGCGTCGCAGCCTCCTCGGGCCTGCCGAACCACTCCTCGAATGTATCGTTGTAGAAATGGAAGGAAAAACTGGACCGGTCGAGCAAGGCGACACCCACGCCGATGGCGCGCAGCAACTGTTCATTGATGGCTTCTATCGACATGGCCTATCCCACAATCAGAGTTCTGCGGCTTTCGAATTCCTCCAACACCGCATCAATATCGGCGGCGTCGAAGCCGTGGCTTTCAAGAGTTTCTCTCAACACGATCTTCAATTCATCGAAGTGGCTGTTTTCAATGTCGAGATGCGAATGCAGTTGCCTGAGCTGATTATCCGTGTAGGACGCCGGTCCGCCGAGCAGGGAGGCGATGAACTTTGTCTGATGATCCACCATGCGTGACATGTCGACATCGTCAAAGAATGGCCCAATATCATCGCTGTCCAGCAACGTGTCGTAAAAAGCAAGTACTACTTTGCTGACACTGGAAAAGCCGCCGTATTTTTCGAAAAGCGTTTGCTCAACCATTGCCTGCCACTCCCTGAGATCTTGCCATTCGAGTTCTTTTTGTTCGAATTTGCAAGCAATTATAACACGATAATCTTCGCTATAGTCTCTAATTACTAAACCGGGCAATGATTATCGCCCGGTTCCCGATATGCCGGTCCACCGGCGGCGGCAACTCAAGCCTTGACTATGACGATTTCGGCATAATCGGAGGGAACAAGCATTGTTCCGTCCTCTGCGATGTCGAATTCGGCGATCGTATCCAGAATATCGTCGTTAAGAGCCTTTCTCTGCTCGTTTTCGAGCATCAGAAACGTTTTGTGCACCGGACCATAGAACGTACGGAAGAAATCGACGAAATATTGCGGCGACGGATAACGGAAACCGAAGCGTTTGACCTTTATCGATATCGACTGCGCCTGCGGCTTGAAGGTTTCGCCGACCCACCCGCGTGCGCCCCACAGCGTGGGCGAATCCAATCCGGCGGGCGCTGGCGCATATTTGCCGATCGTCTTGAACAGCGCTCCGATAAAGCTGTCAGGTGTCCAGTTCGCCAGTGCAATCTTGCCGCCGCTGCGGCAGACCCGCACCATCTCGGCGGCCGCCCTCTGCTGGTTCGGAGCAAACATGACACCGAACGTCGAGACAACGCCGTCGAACTGTCCGTCATCGAAGGGAAGATTTTCAGCATCGGCAACGCGGAACGTTGCATCAAGGCCTTCCGCATCGGCACGCTGGCGGCCGGCTTCCAGAAGCGTGGCAACATAGTCGGTCGACGTAACCACGCACCAGCGGCGGGCAAAAGCCAGGGTCGCATTGCCGTTTCCGGCAGCAACGTCAAGAACCGTTGAACCCGGTGCGATATTGGCCGCCTCGGCAAGTTCTTCTCCTGTGATCTGCAGTGTGATGCCTATTTTTCCGTAGTCGCCCGAAGACCAGGCACCATTTTGTTTGGTTTTGATTTTCCCGTAGTCAGGGGATTCAGCGATGGGGGTTACAATGTTCATTGGTCATTCCTTTCACTGGTTCGGGGCACCGCCCCATGTTTAAGCGGCCGACCGCTGCGGCCAGTTGCAGTTCGCAACCTGCCTTTCGCTGCCGACGATATGTTCGCAGATCCGTGGATCGACCCATTCGGGCTCGAATACGGGCGCCATATGTCCCAGCCCCGGCAGCATCGCCAGGCGTGCATTGGGAATGGCACCGGCGACTTTGACCGCGACATGCTGCGCGACTTCCGGCGATTCCAAGCCCATCAGAACAAGGGTCGGGATATTCAGCCTGCCTATGTCCTCCAGCGTCCATGTTTCTGAAAGACCGCAGGCAAAATCCGTCAGAATAGACGGTGCCAGGGCACTCAGCTTTTCCCGGCTCTTTTCCGGCAGACCTGCCCAGGTCCCATTCCCGTTCCAGAAGTCGATGAATGTATCCATGCCCCGGTTGGCGGTTCTGTTGGCAACCGCTTCCGAAACGGCGTTGCGGACGCCTTCTATTTCGCCAAACAGCGCTTTGTCCTGGTCGTCACCCTCTTTCAGAAAGTGAAAGGCGGCAGGTTCATAAACCGTCAGGCTCTTGACCAGATCCGGGCGCATCAGCGCAACTTTCACGGCAATGGCAGCACCGTAGGAATGGCCGACGAGATGAACCGGCTGTCCGAATTCAGCGATGTGTTCGATGACCGGTGCGGCGATAGCGGCAGTGCCCGTCATTGCGGGATCGATCGCCATTTCCGACAACCCATATCCGGGCAGATCGGGAGCGCTCAATGAAAAGCGCCCGTTCAGTTCGCCGGCAAGGTGCTTCCACTGTATGCTGCAGGAAGCCGAAGAGTGGAGGGCCACGACCGGGGCACTGAAAATATCTGCGATGTTGGTATATACGGTCATCAGACTTACTCTGCTGTATTTTCGTTTGACCGCACTTTCAGGCGTGAAAGTTTCGTTTTATTTTCAGATCAACCCGTTTTGTGTTTCATTTGTTATCGCATCGGCAAAACAGGCTTAAAAAACTATTCTGGGAATTCAAGGCGTTAACCAACAAGGCGCTCGGGCCTCTGAAACAATTGAAACATTAGGCCCTGGTACTGAAAACCGACTGAAACACTGGCGGGATAGGAATTTGTCATGTCCAGGCTCCAGCACGCAGATACAGACACAATAGCGCGGCAAACCACCGCCGTTGCGCGTTTCGGCGCCGACGGACGGCTCGTCGATGCGAGTGGCGAATTTCTCGAGCTGGCAAGCGTGATATCGGACTCCGCGACACGCGCGGAGGTCCTGAGCGAATATATCGAGCGTCTGGAATCGGTTAACCGGGGCCAGTTGGGCGATAGCGGCGAGGAAAAACACAAGATCGCAGAATTGTGGAGCCGCCACGACAGCCCTGCCCTGGAGGCAAAACTGAAACACGGTGGCTGGCGCATGCTTTCCAGCTGTCCGGAGCCCGGCGGCGGGACGCTTTATTTCAGCGTCAATATCGACCAGCATATGCGCAAGCAGGATCTTGCGCATTTCCTCGTGGAGCACATTCCCTTGCCGATGTGGATCAACGAGATCGAAACCGGCGAAGTACTTTATTCCAATCCCGCCTCCAACCGCCTCTACGGCGTCGGCCCGGACGCCCAGGAAAACCGCTCCATCTCTGAATTCTTTCTCGACAGGGACGACAGTCTGGAAATGCTGAAAAAGCTCCAGTTGAAGGGCTCGATTGAGAACTATCCGGTCAAGACAAAGTCAGAGACAGGACGCGAGATCCTTGTCGAGGGCTGCGCGAAGGTGTCCCAGCACAACGGGCGGCATCTGGTGGTGAACGCGATTCAGGACCTTACCGACCGGACCGAACTTGAAGAGGATACCGCCAAGGCGCGCGATATGTTGCGCGATGCCATCGAAGCCCTTTCGGAGGGCTTTGCGCTATATGATGAGGACAACCGCCTGGTGCTCTTCAACAACCGCTACCGCGAGATGAACTACGCTGTCGAGGATATACTGGAGCCGGGTCTCGAATGGGAAATCCTGATGCGGGAAACGGCGCGGCGTGGCGTCTACGCCGAAGCCATCGGTCACGAAGACCAATGGGTGACCAACCGGCTCGAAAACGGCATCGAATACATTCAGGACTATGAGTTGAAGCAAACGGACGGAACCCATTACCTGGTTTCCGTGCACCCGACCAAACTTGGCGGGTTTGTGGTGACCCGCACCGATATAACCGAGAAGAAAAAAGCCGAAGCCGCCGAGCGCGAAGGCGATCAGCTGATCCGCCAGGTCCTGGAGGCAAGCCCCGTCCCGGTGGTGATGGCAAGGGTGGGCGATGGAGAGGTGCTCTACCGCAATCCGGCCGCGCTGGAATTGCTGGGCAAGGTCAAGACGGCGATCGATTCCTACAGAAGCATTGACGAGCGTGCCGACTACATCACCGCCCTTCTGGCGGACGGCCGCGTAGACGACTACAAGCTCACCCTCATCAACCGTGACGGAGAAGAGTTTCCCGCATCCTGTTATGGCCGCATCGCCGATTACAGGGGCGAGGAGGTCGTTGTCACGACCGCCATGGATCTGACCAGCCAGAACGAAGCCGATAATCTGATACGACAGGTTCTGGAGGCTTGCCCGGTACCGGTGCAGATGACCAATGCAGCGACCGGAAAGCTGCTGTTCCGAAGCCCGGAGACAACCGCTCTGTTCGGGCCGGTCGAAATGGCGAAGGATTATTATGTCAATCCGCAGGATCGCAGAGATTATTTGCGGATGTTGCGTAAAAAGGGCTGGATCAATGAGCACAAGGTAAAGCTCATAAACGCCAGGGGCGAGGAGTTCTGGGGTTCAATCTCGGCCCGGCTGATCGATTTTCACGGCGAGCAGGTCATCGTCTCCAACACCCGCGACCTGACCGGGGAGCTTGCCCTGCAGGAAGAGCTCTCCAACCAGCGCGAAATGCTGTTCCAGAACGAAAAAATGTCGGCGCTCGGCGAACTGCTGGCGGGCGTTGCGCACGAGCTGAACAATCCGCTCTCCATTGTCGTCGGCCACTCGCTGATGCTGCGGGAGGAGGCGCACGAGCCAGAAACAATCAAACGCATCGAAAAGATCAGCAACGCGGCCGAACGCTGCGCAAAAATCGTCAAGACCTTCCTCGCCATGGCGAGACAGCAGCCGACGAAGATGGAAAGCACCGACATCAATTCGGTGATCTCCACAGCCGTTGACGTTACCGGGTACGGACGGCGGGACGATGGCCTCGAAATTGCCTGTGACCTTTCCGATAACCTTCCCAATATTGTCGCCGATGCCGACCAGATCACTCAGGTCGTCATCAATCTCATCATGAATGCCGAACAGGCGATCGCCGGCGCCGGCAAGGGCGACCGCATCACCGTATCCACCGGCATCGCCAAATCAGGCGAATTTGTCCAGATCGATGTTACGGACAACGGCCCCGGCATCCCCAAAAATATCATGGCGCGGATTTTCGAGCCGTTCTTCACCACCAAGGAAGTGGGCGACGGCACCGGCATCGGCCTTGCGTTCAGCCATCGCATCATCCTGTCCCACGGCGGACACATCTGGGTCGACACCGAATACCAGGGCGGCAGCCGTTTCTGCATATGTCTTCCCATGGCCGGCAAGGCTGCTGAAAAAAGTGCCAATGGCGACGATGCCGGGCGGCACGGCGGCGGAGTAAGGGCGTTGATCGTCGATGACGAAGTCGAGGTCGCCGAACTGATAGCCGAAATACTCAAAAAAGAAGGCTTCCGGGTTGACCTTGCCCATTCGGGCGATCGCGCCATCGAAATGCTTGAGGACGAGACTTACGACCTTCTGCTCAGCGATCTCAACATGCCGCAGCTCGATGGCCGCGGTCTTTATGAAGCCATTCGGGACACACATCCGGGTGTATTGGAGAAAACAGCTTTCATTACCGGAGATACGATGGGTGCGGCTTCGCAGGCGCTCTTACAGGAATCGAAGCGGCCCTATCTGGAAAAGCCGGTATCCCCGGCGGAATTACGCGAGCTTGTATATGGCATATTGAACCAAAGGAACTGAACTTTGACCCATTTTACTGGAGCGGTCTTTAACGGCGGAAAAGACGGATAAATGGAAAACAGTCACTATCACCTGCTGGTCTGCGATGACGAACTGGATGTTCGTGAAATGGTTCACGAATATCTGTGCAAACGCGGCTTCAAGGTTTCCAAGGCAGCGAGCAGCGACGAGCTGCGGTCGGTCCTGTCAGGAAATAGGATCGATCTGATCATCCTGGACATCAACATGCCGCGCGAAGACGGCCTGACGACCCTGCGGTCGCTGCGCATTGATGATCAGACGCCCGTCGTCATGCTGACGGCAGCCGGTGAAGTCGTGGACCGGATCATCGGACTTGAAATGGGAGCCGACGACTATCTCGGAAAACCGGTCGATCTGCGCGAACTTGAAGCCCGCATAAAGGCTGTCTTGCGGCGCAGGGGCGCAGATAGCCCCAAGAAGAAGGCTGAAGCCGGAACGGCCATGTTCGGTGATTATGTCCTCGACATCGAATCGGCAAAAATGCACGCACCCGATGGCGAAGAGGTTCCGCTCACGGCAATGGAATTCAACCTCCTCAAAGCCTTCGCCGACAACCGGGGCCGCGTTCTCAACCGCGATCAGATCCTTGAACAGGCGCATGACCGAAGCTGGGATCCCTTTGACCGGAGCATCGACATCCGGATCTCCAGGCTGAGGCGCAAGATCGAGAAGAACCCGGCCAAACCGGCGATCATCAAAACCGTACGCGGCATCGGCTATATTTACGATCCAGAAGGCAGTTCGTAGACGCCGGGCATTTTTCGATCCGGCACGTCAACGCAGGAAATTCAGCGCCAGACAGGATTGCACCAGGCCCGTTTTCCGGCGCGATCAACAATGGTGATCCGCAGCCAGGGCGAATTTGAAAACCGCATCAAGGGCACCTCCGCTCGGGTCATCGCATCGCCATGCAGCGAGACAGCCGCCGAACCCTGACCCTGCACGATGACGGTCGACACGGCACTGCTATCAACTTCGACGGATTTGTCGTTCCAGACGATGTTGTGAAAATCCGGGCCCTGGCTGGAATAGTAGTGTCCGGCCTTGAGGGCCGCGAGGAGACTGTCTGGGCTGTTCTCCTGCGCTTTGACCATGACCCAGCCGCCGAAATGGTCCGGCTCGGTGAAATGCGCATCATCGGTTGCGCACAAATCGAGTTTCCTTCCTTCCGACAGTAAAAGATCAAGCGTGTGGAAGCCGTCGGCACGGTCGGCACTGACCGCGCAGCCATGATTGTAGATCTCAACCGCATGGGCAGCTTCGATACCGCGCGCGTCATCAAGGCTCATGCCGGACCATTGCGGATGGGCAATTGCCACATAAGCACCGGCATCGCGGGCGCGCCGGGCAATCTCCGCACCGGTTTCCTGACCATCGACGGGTCCGAAGTGAGGGGCATCCGGTGGTGCGAATTCCTGTGGCAATCCGACCGCAAGGATATGCCATATCTCACCGTTCTGCATGGTTCCCGAATGCAGCTCGGCACCAAGGATCGTTGTAAACTGATTGTCCCTGAACGGTACCGTGTCGGTTATCGGATATTCGTAAATACCGATAAAATGATCCGTAAGCGCCAAGAAGTCATAGCCTTCCGCCTTGTAGCGCCTGCACACCTCTTCGGCTTCCAGCGCACCATCGGAACGGTTGCTGTGAGTGTGGAGATTGCCTCGGAAAAACCGGCCGGGGGCCGCAAACATAGTATCGGTCATTCACGCCTCTCAAAATGTCGGATCTCCATGCCCGTCACATGTGAAGGCTTCATGACAATGGGGCCCGAAGTCAATGATGAAAGGGACCTCCATCCAAGGCGGCAGCGCTTCGGTTCACAATTGAAGCAAGTCCGGCAAGGAAGGTTCTGCAGCGCGGACAAATATCATGCCCCGATCGCCTCGATCGCCTCAAACAACTGCGGATCGACGGGAATTCCGTTATTTTCGTAATCGCGCCTTATCTGCTGGCGGCGACGGCCGGGCAATCGTGCACCATCGGTCGACTGGATCATCTGGGCCATCATCGCAAATCGTTGCAGTCCATTGACACCGAATGCGCCCGGGTCGATGGCGATCAGCGTTTGTCCTGCACCCGGCGGGCCGCCTTCGGCATTCAGGAACGAACTCTGCTCAAAACTGTAATTGGCGCCTGTCAGCCCAGCGCAGATAAGCTCCACCATAAGCGCCATCACGGTACCCTTGGCATCGCCCAGCGGCGCCATGGTGCCGGCAAGGGCGGCCTTGGCATCGGTGGTCGGCGCCCCGTCGGCATCGAAGGCCCACCCTTCTGGAATATCCTCGCCGCGCTGATTGGCGGCCATGATCTTGCCGCGCGCGACACGCGAAAGGGATATGTCGACGGTCACCGGATCACCACCGGCAACCGGGGCTGAAAAGGCAATGGGGTTAGTGCCAAAAAGCGCCCGTGTCGCGCCCCAGGGCGCCATCGCTGCCGGTGTATTTGCAAAAAGCAGTGCCACGAGGCCTTTGTCCGCAAGCGATTCAACAATGACACCCGCAACACCGCAATGATGCGAACGGGTTATCCCTGCAACGGCTATCCCCTGTGCGGGACAGACCTCCGCCAGCCAGTCGCGCGCAAGGTCGATTGCCGGATAGGCAAATCCGTTTGCGGCATCGACGAGCGCCGAACCTGGCCGGTGCCGGGTAAGACCGGCCTCAGCTTGGCCGTCCACCTTGCCACAAGCTGCCTGCGCGGCATAGGAGCCAACGCGGCGCAAACCATGACCGCTCTGCCCCGCGAGTTCTGCCGCGAGCAGCGCATCGGCAACACTTGCCGCATTTTTTTCGGACGTGTTGCTGCGCACCAGTGCGCTGCTGATCAACTGGCGCACGTCACCGGGACTGAACCTGTTATCTTCGCTCATAAATGGATCGCCTGCTCGCCCGCATCGTCCAGATGGGCAAGAACCGTCTGCGCTGTCATCGCACTGACGCGGACATTTGATTCCTGCGTCACGCCGGCAATATGCGGTGTAAGAATGATGTTCTTCAGGCCGCTGAATTTCATCGCTGCCTCTGCAGACAGCGGCTCGGTCTCAAAGACATCAAGCGCTGCGCCCGCCAGTTTCCCCTGAGAAAGCGCGGAGGCCAGCGCCTCCTCGTCGATAATGCCGCCGCGGGACGTATTGATGATCACCGCCTGGCTTTTCATCTTTGCCAGCGCCTCAGCATCGATCATGTGTTTCGTATCGCCGGTGAGCGGAACATGAAGGCTGACCACATCGGCGTAATCCAGAACCCCGTCGAGCGAAACATTGCGGGCGAGCTGCCAGCCCGGATCATCAGCAAGGCAGTAGGGGTCATAGGCGACGACCTGCATTCCGAGCACGCTGGCGCGCACTGCAACCTCGCGGGCAATCCCGCCAAATCCGACAAGCCCCATCACCCGGCCTGCAAGCTCGTGACCGATGAGCGCCTGGCGCGGCCATTCTCCCTGCAGCATCGCTTCGGTGGATTGATAGGCCCCGCGCAGGAGCAGCATGGCATTTGTGATGACGTATTCGGCAACGCAGAGGTTGTTTGCGCCAGTTGCCGGATATACGGTGACACCGCGCTCCCGGCAGGCCTCCATGTCGATATTATCAAGGCCGACACCGAGCCGACCGACACATTTGAGGTCGGGTGCCGCGTCCAGGAGGTCAGCCGTCACCTGCGTGCGATTGCGCACGATCAGCGCAGCGGCATCGGCGACCAGCGGGACAATCTCGTCCTGCCGGTCAGCAAGGGTTTGATCATAGAAAACGTCGTACTGCTGCTTTAGGGCATCCACGGCGGCGTCATCCATGAATTCGGTGATAACGATTTTTGCCATTGTCGGCTCCTACCGTATGAAACCTGCAAATTGTCCCATAAGTCAGGCGCTTCGGTAAAGTTTGGTCATGACGAACTCGCGGTGACCGAGCGCCTCGGCGGCGGTATTGCGGCCATTGGCCGTGCGCACGATCATGTCGATCAGCGCGTCGCCGGCCTGGTTGATCGTCATATCCCGGCGCAGGATGCCTGAAACATCGACATCGATATGCTCGCCCATGGTGCGAACGGTCCGCGGATTACCCGATATCTTGACGACCGGAACGATCGGATTGCCGACAACATTGCCCTGGCCGGTCGGAAAAGTATGGATCACATATCCGGCCGCAGCCATCAGCGTGACACATTCGGCCGCTGCTGACGACGTATCCATGAAATAAAGGCCTTTGCCCTTTTTCGGTTCCTCGGCCGGTCCCAGCGCATCGATATAGGTTGACGTGCGGCCGATCTTTTCTAGATTTCCCAGCGCCTTTTCCTCGATGGTCGTCAAACCGCCCAGAATATTGCCCTTGGTCGGCTGGCTGTCGGAAAGGTCGGATGTCTTGTGCGCTTCGATGACATCGTCCTGATAGGACTTCCAGATTTTCATGAACTTGGCCGCCGCTTCCGGATTGGCGGCGCGCGCCTCGCACAGATGTTCCGCCCCGGTGATTTCCGAGGTCTCGCCGAAGCAGCCGTAAATGCCTTCCGGCAGCAGTTTATCGTACATATTGCCGACGGTCGGGCATGACGAAAGCCCGGTTGTCGTGTCGCTCTCGCCGCATTTTGTCGAAATCCAAAGATCCGATACATCGCATTCTTCGCGCTGCAGTTCAGTTGCCCAGTGCACATAGTCCTTGGCGACACGCGATGCGGCTGCAACGGTGGCGATATCGCCGCGCTGTTCGATCGAAAGACCGGTCACCGGCTTTCCGGTCTCGGCAATGCCGTCAACGACGATCTTCGTCCATTCCGGTTCGATGCCGATGACGACGACGGCCGCAACGTTCGGATTGGCGCCCGTTCCGATCATGGTGCGGAAATGCAGGTCGAGATCCTCGCCGAATTGCAGCCGCCCATAGGCATGCGGCAGCGCCATGGTTCCCTTTATATTGTTGGCGACCGCCTCGCAGGCGGCATTGGAAATATCGTCCAGCGGCAGGATGACAACGTGGTTGCGAACGCCGACCCGGCCGTTTTCACGCCGATACGCCATAATTTTCTGTGACATGATCGGTCTCCTACCAGCGCTTGGTCTTCAGATTGTGCACATGCACGTGCTCGCCCTTTTTGATGGGCGCAACCACCTTGCCGATATCCTCACCATATTTGACGACCGTGTCGCCGACGGCCAGATCCCTGAGGGCAACCTTGTGCCCGATCGGCACGTCATTGCCGCAGGTCAGCTCAAAATCGGAATCATCATGCGTTACGACACAGGTCATATTCGTACCGGCCGTCAGATTTTCCACAACAACGACACCAACATTGTCTTCATGGTCGTGAACCAGCAATTGCGGGATACTCAAGGCTGCCTCCAAAAATAACAGGATATTGGACCCTTCTGGCCCAAGTCTTATATATTATATAAGATACAACATACTGGCGTTGTCAACCAGATCACGCTAAACAGGAAAAAAAGACAGATGGACTAGGTTTTGCAGGACACAGACACCAATATCGGCTTCAAACCGCTCTATGCTCAGGTCAAGGACCAGCTCATTCGCCGCCTTGTCGACGGTACGTGGCAGCCGGGCATGAACATCCCGAGCGAGCAGGAGCTGGCAAGACAGCTCAGCGTCAGCCAGGGAACGGTGCGCAAGGCGCTGGATGCCATGACGGCGGAAAATCTGCTGGTTCGCCGGCAGGGACGCGGCACCTTCGTCGCGGAGCCCGAAGATTCTCGTATTTTGTTCCAGTTTTTCCGGCTGACTTCCGACGAAAGCTCCGATGAGGACACCTTTCCCGATTCAAGGCTGTTGTGCTGGTCGCAGGAGCCGGCAACGGCGCAGGAGGCAGGATTTCTCGAGATTGAATCCGATGCGCCCGTATGGCGTATCGAACGCGTCCGCCAGATGGTCGGCAAATCGGTCATTGCCGAGACGATCACCATTCCGACCGCCAAATATCCGGGCTTCGAGGATCTGACGGAAATCCCGAACAATATCTACCAGCTCTATTCCAGCCGTTGGGGAATAACCATCGCCAAGGCCGATGAGCAGCTCAAGGCGGTCCTGTGTGATGAGCGCGATTCTGCGGCATTGGGCTGCGGCGTTGGCGAACCGCTATTGCTGATCACCCGCATCGCCCGCGATCTTGAGGGAAAACCGGTTGAACTGCGTTGTTCCCGTTGCCTGACGGCAAATATGCATTATGCAGTCAACCTGCCCTGACAGGCCATAGCCGCGCTTCCTCCGGGAGACTAGAACAATCGTGCCGCAACAAACACTGTCCGCCTCGCCGAACAGGATCGACATCTGGACCGCCCGGCCCGACGACGTGGCGGACACCGCGCTGCTGAGTGGATATCGCCGCCTTCTGTCGCCGGACGAAGAAACGAGAATGCAGCGCCTGGTGCGCGATACCGATCGCCACCGCTTTTTGATCACCCGGGCACTGACGCGCACGGTCCTCGGCCGGTATCTGTCAATGGATGGCGCGGAACTGACCTTCGGCAAAAACCGGTATGGACGGCCGTTCCTGAAGAACGGCGGTGACGGGTCCGAAGCTCTGTCATTCAATATCACACACACCCATGATTGCGTCGTGATGGGCGTTACGCAACAGCGGACCCTTGGTATCGACATCGAGAGCACCGGCCGCAAGGCGGCGGCACTTGGCGTTGCCAACCGGTTTTTCTCCGATCTCGAATGCGCCGCACTCAACGCCCTGCCGGCTTCACGGCAACACGACCGGTTCTTTGCCTATTGGACGCTGAAGGAATCATACATCAAGGCCCGCGGCATGGGTCTGTCGATCCCGCTTGGCAAGTTCAGCTTCGACTTTACCGGCACGGACCAGTTCAGCCTGGCGGTCGACAAATCGCTCTCGGATGACGCGACGCGCTGGCGGTTCTGGCAGATAGGCGTTGAAAAGGATTTCCTTATTGCCGTATGCGCCAGCGCCTTGAACGATACGCTGCCCGAGCTGCGCCTGCGCCGGATCGTTCCGCTCGCCAGCGAAGATCCGCTGGAATTCAGGCCGGTCGCATCGTCCCACGGCTGGCCCCGGTGATCACAGCATGATCGGCAGGCCTGTCCGCGCCGATTCCTCCGCCGCCGCGCCGATTTCGACCGCCTTTGCACCGTCCGTCATCGTCACTTCCGGCTCGCCGCCCTCGCGGATCAGCCGCAGGAACTTCTCATGCTGGTAGTAGGTGGAGCCGTGATGGTCTCCGGCCGACAAAATCGCCTCATCGATCATGATGTCTTCAATGATCGGTGCCTTGCTCTCGCGCGGTGAGATGACAACCTGCGACGCCCGCTCCTTGCCACCCGGTGCAAAACGCGCAGGTCCTGGAACAAAGGCATCGATGCGTGCCTTGTCGCCAGCGACGCTGACGCTCTCCTGCCAATAGGCGCCTTCCGCAAACATGCACAGATCAAGCATGCCGCGCATGCCGTTTTCAAAATCGACAATCACAAAAGCATTGTCGAGCATGTCGGCTGCACGTCCGTCGACTTTTTCATCACGGAAATTCACATCCATGCCGCCCGAAGCGTAGATGCGGGTCGCTTCCGCCCCCGCTACAAGTCGCATTAGGTCGAAAAAGTGGCAGCACTTTTCGATCAGCGTTCCACCGGTCTGGTCCTGGAATCGGTTCCAATTGTCGACCTTGCTGAGAAACGGGAAACGATGCTCGCGAATGGCGATCATTTTCGGTGCGCCCGCGGTTCCAGCCCGCAATTCCGCAAGCATGCGGGCGATCGGCGGCATGTACCGGTATTCCATTGCCACCCAGACCGGCGCCCTGCGCGGTGCGGCCTGCCGGATGATCGCTTCACATTGCGGCCCGCTGATGCCAAGCGGCTTTTCGACCAGCAGCGGCATTTCCAGCGGCAGGACATCATTGAGGATCGGCTGGTGCAGATGGTTCGGTGCCGCAATGACGATAGCATCGCACAGGTCTGCATCGAGCAGCGCCCCGTGATGGTCAAATGCGGCGCAGCCCGGCCCCGCCAGCGCCGCTGCGCTGTCGCGCATTTGCGTATTCGGATCGGCGACGGCACTGACCTCGGTGCCGTCGATCAGGGCAAGGTTGCGAATATGCTCTTGTCCCATCATGCCTGAACCAATGATGCCATAGCGAATGTTAGTCATAGGTGTGCAACTCTCAAAGACGAATGACGGGAATATCAAGTGCCGCCGCGGCGGCGAGCAGCGGCTCGGTATGTTCGCCATAGGCAAGGGCCATATGGTGTTCGAGCCCGCTATTCATGATGTCGGGCAGGACGTCACCAGTATGCCGGTCGAACCGCACGACGCCGGAGGTGCCGGTAAACGCCATAGGGCGCTTCAGCATTTCGCCGGACGCGATGATCATTTTCTGCCGGCCGCGGGCCTGGCTCAACCGCATGAATGTGACCGGCCCGGGTTTGAGCGGAAACTGATAGAGCAGCGGCATTTTTCGGTTGGTGTGAATGGTTGCTTCTGCAACGGCATCGGGATCAGCCATGGAAATCGGTGCTTGCCCGCAGTGCCACACAACGCCGGAATTGTCGGCAGCATCCATATCGACCAGATCAACCAGAAAGACAGGTGCATCAGCAACGGCCTGCAGCAAAAGCTGCGTCGCAGCACCGTAGACATCGGCCTCGCAGGCACACGGCACATGCGCCTCGCCCATCATTGAAACCGGGCCGCAGACCGCACCGCCATATTCGGTGAATGTTTCCGGCCAGCAGCGCACGGCAAATGCGTCGTAACCGCCACGTTCTCGGATGATTTCCATTGCCGCTTTCAGCCGCAGCGAACGGTCGAGCTGTTGCTGGTCGACCGCCTCAAGCCCGGCGAGATCCCGTTCCGCGGCGGCCCTTATGTGATCAACTTTTATTTCGGGCACTGTCAGGGCCTTGTCGAACAGGTCCTGAAGCGCCAGCTCGTCCACCTCGATACCCGCCAGCGCGTGAAGCCGCGACTTATCGTAGCGGCAGGTGTCGAACCCGTCCGGATGGGCTCCAAGCCGTCCTATCTTGAGGCCGTTTAACTGGGCGGCGATTTCAAGACCTGTCTGACTGTCCGCGGGTGACGGCTCGCCCTCCATCGGTGCGACCTTCCGGCCACCCGACAACAGCGCCTCCAGTTCCGCACCCACACCGGCGCCTTGCGGATCGGCATAAATCCAGGAAAACTCCCGTCCGTTGAGCCCCAGGGCATGAGAGGCAAGATTGAGGCCGCAAAACGCATTCAGGCGAAGCCGCCCACCGTCTCGCGGCTCCGGTACGGCCCAAAGGCAAAGTGGCTGATCAAAACGACCGGCAATACGCATTGTCGCAGCGGCATCCGTAAAGGTAACCTGCAAAATCAGCACGATATCGGGAGCCGCCGTTTTGATCTGTTCAATCGCATCGTCTGTTTCTGCACCGTTCATCAACAGCTTGCCGGGGCCAAGCAGTGTCTTGCCCGTAGCCGCCAGAGCGTTCAACATGGCGCTGAGTTTTTCTTCGGCAAAGGCGACATCGAATGTCGGCCGACCGAGCGGCAGAACGCCTAGGGTCTGTACCTCTTTCATTTGCCGATTAAACTCCTAGATAATTTTGTATCGGAGCCGCTGTATGAAACGACGTCCCTTCGCCTTTGTAGCAATCGTGCTGATGATTTTTTCATTCGGCGCATCCAAGGCTGGTTCAACAGAGGCTGCATGGGCTCGGCTGGCGACAGGCGGCTATACAATCCTTCTGACGCACGCGCTGGCTCCAGGCACCGGCGATCCGCCCTTTTTCGAGCTGGACGACTGCACGACCCAGCGCAATCTTTCCGATCGCGGCCGTCAGCAGGCCCGGCGGCGCGGGGTACGGTTCGCCGCCCGTGCGGTTTCCATATCGCGTGTCTATTCCAGCCAATGGTGCCGCACGCTCGAAACAGCGACCAATGCTTTTCGAGATGATCCTGAACCGCTGGAGGCACTTAATCTCGTCGAGGACGATTCCGAGGCCCTTGCCGCCCAATCCGAAGAGATCAAGAAGATCATTCGCGAGTTTCGCGGTCCGGGAAACCAGGTGATGGTCACCCATCCCGAAAATGTTGAGGCGCTGACGGGCATCATGCCGCGGGAGGGCGAGGCCATTATCGTTGCCCCGTCCCGCGACGGCGACCCCGGCAATCCAGGGCTCGATGTGGTTGCCCGTCTGCTGCTGGATTAGAACTCCCGACATTTCGGCTCGACCGGTCACAGTCCGAAATCTCTGTATATGTGCCGGAACGAAGCATCGGCCGGCGAAAACTGAGCGCCGCCTTCTGTAAAGGCGTCGTGGGCGTGCCAGGGCAGCGCTTCGCCGTCGGTCAGTTCATTGAGATTGTTCATATAGTCAACTGACTCATTTGCGAGGCCGACCCGCATCCGGTCCCAGTCCGGAAAATGCGAAAAGGCGTCCAGCCAGATTGCACGCCCCGCAAGATAGCCCGATGCGCCGGCGCGGTAGGCATGGGTGAGGATATTGCGGAATTGCGGCTTGCCTGCACCTGCCGACAGCATGACCCACGGGCGCCCGGCCAGGCGGCCCATTTCGTCAAACGCGGACTGCGCTTCTTCCCAGCCTTCATTGCCGACGCCCGGAACGTCAGCCGCATTGAGAGGGCTCTCTAGCTTGAAGACATCAACGCCGTAGTCCGGCTTCGCAAACTCCTCGACCGAGGCCAGCACATCGTCCGCCTTCTTGCCCTTCAGCTCGACATAGTCCTTGGTCTGATGCGCATCGCTTGCAAGCGGATAGACCAGCAACTCAAACAGAAAGGGAATGTCGTAGAGGGCGCATGCCTCGCCGATCCGCTTTACGAAATCCTTTTGATGCGTGTTGACCGCCTCTGACGCATCCGGCCGGTACCAGGCAAGCACCTTGACCGCATCGCTGCCCATGCGCTTGATCTTGGCCACCGACCAATCGTCGATCTCGCTGGAAAGCCGCCCGCCGTCTGTTTCCTGAAACAGCGAATCTTCCAGCGTGACGATCAGTCCCTTTGTCGGCGATAGATTTCCTATACCGCGCGGGACGGCAAAATGTGGGTCGAGCAGCATTGCCGAAGACTGATCCTGCAAAACCTCCGTCAGCAGCGCCTTGAAGCGGGCAACGTCATCATAGGGCGCCTCCTCGACACCGTAATGGGCCGCAATGGGGTTCTTGATCGGCGGACGCTGATCGACCGCCGTCATCTTGAAGCGCCCAGCATCATCCGCCATGCGGCGCATGCCCCAGAGTTTACCGGCTGAAAGTTGCATTATCCGTTCTCCATGAGAAATGTCGTGACATCGCTATCGGTCGGCGCGCCGGACCGGCCGCCGAACTGCCGGCATTTGAGGGCGGATGCGGCGCTGGCGAACCGGATCGCCTCACTTTCGCTATCACCCCTTGCCAGAGCTAGGGCGAAAGCACCGTGCCACACGTCGCCCGCCCCGAGAGTGTCCACCACTTTGACCTCGAATGCCGGCATGTGCCGCATGGTGCCGTTGTCGAGCCAGCGCACACCATCGCCGCCTTCGGTGACACAGACCCAGGCGCCGGTTTCCTCTGCTGCCTGCCTGAGTGCTGCTTCGACGTCGTTGATGTCGTTGAAATCGAGCAGGCCAGGACGCGAAAAAGCGATATGTGTCGCATCCATAAGCGCCGCCTGGGCTTCGCGCACCGGCGCCTCCCCGTCGATGACGCCGGGTACGCCGCGTTTCAGCGCCGCCCGCATCGCCACCCGGGCGCCGTCCGGCCAGCGGGTATCGGCCAGCGCCGCGTCAAATGCCGGCAGTTCCTGCAGTTCGAGCCAGCCGCCGCCAAAATCGATATCCATGTCGCGGAAATTGACAATGCTGCGCTCACCGTCAGGATCGACAATGACGGAGGAATAAGAAGAACGGCGCTCTTCAAAACGTTTGACGAGATTACTGTCGACACCCTCTTTTTCGAGGTCGGAAATGATCATGTCGCCAATTACATCGTCACCAAGCCGCGCGGCCAGCATGGCCTTCCCGCCGAGCCGGGCAACAGCAACGGCGGCATTCGCGGCACATCCCCCGCCAACGATTGCCGCGTCCCGCGCCCGGTGCTTTTCCGAGCGGGATGGTGCTTCATCGAGCTGGAATATGAAATCGACGACGGCGGAGCCGACGGCAAGAACTGTGGTCATGACGGCGCAGACGGGCCTCCTTTGTGGAGCAACTTATCAAGTCTTATATAATATACAAGACTTGATTTTTCTATTCCCGCTTCCCGGCCCATCGGCGTGAAAAGCTCAATCGACAGGCAACCCGCTGGGCACCGATTGCGGTCTGCCCAACCGACCCCTGATGCTCTTTTCGCCCGTTAGCGTGTTCAAGAATGCGACAAGCTGCTGCACCTCCTGATCGTTGAGGTCAACCGGCCTGATATCCACTGCATTGCGGACGCGCATGCGCTCGCGCCGGTCTTCCAGCGCCGCAAAATCAACATCTGCCAGCCCTTCATGGACGGGCAGCGCAACGTGGTCCCGGCTCCAGCGGTCAAAAGCTGCCTGCGGCTCCAGATGGTGGCGGATCATCTCCTCAAGGCTGGCATAGGCGCCATTGTGACCATAGGGTCCGGTCAGCGCGCTGTTGCGCAGGGACGGCGTGCGGAACCGGTAGGCATCTTCGAGCCTGTCGGTTTCGCCCATGCGGCCGACATCGCGCACGATGAGGTCGAAGGTCCGGGTGCGCCCGGGACCGAATTGCGGCAGAGCCAGCGCATGAAATTCCTGATCCGAAAACAGCGGCCCGCTGTGGCAGGCGGCGCATCCGCCTTTGCCGTAGAACACGGTCATGCCGACCCGCTCTTTCGCGTTGAGAGCCTGGCTGTCGCCATTCAGATAGCGGTCAAAGGGGCTGTCGAACGAGCGCCATTCGGAAATGACGAAATCACCGATCGCATTGGCGATATGCACAATTGATATGTCCACCGGTTTGTCGATATCCGGATAGGCTTCCAAAAACAGGGTTCCGTAGCCGGATATGTTGCGTACCCGCTCGGCCAGCAACGGCCACACATAGTCGATCCGGTTGTTGCGCGCTCCTGCTATTTCGTTTTCCTCCGGCCGACCCGCCATTTCCGTTTCCGAAGTCATGGGAAACAGCGCCTGCGCTGCAACGATGTTATTAAGGCCCCTGGGCAGATATTCCTCAGCCGGCGAATTGAACCCATTGCCAAATATGTTGTCGACGCTGAGCCGGCCGTCATGGAAGAGATGCCGGATGTCCTTGTGCCCCAGATTGAACAGCGCCGGGGCATTGCGCGGCACGCGCCGGTCGATGCGCTCACTGCCGCTGCCGACCGTTCGTTTACGGCCAATGCCCCTTCCACCCTCGCCAACACCGAGCGGTAAAGCATCGGCACTTGCAAGATCGTGGTGATGACAGGTGCCGCACGAAATATTGCGGTTTCCCGACAGAACCGGATCGTAGAAAAGCAGCCGGCCGAGCGCCGCCCGCTTTTCATCAAATGGCAGGAAATCCGCTTCACTGAGGGTTGGCGGCAAGACGTGTGTTGTATCGTCGTCGCCGGCGTGGACAGGGCCCGCGCTAAAGACCAGCGCCAGCGCCAGAGAAGCGGCGGCAAGACGATTATTCCGCAAACAGCGCTTGCCCGCCGGCAGTCCGTTGCTATTGTCTGTGGGCACGATCAACGGCAAATCAGGGGAGCAGAAACTATTATGAGCCACCTCAAACTGCGCATTGCGGCCCTGGCCATGGCAACCGTTCTCCCCGCCGCTGCGGCGTTGGCCGACATCGAAACGGCGCGTGATCTTATGGAGACGAACCGCTTTGAAGAAGCGATGCAGGAACTGCTGCCCGCTGCCCGTTCCGGCAATGCCGATGCGGAGGAACTCATCGGTGTGATGTATGCGATGGGGCTCGGCGTTCCGCGCGACGATGTGCGTGCCTTCGAGTGGTATCTGCGTTCCGCGATGAAAGGGCATCCAGGCGCCCAGTCCGGTATCGGCTGGTACTACGAGGTCGGACGCGGCATGCCCGAACCGGATCTTGTCCGCGCCTATCTGTGGTACGTGCTTTCCGCTATCGGCGGCGACCCCGATGCCGCGATCAGCCTTGAGGAGGTGGTCAAGAAAATGACACCGCAACAGATCGAACACGCGCAGATCCTCATCAATGACTACAAACCCTGGATGTACCCGTTCCGCTGACGAATGCAAAAGGCCGCACAATGTGAGCGGCCTCGTTGCTCGTCGGTCAAATCCGGGCATGGCCCAAAATTGATCGGGTCCGCCTATTTGACATCCATCGCGGCGTTGCCGTCGATTTTCGCTTCGGCGCCGGCAGCAGCGTCGGTCAGGGCCGTGAATGCGGCCTCACCGTTGTTGATGTTGGCTTTGAACCAGTCGTAAACCGGCGCTGCGGCTTCCTTGAACGCGGCCTTTTCTTCCGGAGTCGGTACGTAAAGATCGCCGCCCTCAGCGACAAATTCCGAATAGGCCTGGATCGACTTGCGCTTCGGCGACGCGAAGGTTGCCTGCTGCAGCGCTGCAAAACCGTCCACCACGACGCGCCGCATATCTTCCGGCATCGACAAGAACTGCTCGTTGCTCATCCACCACAACGCGCCCATGTAGGCATGCCCGTCAAGGGTAACGTATTTCAGGCCGGCATCCGGGAACTTCATGCCCATGATGTCGGTGATGCCGTTTTTCGAACCTTCCACGACCCCGGTCTGGAACGAGGTGAAGAGTTCCGGCCACGGGATCGGCGTCGGAGATGCGCCAAGAGCCTTTACCAGCTCCTGCGGCAGGTCGGCAACGACGGTTCGAATTTTCAGGCCTTCCATGTCACCAGGGCCCTGAACGCGCCGCTTGGTGTTGGCAAAGTTGCGCCAGCCGCCGGTGTTGCCGATTGTCATCAGACGGATGGTGTCGCCGGAATCGGCCAGTGCCAGATCACGGAGTGTACGGGTAAATGTGCCTTCGCTCAGCACTTCTTCCGCAATTCGGTCGTCCCGCAGCAGATAGGGAAGGTCGAGCACCTGCACATAAGGAAAGATCCCGGAAGCACCGCCGGATGTAGAAATGTAAATGTCGATAGTCCCGTCAGAAATGCCCTGCAGGCATTCCGCACCGTTTGAGCAAAGCTGCGTTCCGATGAACAGCTCAACTTCGATGGCGCCGTTGGAGGCCTTTTCGACATAGTCCTTGAAAACGATCAGACCGTCATAGTCTTCGTCATTCTCGTTCGAGTTGGCGGTTGCGCGCAGTTTGTAATCTGCTGCTTGTGCTTCGGTTCCGCCGATGATGGCGGACGTGGTCGTCATCGTCAGCCCGAGCGCCAATGCACCCAAGATGTTAGCAGTCTTTTTCGCGATCATTTCATTCCTCCCGAATTCAATCGCCGACAAGTCTTATATAAGATATAAGATTAAAGACTGAACGACGCTTGTCAAGCACACGGCAATTGTCCACTGCCATGTTTCACTTATTGGAACTGTCCCGGATTATTCTATTTGATAAATCCGAAGAACTCCGGCACTGCCATGGAAATCGGCGGGAAATAGGTGATGAGGAAGATCACCAGAATTTCCACCGCAAGGAAAGGCAGGATCGTCTTGGCGATTGTCTCCACCTTAACGCCCGAGACGCTGGAGGCCACGAACAACACCAGTCCCATGGGCGGCGTGGCCAGACCGACGGTCAGATTGACGCTCATGATGATGGCGAAATGCACGGAATGGACGCCAAGATCCGTGAAGATCGGCGCCAGGATCGGTCCGAGGATGATGATCGCCGGTCCGGCATCCAGGAACATGCCCACAATGAACAAAAGCACGTTGATGAGAAACAGCAGCAGATACGGATTTTCCGTCAGGCTCAGGATGAAGCCGGCCAGGATTTCCGGTGCGTGGCTGAGGCTGACCACCGTCTTGAACGCCATTGCCGCACCGACCAGCAGCAGCACGACCGACGTCGTCAGCGACGCCTTGATCAGCACGTTGGGCAGATCGGACCAGACCATCGTCCGCAGAATGAACATCGAGACAATGAAAGCGTAGACGGCGGCGACGGCGGCGGCTTCGGTCGGCGTGAAGACACCGGCAAGGATGCCCCCAAGAATGATCACCGGCGTCATCAGCGGGAAAAACGCCCGGAGAAACGACTGTCCGCGTTCGCGATAATTGGCGCGCGGCGCGGCCGCAGGAAAATCATTGGACTTTGCCATATAGGCGGTCATCAGCATAAGACCGACACCGACCAGGACGCCGGGCACAATGCCGGCAAGGAACAACGCAGCCACGGATTCGCCCATAACATAGGCATAAATGATCATGATGCCGGACGGCGGTATGATCGGCCCGATCACCGATGAGGCCGCAGTGATCGCCGCCGCGAACCTGCGCGTATAGCCGTTTTTCTCCATCGCTGGAATGAGCATCGAACCGAGCGCCGACGTATCGGCGACGGCCGAACCCGACAGGCCCGCAAACAGCATTGACGACAGGATGTTGACGTGTGCGAGCCCGCCGCGCAGGTGACCCATCAGCGACTGGCTGAACTCGACGATCCGCAGCGTGATGCCGCCCCGGTTCATCAACTCGCCGGCCAGCATGAAGAACGGAATGGCCATCAGCGGGAACGAATTCATGCCGTTGTAGACATTCTTGTAAAGCAGCGCGAAGTCGCGCGGCTGGTCAGCCAGCCAGAGCAGGATGCCTGGTGCCGCAAGCAGGGCGAAGAAAACCGGCAATCCGACCATCAGGAAAACGAGAAACAGCGGAAGAAAGAAAAACAGCATTGGGCTTACTCCGCTGTAATGACCAGGTGATCCTGGTCTGCCGGCACTTCACGGGTGGGATCGATGATCCCGGCGAGTGTTTTCAGGCACAGCTCGATGTTCACCAGCAGCAGCAGGATGACCCCCACGAACACTGACATGTACATCCACGCCTGCTTGACGCGGACAAGTCCCAATCCCATGGAACTAAGATCGAGCTTCAGCGTTTGCGAAGCGAACAGCCATCCGGAATTGACGTGGTTGTAGCCGAGTTGCACTGCCACCACGAGAACAAACAGGCTGACCAGCAACAGGACCAGCGCCAGCACGCTGCCGAGGCGCTTTGGCAGCAGATCATGAACGATGTCGATGGAGACGAAACCGCCCCAGCGATAGGCGCTCGGCGCGATCAGTCCGGTCATCCACAGCATCAGGAAGCGCGCGGCCTCTTCTGACCAGGACAACGCGTCATTGAGCAGATAGCGGAAAACGACCTGAAGCACGATGATCAGGACCATCAGCCCCATTGCCACCCAGGCAATGTTCCGGCCGATACGCAAGAGCACCGTGTTGAGCCAGGCCAGCGGTTTTATGATGGCGATAATGGCGTCCATAATCCTCCCCCGCAGACGAACGGATCGGCAGCCGCAACAGTGACACATCCTCCAATGCGCGCCAGGACGACCGAGTCTTATATATTATATAATAATGATCCTTACTCGGCCTCCATTGTCAAGCCAAGCTGCACCTCACCCACGTGGATAGCCGGCAAAGCAAATTAGTCAAATAATTGATTTACACCCAATAATTACGAACTAGCTACGGGAAAAAATGTAGTCCGTTTCCTGACGAAGCTGTTCCCCGGGACGCAATACGGCGCTTGGAAACCGATCGTGATTTGGAGAATCGGGCCAAATCTGGCTCTCAAGACAGAGCCCGGCATGGGCGCCGTAGCACCAACCGTTCAGTCCCTCGACGGGTATTGCTATCTTGGAACCGCCATAGAACTGGAGTCCCGGCTCACCGGTCCATATTTCCATTGCCACACCCGAATTGAGGCTCCGCACCAGAGCCACGGCTCTTTTTGCCATTCGCGCATCCGACAGGCAGAAATTGTGGTCATAGACAAACTGCCCGTCGGCATCCTCATGCCTGATGGGACTCATCTCGCGGAAGTCAAGCGGTGTACCCGCGACAGGCATCACTTCTCCCGTCGGGATGAGGCTTCCATCCACCGGCAGGTAGTGGTCCGCCGCAATCATCAGTTCGTGGTCGAGTATTGTTTCACCGCCATCCAGATTGAAATAGCTGTGATGGGTTATATTGCAGAGCGTCGGACGGTCGGTTTCGGCCTCGTGGATGATCGAAAGAACACCGCCGGACTTCAATTGATAGGTGCAGGCAATCCGGCAGGTGCCCGGATAACCCATATGGCCGTCGGGGTCTGTAATTTCGAAGCGCACGAAATCGTCGCCAAGATCAGCGATTGTCCAGACCCGCTTGCCAATTCCCTGCGATCCGCCATGCAGATGGTGCACGCCGTTCTGGTTCCGGTCGAGCTGATAGTCCTCGCCGTCCAGCCGGAAGCGCCCGTTTGCAATCCGGTTGGCATAGCGCCCGGCTGTGGCGCCGAAATAGGGCGAATAGGCCGGGTAGCTGTCGAATTCGGAAAAGCCGAGAACAAGCGACGGACTATGACCCTCGAGGTGAAGGTCCTGAAGGGTTGCGCCCCAGCTCATAAGGCGAGCCGTCAGTCCGCCTCCGTGAATTTCCACGCGCTCGATGTCTGTCCCGTCCGCAGTATTTCCAAAAATCTCGCGTTGCATTTATCCCCGCACCTGTCCCGCTAGCGGGACAGTTCGCGCGTTGCCGATTCCAGCCCGGCGAGCGTCAGTGGATACATATGGTCGGAAAACAGTTCTTTGATCAGACCGATGGAATGGGTGTAGCCCCAGTGTTTCTCCAGAGTCGGGTTGATCCAGACAACCTTTGAAAAATGATCGAGAACCCGGCGCAGCCACACCTCGCCCGCCTCCTCGTTCCAGTGTTCGACCGCACCGCCCGGATAGACAATTTCGTAGGGGCTCATCGCCGCATCGCCGACGAAGATGACACGGTAATCCGACCCATAGGTGCGCAGCACGTTATAGGTCGGCAGCACCTCCGAGTGCCGGCGCCGATTGTCCTTCCACACGCCCTCATAGAGGCAATTGTGGAAGTAGAAATATTCCATGTGCTTGAACTCGGAACGCGCCGCCGAAAACAGCTCCTCGACCACCTTGATGTGTCCGTCCATCGATCCGCCGACGTCGAAGAACATCAACAGCTTGATGGCGTTGTGGCGCTCTGGTCGCGTCTGCACATCCAGATAGCCGTGTTCGGCCGTCGAACGGATGGTGCCGGAAAGATCGAATTCCTCTTCGGCGCCAGCTCTGATCCAGCGCCGCAGCCTCTTGAGCGCAACCTTGATATTGCGCGTTCCAAGTTCGACCGAATCGTCAAAATTCCTGAAATCGCGCTTGTCCCAGACCTTGACCGCCCGCTTGTGCCGGCTTTCGCTCTGGCCGATGCGGATGCCTTCGGGATTGTAGCCATAGGCCCCAAAAGGCGAGGTTCCGGCTGTGCCGATCCACTTGCTGCCGCCCTGATGCCTGTCCTTTTGCTCCTCGAGACGTTGCTTCAGTGTTTCCATCAGCTTTTCAAAACCGCCGAGGCTTTCAATCAGCGCTTTTTCCTCTTCACTGAGGTGCTTTTCGGCAAGCCTGCGCAGCCATTCCTCGGGCAGTTCGACCGCCTCCGGGCCGCCCTCTCCGGAAACCGCCTCAACCCCGCGGAAGACATGGGAAAAGATCCTGTCGAAACGGTCGATGAAGCGCTCGTCCTTGATCAGCGCGGAGCGCGCCAGATAGTAGAACCCTTCCACGTCGTAGTTGACAATGCGCGCATCCATGCCGTCGAGAAGCGTCAGATATTCTCGCAGCGAAACCGGTATCTTCGCCGCCTTCAGCTCCAGAAAGAAGGGTATGAACATGCGCGTTTCCCTTTCTGGCCCTAATCCCCGCCCCGGTTCATTGTACGGTCGTCGCCGATCTTGCTCATGTCATAGGGCGTCGTCTGATAGAGCGTATTGATCCAGTTGCCGAACAGAAGATGGGCGTGACTGCGCCAGCGGTTCTGCGGTTCTGCTTCCGGATTGTCTTCCGGAAAGTAATTGTGCGGAATCTCGATCGGTTTTCCTTGGGCGACATCGCGATGATACTCTTCCGCCAGCGAAAATGAATCATATTCAATATGATTGAATATGTACAAGCGGTTACAATAGGCCTCGTGCACCAGGCACACACCCGTTTCATCCGACTTCATCAGCACTTCAAGCCCGGTCGCCGGATCGATGTCGCTGTCGCGCACCTCCGTCCAGCGCGAGACCGGAATCTGGAAATCGTCGGAAAACCCGTTGAGGTAGGGCGAGGCCGGGTTGAGGTTGTTGTGCCTATAGACCCCGAATGCCTTCTTATCCAGCGCGTATTTGGGCACCCCGTGAAAGTGGTTGATGGCAGCCATCGCGCCCCAGCATACATTCATGCTGGAGTGGACATTGGTCACTGTCCAGTCGAGAATCTGCTGCATTTCGTTCCAGTAGGCAACCTCCTCGAAATCGAGCAATTCGATGGGCGCGCCGGTGATGATGAAACCGTCGAACTTGCGGTGCCTGACTTCCTCCCACGTCTTGTAGAAGGCGAGCAGATGGTCTTCGGGCGTGTTCTTGGCCTTGTGCTGGCCGATGCGCACAAGCGTCAGTTCCACCTGAAGCGGCGATGCGCCGACAAGCCGCGCCATCTGCACCTCGGTGCGGATCTTGTTCGGCATCAGGTTCAAGAGGCCGATCTGCAACGGGCGGATATCCTGCCGGATCGCGGCAGTCTCCGTCATGACCGTCACGCCTTCCTGTTCAAGCGTTTTACGCGCAGGCAGCTGGTCTGGAATCTTGATGGGCATGGAACTGTCAGTCTGATTTCATGGAAAACGAAATACGTCTTGTACTAGGCGCCGTCGCGCCGCGCCATGAATGCCAGCCGCTCGAACAGGTGTACATCCTGTTCATTTTTCAGCAGCGCGCCATGCAGCTTAGGAAGCGCATTCTTGGCGCTGCCGCGCAGATCCGCAGGCTCCACATCGTCTGATACCAGAAGCCGGATCCAGTCGAGCGCTTCCGAGGTCGACGGTTTCTTCTTTAAGCCAGGAACATCGCGGATTTCATAGAACTGCGTCAGCGCGGCGCTTACCAGCTCCTGTTTGATGCCCGGATAATGCACGTCGACGATCCGCTGCAGTGTCGGCGCATCGGGGAATTTGATGTAATGGAAGAAACACCGCCGCAGGAATGCGTCCGGCAGTTCTTTTTCATTGTTGGACGTTATGATGACGACCGGCCGCTGCACGGCATTGATCGTTTCACCGGTCTCGTAGACAAAGAACTCCATCTTGTCGAGTTCCTGCAAAAGGTCGTTCGGAAACTCGATATCGGCCTTGTCGATCTCGTCGATCAGAAGCACGACCTTCTTGTCCGCGCGGAATGCATCCCACAGTTTGCCGCGCTTGATGTAGTTGCGCACGTCATTGACGCGGTCGTCGCCAAGCTGGCTGTCGCGAAGGCGTGAGACGGCGTCATATTCGTACAGCCCCTGCTGGGCCTTTGTCGTTGATTTGATATGCCATTCGATGAGTTCGAGACCCAGCGCCGAGGCCACCTGCTTGGCAAGTTCGGTCTTTCCTGTGCCGGGTTCGCCCTTGACCAGAAGGGGTCGCTCCAGCGTGATCGCGGCGTTGACCGCAACCTTCAGATCTTTTTCCGCAATATAGGCGCTTGTGCCTTCAAACCGCATAATCGTCATCTCTCACATATTTTTGCCGGGACAGTAGAGCGTGTCTTGCATAAATGGAAGCTTTTGATGGTAAAGGCTTCGAAACAGGACGCCGCTTAAGTTCATCCGCGCAAACAACTTGCGGGTAAATTGCTTCAGGACGCGCCGTTTTCAAGCGTCTCGCGCAGCATTTCCAGCTCCAGCCATTCTTCTTCCATTGCAGAGAGCTTTTCACGCAACGCGGACAATTCGTCAGCCAGACGGTTAAAACCTTCCACATCGCGGGTAAAGAGATCCGGATCCGCCATCTTTTCCTCGAGTTCGGAAGCACGGGCTTCCGCCTCGCTGATCTTTTCCGGCAAAGTTTCAAGGGCGAATTTCTGTTTATAGGAAAGCTTGTTTTTCTTGTCCGCTGGTTTTGAAACCCTGTTGTCCGATCCGGTCTTTTCCCGTTTTGGCTTTGCCAAAACCGGCTGCACCTTCCCGCGCTGCGCCAGCATGTCCGAATACCCGCCCGCATAAACCAGCCAGCGTCCATCCGGCGATTGCGGGTTTGCAGGCGCGATAATCGAAGTCACCGTACGGTCGAGAAAATCGCGGTCATGGCTGACGAGAATGACTGTGCCGGCAAAGCCTGCGACGATTTCCTGCAACAGGTCGAGCGTCTCCATGTCGAGGTCGTTGGTCGGCTCATCGAGAATGATCAGATTGGCCGGTTTTGCGAGGTTGCGCGCCAGGATCAGCCGCGCCCTTTCGCCACCCGACAATTCTCGAATGGGGGTGCGGGCCTGCTCCGGCTGGAACAGGAAATCCTTCATATAACCGGTGACGTGACGCTGCTCGCCATCGACGAGCAGGTTGCTGCCGCGCCCGTCGGTCAGAAAATGCTCAAGCGTCTCGTCGGGATTGAGCGCATCGCGTTTCTGGTCAAGCACTGTGGCTTCCAGGTTGGCCCCGAGGCGCACGGTTCCGGCGTCCGGAGCCAGCTGGCCCGTCAGCATTTTGAGCAGCGTGGTCTTGCCGGCCCCGTTGGGTCCGACAAGCCCGATACGGTCGCCGCGATGCACCTTGATTGAAAAATCCGTAACGATGCTGCGCCCGGAAAAGGACTTGGCAATTGCCTCGGCCTCGATCACAAGCTTACCGGAATCGCGGGCGCGGGATGCGGTCGCTTCGATCGTGCCTGTCGGGCCGCGATGGCTGCGGTGCCTGGCGCGCATTTCGTGCAGTTCCGAAAGACGCCGGACATTGCGCTTGCGGCGCGCGGTCACGCCGTAGCGCAGCCAGTGCTCTTCACGCAAGATGGCGCGGCCGAGCTTGTGCTGATCGCGCTCTTCTTCCTCAAGGGTCTTGTCGCGCCAGGCTTCGAAAGCGCCGAATCCCTTTTCGAGCCGGCGGGTTGCGCCGCGATCGAGCCAGACGGTCGAGCGCGACACGTTTTCCAGAAAACGGCGGTCATGGGAGATAACGACCAGGGCGCTGCGCGTGCGCTGCAGCTCGCCTTCCAGCCATTCAATTGTCGGCAGGTCCAGGTGGTTGGTCGGCTCATCCAAAAGCAGAATGTCGGGTTCGGGCGCCATCACGCGCACCAGCGCCGCCCGCCGTGCTTCACCGCCTGAAAGGCGCTCCGGCACCTCATCGCCGCAAAGGCCGAGATGCTCGAGCAGATAGCTCACCCGATGCGGATCATCGCCCGGGCCAAGCCCCGCCTCCGCGTAGGAACGCACCGTCTCATGGCCGGCAAAATCCGGCGCCTGTTCCAGATATCGAATTGTCGTCGACGGATGCCTGAATACCTCGCCGGACTGCGCCTCGACCATTCCCGCGGCGATTTTCATGAGCGTCGATTTGCCTGAGCCATTGCGGCCGACAAGGCAGATGCGTTCGCCCGCCTCAATCTGCAGATTGGCACCGGCGAGCAGCGGCGTGCCGCCGAACGTCAGATGGATATCGTCGAGTTTAAGGATCGGTGGCGCCATTGTTACCTGCCGGAAAGATCGAACGGGCGCGCCACCAACAGCGCGGTTCCGGAGTCAATTGTGATTGTGACCGGGCCTTCCGCAACGTTCGAAATTGTCCGGGAGGAACCAAACGGCAGGTCGTATTGCTTGAGTGGATACCGCGCACCCTCAATATTCAGCCCTGACACATCGTCGAAATTCAGGATCGAGAACATCGACGATGGCGGCAGGTCGATGATCTGCGCGCCGCGACCGAGCGGCCAGCCTTCCTCAAGGCCCGATGTCAACAGCGCACCGACGCCGCGCCCAAGAAGTGCGCAGGCAAGGGTCATATGGAAAAACGCATGGTCGCTGCGTTCGCCTCCGAGCGCACCGGCCAGAATAATTCTCTCCGCTCCAAGGGCCAGTGCCTCTTCGACGGCAATCTCCCCGTCCGTCAGGTTCTTGGCGGCGGGGAACGGTTTTCGCTGCGTCCCTGACCAGCGCTGCTGGAGCTCTTCAGGCGAAGAATCGAAATCGCCAACCCACATTTCCGGCTTCAGCGACAGACCATGTGCATGAAACATGCCGCCATCGGCGGCAATCACCCGCGCCCCGGCGATTTGCTGCCGCAGCCGGGCGGTTTTTTCCAGATTCCCGCCGAGCAGGATCAAAAATGTCGTCTTACTCTTCATTGTCCGAAGCACATAGCAGCTTTTCCCGCACTTGCCAGCGCTGGCAAGGCCGATTATGACGGTTCCTGCTCTAACGGGGTGCCAGCCGCAGATGCGGTTTGCTGAGAGGCTCACGCCAACCCGAGGAACCTGATCCGGCTTGCACCGGCGGAGGGATTAGACGCAACAAAGCGCCTTTTTCCCGGATAACACTATCAAAGGAGGCGCTTATGCCCGTCAAACCACACCGTTTCACAACCGCTTTTGCTGCGGTCCTTGCCGGCGCGTCGCTCGCCACCGGCGCAATCGCTGGCGATCGCGAGTTAACCGTCTACACTTACGAAAGCTTCGTTTCGGACTGGGGCCCGGGCCCGGTCGTAAAAAAAGCCTTCGAAGCGGAGTGCGATTGCACCCTCAACTGGGTTGGCATTGCCGATGGCGTTGCGCTTTTGAACCGTCTGAAGCTCGAGGGCGACAACACAAAGGCCGACATTGTTCTCGGCCTGGACACAAATCTCGTGACCGAGGCAAAGAAAACCGGCCTGTTCGAGCCAAGCGGCATTGACCAGTCAAACGTGAATGTGCCGGGAAACTGGTCGGACGACATCTTCATTCCCTATGATTTCGGCTATTTTGCTGTCGTTTACGACACCGACGCGCTCGATACGCCCCCGGCCAGCCTGAAGGAACTCGTCGAAGGCAACCCCGATGAGAAAATCGCCATCCAGGATCCGCGCACGTCGACGCCCGGTCTTGGCCTGCTATTGTGGGTCAAATCCGTTTACGGCGACGAAGCACCTGAGGCCTGGGAGAAACTGAAAGACCGCGTCCTGACGGTCACGCCCGGCTGGTCGGAAGCCTATGGCCTTTTCACCAAGGGCGAAGTTCCGATGGTGCTGTCCTATACCACCTCGCCCGCCTACCACATGATTGCCGAGGAGACCGACCGCTACCAGGCCGCAAGCTTCGATGAAGGCCACTATATGCAGATCGAAGTCGCCGGCCTCGTCAAATCGTCCGACGACAAGGAACTCGCCGGGAAATTCCTTGAATTCATGACCGGACCATCGTTCCAGAACGCCATTCCGACAACCAACTGGATGTTCCCCGCCGGCAAACTGTCCGAGCCGCTTCCGGCAGCCTTCGGCGACCTGGTGAAACCCAAAAAGACGCTGCTTTATTCGGCTGATGAAGTATCCGAAAACCGCAAGGCCTGGGTCGACGAATGGCTTGCGGTCATGAGTGACTGACCAATGCTGGGCAGGCGGCAGATGGCCACAAGCATAGGCGCGGGCTATGCCGTGCTGGGCACAATGGCCCTTGTGATCGGTGCCGCCGTCCTTGCCCTGTTGCTGACAGCCGCTGGCGCCTCCGATAGCGAGGCGCCGTTCTTTTCCACCTATATCTGGAAGGTCACGCGGTTCACGCTGCTGCAGGCATTCCTGTCGACGCTGCTGTCCGTCATTGTCGCCATACCGCTTGCACGCGCGCTTGCCCGCAGGCAGCAATTCTTCGGGCGAAAATGGCTGCTACGCCTTTTGGCCGTGCCGATCGGGCTGCCGCCGATCGTTGCGGCCCTCGGGCTGATTGAAATCTGGGGGCGGCAGGGCATCGTCAATACGGCACTCGTGGGTATGGGCATGGACGGCCCCGTTTCAATCTATGGACTGACCGGCATCCTTATCGCCCATGTTTTTTTCAACATGCCGCTTGCAACCAGGCTGCTTCTTTCGCAGCTCGACCGCGTACCTTCCGAACATTGGCGCAACGCAAGCCAGCTTGGCCTTGGGTCCTGGACCGTCTTCCGGCTGATAGAATGGCCATTCATGCGCAGCCATCTGGCCGCGGTCTGCGGCCTCGTCTTCATGTTGTGTGTCACCAGTTTCACGCTGGTTCTGCTGCTTGGCGGAGGCCCGGGAGCAACAACCATAGAAGTTGCCATCTACCAGTCGCTGCGCTTCGATTTTGATCCGCAACGGGCCGTTGTCCTCGCCCTTATCCAGTTGCTGCTGACATCATTCCTGCTTGCCCTGCTCGCCCTCATCGGCGGTGCGCCGGAGGAGAGTTCAACACTCGGTCAGCCGGCCATGCGCTATCCGGGCAAGGGCGCGGGTGCACGCTATTGCGACTTCGGCCTGATCGCGGCTTGCGCCCTGTTCCTCATTGCACCGCTTGTTTCCATCGTCCTGTCCGGACTGCTGGCAGACCTTGGCCGCCTGCTCGGCGAAACCATCGTCTGGCGGGCCATAGCCACCAGTCTGATGATTGCTCTGATAGCGGCGCTTCTGTCGGTCTCGATGGCATTGATGCTTGTGCGTGCCCGCTACGCCGCCCTGCCGCTGGCAAAACAAAAGAAATGGGCGCGTGTTTTTCGCATTCTGGCATCCGGCGCCTCCAGCCTGGTTCTGCTTGTGCCGCCCATCGTGCTTGGCGCGGGCTGGTTTGTTTTGCTGCGCAACCAGGTGGATGTCTTCGCTATCGCCCCGGTCATTGTCATTGTGGTCAATGCGCTGATGGCTCTGCCATTTGTCATCCGGGTCCTCGAACCGGCCCACACGACCCATATGGCCCGCACTGCGCGCCTTACCGCATCTCTCGGCATTGCCGGGCTCGACGGGCTGCTGCTCATCGACTGGCCGGGACTTCGCCGCGCCTTTCTCCTGGCAACCGCCTTTGCCATGGCGCTGTCACTGGGCGATCTCGGCGCCATTGCCCTCTTCGGCAGCCAGGATGTCGTCACCTTGCCCTATCTTCTGCTTCAGCGCATGGGCAGCTACCGCACCAACGATGCCGCCGGACTGGCGCTCATGCTCGGCATAGTCTGCCTGCTGCTGATGGTGTTTGCCGATCAGGAACGGCGCAAAGGTGAAGCCGGAGCGCAATTGTGATTGGACAGGATCTGGCGATAGAGGATGTTTTCCTTGCGCGTGACGACTACACGATGCACTTCGACACACGTGTTGCCGCCGGCACGATTTCGGCTGTGATCGGACCGTCAGGCGCTGGAAAATCGACGCTTTTGAACATTGTTGCCGGATTCGAGAAACCCGATAGCGGCTGTGTGCGTATCGGCGGTGCCGACGTCACCGGTGCCGACCCTGCCGACCGTCCGGTCTCGATGGTGTTTCAGGAAAACAACCTGTTTTCCCATCTTGATGTCGGAACCAATGTGGTGCTCGGCATCCGCCCGAAACTGACAACCGACCCCGCAGATCGGGAAATTGTGGCCGCGGCGCTGGACCGCGTCGGCCTTACCGGGTTTGAAAAACGCATGCCCGGCACCTTGTCGGGCGGAGAACGCCAGCGCGTGGCAATCGCCCGCGCTCTGGTGCGCCGGAAATCCGTTTTGCTGCTCGACGAACCCTTTGCCGCCCTCGGGCCTCGATTACGCCGTGATATGCTGCTATTAATCCGGCAATTGCAAGTTGAAACCGGTATGACCCTGTTGCTCGTGACCCATCAGCCGGAAGAAGCTGTCGGCATTGCCGACACGATTATTTTTTTGGATAAGGGTATGACCGTCGCCAGTGGCGCTGCAAGCGGCTTTTTTGACAGGGGCGATATTCCGGGACTTGCCGACTATCTCGGTCATGGAGGACAATAGACCGGGTCACTTGAAAATCGCCTTCAGGGGTAAAAAACAGGTGGTTTCATTTATGCGCAACTCGCTCTAGAAAGCGACAGGACACACCGAGAACCGACAAGGTACAGATTAAATCACGCATTCGCTTCCAATCGACGGGTCTTCCGGAACGAAACCGGGGCGCCGCAAGCTCGGCAGGGCGGCTTTGAAAAAGCTGCTGGCGGGTGTTCTGTGCCTTGGGCTGGCCGGCTGCCAGTCGCTGCTCAGCGAAACGAATTCGTCATCGATCGGCCCTTCGGCAAATCCGCAGACGGTCGGGCGGCTCGAAAAAAACGATCCGCGCGCGCGCCTTGGCGCCAAGGAACATCCGCGCATTGTCGCAAGCTATGGCGGCGAATACAGCGATCAGAAGGTCGAGCGTCTTCTTGCCCGCATCGTCGGCGCCCTGACATTGGTGTCGGAGAACCCGAAACAGACCTGGCGGATCACCATACTGAATTCCCCCGCGGTCAATGCTTTTGCCCTGCCGGGTGGTTATCTCTACGTCACCCGCGGCCTGTTGGCGCTTGCCAATGATTCATCCGAGGTCGCCGCCGTCATTGCACATGAAATGGCGCATGTGACCGCCAATCACGGCCTTCAGCGCCAGCGGGCCGAGGAAGCCGAAGTCATAGCCAGCCAGGTCGCCGCCGAGGTCCTGTCCAATGAAATTGCGGGACAACAGGCCATTGCGCGCAGCAAATTGCGGCTCGCCGCCTTTTCAAGGCAGCAGGAACTGCAGGCCGACGTCATTGGCGTGCGCATGCTCGGACAGGCCGGCTTCGACCCATACGCAGCGGCCCGCTTCCTGCAGTCCATGGAGGCCTATAGCCGTTTTCGTGCCGGCGACGCGGACGCCGATCAGAGCCTCGATTTTCTGTCGAGCCATCCCGATGCGCCCAAAAGACTGGAGCTTGCCACACGCCATGCACGCGCCTTCGGACCACCGGGAACCGGAACCCGAGACCGCGACATGTATCTCGATGGCATCAACGGGCTCCTATACGGCGACAGCCCCAACGAGGGCTACGTTCGCGGGCTGACCTTCCTGCATCCGCGGCTCGGCATCCGTTTCAGCGTTCCAGAAGGTTTTGAGATCGACAATACGGCGCAGGCAGTCCTGGCAACCGGTCCCGGTGACATTGCCATCCGCTTCGACGGGGTTACGGACAAGGGAAAGAAAGCCCTGACCAACTATATTTCCAGCGGCTGGGTAAGCGGCCTCGATCCTTCGACCATCAGGAAAACGAAGATCAACGGGCTCGACGCGGCAACGGCGCGCGCCTCGGCCGACAAGTGGGATTTCGATGTCACGGTCATCCGGGTGAAGAACCGCATATACCGACTGCTAACCGCCGCACCATCCGGCAGCCGCAGTCTTGAGCCGACGGCCATGCTGGTGCGCAATTCATTCCGCAAGATGACCTCATCCGAAACGGCTTCGCTGAAGCCGCTCAGGATAAGATTGTACAAGGTCAAACCCGGCGATTCCATTACGTCGCTCGCCGGCCGCATGCGCGGCACCAACCGCCGGCTGGAACTTTTCCGGCTGCTGAACGCGTTGCCGCAGGGCGCAAGCCTTTCGACGGGTCAGAAGATCAAGATCGTGTCCGACCGGTAGGCCGGATGGTTCAGATTGCTTTGAGCCAGGGCAGTTTTTTCATGTCGCGATGATAGGGAAGCCGCTCCCTTGCCGCTTTAACCTGTGAAATGTTGAGACTTGCAAACAGCAATTGCTCGCTGCGGCCGGCACGTGCAAGATCTCTGCCGTCCGGGGCCACAATGCAGCTTGCCCCGAGATAATCGATGCCGTTTTCATGGCCGGCGTGATTGGCATAGCACACAAACATGCCGTTCTCGAAAGCCCGCGCCGGAATGACCTTATGCGCAACAACCTCCCACTGTGCTGCCAGGGCCGTCGGAACCAGAACCAGGTCTGCCGCGGCCACATGTCTGAAATTTTCGGGAAATTCGGCGTCGTAGCAGATCAGCGTTGCAATCGTGAACTGCCCGATTTCAAACGTTCGGCATTCCCGGCCAGCCTCAAAGTGGTTGGCTTCAAAACCTGGCGGCAAAAGCAGCTTTCGATGGGTTGCGACAACAGCCCCGTCCTTGCCGATACAGGCTGCGGCGTTGAACAGGTGCTCCCCGTCCCTTTCGGCATAGCCGAAATGAATAGCGATATCGTGCCTGCGGCAAAGACCGGCAATCTGGCGGAATGCGTTTCCATCACGGCCTTCCGCCCATTCATCGACCGTGTCACCGACATTGTATCCGGTCAGGAACAATTCCGGCAGAACAATTAGATCGGCACCGCGCTCCCCGATTGAGCGGATTGACGTCTCAAGCCAGGCCAGACGTTCTGACGGACCGACCAGTTCCGCAGGGCTTTGGGCAACAACGACATTCAGATTGTCTTGCATGGATCAGCCGTTGCTCAGAAGGATTTCGCGCGGATAATTGGTGATGTATTCCATGCCGTCATCCGTCACGACGATGGAATCGCCGATCCGGCCGGCTGTCGCGCCGTCAATCGAAATACCGCCGTCGACGGCGAAAGTCATGCCGGCCTGCAGCGGTGTCTTGTCACCGGCCTTCAGCTCCGGAGCTTCAAGATAGGCAACGCCGATCGAACGGCCCGTGCGGTATCCGGTTTCGTATCCCCGTTCCTGATAGACCTCGTTTGCGGCGGCGGCCACATCTTCGGCAAGAACGCCGGGGCGAATGGCCGCGATTGCAGCCTGTTGCGCGGCAATCGCGGCCTCCTGAACGCGGGCGGCCTCATCCTTCACCGCTCCGATATGGAACATGCGATCAAAGCCAAGCTTATATTGTTTGAACTGGGCCATGTTGCAGAAGCAGAAATAGACCGGATCGAACTTCTCGTAGGCCTTTACGCTGGCACGCCGATGAACCATGGACGTATCCGCACCACTTTGCAGGATCTGTAGATTGTGGATCATCGGCGATACGAACCGGTCCCAGCCGCGTTCGGTCAAGAACTTCGCAGCCGCGCGCGAGCCGGCTTCGATCACCGCAATCGCCGATTCATATTCATGGGCGCCTTCGGCAAGCGAATTGTGAGCCGCCGCCATCATCGCCTCGGCAATGCTGCCTGCCTGTTTCATCACACCGATTTCGAACGGCGTCTTGATAACACGCAGTTCGCCGAGGACCGGGGAAATATCGCTCAACTTTGCATCAGGGTATCTGTCGTCCAGATAGTTGCGCACGATTGCCGGGATATGATTGCGTTCAATCCACAGTTCCGCCGGGCTTTCGCCGACGATTTCGCTCAAGGCCCGTCCCCAGCTGCGCTGGCCGGCATCCTCCCAGACGCGGATGTCTTCGACCCAGGTCATTTCCCGGACCATTTCGGATTCCATCAACGGGGTGACTATCACGGGTGCATCGTCCGCATCGACAACCAGCATTGTCGGCCGGCCAAACTCGATCCCGAGATAGCCCCAGAAGCCGGCGAGATAAGCGATAGAGCTTTCGTCGGTGAAA
Organism: Hoeflea sp. TYP-13; assembly: GCF_040932035.1. Lineage (NCBI taxonomy): Bacteria > Pseudomonadati > Pseudomonadota > Alphaproteobacteria > Hyphomicrobiales > Rhizobiaceae > Hoeflea > Hoeflea sp. TYP-13. The sequence continues at coordinate 223,957 of NZ_JBFRBB010000005.1, forward strand.
ACCGCTTTGCGAATGCCCCTTTCCTTCATCCTGATCTGCAGGTTTGCTGTTCTTGTCTTTGCTTCCTCGAGCATTTGAACGGTCCTCCGGCCTGAAATCACGGCATCCGAAAAACAGGCCGTGAACTCTATGCATGTGCGCTTTCATACACCAATTGACGGCGTAGCTGTGTACAGCTTGGCTGTCAATAGCAATAATATTGGCATAATAGCACTCTAATTTGCTATAATGTATACAGCTTGGGGAAATTCGAATGACACAGATTTTTGATAGGGGACACCATCACAGAGCAAAGCTGGGCTTCGTCCTGCTGGCGACGGAGCAGACGATTGAGGAGAACATGTTCCGCATGTGCCCGGACGGTGTCGGACTGCATTTCACCAGGGCAGCCATTCCCGACAGCATCACAGTGGAAAATCTTCAGGGTCAGGCCGGCGATCTGGCGCGTGCTGCTTCGACATTGCTTCCCGACGGCAGTCTTAATGTCATCACCTACGCCTGCACATCCGGCAGCCTGGTCATCGGCGAGGATCGGGTCTTTGACGAGCTGAAGAAGGGCGCACCCCAAGCCAAACCGACTTCACTCATAACCTCCGTTATCAGGGCATTGAAGCAGGTCGGTGCCAGACGTATTGCAGTTGCCACGCCCTATCTTGAGGAAATAAACCGGCAGGAGGCCGTTTATCTGGAAAATGCCGGCTTCGAAGTCACGAACATCGCCGGGCTGAGCCTCGAAAAGGACAGCGACATGATCAGGGTCCGTCCGGACTATCTGGCAGAATTTGCCGTGCAATCGGACAGGCGTGATGCAGATGCTCTTTTCATCAGCTGCGGCGCACTGCGCAGCATCGACATCATTGGGAAACTGGAGCAGCGCCTTGCAAAGCCTGTTATCTGTTCTAACCAGGCCATGATGTGGGACATGCTTCGGCTGGCCGGGATCGACGACCGGATCCCGGGCTACGGCCGGCTGTTGGCTGACCACTGAGATGGCGGAAACAGCGTATAGACAATTCAAGCCAAGGAAACGATGTGTCCCTCGTTGAACCAACCCACAACCGGCAAGCCGGCAGCGACAAGAAGCAGCTTGCCGCCGATTTGCAGCGCATCATCCTCGAGCGCATCTGTTTTCTGGAATACAAGCCTGGAGATCAACTGAAGGAGGCGGACCTTGCGGCGGAATTCGGAGTGAGCCGTACGCCGGTTCGCGATGCCCTTGGCCGCATCAGCCATCTGGGTTTGATAAAATCGCGCAATGGCGTCGGCACCGTCGTTGTCCAACTGTCCGACGGCGAAATCGCTGATATTTACGAAATGCGCCTGCAACTGGCTCAGCTTATCGGCGCGGTCCATCCGGCCAATATCAGCGATGTTCATGTAGAGCGGGCAGAGCGCCTGCTTGTTCAGGCACAGGAACTTGCCCGGAATTTTGACTCAAAAACATATGTGCAGTTGAACCATCAGCTCAATCAGCTGATTGTAGATCTGATCGGCAACAAGGTTCTCCGCTCATTCTGGCTGCAAACCTATTGGCAGGCGGCAAGCACCTGGCATCAGGTGGCGGAAAAGGCCGGCCATGAAGTCGCCGACTCCCTGGTCGAGGAACTCTCCGGCCTGAAGACCGCGCTGAAGCAGAACGACCTGCAGGCCGTTGGATATATCCAGCGCATTCACATCGGTTTTGGCTACGCGCGCATAAGAGCCCACATCCTTTCATGAATGTGGGCCGCTATAGGGTTTGGTTCTGAAGGACCGTCAGATGCTGGTGATCGCGGGCGAGTCTTTTTCCAGCGCCACTTTGAGCTTTTCAAGCGCGCGGTTTTCGATCTGCCGGACCCGTTCCTTCGATATGCCGAGGCTCGATCCGAGCGCCTCCAGCGTCGCTCCGTTCTCGCTCAACCGCCGCTCCTGGATGATCTTCATTTCACGCGGATTCAGCTTGTCCAGCGCCGACTTGATCCACTCTGACCGGCGCTCCTGATCGATCATGATTCCGACCTGTTCGTCCGGCAGCGGATCATCGCTCTTGAGGAATTCAATGCGGTCCGAGCCCGGTGATTCCGAATCTGAAACCGGCGCATTCAGGGACGTATCGGATCCTGAAAGCCGGGCGTCCATGACTGCCACGTCTTTCACATTGACGCCGACCGCCAGCGCGATCTCCTGGTGGATTGCGCTTTCACCCATATTCTCGTTGCTGCGCCACAGTTTTGCGCGCAGCCGCCGCAGGTTGAAGAACAGCGCCTTTTGCGCCGAACTGGTGCCACCGCGCACGATCGACCAGTTGCGAAGGATGTAGTCCTGGATAGACGCACGGATCCACCACGTGGCATAGGTGGAGAAACGCACATCGCGTTCCGGTTCGAACCGGGCCGCCGCTTCGAGCAGACCCACATGGCCCTCCTGAATGAGGTCGTTCATCGGCAGACCGAAATTGCGGAATTTAGCCGCCATCGAGATGACAAGCCGCATATGGGCGGTTGCTATTTTGTGCAACGCCTCCTGATCCTTGTTTTCCTTCCAGCTGACCGCGAGTTCGTGCTCCTCTTCGCGATCGAGGTAGGGGGCTGCCATTGCAGCCTTGATCATGTCATTTCCGGCACGAACTCCGCTCATGTCGCACTCCCAAATGAAAAGTTTTCTGCAAACTCTCCCAAATGCGCCCTTCACACGCCGGACCTTTGGGGCCGGCTTTCCCCATTATGAGGGGAAACGCATTCTTCATACGTAACAATCGTGTGTATGGATCATCGGAAATACAAGGAAACGCTGTGTTCACCATTTGGAACCAATCGTTTCCGAATACATAAAACCTGAGTAAAAAACGCAAAAAACCCGGCCATTGGCCGGGTTTTCGTAAAATTTTAGGCAATTTGTCGCCTTATTCACATTCCGGTGAACCAGGCCGGAAGAGCGTTTTTAAGCCGCTGCTTCCTGCTTTTCGCCATCATTTGCGGTGTCGTCTTCAGCAGCTTTGCCGCGTTTCGGACCCTTGTTGAGGTTGGTCTCGATCAGGCGCACTGCTTCCGTTTCCGACAGCTTGTTGACGGCCGCAATTTCGCGGGCCATCCGGTCAAGTGCCGCTTCATAGAGCTGCCGTTCGGAATAGGACTGTTCCGGCTGGTTGTCGGCGCGGTATAGATCGCGAACGACTTCAGCAATGGAAATCAGATCACCGGAGTTGATCTTGGCATCATATTCCTGGGCACGACGGGACCACATGGTGCGCTTGATGCGCGCCCGTCCCTGAACCACTTTTAGCGAACGGTCGACAAAATCCGTTTCGGCGAGCTTGCGCATGCCGATTGACGAGGCTTTTGCAACCGGTACTTTCAACCGCATCTTGTCCTTGTCGAAATCGATGACAAAAAGCTCGAGCTTGTGCCCCGCAACTTCCTGTTCTTCAATTGCCACGATCTGGCCAACACCATGGGCCGGATAGACAATATACTCATTGGTCTTGAAACCCTGACGCTGAGAAGACTTTTTCTGCTGGGTTGTCATACGTTCTTCATACTCCCTGTTACAGCCCCGGAGACCGCCGGGTTGGGTACTGATCCGAACTGGAGGGCCATGCCGGACAAAAACTTCAATCCGTACGCCCTGAATTTATATTGACGACTGCACACGCGGACAATCAACCATCCGGCCAAATCCGACAGCTGAACATTGAAGTCGCTGTCACAAGAACTCAGGTTCGCGGGGATGTTATTCTTCCGTGGTCGTGGCAATCATGGCGGGTTCATCGAACCTGCCTGTGGTCAGTCACACATAAATAGCACAAAAAACCGCGCGAATCAATAATTTGCCGCACCTGCACAATAGTACGGCAGGCTTCAATACAATATTGGTTAATTCTTGAACATTTTCAAGATGGCGGCAATCACCGCTTGTTTAGGCTGCGCGCCACAACCGGCAACCGCAGGTCAATCGCCTTCGCCGGGTTCAGCGGAGAAGAACTTCTCAAACTTGCCTTCCATGCCGTCATATTTTTCGGCTTCAGGCATCTCGTCCTTCTTCATGGTGATGTTGGGCCACTTTTCCGCAAACTCGGTATTGATCTCGAGCCACTTTTCCAGACCCGGCTCGGTGTCTGGCTTGATCGCTTCTGCCGGGCATTCCGGCTCGCACACGCCACAGTCGATGCACTCGTCCGGATGAATGACGAGCATGTTCTCGCCCTCATAGAAGCAATCCACCGGACAGACCTCCACGCAATCGGTATATTTGCATTTGATGCAATTATCGTTGACGATATATGTCATGGATGGCTCCGGCTTGGTCTTGGTCGGTTGTTAGACTGTCGTTCAGGTAGCGGCTTTGATTTGCCTTGGCAAGACCGGCATATCAATGCAAACCGCAGTGTGGCTTTCCTGCCCGGTTCTTCCAGAAAAAGCGTTCTATTTTTTGCGCCCCCAATGAGCATATCCGTGTCGCAGAACCACCGCTTCGTAAAGAATCTTGCGCCTGTTACAAATTGTCGCGCTTATTCGGACTGAAGCCATATGCGCTATTCGCCTGATGATTTCCATTTGTCCATCTGACGTCGTTCGCGTTTTGTCGGTCTGCCGCTGCCCGCTTCGCGGAAAGGCGCCAGCGCCGCGGGCCGCTTGTCCGACGCGACCGGCGGCGGGCTCAGGTCCTCATAGAGCAGTTTCGCCTCCTCATAGGGACCGCGCCGCTCACCCGGCCCGAGGATCTTCAAAACCATGATCTTGCGGTCGAGAGTTACCGTCAGCACATCGCCGGCGGCAACCTGCCGGCTCGGCTGGTCGATCTTGTCGCCATTGACCCGCACGCGGCCCGATTGCGCCAGTTTGGCCGCCAGCGACCGCGATTTCACCACACGGGCGAAAAACAACCACTTGTCTATGCGTTGCCGGTCCTGACCCATGGCACAAGCGCTATTTGTTGAGTTGCTCCTTAAGAGCAGCGAGCTTTGCAAACGGTGAATCGGGATCAATGGGCTTGTCCCGGCGCGGCGGCCGCGATGAATATCCGCCGCCCTTGGCCTGCTTGTTCGGCTTGCCCTTGAAGCCGCCCTTGCCCTTGTTGGCGCCCCGTTCGCCGTCCCGCTGGTTGCTGTTGCGGTTCTTGCCGCGGCCGGCACCCTGGTGACCCTGCTTTTGCTGATGTCTGTGGCGGCCGCGCTGGCCGTCGGAGCGTCCTGCCGGACGCCACAACAGCACCGGTTTGGGCGCTTCGTCGGCCTCCTCCTTGGCTTTGTCACCGCCGTCTGAGGTGGCTGCTGCTTCCGTTGTCTCGCCTGCGCCATCGGTTGCAGCAGCGCCGGCTGCCGGCGCATCCGCCTTGGCCGGTTCATCGCAGGTCGCCGCTTCAGCTTCCGTTACCGTAGCAACCGCGGGCTCCAGTGTTGGTGCATCGGTGGCGGCACTGCCTTCATCTGCCTGAGCCCCGTCATCGCTGCCTGCTGCGGCTATTTCGCCCTTTTTATCGTCGTTTTGTGCAGGCGCTTTAGCAGGCGCCTCATCAGCCGTCTTTTCAGCGCTTGCCGCCGCCCCCGCAGCCTTGGCATCGACGGACGTAAGATGTGCCGCAACCTCTTCGGCCTCGACCGGATCGGCACGATAGCCGAGCCCCTTGAGAATTTCCTCGATATCGTCCGGTGTCGCACCGAGAATGGAGAGCATCGACGGCGTCGTTACGAACCGTCTTCCGTCATAGGCGCCTTCCGGGCGCGGACCGGACTGCGGTTTCCACTGCAAAAGCGGCCGGATGATATCGGCCAGACGCTCCAGTATATCGATACGCACGGCCCTTTTACCCAGGAACCGGAAGCCGGCGAGACGGTAGAACTCGCGCTCGAACGTCGGATCGGTAACCACGGAAGTCCGTCCTGCCGCAAGCGCTCCGGTGATCTCGCCGTAGCCCGGCTTGTCGAAACCGTCATTGCGCAGTGACCACAACATGGAAATCAGCTCCGCGGGAGCCGGCTTCAAAAGCGCCGGCATGAAGACGTGGTAGGCGCCAAAGCGCACGCCATAGCGGCGAAGCGAACCGCGGGCATCCTGATCGAGCGCCTTTACATCGGCTGCAACATCGCGACGGAACAGAATGCCGAATGCCTCGACAAGCCGGAAGGCCAGCCCTTTCGCCAGGCCTTCCAGATCTTCCGCGGATGCCAGATCGTCGAGCGGTTTAAGCACTGTGCCGATGTGATGGTTCACATAGCGTTCGATCCTGGCACTGACGACATCGCGCGCCTGTTGCGACAATTGTTCGTCGGCCAACAGGACAGCGCGCGGACGCAAGACTTCCTCGCTATCGGTTAGCCGGGCAACGGGATCGCCCATCCAGCGCACAACGCCATCGGATCCAAGCGCAAAGTCACCATTGCCGGAAGCGTGCAGTCGCGCGGCGCGCGCCTCGAATTCCAGCACCAGCGATTTCTGTGCGGCAGCAAGCACTGCCTTGGCGTCCGGCCCTTCGGCACTCGCATCCGGCGTAAATCGAAATCCGTTCAGTTGCCCCACATGATGTCCTTCGACAAAAACATCACCGTCAACACCAATTTCAGCTTCAAGCATTGCGTTCTCTCTCAACCGCTTCATAAGCACAGATGTCCTGCGATCAACGAAGCGTTTCGTCAACCTCTCATGCAGTGCATCTGACAGCCGATCCTCTATTTCTCGCGTCTTTTCTTGCCAGTGTGACGGATTCGCCAGCCATCCAGGCCTGTTTGATGCGTAAGTCCACGTTCTTATTTGCGATATTCGTGCCGACAATGTGTCAATTTCGCCATCTGTTCTGTCGGCTCGCCGCACCTGTTCGGCGATATAGTCTTCCTGTACCGACCCGAATTGCACGATATCGCGATAAATCGCCGCAATCAGATCCGCATGCTGTGCCGGCGTGATTTTGCGGTAATCGGGCAGCGCGCACACGTCCCACAGCCGCTCCACGGTTTGCGGTGTTGTTGCAAGACGGGCGATATCGGCATCGCGGACAAGGTGGTCCAGCGCCTGCCGGTCAACCGCCGGCAAGGCCCGGCTCAGCCCGGTGATTGACGGCGCGGCGTCGAGGCTTGCGCAGAGCGCATCGACCGAGCTGAAATCGAGATCCTTGCTGCGCCATTGCAGCACTTTGAGCGGCTCGAAATCATGCCCCTCGATGCGTTCGACCAGATCTTCGGCGAACGGATTGACCCGGCCGGTCACGCCGAACGTGCCGTCATGCATGTACCGTCCCGCCCTGCCGGCAACCTGACCAAGCTCAGCCGGGTTCAGGTTACGGAACTGATAGCCGTCAAACTTTCGGTCCTGGGCAAAGGCCACATGGTCGACATCGAGGTTGAGCCCCATTCCAATGGCGTCGGTGGCGACGAGATATTCGACGTCGCCTTCCTGATAGAGCGCCACCTGCGCATTGCGGGTGCGCGGGCTGAGCGCTCCGAGAACCACCGCCGCACCGCCGCGCTGGCGGCGGATGAGTTCGGCGATCGCGTAGACCTCGTCGGCCGAAAAAGCGACGATAACCGAGCGCCGCGGCAGCCTGGTTATCTTCTTGGAGCCGGCATAGGCAAGATGCGACAGCCGCGGACGGGAGACGACGGTCAGTCCGGGCAGAAGATGTTCGAGTATGCCGCGCATCGTTCCGGCACCGAGCAGCAGCGTCTCCTCGCGGCCGCGCAGGTTGAGAACCCGATCGGTGAATACGTGACCGCGCTCCAGATCACCCGCAAGCTGAACCTCGTCTATCGCAACAAATTCGGCATCCGTTTCCTTCGGCATCGCCTCGACGGTGCACACGGAGTAGCGCGCGCCCTGCGGGCTGATTTTCTCCTCGCCCGTTATCAGCGCCACATTGCCCCGGCCCGCCTTGGCGCAGATACGTTCATAGACCTCCCGCGCCAGCAGCCGCAAAGGCAGACCTATGACGCCGCTTTTGTGAGCGACCATCCGCTCAATCGCGTAGTGGGTCTTCCCCGTATTGGTCGGTCCGAGAACCGCGGTCACGCCGCGGCCGCTGAAAACCATCGGATTACTTTTGGCAGGGGTGTTTTGGGGCATCAAACAGAAAACATCTTCAGATTGAACGGGCGCGTCTTATCACAGCAAGATGGTGTGTCGCACGGCAATTTTCATGGCATCAGTTAACATTTGGAACAGGGATGGAACGAATCGGCGACGAATCGCTGACTCCGGGTGATTCAGGGTTTGTTCACGGCAAAATATTCCGTTTTGCAATTGAGGCCCTACTAGATACTGATTCCCCTTGTCAAAGGACATTGGCAATAAGAGGCGAATTCGCGCATCTTGTTAACCTTTGGTCACAGTCTCGCATCCGGTGTCGATTCTTATGGTTAACCAATTGTAAACGCAACTATATTCTGAACAGTTGGTTAATGGAACCACCGTAAGAAATCACAAATTTCGTTAGGAATGCGACCAAATCCGGAACGAATCGGCGACGAATCGCTGACCAGCATATGTTCAGCTTTTGTTCGTACCACATCTGGCGTTTTCAACAAAGGCAGGCACTAATTTTCCGGTGCATTCTGCTGGATCAGCAGATCCATGCCCCGGCATCCGTTAACACTTCGCGTCTGTCGGCCTGAATTGACGGGCCGCAGGCAACCGTTCGTGTTGAACGCAGGCAACCAAATGCGAATCACATGCCAAACAAAACGGTGCCCGCCGGGGGCGCCGTTGAAAATCACGTTTATGCTGAGGTTAGGCGAAGTACTGACCGCCATTGGCCGACAGGGTCGAGCCGGTGATGAAACCGGCATCATCCGATGCCAGGAACACGACACAGCGGGCAATTTCCTCCGGCTCGCCGAGGCGGCCGACCGGGATGAGCGGCAAAATGCGCTCGTTGAGAACCTTCTCGGGCACGGCACGCACCATTTCCGTTCCGATATAGCCCGGGCAGATTGCGTTGACGGTAATGCCCTTGGCGGCCCCCTCCTGGGCAAGCGCTTTCGTCAGACCGAGATCGCCGGCCTTGGCCGCCGAATAGTTCGCCTGACCCATCTGGCCTTTCTGGCCGTTAATCGAGGAAATGTTGATGACACGGCCAAAGCCGCGGTCCCGCATGCCCGGCCAGATCGGATGGGTCATGTTGAACAGACCGGTCAGGTTGGTATTGATCACATCGCTCCACATATCCGGTGTCATCTTGTGGAACATCGTGTCCCTTGTAATTCCGGCATTGTTCACGAGCACATCGACCGGACCGAGGTCGGCTTCAACCTTGGCAATGCCGTCAACGCAGGCCTGGTAGTTCGACACATCCCATTTATAGACGGCAATTCCGGTCTCGTCCTTGAATGCGTTGGCCTTTTCGTCATTGCCGGCATAGCTGGCGGCAACCTTGTAGCCGGCTTCCTTAAGACCCACCGAGATTGCGGCGCCTATGCCGCGCGTTCCACCTGTGACGATTGCTACTCTGCTCATGACACTTCCCTGATGCTTGGACAAAAGAAAGGCAGCCTTGCGGCCGCCTTGTACTCAATTTCGTTAGTCGCGCTCGATGCACATGGCAACGCCCATGCCGCCGCCGATGCACAGGGTTGCGAGACCCTTTTTGACATCACGCCTCTGCATTTCGAACAGCAGCGTATTGAGAACCCGTGCTCCCGACGCGCCGATCGGATGACCGATGGCGATCGCCCCGCCGTTCACATTGACGATCTCCGGATCCCAGCCGAGGTCCTTGTTGACGGCACATGCCTGGGCCGCAAAAGCCTCATTGGCTTCGACCAGTTCCAGGTCGCCGACCGACCAGCCCGCTTTTTCAAGCGCCTTCTTGGACGCCGGGATCGGGCCCGTTCCCATGATCTGCGGATCGACACCGGCGGTCGCCCAGGAGACGATCCTTGCCATCGGCTTGATGCCGCGCTTTTGCGCCTCTTCTTCGCTCATCAGAACAACGGCCGCCGCGCCGTCATTGATGCCCGATGCATTGCCGGCGGTGACCGTGCCTTCCTTGTTGAAGGCCGGACGCAGTTTCGCCATCTGGTCAATTGATGCGCCGTGGCGAATATACTCGTCCTGGTCGACAACCGTTTCGCCCTTGCGAGTCTTGACGGTGAAGGGAACGATCTCGTCTTTGAAGCGCCCCGCCTTCTGGGCTGCTTCAGCCTTGTTCTGCGAGGCAACGGCAAACGTGTCTTGGTCTTCGCGGGTCAGTTGCCAGCGTTCGGCGACATTTTCCGCTGTGTTGCCCATGTGGTAGCCGTAGAACGCATCGGTCAGACCGTCCTTGATCATCGAGTCGATCAGCTTCATGTCGCCCATTTTCTGGCCGAGGCGCATATGGGCGACATGCGGAGCCATGGACATCGATTCCTGGCCGCCGGCGACAACGATAGACGCATCGCCCGTCGCAATCTGCTGCATCCCAACCGCCACGGCACGCAGTCCCGAGCCGCAAAGCTGGTTGAGACCCCAGGCCGTTGCCTCCTGCGGCACACCCGCCGACATGGCCGCCTGGCGGGCGGGGTTCTGTCCCTCGCCGGCCTGAAGGATCTGGCCCATGATCACCTCGTCAACATCTGCGGGTTCGACACCCGCCCGCTCCAATGCGCCGGAGATGGCCGTGGCGCCGAGCTCATGCGCGGGAACTGTTGCAAAGGCGCCGTTGAAGGAACCGACGGCCGTACGGGCCGCACTGGCGATTACGATGGATGGATTTGTCATAAGTCTTCCCTGAAGTTTGGGTTGCATTCCAGGATCGTGCCTGCCTTGAAAGTGAAGCAGGTTGCTCCGGAAGTCAAACGCACCTGCAGCATAAGCGCAATTCCTTGCGCACATTCGGTTCCCGCCGCATTGATGGACCGCATGCACTGCATTGCACAAATCATTACAAATAATGCTATACTTTTGATCACACTCATGTTCATGTTGTTTTCGGCACCCGATATTACGCGAAATTTTTGGCGCTGGCTCCGGGGCAAAAAGTACAATGCTTCCCGTTACGGGCCTTGCGCCAGAGGTCCAGAAGGGGCGTAAAACCGGCATCAGCCGACAGGGAGGTGGTATGCATGGCTAAAGCTGATGGGCAGATTGTAATAAAAAAATACGCCAATCGTCGGCTCTACAACACCGGCACAAGCACATATGTCACGCTCGATGACCTTGCGGTGATGGTCAAGAACGGCGATGACTTTGTTGTTCTCGACGCCAAGTCAGGCGACGACATTACCCATTCGGTTCTCACCCAGATCATTTTCGAACAGGAATCGAAGACCGGCAATACACTGCTTCCGGTTTCCTTCCTGCGTCAGCTCATTTCCTTCTACGGCGATCAGATGCAGATGCTCGTGCCCAGCTATTTGGAGCAGTCCATGAGCGCGTTCACGGAGCAGCAGGATCAAATGCGCGAGCAGATCTCCAAGGCCTTTGGCGAAACTCCCATGGCCCGCAACATGCAGATGCCGATGGCCATGATGGAAGAACAGGTACGGCGCAACACCGAAATATTCCAGCAGGCCATGAAAATGTTCTCTCCCTTCGCCGGCGGTCCGGCCGGCACGCAGAAAGCGGCGGAAGAGGAAAAGCCTAAAGCCGACAGCAAGGACCTGAAAGATCTCAAGGACCAGCTGCGTGCGCTCCAGGACAAGCTCGATTCCATGGATGAATAGGCCTGCGGGCTAGCCGATACGGCTGCGTGTGGCGCGCGATGCGCCCTGCGGCGCCAGCACCGGCACGAACACCCTGCGCGAAGCACGCTCGGCAACAGGCAATCCCTGATAAAGCCGTTTCTGCGCCTCAACGAGAACAAGACCGCTGAAGAACGGCCAGTAGCGCCGGCCGAGCCGTTCGGTGGTGCGCGCCATGCTCTGGACAGCCTTGTGCCTGGACGGCGGAAAGAACAACGCCTCCGCAAACGCACCCGGTGTAAAGCTTGCTTCGCGCAAAAGCCCGGTTATCTGGTTGCGCGAATAGGGCGTTCCGGAACCGAAAGGCGTGTGTTCAAGCCGCGCCCAGACGCCGCGGCGGTTCGGCACGACGATCACCAGCCTGCCGCCGGGGGCAAGCACGCGCCAGGCCTCCATCAGCGTCTCACGCGGATTTTCGGCATATTCGAGCGAATGAACCATCAGGATGCGATCCAGCGACGCATCGGGCAGCGGCAGTTCCTCGTCGAACACCAGCGCTGTCGCGGACGCCTCAAGCGTCGGCCAGTTGATGGCCCCCTGTCCGGCCGGCATGAAGGCAAATGTGCGCTCTGCATCGGCCCTGAAACGGTCGAGATAGGGTGCAGCGAATCCGAGCCCCATCAGCCGCTCACCGGGAAGTTCGGCCCACAGCGAGGCAAGCGCCATGGCAATCGCCTCCTGGGCCAGCTTGCCGAGCCGCGTGTGATAAAACTGACGTAAATCAACGATATCCGTGTGCATAGCCAAAACCTAGTGCATGTCGAGGCCTGTTTGAACCTTCCTCTTTATTCCGTTTCGATTTGACGTTAACGGCGTGACAGGACACACGGCACCGGTTTATGTTGCAGCAAAACCGGGAGATGAATGTGGCCAATTTGCAGATTGAACTCTTTCCATGCCGCGAGGACAATTTCGGCGTTCTGATCCATGACCCGCAAACGGGTGTAACCGCGTCGATAGACGCGCCTGAAGAAGCGCCTATCGTCGAAGCGCTGAACCGGACCGGTTGGGAGCTCAACCACATTCTGATCACCCATCATCATTACGACCACGTCGAAGCCAATTCGGTGCTGAAGGCAAAATACCGGGCGGATATTACCGGACCGGCATCGGAAGCGGACAAGATACCGGGCATCGACAGGACGGTACGCGACGGCGACAGCTTCCATTTCGGCAGCTTTTCGGTTGAGGTCATCGAAACGCCCGGCCATACGCTGGGTCATGTCTGTTACTACATACCCGACGCAGCGGTGCTTTTTGCCGCCGACACGCTATTTGCGCTGGGCTGTGGCCGGGTGTTCGAGGGAACACCGCAGCAGATGCACCACGCGCTGCAGAAACTTGCCGCGCTTCCGGGCGAAACGGAAGTCTATTTCGGTCACGAATACACCGAGGCAAATGCCAGATTCGCCGTCACCATCGACCCGGAAAACGCCGCCCTGGTGCAACGGGCCTCTGAAATTCAGAAAATGCGCGCTGCCGGCATTGCCACCTGTCCGACAACGATCGAGGCGGAAAGGGCGACCAATCCGTTCCTGCGCGCCGCGGATCCCGCTGTCAGGGCCAACCTGGGCATGGAAGATGCCGATGACGTTGCGGTCTTTGCCGAGATCCGCAAGCGCAAGGACAATTTCTAGGCAAGCCCGAGCACCGACAACGCAATCAGCAACTGCGCCAGATAATAGCTGATCCACACAAAAAGCGCGCGCGGATGCGGTGCATCTTCCTGCGGCAACAGGAACTTCTGCGCCGCCAGAACTGTATCCGACGCCATGAAAAGAACAGCCCCGCCGACAACGCCCCAGCCCGGTGTCGACAGCGCCGCGAGCCCCATCGACAATATGACGAGGATGTAGGCGGCCACCGGCAATTTGAGGTCGCCCACGGCCGGCAGCAGCCGTAGGGCGATCATCACAGTCGATAAGATCATGACCGCGGCAATCACCAGACGCAGCGGCTGTGTCGCAAGCCCGATATCGCCGCGGCTGACGAAGACAATGACGTAGAGAACGTGACCGGCGAGGAACGCGGCAAGACCGGCGAGGAAAGCACGGTCGTCCTGCGCCAGGAACGCATCGCCCGCTGCGCAGGCCAGCAGCGCCGCCGTCAGAAGCACTGGTCCGTCGACGACAACCGAAAGCACGCCAAGCAGCGCCACCGACAGCGTCTTGACGCCGGTGCGCCGCGCCGATGGCGGCCTTGCCACCATGAAGAGGTAGATGAAGGCAGCGACAGCGGAAAACAGCAGCGTGCCGAGCTGCGGGGAATCAAGACCGTACTCGAATATCTGCATCACTCGTCAGCCTGCCCCTTTATTGTCGCGCGTGCAAAAAGCAGATCCTTGGCGGCCAGCGCCGCACCGCCGGTTATCAGAACGCAGGCAAGGGCAATACGCCAGTCTGCCTGGCCAACACCCGCGGCAATGAGAATGAGCGTCGACAGCAACGGCGCGGCATAACTTGCGGCACCCAGAACCTGGATATTGCCGCGCTTGACGCCAAAATCCCACGCGTAAAAGGCTGCGCCCACCGGCAAAAGGCCAAGGCCAGCGACGGCAAGCCACTGACTTGTCCCTTGCGGCCAGACCGTCTGTTCCAGCGCCAAATGGCAGGCGAGCGACAATATGGCGGTCAACGCGCAGAAGCCGGTGACAACATCGGTCGGAACCGCACCAAAACGGCGCGACAGCAGCGAATAGCCGGACCAGGTAAAAGCGCACAGCAGTGCAGCGCCATACCCGAAAGCGAAACTGTCATTGAAGGAAAGGCCGTTTTTCGAAACGATCAGCACCGTTCCCGCAAGCCCCGCCAACGCGCCGGTTATATGCTGCCAGCCGAGCCGTTCCCCGGGAAGAAGCGCCGAGCCGACAACTATCAGCAGCGGCCACAGATAGGCGATAAGCCCGGCTTCCACGGCGGGGGCGTTGCGCAGGGCTGTGAAATAGAGGAAATGATAGCCAAACAGACCGCCAACACCCAGACACCAGACCCGCATTGGCTGGCGCAGATTTCGAAATCCGGAAGGTTTCAACGCAAGCGCTATCAGCCCGATGGCCGTGCCAATGGAAAAACACATGGCGGCAAGCTGAAACGGCGGCACCTTTCCGGACGACGCCGTCAAAAGTGCCAGCAAAGACCACATGATGATGGCGCTAAATCCGATCAGCGTTGCTTGCATTGTCGCTTGCTTTCGATATTCGCATCTGGACCTGAAAAGACACAAAAACCGCAAGCGACTGGCAGACAGGCTTGCGGCACGCAATTATCTAGCCTAAACGGCCCGAAGGCACCAGCTTTGACTTGACGCGCGCCCTGCCTGCGACTATAGAACCGCGACTTTCCAATTACAGGCCAGGAAGCTGCGGCCGGAGCACGGCACCGGATACGCATTGCAACAGGCCATCAGACTGAAGGTGAAACCCATGTCCCGCAGTTGCGAATTGACCGGCAAGGCCGTCCAGTCGGGCAACAATGTCAGCCACGCCAACAACAGAACACGGCGCAAATTCCTGCCGAATCTGTGCAATGTGACCCTGATCTCCGACGCTCTCGGCCAGCGCTATCGCATGCGCATTTCCGCTGCCGCTCTGCGCACAGTCGAGCACCGTGGCGGTCTTGACGCTTTCCTCCTGAAGGCAAGCGAAAATGAACTGTCCATGCGCGCGCGCCTTTTGAAGCGGCAGATTGCCAAGAAGGTTGCCGAAGCGGCTGCCTGATTGATTGCATGTTGATATGCTAATAATGGCGGGCTGATTAATCAGCCCGTATTCTTGTGGCCGCCCCTCATCGGGCAACGGCTTCGCTGGTGGCATACCCCAGGATAAAAAAATGCTCAGCTCTTCTGCACGCTCGGCCTTCGGCCTTGTCTCCCGCGTTTACCCGTACATGCTTGCCATGGCCGCAGTGGTGATCGCATCGAATTATCTTGTCCAGTTTCCGGTCATGTACACGGTTGGTCCTTTCATTCTGGAGGACCTGTTGACCTGGGGTGCATTCACCTATCCGGTTGCGTTTCTTGTCACTGATCTTTCAAACCGGCATTTCGGCCCGGCCAAGGCGCGCGTCATCGTCACTGTCGGCTTCGTGCTCGCTGTCGGCATTTCGATCTATGTGGCAACCCCGCGTATCGCTATTGCTTCCGGCACAGCATTCCTCGTCGCCCAGCTTCTGGACGTGTCGATCTTCGACCGCCTGCGTCATTCGCACTGGTGGCATGCACCGTTGATCTCATCGGTTCTCGGATCGATCATCGATACGGTGCTGTTCTTTTCGCTTGCCTTTGCGGCCGGTCTTGCCGTGCTTGGCGCCAACGACGCATTTGCCATCGAGGCAGCTCCGCTGGTCGGCTTCTTCCAGATGGAAGCGCCGCGCTGGATGTCCTGGGCTGTTGGGGACCTGACCGTCAAGCTGCTGGTTTCGTTGGCAATGCTGGCGCCCTACCGGGTGTTTCTCTCGGTATTCCAGCTGCACAAGGCAGCAGACCAGAACTCCTAGATCACATTGAATCCAGCAGCTTGAACTCGAGCAAGAGGCTGCGCTGCAACAATGAATGATTGTCATCCGACGCCAGCATGATCCGCGTGCCGCCGTCGGATGCTTTATAGACGTCTAGGCTTTCCATGTTGTCGATCTGGAAGCCGAAATCCGCTTCTATCACAACGTCACCATCCACGGTCTTGCCGGGCGCTATATCGGCAGCCGCAATGCGTCGGATGCGCATGCCTATGCCGGCGAGCGAAAAACTCCGCTCCAAAACCAGCAAATCCCCATTGGGCAGAAAATCGCCATCCGTGATGTCGTAGGGCGCGTAGCGGCGCACAAAAAAGACACCCCTTTTTGGGCCATTCACGACGGCGGCAAATATGTCGCCTTTCTTGTCGAGGCTCTTTTCGCTGACGACCACGAGCGCGCCGGCGAGGGGCGAATCCGCCGGTGAGATTGCAATGGCTTCCATGCCACGATTGTTGCGGAATTCATAGTTCGGGATCGGATGCGGTATTTTTGCTTCCGGCGCCGCGTCGGGCAGGTCATTCAGGCGGTAGCGCTCAATCCTGTGATCCCGTTCGAAGCTGACATAGGCATTATCGCCATTGAGCGCCAACCCTTCCGCATCGACCTTCCAGCGCTGACTGATGACGTTCCCGCCGGCACTGCGCATGGGTGCGACGACAAAATCGGAAACGCCCGATAAACGCCCCTGCTTATCGCGATCCAGCCGTCCTGATATAAAGTGGCCGGTGTCCATAACGCCGACGAAATGCACACCGTCCTTCAGCAATCGCATGGCCGAAATGCCACCAAGGATCCGGTCAGGAGAACTGATTTCCATGCCGCCGACAAATTCGAGATCGCCGAAGCGTTTCTCGCTGGAACGCCCCTTGAAATTAGGGATCTGGCGGCCTTCGACAATGATTTGCCGCACACCTGCATCACGTTCGCCGGCCTGAGCCGGGGCCATGCCCAGAACCGCGACAAGCATCAGTGCTGTCCGGGCGATCATCGGATCATCTCTTTCTAACCGGCACGGCGCATTGCGGGACCGCCGGATTCTTCCTCGAAAAGAGACGCCAGCTGTTCGGTCATCGCGCCCGCCAGTTCTTCGGCATCGACGATGGTAACGGCGCGCCGGTAGTATCGGGTCACGTCATGGCCGATACCGATAGCCAGCAGTTCGATCGGCGAACGGGTTTCAATCTCCTCGATCACCGCGCGCAAATGCCGTTCCAGATAATTGCCCGGATTGACCGAGAGCGTTGAGTCATCGACCGGCGCGCCATCCGATATCATCATCAGGATGCGGCGCTGCTCGGGCCGCCCGAGCATGCGGTTATGCGCCCAGATCAGCGCTTCACCGTCGATATTCTCCTTCAAAAGGCCTTCTCGCATCATCAGGCCGAGATTACGCCGGGCGCGCCTCCAGGGCTCGTCAGCCGATTTGTAGATGATATGACGCAGATCGTTCAGCCGCCCGGGTGTCGCCGGCTTACCCTCGCCGAGCCACTTTTCGCGCGCCTGACCGCCCTTCCAGGCCTTGGTGGTAAATCCGAGGATCTCCACCTTGACCCCGCAGCGCTCGAGCGTGCGGGCAAGGATATCGGCGCAGGTCGCGGCAACTGTAATCGGCCGTCCGCGCATGGAGCCGGAATTGTCGATCAGCAGCGTAACGACCGTATCGCGGAAATTGGTATCGCGCTCCATCTTGAACGACAGTGGCTGCATCGGGTCGATCACCATGCGAACCAGCCGGGCGGAATCAAGATAGCCCTCTTCGAGATCGAACTCCCACGCGCGGTTCTGCTGCGCCATCAACCGCCGCTGAAGGCGGTTGGCAAGCCGCCCGACAACGCCCTGCAGGTTGGCAAGCTGTTTATCCAGAAAGGCGCGCAGACGATCGAGTTCGGCCTCTTCGCAAAGCTCCTCGGCAGCGATCGTTTCATCGAATTCCATTGTGTAAACGGAATAATCAACCTTCTGGCCAAGATCGTCGAACGGCATGTTGGGACGGCGGGTTTCGCCGGGTGTGTCGGCATCGTCGTCCTGGTCGTCGACCATATCCTCATCGGATATTTCGGCACCGTCCATTTCGCCGTCGTCCATCTGCTCGTCAGCCGATTCGTTTTCTTCGGCCGGTGCCGCCTCGGAACCCGCCTCTTCCTCGGAATTCTGTTCGTTTTCCTCGTCCGAACGTGGCTGATCCTCGTCGTCGGAATTGTCCTGCTGGTCCTGCTGGTCAGGGTCCTCGCCGAATTCTTCCGCTACATCCATATGCGCCAGCATATCGCGAACCAGCCGGGCAAAGGCCTTCTGGTCCTCGAGCACCTCGCCGACATGTTCGAGGTCGGCTCCGGCCTTTTCCTCAATCCAGTCGCGCCACAGATCAAGCACAGGACCGGCGTTCTCCGGTGGCGCCTGCCCGGTCAGTTTTTCACGCACCATCAGCGACAGCGCTTCGTGCAGCGGTGCCTGCGCGCGGTCGGTTATGTTGCGGTAGCCGGCCTTTGAAAATCGATCTGCAAGGACCGCCGTCAGATTGTCCGCGACCCCGGACATGCGGTTGGAGCCGATAGCCTCGACCCGTGCCTGTTCGACCGCATCGAAAATCTCGCGCGCATCATCGCCCTGCGGCGCCATGGCGTTGTGGATTGCCGGTTCGTGGCAGGCTTTGCGCAATGCCAGGGAATCGCCGACACCGCGGGTGACGAGTACATCGGCGCGCGTCGGACGCTTCGGAAGGTCCGGCAGGCGAGCCCGCTCGCCGGCAAGCCCGGGGCGGTCATTTGCAAAGACAACTTCCAGCTCGTGGTCGTTCGCTATCGAGCGCACGCACCCGGTCAAGGCGCGCTTGAACGGCTCGGTATCGACCGGCGGGCGGGATGCCGCCCTGGAATTGTCTCCGCGACCCGACATGGTTCCTACGAATCCAGTACGATATTGGCGGCGCTTTCCTTGAGTTCCTCGCCAAAGGCGCGCTGGTACTGTTCCGCCACAAGCGAGCGTTCCAGCTCATCGCACTTGTTGAGGAAGGTCAGCCGGAAGGCAAAGGCGATATCGCCGAAAATCTCGGCATTCTCGGCCCATGTGATCACCGTACGCGGGCTCATAACCGTCGACAGATCGCCATTGATAAAGGCGGCGCGGGTCATATCGGCAACGCGCACCATCTTCGATACCGTGTCGCGCCCTTCCTCATCGCGGAAGCTCTTGACCTTGGCCAATACGATATTGACCTCATTGTCGTGCGGCAGATAGTTGAGCGTGGTGACGATCGACCAGCGGTCCATCTGCGCCTGGTTGATCTGCTGGGTGCCGTGGTAAAGGCCGGTGGTGTCGCCAAGGCCCACCGTGTTGGCGGTGGCGAACAGGCGAAACGCCGGATGCGGGCGGATGACCCGGCTCTGATCGAGCAGCGTCAGGCGTCCGGACGATTCCAGCACCCGCTGAATAACGAACATCACATCCGGCCGGCCGGCGTCGTATTCGTCGAAGCAGAGCGCGACATTGTGCTGATAGGCCCAGGGCAGAATACCGTCCTTGAACTCGGTGACCTGCTGGCCGTCCTGCAGAACGATGGCATCCTTGCCGACAAGGTCGATACGGCTGACATGACTATCGAGGTTGACGCGCACGCAAGGCCAGTTCAGCCGTGCGGCAACCTGCTCGATATGCGTCGATTTTCCGGTTCCGTGATAGCCGGACACCATGACGCGCCGGTTGTGCGCAAAACCGGCGAGGATCGCCAGCGTGGTATCGTGGTCGAAAAGGTAATCCGGGTCCAGATCCGGCACATAGGCATCGGCCTGCGAATAGGCAGGAACCTTCAGATCAGTATCGATATCAAACGCTTCACGAACCGAAACGGTCGTGTCCGGCAGATTGGAAATATCGAGGTCAATCTTATTCATCATGTCTCCAACGCGGCCTTTATTTCCGGCCGTCTTACGTTCCACTGCAACCGAATTGTCGGTGAATTGTTTATTCGCAGGCATGCTCTAGCAGAAACCGGACTGTTTTAACAATTGGTAGGCCTGAATCACTTCACGAAACCGGTCTTCCGAGCCGCGATCGCCGCCATTTGCATCCGGGTGATGCTGTTTTACCAGTTCCTTGTAGCGGGTCTTAATGTCATTCGATGTCGCATTTGCGGCAAGACCCATAGTATCGAAGGCCTTGGCCTCCAGTGCTTTCAGCTTGCGCTTGCGCGGCTGCGCCCGGCCGCTGTTGCCGCCTTCTTCGAACAGGCGGAAGGGATCACGCATATTGGCATAGGAAGCGGCGCTGCCCGAGCGCGCCTGCGACTGCTGCGGATTGGCCCGCGCCGTCGAGGATTTGTTGACGCCTACTGTCCATGTCGGCCGGTGGCCGGTCAGCGCCTCTTTCTGATAGCGGGCGATCTCGCTGTCCGACAGGCCGGAAAAATAGTTGTAGCCCTTGTTGTACTCACGCACATGCTCGGAGCAGAACATAAAATACTTGCCTTCCGCATCGCGGCCGACCGGGGCCCGAAACTCCCCCTTTTTCTCGCATCCGTCCCACTGGCAGATCGGCGCTTCCTGCTTTGCCTTCGCGCCTCCCTTGCCCTTTTTCTTGGACGAACGGATGCTGTCAAAATATTTCGAATCCAGTTTCATGTGCTCAATTATGGTGTGTGCCGGCAATGCGAACAAGGATTGACTTGTTGTCCATTGCCCTATTATCGGGGTCAGGCCGAAAAAACGATTGGCTATATCGTCCCGCCTCGGCCCGGGGCGCAATAGCATAGCAGGAATGAGCTGTCATGACAGAACAAATCGGTCCCATTGAGAAACGCATGACAAAAAAACTTGATGTTGCATTTGCGCCCGAGCGCCTTGACGTCATCAATGAAAGCCGCCTTCACGCAGGCCATCAGGAGAGCTTCGACGGCACCGGCGAAACCCATTTCAGGATCCGCATCATCTCGTCAAAATTTGCCGGAATGCCGCGCTTGGCAAGACACCGCGCCATCAACGAACTGCTTGCCGACGAACTGGCAGAAGGCGTGCATGCACTGGCGCTCGAACCTGCTGCGCCGGACGAATCGGTACGCTGGTAGGAAAGGTCGCACGCAACAGGCGTTCAGCTTAGCTGCTCTCGGCCGCCAGCGGGCGAATGCGCAATTTGGTGATTCGGTTTTTTACCCGTTTCATCACGATGAAGCGCATGCCGTGATAGGTGAAAGCCTGACGCTCTTCCGGAATAATCTGGGATTCATGGATGACAAGACCGGCAACGGTCGTCGCTTCCTCGTCGGGCAGGCTCCAGTCCAGCGCCCGGTTGAGGTCACGGATCGGCACGCTGCCATCGACGACCACGGAACCGTCCGCCTCCTGGCGCACGCCCTGAATATCGAGATCGTGCTCGTCGGCAATATCGCCGACAATCTCCTCGAGAATATCCTCCAGCGTCACCAGCCCTTCCACCTCGCCATATTCGTCGACGACGATGGCAAAATGCGCGTGGCGGCGCAAAAAAGCGTTGAGCTGGTCCTTCAGATTTGTCGTATCTGGTACGAACCACGGTTTTTGCGCCGTTTTGACGATATCAACCGTCTTGCGATCGCCTCCGCTTCCGATCAGGGCCCGCAGAACATCCTTGGCGTGAATGACGCCGATAATGTTTTCGGTCTCGTCACGCCATACGGGCATGCGCGTATAGGGGCTTTCGAGGATCTGCCGCACGGCGACTTCCGGATCCTCATCGGCGTTGATCATCCGCATCGACGTGCGGTGCACCATGATGTCGGAGACTTCCAGTTCGCCAAGATCGAGAACGCCGCCCAGCCGGTCACGGTCGGCCTTGATAACCGATCCCTCGCGGTGCAGCAGCGCCACAGCGCCGCGCAACTCCTCATGCGCCGACAGCATCGAGCTTTCGGTCGAAAGCGTTATGCCGAGCAGACTGAGAAGACGGCGTACTATGGCGTTGACCGCGGTCGAAACGGGACCCACAACACCAACGAAGACACGCACCGCCGGCGCAACGCTCATGGCGAAACGGTCCGGCGACGAAATCGCCCAGCTTTTTGGCAGCACTTCCGAAAAAATCACCAGCAATACAGTCATGGCGAGCGTTGCATAGGCCACGCCCGCTTCACCGAACAGGCCCAGAAACACGCTGGTAGCCAGTGATGAGGCCAGGATATTGACAAGGTTGTTGCCGATCAGCAGAGCGCCGATCAGCCGGTCGCGGCGGTCGATCAGCCGGGCGACGATCCCTGCCTTCTTCTGACCATGCGCCTCGAGCTGATGCATGCGCGCACGCGATGCTGCCGTCAGCGCTGTTTCCGACCCGGAAAAGAAGCCCGAAAGAACAATCAGGCCAACTATGATGAGGATTACCAGCCAGTATTCGGCGATCATCGTTCGTGTTTTTCCTTCAAAAACCCGAGAACTTCGGAGGGCGGCACGTCATCGGCTATGAATGATTGGCCAATTCCCCGCGTCAGGACGAAGGTCAGCTTCCCCCTTTTAACCTTTTTGTCCTGCGCAATGTGCTCCATCAATATATCGGGTGTGGACAGGTCACCGTCAATATCGCTTAGCTTTGTTGGTAAACCGACCGCTTGCAGATGCGCGGCAACACGGCGTGCATCGTCGGGGCTCGCAAGGTTCATGCGCGCTGAAAACTCGTGCGCCAGAACCATGCCGATGGCAACACCTTCACCGTGCACAAGCCTTTTACCGTCATAGCCGGTGGCCGCTTCAAGGGCGTGTCCGAATGTGTGGCCAAGATTGAGCAGTGCCCGCTTGCCGCTTTCAAGCTCGTCGGCGGCAACGACATCGGCCTTGGCCTGGCAGCTTGTGGCAATGGCATGAATTCGCGCAGCGCCACCGGCAAATACCGCGCTCCAGTTGTTTTCCAGCCATGCAAAGAACTCGGGCTTGTCTATGAGGCCGTATTTCGCCACCTCTGCGTAGCCGGCGCGAAATTCGCGCGGTGAAAGCGTGTCGAGAACATCCGTATCGGCAAGGACGAGGGAAGGCTGATGGAATACGCCAATCAGGTTCTTGCCGTGCCCGGAATTGATGCCTGTCTTGCCGCCGACCGAAGAATCAACCTGCGCCAGCAGCGATGTCGGCACCTGGATGAACCGCATGCCGCGCCGCGCGATACCTGAAACGAAACCGGCAAGATCGCCGATAACCCCACCGCCCAGCGCGACAACCGCATCACCCCGCTCGAGCCGCGCGGCAAGAACGGCATCGGTGGCGGCAACCAGATGATCGAAACTCTTGGTCTTCTCTCCGGCTGGAAGAATGATGGCCGTACTATCGATGCCGGCAGCCGACAGGCTCGCCTGGAGCGCGGGCAGGTGAAGGCCGGCAACCGTCTCGTCGCTGATGACCGCAACACGAATACCCGGCAGACGCGCCGCAATCTGCGCGCCTGCTGTTTCGATCTGTCCCGGTCCGATCAGTATGTCGTATGAGCGGTCCCCGAGCTCAACTTCGACACGCGCTCTGTCCGACGCAGCACCGCTAGCTTCCATGCAATTAGTCCTTTTTCGATTCTGCCGATCCTTCAGGACCGTTTGAGATTATTGCGTCCAACACTTCTTCAACAATGGTTTCCTTGGGAACATCGCGCGATTGAATGATCAGGTCGGCTTCCGAATAGACCGGGTAGCGGCTGTCCAGGAGTGCAGAGAGCGTTCCCTTCGGATCGTCGGTCTTCAACAATGGCCGGTGACCGCGCCGCTTGACCCGTTCCCACAAAATCTCCAGGTCGGCGCGCAGCCAAACCGACAGGCCGCGCCTTTTGATGTTCGCCCTGACGCGCTCCTGCATAAAGGCCCCGCCGCCGGTCGAAAGCACCATCGGCCCGTCACGCAAAAGCCGCCGAATGACCCGCGCTTCCAGCGCGCGGAACTCGTCTTCCCCATAGCTGGCAAAGAGGTCGGCAATGGACATGCGCGAGACTTCCTCGATCTCATGGTCTGAATCGACAAAGGGTATCTGCATGGCGGCGGCGGTCATCTTGCCGATCACGGACTTGCCCGCACCCATGAGTCCGACAAAAACGATCGTCCTTTTGCCAAGGCACGCCAGCGCCTCACCCGCCCTGGGTTGCGCCGGATCGATTGTATGGGTCTTCATTAGGCCGGTTCCATGTTGTGCACCAACGGTATCAACAAATGTTCCAGCGCCGTCAAGCAGCACCATACCGGCGATGGCTTGTCGATAACGCTGTTGCCGGACGCAAATCCGGTCTTGCAACCGCCCGGTGCCTCGCCCATAAAAGGGCTGATGAATTCAAACCAGTGGAATGACGCATGCCGTCCTTAATCCGGTTTCTTGTTTTTTGTGCGGTGATAGCCGGCCTCGTCTATGGCGCCATGTTTGCATTGACCATTTATGTCGATCCGAAGCCACGCGAGATCACAATTCGGGTGCCGACCGAAAAGGTCAATCCGAACTGATTTCGCAAAGCGAGGTCTGAATAGTGGGTACCGGTTTTCAATACGCCCGAGCAGCGATCAAAGCAGCCTGTAAGCCGGCGGGCCGTCATGGCTGATCTGAGCCTTGCACATCTTGAAGCCTTTCTCGAAATGATGAGCGCGGAACGGGGAGCTGCGGGAAACACGTTGTCCTCTTATCGCAACGATCTTGAAGACGCGCAGTCCTTCCTGCGCGGCGGCCGGTCGAGCCTGACGGGCGCTACGAGCGACGATCTTCGCCACTATCTCTCCGACGTCGCCGACAGAGGCTTTGCGGCCAGTTCACAGGCAAGGCGGCTATCGGCGCTGCGCCAGTTCTACAGGTTTTTATATGCTGAAGGCATTCGCGGTGACGATCCGAGCGGCGTGCTCGATTCACCGAAGAAGCGACAATCGCTGCCAAAGACCCTTAGCATGGAAAATGTCACCACATTGATCGACCGGGCGAGAAGCGAAGCCGACGAAGCCGGTCAGGACGACGGATCCCGGCTGCAGCGTCGCCGGCTCCTGGCTTTGATCGAACTGCTTTATGCCACCGGAATGCGGGTTTCCGAACTTGTCGGACTGCCGATGTCGGTCGCCGCACAGGATGACGACCGTTTTCTGATCATCAAGGGCAAAGGCAACAAGGAGCGCCTTGTGCCTTTGTCGTCTGCATCGCGCGACGCGCTGACACGCTATGTCGCCATGCTGTCGGCGAGCGCTGACGCGGATTCGCCCTTCCTTTTTCCGTCCCGCTCGGCCAGCGGCCATCTGCCGCGCCAGGTTTTTGCGCGGGAGCTGAAAGGTCTTGCCGCGCGCTGCGGCCTTAGCGCAAAATCCCTGTCGCCGCACGTGTTGCGCCACGCATTTGCAAGCCATCTTTTGCACAATGGAGCCGATCTTCGGGTCGTTCAGGAACTGCTTGGCCATTCCGATATCTCCACCACACAGATCTACACACACGTCCTCGAAGAGCGCCTGCACAGGCTCGTCAGCGACCATCACCCTCTTGCAATTGCGGAGAAAAACCGCACATAGACGGCCAAAACCAGCAATTTTACTTGCTTTGCAGAGCAATGGCTCTTAGCCAGAACAACAAACGCGCCCAACAAACAGCCCGAGATCGATAAATACATGCTCAACTATCTCGACTTCGAAAAACCGCTATCCGACATCGAAGGCAAAATTCACGAGCTCAGAAAGCTAGCCGGTGAAGATGAGATCATCGACACCACCGCCGAAATCGAGAAGCTGGAAGCAAAAGCAAAAGAAGTCCTCGCCGACCTCTATTCGAAATTGACGCCGTGGCAGAAAACCCATGTTGCCCGTCATCCGGCCCGTCCGCATTTTTGCGACTACGCCGAGGCGCTCTTTGACGAGTTCACGCCGCTTGCCGGCGACCGCAAGTTTTCCAATGACGAGGCCATTCAGGCCGGACTTGGCCGCTTCCGCGGCCAGGGCGTCGCCATCATCGGCCAGGAAAAGGGCAACGACACCAAGTCGCGCATCCGCCACAATTTCGGCAGCGCCCGGCCGGAAGGCTACCGCAAGGCGGTACGCATCCTTGAAATGGCCGACCGGTTCGAACTTCCGGTCATTACGCTGATCGACACGTCGGGTGCCTATCCGGGCGTCGGAGCCGAAGAGCGCGGCCAGGCCGAAGCCATCGCCCGCTCGACTGAAATGTGCCTCAATGTAAAGGTGCCGATCATCTCCGTTGTCATCGGTGAAGGCGGTTCGGGCGGAGCGATTGCAATCGCCACCGGAAACCGCATCTATATGCTCGAACATGCCATCTACAGCGTGATCTCGCCGGAAGGCGCGGCCTCGATCCTGTGGCGCGATGCCACCCGCGCCAAGGACGCCGCGGCCAATATGAAGATCACCGCACAGGACCTGAAAAATCTCGGTGTGATCGATGATATCATCGAGGAGCCCGTCGGCGGCGCGCACCGTGATCCGGCTGCGACCATCGCGGCGACGGGCGACAGGATTGCAGCCGGCCTTGCCGAGCTTCAGGCAGAAGACGGCGACACCCTGCGTAAAAATCGCCGCAAGAAGTTTCTGGAAATGGGCCGCAATCTTTGATTGCCGACTGAAAGCGCGCTTGCAGTTACAATTTTGTGAAGTCACGTAAAATCGCGATTGTGGTAAAGAATTCGGAAACATCTCCGTCATATTTTTGGCGACATGAGATGTTTCATTCTGCGACGTTCTGTCGGCCGCAGGGGAAACGGGTCCAAAAATGGGATCACGGCACTACCATTGGCTGTCGAGATCGCCAGCGGCAAATGGATAGGAAAGGGGCACAGTGCGTCTGATTGGCTGGAAAACGGCGATTGTTGTATCGGGACTGGCCGTGGCCCTGGCAGGCTGCCAGGATGTTCTTGAGTCCGTCGACAACAAGGCTGAATACAAGCTTCCCAAAAAGCTGGTCAACAAGATGAAAGCCCACGATCAGCGCGTGCGCGCGCCGATCATGATGCGTATCTTCAAGCAGGAAGGTATTCTCGAGGTCTGGAAGGCGAAGGGCACCGGCCGCTATGCGCTCGTAAAGGAATACGAGATCTGCAAATGGTCGGGTCAGCTGGGGCCGAAATTCAGGGAAGGCGACCGGCAGGCGCCAGAGGGCTACTACGATATCAGGCCCCACCAGATGAATCCCAATTCCAGCTACTACCTGTCCTTCAACATGGGTTACCCGAACAGATATGACCGGGCCCATGGCCGCACCGGCAGCAATCTGATGGTACATGGGGCATGCTCCTCGGCGGGCTGCTATTCCATGACCGACGAACAGGTCATCGAAATATACGCATTTGCGCGCGAAGCCTTTCGCGGCGGACAGTCGGCATTCCAAGTTCAGGCCTATCCGTTTCGCATGACCGCCGACAACATGGCCGCCCACCGCGACAGCAAGCACTACGAATACTGGCAGATGCTGAAGGTCGGCTACGATCATTTCGAGCTGACGAAAAGACCTCCGAAGGTCGATGTGTGCGACGGCAAATATGTCTTCAACCAGATGGTTGAAGAAGAGGGTGACGAATTCCATCCGAGACGTGCCTGCCCGCCATCTGCGGCGCCACAGTCGCTGCAGCTCGCCTATGCCGCTCACCAGAAGAAATATGACGCCCAGTTCGCCAAGGCGGTTAAGGAAATCGAAAAACCGCTCAAGACGCCTGCGATTGCAACTCTTCTCGCGCCGAAAACGACCGAAAAGCAGAGCAGAATAGAGCAAAGGGCAGTGTCGGCGCGCGAGCCGCTGCCAAGCACGGCGCCGGCCTCTGTCTCGCCGGAACCACTGCCTCCGGCTGCCTCGGTTGATACGGCCGTAACAACCCCCACGCCCACACCTTCACCTTCCGAAACCGCGAGCACAAAACAGCCGCGCAAGAAGAAATCCTGGTGGCGGGTCTGGTAGACAGAATGGACGAAAACAATGTGGCCGCGCGTTATGATCTGCGCGGGCTGAAATGTCCACTGCCGGTGCTGAAGACAAAAAAACGCATGACGGCGCTTGAACCGGGCGCGCGCATCTGGGTTGAAACCAGCGATCCCCTGGCAACTGTCGACATCCCGCATTTTTGTTCCGAATACGGCCACAAGCTGCTTGAGACGCATAGCGTTGAAGGCGGCCACCGTTTCCTCATCGAAAAAGGCAGCTGACCGTCCCGCGTTGCTCGGGAGGTATCAAGAATTCAACGCGGAACGGTCGTCTCTACCGGTTTGTGCCGGGAGCTCGACGACATGACGAATGCCCGCCGCCATGCCGGTGACTAGAGCCCGCAACGGTGCACTGCGGGTATAGCGGGTCTCTCTATGATCGAATATTTTTCGGATACGACCGCACCGGAGATGCGCTACGGGCATTGATGGCGAGTGCCTATTGGTCGTTCGCTTATCGGCGATGAAATAAACTAATGATTACAGGACAACCCCGTTTACCAGCTTGTGACGAAGCAGATAGGCGGCCCTTACGGCTTGAAGCCCGGAATGGAAAGCGGGTTGTTTTCCACCGCGTCGCGGTCCGGCGTGTCGATCTGCGGATTTCCGGTAAACGCCGCAAACAGCCTTGTGACATAGTCCTGATCGAGGTCGCGCGTGATGACCACCAGCCGCGAACGGTGGTCGTCATCGGGCCATTGCGCCAATCTTGCCGGCGGGTGGAAAATCGATTGCACGCCGTGAACGACGACCGGACGTTGCGGATTATCCGATAGCTTCACGATCCCCTTCATGCGCAACAGCTGGTCGCCCTGGCTGGAGCGCAGAAGATCGATGAACATTTCGAGCGCGCCTGGATCGATCGACTTGTCCTCGACAAGCGTGAATGCGCGAATGCGCGCATCGTGCCTGTTGACGTCATGCGCGTGGTCATGGCGGTGCGCATAGGCCTCATCGCGCAGCCACCTGGCGACATCGGCGGTTTTTGTCGCCGGATCGTACAGTCCGCAATCGAAAAGCTGTGCGACAATCGCGTCCTCGTCATGAGACGATATTTGCGGTGCGCCCGGATTGATACGCATTAGCCGGGCGGTAAAGTGCGCGAAATCCTTAGACGCCGGATCGATGAGGTCGGTCTTGGTCAAAACGATCCGGTCGGCAACGGCTACCTGCTTGACCGCTTCCTCGTGATGATCGAGCGTGCTGTCGCCATTGACGGCATCGACCGCAACAATCACCCCGTCGAGACGGAAATTCTGCATCAGGACAGGATGCCCCATGATCGCATGCAGCACCGGCGCCGGATCCGCAAGTCCGGTGGTTTCGATCACCACACGCTCGAGCGACTTGAGACGCCCTGTCTGCAGGCGGTCGATAAGATCCGCCAGCGTGTCGACCAGTTCACCGCGGACCGTGCAGCACAGGCAGCCGTCAGACAGCTCAATGACACCGTCGCTCGATTGTTCGACCAGCAGATGATCGATACCGACATCGCCGAATTCATTGATTATCACCGCCGTGTCGCGCAATTCCGGGTCTTTTAGAAGCCGGTTCAACAGCGTCGTCTTGCCGGATCCCAGAAAACCGGTCAGCACCGATACGGGAATTGGATTTTGCTGATTCATGCTGATTACAGCCTTGGGCGGGCCTTCGGTACCGGGACGTTGTACGCCGGCTTCAGCTGTGTCGATGCGACCGGCTCCGCCGAAGAGGCAATGTTCCGGGGCCGCGATCTCGGTACGGGTATCTTGCCTGAAGCCAGCCCAGGTGGAACGCGGCCCGAAAGGCCGACCCGGACGGCTCTTGCTTTTCTTCTCAGCGGCTTGATATAGGCCGATTCAAGCTTCATGCGCCCTTCGACATCCCTTCCGCCATAGCGGGCCTTGCGCGCCTCCTTGGTGCAGACAACCGATCTGAGGTTGACGAGTTGCGAGCGGTTCTTTCCATAAGGCCGCATGGAATAAAGCACGGGCTTCGCCAATCCTGGCGTTGTCAGCCCCTTGTGCAGGAGGCGCGCCGATTCAACGGCGCGTTCTTCCTGATCCTTGGCGCCGAGCACAACCGATACGACTGTTTTACCGTTGCGGGTGGCCGAAGAAACCTGATTGAAGCCGGAGGCGCAGATAAAGCCGGTCTTCATCCCGTTGGCACCGGGAAACCGGCCGATCAGGATATTGTAGTTCGTATAGGTCTTCTTTCCGGTGTTGATCGCTTCGAGCGAAAAATAATGCTCGTGCTGCGGAAATTCGCGCTTCAGGGCAACGCCAAGCAGCGCCATGTCCCGCGCCGTCGTTCTTTGCCCCTTTCCGGGCAGGCCGTTGGCATTGATGAACCTTGTATCCGTCATTCCAAGGCGGGCGGCCTCCGCATTCATCATGGCAACGAATTGCGCGTGGCTGCCTGCCACCGATTCGGCTATCGCCACGGATACATCGTTGGCCGATTTTACCAGTATGATCTTCATTGCATTGTCGAGGGTCAGCTGTGAGCCGGCCTTGAAATACATCTTGCTCGGTGGTGCCTTGGCTGCGTTGACAGAGATTGTAACCGGGCTCTGCATCGACTTCTTTCCGGCCTTGACCTGGCGAAACACGACATAGGCTGTCATCAGCTTCGTCAGCGAAGCCGGATACCAGCGCTGGAAGGCGTCCTTGTGCTCAAGCACCTTGCCGGAGTTGACATCGACAACGATGGTCGGGCCGGCACTGTTGGCTGCGATGGTAAAAACAAGCACACACCAAAGTGCAGCAAAAACAATTGCGAATATACTTGTTAGACGGCGCATGGGCAGGGTTGAACTCCGGCGAACTACGGAACACAAATTGTATGTACCGGAAACCTGCCTTATATGCCATACATCCAGAACGTCCAAATACGACAACGAGGTATACTTAATGCCGATACTGAACCGCGCTGCTGAACTGCAGTCAGAAATAACCGAATGGCGACGGCACCTTCACACCCATCCTGAACTGCTTTTCGATGTGCATGAAACCGCCGGTTTTGTCGAAGAAAAGCTGAAGGCGTTCGGATGTGATGAAGTGGTAACCGGCCTCGGTCGCACAGGCGTTGTCGGCATAATCAAGGGCCGCAATAGCGGAACCGAACGTGTCATCGGGTTGCGCGCGGATATGGACGCTCTGCCGATCAAGGAGACGACCGGCAAACCCTGGGCGTCCACAACCGACGGTAAGATGCACGCTTGCGGCCACGACGGGCACACCGCGATGCTTCTGGGTGCAGCAAAATATCTGACCGAGACCCGTAATTTCGACGGCA
Source organism: Hoeflea sp. TYP-13 (assembly GCF_040932035.1). Classification (NCBI taxonomy): domain Bacteria; kingdom Pseudomonadati; phylum Pseudomonadota; class Alphaproteobacteria; order Hyphomicrobiales; family Rhizobiaceae; genus Hoeflea; species Hoeflea sp. TYP-13. Next base: position 255,245 of record NZ_JBFRBB010000005.1, read on the forward strand.
CGGTGGCGGTGATATTCCAGCCGGCCGAAGAAGGCGGCGCCGGCGGCGACGAAATGGTCAAGGACGGCATGATGGAACGCTTCGGCATCCAGGAAGTCTTCGGCATGCACAATATGCCCGGCCTTGCAGTCGGCGAGTTCGCCATTCGCAGCGGCGCAATCATGGCCGCAACCGACGAATTCACCATCACGGTCAGAGGCAAGGGCGGCCATGCGGCCATGCCCTATCAGACAATCGATCCGATCACCATTGGAGCACAGATCGTCTCCGGCCTGCAGCTCATTGCCTCGCGCAATGCGGATCCGCTGGAATCCATTGTCGTCTCGGTGACCAAATTCAACGCCGGAAGCGCCTATAACGTCATTCCTGAGGAAGCCGAGCTCGCAGGCACGGTGCGTACACTCGACGCAGATGTCAGGGCGATGGCTGAAGAGCGCATTTCCCAGATTGTCCACAACATCGCCGATGCCCACAATGCCGAGGCTTCAATCCACTACCATCGCGGATATCCGGTGACCTTCAACCATGCGGATCAGACTGAATTTGCGATCTCGATCGCCGGCGAGATCGCCGGCGCTGACAAGGTCAATTCAGAAGTGGCCCCGACGATGGGCGGAGAGGATTTTTCCTTCATGCTCCAGGCAAGACCGGGTTCGTTCATTTTTATCGGCAATGGCGACACGGCCTCGCTTCACCATCCCGAATATGATTTCAACGATGAGGTCATTCCGCACGGCGTCACCTATTGGGTGAAGCTGGCGGAAACCGCTCTCACGCGGAATTAGAGCAGTATCGATGGCGGCTGGCGCGGCGTTTTTCCCTATAGACCGATGGATACGTCGCGTCCGGCCGATTTGATCGATACCGAGAACCCGGCGATCAGATCGATAAATGCGACAACCGCCAGGATAAAGAACGTATCGGTGGCTGCGCCCTTTATCAGCAGGAACTCGACAAGATAAGCAACGAATACCAGGGTCGAAAGCAGGTGATCGACGACTGACCATCCACCTGTCCTGGTTGCCTTGACCACTTCAAAAAACAATAGGGCAAGAGCGGTAACGACAACCACGTCGCCAAGCTGCATCATCCAGACCGCGCCGGACAGCATTTCGACGCTGAACATCTCCATCGACAGCGCCGCAACGCCGGACCCGCTGAACGGACCGAAGATCAGCACATTGTAGAAAATCAGCGGAATGATCATTAATGGAATTGCCGCCAGCATCGTTTTTTATTCGCCCCCGCTCTGCTCTCAATTCAATTTCGATAACACATAATTGCAGATCACATGCGTCTGATGTGTGGCGCTTGCCACTGAAAATGGATGGGTGTGCCATTTTCAAACAAAAAAAGGCCGGCTTTGGCAGCCGGCCTCAAAGATCAGACGAAATCTGTCGCTTTATGCGTTTTCTTTGTTGGTCAGAACCTGACGTCCGCGGTACATGCCGGTCTTCAGATCGATATGGTGCGGACGGCGCAGTTCGCCTGAGTTCTTGTCTTCCACATAGGTGGGAGCCTTGAGTGCATCGGTCGAGCGGCGCATGCCGCGCTTCGAGCGGGTTATTTTACTTTTAGGTACAGCCATGGGTCTACTCCACTCGCGGGCAATACGTGTTCACCGGCCGGTCTGGGGCCGAAAAGGACACGTGTCAATCTCGGAAATTGCGCGGGCTTATACATGGCAATTGGCCGTTTGACCAGCACCCGCGCCTATTTTTTTGCCAAATGTGCGGTTCTGGGCTTCCAAAGGCCGTTTTTCCTGCCGGTCAGACCTCGTCCTCGTCCACGATCCATTCTTCCGCCCGACTTGCGGCTTCCCATTCCTGCCAGGCGGGCAAGCCCTTCATGTGGTCCATATAGGACCGGACAACACGGTTTTCAGTAAGACAGTAGATGTCGAGGCGGTTAACCACCGGCGCAAACATGGCGTCCGCCGCCGAAATGTGCCCGAAGAGGAACGGTCCGTCGTAGCGCTCGAGGCAGTCCTGCCAGATTTCCTCGATTCGCGCCACATCCCTTCTTGCCGCGTCGGACACGTCGAGGGCGGCGGGTGTGCGTCGCATATTCATCGGACACTCGTTGCGGAGCGCTGCAAATCCACTGAGCATCTCGCAGCAGATCGACCGCGCGTGAGCACGGTGGTCATGCTCGTGCGGCCAGACATGGACTTCGTAGAAGAGATCGTTGAGATATTCCAGGATCGCCAGCGATTCCCAGATCGTGTGTTCTCCATGCTTGAGAACAGGCACCTTATTTGTCGGAGAAAATGCAGAGAAGGCCGGGTTGCCAGCTTTCATGTCGAAGGGAACCAGCTCTTCCCTGAATTCAATTCCGAGGGCACGCATTGCAAACCATGGCCTGAACGACCAGGACGAATAATTCTTGTTGCCGATGTAAAGTACCAACTCGCTCATGGGTTCATGCTCCTTCAGTGGACGAGCTCCCGCTCCTAGCGCAGATAAAGCAACGGCTCGAAATGGTTCATATCCTCGAAGCTGCAAAGCGCCGGCTGTCCCAACTCCAGCAGCGAAACGGTTTGCGTGAGGCGGTCCAGCATCTCGTCAAGCGCCACTTCGTACAGTTCCAGCGCCTCGGGCGGCAACCATTTTGCCAGATAGGCAATAGTAATGTGGAATACATAGGCCTCGTGGTCGGGATGGCGATAGCCGAACGGATCACACAGCGCGTCGCGCCAGCGCTGCAACGTTTCGTTATCGCGCTCCGTCGCACCGGTGACAATCACACCATAGGGTGTGACGGCATCGACCCGCATGCTGTAGGATCCAAGATCCTGAAAGTCGGCGAACCGCTCCAGATACGTTCGGGTGATATCATCAACCGGTGCCTCGAGATCAAATCCGGCGGGCCAATAATGCTGTTTGCGCCGGGTTTCGATAATGCCCTGCGCAAGTGTCATGTGCAGGCTGCCCGGGGCTGTGAATGCAAAGTGGTCGGCAAAGGGCAGTGTCATCAGACGACGGCGCACCTCAAGCAGCGCCCGTTCCGTCTGCGTGCCGGCAACCACATGATTGACGATGGTATTGCCGCGTTCCTGCAAAAACCGTCCGGTCTCGTCGAACCGTGACCCGACAAATGGCGGTCGCGGAGACATTCCATCCCCGGTAAGTCGGCGAAGATCAGTCCAAAACGGTGTTTTTCCCATAGTCACGCACCCCCAGTCAGGCCCCGCACATAAGCCCAACGCATTAAGATTACAAACAAATAGGACTTGGCCTATTCATAAAGACATTTGATATATGCGCCCGATTGGTGTGCGCGGCGCTCAACGACGCCTGCAAGGCGTGTCAGCCCCCGTGACGGATTCACCGGATCGCGCCTGTGAGGATTGGGCAGGGTGACGGCAAGATAGGCTGCCCGCCTGCGCGATAACTGAGCGGCCGGAACGCCGTAGTAATAGAGCGAAGCGGCCTCGATGCCATACACGCCCGGAGCCCATTCGGCGACGTTGAGATAGATTTCCATCAAACGCCGTTTGGACCAGATCGCATCGGCCGAAATGGCCAGCGGCACTTCCAGCACCTTTCGGACATAGGACCTGCTCGACCACAAAAAGAGATTCTTGACCGTTTGCATTGGAATGGTGCTTGCACCGCGCGGTCTTTCGCCGTCCAGAGCCTCGTCGATGACAAGGTTGATCGCACTCCAGTCCACACCATCATGGGAACAGTACCGGCCATCCTCGGACACTAGCACCGATTGAACCAGCGCTGGTGCGATGTCATCGAATTTCACCCACTGACGCTCATAGCCGCGCAGCAGGACGATATCGCCCAACATCATTGTGGATACCGGATGAACAAAGGACGGTTTGTACAAAAGCATCAAGATAAACGGAACCGCCACAACAACGACGATCGCGCGCAACACAAAACGCCTGATGCGACCAGTCCGTCGCTTGTTTTTTCGTTTTTTCTTCTTTGGCGCCAAAACATCCCCGGTTTTCTGATCGCTTGTTCCTCAATAAAGCAGCATTGCACAAAATAGAACCTACTTTGGTATGCGGCTAACAACCGCGCGGATGTAATATCAAACCATTGCCGTTACAGACGCATCGTGCGAAGAGGACGCATGAACGGCGACACAAACGACTTTTCAGAACGGCTTGTCGAAAGAGCGGTACAGGTCGAAGGGATACTGGCGGAAATTCTCGACACGCGCATTCGCGACGGCGAGATAGCGCGGCCCGGCCACCTGCTGGCCGCCATGCGCCACGGCGCATTGAATGGCGGCAAGCGGCTTCGGCCGTTCCTGGTGCTTGAAACGGCCGCGCTGATGGGTGCAGACCCGGCCGCGGCCCTTCGTGTGGCGGCCGCCATCGAGTGTGTTCACTGCTATTCGCTTATCCATGACGATCTGCCGGCCATGGACAATGACGATCTGCGAAGGGGCCTTCCCACGGTTCATATCGCCTTTGACGAGGCAACGGCCATTCTGGCCGGCGACGCGCTTTTGACCCTTGCATTTGAAATCGTAACCGCACCGGAAACGGAACTGGACGACGGACGCAAGGCTGAACTGGTGCTGGCGCTTTCCCGTGCCGCAGGTCTGGGTGGCATGGCAGGCGGGCAGGCGCTGGACCTGCTGGCGGAATCGGCGCCACCGGATGAGGCCGGCATCATCACACTGCAGGCGATGAAAACCGGCGCACTGATCCGCTATTCCTGCGAGGCCGGCGCCATACTGGCCGGCGCTCCGGCGGCCGATCGCGAGAGTCTCAAACGCTTCGGTGAAGCCATCGGCCTTGCTTTCCAGCTTGCTGACGATCTGCTCGACGTCACATCTGATAGCGGATCGATGGGCAAGGCGACCGGAAAGGATGCGGAACGCGGCAAGGCAACCCTCTTGGCACTGTACGGCGCCAGCTGGGCACGCAATCAGCTTGCGGGGCTTGTAACCGAGGCATGCGAGCTGCTCGAACCCTATGGAGGCCGGGCTCATGTCTTGCGCTCAGCAGCGCTTTTTGTCGCCGACCGCGAGCACTGAAACGCGGCCTTGTCCATCAAGACATTAGCCGCGAAACGGTTAGAATCGCCAAAGACCGCGCGAACTGCCCCAAAATTGAAACGTTTAAGGACACATTAACTGTTCCTTGAAAAAATGCGGGCGCAATCATGACGATACGCCTCTGACCAGATGCCCGTCCTGCGCGACAATTTTCGCGCAGTGCAAAACCTGATTTCCCGCGGCGAGACGTGCAGAGCTGGATGCCTTTCCGCAACATATTATTCGTTTAGTTATTGGTACCCGAATGGAAGATTTGAGCGACAATAGAAAGGGCCGGAAACGGATATCTGCCTTTCTGCGCATCAGCTATGTCGCCACTCTGGCTCTGATCGGCAGCATCTGCATCTATTTTTACGGAGAACAGCAGGCTCAAAATCGTTCAATCGGTCATCTGGGGCTGATGGTAAAGGAGCTCGGCAAGCTTGATGAGGCACTGGCATCCCTGGCCGCTCGCGCCGAACAGGTGGAACAGCTGTCAGACGACGCCAGCATCGAATCTGTAAAAAAGGGACTTTTATTCCGACAAAACGCCGTCAAGGAGGAGTTTCAACATTTCCGCGACCTGTGGCTCTCTCCCAAGACACCGGAAGAACTGCGGGAAACTGTGTATGCCGCCGATCGCTACATGCGCGCGGATGATCCTTTCAAGCAGTATGAGCGCATCACCGACGGCTCGAAAATCGAGGCAGCCAAAACAGTTGACGATCTGCGCTGGTCCGGCAAGCTCCTGTTTTCCATTTACGACAGTTTCCTCAACCACACCGGCGCCAAGATTTCCCAGATCATCCTGGAATCGCTCAAAGATACGACTATGGCACAGGGCCGAAAGGTGCAGACCTTTCTCCTGACCACGATTGCGGTGCTGCTTGCCCTTGGCTTTTTCGTTTTCTTGCCAATCGACATTCTGTTGTGGCGCACGGTAAGACGGCTGGATATTGCCGTTGCCCAGGCGCAGCGGGAAAGCAGCAAGGCCAAAGCCGCCGAAAGGACCAAATCCGAGTTTCTGGCAAATATGAGCCATGAAATCAGGACACCGATGAATGGCGTGCTCGGAATGGCGGAGCTTTTGGCCCGCACCGACCTCGACAACAAGCAGCGCACCTTTACCGACATCATCGTCAAATCCGGTCAGGCGCTCCTGACCATAATCAACGATATCCTGGACTTCTCGAAAATCGACGCCCGTCAGATGCAGCTTAACCCCGCACCGTTCAGCCTGCGCGAAGCGATCGAGGACATCGCCACTCTGCTTGCCGGCAATGTTGCGGAAAAAGACCTCGAAATGGTGGTGCGATACGATCCCAACCTGCCCGACGCCTTTGTCGGTGACGTCGGGCGGATCCGCCAGATATTGACGAACATTGTTGGAAACGCGGTCAAATTTACGGATCACGGCCAGATTATTGTCAACGTCCACGGACTTGTAACGGACGGCAAGGCTGATATCCGCATGACCGTCGAAGACACCGGTCCCGGAATCCAGTCTGACAAACTCAGTATAATATTCGACAAATTCAGCCAGGTTGATGGTTCTTCGACACGCAAATACGAAGGCACCGGCCTTGGCCTTGCCATCGCAGCCGGCCTCATTGAACTGATGGGAGGCCGAATCGGTGTAGAAAGCACCGTCGGAAAAGGATCGACCTTCTGGATTGAACTCAAATTGCCGGTCAGCCGCAGGGTTGACCATGAACAACCGGAAATGCCGGTCGATATCAACGGTGCGCGCATTATCGTCATCGATGGCATGAAAATCAGCCAGGATGTCATACGAGAGCAACTGCGCAGCTGGTCGTTTGACTGCGCCGCCGTGGAGTCGATCCCTCTTGCCGTGGCTCTTGCAAGAAAGTCTGCCGAACTCGGGCTACCCTCCGACCTAATCATCCTCGATACGCCGACGCCGGATGAGTCCGGCAGAAGGCTGCGCTCGGAACTGGCCGCTTCGCAGCATACGGCCAATATCCCGGTTCTGCTGATGACGGCGGTCGACCAAACGGGGACCGCCGAACTTTGCGATCGGCTCGGCTTCGCCGGCAATCTGACAAAACCGGTTCGAGCGTCGCTGATGCTGGAGACGATCACATCTGTTTTGACAAGAAGGCATTGTGGTCCGGTTGACGCTGCTGCAGCTCCGCAGCCGGAGGTTCAGCTGAATCCACTGCCGACGCTCGTCAAACAAGAGGCAGTCAGGGAAGTTGCGCCGGCTCCCAAGCCGCAAACCCTCGACATCCTTGTCGCCGAAGACAACGATGTTAACCAGATGGTCTTCGATCATATGCTTGGGGAAACAGGATTTACATTCCGCATCGCCAGTGACGGCCAGGAGGCTATCGAACTGTGGCAGGCCTTAAAGCCCAAGCTCATCCTGATGGATGTCTCCATGCCGCGCATGAACGGCTACCAGGCAACGGCCCATATCCGTCAACACGAGGAGGGCAGCGGTGTGCGCACACCGATCATCGGCGTCACCGCCCATGCGCTCAAGGACGACCGCTCCCGCTGCCTTGATGCCGGCATGGACGACTATCTGCCGAAACCGATTTCACCGGAAAAGCTGGCGGCCAAGCTAGAGACCTGGCTCGGAGGAGAGTTCGGTGATGAACTCCCGGCCCATCGCGATACCGCCTAGACAGCGCACAGGACTAAGCAGCATCGGGCCCCTTTTGACGGCCCTGCCCGAAACGGTTTTCGATATAGTCATTCACCATCGCTTCGAATTCCCGGGCTATATTGGAGCCCCGCAGGGTTTTGACCTTCCGACCGTCGACGAAGACCGGTGCGGCGGGGCTTTCGCCGGTGCCGGGCAGTGAAATCCCGATATCGGCATGCTTGGATTCACCCGGTCCGTTGACGATGCATCCCATGACCGCGACGTTGAGCGCCTCAACCCCGGGATATTTTTCCCGCCAGACCGGCATGTTGCGCCGAATGTCGCTTTCGATCTTCTGCGCCAGTTCCTGAAACACCGTGGAGGTTGTACGCCCGCAGCCGGGACATGCGGCGACCACCGGGACAAACTGCCTGAAGCCCATGACCTGAAGAAGCTCCTGTGCGACCTGCACTTCCCTTGTCCGGTCGCCTCCGGGCTCGGGCGTCAGCGAAATACGGATAGTGTCACCAATACCCTGCTGGAGGATAATGCCAAGAGAGGCGGATGACGCAACAATGCCCTTGCTGCCCATGCCCGCCTCCGTGAGGCCGAGATGCAAGGCGTGGTCCGAGCGCTTGGCAAGCTGTGTATAGACAGCAATAAGGTCCTGTACCTGGCTGACCTTGGCCGACAGAATGATCTTGTCGCGCCCAAGACCTATCTCTTCGGCAAGCTCGGCCGAAAGCAGTGCGGATTGCACAATCGCCTCCTGCATCACCTCCTGGGCGCTGAGGGGGCCTCCCTTTTCGTGATTTTCGTCCATCAGCCGCGTCAGCAGCACCTGGTCGAGCGATCCCCAATTGACACCGATGCGCACCGGCTTGTCGTGGCGGATCGCCGTTTCCACGATCTGGGCGAATTGCTTGTCCTTCTTGTCCTTGAAACCGACATTGCCCGGATTGATGCGGTATTTGGCCAGTGCCTCGGCACAGGCCGGATGATCGGCCAGCAGCTTGTGGCCGATATAGTGGAAATCGCCGACAATCGGCACGTCCAGCCCCAGGCGCTCCAGCCTTTCGCGGATTTTCGGCACGGCAGCCGCGCTTTCGTCCCTGTCGACGGTAACACGGACGATCTCTGATCCGGCCTTAAAGAGCGCTGCGACCTGCGCAACGGTTGCATCGACATCCGCCGTGTCGGTATTTGTCATGGACTGCACCACGACCGGATGGTCACCGCCGATCTTCACGCCGCCGACATCGACCGCGACCGACGGACGTCTTGCAAATACGTGCGAATAATAGTTGCTCATCGGAACCTCTGTGCCGGCCAGGATGCATTATGCCGTGAGGTGGTACAATCAGCCCTCAATGTCAACACGATGACGCTGCGTCATCGGCTGCCGGCCATCACAATAAGATTTGCGAGATCGCGAAACTCGGCCTCGATCTGCTCGAGGGATTGGGCTCTGGTCTTGATTCCCTCGATCGTGTTGACAATCAGCCTGGCAAGAGCCCCGCAATCCATGCTTTCATCCGCCAGTTTGAACTCCCCGCGCCGCATTGCCTCCAGAAGGCCTTCATGCAGCGCCGCCTCGATGTCGAGCAGCCACGCATCGAACATGTCGCCGGCAATCTCTTTGTTGAGGCCAAGCAGTTCGTCGCCATGGGGCGTTGCCGAAATCTCCCTGTGCACCTGCAGGATACCGCGATCAAAGGCGTCGAATAGCCTTTCCGTAAATGGCCGGTCCGTGAACAAAGCCTCGTTCACTTCTTCAACCATCACCGCCTTCATCGCAGCCACAAATGCCCTGAAAATGTCCGCTTTGTTGCGATAATGCTGGTAGAGCCCAGGTCGTGACATACCGGCTGCCACGGCAATGTCCTCCATTGAGGTGCGCTTGAAACCATAATTCACGAAGCGCTTGTAGGCAGCTTGCAATATCAGGTCGCGACGCGGATCGTCGGTGCTCGGTATCATATTATTGACATTCTGACATTAATTGTTATTTTGTCAAATACTCATAATTACGCATCCTATGCGCCACCGGTTTTGCACTATTGCGTGCAGTCAAAGCAAGTCCGACACGGGAGAAGACAAGCCATGAAACTGACTGTCAACGGGACGGTCCACGAGCTGGACATCGAGTCCGAAATGCCTCTTTTGTGGGTTTTGCGGGATGAATTGAAAATCAAGGGGCCGAAATTCGGTTGCGGTATCGCAATGTGCGGCGCTTGCACGGTCCATGTCGATGGAGAGCCGGTGCGCTCCTGTTCGCTGGCGATCGGCGATGTCGACGGCGAAGTGACCACGATCGATGCGATCGGCTCGCAGGAAACGCTGCATGCCGTCCAGGAGGCCTGGATCAAGGAACAGGTTCCGCAATGCGGCTATTGCCAGTCCGGTCAGATCATGAGTGCGGTGGCACTGCTTCGTGATATTCCGAATCCGACGGATGAAGACATCGATGATGCCATGTCCGGCAATCTTTGCCGCTGTGGCACCTACCCGCGCATCCGCGCCGCCATCAAGAGCGCTGCGGCCATGAAAGTGGGAGCCTGATCGATGAGCAAACCAGCAAGCAAACCGAAAAAATCCCGCCTTCGCAAAATCGCCCGCCGCACCTTCCTCATCGGCACGGGCGCTGTCGCCGGCGGCCTTGCGGTCGGCTACTATTTCTACCAGCGCGAACACCCCAATCCCCTGCTGGCGGATTTGGACGACGGCGAGGTCTCCTTCAATCACTATGTGACGGTCGCGCCCGACAATACGATCACGATTATCGTACCGCGGGCGGAGATGGGCCAGGGCGTATCGACAACGCTTGCGGCGCTTGTAGCCGAGGAGCTTGATGTCGGTCTGGAAGACATCGTGGTCGAGCATGGCCCGGCATCGCCTGCCTATATGAACCAGGCAATGCTGATCGAATCGGCTCCGTTTCCGACCTTCGACAGGAGCTTTTCCGCCGAGGGCATGCGCAGCGTCATGGAAGTTATTTCCAAGTTCCTGGCATTGCAGGCTACCGGCGGCTCGTCGGCAACCATCGACGCATTCGAAAAGATGCGCCATGCCGGATGTGCCGCACGCGAAGTGCTGAAACAGGCGGCAGCCGAGAAATTCGGCGTACCGGCATCAACGCTGGTAACGGAAAATGCAACCGTCACCGATCCCGCCAGCGGCAAGTCGGCGACCTATGGCGAACTGGCAGCGGCCGCGGCCGGCAAGACGCCGCCCGCCGATATGGAGCTGCGCGGCCGCTCCGAATGGAAGCTGCTCGGCAAATCCCAGCCACGCACCGATGTCAGAAAAAAGGCGACCGGCGCACCCATCTACGGTGTCGATGTGGATCTGCCCGACATGCTCTACGCAACGGTCAGGATGAACCCTCGCCTGGGTGGCGCAGTCAATTCCATTGACGCGAGCGATGCCGAAAAGATGAAGGGCGTCGTCAAGGTCGTTCCGATCGAAAGCCAGACCGGAAACGGTTTCGGGGTCATCGCCGACAACAGCTGGCGGGCTTTCCAGGCCGCCGAGGCTGTCAAGGCCGATTGGGGTCCGGCGCCCTATCCGGCCGATACGGACGGCATTACCGCCAAGCTGAAGGAAGCGCTCGACGGCGGTGAATACTCTTCATTGCGCGAGGCCGGCGATGTCGTGACCGCATTTGCCGACGCGCCGAGCGACAACCTTATCGAAGCTGAGTACCAGGTGCCGTTCCTTGCCCATGCCTGCATGGAGCCGATGAACGCAACGGCCTGGTTCCGGGACGGCAAACTGGATGTGTGGGCACCCAACCAGGCGCCGACGATCCTGCAGGACATCTGCGCATCGACAGCCGGTATCGACAGCGATCAGGTCAACATCCACACCACCTTCCTCGGCGGCGGCTTCGGCCGGCGCGGCGAGGTTGATTTTCCCATTTATGCGACCAAGCTCGCCATGGCGGCGGAAGGAAGGCCGGTCAAGGTCACCTGGACCCGCGAGGAAGACACCACGCACGATACCTACCGGCCCGGAGCGGTCAGCCGCTACCGGGCCGTGCTCGACAATGCCGGAAATCCCAAGGCACTGCACGCAACCGTTGCAGCACCATCGATCATGGCAAGCCTGCTTGGCCGCACCTATCCGAGCCTGCCCGCCGGTGGACCGGACAAGACGATCATCGAAGGGGCCTACGACCAGCCCTACGACATCGACAACTACCGCATCGACGCCGCCAAGGCGGACCTTTCGATACCGGTAGGCTTCTGGCGTTCGGTCGGCAACTCCTTCAACCCGTTTATGCAGGAGAGCTTCCTGGATGAGATTGCAGCGAAATCAGGCAAGGATCCGCTGGCTCTCAGGCTGGAACTGGCCAGCTCCTGGCCGACGGCAACGGGCGTTCTTCAAAGGGTTGGCGACATGGCCCATTGGGGCGAGCCGATGCCGGAAAACCGGGCACAGGGCGTTGCCTTTGCACTGTCCTTCGGAACCTGGGTCGCGCAGATCGTTCAGGTCAAGGACGAGGACGGTTCGATCCGCATCGAAAAGGTCTGGTGTGTTGCGGATCCGGGCGAAGTTCTCGACCCCGAAATTTTCAAGGCCCAGATGATGTCGGGCATCGTCTTTGGCCTGTCATCGGCGGTCGGACAGGAGATCACCTTCTCCGACGGCATGGTCGAGCAGTCCAACTTCCATGACTATGATGCAATACGGATGAACCAGTGTCCTGACATCGAAGTGGAGGTGCTGGAAAATGCCGCGCACATGGGTGGCGCCGGGGAGCCCGGCACGCCGCCGTCCATACCCGCCCTCGCCAATGCGGTCTTTGCGCTGACCGGCAAGCGCATCAGGAAACTCCCGCTGTCGAACGAAGTGGACTTTGTCTAGAACAGATTGACCCGCCCTCAAGGCGGGTCTTTTGTTTTCGGATGGTTACACCGCAGCGAAAGCTCTGTTTTGCTGTGGATGCGCGGCAGTCACTCCCAGATCGGCCAGTGCAGCGGCAACGGCCGCCTGCGGTTCGGTACACGGCACGGCGCCGATTGCCGCGTCCAGCGCATGTCCGTCAAGGCTGTGCGGCACTTTCCACAAGTATGCCATCTCGCAGACCTCCCGCAGCATCGGCACCACCAGCGCTCCCGCTTTCAGGAGCGGCCAGGGAACGCCGGCCCGTTTTAATGGCATATCGGCTGCGGCGTCGCAGTAGCGTTTCAGCTCGTCGCCGGTCATCGTGTGCCCGGGAAACAGAAAGGTTGCGAACCGCTGCAACTCGCCGGCTTTGCCGGCAAGACGAACAAATGTCTCCGCAAGATCAGGCAGATAGGCCCAGCTGTGCGCAACATCCGGAGGGCCCGGATAGGTGAAAACGCCCTTAGCCATCTTCGATGCAATGACAAGATCGAACCAGGACCCGGTGACCGGCCCACCGTAAAAATCTCCGGCGCGCAGCAAGATTGTCTGGACGCCGTTGCGTTTTGCCCGGTCCTCAAACAGTTCTTCCAGCCGGATGCGGATCAGTCCCTTGCGTGTTTCAGCTTTTTGTTGCGTGTAACTGTGCACATGAGACGGAATGGTGCGGCCGTAGTTGTAGACATTGCCGGGAAACAGGTGAACCGCACCGTGCTCGCGGGCCGCCGCCATGACATTCTCACCCATCGGCAGGACAAACCGCTTCCATTGCGTATAGGCCGGGTTAAGCCCGTTGAAAATGAAACCGGCGCCCTGTGTTGCGCGGATCAGGGCCTGCCGGTCCATCGCATCGGCAGTGCGTTGTTCGATTTCTGCGGCAAGCCCTCGGGCATTGCCTGAACGGGTGACTGCAATCACCCTGTATCCGGAAGCATGAAACGCCTTTGCAACGGCGTTGGAGAGCCGCCCGTTGGCACCGAGAACCGCGATTGTCTGCATTGATCCATCTCCTTCAGAATTGAAAATCATGCCTCGACACTATCGCTTCATTATCGTATTTTAAATTGAAGACCATGCATGATTAATATTCAAATATGTATCGAACTATATGGACTGGAACCTGATTCGAAGCTTTCTCGCGGTGGCGGAACACGGAACGCTTGCCGCCGCTGCCGACCATCTCGGCGTCAGCCAGCCGACGCTCGGGCGCCATATCGACGCCCTTGAGAATTCGCTCGGCCTCATTCTGTTCGTACGCGGGCGCAGCGGCATGAGCCTGACCGAGGCGGGCCTGTCGATTGTCGATGACGCAAGGGCCATGCGTGCCGAAGCCGAGCGATTGACGGTCAAGGCAGCCGGCCGCGCGCAATCCGTCAGCGGAACGGTGCGCATTACCGCAAGCGAGGTTGTCTCAACCTATATTTTGCCCTCAGTTCTCGCAGCGCTTGGCGATGCGGAACCCGACATTCAGATCGAGCTGGTTCCCAGCAACACCGTTGAAAACCTGTTGAGCCGTGACGCCGATATCGCCGTTCGCATGGTGCGGCCGTTGCAGAACGACGTAATCGCCCGCAAGACGAATGATCTCGGCATGGGCACCTATGCGCATGAGGATTACCTTGCGCGCCACGGCACGCCCGCCAGCGCGGATGAGCTCTTTCAACACCGGCTTATCGGAATGGACCGGTCGAGCCTGATCATTGATGGCATGGCGGATATGGGCATCCGGGCGCAAAGAACCTCCTTTGCCATGCGCACCGATGATCAGGTGGCCTATGTGGAGCTGATCAAGGCCGCAGCCGGGATCGGCTTTGCCGCCCATTTTTTGGCCCATGGCCACCCGGGAATGCGCCGCATTCTTCCCGAAATAGAGATTCCCGCGCTGCCGATCTGGCTTGCATCGCATCAGGAACTGCGCACCAGTCAACGCATCCGGCGTGTGATGGATTTTCTTCACGAACATATCAGCGCGCTGCCGCTCAACGCTGTGTGATGCACTGCCAATTTATGATTGCCGGTGTTGCAATATTTCAATCGGCAGGCGACTATGGCGCGCGGCCTGCAACGGTGCGTCGGTAACAGGGATCCTACAAGGGGAGGCGGCTCAATGCACTTGGTTGACTGGACATTGACCGGGTATGATTACCTGACCTTCCTCTTCCTGCTCGTCCTCATCATCGCATTTTTTTATATCCTCATTCAGCTCGGCAGCCTGCCCGGCAAGATAGCCGAGAGAAGGAACCACCCGCACGCTGAAGCGGTCAAGATTATCGGCTGGATCGGCCTGTTTACCGTATTTCCCTGGATTCACGCCATCATCTGGGCACTGCACGAAGCAACCCTCGTCGATGTCCGCTCCATGCCCGACAGCGATTCGGATCTGGATGTGCAAAAGGCTTCCGTCTACGGAATTCCGCTTCCCGGGGGCCCGGCGAAACGGGTTGTAACAAGGGATGGACCTTCGGGAGACGACATCCGGGAAAACAACAATGGAGACGAGACGCAGCAATCCGCCGAAAGCAGTTCCGACAAACCCGACAAACCGGCATAGCGGGGTAGGTGGATGTTTGTAGCGATCGGTATTGTCGTAGCCTATATCGTCTTTGTCTGGCTCGTATTTTTCCGGTTTCGTCTGCTGAAGTTCAATATCGTCTGGGGCATCGTCGGCTTCTGGGTAGGCGTCCATCTTCTGCTGATATTCCTTGTGGCGCTGCGGTTTTTCCAGCCCTTTTCGCTGGACAGCCACGTCGTGCGCCCGACCATTCAGCTCGTTCCCAGGCTGACGCAGCCGACCATCCTGAAGGAAGTACTCGTCACCGCCAATCAGCAGGTCAAGGCCGGCGACGTTCTCTACCAGTTCGACAAGACGATCTATGAGGCCAATGTGGCAACGGATCAGGCCAATCTCGTCCAGGCGCAGCAGAACGCCAAGATCCTCGATACCGATGTTGAACTTGCCAACGACGCGCTCGCCGAAGCCGTCGCCAACCAGACCTATGCGCAGGAAGAGGTCAATCGCTATACCGACCTCGTGCCCAAGGGTGGCGCGCGTCAGGAAACGCTCGACAAATGGACGCAGCAACTGGCCGCCGCAAACGCCCAGGTCGCCGAAGCCCAGGCCAATGTGCAGAAGGCGGAGCTTGCCCGCGACGCCAAGGTCGACGGCGTCAACGCGCAAGTCGTCAGCGCCGAGGCGCAGCTTAAAAAATCGCAGTACTATCTCGAACAGACCACCCTGCGGGCACCCGAAGACGGGGTTGTCATCACCCAGCAGGCCCGTCCCGGACTTGTCGTCGGCAACCGGCGCATTGCCGCACTTGCGGTGCTGGTCGCCGATGCCGACCCTTACCTGCTTGCAACCTACTATCAGGAACATCTGAAGTTCGTGGAACCCGGCCAGGAAGTGGAAGTGGCGCTCGACATCTATCCCGGTCAGATCTTCAAGGGCAGCGTCGAGGCTGTCTGGTGGGGCACCGGCCAGGGTCAGATCAAGCCGAGTGGCAATGTTCCGGCTTTCCGGCTGCCGAAGCTGCAGGGCCGTATCGCAGTCCAGATCAAGGTTGACGACCCCAATCTGAAACGGCTGCCGGCCGGTGTGCACGGAGCGGCCGCAATCTATACCGGCCTTGGAAAAGGATTTGCGCCCTTGCGCCGAATCAACATTCGGCTCTACAGCTGGGCCAACTTCCTGTTCCCATTGGATCTGTAATCATGGCGGGTGTGCTTGGAAAATTCAGCCTGGGCTCCGGACACATAATAACCGTCGCGGCCACGGCACTGACCGGTCTTTTGTTGGCCGGATGCATGGTGGGCCCGGATTTCGAACGGCCCGAAGCACCCTATCTGGGAAGCTGGAGCAAGGGCGCGGGTTTGCCTGTCGACAGCAAAACCGGCTTCACCACCCGCAGCCAGGCGGTCAACAACTGGTGGACCCTGTTCAAGGATCCGGCTCTGACATCGCTGATCGACGAAGCATACAAGCAAAATGTGTTGCTTGAGGCTGCCGGCGTTCGGGTCTACCAGGCACGTGCGCAGCTCGGTATTGCCAAGGGCGAGCTTTTTCCGCAACAGCAGCAGGTCGGCGCAGGCGTCGAATCCGTCCAGCTCAGCGAAAACGAACCGCTCGTGCGCGATATCCAGCAGTTCATCCCGCTCGATCCGAACTTTACCCGCTATAGCACCGGCTTCGACGCCGGCTGGGAAATCGACCTGTGGGGCAAGATCCGCCGCGACGTGCAGTCGGCGCGGGCAAACCTCCTCTATCAGATCGCCAGCTACGACGATGCTCTCGTCACGCTGACCGGCGATATCGCTGCAACCTATGTGACCATCCGCGAACTGCAGGGCCTCATCGCCATCACCCGCAGGAACCTCGCATTGCAGAAAGAGAGCCTCGATATCGCCAAGGTCAAGCTTGAAGGCGGAACCACGACGAGGCTCGATGTCGACGAGGCAACGGCATCCTACAACAGCACGCTGGCAACGCTGCCCGGTTATGAGGCTGAGCTTGCACAGGCCATGAACGCCATGAGCGTGCTTTTGGGAGAAACCCCTGGAAAGGTTGCGCCGCGGCTGAAGAAATACAAGCGGCTTCCGCGCGTGCCGGCCACCGTGGCCGTGGGCGTTCCCGCCGACATGCTGCGACGCCGGCCCGATATCAGAGCTGCGGAATATATGGCCGCCGCCCAGTCGGCACAGATCGGTGTGGCAAAAGCCGATCTCTACCCGGCATTCACCATCTCCGGCGCCGTGGGCCTGAAGGCCAGCGATTTCAGCGGCCTTTTCAATACACGCAGCTTCGAGGGTTTCATCAACCCTGCCTTTTCCTGGAACTTTCTCAACTATGGCCGCATACAAAACAATGTGCGTGTTCAGGACGCGGAATTCCAGGAAACACTGCTGCAATACAAGAACACCGTGCTCAACGCCTATTCGGAGGTCGAAACCGCACTGGTCGCGTTTGTAAAGTCGAAAAAGCAGGCCGTTTACCTGTCCCGCAGCGTCGCGGCGTCCAAAAGCGCCGAAGCCGAGGTGCTTGAACAGTACCGGGACGGCACCGCCAGCTACGACCGTGTTCTCGATGCGCAACGGTCGCTGCTCAATTCGGAAGCCCGCCTGCTGGCAGCGCGCGCAAATGTCCTGACCAACCTGATCTCTGTCTACAAGGGTCTGGCAGGCGGATGGATTCCGCCAAACGTCAAGGGCTTCATCAGCGACAAGACCCGGACCCAGATGGAGGACCGCACCAATTGGGGCCGGCTGCTTGAAAAGCCGGTTGAACCGAAGGCGACGCCGACCCAGTGATGAAGCGCAGGCAGCAATTGGCATACGGCACAGGAAGGATCGGTGAGCATCACCTGCCGGCGCGCATTCCATGAACACGTTTGTCATCATCAATCCGCGCGCGGGAAGCGGCCGCACCGGCCGGCGCTGGCCGGAGATTTCCAACAGGCTTGCCCGCGGGATTGGGCCTTTCGACCATGCATTCACCACCGGCAACGGCGATGCCACCAGACTTGCAAGCACCGCTCTGGATCGGGGCGCAAACCTTATTATCGCGGTCGGCGGCGACGGCACGGTCAGCGAGGTCGTCAACGGTTTCATGGATGACGGCGCCAATGTCAGGGAGGGATGCGCATTCGCCGCTATCAGTGCCGGAACAGGGGCTGATTTTGCCCGCAGCCTTGCGACCCGAAATGACGGGCACGATGCGGTCGCCGATATCGCATCGGGCAAGGAGCGGCGCATCGATCTTGGACGCGTCACCTATACCAACAATGATGGAAAAACCGCCAGGCGGCTGTTCATCAACATTGCCAGTATGGGCCTATCCGGTGAGGTCGACCGGGCGGTCAACGCCGAACGGATGACCGGTCTGCTGCCCGGCAAAGCAGCCTATTACATCGCCACACTCGGCGCGCTGCTGCGGCACCGCAGCAAAATGCTGCGGTTGGTCATCGATGAAAGGGAGGAACTGACGGTCGATACGACGATGGCGGCCATTGCCAATGGTCAGTATTTCGGCGGCGGCATGCGCGTCGCACCATACGCCTCGCTGCATAGCGGCGAATTCGAGATCATCATTCTGCGTGGCGGCTCGAAACTGACCCTGATAAAGGACATGACGCAGGTCTACCGCGGCGCCCATATGGATCATCCGATGATCATCGCCCGCACCGGCCGCCATGTGACCGCCGAGGTTGTTGATGATCGCGGCGGAAAAGTCCCGCTCGATATAGACGGCGAATCGCCGGGATATCTGAAAGCGACTTTCGAAATCCTGCCCGGCGCACTGACCCTGCGGCAGTAGAGCGGGCCTATTCTCCGGCAGGTGCCGCTTCCTCCGCACCGATATCCGCGTGACGTGCGACGGAAGAAAGCAAAAGGACAACGCCAAACAGCGCCGCTAGCCCCATAAACGCGACCGAAAAACCGTTATACTCGGCGACAAAGCCGATCAGCGCCGGCGCCAGCAGAATTCCCGAATAGCCCATGCAGGTCGCGATGCTGATACCGACGCCTGCGGGCAGTCCCGGAAGGTTTCCGGCGGCCGAAAGCGCGACGGGCACCAGATTGGCAATCCCGAGACCCGAAAGCGCAAATCCGGCAATCGCCATCGACGGTCCGCTGGCCGTTGCCGCCAGCACCAGTCCAACGGCAGCGACAATCGCCGAATAGCGGATGGTCGCAACGGCGCCGAGACGCTGGCGCACCGCATCGCCGGCAAACCGCATGAGCGCCATCGTCGCCGCCACCGCGCCGAAGGCAAGGCCGGAATAGGTGACGTCCGCGCCAAGGTCCTGCCGCAGATAAAGCGCGCCCCAGTCGAGTATCGCGCCTTCCGGAACCATCGAAAACAGGGCGACAAGCCCTACCACATAGGGCATAGGAGCAAGCGTCAGCTGGAATTTCGGCTTGGTTTCGGCAGCGACCGGCAGGTCGGGCGCCAGTCGCGATTGAAAATACAACGCGACGAGCAGGGCGATAACGGTCACGATCCCCACCTGCTCGAATGTGCCGAACCGGTCGATCAGCAATCCGCCGGAAGCCGCGCCGACAAGACCGCCAAGGCTCCAGAAACCGTGGCACGATGACATGATGGCGCGTTTGCGCCGCCGCTCGACTACCACGGCATTGGCATTCATCGCGATATCCATGGAACCGATGATGCCGCCAAAGATGAAAAGCACCGCCGCAAGGATTGCGACACCGGGCGCAAGGACCACCGGCAGCAGGGCGAAGGAACACAATATGCAGGTGACGCGCAGCACAGGCAGCGCACCGATCCTCGCGATGAGCGCACCGGAGACCGGCATGATAAGCAGCGATCCGAATCCAAGCGCCAGGATCATCATGCCGACCTGCCCCTCAGACAGGCCATGACGGCCGGCAAGCTCGGGAACCAGCGGTGCCCAGCTTCCGACCACGAAGCCGTTCATCAGGAACATTGCCGAAACCGCTGCCCGCATCCGCCGATGCTCCCTAAACTATTGGCCGCCTGAACGGTGTCAGGCGTAGACCACCAGAAGGTCCTTGGCGTCGATCTGATCGCCGGCCTTGACGAGAACTTCCGAGATTACGCCATCTTCTTCCGCATGGATGGCGGTTTCCATCTTCATTGCCTCGATGGAAAGCAGAACGTCGCCGGCCTGCACCTCCTGCCCGGCCGCGACAGCGATTGTCGACACCACGCCCGGCATCGGCGCGCCGACATGTGCGTCGTTTCCGGCCTCGGCCTTTCTGCGCTGCGCCGCCGCCGATGCGCCGTGGGCACGGTCCGGCACCTTGATGCGCCGCGGTTGGCCGTTGAGTTCGAAGAACACCGTGACCATGCCCTTTTCGTTCGGTTCGCCGACCGCAAGGTTCCGGATGACCAGCGTCTTGCCTTTTTCAAGGTCGACGAACAGCTCGTTGCCTGCAGGCAGGCCGTAGAAATAGGACGGCGTCGGCAGGGTTGAAACCGGGCCGTAGGTCCGTCGCGCCATGGCGTAGTCGGTAAAGACCTTCGGATACATGAGGTAAGACGCAAACTCGAACTCGTTGACCTTCCGGTCGATGGTCTTTTCGATCGCCTTGCGTTCGGCCTCGAGGTCGGCCTCCTCCAGGAGCGAGCCCGGACGGTCGGTATAGGCCTTTTCGCCCTTCAGCACTTTTTTCTGCAGCCCCGCGGGCCAGCCGCCCGGCGACTGGCCGAGATCGCCGCGCATCATCGAAACAACCGAATCCGGGAAGGACACGTCACGCTTCGGGTCTTCGACGTCTTCCACCGAAAGGTCCTGCGATACCATCATCAGCGCCATGTCGCCCACTACCTTGGACGATGGCGTCACCTTGACGATATCGCCGAACATCTGGTTGGCGTCGGCATAGGCCTGCGCCACCTCGTGCCAGCGGGTTTCAAGACCGAGCGAGCGCGCCTGTTCCTTGAGGTTGGTGAACTGGCCGCCCGGCATTTCGTGCAAATAGACTTCCGATGCCGGCCCCTTCAGATCGCTTTCGAAGGCAACATATTGCGCGCGCACCGCTTCCCAGTAGAAGGAGATGCGGCGAATCCATTCAGGATCGAGCCCCGGATCGCGCTCGCCGCCACGCAGCGCCTCAACGATTGAGCCGAGGCAAGGCTGCGACGTGTTGCCCGAAAGCGCATCCATCGCGGCATCCACCGCATCGACGCCGGCATCCACTGCCGCAAGCACAGTCGCGGCTGAAATGCCGGACGTGTCATGCGTGTGGAAATGGATCGGAAGGTCTGTTGCATCGCGCAGCGCCGTGAAGAGCTGTGTTGCCGCAGCGGGCTTCAAAAGGCCGGCCATATCCTTGAGCGCAATGATATGCGCGCCGGCATCGGCCAGCTCGCGTGCAAGCTCCGTATAATATTTGAGGTCGTATTTCGGCCGCGCCGAATTGAGGATGTCGCCGGTATAGCAGATCGTTGCTTCGCACAACTTGTCTTCCTCGCACACCGCATCCATTGAGACCCGCATGTTGTCGACCCAGTTAAGACAGTCGAAAACGCGGAACAAATCGATGCCGCCGGCCGCTGCCTGGCGGACGAAGTGCTTGACGACATTGTCCGGGTAATTGGTGTAGCCGACACCGTTGGCGCCGCGCAGCAGCATCTGCAGAAGAAGGTTCGGCGCACCCTCGCGGACCTGCGACAGGCGCTCCCACGGATCCTCCGTCAAAAACCGCATGGAGACGTCGAAGGTGGCTCCACCCCAGCATTCCAGGGACAGAAGGTTCGGCAACGCCCGTGCATAGGTGCCTGCAATGCGGGCAATATCATAGGTACGCATGCGTGTCGCAAGCAGCGATTGATGACCGTCGCGCATTGTCGTGTCGGTCAAAAGGACACGGCTTTCATTACGCATCCATTCACCGAATTTCTTCGGGCCCAGTTCATCGAGTTTCTGCTTGGTGCCGTCCGGGATGGCGCCGCCAATGGGCGGAACAGCGGGAGCGCTGACGTCTTCGGCAGGCTTGATCCTGTCCCGGGTTTCCGGGTGGCCGTTGACTGTCACATCGGCGAGATAGGTCAAAAGGCGTGTCGCCCGGTCCTTGCGCCGGACCTGCGCAAACAGTTCCGGCGTGTTGTCGATGAATTTGGTCGTATAGCTGTTGTCGCGGAAATGCGGGTGTCCGATGATCGCTTCGAGGAAGGTCAGATTGGTTGCCACCCCGCGTATGCGGAACTCGCGCAGGGCCCGGTCCATGCGGTCAATCGCCTCTTCCGGCGTCGGCGCCCAGGCGGTCACCTTTTCAAGCAGCGGATCATAAAAGCGCGTGATAACCGCACCCGAATAGGCCGTGCCGCCATCGAGCCGGATGCCGAAGCCGGTCGCGCCGCGATAGGCGGTTATGCGCCCGTAATCGGGTATGAAATTCTGCTCCGGATCTTCCGTCGTGATGCGGCACTGTAGCGCATGCCCGTTGAGCCGGATATTCTCCTGCGCCGGCACGCCCGACTGCTCGGTGCCGATGGCATGGCCGTCGAGAATATGGATCTGCGCCTTGACGATGTCGATGCCGGTCACCTCTTCGGTAACCGTGTGCTCGACCTGGATCCGGGGATTAACCTCGATAAAGTAGGGAGCGCCCGTGTCGGCATCCATCAGGAATTCGACGGTTCCCGCTCCGATATAATCGGTGGCCTCACCGATCCTGATCGCATGGGCTGCAAGATCGGCCCGTTGCGCATCGTCGAGATAGGGCGCTGGTGCGCGTTCGACGACTTTCTGATTGCGCCGCTGTATGGAACAGTCGCGCTCAAAAAGGTGAACGACATTGCCGTGCGTGTCGCCAAGCAGCTGGACCTCGACGTGGCGTGCCCGTTCGACCAGCTTTTCCAGATAGACCTCATCCTTGCCGAAAGCAGCACGCGCCTCGCGCTTGGCCTCGGTGACTTCCCGTTGAAGATCATCCTCGGAGCGGATAACGCGCATGCCGCGGCCGCCGCCGCCCCAGGACGCCTTGAGCATCACCGGATAGCCTATTTCCCGGGCCATGCGGGCGGTTTCTGCCGGATCGTCCGGCAGTGGGTCTGTTGCCGGAACCACCGGCACACCGACTTCGAGCGCCAGATTGCGCGCCGCGACCTTGTTGCCGAGGCGGCGCATCGTCTCCGGCTTCGGCCCGATGAATATGAGCCCATTGTCGGCGCAGGCTTCGGCGAATTCGGGACTTTCGGATAGCAGGCCGTAACCCGGGTGAATGGCATCCGCGCCGGACAGTTTGGCGACACGGATCATTTCCTCGATGGAAAGATAGCTTTCGATCGGTCCGAGATCGGCATGCAGATGCGGCCCGCGGCCCACCTGATAGGATTCATCCGCCTTGAAACGATGCAGCGCCAGCTTGTCTTCTTCGGCCCACACGGCGACCGTTTTGAGACCCAGTTCGTTGGCTGCGCGAAACACTCGGATCGCTATTTCAGATCGGTTCGCGACCAGGATTTTCGAAATCGGCAAGGCAAAAAACTCCAGATATCACAGGTGTCGTAAGAGCGGCGGCGGCCGCATGACGCACCTATTAGAGCGTTTCGTGCGTAAAATGAAGCAGTGCGGGCAAAGAACTTGCCGCAATTCCGTAACACTTGCACACAGCCGCACCGCCTGTTCCGTGCGAAATTCGCACGGTCCGGTCGGTCCGACTTGTCGTCAAGCGGCGTTTTGTTACGAAATCAGGCCGAGCCGGAACGCGATAGCCACCGCGTGATGCCGGTTCTTGGCTTTCAGCTTGATCTGGAGTGCGTTCATGTACCAGTCGACCGTGTGGTTCGACAGGTTCAAAACCGAGGCAATCTCGTTGGACGTCATTCCATCGGCAAGATAGCTCAGTGCTTCCATTTCGCGCCGCGTCAGCTGAACATCGACCGTGGACGACAATTCTTCATTGACGATCGGATCGGACAGCTCGAGCAACCGCCAGAAGACGATTTTTGCCAGCGCGTCAAACAGGGTCATTTCCAGGGGGCTGAGATCGACCTGTCTGCCGCCGACGGACAGGTTGCCCATCAGGCCGCGCCTGCCGTGTATGGGAAAGATATAGCCGCCCTCTAGTCCGAATTTGAGCGCGTCGACCATCATGCGTTGCATGCGGCGGCGATGCGGGTCCGATTGGAAAGCCGGGATGGCCTCGGCCCAGCTGAAGCCTTTGCGCGCATGTCCAAGATACCGGATCGTCGGATCGATCAGCACATATTTCTTCTGCATGTAGCGCGCTGGCCAGCCGTCGGGCCAGCGTCCGGCCAGAACAAGGCTGAGCGGATCTTCGGATGCCTTGGGTTGGCGTATAACGCCGTAATAGTCGAAGCCACAGGTATCCAGTACCGATTCGAGCCCGTCAATAATATCCGGTTGCGACTCGAGATCATTCACCGACTCAAGAAAGTCAATTATTGCGGCTGTTTTCACTGAGTTCCCCATAGCTGTCACCTGGTTGGCTGGCCGGCTAAATATATCCCGGCTCTATCGTATCTATCGGTTGCCATCCACCAATTTTATCCGCCCTATCGGAGCTTAACCGGCTTCAAACATCTGGCGGGCCTTCGGACTGTTGTCCCAATGCCCAAAAGTCCCCAACCACGGACAATTCCCATCGTCGGCAATCATAGTCATTCTTGCCGATCTGGCAAAGCCAATCATTGTTCTACTAACACCATAATATTTTGCTCAAATTCAGACTGTCCTTTCTTCGGCCAGCCTTGCCAGCCCCGACCTTGCTGATATGCTCTGGCCATGCTGAGCAATCAAATGACACTGTGGATCTGCTTGACGCTCGCCGTAATCGTGATGCTGTTTCCAGCGCCGCTGCAGGTCCAGGCGAAACCGAGTTTCAGGAATTTTGTCGATTCGCTTTATCCCGACGCCGCGGCCGCTGGCGTTGAATGGGAGACCTTCGAAGCGGCGACTGCCGGTCTGCAACCCAACAACAAAATCATCAAATTCACCAAAAGCCAGCCCGAATTCAAACGCTCCATCGGTCAATACGTCGAAAAACGTGTAACGGCTGCCCGTATACAGTCCGGTCAGGCGATGGCAAAAAAATATGCCCGGACACTATCCGCCATAGAAAAGAAATACGGCGTCGACCGGTATGTGCTCCTGGCAATCTGGGGCATGGAAACCAATTACGGCGGCTATATCGGCAACAGCGACACGCTTCGCTCGCTGGCAACACTTGCCTATGTCGGCTATCGCGGCGACTATTTTCAAAAGGAATTCATCAACGCCCTTCTGGTTCTCCAGCAGGAAAAACTCAGCCGGAAGCATATGCGCGGTTCCTGGGCCGGTGCAGTCGGTCACACGCAGTTCATGCCATCGAGTTTCCTGAAATATGCTGTCGATCACAATGGCGACGGCAAGCGGGACCTATGGGGCAGCAAACCGGACGCACTCGCGTCGGCTGCCAATTACCTCAAGGGCAACGGCTGGAAAACCGGAGCGCGCTGGGGCTATCAGGTAAACCTGCCAAAAGGACTGGACCTGACCAAGGCTGATGATACCTACCGCAATTGGGTCAAGCGCGGCGTCGTCCGCATGGATGGCGGCAACCTTCCCGACAGAGGGTCGGCGACACTTCTTTTTCCAAGCGGCATCGAAGGCCTCGCCTTTCTCGCGACGAACAATTTCATGGTGCTCAAATCCTATAATTTCTCCGATGCCTATGCCCTTTCGGTCGGCCATCTGGCGGACAGGATAGCGAACCGCGCATCACCACTGGCTGGCAACTGGAATGTCGAAAAGCCGCTGAACAAGGCCGAGCGGATCGACATGCAGAAAAGAATGCAGGCGGCAGGCTACCCGGTTCCCCGTACCGACGGCCGCGTCGGCCTGGAGATGCGGGCAGTTATTCGCGACTACCAGGCCCGCAACAATATGACACCCGACGGGCATGCCGATCAGGCGGTCTACAAATCCGTTAAAAGCAAATAGCTATTCGACAATGATGTCGACGTTGGCCGTGCGGCCCGCCGCATCGATGACCGAGAGGCTTGCGCTGCCGCGGCCGTCGGGCGACCACTGCCACTTGCGCTGACGCACAACGCTGTCCACCGGCTTTCCATTGGCCAGCCAGCGGAACGGCGGGCGGCCACCCTGCAGCTTGACAACCAGAGGCAAAAAAGCCTCTCCGGATGTGCGGCTGAGCGCGATGCGTGCGCCACTCGGCGGATAGGCAATCTGTGGAGCCGTCTCGCCGCTGGTTGAACGCTCGAAACGCTCTTCAAATGTCAAAAAGCGCCGCATGGATTGGGGAAGATCGGCACGGGCCAAGCGCACGGCGCCCGATGGCGGCGCATTGAACGGTTCGATGGCTTTTCCCGATCGCGCAAAGGCCTCGAACAGAACCGGAGCGGCAGCTGAGCGGCCCGTGAGTCCCGGCACCGCGCTGTTATCGGGCCGGCCAATCCAGACACCAATAACGTAGCGGCCATCAAAACCGACGGACCAGGCGTCCCGGTAGCCATAACTGGTGCCCGTCTTGTAGGCAATTTCCAGCCGCGGCGAACCGACCGGGGCAACAACACCGCGCAGGATATCGCGCACGTGCCAGCGTGCGACGCTCTGCAGAAGAGGTCCGTTACCCGATCGGACGGACTGCGCATCGACCCCGTTTGACAGCATGACGGACCGGCCATCTATGGCCACCAGGCCACTATAGAGCTGGACAAGATCAACGAGCGTCGTGCCGATACCGCCAAGGCCTATGGAAAGGCCGGGACGGTCGGTTGCCGGCAGACGGTAGCGCATTCCACCGCGACGCAGCAGCGAAGCAAGCCTTGCCGGCCCTACCGCTCCCAGCAACCTGATTGCCGGGACATTCAACGACATCTGCAGCGCATGCCGGATGCTGACATCGCCTTGAAACTGCATATCGAAATTGCGTGGCCGGTATCCTGAAAAATTCGCGGGCCTGTCCGAAATCAGCGTTTCGGGCAACACCAGCCCTTCTTCAAACGCAAGACCGTAGATAAACGGTTTTAGGGTCGATCCGGGCGACCTTGACGCAAGGCTCATATCGATCCAGCCGGCGCGGCGGCTGTCGAAATACCCCGCGGAGCCCACCTGGGCGAGTATGAACCCATCACGGCTGTCGGCCATGACAATGGCTATGGACAGGCGTTGCTGAAGCCGCTCTGCGGCTTCCTTCGCCACCGATTCCAGATTGGCCTGTACGTCTCTTAACAGCGTGGTCTGATGCAACAGCCGTTCAGGATTGCCGGCGCGCGCGCGCTGCGCCAGATGGGCTGCAAAAGCCGGCAGTGGCCGGCGCCTGACGAGAAAGTCGAGCCCGGCAACCCGCTCGATTTCAGCCGGGTCGATCAGGTCTTTTTCCGCCGCCCGCGCCAGCACCCTGAGGCTGGATTGCCGCGCCGCTTGTTCGTTGCGGTCGGGGCGCCGGGTTTCAGGCGATTGCGGCAAGGCAACAAGGAGAGACGCCTGCTGCAGGTCCAACGATGCCGGCTCCTTGCCGAAATAGGCAAGACTGGCCGCCCTGATACCTTCCAGATTGCCGCCATAGGGTGCGAGCGTCAGGTACCATTCCAGGATTTCATCCTTGCTAAGCTGCCGCTCAAGCTGAACCGCCCGCGCAATTTGCAGCAGCTTTGCATCGAGCGTGCGAGAGGGCCGTGGCTCCAGAAGCCGCGCAAGCTGCATGGTGATGGTCGAACCACCCGAAACAATGCGGCCATTGGTTATCATCTGCCCGAGCGCCCGCATCATCGCCAGCGGGTCGACGCCGCGATGCGTCGCGAAACGCTTGTCCTCATAAGCGATCAAAAGCGCCAGAAAATCCGGATCGACGGCGTCAAGCCGGGGCTTCAGCCGCCAGCGCCCCTCTTCGGTGGCAAAAACGCGAAGCAGAGCTCCGTCGCGATCGGTGACCTCGACGGAAAGCGAACGGCTATTTGGAAGCGGCGGCGGAAACGACCGGTCAAGAACGAGCGCAAGCACCACAACAAGCGCGGCAAAGACTGCCACGCAACCTGACGCAACCGCTATCCGGCCGCCGCGTGACATTACCGTCCTCCGGTTTTGACCATCATCCATCGCGATGCGGTTCGCGCCGCATATTCCGGCCGGTACATGTCCTCAACCTGCGCTGCCGGATGGGTGTACACGCCCGGAACGACAGCTCGAACGACATAGGCAACCGTGATCGGATCATTGCTGCCGCTCGATGTCTCGAAAGCGGCCACGAAGCGGTCGTCGCGGAACTCGGTGTGAGCCGGAGCCGTTTCGCCAAGCCATGAAAAGCCGGAGAGCGCGGCACTGTCAACAAGGCGCGGATTGTCGATTTCGAGACCGGCTGGAAGCAGATCCGTAACGACGATGCGCGACGGCAGCGCATTGGTCTGCTGAATGGAAAGCACGACGACGAAACGCTGGTTCTGAGAAACCGTATCGACCGAAACCTCCTTGCCATCCAGATCGTGATAGCTGCGGGCGATTGTAAACCCGTTTCCACCGGCCTCCGGTGGCTGTATCGGGGCCGCAACGGTCGTCACATAGGCGGTGATCGGCTCGGCGCCATTGTTTTCGACGCGGATCGGATGCCGCGCAAGATGGGCGCCCGATATGCTACGGCTGATGGCACCATCCACCGCTTCACCATCCACGCGCAATTTCAGCGCGCTGCCTGTTTCCTGAACCGCCCGCGCCGCCAGGAGCATCCATGCCTGCTCCTGCGTGGTCCTTGCCGGCGTGACCGTCTGGCGTTCTGAGACCAGTTTGATCATGTCGCCCACCAGTGGCGAAACCGGCCGGCTCTCTCCGGCCAGCGCAAGCATGGCCGCATCGTCACGCAACACCGAACCGTAATCGGTCCTTCTCGGATCGATCTGAGCGCTGTTTGCGAGCCTGTAGGAGGAGCCGAACGCCCGTTGCGCCCGTTCCGCGTCACCGTAGAGCGCCAGCGCCGCAGCGATCTGCGCCCGCGCCAGCGGCGTGCGGAAGGCATCCAGCTGTGCATCGGAATAGTAGCGAAGATCGCCGGCCGAGGCCCGCTTGTTGCGTGCAAGCACGTAAAGCGCATAGGCGATGCCGTCACCATTGTCGGCAACATCGGTTGTGTAGGACAGAATATTCTGCAGGTTGTCGAGCGCGATACGCATCGACTGTTGCGGAACATCATAGTCCTTCTCCCGTGCGCGGGTCAGGAAGTCCGCCACATAGGCATCAAGCCACAGATCGCCGCCACCCGGCCCCCAAAGACCGAAACTGCCTTCTGCGGATTGGTAGGAAAGGACACGCGCCACCGCCTTTTGCACGCGGTTGCGCAGGTCCGGATCCTCCAGAAGCGATGCCGGCGCGTCGAATTCGCTCAGATAAAGCAGCGGCAGCGCACGGCTGGTCGTCTGCTCGGCGCAGCCATAGGGATAACGGTCGAGCGACATGAGAAGGCCCGGCACGTCAAAATCCGACCGCGACACATCGATACTGACGCTGGCGCCGTCTACATAGTGGGCGGCAATCAGTTCGCTGTCGATGATCGCCGACCCGCCATTGGCGGCAAGCGGCAGCTCCATGCGGGTTGTAACGGGCAAAGTCGCAGGACGGATTTGCAGCGATTGCGCATTTTCGACCGCGACCCCGCCGGGACCGGACAACCGCAACACGATATCGGCGATTCCTGGCCGGTCTGCCTTGACGTCGACAGACAGCACCGCGCTCTTGCCCTTCTCAAGCTCAAGCGTTTCGGGAATGCCGTTGCCTTCGAGCGAGATTTCATCTCCGGTCTGCAGCAAGACCTCATAGGTGCCAGCAGGACCGTCCGCATTGGCGATATCGAACCGCAACTGCGAAGTATCTTCCGGCGCCAGGAACTTCGGCAGGCTGGCCGTGACCACCACCGGGTCGCGGACAATGACATCCTTTTCGCCATGGCCGACACCGCTCTTCGTCCAGGCGACGGCCATCAGCTTCAGGGTTCCGTTGAACTGGGGAATGTCGAAGGACACGACGGCCTTGCCCTCGTCATCCAGAGTAACGATGCCGGAATAAAGCGACACCAGCTTTTCCCGCGGCGGGCTTCCCTTTATCTGCGCCTGCGGCCCATCGCCACCGGTGCGCAACCGGCCCGATATTCCCTGCGATCCATCGATCAGACGTCCGTAGAGATCGCGGATCTCAACCCCCATGCGCCGCTGTCCGAAATACCAGTTTTCAGGATCCGGCGCGGTGAAGGAAGTCAAGTTCAGGATGCCGACATCCACGGCAGCGAGCGTAATGCGTGCCTCCTCGCCGGCACCTGCGCCCGAAACCGTAACCGGTATGTTCAGCGTCGAATTGGGCTGGATTCTTTCAGGCACATCCAGCGCCACATCAAGCGCCCGGTCCTGCGGGCTGATCGACAGCCATTTGATGCCGACGGCACGCGACGGCATTCGGCTTTCCGCATCGCTGCCGGGACGGATCAGCGTTGCCGTGACATAGGCCCCGGCGCCCCAGTCGCCCTTTACCGGAATATCAATGACGGTTCCGCCCTCAGGCACCGGCGCCGTCAGGACCTCATAGAGGCGGTCGCTGGAAACGGTAATCAGGGCTTCGCCGGAAAAACGCGGCGAAATCTGCAGTTTGGCTGTATCGCCCGCCGCATATTGCTCGCGGTCGAGCGCAACCTCAAGACCGTCCGGCGTTTCGGTCGAGGCGGTGCTGACATACCAGCCGGCATTGAACTCCGTGCTGGTCGCCGGTCCGCCCGTTTCGGCCGTCTCTACCTTGAGTCGGTAACGGCCCCAATCGACGGCAACGCTGATTTCCGCCGGAGATTTGTCCGTCACGGCAATAACGCCGTTATTGACCTGCTTGGTATATTCGACCGGCTCGTAGCGCCAGGAATTGCCTTCGCGATACCACTGATAATCGCGCTCAATGCGAAGCAGTGTCCACTTTAATCCGTTTGCAGCCATGGCCCGGCCATCGGGGCCGGCGGCAATGATCTGGAAGCTTGCCGCCGCATTTTCCCCGACCAGCCCGTCTTCGAATTCGGGTTTGATGCCGATCATCATTCCCTCTGGTTTGACGGCCATGACGCCCGTGCGCTCGACGGCGCGGCCGCCGCCCTCGCGAACGCGAACAGTCAGATCCGCCTGCAGCGGATGGGTCGTTGCGGGCAGTGCCTGAAGATCGATATCGATTGTGCCGCGCCCACTGTCATCAAGGTTTTGTACGGCACCCACGTCGAACTGCGATTCAACCGGCGTCTCATCCGCAAGCCCGAAAACAAATCCCGGGAAATCCGCACGATCGCGCACAGACTTCAGTTTCAACTCGGCTTCCACGGCAAGACCGGCTGCCGGTGCGCCATAGAGGAAACGGCCATCGATCCCCGCCTTTTCCGCCACACCCGCCACCAGCTGATTTCTTGGCAGTTCCAGTTCGAATTCAATGCGGTCGGGTCTGAAATCCTCGACCAGAAAGCGGGTTTCGCTCAAATGGGAACCCTTCGGATCGGCAAATGTCCTGACGGTCCACGATCCGTGCATGGCGTTGGCCGGCAGATCGAGATCAAGCTCGTAGCCGCCGGCGGTTCCGCCGGTGCGCACCACACGCTGCTCTTCCTTGCCGTCCGGCCGCAGCACGACGAAGGTCAGCGGCAGATTGGCAACGGCCATGGCTTCATCATCGCGTATGATGGCAGCGAGATGCGCCGTTTCACCTGCCCGGTAAATACCCCGGTCCATCCAGGCAAATAGATCGAGCGGTCCGGGCGACGCTCGTCCGGTCACGCCTCGGTCGGAAAGATCGAAGCCGGCGCGTGACAGATCCAGGAAGACGAAATCGCCATCCCCGCTGTCTGCGGTGACAATTGCCGGTTCGCGCCCGTGTTTGCCGCGCACCAGACCGGCGGCAAAGTCGGCGCGCCCGTTTTCATCCGTGGTCGACTGCCCGAGCACCTCGTTGTTGCGCGCAAGCAAGGTCAGGCTGACCCTGGGTGCCGGTTTTGCCGAATCGAGCGATCGGGCAAAGACATGAAGCCCCCCGCTGCCGGAAAAAGTCGAAAGGCCGATATCGGAAACCACCAGCCACTGGGTCGCACGGCTGCGCCAACTGTCGAGCCGCTCACCCGCGACCCGTGCCGTCATCACGTAAACACCCGGTTTTCGTTCCGGCACCGCCTCGTCGATGGGAAAACTGGTCGTGGTTTCGCGGTTGAGTTCGTTCTGGGTCTGCAGCTCGCCCTGCCAGACGAGCTCACCCAGCTCGTCGCGAATACGGTCGGCATCATAGGCATCAAGCTGCCGCAAAAACTGCGACTGTGCCATCACGGCGGCCAGCGAGCGGCTGCCGATCCGGTAAAGCTCGATCGCAACAGCGTCAGCATTGACGCTGACCACCGGAACACCCTTGCGCCCGGCGCCGGGCAGGACGAAACGGTCGCCATCGAAACGCACCGTCGGCGACCGGTCGCGGATATAGGCGTTGATGGTAACCGGCGCCTCTAGGACTTCGCCGACCTCTGCCGGCAGCCCGGCCCTCAGTGTCAGCCGGTAGTTTTTTCCGTGTGCCAGACCGTCGGCGCAGATTTCCCGGTCTCTCGCAACCACATTGTCGGCGGCGCGCCCGTCGATCGTAACGTAAGACGCATAGTCAACGCCGGCCGCAGCCAGCGGATCCGAAAAGTGCACGCAAAGACGCGCTGACGCGCTGTCGGCATCGACCTGATGTTCGATGACACGAAAGCCCCTGCGCGCCCTGAGGTCCTGGAAGTCCGCCCTCACGCGCCGTGAATCGACCAGCGACAGGCTCTCCTTGTAGGCCTCAAGCGCTGGCCGGTACTGCTGGCGTTGCTCAAGCGCCTTTGCCAAAAGGTCGAGTGCTGTGGCGCGGGTTTGCGTATCGCGCGAAATCTCGTAGCCGTTGAGGGCTGCCGATGTCGCGGTGCGCTGCAGCTGGTAGTCGCTGCGGTTGGAGCGGATCAGGTAGTTGATGGTGGCGTTGGAAAGGTCCAGCCAAAGTCCGGCGTCCGTGGGATCGATTGCGAGTGCGCGGCTGAAATGATCGATCGCCCCCCCGTCGTCCCCTGCCGAAAGTGCGCTGCGCCCCGCGGCAACTGTCGCCAGCAAGCCGGTTTCAGCATCCGGCCGGTTGACAAGACTGGTTTTCAGCCGCGCCGCTTCTGAATACAGGCCGCCCGGGAGAAACCCGAGTTTGGGTGGCGCACCGATGTCAGGCGCCGAGGTGGTGGAGACGACCTTTCCGGCGATGGCGCCGTCGAACGAATCCAGTCGGTTGAAATCCGATTTGAGAAAACACCACTGCGCATTGGTGTTGTAGGTGAAGGCCCGGCAATCGTCGTCGGCAAGACACATGGCCTTGCAGCGGTCGAGCGTGACCTCTTTTTCCGCCCGCAGGTCGAAACCATAAAAATCGGCATTATCATAGGTTTCGATCTGCCGCGTGTCGGCGGCAAAGCCGCTACCGGCGAGCACACCAATTGTCACAGCGACAGCCGCCGCCTTGAAATGCCTGAACATCAATTCCTCCCATCAAGGACAGATTCCTCAAATAGAACGCAACAGGAAAGTGCGAAGATTTCAAGACGTTTAGTAAAAACAATCGCCTCACGGCACTTAGGTTGTTGACATCATAACCGCCTTGGAGTGGATTGCCGTTACCGGGGTGCCGCAAGGCTGAGACCATACCCGTTGAACCTGATCTGGATAATGCCGGCGAAGGGAGTTGATCGCACATGACGATACCCAACATTCTGACGATTGCAGGTTCCGACCCCTCGGGCGGCGCCGGAATCCAGGCGGATCTAAAGACCATCGCCGCCAATGGCGGTTACGGCATGTCGGTCGTTACCGCCCTGACGGCACAAAACACCGACGGTGTCAGAAGCATACAGATCGTGGACTGCGCGTTCGTCCGTGATCAGATAACGGCTGTTTTGGATGACATCCGCATCGATGCGATCAAGATCGGCATGCTGGCAAATGCCGGCTTGATTAGCACGGTTGCCGATTGTCTCCGTCGGGCCGAAGGTGTTCCCGTTATCCTCGATCCAGTATGCATGGCAAAAGGCGGGGCGCGGCTGCTCGAACCCGGCGCAATCAGCGCCCTGAAGAGTGAACTGGCTCCTCTGGCCACGATACTCACGCCGAATCTTCCGGAAGCCGCCGAGTTGCTTGCCATCGACGAGCCCGCGAGCCGCAAAGACATGACCCTGGCGGCCAATGCGCTCCTGTCGTTTGGTTCACGCAACATCCTTCTGAAGGGCGGGCATCTCGGCAGTCGCAAGAGTTGCGACCTGCTGGTCTCAAATGACACACAGGCGTGGCTCGAAGCCGAACGGATCGACACCGCAAACACCCACGGCACCGGCTGCACACTGTCTTCCGCGATTGCCACGCTCATGCCGCAGAGCACCTCGGTCCTCGAGGCCGTCGCCGCCGCCAAGGATTACATCCACGGCGCCATACTGCACAGCGGCATGCTCTCGGTCGGTCGCGGACACGGTCCGGTGCATCATGCCTGGCGGCGGGTCTGAACCGGCCCGCCAACATCGTTACTTCCGATGTTCGGCAGTGCGGTTTCGAGCCTTCGAACGACCTTACAGAATTTCCGACTTTTCAACCTGGATCTTCGATTGCAAGATAATCGGTACAGTTTCAGAGATGGGCGATCTCCGCTGGCACCAACCGGCACCCCGGGATCCGGTCCTGCTCCATTGAGCCGTAAGCCGCATGAAGCCACCGGTAATGCAGCGTGTCGCTTTCGACGATTCCTTCGAATTCGGAAACGCCCAGGCCGTATGTCGATCTCCCGCGGCCATCGCACTGATCTCAACCGAGGACAGGCCGTTTGCAGTATAGTCCGCGGCGGTAGCCTCAAACGCATTAGCAAAATCGCTGAGGCGTCCAGCGGATGCATGCGTGCGGCCAGACGTAACCCAGGCTCGGCATTGGAGCAAAGTCCTCCCGGGCCTCCTACCATTCAATTCCTGCGTGAATTATACGGCGACATCAAGAGCGTACGCGGATTGAAGACAGGCCGCGCCAGGTCATGGAATATCAGAATTTCAAAGTGTGATGGCGGAGAGGAAGGGATTCGAACCCCCGATACGGTTGCCCGTATGCCGCATTTCGAGTGCGGTGCTTTCAACCACTCAGCCACCTCTCCGCTTCGTGGTATGCGCATGGATATGCGGGCGCTGTAATAACGATTCAAGACCGCTGACACAAGAGGCTTGTTGCACAATGGCGACCGGAAATTAATTCCTGAAAATCGGCTTTTGCCGGCAATGGGCCGAAGATGTATAAGGGGCGGTTGCAGGCATACGCGCAACGGTCTTCGAAAGCGGCAAAAATCACCCCTCCCGCCTTGACTTGGACGCGTCTTTCCCGTATCTCCCGGCTATCCATGGCGTGAGGCGACTTGCGCCATCTGTTTTGTCGGGCTCAGGCAATGTCAAAACGGCTTCGGGAAAATCCGCCATATGGCGCTTTCGGGTCTGATTTGGACTGTTGGCAAGATCTGGCGATCATTCGCAATCGACTGAATAAAAAGACGGCTGTGCGGTTCTCCGCGACAAGCCGGACCGAGCATGGAAAGGCTAAAAAATGTTCGCAGTCATCAAAACAGGCGGAAAGCAGTATACTGTTGCCGCTGACGACCTTCTGAAGGTCGAAAAGCTCGCCGGCAATGCCGGTGACACAGTTGAATTCACGGAAGTTCTGATGGTCGGTGAAGGCGCCGATGCAACCATCGGCAAGCCCTTCGTAGACGGCGCGCTGGTTACAGCCGAAGTTGTCGAGCAGGGCCGTGCGCGCAAGGTTATCGCGTTCAAGAAGCGCCGCCGGCAGAACTCCAAGCGGACCCGCGGTCATCGTCAGCACGAGACCACAATCCGTATCGCCGAAATTCTGACGGGTGGTGCCAAGCCGAAGAAGGCTGCCGCGCCGAAGAAGGCCGCAGAAAAGAAAGCTGCGGAAAAGAAGGCTGATGCAGCGCCGAAGGCAAAGGCTGCGGAAAAGCCAAAGGCGGCAGCTCCCAAGGCTGCAACCAAGGAGAAGGCTCCGGCAAAGGCGAAAGCCGCCGATGATGCGCCGGCAGCAATCTTCTCGGCACCCAAGGGTGATGCCGACGACCTGAAGAAGATTTCCGGTGTCGGCCCGGTCCTTGAAAAGAAACTGCATGCATTCGGCGTTACGCAGTATGCTCAGATCGCAGCCTTTTCGAAGGATGATATCGCCAAGCTCGACGAAGCCCTGAATTTCAAGGGCCGCATTGAGCGCGACGACTGGATCGGCCAGGCCAAGGCGCTGGCTGAGGCAGCGAAATAACCGGGTTCGAGGATTAAAGGAGTAGACCAATGGCACACAAAAAAGCTGGCGGTTCATCGCGCAACGGACGCGATTCAGAGTCCAAACGCCTCGGCGTGAAGAAGTTTGGCGGCGAAGCCGTCATTCCGGGCAACATCATCGTGCGTCAGCGCGGCACAAAGTGGCATCCGGGTCAGGGCGTCGGTCTTGGCAAGGATCACACGATTTTTGCGGTCGTGGAAGGCAATGTGAGCTTCCGCACGAAAGCCAACGGCCGCTGCTATGTGTCCGTAATGCCGCGTGCGCAAGCAGCAGAATAGCCGGTTGAAACAGCCGGCGTCTCATCGACCCGGCTGACATTTTTCAGGCCAAAAGTTCAAGGGGAGATGGGACAACCATCTCCCCTTTTCATTTGCAACCGGAGGACTGAAAAATGGAATTGGAAAGTCAGGACGACGAAAGCCATCATGAACGGGGCGGATGCCCGGTTCTGGTTACCGAAAGGCTGGTTTTAAGGACCCCGCATCTCGAAGACACAGACGCACTTACCTGTCTCGCCAACAATGCCCGGGTCGCTACGATGGTATCGCGCATGCCGCATCCCTATACCCGCAAGGACGCCACGGATTTTATCCGTCGCTCCAAAACGGGCGCGATCGGTAAATGTGTCTACGCCGTGACGAATTCCGATGACGGCCGGTTTCTCGGTTGCTGCGGGATCGAACCGCAGGACAATCCCGCAACACTGGAGCTCGGCTATTGGATCGGCGAGCCCCATTGGGGCAACGGCTATGCCACGGAAGCCGCCCATGCGGTCATCGACATGGCATTCCGCACCCGCAATATCGATTGCATCGATGTTCGTTGCCGGGTCACCAACCTCGGCTCGCGCCGGGTGATCCACAAATGCGGTTTCCAGTTCCAGGGAACCGGCATGGTCAACTCGATGGCGCTCGGCAGCGCGGTGCCCGTTGAATGGTACCGCCTCGATCGCAAGACCTGGATTTCGCTGCGCAGCTGGGCGGCGGCATAAAATCGGGGCCCGTGGCAAAGTTTGCCGCGGGCCCTTTGCTTGAAGGAACCGAACGGATGGTAAATGAACTGCAAATCCTGACAAAGGGCCCACAAACGCCTGCGAAGAGGCGATTTGTGGCCATCCGCTCACGATTGCCTTTGACCTGTGCGCAGGCGGGCTTTATCCGTATGGCCAGATTTTCAAACTACAATTGCAGGCGGATAGCGGGCACATGAAATTTCTCGATCAGGCCAAGATCAATATCCGCTCGGGCGACGGTGGCGCCGGATGCGTTTCGTTCCACCGGGAAAAATACATCGAATTCGGCGGACCGGATGGCGGCGACGGCGGACGCGGCGGCGATGTGTGGGTCGAGGCCGTTCAGGGCCTCAACACGCTGATCGACTATCGCTATCAGCAGCACTTCAAGGCCAAGACCGGCATGCACGGCATGGGCCGCAACCGGACCGGAGCGATGGGATCCGACGTCACACTGAAGGTTCCGGTCGGCACCCAGATCTTTGAAGATGACAATGAAACCCTGATCTGCGACCTGATGGAAGAGGGCCAGCGTTTCCGGCTGGCTGCCGGTGGCAATGGCGGTTTCGGCAACGCGCATTTCAAATCCTCCACCAACCAGGCGCCGCGGCGTGCCAATCCCGGCCTTCCGGGCGTTGAGAGAATCGTCTGGCTGCGCCTCAAACTGATTGCCGATGCCGGTCTCGTCGGCCTTCCCAACGCCGGCAAGTCGACGTTCCTGGCGGCTGTCACGCGCGCCCGCCCCAAAATCGCCGACTATCCCTTCACCACGCTGCACCCCAATCTCGGCGTCGCCAGCGTCGACGGCACCGAGTTCATCATAGCCGATATACCGGGGCTGATAGAGGGCGCCCATGAAGGCACGGGGGTCGGCGACCGCTTCCTCGGCCATGTCGAACGCACCCGCGTCCTGCTGCACCTTGTTTCGGCGCAGGAGCATGACGTCGCGAAAGCATACAAGACCGTGCGCGGTGAGATCGAAGCCTATGGTCAGGGCCTCGCCGAGAAGCCGGAAATTGTCGCTCTCAGCCAGGCGGATATCCTCGATGACGAGCTGCGTGCCGCCCTTGCCGGCGAACTGGAAACGGCCTGCGGCAAGAAACCTATGGTACTGTCCGCCGTATCCGGCCTTGGCATGAAGGAAGCGCTGCGGGCGCTGCGGCACATCATCGACGAGACCAAACAGGCAGAAGAGCCCGTACAGCCGGACACGCGCTGGCAGGATTGAACATCATGAGTGCCGAAGAGAACAGTCTGCGCAGCTACAGGCGCATAACGATCAAGGTGGGTTCGGCCCTGCTTGTCGACCGGCAGCACGGGCTGCGCCGGCAGTGGGTGGATGCGCTTTGCCAGGATATATCAGCGCTGCGTCGCGACGGCGCCGACGTCATCGTCGTCTCTTCCGGATCGATTGCCCTCGGGCGGACCGTCATGCAGGGCACGAGCCTCGGGCCTTCGCGCGGGCGCATCAAGCTGGAGGAAAGCCAGGCGGCGGCCGCCATCGGGCAGATTGCGCTCGCAAAGGCCTGGTCTGAGGCGCTCTCGGAACAAAATCTCGTTGCCGGTCAGGTGCTGCTGACGCTTGGCGACACCGAGGAGCGCCGACGCTACCTCAATGCCCGCGCAACCATTCACCAGCTCTTGAAAGCCGGCGCAGTGCCGGTCATCAATGAAAACGATACCGTTGCCACCAATGAAATCCGCTACGGCGACAATGACCGCCTGGCGGCTAGGGTCGCCACCATGGCCGGCGCCGACATGCTGGTTCTCCTTTCGGATGTTGACGGTCTTTATTCCGCACCGCCGGACAACAACCCCGACGCCGAGTTCCTGCACCGGATCGACGAGATAACCCCGCAGATCGATGCAATGGCGGGCGACGCCGGCTCCGAACTGTCGCGCGGCGGCATGAAGACCAAGATCGAGGCCGGGCGCATCGCCACCAAGGCGGGCTGCGCCATGATCATTGCATCCGGCAAGGTCGAGCATCCGCTTCGCGCCATCGAAGAGGGTGCACGCCACAGCCTCTTCCTGCCCAGCGCTTCTCCGGTGACCGCGCGCAAAAAATGGATTGCCGGACAGTTGGAGCCGGCGGGCCGGTTTTTTGTCGATGACGGCGCACAGAAGGCCCTTAAATCCGGAAAGAGCCTGCTGCCTGCCGGTGTACGGAATGTGACCGGCAAGTTCCTGCGCGGCGACACCGTCGCCATCTGCAATCTTGCCGGATACGAATTTGCCCGCGGACTTGCCGCCTATGGCGCTGACGAGGCAACGCTGATTGCCGGTCGAAAATCCTCCGAAATAGCTGAAATTCTTGGTTATTCGGGGCGTGCCGCCATGATCCACCGCGACGACATGGTGTTGACAGGGGCGCAATTTGCCTCGAATGAAGACGATTAAAGTAATGGGAAACGGTAAGATGTTGGACGAGGTTGCGAAGGACATGGACGTTGCAGAGCTGATGGCTGTCATCGGCGCCAGCGCGAAAGCCGCAAGCGCGCCACTCGCCATTGCGACGTCTGAGCAGAAAAACGCCGCGCTGACCGCCATGGCCGATGCGATCGACGCCGGCACGGACGCGATCCTGAAAGCCAACGCCATCGACATGGAAATTGCTGCCGGCACGGACATGGCGGCATCCTTCCTCGACCGCCTGAGACT
Source organism: Hoeflea sp. TYP-13 (assembly GCF_040932035.1). Taxonomy (NCBI): domain Bacteria; kingdom Pseudomonadati; phylum Pseudomonadota; class Alphaproteobacteria; order Hyphomicrobiales; family Rhizobiaceae; genus Hoeflea; species Hoeflea sp. TYP-13. The sequence continues at coordinate 295,238 of NZ_JBFRBB010000005.1, forward strand.
TGACGGCGCCCGCGTTGCTGCAATGGCCGAGGGTATTCGGGCCATCGCTTCCCTGAAAGATCCGGTCGGCGATGTCATTGCCAGCTGGACCCGGCCCAACGGTCTTGAAATCGAACGGGTGCGCACGCCGCTCGGCGTTATCGGCGTGATCTATGAAAGCCGGCCCAATGTGACGGCGGACGCCGGCGCGCTTTGCCTGAAAGCCGGCAACGCGGTTGTCTTGCGCGGCGGATCGGACTCCCACAACTCTTCGAGGGCAATCCACAAATGCCTGGTTGAAGGTTTGAAATCAGCCGGCCTTCCCGAACATGCAATCCAGCTCGTACCGGTCACCGACCGCATGGCCGTTGGTGAAATGCTCAAGGGTCTGGGAGGCGCGATCGACGTGATCGTTCCGAGAGGAGGAAGAAGCCTGGTGGAGCGGGTTCAAAGTGAAGCGCGCGTTCCTGTTTTTGCGCATCTAGAGGGTCTGTGTCACATCTATGTCGACAAATCGGCCGATCTCGACATGGCAAAAGCGATTGCGGTTAACGCAAAAATGCGCCGAACCGGCATTTGCGGGGCCGCTGAAACGTTGCTGGTGGATAAAAATGCGGCCGCAACGCATCTTGTACCGCTGCTTGACGCTTTAAGCGCTGCCGGTTGCGAAATCCGGGCGTCTTCCGATGTGAAGGAAGCCTTTCCGAAGGCAATTCCCGCCAGCGAAGAAGATTGGTCCACCGAATATCTCGACAGCATCATTTCCGTCGCGCTGGTTAATGGAATCGACGGTGCCATAGAACATATCGGCCGTTATTCCTCAAACCACACCGAGGCGGTCATTGCCGAGGATGCAGCTGTTGTCGAACGGTTCATGAACGAGATCGATTCGGCAATCCTGCTGCATAATGCCTCGACCCAGTTTGCCGATGGCGGCGAGTTCGGCATGGGTGCCGAAATCGGCATCGCGACAGGCAAGATGCACGCCCGCGGGCCGGTTGGCGTCGAGCAGCTGACCTCATTCAAATACCGGGTGCGCGGCAGCGGCCAGGTCCGCCCATAGCAAATGCCGGAAGCCCGTTGACCGAACCCGATCAGATCCCAGCATCACTGTTGCGCATGCCCCATGTCGAACCGGGCATGGCTGTCGGCCTGTTCGGCGGTTCATTCAATCCACCCCATGAGGGCCATGTTCTGGTCGCCGATACTGCCATAAGAAAGCTTCGCCTTGATCAGTTGTGGTGGATCGTAACGCCCGGCAATCCTTTGAAAGACAACAGCAATCTTGCGCGACTTTCGACGCGCATTGAGTGGAGCCGCGAGATTGCCACCGATCCCCGGATCAAATTCACCGCCTTCGAGACCGCCCATAATCTTCGCTACACGGCACAAACGCTTCGCTTCGTGAAACAGCGCAACCATGGCGTGAAGTTCGTCTGGGTTATGGGCGCCGACAATCTTGCCGGATTCCACCACTGGCAGGACTGGCAATTCATCGCCAACGCCATGCCCATCGCAATCGTCGACCGGCCCGGATCGACTTTGTCCTATCTGTCTTCGATCATGGCCAAAACCTTCGGTCACGCGCGTGTCGATGAAAACGACGTGGCCGCCCTTGCCCGGATGAAGCCGCCGGCATGGACATTTATTCACGGCCCGAGATCACCGCATTCGTCGACAGCGATCCGCAAGACGCAGGAAAAACAGAGCACAAATGATCCACCAACGGACCGCAATTGAATATAGATCACCCAAAAAATCGTGATGAGCTTTGTCTTGAATCCTTAAGCTATCCATGCCTATCCTAAGGTGTATTTGCTGCAATGCGTATCGTCTGAGTCGTTTTTGCGGTTTTCGGACGGCTATTGGAGCGGGGAAACGCCGGCAATGAGGCCGTATGACGTTGCAGTCCCCGTATCAAGGGCAAATCGAAGCTTGTTCTGTTTCGGAAAGGAAAGACACTGAGAACAGCACACAGCAAGGGAAATGCCGAACACATTTCCTCATCCGCACTGGAAAGCGGCTCTGCTGCATTTCATGCGTTGAAACTGGTCCTCGCCAGCCTCGAGGAATCCAAGGCGGAAGACACTGTCTCCATCGACATTGCCGGTAAGTCTGCACTGGGCGACCACATGGTTGTTGCGTCCGGTCGGTCCAACCGTCATGTCACAGCCATCTGTGATCACCTTCTGCGCGATCTGAAAAATGCTGGTTTCGGATCGGCCAAGGTCGAAGGTTTGAGCAATGGTGACTGGGTCCTGATCGACACCGGAGACATCATCATTCACGTGTTCCGCCCCGAAGTCAGGGAATTCTACAACATCGAGAAGATGTGGATGGCTCCTGAAGTCGATGAGGATACGGTGCACTAGTGGCCCGGAACTGAATACCGTTCGGTATTGAAATAATATTCAGAACGAAGTTCAGGTTCAGCCACTAGACTGGTAAGCTTTTGTTTCTTGTATGGTATCGGGTCTCTGCCGCATTGAATGCGGCTCGACCGGAACCATTCGCACGAAGCATCAGCCGTCAACTTTGCCCGATGCGGCGGCTATAAGGCGAGGCAAAATGCGGGTGACGATTTATGCCGTGGGCCGGTTGAAGGCCGGCCCCGAAAGAGAGCTTGCAGCGCGCTATGTCGATCGCTTTTCCAAAACCGGTGCTGCCCAGGGTTTGAGCTTCACTCGCATTATCGAGCTGCCCGAAAGCCGCGCATCCAACGCCGCGACCCGCAAGCGCGAAGAGTATGCGGCTCTGCAAAAGCAGTTGCCTGCCGATTCTATCGTTGTTGCACTCGATGAACGCGGCCGCACACCTGATTCAAACGAATTTGCGGGAATGCTGGGGAAATGGTGCGATGCCGGGCGGCGCGACCTTGCCATCACGATCGGCGGTGCCGACGGCCACGATCCGCAGTTGCTTGAACAGGCCGATGTGGTGATATCCTTCGGCAAAATGACCTGGCCGAATCAGATTGTGCGTATCCTGCTTGCAGAGCAGCTCTACCGTGCATCGACCATTCTTGCCGGCCATCCCTACCATCGGAACTAAGGCATCTGCCATATCACGGCCATTCTTGAGTGCCAGACAGGCCTGATACCGTTCTGCACCAGTCAATCGGGCGACTGTCTGAAACCATCACGAATTAATACTGGGGGAGCGCAATATTGAGGCATGCAACGGGTCGATACCCGGTTCCCTTGTCTTACGGCATTGCCTCATACGGCCGGGCGGCTATGGTTGTTGAGGGGAAAATACGCGGGAATTCATGATTCGCACCTTGCAGAACATACAGCACGCACCGCACTTTGCGGCCGTGGCTTCCTGTTTCGGCACGCAACCGGTCGCACACCTGTGCGCCAGCGCCCTTTTGGTTGCCGCCATCATCGTGCAGGGTTCCACTACGCCGGCCAACGCGCAATCGCACAAGCAGGCGCGTCACGCCAACGCCGATACAAGCAAGATCGAGACCCTCAATCAGCAGCGCCAGAAAGAACTTGGCGAACTGGAACGGATCGCCGCCGATATTGAGCTCTCCAAGGAGCGGCGGGCGGCGCTTGAAGAGGGTATAGACGCGCTCAAGAAAGACCAGGCAACGCTGCGAACCGCATTGGTCCAGAGCGCAAAGACACAAAAGAAGCTCAGCGAAGACATTTCGGAGAGCGAGCTGCGCCTTGCCAGCCTGAGCGGGCGGCATGCCGAAGTGCGGCAATCCCTCAATGCGCGCCGCGGCGTTCTGGCGGAAGTCCTGGCGGCGCTGCAGAGGATGGGCAGGAACCCGCCGCCGGCGCTGCTTGTCAGCCCGGAAGATGCGCTTTCATCCGTCCGAAGCGCCATCCTGCTTGGCGCGGTCGTGCCCGAAATACGTGAGCAGACGGATCGCCTCGTCGCCGACCTGCAGGAACTGACGGATATTCGTGCTTCCATTGCCAATGAGCGGGTACTTCTTCTGGCAACGCTTGAAGAACAGGCAGAAGAAGAAGAAAAGCTGACGCTGCTGCTTACTGAAAAGCGCAAACTGGCCGACGAGAGCCTTCAAAAGCTGGAGGCCGAAGCGCGTGAATCGCGGCAGCTTGCCGCCCGCGCCGAAAGTCTTGAGGACCTTATCGCTTCGCTTGGCAATGAAATCGAGTCGGTGCGCAAGTCGATTGAGGAAGCGCGGCTTACGGAAGAAAAACGCGCTGCTGAATCGCAAAAACAAAGGGAAAAGGCGCGCGAACTCGCCAGAACGGCAAAGCCCGACGCAAGCCGCATCGCACCTGCCTTTGCTTTTTCCAGATTGAAGAACAAGCTGGAACTGCCCGTTGCCGGAAAGGCCAAATACGGTTTTGGAGAGGACGACGATACGGGCCGCCAGCTCAAGGGCATGATGATTTCAACCGGGCCTGACGCGATTGTTACAGCGCCGGCAGACGGTTGGGTGGTATATTCGGGCCCGTTCCGCTCCTATGGCCAGCTGATTATTCTCAATGCCGGAGACGGCTATCACCTTGTCATGGCCGGAATGGGCAGCACCAATGCCGATATCGGTCAGTTCGTCGTCGCCGGCGAACCGATCGGGCGTATGAGTGCAACAAAGGTCGCGTCGGCAACGGCATTGGCTCTGGCTTCGACAGAGCCGACGCTCTACATTGAATTTAGAAGAAACGGAAAACCTGTTGATCCGGCTCCGTGGTGGGCCAGCAATCCTTCCGGAAGGGTACGCAATGATTCGTAAAGTTACACTCCTGGCCGCTGGCGTCGTTATCGGCGCATTGTCCGTCAGTGCAATTCAGTCAGCCGGCACGTCTGCCGAGGCCGCCAATTCCGAGACCTACAGGCAGCTCTCCATTTTCGGGGACGTCTTCGAAAGGGTCCGGGCCCAATATGTGACGCCCCCGGAGGAAAGCGAGCTGATTGAGAGCGCCATCAACGGCATGCTCACGTCGCTCGATCCGCACTCAAGCTACCTCAACGCCAAGGACGCCGACGACATGCGCACGCAGACGCGCGGCGAATTCGGCGGGCTGGGCATTGAAGTCACACTCGACAGGGACAGCGAACTGGTGAAGGTCATCACGCCGATCGATGACACCCCGGCTTCCAAGGCCGGTGTTCTTGCCGGCGACCTGATTTCCGAGATCGACGGCGAACCGGTGCGTGGGCTGACGCTGTCGCAGGCTGTTGAAAAAATGCGCGGACCGGTCGGGTCCGACATTGATCTGACAGTCTTGCGCGAGGGTGCGGATGCGCCGATCAATATTCAGATCACCCGTGCGATCATCAAGATCAAGGCGGTCAAATACCGGGTTGAAGGCGACGTCGGATATATCCGCCTGATCTCCTTCACCGAAAAGACCTATAACGACCTTGCAAATGCCATCGAGAACATCAACGAGAAGATCCCCGCCGACAAGCTGAAGGGATATGTTGTCGATCTCCGGCTCAACCCCGGCGGTCTGCTCGACCAGGCAATCAACGTTTCTGACGCATTCCTCGACCGCGGTGAAATCGTTTCTACGCGCGGACGCAATGCCGAAGAAACCCGCCGCTACAACTCGCGGCCGGGCGATCTAACCGATGGCAAGCCGGTCATCGTGCTCGTCAATGGCGGCTCGGCAAGTGCGTCGGAAATCGTTGCCGGTGCGCTTCAGGACCACAAGCGCGCCACCATCATCGGTACACGCTCCTTTGGCAAGGGATCGGTGCAGACCATCATCCCGCTCGGTGAGAACGGCGCTTTGCGCCTGACGACGGCGCTCTACTACACGCCGTCCGGCAAATCGATCCAGGGAACCGGCATCAAGCCCGACATCATCGTCGAACAGCCGCTGCCCGAGGAATTGCAGGGACGCGTGCGCCAGACCGGCGAATCGGAACTTCGCGGCCATATCCAGGGCCAGGAAGAAACCGATGAAGGCTCCGGCTCCATCGCCTATGTCCCGCCGGAAGCCGAAGATGACGAGCAGCTGGGCTACGCCCTTGAGCTGATCCGCGGCGAAAAGACGGATCCGGCCTTCCCGCCGAACACCGACAAGACGGCCGATGCAGCCAAGGATGTTGACAAAGCCGGCAGCAAGACCGAATAAGCGAACGGAGCCGTCCGTTTCGGCAGGCGGCTCCGTCAACAATTCAACGCTGAACGGCAGGCCGTGGACACAGGCTCCGAACTCGATAAACCGCTTGGACAAGGCCGCCGGAAAAAGAAGCCGGGAGGCAAGGGCGGACGGTCGTCGCGCTCACTTTACATAGCCCTCGGCTTTGCCGTCGTCTTTGCAGGCGCCGGCTTTCTGGCGCTACAACAAAATCCGTTGCAAAAGCCGGCAACGGCTCCTGCCTCACAACCAGCTGACAGCGACACGGAAGAAACGCCCGCGCAATCAGCACAGGCAGAGAGCGGCGTTCCGGCAGATGGCCGTGTTTCCGGCAACTCGGGCGCCAATCTCAATCGCACCCTTACAGATGACGGTCAGGTTGTAACGACCATCACACCGCGCGACAGGGGTGACGACGGACCGGTCATTGTTTCGGGCGCAGAAACGGTTGGGCAGGATCCGCGCATGGCACACCTGCCCGTACCCGAACTTCTCGAAAAGTCGCAATACGGCCGGCTGCCGGTCATCGGAGCCGATGGCGGCCGCGCGGTCGACGCCTATGCGCGCCCCTGGTCGGGCGCGCGCGGCACGCGCATCGCAATTGTCGTCGGCGGGCTTGGCCTCAGCCAGACCGGAACGCAATATGCGATCAACACGCTGCCCGAGGAAATCACTCTCGCCTTCGCCGCCAGCGGCAACAGCCTGCAACGCTGGCTGCAGGAAGCAAGACGCGCCGGACACGAGGTGCTGCTGCAGGTGCCGTTCGAGCCATTCAACTATCCACAAAACAACCCCGGCCCCCACACTTTAGTTGTCGAAGACGGTGCCCAGCAGAACCTTGCCGATCTCCACTGGGCCATGGGGCGCATCACAAATTACACCGGCATCATGAATTTCATGGGCGGCCGCTTCCTGTCCGATCCGGCCGTGACCGAGCCGATTATGCGTGATCTCGCCAAGCGGGGCGTACTCTTTCTCGATGACGGAACGTCCGCCCGTTCGGTGACGGACGCCCTTGCCTCGGCGGTCGGTGTGCCCCATGCGGCGGCCGATCTGGTGGTGGACAGCTCTGTCGACCATGGCGATATCATGAAAAAGCTCGACGATGTGGAACGCATCGCCCGGCGCAACGGCTCGGCCATTGCCGTGGCCTCGGCCTTCGATACCAGTGTCAACGCAATCGCCGCATGGGCCAACGAAGCAAAAGCCAGGGGAATAGAGATCGTCTCGGTTTCGGCGCTGACGGACGATCCGGAAAAATACTGAGCCATGAAAAGAGCCAAATCAGCAATGCTACCCTACCGCCCCTGTGTCGGAATTGCCGTTTTCAACCGGCGGGGTCTGGTGTGGACCGGCCGGCGGATCCACGAAAAGAAGGGCGAGCTGACCAATTCAGGGCACCTTTGGCAGATGCCGCAGGGCGGTATCGACAAGGGCGAGGAGCCGCTGGTTGCCGCAAGGCGCGAGCTTCTGGAAGAAACCGGTATTCGCAGCGTCTCGCTGCTTGAAGAGGCACCTGAGTGGATCAACTACGATCTACCGGAAGACCTCATCGGCATCGCGCTGAAGGGAAAATACCGTGGGCAAACCCAGCGCTGGTTTGCATTCCGCTTCGAGGGCGATGAAAGCGAAATCGCCATCAACCCTCCGCCCGGCGGTCACAAGGCGGAATTTGACGACTGGAAATGGCGGCCGATCGGAGAAGTGCCCGACCTGATCGTGCCATTCAAGCGCGGCGTCTACGAGCAGGTGGTCGCCGCCTTCTCGCACCTGTCGGCGTAGCGTCATGAAGCTGATCGGCCTCATTGGTGGCATGAGCTGGGAATCGACCGCGCTCTACTATGCTGCGATGAACGAGGAGGTGAAGCGGCGGCTCGGCGGGCTGCATTCGGCGCGCATCCTCCTGCATTCGGTCGATTTTCACGAAATCGAGCAGCGCCAGCATTCGGGTGACTGGAGCGGCACCGCTGATATCCTGACCGGGGCAGCAACCGGTCTGAAAGCCGCCGGGGCGGAATTCCTGGTCATTGCAACCAACACAATGCACAAAGTGGCCGAAGAGATTGAGACCGGCTCCGGCCTGCCGGTCCTCCACATCGCCGATCCGACAGGTGAGGCGCTGACGCGTGATGGTGTAAAAACTGTCGGCCTGCTCGGCACGCGTTTTACAATGGAAGAGAGCTTCTATTCGGATCGCCTGCGCCGGTCCTTCGGGCTCGATGTCATCGTGCCGGGAACGGACACAAGGGCAGCGATCCACCGCGCCATTTACGAAGAACTCTGCCTCGGCAAAGTCACTGGAGAGACCCGCGCACTCTTTGAACGCGCCATCAGCGATTTAAAAGCCGCTGGCGCCGAGGCTGTCATTCTCGGTTGCACCGAGATCACCATGGCGGTTGATGAAACAAACAGCGTGCTGCCGGTCTACGACACCACCGTGTTGCACGCTTTTGCTGCTGTCGAACGGGCGCTGAAATAAAAACGGGCCCCGAGGGCCCGTCATTCAATCTCTCATCCGTCGGAACCGGTCAGAACGCATTCTGCAATGTCGTCAGATTGTCCAGGTGTTCGGCTATGCGCGCCTTCTCGGCGTCGCTCGTGGCATCCGCCAGATCTTCCCTGGTATTCTGGATGCGCTCCGCCAGCGCTTCATGGTCGATATCATCGACATGAACGGCTGATTCGGCAAGAATGGTACAGCCTTCAGGCAGGATGTCGGCAAAACCGCCAAAGACGACATAGCGGTTCGAGGCGCCCTCAGCGGTTTTCACCTCGACGATGCCCGGCTTGACCGTAGCCATGACCGGCGCGTGGTGCGCCATTACGGTCATTTCACCATCGGCGGCCGGCAGAATAACCTCACTAACCGCATCGGAAAGCAGCAGGCGCTCCGGAGACACGAGCTCGAAATTGAAACTGTCAGCCATGGGTTGTCACTCTATCATTCACATGGACCTTAAAGACGGGCATCGGGCCCGCCCATCCGGCGTTTCGCTTAAGCGGCTTCAGCAGCCAGCTTCTGAGCCTTCTCAATGGCCTGGTCGATACCGCCAACCATGTAGAAGGCAGCTTCGGGAAGATGGTCGTATTCACCTTCTACAAGACCCTTGAAGCTCTTGATCGTGTCTTCGAGATCAACGAGCTGGCCCGGAGAGCCGGTAAAGACTTCGGCAACGAAGAACGGCTGCGACAGGAAGCGCTCGATCTTACGGGCGCGTGCCACGGTCATCTTGTCTTCTTCCGACAGCTCGTCCATGCCGAGAATGGCGATGATGTCCTGCAGGGACTTGTAGCGCTGCAGGATCGACTGAACCTGACGGGCAACATCATAGTGCTCCTGACCAACGATCATCGGATCGAGCATACGCGAGGTGGAGTCCAGCGGATCCACGGCAGGATAAATGCCCTTTTCGGAGATCGCACGGTTCAAAACGGTCGTCGCGTCAAGGTGCGCAAAGGACGTTGCCGGTGCCGGGTCGGTCAGGTCGTCGGCCGGAACGTAAACGGCCTGCACGGAGGTGATCGATCCCTTGTTGGTGGTGGTGATGCGCTCCTGCATGGTGCCCATATCGGTCGCCAGCGTCGGCTGATAGCCCACAGCCGAAGGAATACGGCCAAGCAACGCGGACACTTCGGAACCGGCCTGCGTGAAGCGGAAGATGTTGTCGACGAAGAAGAGAACGTCCTGGCCTTCGTCACGGAACTGCTCGGCAACGGTCAGGCCGGTCAGGGCAACACGGGCACGGGCGCCGGGAGGCTCGTTCATCTGGCCGAACACCAGCGCGCACTTGGAACCTTCGGTCGAACCCTTGTTTTCCTGCGGGTCCTTGTTCACGCCCGATTCGATCATTTCCCAGTAAAGGTCGTTGCCTTCGCGGGTACGCTCGCCAACACCGGCAAACACGGAGTAACCGCCATGCGCCTTTGCAACGTTGTTGATCAGTTCCTGAATGAGAACGGTCTTGCCGACGCCGGCGCCGCCGAACAGGCCGATCTTGCCGCCCCTTGCGTAAGGCGCCAGGAGGTCGACGACCTTGATGCCGGTGACCAGAATTTCAGCTTCCGTCGACTGGTCGACATAATCCGGAGCGTCCTGGTGAATGGCCCGTGTTGCCGCGGTCTTGACCGGACCGGCTTCGTCGATCGGCTCGCCGATGACATTCATGATGCGGCCAAGCGTTTCAGCGCCGACGGGAACCGAGATCGGGGCTCCGGTATCGGTGACCTTCTGGCCGCGAACGAGACCTTCGGAACTGTCCATGGCGATGGTGCGGACGGTGTTTTCACCAAGGTGCTGCGCAACTTCCAGAATCAGGCGGTTGCCCAGATTGTCCGTTTCCAGGGCGTTGAGGATCGGCGGCAGGTGATCTTCGAAAGCGACGTCGACAACGGCGCCGATGACCTGCGTGATCGTTCCGGTTACGCCAGCGGGCTTTGCCGCGGCCTTTGCCGGAGCGCGGCGCTTTGCCGGTTTTGCTTCCGCTTCCGCGGTCTTTGTTGGGGTAGCTGCCTTAGCCATATCTTCTTACCCTCTTTCCAGAGCCTCAGAGCGCTTCCGCGCCCGAAATAATTTCAATCAGTTCTTTGGTGATCTGCGCCTGACGCTGACGGTTATAGCTGAGCGTCAGCTTGTCGATCATGTCACCGGCATTGCGTGTCGCACTGTCCATGGCCGACATGCGCGCACCCTGTTCGGACGCGCCGTTTTCCAGCAAGGCGCGGAAAATCTGTACAGCGATGTTGCGCGGGATCAGGTCGCCGAGAATGGCGGCAGCATCCGGCTCGTATTCGTAGACGGCATCCGTGCCGGCCTGCTCGGCATCGGCATCGCCGGTATCGGCCGGAATGATCTGCTGCGCTGTCGGCACCTGGGTGATGACCGACTGGAATTCCGAGTAAAACAGCGTGCAGATATCAAAGCCGCCTTCATCGAACAGGCCGATAACCTGTTTGGCGATGTCGTCGGCGTTGGAAAAACCGATACGCTTGACTTCCCTGAGGTCGACGCGGTCGATGATCAGCGAGCCGTATTGCCGCCGCAAAATGTCATAGCCCTTCTTGCCGACACAGAGGATTTTCACATCCTTGCCCTGTCCCTGCAAAGCGCTGACATGATCACGCGCCAGACGCGCGATCTGCGAGTTGAAACCGCCGCACAATCCGCGTTCCGCGGTACAGACCACCAGAAGGTGGGTCTGGTCTGACCCGGTTCCGGTCATCAGCCGCGGCGTGTCGTCGCCATCGGCAACAGCGCCGGCGATATTGCCGAGCACCGCGCTCATGCGCTGCGAATAGGGCCGAGCGGCCTCGACCGCCTCCTGGGCACGCCGAAGTTTCGCCGCGGCGACCATCTGCATCGCCTTGGTGATCTTCTGCGTCGCCTTGACCGAGGCGATCCGGTTTCTCAGATCCTTAAGTGAAGGCATCCGTTATCCGTCCGTTACTATGGTTCCGTCCGCTGAAAACACTCAGGCGAAGGACTTGGCGTAGGCATCGATGGCAGCAGTAAGCTGGCCCTTGATGTCGTCGCTCAAAGCCTTTTCAACCCGGATGGCTTCCAGAACATCCTTGCCGTCGCTGCGCATATGCGCCAACAGGCCTTCTTCGAACCTGCCAACATCGTTGACCTCGAGATCGTCGAGATAACCGTTCACGCCGGCAAAGATCACGGCAACCTGCTCTTCCGTCTTCAGCGGCGAGAACTGCGGCTGCTTCAAAAGCTCGGTCAAACGCGAACCGCGGTTAAGCAGGCGCTGGGTCGAGGCATCGAGGTCGGAACCGAACTGCGCGAAGGCGGCCATTTCACGATACTGGGCAAGCTCGCCCTTGATCGATCCGGCAACCTGTTTCATCGCCTTGACCTGAGCGGACGATCCCACACGCGAAACCGACAGACCGACGTTAACCGCCGGGCGGATACCCTGATAGAAGAGATCCGTTTCAAGGAAGATCTGACCGTCGGTGATCGAGATCACGTTGGTCGGAATAAAGGCCGACACGTCGTTGCCCTGCGTTTCGATGACGGGCAGCGCGGTCAGTGAACCGGCGCCATTGTCTTCGTTCAGCTTGGCCGCGCGCTCGAGAAGGCGCGAATGCAGGTAGAAAACGTCACCCGGATAGGCTTCACGGCCGGGCGGACGGCGAAGCAGCAGCGACATCTGACGGTAGGAAACGGCCTGTTTGGACAGATCGTCGTAACCGATCAGGGCATGCATGCCGTTGTCGCGGAAATATTCACCGATGGCACAGGCGGCAAACGGCGCAAGGAACTGCATCGGTGCCGGATCGGATGCCGTCGCAGCAACGATGATGGAATATTCAAGCGCGCCGCGCTCTTCCAGAACCTTCACGAACTGGGCAACGGTCGAACGCTTCTGGCCGACGGCGACATAAACGCAGTAAAGCTTGTCGCTTTCCTGTCCACTTTCGTGGATCGGCTTCTGGTTCAGAATCGTGTCGAGAATGATCGCGGTCTTGCCGGTCTGGCGGTCGCCGATGACGAGTTCGCGCTGGCCACGGCCGATCGGGATCAGCGCGTCAATGGCTTTCAGGCCCGTCGACATCGGCTCGTGCACCGATTTACGCGGGATGATGCCCGGAGCCTTGACGTCCACACGGGAGCGTTCTTTTGCCTGGATCGGGCCCTTGCCGTCGATCGGATTGCCGAGGGCGTCGACGACGCGGCCGAGCAGTTCCCGGCCGACCGGCACGTCCACGATGGCGCCGGTCCGCTTGACCGTGTCGCCTTCCTTAATGTCTCGGTCGGAACCGAAGATAACCACACCGACATTGTCGGCTTCCAGGTTCAGCGCCATGCCGCGAATTCCGCCGGGGAATTCGACCATTTCACCGGCCTGCACATTGTCCAGACCGTAAACACGGGCAATACCGTCACCAACCGACAGCACCTGACCGACTTCGGAGACTTCTGCCTCCTTGCCGAAATTTTTGATTTGTTCTTTTAGAATTGCGGAGATTTCCGCGGCACGGATGTCCATCAGCCGACCTCTTTCAGTGCAAGCTTAAGGGTAGAAAGTTTGGAGCGAAGTGATGTGTCAATTTGACGCGAGCCGACCTTGACGATCAGACCGGCCATGATTGACGGGTCGACGGTGACATGAATTGCCACGTCTTTGCCGGTGACGCTTTTCAGCGCCGCCTTCAATTCTGTTTCCTGGGCAGCGGTCAGCTCGTGAGCGGAGCTCACTTCCGCCGAAACTTCGCCGCGGTATTTGGCCTCGATCACACGATAGGCCCGGATAATGCCGGGAACGGCAAACAGCCGGCGGTTCTTCGCAACGACCCGAAGGAAGTTGCCGACCAGACCGGTGAAGCCTGCCTTGTCCGCAATGGCGGCAATGGCCTTGAACTGGTCGTCGGCCGAAAAGACCGGGCTGGTGATCAGCCTTTTGAGATCGTCACTGCTGTCGATCAGGGATTCGAGACGGTTGAGTTCTTCGGCAACGGCCTTTTCGGAATTGGCTTCCAGCGCCAGGTCGAAAAGGGATGACGCATACCGTTCTGCAACACCGGATATGAGCGAAGATGTGTCTGCCACGGGCACAAATTTCTCTGAACTGAATTCGAGGATTCGGAACCGGAGACGAATGTCACCGCAAATCCTTGAATTTGTTTCGATTTCTCCCCAGCTGCAGTCTCTTATTATTGATCCCTCGCCGGAAATTCGTGGTTCGTCTAGCACACGTCCGTTGGACTCGCAACACGCTTTACCCACTGCTTTGGGATGAGTTGGGGCATTATTGCCCCATAAATGAAAAAAAACCTGTCCGGCGCCACACCTATGCCGCGAACCCGGCATTTGTCTCAACACGCAAACGGCCGCCCGCAGGCGGCCGTGTTTAACAGAATCCGGTCAGTAGAGCCTGCCGCCATGGGGTGGCGGGGGAACCGGGTGGTGGGCCGGGTGGATCACCACGACGCCACTATGGGGCGGCGGTGCCGGATGATGCGGACCCACAAGGACGATGCTTTCATGGACCGGCAACCAAAGCTGCGGTGCCGGTGCCACGGCCACGACTTCCTTCTGCGGTGGTGACACCGTCGTGGAGGTTGACGGAGCTTCAGCCTGCGGTGGTGACACCGTCGTGGAGGTTGACGGAGCTTCAGCCCGGGCGATGCCTGCAATGGCAAGCCCGACGACGATTACGGCGGCCCGGATATTTCTGCGACCGCTATTCCGGTCAGTGCAGGGGCGGCACATTGATGACAATGGATGCTCCCGCGTGCGGTGGCGGAGGACCCGGAACCGGTACTGGCGGCGGTGCCGGGCGCGGTGCCGGAGCGACCGAAACCACCGGCGGACGGTGAGGCGGAGGTGGCGGCGGTGCGGCTTGGGCACTGGTTAGTGGTATTGCCGTTGCAACAAGCAGTGCGCCTGCTGCGGCGAGGCTGGTTAAAACAGTTGAGCGTCTCATGATCTGTCTCCTCAAATACGAGAGCAAATCAGGCAGTCATGTCAGGACGACATGCGTGGCTATGGCTGTCTGAATTCCGTTTGTGACATTGGATGTGTGAACGAAGGCTGCATGGTTCAACCGGCATTATGTGCTTTATCGTCACGCCAGCTCTGCGTGCATTGCATGGGATCGACAGGCAAATTTAGACATAGCCGAACACAAAGGCCAAGGGGAGCGCGGCAAGCACGGCTTCGATCAGGACCGAAACCCAGTTGAAGGGGGTTCCGGCACGGTCGAAGACGATCGCGGTAAGCCGCCCCAGCGCCGTAAATGCCCATGAAAGACCAAGCACCAGATAAAGAAACGGCTGGGCAAAAAGGATGCAGCCGATGCCGCAGCCAAGATAAAAGCCGGCCATCGTCGCCCGGCCCTCCGCAATGGCATCCGGCCGCTCCGCCATTGTCTGCAGGTGAAGGATCCTGAAGGACAATCGCGGCATGAAGAAAAGCAGCAGGCCGAAGAACACGGTGATTGCGGCAACGGCAAATGCCAGCGTCTCGCCCGTCGTGCTTGGCCAGTAAATCTGGATCATTTCATCCCTCCCATGAAGTGCGCTACATAAAGCTCTGCGGATCGATATCAATCTGAACCCGCACCGATCCGCGGATTTTTGGACCCTTGTCGATCATCCGCGCGACAAATCCCTGAATGTCGGCCTGCCTGCCGCCGTGAACGAGCAGCCGGTAGCGATAGCGGCCGCGGATCAGCGAAAGCGGCGCTTCCGCCGGACCCAGCACCTGGATATCGCCGGTCCGCGGCGCTGCCTGGCGCAGTCCTCGCGCATGGGCTTCGGCCTCGACACGGTTTGCCGCCGACACGATCAGCGCCGCCATGCGCCCGAACGGCGGAAGCTTGGCTCTTTCGCGTTCATCGATTTCCCGCTCATAGAAAGCCTCACGGTCGCCGGAGACGATCGCCTGGATGACCGGATGATTCGGCTGATAGGTCTGCAGCAGGCCGCGGCTTTTCCTGCCAAAGCGTCCGGCCCGGCCCGTTACCTGCGACAAAAGCTGAAATGTGCGCTCGGCGGCCCGCGGGTCGCCATTGGCAAGCCCGAGATCGGCATCGACGATGCCGACCAGCGTCATCATCGGAAAATTGTGCCCTTTGGCGACGAGCTGTGTGCCGATGACGATGTCCGCCTCGCCCTTGGCGATGGCTTCCAGCTCAAGCCGCAGGCGCTTGATCCCGCCCATCATGTCGGACGACAGGAGAATTGTGCGTGCATCCGGAAAATGCCGGTCGATCTCCTCGGCGATACGCTCGACGCCGGGTCCGCACGCCACCAGATGATCGAGCGTGCCGCATTCGGGGCAGGCTTCCGGAGTCCGCTCCGCATGGCCGCAATGGTGGCACTGCAACTGGTTCCTGAAACGATGCTCGACCAGCCAGCTCGAACAGTCCGGGCACTCAAACCGGTGCCCGCATACCCGGCACAGCGTCAGCGGTGCATAGCCGCGGCGATTGAGGAAGAGCAATGCCTGTTCGCTGGCCTCGATGGTCCTGCCGACGGCCTCGAGCATGACGGGCGACAAAAATCCGCCGCGTGCAGGCGGATCGCGCCGCATGTCGATGAGGTGAAGGTCGGGCAATGCGGCGCCGCCAAAGCGCTCGGGCAGATGAATGTTGTTGTATTTGCCGTTCTCCGCATTGACCCGGCTCTCGATGGAAGGCGTTGCCGAGGCGAGGATTGCCGGAAAGCCGCCAATATGGGCACGCACAACCGCCATGTCCCTTGCATTGTAAAAGACCCGGTCTTCCTGCTTGTAGGCCGCGTCGTGCTCTTCGTCGACGACGATCAGTCCGAGATCGGAAAACGGCAGGAACAGCGCCGAGCGGGCGCCCGCAACAACCCGAATGTCGCCATTGGCGGCCTGCCGCCACACTTTTTCGCGCATGCGCGGCGCGATATCCGAGTGCCATTCCGCCGGCTTACAGCCGAAGCGCCGTTCGAACCGCTCGAGGAAAGCCGAAGTCAGTGCAATTTCGGGAAGCAGAATAAGCACTTGGCGGCCCTGGCGGATCGCCTCGGCGACGGCCTCGAAATAGACCTCCGTCTTGCCGGATCCGGTGACGCCATCGATCAGCGAGACGGCGGGGGTATTGCCTTCCGGCCGCAGCAGCATCTCCACGGCAGCCTGCTGGTCGGTGCTGAGTTCCGGCTGGCGATAGTCGGGATCAGGGGCAGGCACCACCGGCTGCGGCGGGATGAAGACGGTCTCGAAAACGCCCTGTTTTATAAGACCGTCCACGACGCTGAGCGAGACTCCGGCAGCGCGGGCGAGACCCGACCGCGTCCAGCTGAAACCGTCTTCGGCGAGCGCGATCACCCGCGCTCTCGCGGACGTCATGCGCTCGGGCCGCAACTCGCCGATACGCAAGCCCTCCGTCGGCGCTTCCGGCTCAAAAGCCGCCGGTGCGCGAAGCGCCATGCGTGCCACCATTCCCGGCGGCGAAAGCGTATAGGCGGCTACCCAGTCGAGAAACCGGCGCATATCCCCCGCAATAGGAGGGCAGTCGAAGGCGAGCGTGATCGGCCGCAGTTTTGTGGCGTCAACCTGATCGGTCTCGCCATCCCAGACAATGCCCGCAACCTGCCGCGGTCCAAGCGGCACCTGGACGATCGAACCTGGCTGAACATGCATGTCTTCGGGTACGGCATAGGAATAAGGTGTAGGCGTCGGCAGCGGCACCAGCACCGGTACGGTCATGACGGGCTGGTCGGTCAGCGGCAGTTGCGGCGAATCTTTCATCTTGGTGGTGACCTTGACCGCGATTGCTCAGAGCAAGATTGGATCAAATAGGAGCGTTTGACCGAGGCGATTGTGGTCGCTGACAAGGCGGGTTGTGCGCCGTGGTGCTAACCCACCACAAGCGCGAGCCAACGCAGTCAGGGGACAAAATCGCCCGGCCCGATCAACTTTGTGTTTCATCTTGCTCTTTCCTTTCAAGGGTGGCGGACAATCGGCCCATCGTTCGCACTCAAATTCGTCCACCGGACGAATTTGCGCGACGTGCTCACCGTTGCGCCGCTTGCCCGATGTACCACATCGCGCTGCGCGACGCGCCTAGCCGAATGAACCGATTTTCCGCCATCAAATGCTTCTATTTGATCCAATCTTGCTCTAAAGAAAAGCCGCGACCGCTAATAAACCGCTCATGAGAGACGAGACATACAATGAAATTTTTTGTCGACACGGCAGATGTGGACGAGATCCGCGAACTCAATTCGCTGGGTCTGCTGGATGGCGTAACCACCAACCCGTCGCTGATCATGAAGTCCGGCCGGGACATCATGGAAGTCACCAGGGAAATCTGCGCAATCGTTGACGGCCCGGTTTCCGCCGAGGTCACCGCCACCGATTTTGACGGCATGATGGGCGAAGCCGAGATCCTCTCGAAGATCGCCGACAATATCTGCATCAAGGTACCGCTGACATTTGACGGGCTGAAGGCCTGCAAGGCGCTGACATCGGCCGGACACAAGACCAATGTGACCCTGTGCTTTTCCGCCAATCAGGCATTGCTTGCAGCCAAGGCCGGCGCAACCTTCATCTCGCCGTTCATCGGCCGGCTTGACGACACGGCCATGGACGGCATGGACGTGATTGCCGAGATCCGCAGGATCTACGACAATTACGGCTTTGCTACCGAAATCCTTGCCGCATCGATCCGCACGGTCAACCACGTCAAGGAAGCGGCGCTCATCGGTGCCGATGTCGCCACCGTACCGCCCGCAACGCTGCGCGCGCTGGTCAAGCACCCGCTCACTGACAAGGGCCTCGAGGCCTTCCTCGCCGACTGGCAGAAGACCGGACAGTCCATCGGCTGACGCCAGTCGGACCTGTAAATGAAGGCGGCGTCAAACCCGCCTTCTTTGCTCAGTGACAATGCCTCAATGCAGGCAGGCTTCCCTCACCCGCGCCCCATCGTGTGGATCGGCTCGAAGCCGCCATAGATAAGACGCCTGGCATCGAACGGAATTTCACCCGAAACCTCCAGACGCTTGTCCTTGAGCATCCTTGCTTCGGCGGCATCGACACTCGCCTTGTCTGGCCACACCTGCCATGAAAACACGATCTTTTCTCCGGCCTTCGCATCGACGGCGCGGCGGAAGTCCGTGTGTTTGCCATCGGGAACATTATCCTCCCAGGATTCGACGATCTCGAGACATCCATATTCCTTGAAGATTTCCGCCCCGTTTCTTGCCCATTTCCGGTAGGCCTCGAACTTTTCCTCGGGCACGGGAATCACGAATCCTGCGATATACATTGCTGAGACTCCTCGGGCTTGCTGTGCGTCTGCCGGGTCTGCCGTGCGGTATTGCGATTATGGCATCGTGCGGTAAAGAGTCGATCCGTGGCGGCGCTGCAGTTCATTGCGTCAGGGTATCGCAACGGAAATGACGGCTTTTACCGGGCCATAGCTGCCGTTCGTGCTTATTGCAGCCAAGGTCAGCACTGAGCCCAGAGTGACAAATGCTGCAAACGGCATGAATGTCGGCATTGTCTTCATGTGCACAATTAAATTGAAGCACGTGCTCAGACATCAGCGGTGACTTCTAGCTATCTTCCCAAGTTGATTTGCCAGAAAATCAAATACAGTTCTGATCCGGGGACTTGTTTGAAATTCTCTGTGCGTGACCAGCCAAACAGGGAATTCCAAAGATGGTACATCCGCAAACACTTTTTCTACTCCCGGTTCAAGCTCGCCCAAAACTTCTGGCATCATTGAAACTCCGAGGCCTGCCTTTACCATTTCCCACGTGACTATGTTAGAATGAGGTTGGATCGCAAAACTCTCCGCCCTAAGCGAAACACCTATATTTTGCATTGCTGTAATCAAGCGTTCTGAATCGGGAATACCAACAAAGCTGTGGTCAGCTACTTCTCGCAACGAGCGAGGTCGGCCCTCTCTATCGAGATAGGCGCTAGCGGCATATAGATTGGTGCGCAAGTCTCCGACGTGACGCGCAATGAGTTCCGGTTCATGTGGACGCGCATGCCGAATGGCAATGTCTGCCTCGCGCTTCATCAGATTCTGAACATCGTCTGACTCTTGGATACGTATGGTGATTCCGGGAGCCGATTCACGTAGGGGAGAAAGGATACCTGGCAGTATCGCAGCTGACATGAGATCAGTTGCCGCTAACACAACATTCCCAACAACCTCCTGTGATTGCCGATCTGCCGTCATGGAAATGAGCGTCGCTGCCTCCCCCATCGAGCGCACGTGGTTCAGTAGTTCTTGCCCGGCCTGCGTGAGGGATTGTCCCTTCACGCTGCGTTCCACCAGTATGGTGCTAAGCGACGCCTCAAGAGCTGCGATTTGTCTGCTTATTGTCGGCTGGGTCGTGTTCAGTACACGCGCAGCTGCGCTGAATGAGCCTTCTTCAGCCGTTGCGAGAAAGGCCTTAACTTGGTTCCAGTCAAAAGAGATCGCCGACCAGTTCATATATTTGCGTATACTAAACCAACAAATTTCGTCAATCGACCGCGTACAAACGCATAGATAGTTTCTCGCCAAAGCTGCCACTCACACGCCACAACCCGCCCAGAAGCAGGAGAACGACGCAAAATGAGCAAATCGCAAGACTTCTGGGATAAGTCAGCTGACAACTATGACAGAACCGAAGAACGGTTTGAGTACATTCACAGCCGAACCCGCGAGTGCGCAAAGAAACATCTCAAAGATACGGATGTCGTTCTTGACTATGGATGTGGGACGGGCACAACCGCCTGCGAACTCGCAAGTCAGGTGAAGGAAATTCATGCGATTGATATCTCATCAAGAATGATCGAAATCGCGAAAGATAAAGCGGCTGACGGAAACGTTGCAAACTTAGACTTTGCACAGGCCGATATCTTTGATGAAAGATACGAGAGAGAATCCTTCGACGTGATCCTGGCTTTCAACATGTTACACACGGTGCCTGACCCACAGGCGGTTGTGCGCAGAGTGCTTGAGCTGCTGAAGCCCGGCGGCACATTCATCTCTGTAACGCCTTGTCTGGCGGGCAGGATGTCGTTTCTGGTCAGCTTGCAAATTCTGTTGGTTCGGCTGTTGCTGAAAATCGGTGTAATCCCAGTTCCCATAAGAAGGCTGAAAAAATCCGATTTAGACGGTTTGGTATCTGACAAGAATTTTCAGGTTGTGGAGGCTGAAGAAATTTTCAGGGGTGCCTCCAGCTATTTTGTAGCGGCAACGAAAATTGGCGGGTAATTTTGTTCCCATAGATGTCAGTTGACACTCACATTGCAGACCTTGTCCCCGCCTTGGCGAATAGCCGCTGTGTCCGCGCTGCGGACCTCAACGCAATCCGCATGAAACGTCCGCTCTGCCCAAACCCGCCGCAAAGGCCTGTGTCCGGAACAGCCCTGTCAGCCCCTACAAAACCGCAATTATAACCACAAACACCATGGCAATATTGAGCACCCAGCCCGCCACATAGGTGAATGACCGCACGCTTTGTGCCGGCTTGCCGATATTCTGCAGATAGACGAATGTATACAAAAGCCGCACCACGACCGTGGCCCACACCAGGATGGCGACCCAGGTCGCGGATGCGCCGAGCAGCATTGCGAACATGGTCGGAATCGCGAACTGGGCATAGTTTTCAACCGCGTTCATGTGGGTGCGGTGCAGACGATAGTTCGTATCGCCGTAGTCGTTTGCGGGTTCCGAACCCGGCTTGATATCAGCGCCGGCTTTTTTTGCAGCAACGGCCGGCGTCAGAACCAATATGATGATGCCGGTGATCATCAGTCCGATAATGCTGCCGCCATAGGGAGCGAGTGCCTCAACCATTCTCTTTTCCTCTTGTTTTCCAAGTATCTAGGAACGTTCGGCGAGTATCATACAGACAGGCCTTAAAGGACTGCAAGCCCTCCATCGCTCCTGCCCGGCCGGCTGTGCGGCATGTCAATCATCCTCATCGTCCATGCGCCCCGTCAGGGTCATGCCTTCTATCCAGGTCGCACCGTCGCGGCGGATGACGGTTTTGGCGCGCACGCCGCAGCGCTCCGAAATCGCGTCGGCCAGCGCATCGGAGTGGGTGACAACCCACACCTGGCTGTCGGCCGAGGCACTGGCGATCATGCCGGCAAGCGCCGGCAGCATGTCGGGATGAAGGCTCGCCTCCGGCTCGTTGAGCGCAATAAAGCGCGGCCGCCGATAGGACAAAAGCGCCGCCGCCAACGCCAGGAAGCGGATCTGGCCGTCCGACAGTTCACGCGGCTGGAAGATACGCTGCGGAAAATCCGGAAGCACCAGCCCGAAACTCGCATATTCCTCCGGCTCAGGAATGGAAAGCGCCGCGCCTGAAAAAGCATCATAGACGGCCCGGTCGAGATCGATCGTGTCCTGGCGCGTATGGGCAAGTGTTGCCAGCACTGCCGCGATATTGGCCCCGTCCTCCTCAAGCATCGGTGCAGTGATGGCAAGACAGGGGCGGCGCAGCGGCGAACCGGCATCGGAGCGGAAACCGTGATAGAACCGCCATTGCCCGATCATATGGCGCAGTGTGCTGATTTCGGGATAACGGCCCGCATCGCCAAGCATGTAGAGTGCGGTCTCCGACGTCATCGCCTGTTCGGGATAGTCTGCCATGCGGCCGTTTTCGTCGCGCACCGAAATATGCCCGCCCTTGCGCTTCATCAGCATATGCGGCCGGCGGCCGGTGTCGATGGTCAGTTCCTCTGCCTTGATCTGGGCTTCATGGCTGAAGCCGGCTCCCGCCGGTATCCGGAAGCCGGTTTCAATGGCGTAGTTGTAGATAATCCCGGTATCCTCATCGACGATCTCCGCCGTGAGTTTGATCCGCGCTTTCTGGTGATTTTTCGTGCCGCCACTCCAGAAGGCAGAGTAAATCCCGCCCTCCTGTGCAATCAAATGCGAGAACCGACCATCGGCCGCCGCCTTGATGAGCTGCAGCGAGCGGTAGAGATTGGATTTGCCGGCGCCGTTGGCGCCGACGAAAAGATTGACCGGTCCAAGGTCCATTCGGATCGAGCGAAGGGACCGGTAGTTTTCGGCAGACATGGAGCGCAGATACATGCGCGGAGGCTAGAATGAGTCGCCGGCTCCAGCAAGCCGGCGACAATGATTTGATCAGGCTGCCGATTCCTCGCCGTAATAGGCCTCATCGTCGGCAATATCCGTCTCTTCGAACTCCGCGTTATGTGCACTGCCAGGTGAAACAGTACCGCCAAGTTCGAACTGGGCGATCTTGGCCGTCAGGCCATCAAGCTCCATCGCAAGACTGTGCGTCGATGCCGTGGTCTGCTCCACCATCGCCGCATTTTGCTGGGTGAACTGATCCATCTGGCTGACCGCCACATTGATCTGCTGCAGGCCAGCCGACTGTTCACGCGACGAGCTGGCGATGGCATCGATGTGCTGATCGATATTCACCACCTTGCCGGCGATGCTGTTGAGCACCGAACCCGTCTTGTTGACGAGTTCGACACTGGAATTGACGTTCACGTCACTTGCTTCGATCAGCGTGGTGATTTCCTTTGCCGCATTGGCCGCACGCTGGGCCAGCTCCCGTACCTCCTGCGCGACGACGGCAAATCCCTTGCCGGCCTCACCGGCCCGGGCCGCTTCCACGCCCGCATTAAGGGCGAGAAGATTGGTCTGGAAGGCAATATCCTCAATGACACCGATGATCTGGCCGATCTTCTTGGATGATTCTTCCAGCTCGTCCATGGCCTTGATGACCTGCTCGACAATGACACCGGACTCGTCGGCATCGACCTTTGCCTCCGATACCATCTTTCTGGCCTCTTCGGCCCGCTCGACGGCGTTCTGGACGGTCGTGGTGATCTGGCCGAGCGCGGCGGCGGTTTCTTCCAGCGATGCCGCCTGCTGCTCCGTGCGGCGGGAAAGATCGTCGGTCGCGTTGCGGATTTCGACAGACCCCGAATTGATGTTGCTGGCGCTCAGATTAATGTCGCCGAGGGCGCTCTGCAGCTGGTCGACGGCACGGTTGAAATCGACACGCACCTGATCGAGCTCGCCATCAAATGTTTCATCAATTCCGCTTGAGAAATCACGGTCGGCAAGCCGGCCGAGCCCGGCGGCAATCTGTTCGATGGCGGTGTTGAGCTCGTGGGCGGCCTGCTCCTTTTCCGCATCGCGCATGGCCCGCTCTTCGTTTGACTGCACGTGCAGTTCCTCGGCCTTGGCCGATTCTTCGGCAAGTGCCGCCTGAGCGGACTGCGCATCGCTTGTCGCGCTTTCAGCCGCAATCAGCGATTTTTCCACCGACCAGGACATGACCAGCAATACGCCGCTCTGCAGAACCAGAACGACGGCGTGCAGGACGACACGGCTGAGATCGGATTCCCCCGGGAAAACGGCCAGCGGCAGCACGAAATACAGGATGAGGTGATGCAGCGCTGTCGCGCCGGAATAGGCGACGATCGCCCGCCAGTCGATCCAGGCGGCACAAACCGCAAGCGAAGCGAAGAAGTACATATGCATGTCTATTTGCAGCGGCGAATTGACAAAGCCGTAGACCAGCAGGGAAACCAATGCGAATTGGGCAATCGATGTAACAATACGTGTCGCCGGGCCGGTGCGGTCGAAATACCATGTGAGCGTTGCGGCGGCAGATACCGCAAACCCACCACCAAGAAGAACAGGCAGAGAGGCTTCCGTGCCGTAGATGGCCCGGGCGGCCAGCAGCGCGAAATTGACCCAGAGCAGGGCCACAACGCCAATAGATACTTTCGAGCGAAGGGCTTCCAGTGCGTTCATTTCCTAATTCCTTCTAAGGCAACCTGCCGCGAGCGCATGATCGAGGACCACAAGCGCCCCGCGGCTCATGAGCCGGGATGCGAAATCCGTTTGATTGGAATGTGCGATAGCAACCCAGTTAAACCGGCCGCCATCGACAAATGTTCCATCGGCCCGGGAGATGATCTCGATCACTCGCCCGGCGTGGCTCCAGGGCGGTGCGACAACAATCACATAAGGGCTTCTCGGAACGGCAAAAGCCAAAAGCAGCACAACGGCGACAAGCGTCGCGTTGGCGGCAATGATGCTCCAGCCTTTGTTTGTGACGGACAATCGCACACACCGAAAAGGGCCGCACAAAATACTGCGGACCGGCCTTTGTCACATTGCTCGAAAAGAGCCCGTTTGGCGGCGGCATCATGCCTCAGGAAACGCAATATCTGCAGCAATATATGCCGAATATCCTCGCAGTAGGGCGTCTGCGTATGTTCCGGATTCCGGACCGTTCAACGCCGGAAACCATGCTGCGCTGCATGCGCCAGGCCGCATATTAGAGAGTCAATTCTTTCGGCATGGTAAACAGGTTGTAATCTGTTGCCTTGGCTAGGCCTCTTCGGAAACGCGCGCGTTCTCGAACTGGAATTTGCGGTCCGGATCGCTGGCCAGATCGAACACGCAGTGATGTTCAAGAGCCTTTGTGATTTCGGTGACGTCGCCCTCAAGTTCCTCTGGTGGAATAAGCTGACCGATATTGAATTCGAAGGTCTTGCTCTTCTTGTTCAACACCTCGTGGAACACGGTCATATCGCGCAGTTCGGTTGAGTGTTTGGCAAACCAGTAAAACAGCCCCGAATTGCGCGCCGACATGTGAACGGGCAGCACCGGAAGGCCGTGTCTGCGCGCAAGACCAACAGCGGAAGCTTTCCACGGACGTTCATTCAGCTTGCCGTTGGCCCAATAGGCAATGCGTCCGGAGGGGAACAGAATGGTGGCCTTGCCCTCTTCCACGGCACGGTTGGTCAGCCGCAGGGTTTCCCTGGCCTTGAGCTTGCTCTTGTACTCCTCGCGCCACTCGACCGGGATGATCAGCTCGACATAGCGCGGATTGACCCGGATGGCATCCCTGTTGGCAAAGAACATCATGTCCGGACGCCGGTCCTTCAACAGGTCGAAAACCGCAACACCGTCGGCAATGCCGGTCGGATGGTTGCTGACCATCACAAATCCGCCGTTTTCGGGGATGCGTTGCTTGTTGCGGACCTTCAGCTCGAGATTGAGCAGGTTGCTGGCATATTCCATCGCATCGTAGCCGGGCATATTGGCTATGGCATCGGCAAACTCGATAGCCTGCCGGTAATGCAGAAGAATATGAAGAAACGGCCGCATGACCGGCCAAAGCGGGTGCTTGACGATTTTCTGGCCGCGTTCGGCAATCAGCTGATCGACAATATGGCCCGGCTGCCCCTGGGAAACGAGAGCAATACGATCTGCCAGATCATCCAAACTCATCAACTGGAAGCGCTTTTGGGTCATTTACCATCCCCGCGTACGTATAACGACACTATCGCAGCAAAATGTGTACTCACAATGACAAGGACCGCCCCGCCTCCCACATGTCAGGTTAACAATAATATAACCGCTGCGAGCAACAATGCCACTGCAATCAACTGAAAGCCAACTAATGCTTTTGTATGCCGACTTCAAGCGCCGTGGCAGAGTGTTCCTCAGCTAAAGTCCTGGAAACAGGATATTATTTGATAAAGTGAGATTTGACCGGACATGACGGAAGACACGTTTGTCATCGTCTCGAAACCCGACCTCCAGGAGCAGCAGCGGGCCTGGCACGACAACCTGAAGCTTGAGCGCCGCCT
Organism: Hoeflea sp. TYP-13; assembly: GCF_040932035.1. Lineage (NCBI taxonomy): Bacteria > Pseudomonadati > Pseudomonadota > Alphaproteobacteria > Hyphomicrobiales > Rhizobiaceae > Hoeflea > Hoeflea sp. TYP-13. The sequence goes on from NZ_JBFRBB010000005.1 coordinate 321,380, forward strand.
TTCCGCAAATACGCTGGACGCCTATTTGCGCGATTTAAGGCAGTTTCTTGTCTTTTTGACCGGTCATCTGGGTGGCGCGCCGGGATTGTCGGACATAAAGGCATTACGTCCCGCCGATATGCGTGCATTTCTTGCACACAGGCGTAAAAACGGCGCCGGAGCCCGTACCCTCGGCCGCAGCCTTGCCGGAATCCGGTCTTTTCTGCGTTTTCTCGAAAAACGCGGGCTCGCCAATGCCGCCGGCATCAACGCCATGCGCGCGCCAAGGCAGCCGAAATCTTTGCCGCGGCCATTGACCGACAAACAGGCCGTTGCGGTCACGCGCAGCGACGAGCATCTCGCCGAAGAACCCTGGGTCGCGGCGCGCAACGCGGCGGTGCTTGCCCTGCTGTATGGCTGTGGCCTGCGAATTTCGGAGGCGCTGGGCCTGTCGCCGCAAGATCTGGCCGGAAATCCGGCCTCGTTGCAGATAACCGGCAAGGGCGGAAAGATGCGGATGGTTCCGCTGCTGCCTGCAGCCCTTGCCGCGGTGCGGGAATATCAGCGCCTTTGCCCTTGGCATCTGGAAGCCGAAAAACCGCTGTTTCGCGGTGTCCGCGGCGGTACCCTGCAGCCCGCCATCATCCAGCGCGAAATGCGCAAGTTGCGAGCCGCTCTTGGTCTTCCCGACAGCGCAACGCCGCATGCATTACGCCACTCCTTCGCAACGCATTTGCTGGCTGGCGGCGGCGATCTTCGCTCCATCCAGGAACTGCTCGGCCACGCCAGCCTTTCAACGACCCAGGTTTACACCGGCGTCGACACCAAACGGCTGCTTGAAACCTATCAAAAGACACACCCGAGGGCCTGATAGGGTTTTGTTAACCGAATGCCCGCCTGTTGCCGCTTTGCCGGGCTTTGTTAACCGTTTGGAACCGGCTTTGCGGCTAGTTTGTCCGCTATTGCTTAACGTATCGGAACGGTCATGACATTCATTTCTTCGCCGCAGGATCTGTTCAAACCCGTGCGAACAAACTGGGCATTTTTAGCCGGCATTGCGGTGCATCTGCTTTTTGCCCTCTCTTTTTTCGTTGTTCTGGCGCTGGCAACAACGCGGGCGCAGGCCGAGGAACTGGCCTGTAATGGAAAAAACCTGATGGATGTCATGGCCGAGGAACAGCCCGAGACCCTTGCCGGGATCCTTGCCGAAGCGGCAAAGGTTCCGAACGGCAACAGCCTTCTATGGAAAATCGAAAAGGAGGGCGTCAGCCCGTCCTGGCTCTACGGCACGATGCATACCGCCGACCCCCGCGTGCTTGAATTGAATGACGCGGCACAATCCGCGTATGACACCGCGACGACCGTTGTCACCGAATTGAAAGACATAGCGAATGTCGACCGGAAAATGCTTGCTATGATGGCCGACCCCGAATTTGCGATGCTTCCCGACGGCGCAACGCTGCAGGACCTGCTTGACGAGGAAGGCTATGCATCGGTGGAAACGGTGCTGGAATCCCGCAACATGCCGATGACATTCGCCTCCCGCATGAAACCGTGGCTCGTTTTCAGCCTCATTTCCATTCCCGAATGTGAGCTTGTCAGAAAAGGCCAGGGCAATGCCGTGCTTGATCAGATGTTGGCCAAGCGCGCCCTGGAGCAGGGCAAGTCTCTTGTCGGCCTGGAAACCGTCGAAGAGCAGATTTCAGCCATTGCCGGTCTGCCGCTGGATGTTCAGGCATTGCTTTTGGCCGACACGGCCGCGATGGGACCAATTCTTGATGATGTATTCGCAACCATGACCGAACTGTATCTCGACGGGCAGATAACCACGGTCATGCCGCTGATCCAGGCAATGTCCGCGGATGCCGACACAGCCGACGGTGACAGCGATGCGAAAGCCGGCGCCTATGCCGCGTTCGAAAAACGGCTGGTAGAGACCCGCAACCACACCATGGCCGAACGCCTGCAGCCGGTTCTTGCCGACGGCAATGCCTTTATTGCGGTCGGTGCATTGCACCTGCCTGGCGAAGAAGGTGTGGTTCAGCTCCTGCGCGACGGCGGCTACACGGTCACCGCCGTCCGGTAACCGCTGCCGCACCGCCTACATGTGGATTGGTTTGTCGAAGGCGCCGAGAGCAGCTTCCTTGACAGCTTCCGACATTGTCGGGTGCGCGTGGCAGGTGCGGCCGAGGTCTTCGGCACTGCCGCCGAACTCCATCAACACGGCTGCCTCGTGGATCATTTCGCCCGCACCAAAGCCAACGATATGAACGCCGAGAACGCGGTCGGTCGCCTTGTCCGCTATCACCTTGACGAAGCCGTTGGACTGAAGCATGGCCCGCGCTCGGCCATTGGCCGAAAACGGAAATTTGCCGACCTTGTAGGCAACGCCCTCGGCCTTGAGCTCCTCTTCCGTTTTGCCGACCGATGCGACTTCCGGCTGCGTATAGACAACGCTCGGAATGACCCCGTAATTCACATGTCCGGCCTGGCCGGCCATGATTTCGGCAACGGCCACACCCTCGTCCTCTGCCTTGTGGGCAAGCATCGGACCGGCGACGACGTCGCCGATGGCGTAAATGCCCGGAATATTGGTGCGGTAGTGCTCGTCGATATGGATCCGGCCCAGATCGTCGACAATCACGCCGGCATGTTCGAGTCCGAGGTCTTCCGTATAGGGTTTCCGGCCGGTCGCAACCAGCACGACATCGGCATTGATGGTTTCCGCTTCACCGCCCTTGACCGGCTCGAACGTGACTTTCGCCGATTTGGTGGTGGCCTTTACCCCGGTTACCTTGCAGCCGAGTTTGAAGGTAATGCCCTGCTTTCCAAGCATGCGCTGGAACTGTTTTGACACTTCACCGTCCATCGGCCCCAGGATCTTGTCGAGAAATTCGACGACGGTCACCTTGGCGCCAAGCCGGGCCCAGACCGAGCCAAGCTCCAGGCCGATGACGCCGCCGCCGACGACCACCATGTGGTTCGGCACTTTGGCAAGTTCCAGCGCGCCGGTAGACGAAACGACGATCTTCTCGTCAAAGGTCACATCGACGCCCGGAATACCAGCCACATCCGATCCGGTTGCAATGACGATATTGGTTGTTTCGATTTCAACACTGTCGCCCTTGCCGTCGGCCACGGAAACTTTGCCTTCGCCGACGATCGTGCCTATGCCGGTAAAGACATCGATCTTGTTCTTTTTCATCAAAAAGGCGATGCCTTCGACATTGGACTTAACGGTCGCATCCTTGTGCGCCATCATCTTTTCAAGATTAAGCTTCGGCTTGCCTATCTCGACGCCAAGTTCAGGAAGGGAATGCCCAGCCTCGGCAAACATCTCAGAAGCATGGAGCATGGCTTTGGATGGAATGCATCCGATGTTCAGACAGGTTCCGCCTAGTGTGCTGCGCTTTTCGACCACGGCCGTTTTCAGGCCCAGCTGTGCGGCTTTGATCGCACACACATAGCCGCCCGGACCGGTCCCAATCACAATGAGATCGTAGCGTTCAGCCATAAGACTTTCCTTTTCTGTCTTTTGTAGCGGCTGCCTATTCCTGGCAGGCCGATAGTGTCAGTATTTCAATCTCGTTCTGTGCAAGGCCGGCAACAAGGTCGGGCATTCGCTCACCGAGCGCCGCCGCCAGCCCGTCGAGCCGCAAATGACCCGCCGCCGGCTCGTTGGCAGCGGAAAGATCGCCGATTTTTCCGTCCGCAGTGACCGTGCGAACCAGCCCCTGCCAAACCGTGCAGGCGGCCATTTCCTCGCCGGTTGCATCACCGTCGGGACATTCATCAAGAACAACACCGGCTATGCCGCCCTCTTCCTCCGCCGGATAGGTATAGCCTTCAAACTTTGCACCTGCGCCCTCAACCAGAAGGAAAAAGCTCAGATCAGGTGCGCCCGAAAATTCCAGCATTATGCGCTGGTCCGCAGCGCTATAGCCGGCCAGCGCCTGCGGGCAGTTCCGTCCGCTCATGGCTTCCGCCCAACCCGGAGCCGCGGTGACAAGAACCGCGGCCAGGGCAGTGATTGGAAGAGGAGCGGATTTCATCTCGATCGTATCGATTTGTCCCGCCGATCCTAAAGATCGAGGACGAGTCGCTCCGGATCCTCGAGGCTGTCCTTCACGCGCACCAGGAAGGTGACGGCCTCCTTGCCGTCGACGATGCGATGGTCATAGGAAAGGGCCAGATACATCATCGGGCGGATAACCACCTGTCCGCCAAGCGCCACCGGCCGCTCCTGGATCTTGTGCATTCCAAGAATTCCGGACTGGGGCGCATTGAGGATCGGCGACGACATCAACGAACCGTATACACCGCCATTGGAGATGGTGAATGTTCCGCCCTGCATGTCGGCCATGCCCAGTTCGCCGCTGCGGGCCGCCAGTCCAAGTCTTCCGATCTCCTGCTCGATACCGGCGATCGACATCTGGTCCGCATCGCGCACGACCGGCACGACAAGACCCTTGTCGGTGCCGACGGCAACGCCGACATGGCAGAAATTCTTGTAGATGATGTCGGTGCCGTCGATCTCGGCATTGACGGCCGGAATTTCCTTCAGCGCATGACACACGGCCTTGGTGAAGAAACCCATGAAGCCGAGCTTGACTCCATGTTTCTTCTCGAAGAGTTCCTTGTATTTCTTGCGCAACTCCATCACCGCCGTCATATCCACCTCGTTATAGGTGGTGAGCATTGCCGCGGTGTTTTGTGCGTCTTTCAGCCGGCGTGCGATTGTCTGGCGCAGCCGGGTCATCTTGACCCGTTCTTCCCGCGCCTCGTCCTCGCCACTCGAGGGCGCGCGGGCCGCAGCGGGTGCCGCCGGTGCCGGTGCCGGTGCTGAAACACCCTTCGCCAGCGCATCGATGACGTCGCCCTTGAGCACCTGGCCGCGCTTGCCGCTACCGGCAACCTGGTCGGCGGCGACATTGTTTTCCGCCAGCATCTTGGCCGCAGACGGTGCCGGCGGCATATCGGTGCCGCCCGGCTGGGAAGCCGCTGCGGGAGCCGCCGCTTCGACCGGTGTGGAATTGGCAGCCGGCGCGGCCGCTGCCTCGGCCTTTGCGGGCGCCGCTGCCGCACCTTCGGCTATCTGTCCGAGAAGCGCGTCAACCTCGACGGTGTCGCCCTCATTGGCGGTGATCTCGGAAAGCGTACCGGCTGCCGGCGCCGGCACTTCGATCGTCACCTTGTCGGTTTCGAGTTCGACAACGGGCTCATCGGTGGCGATCGCATCGCCAACCTTTTTGAACCAGGTTCCGATGGTCGCCTCGGTAACGGATTCGCCGAGAGTGGGAACGCGAATTTCTGTGGCCATGTGTTCAGTTTCCGTTTCTCAAATTGATGGCTGTCTTTATTGGCAGGCTATCCGCCCAGGGCATCTTCGAGGAATGCCTCGAGCTGCGCCTTGTGCTTGGACATGATGCCGGTTGCCGGCGACGCTGCGGCCGGACGGCCGGTGTAGCGCACGCGTTGATACTTGGCGTCGATATGGGCAAGCACCCATTCCAGATACGGATCGATGAAGGCCCATGCGCCCATGTTTTTCGGCTCTTCCTGGCACCAAACCATTTCAGCTTCGCGGAAGCGCGACAATTCGTTGATCAGCGCTTTGGCCGGGAACGGATAGAGCTGCTCGAGCCGCAACAGGTAGATATCGTCGACACCGCGCTTTTCGCGTTCCTCGTAAAGATCGTAGTAGACCTTGCCGGTACACATGACGACACGGCGGATCTTGTTGTCCTTCTGCAACTTGATCGGCTGGTCCTTGCGCACTTCCGCGTCGTCCCAGAGCAGCCGGTGGAACGAGCTATCGCCTGCCATTTCCGACAGTTGCGAAACGGCCCGCTTGTGGCGCAGCAGCGATTTCGGCGTCATCAAGACCAGCGGCTTTCTGAAATTCCGCTTCATCTGACGGCGCAGGATGTGGAAATAGTTGGACGGCGTCGAACAGTTTGCCACCTGCATGTTGTCTTCCGCACAAAGCTGCAGGAACCGTTCCAGTCGGGCAGACGAATGTTCAGGCCCCTGGCCCTCATAGCCATGCGGCAACAGACATACGAGGCCCGACATGCGCAACCATTTGCGCTCGCCGGAGGAAATAAACTGGTCGAAGACCACCTGGGCGCCGTTGGCAAAATCACCGAACTGCGCTTCCCAAAGGGTCAGCGCATTCGGCTCGGCCAGCGAATATCCGTATTCGAAGCCGAGTACCGCCTCCTCCGAAAGCATCGAGTTGATGACTTCGTAGAGTGCCTGCCCCTTGCTCAGATTGTTGAGCGGAATATAGCGCCGCTCATCGGTCTGGCTGTAAAGCACCGAATGGCGCTGCGAGAACGTGCCGCGTTCGCAATCCTGGCCGGAAAGACGCACCGCATGGCCCTCTGTCACCAGCGAACCGAATGCCAGCGCTTCAGCCGTCGCCCAGTCGATGCCGTCGCCGGTCTCGATCATCTTGGCGCGATGGTCCATAAAGCGCTGTACCGTGCGGTGAGCGTCGAAATCATCCGGCACGGTAGCCAGCTTGCGGCCCATATCCTTGAGGTTTTTGACCGTCAGCGCGGTCTTGCCGCGGCGCTGTTCGTCCTGATTGTCGGCAACACGCATGCCCGACCACACGCCGTCGAGCCAGTCCGCCTTGTTAGGCTTGTAGGAATTGCCCGCTTCGAACTCCTGTTCCAGGAACGCGCGCCAGTCGGCCTTCATCTTCTCGACTTCGCCCTGGCTCAAAAGCCCTTCGCCAATCAGTTTGTGCGCATAAATCTGCAGCGTCGTCTCATGCGAACGGATGCGCTTGTACATTTTCGGCTGGGTAAACGCCGGCTCGTCACCCTCATTGTGGCCGAAGCGGCGGTAGCAGAAGATATCAAGCACAACGGGCTTATGAAATTTCATGCGGAACTCAGTCGCAACCTTCGCCGCATAGACCACGGCTTCCGGATCGTCGCCGTTGACGTGGAAGATCGGCGCTTCGATCATCTTGGCCACATCCGAGGGATAGGGCGATGAGCGCGAGAAGCGCGGGTTGGTGGTAAAACCGATCTGGTTGTTGACGATCACATGGACCGTTCCGGCAACCCTGTGTCCGCGCAGGCCCGAAAGGCCGAGGCACTCGGCCACCACGCCCTGTCCGGCAAAGGCGGCGTCGCCATGCAGCAGCAGCGGCAGAACCTTGACGCGCTCGGTCAGAGGCACGATTTCTTCGCGTGGCACGCCGGCCAGAAGATCCTGCTTGGCGCGCGCCTTGCCCATGACGACGGGGTTGACGATTTCCAGGTGCGACGGGTTTGCCGTCAACGACAGATGAACCGAATTGCCGTCGAATTCACGGTCCGAAGAAGTGCCGAGGTGGTACTTCACATCGCCTGATCCTTCGACATCGTCCGGCGTAAAGGATCCACCCTTGAATTCGTTGAAGATGGCGCGGTGGGACTTTCCCATCACTTGGGAAAGAACGTTCAGCCGGCCGCGGTGCGACATGCCCAGAACGATTTCCTTCAGCCCCATCTGGCCGCCGCGCTTGATGATCTGCTCAAGCGCCGGGATCAGCGCTTCGCCGCCATCGAGCCCGAAGCGCTTGGTACCCTTGTATTTGACGTCGATGAACTGTTCGAAACCTTCCGCTTCAATCAGTTTCTGCAAGATCGCGATCTTGCCGCGCGGAGTAAATTCAACGCCCTTGTCCGGACCTTCGATGCGCTGCTGGATCCATGACTTTTCCTCCGGGTTGGAGATATGCATGAATTCCACGCCGATCGTCGAACAGTAGGTCCGCTTGAGGATGTCGAGCATCTCGTTGATCGTGGCGTATTCGAGCCCGAGAACATTGTCGAGAAATATTCGGCGGTCGAAATCGGCCGGTGTGAAGCCGTAATTTTCGGGCGAAAGCTCGTTGTAGTCTTCCTTTTCCTCGGCAATGCCGAGCGGGTCGAGCTTGGCGTGCAGATGGCCGCGCATGCGATAGGCACGGATCATCATGATGGCGCGCACTGAATCGCGCGTTGCCTGCTGCACTTCGTCATCGGACAGAACGGCTATGCCGTTTGCCGACTTGCCTTTGAGCTTGGTTTCAATGTGCTGTTCGACTGAGCCCCAATCGCCATCGAGTGCGGAGACCAGCTCGCCATTTTCGGCGATTGGCCAGTTGTCGCGTTTCCACGATGCGCCGCGCGCTGCCTTGCGCACAGCATCGGCATCATCGTGCAGCGCCGAAAAAAAGCTCTGCCACTCGGCCGGCACCGAGGACGGATCGTCCTCGTAGCGGGCGTAGAGTTCTTCGATGTATGATGCGTTGCTGCCGTATAGAAATGAGGTTGCCTGAAAGGTTTCGTTGGCGTCCTGTCTTGCCATCTGCCCTCTGCGGGAAAGACCCGCCTCCTTGGTACGCTGCGGTCTTGCCGCATGGATTTTGCACCCGTCTCAGGTGCGTCGCATTTCCACCCAGTGGCCAAATATGCAGCGCGGACCCATTCTTGGGTAGTCCTGCTCTACACATTTGCCGGCTCCGTACCGCCCTACCGGCACGAAGACCCTGCCAATGCGCCGTTTTCAGCGCTTTTTTGCCGGTGACACAATTGTGTGTCTTCCGGTTTACCGGGGCGACGCAGACGCCGCCCCGAAACTCAATCAGCCCTTCAGAAGTTCGACGAGCGTCTTGCCGAGCTGAGCCGGCGAAGGAGACACCCGGATACCGGCTGCTTCCATCGCTGCAATCTTGTCTTCCGCGCCGCCCTTGCCGCCGGAGATGACAGCGCCGGCGTGGCCCATGGTGCGTCCGGGCGGTGCCGTGCGACCGGCAATGAAGCCGACCGTAGGTTTGGAACGGCCCTTCTTCGCTTCGTCAGCGAGGAACTGGGCGGCATCTTCTTCCGCCGATCCGCCGATCTCCCCGATCATGATGATCGACTGGGTCGCATCGTCGGCCAGATACATTTCCAGAACGTCGATGAATTCGGTTCCTTTGACCGGGTCACCGCCGATGCCGACTGCGGTCGTCTGGCCGAGCCCCTCATTTGTGGTCTGGAAAACCGCTTCATAGGTAAGCGTGCCGGAACGCGATACGACGCCGACCGAGCCTTTCTTGAAGATATTGCCGGGCATGATGCCGATCTTGCATTCTTCAGGCGTCAGAACGCCCGGACAGTTCGGTCCGATAAGGCGCGAAGAGGATTTCTCGAGTCGCGCCTTGACCTTGACCATATCGGCGACCGGAATGCCCTCCGTGATGCACACGATCAGCGGGATTTGCGCATCGATGGCTTCGATGATGGCTGCCGCGGCTCCTGCAGGCGGCACATAGACGACCGAGGCATCGGCTCCTGTGCGCTCCTTGCCCTCGGCAACGGACGAGAAGATCGGCAGATCGACAGTGCCGTCGCCGACATTGCCCGACCAGACTTCACCGCCCTTTTTCGGGTGGATGCCGCCGACCATCTTGGTTCCGTAATAGGCGAGTGCCTGTTCGGTGTGAAACGTACCGGTTTTTCCGGTCAGTCCCTGCACCAGTACTTTTGTGTCCTTATTGACGATGATGGACATTGATCAGGCTCCCTTCACCGCTGCGACGATTTTCTGAGCGGCGTCATCCAGATCGTCCGCGGCGATGACATTGAGGCCACTTTCATTGATGATCTTCTTGCCCTTTTCGACATTGGTGCCCTCCAGGCGCACTACCAGTGGCACCTGCAGGCCGACTTCCTTCACCGCAGCGACCACGCCTTCGGCAATTGTGTCGCAACGCATGATTCCGCCGAAAATATTGACGAGAATGCCCTCAACCGCCGGGTCCGCGGTGATGATCTTGAAGGCCGCCGTTACCTTCTCCTTCGAAGCGCCGCCGCCGACGTCGAGGAAGTTGGCAGGCTCCGCGCCGTAGAGCTTGATGATATCCATCGTTGCCATGGCAAGGCCGGCGCCATTGACCATGCAGCCGATATTGCCGTCGAGCGCCACATAGGCGAGATCGAACTTGGAAGCCTCGATTTCCTTTTCGTCTTCCTCCGTCGTGTCGCGCAGTGCGACGATATCGTCGTGGCGAAACAGCGCGTTGCCGTCAAAGGAGACCTTGGCATCGAGCACCCGCAGCCGCCCGTTCGTCATGACAATCAGCGGGTTGATTTCCAGAAGGCTCATGTCTTTTTCGACGAAGGCCTTGTAGAGAATGGGAAACAGCGTCAGCCCGTCATTGCGTGCCTCGCCGGAAAGTTCCAGCGCGTCGCACAGCTGCGCCGCGTCACTGGCCGTCACTCCGCTGTCAGGACTGATCGGTAGCGTGAGGATCTTTTCCGGCGTCTCTTCCGCCACGGCTTCGATGTCCATGCCGCCTTCGGTTGATACGACAAAGGCCGGGCGCCCGACCGTGCGGTCGACAAGGATCGAAAGGTAAAGTTCCCGGTCGATGTCTGCACCATCCTCGATATAGAGGCGGTTAACCTGCTTGCCGTCCGGTCCGGTCTGTTTTGTCACCAGCGTATTGCCGAGCATTTCGGACGCATTGGTGATGACTTCATCGACCGACTGCGCCAGCCTCACGCCACCCTTTGCATCGGGCGAAAGTTCCTTGAACTTGCCCTTGCCGCGGCCGCCTGCATGGATCTGGCTCTTGACCACATAGAGCGGGCCGGGAAGCTTGCCGGCAGCCTCAGCGGCCTCGCCGGCGTTGAAGATCGGCACGCCCTCGGCGACCGGTGCACCAAAGCTCTTGAGAAGAGCTTTGGCCTGGTATTCATGAATGTTCATGGATGAATGTTCCTGTTACTTCAGGTTGGGCGCGATGGCGATGCAAGCCTCGCACAGTCCGGCAACCGCTCCGACAGACTTGTCGAAGGCTTCCTTTTCGGACTTGTTGAGATCGATCTCGATGACCCGCTCTACGCCGCCTTCACCAATGACCGTCGGCACGCCGACATACATGTCCTTGACGCCGTACTGGCCGGAAAGATACGCGGCGCAGGGCAGCACGCGTTTCTTGTCTTTCAGATAGGCCTCGGCCATGGAAATAGCCGATGCGGCCGGCGCGTAATAGGCCGATCCGGATTTTAACAGGCCAACGATCTCGGCGCCGCCGTCGCGGGTGCGCTGGATAATCTCCTCAAGCCGGCCCTTCGAGACCCATCCCATTTTTACAAGGTCGGGCAGGGGAATGCCGGCAACGGTCGAGTAGCGCGCCAGCGGCACCATGGAATCGCCATGGCCGCCCAGCACGAAGGCCGTGACGTCTTCAACCGAAACATCGAATTCATCGGCCAGAAAATGACGGAAGCGCGAGCTGTCGAGCACACCGGCCATGCCGACGACCTTGTTCTTCGGGAGACCGGAGAATTTCTGCAGCGCCCAGACCATGGCGTCGAGAGGGTTGGTGATGCAGATGACGAATGCGTCAGGAGCGTATTTCTTGATACCGGCGCCGACCTGTTCCATCACCTTCAGATTGATGCCCAGAAGGTCATCGCGGCTCATGCCCGGCTTGCGCGGAACGCCTGCCGTCACGATGCATACATTGGCGCCTTCGATGGCTGCATAATCATTGGCACCGGTCATTTCGGCGTCAAAGCCGTCTACCGGTCCGGACTGGGCGATATCGAGGGCCTTCCCCTGGGGAATGCCTTCTGCAATATCGAACAATACAACGTCGCCCAGTTCCTTTAACGCTGCCAAGTGAGCAAGCGTGCCGCCAATCATACCTGAGCCAATCAAAGCGATTTTATTTCGCGCCATATAATGACACCTCCGAGATCCATTTGTCCCCGCGGCAAACTGCGTCAGCATGCCGCAAACCGGGGAGTTGATTAGACTCCTTCATCGATTTTGGCAACTCAAACTTTCGATATCAGAAAATTCAAACGGTTAGATGCTGGAACTCTTACGTAAACGTAAAAATATCAGAGCTTTATCCGACTTAAGTTGAACGGGATCATGCACTTTCCGCGGCCAGATTGACCGCCCGGCTTGCCGCCAGATAGTCGGCGCTCTGCATTTCGAACAGCCTGGATGCAGTGCGCGCAAACTCAAACCCCTCCGCACCACGCTTGCTGACATAGAGTTCTTCGGGAACGGCGGCAGCTGACATGAACAGCCGTGTGCCCGCGTCATAGAGCATGTCGATCAGATTGATGAAACGTTTCGCCTCATTGCGCCTGTCCTCGTCCATCACCGGAACATTTTCAACGAACACCGTGTGGTAGCGATGTGCAATGATGTGGTAGTCGCTCGCTGCCAGGGGCCGCGCGCAAAGCTCGTCGAATGAAAAACGCGCAATGCCGCCGGCTTCCAGGGGCACTTCGATCTGCCTGCCCTTGACGCCGATCTTGTGCGGATGGGCGATCTGGCCGATCGTCAGATCCTGCCATGCATGGGCCATGGCCATCCGCGTCTCGTCATTGAGCGGCGTCAGATACACCGGCAGCTGCTGAAGCTTCTCCAGCCGGTAGTCGGTCCGCGCATCCAGATTGAAAACTTCGACACGCGATTTCAGGAGATCGATAAAGGGCAGGAAGAGCTGACGATTAAGACCGTTGTGATAGAGATCGTCCGGCTCGACATTGGACGTAGCGACCAGCAGGCAGCCGCGCGCAAAAAGTTGTTCGAACAGCCGCGACAGGATCATCGCGTCGGTTATATCTGTCACCGAGAATTCGTCGAAACACAGCACCCAGGCCTCGCCGATCAACTGGCTGGCGACCGGCGGAATCGGGTCATCCTGCTTGGTTTCGCCGCGCTTCAGCGCCTGGCGATGCGCATAGATTCGCTCATGCACATCGGCCATGAAGTCGTGAAAATGGACCCGCCGCTTACGCTGCGCCGTTATCTGCTCGTAAAAGAGGTCCATCAGCATTGTCTTGCCGCGGCCTACGGCGCCATGGATATAGAGGCCGCGGACCGCGGGCTGTGACTTCTGCTTGCGGGCGAACAACCATCCCAGATGGCTGGACTTGGTGGTCAGGCGGCGCTCGCGGATATCCGCCAGGATACGGTCCAGCATTTCTGCCAGACGCAGCTGCGCCTCGTCGCTTTCGATCTCACCGCTGTCGACCAGCGCTCCATAGCGTTCGACAACTGTGATCCGGTCGGCAATGTCCATAAGCGCGGCTGCGGGTCTGTTACCGGTTGAGGCTGATTGGCTGGCCGACCGCCGTGGTCCCGTCAAACCGCTTGTCGCCGGACTTGTAGAGCGTAGCGAACTGGTTTCCCGAAGAATCGTTCAGCACCACCTGCTTGCCCTGCACGTCCCAGGCCGAAATCAGTGCCGCCTGATCCGTACAGCCGCGTGACGCGGCCCGGTATCCGCCGGTCCACTTGGTCAGGGCCAGGAACACATCGCAGCTGTTGCCGCCGGTCGAAATCGTCCAGCGACCGACCATGGAATCGCGTGTGACCTCCGGCGCATTGGCTGCAACCTGTTGCAGCTCCTGCTCGCTCGGACCCTGCGTCGTCGGCGCATCCGGAAAATCCTGTCCTGCCGGGGACAATTGCCCGCTTTGGACATCTCCGATCGGTGCCGGAGACAGCGGTGCGGGCTGGCCGAACCTCGGATTAAAGCCGGTTCGCGAGCACCCGGCCATGGCGACCACAGCACTCAACGTAATCAGCGCAATACATTTCCGCATCAAACTTCCCCACATGCATTTACCCGGGAATCACCGGTGTCCCTCATGTCAACACCTATATCCGGTTTGGGGGGATTCAATACATAAAGATGGCAAAATTTGTATTAAATTTGCACAATATTGCGAAAACACCGGGTTGTCGGCGGCTAAACCACCCGTGACGGAACCCAGATATAGCCCTCCGGGCCGACAATATGACACTCACGCAGACCGTGAGGCTTGTCCAGGCAACCGGAAAGTACGGTGCAATCATCGCTCAGCTCGCCGGCACGCGCTTCAATCCTGTCCGGATCAACACCGTAGACCCTGATCTCAACCCCCTGACCCCTCAATTCCGCGCCCTCGACAACACCAAGCATCGGATGATCGGCATAGGTGTGGTCGCAATGCAGCATGAATACCGAACCGGCAAGTTCTACCGCGGCAAAGTCCTCATCGAAATAGAGGATCATTGCCCCAAGCACGTCGCGGCAAAACCGAATCTGCGCCTCGATATCCCGCACCAGGAGGTTTATTCCGACACCGCGTGGCAGACTGCGGCCAAATTCGCTGGCATCCATCCATGGCTGTTTTGTTCGCCTCATGATCATCTGCGCATCCTCGTGTCTCGACCACGTGATTCAATTTAACCGCCTTGCACATTAAGAATTGTTAACTTGCCAGCTTGTCGTATCGGTCAAATACTTCGCGCGAACATCACAGCGGGGCGCAACCAGGGGACATCATGACGGAAATACTTGAATCTAATCGCCCGAAGCACAGGTTTTTCTTGCGGTCCGCAACCGCGGCCGCGATGATTGCAGGCGGTGCCGGCGCCGCAGCCGGCCACGACATCCCGCTTGGCGACGGAAAAATCTCCAACCAGCCCAAATCTGGTTTTGTTTACTCCTGCCAGCAGCGTTTCGACCCGAACGCTCCTGGCGCCCATGCCTCCGGCAGTTGGCTGGGTAAAACAACATGGGATCCGGAAAAAAAGCCCTATGTTCAGGGATCTGTTGACTGGCCAGCCGAAATCAGCATCACCCGCGAGGGCGATAAACGGATCGTCAAGGCAAACAATCTGCCGACCCACCCAACCGGTATATTCCCCATCCAGCGAAGCGATCCGGCCTACAAATACGACCGCAATCACGGACGTATCACCGCTCAGAACATCCTTTTGGAAATGCCTGCCGTTCCGAAGATCGCCGCAAACCCCAGCTGTGTATCCATGGGCATGATCGGGTTTTCGGTAACCAATGCCGCGATGTACAACGCGCTTGACGCCAGGGGCGAGGATGCACCGGCTCATGAAATGCAGGATAAGTGCGGCGGCCACCCGCAACAGTCGGGCCAGTATCACTACCACAACATGACACCATGCGTTGACGATACACGCTCTCAGCCGGGCGGACATTCCGATCAGGTCGGATTTGCACTGGACGGATTCGGCGTATTCGGAAAATTCGGCGAGAAAGGAAAAAAGCTCAAAAATGCCGATCTCGATGCCTGCCACGGGCATTCCCACACGATTGAATGGGACGGCGAGAAACGGAAGCTTTACCACTATCACATGACCGACGAATATCCCTATTCGATCGGCTGCTACATGGGAACGCCGGTGAAGCTGCCACGTTCGATGAGTGGTGTGCCGCAGGGGCCGCGCGAAGGCGGCGGCCAGCGCCCGCGTCGTGGACAGGGCGGCCAGGGCGGACCCGGTGGCGGTCCCCAGCAGGTCATATCAACGGCTGCAGCCCAACTCGGCGTTTCGCCGGAACAGCTGCGACAGGCTGTCGGCGCCCCACCGCCGGATTTTCAGCGCGCATCCCGCATGCTCGGAATACCGGCAGATACGATCAGACAGGCAATGGATCAGGCGAGAAGCAGATAACAAGAGCGCTCTAGGCGCGGACGCCGGCACCAATCCCACTGAGGCGCGGGAAGATCGGTGCTGGTGTATTGCCGGCTCGGCTTGCTGTTATTTGACGATGCCGCGATGAGCGTCCTCACCCCAGAGGCTCTCGACCCGCGCGTCGCGGCGGCAACCAAGCCGGTAGAAATTGTAGCGAACGGGGTTTTTCAGATAGTAATCCTGATGATAGTCCTCAGCCGGATAAAACTTGCTCGCCGGCACAATGAGTGTGGCGATCTTCTGCCCCAGGATCTTCATCGCCTCCGCGCTGGACAGCTCAGCCTGTGATTTCTGCTGATCGTCAAGCGTGAAGATCGCTGTCGTGTAGCTTTCGCCGCGGTCGCAGAACTGCCCGTCGGCGTCGGTCGGATCGACGCTGCGGAAGAAGACGTCAAGCAGGGTCTCGTAGCTGACCTTTTTGGGATCGTAGGTGATTTTCACCGCCTCCCGGTGCCCCGTGGTTTCAGACACAACGTCCCTGTAGGTGGGATTGTCGAGATGACCGCCGGTATATCCGGAAACCGTTTCGACAACGCCGGGAACATGGTCGAAATCCGATTCAACACACCAGAAACATCCGCCTGCAAAGATCGCCGTCTCGGTTTCTGCAGGCTTTTCGCTCTGCGCATTGACCGGTGACATCGGCGCATATCCCGCCACGGCCGCCACCGCGGCGCTGGCTGCAATTGCCGCAACGATCAAGACCTTACGCATGTTCTACTACTCCGCTTTATCCACCGGTTTGCCTTTACGCCGGCCATAGGCGCAGATGAATTGTGCCCGCACAAGTCAAACCGTCTCACGAGGTCGTGACCAATTCATTACCGCCGGCCCGCAAGGCCGCACGGTGGCCGGCAACGGCGCCAGTTGATTAGCCGTAAAACAATATCGGTGTTCAACCGCAGCAAATGAATGCATAGTTCCGGGTAAACCAATTGCTGCATGGAGTCCGGGATCGAAATGCAAGAAAGCAAGCTGAAGCGGGAGATAGGCCCGATCGGGCTTACCGCACTTGCCGTAAGCGGCATCATCGGCTCCGGCTGGCTGTTTGCACCCCTGCTGGCTGCCAAGCTTGCCGGTCCGGCCGCAATCATCGCCTGGTTCATCGGCTCGTTCTCCATGCTGCTTCTGGCCCTGACATTCGCCGAAATCTCAGCGATGTTTCCGCTTCCGGGCGGCATTGCCAGCATTCCGCAGGTCACCCACGGAAATGTTGTCTCAATCGCCATGGGCTGGACCGCATGGCTGGGTTACCTCCTGACTGCGCCGGTGGAGGTGGAGGCAACCCTGCGCTACCTCGGCCAGTACGCGCCCTGGCTGTTCGACGCCTCGGCATTTGAAAATCTGTCTTTTGCAGGCTCCATGGCAGCACTCGGCCTGATGGTTCTGTTTGTCATACTCAACGCGCTTGGCGTCAAACTGTTTACAACCATCAACACATCGATCACCTGGATCAAGCTCATCGTTCCAATCATCATAACGGTGATGTTTGTGGCCTCGTCATTCGAACCGGCAAACTTCACCGGCACCGGTGGCTTTTCGCCCTACGGGGTCGGCGGAATCCTGGCAGCTGTCTCCTCCGGCGGCGTGATCCTTTCGATGATCGGCTTCCGCCATGCCATCGACATGGCGGGCGAAGTGCGCAATCCGGGCCGTATCGTGCCGCTTGCGATGATCGCAGCCATGCTGATCTGCCTGCTGCTTTATCTCGGCCTGCAGGTCGCATTCATAGGCGCATTGCAGCCGGCCGATCTTACGAACGGATGGTCGGGGCTGCATTTCACCCACCCCGGTGGCCCGCTCGCCTCGGTCGCTACCGCCCTCGGCCTCCTGTGGCTGGTCAGCCTGATGAACACCACCGCCGTCATATCGCCCTTCGGCAGCGCGCTGGTGGCAGTGGGCGCAAATGCACGCCTGGTGCTTGCCATGACCGGAACGAAATTCATGCCGGCGCTGTTCGCCAGGCTGTCGCGGTTCGGCGTGCCTTTCAATGCGCTGCTACTCAAT
This sequence comes from Hoeflea sp. TYP-13, assembly GCF_040932035.1. Taxonomy (NCBI): domain Bacteria; kingdom Pseudomonadati; phylum Pseudomonadota; class Alphaproteobacteria; order Hyphomicrobiales; family Rhizobiaceae; genus Hoeflea; species Hoeflea sp. TYP-13. The sequence goes on from NZ_JBFRBB010000005.1 coordinate 338,864, forward strand.
CTCGTCATCGGCTGGCTCGCCGTTGCCTTTCTCGATTTTTCAGAAATCGTCGCCGCGCACAGTTCCCTGGTCGTCCTGTCCTTCATCGTCGGGCCGATTGCGGTCGTGGCGCTGCGCTCCCTCGCCGCTGACTACACACGCCCCTTCCGGCTGCCGTTTGTCCGTGCGATCGGCTATGCGACGTTCATTCTGGCGACGCTGATCGTCTACTGGAGCGGATGGCAGACAATCCAGATCCTCGGGCTGGCGATGGCGGTCGGCGCATTGATATTCGCGGTTCGTCTGCGTTCGATGGACAGGGATGAACTCGATCTCCAACAGGCGGCCTGGCTGCTGCCCTATTGTATTGGCGTCGGCCTCATTTCGTGGCTGGGCAGTTTCGGTGGTATCGGCTTGATCGGCGAAGGCTATGACATTGCCGTCTGTGCGGTATTTTGCGCGTTCATTTACCGGCTGGCCCTGCGTTCGGCACTGTCACAGGTGCAGTTCGACCAGCAGGCTGACGATATCCTGGCGCGCATCGGCTACGACAAGGCCGTGCTGCGGGATCTGGAAGTCTAAAAGAACAAAGGCGCCGGTTTACACCCGGCGCTCAACCATCATTTTCTTGATTTCGGCAATCGCCTTGGCCGGATTGAGGCCCTTCGGACAAGTCTGCGCGCAGTTCATGATCGTGTGGCAGCGATAGAGCCGGAACGGATCTTCGAGTTCGTCCAGCCGCTCGCCCGTCGCCTCGTCACGGCTGTCGATCAGCCAGCGATAGGCTTGCAGCAGCACCGCGGGACCGAGATAGCGGTCGCCGTTCCACCAGTAGCTCGGGCAGGAGGTCGAGCAGCAAGCGCACAAAATGCATTCGTACAGGCCATCCAGCTTGACACGGTCCTCATGCGACTGCAGCCATTCCGTTTCGGGTTCCGGCGACGTGGTTTGCAGCCACGGTTCGATGGAGCGGTGCTGGGCGTAAAAATTATTCAGATCCGGCACCAGGTCCTTGACCACGGGCAGGTGGGGAAGCGGGTAGATCTTCACCGTTCCGTTGATGTCGTCCATGCCCTTGGTGCAGGCAAGCGTGTTGGTCCCGTCGATATTCATCGCGCAGGAACCACAAATACCCTCGCGGCAGGAGCGGCGCAGCGTCAGGGTGGAATCGACCTTGTTCTTGATCCACAACAACCCGTCGAGAACCATCGGACCGCAATCGTCGAGATCAACATAGTAGGTATCGATCGACGGGTTCTTGCCGTCATCCGGCGACCAGCGGTAGATCCTGAATTCCCGCAGGTTCTTTGCGCCATCGGGTTTCGGCCAGGTCTTGCCCTCGGTCATCTGCGAGTTTTTTGGAAGCGCGAGTTCTACCATTTGCTCGATTCCTCCTAGTAGACACGCTTCTTGGGCGCGATCTTGGCAAGCTCAATGCCGCCTTCTTCTTCCGTTGTCAGCGTCTCGGTGTGAACCGGCCGATAGTCGAGTGTTACCTTGCCGTTGCCACTGATCCAGCCCAGCGTATGAATGCGCCATTTCTTGTCGTCGCGATCGGGGAAATCCTCGCGCGCATGGGCACCGCGGCTTTCCTTGCGCGCCTCGCCGCCATAGACGGTCAGCATTGCGCAATCGGCAAGATTGTCGAGTTCCAGCGTCTCAACGAGATCGGAATTCCAGATCATCGAGCGGTCCGTGGTGCGCACATCGGCGAGCTCCTTGTAAATCCCGTCCATGCTGCGGCAGCCCTGCTCCAGCGTTTCCTGGGTGCGGAACACGGCGGCATCCTTCTGCATGGCGTGCTGCATCTTGTCGCGCAGGTCTGCGGTCGGAATGGATCCGTTGGCATGGCGCCTGCGATCGAAGCGATCCATGATCCTGTCGAGGCAGGCCTGCGGCACATGCGGCACCTCGCCGTGCCGGTCGACGACTTCGCCGGCCTTGATGGCAGCGGCGCGGCCGAAGACGACCAGATCAATCAGCGAGTTCGATCCGAGGCGGTTGGCGCCGTGCACCGAGGCGCAGCCGGCCTCGCCGACAGCCATCAGGCCGGGCTGGATGCGGTCGGGGTCGCCCTTAGTGGGATTGAGCACTTCACCGTGATAGTTCGTCGGAACGCCGCCCATATTGTAGTGGACCGTCGGCAGGACCGGGATCGGGTCGCGGGTCACATCGACGCCGGCAAAGATTTTTGCCGATTCCGAAATTCCGGGAAGACGTTCGGCCAGAACCGCAGGATCGAGGTGATCGAGATGCAGGAAGATGTGGTCCTTCTTCTTGCCAACGCCGCGTCCCTCGCGGATTTCCATGGTCATGCAGCGCGATACGACATCGCGTGACGCAAGGTCCTTGGCCGACGGCGCATAACGCTCCATGAAGCGTTCGCCCTCGGAATTGACCAGATAGCCGCCCTCGCCGCGCGCGCCTTCGGTGATGAGCGTTCCGGCACCGTAGATGCCGGTCGGGTGGAACTGCACGAACTCCATATCCTGAAGCGGCAGCCCGGCGCGGGCGATCATGCCGTGGCCGTCACCGGTGCAGGTATGCGCGGAAGTGGCCGAGAAATAGGCACGGCCATAGCCGCCTGTTGCCAGTACAACCATCTTGGCGCGGAAGATGTGGATCATTCCGTCGTCAAGGTTCCAGGCCACGACGCCGGTACACACGCCGTCATCGCTCATCAGAAGGTCAATGGCAAAATATTCGATGAAGAATTGCGCGTTGTGGCGCAGCGACTGACCGTAAAGCGTATGCAGGATTGCATGTCCGGTGCGGTCGGCTGCCGCACACGTACGCTGCACGGGCGGGCCGTCACCGAATTCTGTCATGTGGCCGCCAAACGGCCGCTGGTAGATCTTGCCCTCTTCTGTTCGCGAAAACGGCACGCCATAGTGCTCGAGTTCGTAGACAGCCTGCGGCGCCTCGCGAGCCAGATATTCCATGGCGTCCGTGTCGCCGAGCCAGTCGGATCCCTTGATGGTGTCGTACATGTGCCACTGCCAGTGGTCGGGCCCCATGTTCTGCAGGCTCGCGGCAATGCCGCCCTGGGCCGCGACCGTGTGCGAGCGGGTCGGAAAGACCTTGGTAATGCAGGCTGTGCGCAGTCCCTGCTCGGCCATGCCGAGCGTTGCGCGCAGGCCGGCGCCGCCCGCTCCGACGACAACCACATCGAATGTATGTTCGGTGGTCTGGTAAGCCGGTTCCGTGTTGTTCGCCATCGAGAGATCAGCCTCCAAATCCGAGTTTCAAAATCGCAAACAGCGACAGGGCGCCGACAACGACCGTAAAAAAGCTGTTGAGCATCAAAAGCGCAATCTTCCTGCCTTCGCCGTGCACATAATCCTCGATGATGACCTGCATGCCGAGGCGCATGTGGATGAGCCCGGACAGAACCACCAGGCCCATCAGAACGGCGACGATCGGATTGCTCAGCGCGCCGGACACGGTCTCGTAGGATTCACCCTGATAGACCATGATGAAGATGACAAAAAAGATGGTAAGCGGAATGTTTGCGACGGAGGTCAGTCGCTGGCGCCAGAAATGATCCGTTCCCTCCTTTGCCGAGCCCAGCCCGCGGACCTTGGAGAGCGGAGTGCGCATATCCATGACAAAGCTCCTTTAAGCAAAGATGAGGGCGATAGCCCAAAGGATGATCGTCAGCGCAACCGAACAGGCCAGCGTCGCCCAGGCAATCCTGGTGCTCGCATGTTTTTCGAGGCCGCGGCCAGTATCCCAGACGAGATGCCTGATACCGCCGATCATGTGGTGCAGCAGCGCCCAGGTGTAACCGAACAGAACCAACCGGCCGATGATGGATCCGAATATGGCGTTGGTGAACTCGAAATAAGCCGGCCCCGCCGCCGCAGCAATCAGCCACCAGGCCACCAGAAGCGTTCCGAAATAGAGCGCGCCGCCGGTTATGCGGTGTACGATCGACATCACCATGGTCGGATACATGTGATAAATGGACAGATGCGGGGAAAGGGGTCTGTTTTGCGTGGCGTTGGCCATGGGGCCTCCGAAATGAAATCAGTGTCTTGTCCCGGCACGGCAACGAACGGCCGTGGCACATTGAGGCATGTTAATAGTGGCTTTACAGCGGTGCGTCAAAGCGCGCACGGCACCGCATAAAGGCCAACGGCCACGGTCCGTGGTCGTCTCGACGTTTTAGAACGCTTCCAAATCGATTGAAAGCCGCCAAAAGTCTAAAAACCCGTAGAAACTTGGCCGCGAAATTTTTTTTGCACTGCCGCATTTACAGCGCACAGCCCGCTACTATCGATCAAAATGCATGACGAAACTGGCCCAGTCCGCAGTGGTTGCGAGACTCTCATAGAGCTTCCTGCCTTCGTCCGGCTGACGCGGCGTGTTAAGCACCATCCTGCTCCAGCCGCGTGATTCGCCCTCCTCGGCGAGCACATCCAGCATCGCCTTGGCAATGCCCTTGCGGCGTTGCTCATGGTGAACGAACAGATGGTCGACCTGGCCGAAACGCATGCCCGTGACAGGGTCGGGCAGGTCATAAAAAACCAGAAAACCGACAAGTCTGCCGTTCAGGCGCGCGCCGAGCAATTGGGCGACACGGTCCTGCAGCAGCGTTTCGGCATGAAACTCGTCCGGACGCCGGGGCGCTCCGCGCTTGAGCGACTGTGCATAGGCCGCAATCAGCGGTGCGAGCTCGCGCGCATCGTTCAGCCGCATCAGATTTATGTCGATTTTCGGTTCGGCGGTCATTGTGCTCACTCTATTACGGATGCCAGATCAGTCGCCACTCTTGTAGCCGGGTTGGCGGCAAAGGTCACCCGGCTGCGGGGACACAGCGCCGGTCTTAACCTTAACAAAAGGTTTATCACGGCCTTCATGGTAAACGGAGTGTAAAAATCCTAGATTAAACAGCAGGATATACACGCGCCATCGAATGATCTGATGTGGCGGCCTATCCGCGTTCGTTAACGAAGTGAGCATTGTCATGCCAAATCGAGTTATCAAGTATCTGGTCGTCGCTGCAGCAGCTGCCGCGCCTGCGCTGGCCACCGTGCCCGCCATGGCCGACAACGGCCTGCCGACCCACATCAAGGGTCTCGGAACCTACTCGGGCGGCATATCCGCCAAGCGTTTCAAGGGAAACGGCATTTATTTCTACGTCGACAACGGCCGCGAATACTATCCGCAGCCATTGCCCGAAAAACCGCCCTTGCCGCGCAACGGTGCCAAGATTATCGACGTCGGTGACGCACAACCGGCAATGGATTGTGATCAGGCGACCAAGATTTGCGTGATCCGGCCATAGACGGGCACCGGAAGACTTATTGAGATGTGGCGGACTAACGTCCGGAGCGCTTTGAAAAGCTGATTCCGGACAGCTGCTCGGAATCGCCTGCCTCTCCGATCAAACGCACACAATTGCGGCCTTCGCGCTTGGCGGTGTACAGGGCCCGGTCGGCACGCACATAGGCCTCTTCAATGGCCTCGTCCTGTGCAACCTGGGTAACGCCGAAACTTGCGGTAAAGCGCACATTCGCGTCGAGTTCCGGATAGCTCGTCGATGCAAAGGCCACTCGCAGCCATTCGGCAAAGAGCCGGGCTGCGCGCGCATCCGAGTTGCGCAGGTAAACGCAAAATTCCTCACCTCCGACACGGCCGCAAATATCACCCTCGCGGGCACCGGCCCTGACAAGCCTGCCAAAGGCGGCAATAACCCGGTCGCCAACAAAGTGGCCATGATCGTCATTGATCGATTTGAAACGGTCGAGGTCACAGATAATCAGCGATGCAGGTGCCGTCGATTGCACGTTGTTGCGGGTCTGGTGCACCGCTGCCTGAAAACCGTGCCGGTTGAACAGGCCGGACAGGCTGTCGGTTTCGGACTGCCCTTTCAGTTGCATCACGAGCTGATTGGCAAGCCGTAGCATCAGGAATGTCGCCAGACCGATCACAATCATGGTGTTGTTTATGTGCATGGCGATGGCGACACCGGAAAGCGTGCCGTCTGCAGCGCTTTCGGCTGCCAGTGCCTGCAACGGCGGGCGGGACAAATAGTTGAGAATGGCCAGGCCGAGAAACCCGACAAACACGCGGTCCTTCCTGCCGATCTGTGACTTCATCAGCAGGTAAAGCCCGATGCCCTGCACACACGCCAGTGACAGAGCCGCAATGGACGAGGTCACGATTCCCGCCGGGAAAAACATGCCGGCGACAAAGTTCAGCACCAGCGTGCCGGCGAGCATCCCATCGATAATCCGCCAAGGAATCCGGCTATCCAGATAGCTGGCAATGCCGACATTGAGGCAGCTAATAGCCATGATATTCAGTGCAAAAACAACGAAACGTGTGATTGGTTCCGGTGCGAAGAGCGGTACGGCTATGGATGCAACGCCCATGAGAAGAACGGCTGTAAAGCTCAACATCCACCAAAGAGCCGACTTACGGCTCCGGTCATACAGGTAAATAGCCGCAAGTCCGCAGATGACCGCGGCAGCTAGCCCGATATTGACCGCATGGATATAGGATATGCCCACCTGATCCCCCTTTTTTATCCGGGTAACAGATAAGGACCTAATTTGAGGTAAACGCCGGTTTTCTGCAGCCTTGCGATGCTGCCAAATCCACACAAAAACGGGCGGAAATGGTTTCCGCCCGGTTAATTCGTCGATTAACGGTTAACGAGGTATTACCAATCGCGCACGTCCACAAAACGGCCCGCGACGGCCGCCGCGGCAGCCATGGCCGGAGAGACGAGATGGGTTCTTCCCTTGTAGCCCTGGCGGCCTTCGAAATTCCGGTTGGACGTCGACGCGCAGCGCTCTTCGGGCTTCAACCGGTCGTCATTCATGGCCAGGCACATTGAGCAACCCGGCTCACGCCATTCAAATCCGGCTTCGATGAAGATCTTGTCGAGCCCTTCCTGTTCTGCCTGGGATTTAACCAGCCCCGATCCCGGAACCACCATTGCATTGACCCGGTCGCTGACCCTGTGCCCCTGCAGCACGGCGGCGGCAGCGCGCAGATCTTCGATACGGCCATTGGTGCACGAACCGATGAAAACGCGATCGATCTCGATATCGGTGATCCTGGTGCCCGCAGTCAGGCCCATATATTCAAGCGCCCGCTGCTTCGAGGCGCGCTTGGTTTCATCTTCGATGTCGGCCGGATTGGGCACATGCCCGGTAACGGACACCACGTCTTCCGGTGAAGATCCCCAGGATACGATGGGCGGAAGGTGCTGCGCGTCCAGCACGATCGTGCGGTCGAAATGGGCGCCCTCGTCGGTTTTCAGCGATTGCCAGTGGGCTACGGCCAGATCCCAGTGCTCAGCATCCGGCGCCATCGGGCGGCCCTTCAGATATTCGAAAGCCTTTTCGTCCGGAGCGATCAGGCCAGCGCGTGCGCCGCCTTCGATGGTCATGTTGCAGACCGTCATGCGCCCTTCCATTGTCAGGTCAACAATTGCCTGGCCGGCGAATTCGATCACATGTCCCGTGCCGCCCGCAGTACCGATCTCACCGATAATGGCAAGGATGATGTCCTTAGCGGTGACCCCCGCCGGCGCGGTGTTGTCAACGCGCACCAGCATGTTCTTTGCCTTTTTCTGTATCAGCGTCTGAGTGGCCAGCACATGCTCGACTTCGGATGTTCCGATACCATGGGCAAGCGCCCCGAAAGCCCCATGGGTCGACGTGTGGCTATCGCCGCAGACGATCGTTGTTCCGGGAAGGGTAAAGCCTTGTTCCGGCCCGACGATATGAACAATACCTTGGCGCTCGTCGGCTTCGTGAAAATATTCAACGCCGAAATCGGCGGCATTTTTCGCCAGCGCTTCGACCTGAACGCGGCTTTCCTCGTTTTTGATGCCCTCTTTGCGGTCCGGCGTCGTCGGAACGTTGTGGTCAACCACCGCCAGCGTTCGCTGCGGGTGACGCACGTCGCGGCCGCTGTTACGCAGCCCCTCGAAGGCCTGCGGACTTGTCACTTCGTGAACGAGATGGCGGTCGATATAGAGCAGGCAGGTACCGTCGTCCTGCTCGTGGACGACGTGCTCGTCCCAGATTTTGTCGTACAAGGTTTTAGGTGCAGTCATGAATTTCATCCGAATGGGAAACGGTAATAAGGACGGATTGGCAGTGCGCGATTAACCCGCAAGACACCCGTCGGAGTGCCTCAGACGTGCAAAAAAACGCCCGGGAAGCCGTTTATGGTCATGCACAGGCAGGTAAGCCGTCGACGTCCTGTGACGGACGCGGCCGGTAAATTTTTTGCCTGTAATGATCAGGTTTTCCGTCATTGGAACCGTTCTTATCAAGCTTTTTGCCCTGCGGCAATCAGCCTGTCTCATCAATATTGCCGGCCTGCCGCAAACGGCGTTCAAGCGCTCTCAGCGCCAGTGACAGGCCCACTGTCAGCAACAGATAAATATAGGCAACGATGGAGTAGGTTTCAAAAAACCGGAAGGAGCCGGAGGCATAGACCTTGCCCATCTGCGTAAGGTCAGCAACGCCGAGGACCGAGACGAGCGAGGAGTCCTTGACCATGGCAACAAAATCATTCCCCAGCGGTGGCAAAATGGTGCGCAGGGCCTGCGGCATGATGATCAGTCGGAAACGCTGCCAGCGGGTGAGACCCAGCGCCTGCGCCGCCTCGATCTGTCCTTCGTCGACGGCCAGAATGCCGGCCCTGAACACTTCGGAAATAAATGCCGAATAGCCGATGGTCAGCGAGATGATGGCCCGCCACATCAGCGAAATGTCGCGCACCTTGAGCTCGTCGATAAGGCCGGCTTCCTGAAGCGGCGTCGACAGGTAATTCCAGGCGACCACAAAGCCGGGCGCGCCGACAAAGGCGATGTAGAAAAGCAGTACGAGAATGGGAACGCCGCGGATGATCTCGACATAGAACCGTGCCACCTGGCGCATCACCAGCGACCGCGACAATCCCATCACCGCGATGATCAGACCTAGCGCCGATGCAAGCGAAAAGCCGACAAGCGTAACGAAAATGGTGATCCACACGCCCTTCGAAACGATGACGAGGACCTGCGTGTAGAGGTCGTTGGTGGCGATGACGATGGCGATGAAAACCGCTATCGCGGTGGCCGCCACAAGCCAATAGGGAAAATCGCTGTCACTGGAAGGCTTGCTGAGTGCCATGGGCGCCAATCGATGCGCGGGCGGGAGAACCCCGCCCGCGAAAGAGCTTCAGTTATCCGGGTTTACTGGCCCAGTTCGTATTCCAGAAACCATTTCGTATTCAACGCGTCAATGGTGCCATCACCCTTCATGTCGGCGATTGCCGCATTGATCGGACCGACGAGTTCCGAGCCCTTCGGAAAGATAAAGCCGAAGTCTTCGGTACCCAATGGCTGGCCGACGAGCTTGAGCCCACCATCCGATGCCTTGACATAGCCCTTGCCGGCGGTGCCATCGGTCAGCACCAGGTCGACATCGCCTGCCTTTAAGGCCTGGACCTGCGCACCGAATGTCTCGAACAGTTTGATGCGCGGGTTCTGCTCATTACCGTCCAGAACTTCATAAACGGCGACGTAAAACGGCGTCGTGCCCGACTGTGCGCCGACCAGCCCGTCCTCAAGCGCAGCAAAGCCCTTGTGGTCTTCGAAGCGATCCTCATCGCCGCGCACCAGCATGAACATTTCGGAGCGCATATAGGGATCGGAAAAATCGACCTTTTCCTTGCGCTCTTCCTTGATGGTGATGCCGGTCATGCCAAGATCGTACTGCGCATCGGATACCGCCTGGATCATCGCGTCCCAGCTGGTGTTCTGATATTCGACTTTCATGTTGAGCCGCTTGGCGATTTCGTTCATCGCATCATATTCCCAGCCGATCTGGTCGCCTGTCTTCGGATCGATGAACTGCAGCGGCGGATAGGCATTCTCCGTGACGACGACGACGGTCTTGCCGCCCATGTCGGGAAGTTCGGACGCCATGGCTGCAAAGGGTGCGATCGCGACGGTCAGCGCCGCGGCAATGACAGATTTTACAAGTGACATGAAAAGCTCCCTGTGTTTGCCCGGCATCTTGCTCCAAGGCGCCGGCGAGAGCGAACAATGTCACAAACCCGCCCGCCAAGACAAGCCTGTGTGGACATTGCATTTTTCAAGGCAGGGAATCAAAAAGCGCGCACCGGCACGGTACGCGCTTGATTGAAATCCGTGACCGCTTGCGCGGGCGTTTGGCCTATTCGGCTGCGTCGTCCGCGGCGGTTTTTTCAGCAGCTTCGGCAGCGGCTTTTTCAGCGGCCTCCGCAGCAGCCTTTTCGGCAGCGAGCGCTTGAGCGGCTGCCACCTTTTCGGCTTCGATGCGTGCCTTCTCGGCAGCCAGCGCCTGGCGCTCGGCATCGTTCAGCTTGCGGGCGCGAACATTGGTGTTTTCGACGATACGGGCCGATTTGCCGCGACGCTCACGCAGATAGTAAAGCTTGGCGCGGCGAACCTTACCGCGGCGAACCACTTCGACGCCTTCGACCATTGGTGAGTAGATCGGGAAGACACGCTCGACGCCTTCGCCGTAGGAAATCTTGCGAACGGTGAAGTTCTCGTTGATGCCGCCGCCTGAGCGGGCAATGCAGACACCTTCATAGGCCTGCACGCGGGTGCGGCTGCCTTCGGTGACGCGCACCAGGACGCGGACGGTATCGCCGGGAGAAAATTCCGGCAGCTTGCGCTTTGATTCGATTTTAGCGGCCTGTTCGGCCTCAAGTTCACGGATGATATCCATGGTCCTGAACCTTTCTTTCTTCTAAAACGGTCAGAGCGCCTAACTGCCCTTTGGTCCTTGCCTCGGGGATTTGCCTTGCGGCGGAGCGGGTTCACCATTCTTTGCTTGGTGGTGTCGGATTATTCCGGTTGGCGGGGCACATACACCAATGTCGGCAAAATGTCATCCCTATCGCGGCTTTTTTTTGACCTTAAGCAGGTCCGGGCGCCGCTCCTTTGTCAGTTTCTCCGATTCCTGTCTTCGCCAGGCATCGATTTTGGCGTGATTGCCTGAAATGAGCACCTCCGGGATCGCCCGATCCTCCCATAGCTGCGGCCGCGTGTAATGCGGATATTCGAGCAGCCCTTCCTCGAAACTCTCCGACGCGCCGGAGTCCTCGTTGCCCATGACTCCCGGAAGCAGGCGGATCACCGCATCCAGCAGGATCAGTGCCGCCGGCTCACCGCCCGAAAGGATATAATCGCCGACGGAAACCTCTTCGAGACCGCGCGCATCGATCACCCGCTGGTCGACACCCTCGAACCGTCCGCAGACGAGAACGACGCCGGGACCGGACGCAAGTTCCCGCACTTTTTCCTGCGTCAATGGCCGGCCGCGCGGGCTGAGCAACAGGCGCGGGCGTCCGTCGCCTTCCGGGCTTGCCTGATCGATTGCGGCGGCAAGAATATCGGGCTTCAGAACCATTCCCGCACCGCCGCCGGCGGGCGTATCGTCAACGCTCCGGTGTTTGTCATGCGCAAAGTCGCGGATCTGAACGGTGTCCAGCAACCAGTCGCCCCTCTCCAGTGCCCGGCCGGCAAGCGATTCTGCAAGATGGCCGGGAAACATCTGCGGATAGAGGGTCAATACGCTGGCGCGGAAGCTCATGAACGCTCCTCTCCGGCAGGTCTCGCCTTTTTATTGGCCCGCGAAGGACGGCGCCGCCGGCTGCCCGGCCCCTGCTCCTCTTCCGAACCGTCAAGCCCCGCAGCGGCCGGATCGACGGTAAGAACACCGCTTTCCCAGTCGATATGGGGCACTGCGGCCTCGGAAAACGGGATCATCACCGGTTTTTTGCCGTGGCGCGACAGTTCCAGAATGTCACCGGCGCCAAAATTATAGACGCCACTGACAGTGCCATGCTCATTTCCATCGGGGTCGCGCACGGTCAGACCTTCCAGATCAGCATGGAAATACTCTTCCTCTTCGAGAAGATCGTCGGGCAGGCGATCGCGCGGCACATAAAGACTGGTGCCCTTCAGCGCCTCGGCGGCTTCGCGCCCATTGATGCCTTCGAGGCGAATGACTACAACATTCTTTGCCGGGCGCACCGACAAAACCTTGAAGACCCGGCCGGTCTCGTCGCAAAGCGGACTGTAATCGCTCAGCGCCAGCGGATCGTCGGTATGCGGATTGGCGCGCAGTTCCCCGCGCACCCCGTGAGGGGCGCCGATAACGGCCATCAGAACCATATCGTCGGGTTTTGCCATTTCCACCACGCACTACAAACAAAAGCGGGCAGCACATATATGCCGCCCGCTTATCATAACGCCATCTTGGACTTATTCGGCAGCGGCTTCTTCGGGAGCAGCCTCTTCCGCCGGCGCGGCCGCGGCCTCGGATGCCGCAGCAGCGGCGTCTTCTTCCTTGGCTTTCAGCTCTTCAAGGCGCTCCTGTGCCTTCTTGCCGGGCTTTGCCTTGTTCGGGTTGTTGCGGGCCGGGCGCTTTGCAAGGCCTGCCTCGTCGAGGAAGCGCAGCACGCGGTCGGTCGGCTGTGCACCCTGATCAAGCCAATGTTTGATGCGCTCTTCATTGAGCTCGACGCGGGCGCCGTCCTTCGGAAGCATCGGGTTCCACTTGCCGACACGTTCGATGAAACGGCCGTCGCGGGGCGCGCGAACATCGGCGATGACGACGTGATAGTAGGGGCGCTTTTTCGACCCACCACGGGCCAGACGTATTTTAAGTGCCATTTTGTTTTTCCTTCAAAAGTTGTTTCTGCGTTTTCATTGAAGCTGCTGGCGCAGCCCTAATTCGTTGGACGGATCATTTGGTCTCCGCCTCGTGCCTAAAGGCCTCGTGATGGCGGATGACTTCCTTGATGATGAAATTGAGGAATGCCTCGGCGAAGTCGGAATCGAGATCGGCTTCCTCGGCCAGCTTGCGCAGGCGTTCGACCTGCCGCTTTTCCCTGTCGGGATCGGCGGGCGGCATGTCGAATTCGGCTTTCAGCTTGCCCACAGCCTGCGTGCAGCGGAAGCGTTCGGCCAGAATATGGATAAGCGCCGCATCGAAATTGTCGATGGAACGGCGCAACTCGTGCAGTCTTTCTACCGGATCGGTGGTCATCAGCGTCACTTCTTCTTAGGCAAACCGGGAAGGCCGCCAAGGCCGGGAAGTTTCGGACCGCCGAGACCGGGCAAGCCGCCGCCTCCGCCAAGTCCGGGCAGGCCACCGCCTTTGCCAAGGCCTGCTGCATCGGCCTGTTTTTGCAGAGCCTCGAGCTGTTTGGCGTCAGGCATGCCGCCCATGCCGGGCATTCCACCGCCAAGACCACCCATCATCTTGCCGAGCATCCCGGCCTTTTTGCCCTTGCCGCCCATCGCCTTCATCATGTCGGCCATCTGGCGGTGCATCTTCAACAGCTTGTTGATTTCGGCGGCATTGGTGCCGGAACCGGCAGCTATGCGCTTCTTGCGGGAGTGTTTGAGTATGTCGGGATTGGCCCGTTCCTTGCGCGTCATCGAGGAGATGATGGCCAGTTGGCGCCTGAACACGGTGTCGTCGAGACCGGCAGCGGCAATCTGATCCTTCATCTTGCCCATACCGGGCATCAGGCCCATGAAGCCGGACATGCCGCCCATTTTCTGCATCTGTTTCAGCTGGTCAGCCAGATCATTGAGATCGAACTTGCCGGCCTTCATGCGGTCGGCCATGACCTGCGCTTTTTCGGCGTCGATTGTTTCGGCGGCCTTTTCGACCAGCGAAACGATGTCGCCCATGCCGAGGATCCGGTCGGCAATGCGGCTCGGATGGAACTCTTCAAGCGCATCCATCTTTTCGCCGGTACCGATCAGCTTGATCGGCTTGCCGGTCACCGCACGCATCGACAGCGCCGCACCGCCGCGTCCGTCACCGTCCATGCGGGTCAGAACAAGGCCGGTAATGCCGACGCGTTCATCGAAATTGCGGGCTAGATTGACCGCGTCCTGACCGGTCAGCGCATCTGCGACAAGCAGGATTTCGTGCGGATTGCCCTTGGCCTTGATATCCGCCATCTCGACCATCAGCGGCTCGTCGATATGGGTACGGCCGGCGGTGTCGAGAATAACGACATCGTGGCCGCCGAGCTTGGCCGCCTGAACGGCGCGTGCCGAAATCTCCGTCGGCGACTGGCCGGCGACGATCGGCAGGGTATCGACACCTGTCTGTTCGCCGAGCTGGCGGAGCTGTTCCTGAGCGGCCGGCCGGCGCGTATCGAGCGAGGCCATCAGCACATTTTTCTTGTCGCGCGATGTCAGCCGCGCGGCGATCTTGCCGGTGGTGGTGGTTTTACCCGAACCCTGCAGGCCGACCATCATGATGACGACGGGTGCCGGCGCATTCAGATCGATCGGAACGCCCTCGGCGCCGAGCATCTCGACCAGCTCGTCATGGACGATCTTGACGACCATCTGTCCGGGTTTGATGGATTTAAGCACTTCCGCGCCAACGGCCTTTTCACGCACCTTGTCGGTGAACGAGCGCACCACTTCGAGCGCCACGTCGGCCTCGAGCAGCGCCCGGCGCACTTCGCGAAGTGCGGCCGATACGTCCTTTTCCGACAATGCGCCGCGGCCGGTCAGTCCATTGAGGATGGAACCAAGGCGATCTTGAAGGCTTTCAAACATCCACTAATCCTTTGCTTTCAGGGCCTGTCCCTGAAAGATTGTTACCCCGCGCCAAATTGGCAAGCCCCGAAGGCAGATGACCGGCAATCGGCCAAAGCACAAAAGCACCCGGGGGCGCATCGCGCTGCCGGGTGGTGGCTTCCGGGATCTCTTTATACCTTTGCGGGTCCCGGTCAGCTGCTCGGAGTGTTCAACTCGTCGCGGAATAGGCGCGGATAAACAGGATTGGGGGGCAAATGTCAAGCGGGGCCTGATCTGGCGGGCATGTGGAACCGACCACCCGCTGGCCTCTTTGTCCTCATCGGGATAAAACAGTGACATCCGGGGGAAAGACCCATGTCATCACAACGGCAGTCCATCAGCGGCCTCACGGTGCTTGGTACCGCAACACTGATGATGACGGCATTCATCATCGGCACCGACTTCACCGGCGCGCTTTTGCTGGTGCCAGCCATCGAAAGCGAGCTCTCTGCCGACATCACCACCACACAATGGGTTCTGAATATCTACGCCCTGACATTTGCCATGTTCATGGTGACGGGCGGGCGTCTCGGCGACACGCATGAGCGGCGGCGCGTGCTCTTGATCGGGCTGGTGCTGTTTATCGTTGCCTCCGTCGGCTGCCTGTTGTCTACGACAATTGGATTTCTGATCGCAGCGCGAGCCTTTCAGGGTGTGGGCGCCGCATTGATCTGGCCGAGCATTCTGGCCATCGGCGCCACCAACGCGTCCGAGGATCAACGCGGCCTGGTTATGGGGCTAATCCTGGCAGGCGTGGCCAGCGGCAATGTAATCGGTCCCCTGATCGGCGGTGTCTCTACCTATCTTGGCGATTGGCGTTTGTTCTTTGTCGTCAATGCGGTGTTGTCCACTCTTGCCGCAATTCTGGTTTTCCGGATAGTGCCGAAACAGCCGCCGCAGACGGACAACGAACAGGTTGACTATGCCGGTATAACAATCCTGTCGGCCGCAATTCTGGCATTGCTCTATGCGCTTGACGTCGGTGCGAACCGGGGGTGGGGATCGCTTGTCATTGTGGGGCTGTTCTGTCTGAGCCTGATCCTGCTTGTGGCGTTTCCTTTTGTGGAACGCCGGGTCGCTGACCCCCTTCTGCCGCAGCAGATGATGCGGAACCGTGAATTTGTCCTGACGCTTTCTCTCAACGCGCTCATGGTGCCGGCGTTCTTCGTCGCGTTTTTATACTTTCCGCAATATATGCAAAAGACGTTGGGCTGGTCAGTTTTGCAGGCGTCCTTCGGCATGATCCCACTGATGCTGCCATTGGCAGTCGGATCGATCATCGCCGGGAACTTATACAAGCCTTACGGCCCGAAACGTCTTTTATTTGCCGGCTATCTATTAATTTCCCTGGGGTGCGCAACGGTTGTATTCCTGATACCGGCATGGGGCTATTTTGCAATCCTGCCTGCCATGCTGCTGATCGGTATCGGCGCTCCGCTGGCGGTCGGACCCTCCGGAACCGCCGCTGTCAGCGCCGTGGCGCCCTCACGGGCCGGTCTTGCCGGTGGCCTCTCGTTTATGCTTCACCTCGCTTACGGCGCGGTCGGCGTGGCCGTGGCAACGGCGATCATGTACGCGTCGAGCCTGGACCGGATTCAAACAGCGCTCGGGCAAGCCGGTATTTCGCTGTCCGATGCGGACCTCGGTGTGCTGAATGCCGGTTCGGCCGGCGCTGATGCGGCAAAGTCGGTGCTTGCCCGCTACAGCGCGGAAGATGCGGACAAAATCCGGACGATCCTCACCGAAGCCTTTGCCGGCGGTATGAGCCTTGCATACTGGCCCGTGCTGTTGTCGACGGTAATCGGACTGTTTGTGATACTTGCAATCGACGAGACCAAACTGCACGCTATCGACGAATAGTCTGTTCCATGATCGGATTGAATCGGATTAGACCGGCACGCGCACGACGATGCGGGCATTGACGATCGCCACGGATTCGCCCGAAGTCTCACCGACAACCTTCAGCCCACACATTAGACGAATTGATGAGTGTCTGGGCAATACATATTTAAAATCAAAACTTTGTAGTGAGTTTGTCGCCGTGGAGCCGTGTATAGGGCCAAAAGAAGGCACAACCCGTCACCATATGCCGAACTGAAACAGCAGGAACGGACACGATCAGGCCGATCTGCCCAACTAATCGCGCCCAGTTGGCGTGCTGCCTGGAGCGGCACCTGCACGATCAGGCCCGCATTGACGATGACGACGGGTTCGCCCGTCGTCTCGTCAATGACGTTCAACCCACCCTTTTGACCGTTTAAGTCCGGGCGCCTGCCTGCATCGGGGCAAAATGCAAGTAGACCGACCGGTCTACTTGCAGCGTCAACAAATGTACCTATCGGTAAATACCAATAAAAACAACATGATACAGCGCACTAACCATAACGGCGCCTTACAAGGTCGTGTTTTGTTTACAGCGGGAGAGGATAACAGAATTCAGAATTCTACCGGTCGTTTGCAAAATGGGATATCTGTACATTTCCCAGTCAAGGAAACGAAAAAATCATGTCAGACCCAACGAGCAGAGAACTGATCAATTCCATATGCCGGGGCTTTCCGGGCGCTGAGGTCTCCGATCCGTGGGGCGGCGGTCACGATGCCTGGAAGGTCGGCGGAAAAATGTTTGCCTGTATCGGCGCCGTCACGCCCGGCGTTTCAGTCAAGACCGACGGCATCGAGACAGCGCAGATGCTGATCGATGCCGGCGTCGGCGTAAAAGCCCCCTACTTTCACCGCTCCTGGGTCAATCTTCCCTGGGAAACGGAAGAGGACGAATTGCGTTACCGCCTGGAAAACTCCTATCGGCTGGTACGCAAGAGCCTGACCAAAAAAATCCAGTCCCAGCTCGATCCTTTTGAATGACGGCAAGGCATGAGCCGGGGTTCATTCGTCCCGGTGGGCTTCTTAGGCTGGCGTTTTACAGTCAGCCCTTCGGCTCTTCGTCGCAACCGATCATCCATTTGATGCCGAAACGGTCGGTGAGCGTTCCGAAGCCCGCGCTCCAGAATGTCGGCGCCCAGGCCATTTCCACCACACCGCCTTTTGCAAGCTTGTCGAACACTTCCTTGCCCTCGTCGGCAGTCGGAAAGCTCAGCATCACGGAAGAACCGGCCATATCGGGACACTCGCCCATAACATAATCGGATGCCATCAGATGGCCGTCTCCGACCCTGATCCGGGAATGCATGATCCAGCCCTTGCGGTCGTCCGCAACCGGATATTCGGGCGGCATTTGCGAAGCGGGCAGCTGTTCGAGAATCTCGCCTCCGAAAATCTCGGCGTAAGCCGCAATAGCCTCCGCGCACTGACCGTTGAAAAACAGATAAGGTGTCGGTGTCATATCGCTCTCCCTGCTCTGCTGGCGTTAATTGCCATATCAGGGTGCAGACCAACACAATTGTGAGGTGACAGTAAGACTGCCGGATAATCTGCGGGTATGATGGATCACCATCGCCGACGGGTTCCGCGGTATGACAGTCCAAATACAGACGGGTAAATCGGATATCTGCAGTCAGGAATGTGAGATGAGTATCGAAAGGTCATACGAGGCCGGGCGCAATCTGTCCCATGGACACGCGGGGCAGCCTTTCAGACAAACCCTTGCGGAAAAGCGGGCGCAGATTGAGGAACGGGGCAACCTCGACCACGCGACGATCGCAGAGCAACTCGACATTCTTAATCAGCTGGCAGAATTCCCGTTTGGCCGTTTCCTTCTACAAAATCAGGGCTGGAACGGGTTCTGGACAGACTTCGTCATGGAACACCCTGCACATGGCCGCAAGAGTGGCACCGCACCGGACGGGCGCGTCCTGACCGATCTGGAGCTGCGCCTCCTCGACACGTTTCCGATGGTGCTGGCCACACAGGAACGGTCCCGGCATTTTGCCGCCGCCATCCAGGATCATATTGTAGACGGTAATATCCTCGCTTCCGTTCCCTGCGGCCTGATGCGGGATCTGCTTGGTCGCGATTTTTCCGCCGTATCGGATATCCGCCTTGTCGGCATCGACATCGACGAGGAAAGCCTTTCTAAGGCACGTCGCCTGGCCGCAGGGTACAATCTGCCGGCGTCGGTAACCTTTCACAAAGGTGACGCTTGGGAACTTGGATACCGCGGCACATTCGACCTGATCGCCAGCAACGGACTAAACACGTACGAGCCGGATGATGAGCGCGTAACGGAGCTCTATCGCGGCTTCTTTTCCGCGCTGAAACCGGGCGGGATTCTTGTGACCAGTTTCCTGACACCACCCCCCGAAGCCAGTCCGGCCTCCGAGTGGAATATCAACGCCATCGACCCCGAAGCATTGCGCCTGCAAAGGATTGTCTTTGCGGACATCGTCGGGGTTTCATTTCAATGTTACCGGAATTCATCAACCACCCGGCGACAGCTGCGCGAGGCCGGCTTTTTGGCCGCCGACGTGGTCTGGGACCGGGCACGGATCTATCCGGCGGTCATTGCCGGAAAGCCCGCGTGAGAGCAGTTTCAGCCACCCCGTCTCCAGCTTCCTGTTTGTTCACGAATTGCAGGTAGCCTGCTCGCCATGCCAAGCGTGAGAATTCAGGAAACGGACCTTTATGCCCCGGTCAAGAAATTGCTCGAGGCGCAAGGCTATGACGTGAAGGGCGAAGTCGGATCCGCTGACATCGTTGCGGTCCGCGGCGGCGAAGAGCCGCTCATCGTCGAATTGAAAAGCGGTTTTTCACTCTCTCTTTTTCATCAGGCAATCGACCGGCAACGCATGACGGACGCAGTCTATGTCGCGGTCCCGCGCGGATCGGGCAGGGCATTTGGTGTGTCGCTGAGAAAGAACATTAAACTGTGCCGGCGCCTCGGACTGGGCCTTATGACCGTCAGGCTGAAGGATGGCCTTGTCGAGGCCCATCTCGATCCCGCACCCTACAAACCCCGCAAGGCCAAACGCCAGCAGGCACGACTGCTGCGCGAATTTGCCCGGCTTGCCGGCGATCCCAATACCGGCGGATCGACGAGAAGAGGCCTTGTTACCGCATACCGGCAGGACGCCCTGCGCTGCCTGAGCTTTTTGAACGACCAAGGCCCGGCAAAAGCAGCGGTCGTTGCACGGCAATCCGGCGTTGAAAAAGCACGTCGCCTGATGGCGGACAATCACTATGGCTGGTTTGAAAGGATTGAGACCGGCATTTACGCGCTAAGCCCCAACGGTCATCGCGCGCTCGTGGAATACGCCGATGAAATCACCCGGATTTGTTCAACTCAGGTATCCGTGGAGCATGAGGGCGTTGACACATCCAGTCCACAACCGGCCGCACTGAGCTGACACAATCTGTACCAACTCATTTCGGTGGCCTGACCGCAGAGCCTCTTTGGGCTGGTTGCCGCATGCTCACCGCATATTTCCGCATGTAAAATTTCTATGAATTCTTCCCGCGCGAAGTTGTGATTTTTGTTACTTCCCTATAATCTGATGGGGTCGGGGGCGGCGACAGGAATGTTTGTGAGTATTGGGGGATGGCACAATGAGTAACGCCGCACAGGTCTATTATGGCCGCGCGTCGGATGGGGACGAAAACACAAAGTTGCACAGCACAATATCCGCAATCAGCACATTCGATGCACCGGATGGCATCGAACGGTATGTGGTGTTGCGGGAGGCGGAGTTCCGCGCCATGCATGAAGCGCTTGAACTCGCCGAATCCATGGCTGCGCAGTCGATTCTCGAAGCAACGGTGGAACCGGCAACACACGAAATCGCGGAAGTCGCACGCAACAGCGGCAACTCTGTCACAGCCGTGCGCGAAGTGCGCCGCATGAGCCTGCGGCAGCTTGCTGCCCGCACTGGTCTTGATGAGCATTATGTCATCGGTATCGAGGATGGCTCGCGACGCCCGACGCTGACGGCGATCAGCAAGATCGCCAGGGTTCTCAACGTCACCATCGACGACCTCGTCAACAACTGACGGGCTTTTAGGCGTTGCCTTGGGGCCGCCAGCCGGTCCCGGGGCTCAAAGTCCTGACTGCCGCGCCATTGCGTCCCAAAACATCCGCTCGTAGTCCTGCATCATGCGCGCCGCGCGTATGATGACATAAGGCTCAACGCCGCGCCGGAGATCGTAGTCGATGACCTGAGCGGCCCTGTCCTCCAGGGAAGGCAGGCTTGAAAAGCCGTCAAGAAATGCGGTCTCGTCCACACTCAGCCCGAAATGCTCCTGCAGGCCGCGGCTCATCATGCCGCAATTATGGCCCCACGCGGCAAGGTTCAGCGCCCGCGCGCAGGCAATCTCGGCAGCCGACCCGTAGCAGATCAGCCAGGCCTTGTAGGCGGCATATGCAAACGCCTCTGCGGAAGGTTCGAAGCGGTCGAATTCATCCATGCCCAGCCTGTTGCCGAGCGCGACAAACGCGGCAGCCGCCCCCGCTTCCACTTCGGGTGGCGTCAGAAACACCGCGCGATAGGGATGATCGGAGAACCGGAACATGGCAACCGATGTGGCGTCGGCATTCGGTTTCCACATCTGATACTGATTGCCGCAAAAGAGCTGTAGCGCCGCCCGGTCCGCCTGCCCCGCTTCAATCGCCACAACGAAGGCGTGCCCGCGAATTTTGCTTTCCGTCTCGGCAAGAACGCCCTTTGCCTCGTCGATAACCTCGTTTGCGTTCGCCATGGCGGGCCTCCTGTGACATGTTATCAGGATTGATGGCATGCCCGTCATCAATGTCAACGCCGCAAGGGAGCCATGATGAAACGTGTCAGGGATATGGTCGCCGAGGCCAATGAAATTGTCGATTGCCTTTCGGCCGAAGAGGCGATTGCGCTGCATGGAAATCCGGATGTGACCTTCGTCGATCTTCGCGACGTGCGCGAGCTGCAGCGCGATGGGTTCGTTCCGGGCGCCTTCCATTGCCCCCGCGGCATGCTGGAATTCTGGATCGACCCGGAAAGCCCCTACGCCAAGGAGGAGTTCCAGTCAGACAAGCGTTTTGTGTTTTACTGCGCATCGGGTTGGCGCTCGGCACTTTCGACCAGGGCGGCGAAAGAGATGGGTCTTGCCGGTGTCAGTCATATCGTCTCGGGATTCACCGGCTGGAAGAAGGCGGGTGGCCCGGTCGACGAGAAGTAAAACCATTAGCGTTAAGTTTGCAACCTGCAGTAAAGCCACGGATCTTAACTGCAATTATGACTAATCCCGTAAGTTTTCATGGACGCATTATTAACCCGTGCTTAACGCTGATACGTGAATATTTGAAAAGCCGAAACACCGCCGATCCGTAATTGTGAATCGAATCGCCGGTCTGCATGATGCGCGTTTTCGGGAGCCCCTCGGCATGGAATTCCGCTCCCCGGAGAAAGCGCTTCATAATGTTGATTTCCCGTAAGCTCCCCCTGGCAGCAGCTCTCCTGACCATCGTTGCAATCGGCGCATCCAGCGTTGCCGCACTGATGATCAGTTCCGATACGCTCGAGCAAAGTGCCTACGAAAAACTGGAGGCAGTTGCCGACGGTCGCCGCAATCAGGTCGAAACCTATCTGATGAATATCAGGAAGGATCTGCAGACGCTTGTCAACGATCCGGAAGTGGGAAATGCCGTCAGTGCATTCAAGTTCGGCTGGACCTACATGGAGGGCGATGCCACCGAAACGCTGCAGAAGCGCTACATCGACGACAATCCGCATCCGATCGGTCAAAAGCACCTGCTCGATGCGGCAGGCATAGACGGCTATGACGCCATTCACAAAAAATATCACGACAGGATGCGCAAGGTCATTCTCGATAATGGCTACTACGATCTTTTTCTGATCGATCCTGAAGGCAATGTCATCTACACCGTGTTCAAGGAAAGGGATTTTGCCACCAACCTTGAGACGGGTGAATGGAAGGATTCCGATCTGGCCAACGCGTTCCGGGACGTAATGGCGGGCGGTGCCACCGAGGCCTTCGTGCTCAAGGACTTCCGCCCCTATGGCCCCTCAAACGGCGCACCGGCTGCCTTCATTGCCCAGCCCATAGTGCAGGGCAGCGACATTGCCGGCGTCGTTGTGCTGCAAATGCCGAACGACATCATCGCCAATATCATGGGCAACACGACCGGTCTCGGGGAGACCGGGGAAACGGTGCTGATCCGCAAGGACGGCTATTTCATATCGGATTCTGCCAAGACCGAAGAAAACGAATCTCTCGTCACGCAGCTCAATACTGACCTTCTCGGTCAGACGACCCGCGACCATATCGCGACGGGCACGATCGAGGGCTATCGTGGAATGGTCGGCGATGCCGCGCTCGCAAGGATAGATTTCAACAATTCCGGCTGGACGGTTGCGGCCATTATCGACCGGAACGAATCGCTCGCCGGCCTGGCTTCGATGCGCAATATCGTTCTACTTGTTGCCTTCGGCATACTTGCGATTGCGCTGATTGCCGCATTCCTGTTTTCGCGCACCATCACCAAACCGATCTCAGAGGTCGTAGACAACATGTCGGAGCTTGCCAAGGGCAACACCGACCTTGAGCTGAACGGTGAAGAGCGCAAGGACGAGATCGGCGAAATGGTCCGTTCCGTTGCGGTTTTCCGCGACGCTGCGATCGAAAAGGAAAACCTCGAAAAGGAAGCCGAGGAAAACCGTTCGCTGAGCGACCGAGAGCGGGCCGAGCGCGAAGCCGCCAAGGCCGAAGAGGCGCGGCAGATGCAGGAAGCAGTCGATTCTCTTGCCGGCGGCCTGACGCGCCTTTCAGAAGGCGATCTGACTGTCAATCTGGATACGCCGTTCATGGACGGTCTCGAGCGGTTGCGTATCGACTTCAACGCATCGGTCGAAAAGCTCAACGCAACGCTTTGCAATATCCGCGACAACTCGGGCTCGATTGACAACAATTCGAGGGAAATTCGAAGCGCAGCCGATGACCTGTCACGGCGCACAGAGCAACAGGCCGCATCACTGGAGGAATCATCGGCGGCTCTGGAGGAAATCACCTCCGCCGTCAAGGGCACATCGGAAAGGGCCGGCGAAGCAGCCCAGATGGCCAGCGCAGCGCAGACCGACGCCGAAAAATCGAGCGCCGTTGTCACCGAGGCGGTTTCCGCGATGGAAGGTATCGAAAGCGCCTCCGGCGAAATCTCGAACATCATCAACGTCATTGACGAGATCGCCTTCCAGACCAACCTTCTGGCACTCAATGCCGGGGTCGAGGCGGCCCGGGCGGGCGAAGCCGGCAAGGGCTTTGCGGTCGTCGCCCAGGAGGTGCGCGAGCTTGCCCAGCGGGCTGCAACCGCTGCTCAGGAGATCAAGGAACTGATCACCAAATCCGGCGACGAGGTCAACAACGGCGTCAAGATGGTGAAGGCCACCGGCGAAGCCCTGACGCAAATCTCCGAACACGTCACGAACGTCAACAACGCGATCAGCGCCATCGCAACCGCCGCCAATGAGCAGCTCACCGGCATCCAGGAGGTCAATGCGGCGGTAACGCAGATGGATCAGATGACGCAGCAGAACGCAGCGATGGTCGAGGAAACAACCGCCGTCACCCACCAGCTTGCGGAAGATGTGACTGGCCTTTCCAACCTGATCGGCGAATTCCAGCTCGCCGGGTCGGCGCCAATGCCCGTCAAGGAAGCCGATGCCAGCCATGAAAGCGTGCCCTCGCCTGCGCGCCGGATCGTCAAGGCGGTCAGCAATGCCTTCGGCTTTGAGGGAAATGCGGCAAAGGCCGATCAGGACGAAAACTGGGACGAGTTCTGATCAGATACCGCTATGCGTCTTCGGTGAGGGCCGGATGCGGATAGGTTCCTGAAAGGGCGCGCCGGATGAAACCGGCGCGCTTTCCAGTTTCTGCAGGCTGAGCACGGCTATTTCCTGCGGCTCGGCAACCCCCTCCAGCTGCTGGGTGGTGAACTCCGCCTGAAGCGCGCCTGCATACCCTTTTTCCAGCGCCTCGCGATAGGTTGCAGCGGCGGCTATCAACCGGGAACCGATCACCTTGTTGTGTTTTTCCAGCTTTGCCGAATAGTTGACAGCCGACCCGATCACGGTGATCTCGAGCCGGTTTTCCTGCCCCACCGCACCGAAGGCAACCGGGCCCGAGGCAACGCCGAGGCCGATGCCGGTACTGCTGATAACCTTGAGCGCTGGCTCTTCCGCCGCCCATTTGTCACAGTCGCGCAGGATGCTCTCAGCCGCCTCGATGGCCTTTAATGAACCGGCGGCCCGGTCTCCGGCGAAACTGAACGTTGCCATGATCCCGTCACCCATGAACTTGTCGATAACGCCACCGCATTGCTGAACGATCGGCACCACGCGGCTTTGGTAGCGCGACAGCGTCAGCATAACGTCAGAGGCTTCCATCGCCGCCGCCATGCGGGTAAAACCGCGAATGTCGATAAACAGGATCGCAGCTTCCCTGTTTTCGCCCTTGCCGGCCTCCAGCCGGTCAGCGCTTTCGCGGATTCCGCTTGCGATGCTGGTATCGAAAAAGCGCGACAGATCACTCGCCGCCTGCTCTTCGGTCACCGCACTGACAAGCAGGTTCTTCGAGGCATTCACAACCAGAGTCAGCACGCCCGTTACAAACAGAATTGACAGAATCTTGTCGATCTCAGCGCCAATGAGGATCGAATTGGACGTCAGATACTCGACATAGGAGCGGGTCAGCATGTTGTCGCCGGAATCGATACGCGTCACGTAGATAATCACGGCCGCCCAGCCTGCGGCCGCGACCATGCCGGCGGCAATGACGAACCGGGCTTCGAAGCGAAGCGCACGAATGGCAATGAAGATAAAGACGTAAAGCAGCGTCGGCGCCTTCAGTATGAATGAGGCAGGCTGCATATACTGGATATGAAAACTGACCATCAGGCTGTAGAGCAGCCCAAAGTCGAACAGGATGGAACCGTAAACGGACCAGTGCGGCAATTTCTGGCGGATCGACCAGATCAAACCGATGATACTGACGACGAGATAGGCCCCCAGCACATAAGGCACCGGAGAAAACGCCTCGTCCGGGCTGGTTTTGGGGCTGATCGTGTAGATCGCCGAAAACAGCAGCACAATGGTCAGCTGGATGAGACGCGCCATGATCTCATTGGCGCGCTCACGCTCGTCGATCGCCGCACGAACGCGTTCGGGCAACTGATCTCGCCGGGTTCCACGGCGGAAATTTTTTGTGATGAACTCAAATGCGGCCAACACAAGTCTCCATTCCGCCCCGGTGTGCATAAACGAACGTCTGCAGCTCCCGGGCAGGTAGGGACACAATATCAGTTCACGGAGCCAGCGCAGTTCAATTCACTTGAACCACACGTGATCACCGGTTGATGACCGCTGCATTGGACAATGACGCAAAGGCACGGGTCCGGCCTTGTCATCCGGCCAGTGAAAGCGTGCCTGCCGAAGCCTTGGCAAATGCCTGTTTGAGATCTTCAATCAAATCCTCGGCATTTTCCAGTCCCACCGATAGCCTGATCAGCCCTTCGGTAACACCCGCTGTCTTGCGCGCCTCAAGGGGAACGCCCGAATGGGTGGTCGAGGCCGGGTGACAAACCAGCGATTCCGTACCGCCAAGGCTCACCGCAAGCTTGAAGAGCCGCAATTCGTTGAGGATACGGAACGCCAGCGCCCGGTCGTCATCGACAACGAAGGCGAAGGTCGATCCGGGTCCGGTGCACTGCCGCTCATAAACCTCGCGCTCGATTGCGCTGGCTGTGAATTCCGGATGCAGCACCGTGCATGGAATGATCGTATTGTGTGCAAGCCATTCGGCGACCTTGGTCGCCGAATCAGCAGCGCGTTCCATCCGCAAGCTCAGTGTTTCCATCGATCTTGCAAGCATCCACGAAGAATGCGGGTCGAGCTGGAAGCCGAAGGCGCCGCGCGAAAGTCGGATGGATTTCAACAGCTCCTTCGAACCGGTTATGCCGCCGGCAATCAGGTCGCTGTGGCCGCCGACATATTTTGTCAGCGAATAGACGCAGATATCAGTGCCGAGAGCGTGCGGCTTCTGGAAAACCGGTCCGAGCATTGTGTTGTCGCACACGATGATCGGACGTTGACCGGAAGTTTGAGACCACGCATCGACCACCCGCCGCGCCATGGCCAGATCAATCATCGCATTGGTCGGATTGGCCGGCGTTTCAAGATAGAGGATCTTGACCGGCCCGTGCCGCGCCGCCTTTTCGAGCGTATAGATCAGTGTTCCCTCCGACAGGCCGTCGACAAAGGGAATGGGCTTGATGCCCCAGCTTGAAAGCACCTTGCCGATCAGTGTTTCCGTACCGCCATAGAGCGGCGAATAATGCGCAATCGCATCGCCCGGCCGCAGGAAGGTCAGGAACACCGCACTGATCGCCGCCATGCCCGACGAGGTCAGGAGCGCGCTTTCAGCGCCATCGAAAAGGGCAAGCCTGTCTTCGACGATTTCGGTATTGGGATGGTTGAAGCGGCTGTAGACGAGCCCGCCCGCTCCGCCATCGTCCGGTGCCGGTTTGCGGCCGGCAACGACATCGAAGAACTCCGCACCCTCTTCAGCCGACTGAAATGCGAATGTCGAGGTCAGAAAGACCGGTGGCTTGACCGCGCCTTCCGACATGGACGGCTCATAACCGTAAGAAACCATCTGCGTTGAAGGGTGGAGCGTATGACTGCCCAGGTGCTTTCTGCGGAAGGATTTTGTTTCGGACATCGATTCGGCCTCCTCTTTGCATATGAGTTTACGCTGTTAGCGTTGGCCAAATCTCGCCTAATTTGCTAATATTCAGAAAAAGATTAGAGGTTTTCAGCCAAATTGCTCGACAATATAGACAAAAAAATCATCACAACGCTCACAGAAGACGGGCGCGCCAGCGTTGAAACGGTGGCCCATGCTGTCGGGCTTTCGCCAACGCCAACGCGCCGCCGCATCAGACAGCTGGAGGATGCGGGCATAATACGCGGCGTGCGTGCCGACATCGACGCCGAAAAATGCGGTCTGGAACTGGCGATTTACGTGTTCATCAAATTGCTCAATCGCGACCGGGTGACGATCTCGCAGTTTGAATCGCGCATCATGAACCTGCCCGAGGTCCAGCGATGCGACCTCATCACCGGTCCGCACGACTATATTCTGACGCTGCGGCTCGCCGGCATGAAGGACTACAACCGCTATCTGCGCGAGGTTCTGGCCGAACTGCCGGGCGTATCAGGCATCGAAACCAGCATCGTTATCGGCAAGGTCAAGGACAAGCCGCATCTGCCGCTGGATGCGGCCTGATCATGCTGCACTATCTTTGAATAGTTGCGCCGAAGGCAAAGTCCCCATCAGTCGCGCAGCAGCACCGGGCCCTTGGACGCAAATGTCACGCCCACCGCGTCGCCGGGTGTATATTCGGCGTCAACATCCGTGGACGTTGCGAAAATCTGGCCATGCTCTGTGCTGACGGTCAGTTCGAGATGATTGCCCACATAGGTAAAGCGCAGGATCTCGCCGGGGATGGATTTTTCCATTCCTGCTTCTCCGACGATTACCCGGTTCGGTCTGACCGCCAGAAGCGCGCTCCCGCTTTCAATCCCGCGGGAAGGAAGGTCGGCAACATAGTCCCCGAGCCGCACCTGCGCCCGGTCGGCAATCACCGATGCAACCTCGCAGGTGAGAATATTGGCTTCACCAATGAAATCGGCGACAAACCGGTTTGCCGGCGCGTCGTAGAGTTCGCGCGGCGTTCCGTCCTGAGCAACGACCGCATTGTTCATCACGATGATCCTGTCCGATACGGCCAGCGCCTCTTCCTGGTCGTGGGTGACATAGACGACCGTCAGGCCCAGCTTCTGCTGGATTTCGCGAATTTCCTCGCGCACCTGGCGGCGAAGCTTGGCATCGAGGTTGGACAAGGGCTCGTCGAACAAAAGCACCTGCGGCTCCAGCACCAGGGCACGGGCAACGGCGACACGCTGCTGTTGCCCGCCCGAAAGCTCGCTCGGCAGTCTCGTGCCATAATCTGCAAGTCCGACGAGCTCAAGGCCCGCCGCGGCACGTTCCCTGGTCTCATTCTTGCTGAAGCCGGAGAACTTCAGTCCGTAGGAAACATTTTCCATCACCGTCATATGCGGAAATAGCGCATAGGACTGGAACACCATTGAGACATCCCGATCAGTCGCCGGAAGCTTGGTGACATCCTTGTCGCCGATGCGGATCGTCCCGCCGGTCGACATCTCGAGACCGGCGATCAGACGCAGTGTCGTCGTCTTGCCGCAGCCCGATGGTCCGAGCAGCGTCACCAGGGTGCCGGCCGCAATATCGACCGAGATATCGTTTACCGCGCGCACATCGGTGCCGTAGATCTTGGTCACGTTCTCAAACGAGACGGATGCGGCGTTGCTGTTTCCTGTCAGGGTCATGGGGTCTCCGTCATCCGTTCGCCTGTACATTCGTGCGTGACTGGCCCAGCCTGCGTCCGACATTTGTGCGGCCGACCAGAATCTGCAGCAGCCCGACGGCTATGAGCATCACGATGATAAGTGTTGTGGAATAGGCGATTGCCAGGCCGTAATCATTGTTCTCAACCCGCCCGATAATATAGCTGGTCGCCATGTTATATTGCGCGCTGACCAGGAAAATGACCGCCGAAATAGCCGTCATCGCGCGAACGAAGGAATAGACCAGCGCCGCCAGAATGGCCGGTTTCAAAAGGGGCAGAATAACATTCAGGAAGGTCTGCCACGAATTGGCGCCGAGCGTCAGTGAGGATTCGTCCAGGCTCTTGTCGAGCTGTGACATGGAGGCGATGCCGGCCCGCACGCCGACCGGCATGTTGCGGAAGATAAAGCTGACAACCAGGATGACGCCGGTGCCGGTTATCTCTATCGGCGGCACGTTGAAGGCGAGGATGTAGCTCACGCCGATCACCGTTCCGGGAATGGCAAAACTCAGCATCGTGCCAAACTCGAAGGCGCTCTTGCCGGCAAAATTCTGCCGGGTCAAAAGATAGGCCGTCACCAGCCCGACCGCAGCCGTCAATGGCGCGGAGATGGCGGCAATCTGCAACGTTGTCCAGAACGAATCCCAGGCCGATCCCGTCCAGTGGATGCCGTGTTCGCCGAACTTGACCGAAAAGGCCGTCAGGTAGTGCTTGAAGGTCAGTGCATTGTTGACGCCCCAAAGTTCGACGAAGGATCCGTAAATGATCATGACGTAGATCGTCAGCGTGAAAATGGTCCAGATGCCGGCAATGGTAAAAACCGGCATGGCCAGTCTTTTCGGCAGTTGCGGATGAACGCCCGAATCGCCTTTGCCGGTCATCGTCGTGTAGGATTTTTTGCCGAGCCAGAAGCGCTGCGCATAGAACGCACCAAGCGTGAAGGCGAGCAGAACCAGCGCCAGCACAGCAGCGCGCCCCTGATCATATTGCGCGCCGACAATGGCAAAGAATATCTCGGTCGACAGCACATCGAAATTGCCGCCGAGAACCAGCGGGTTGCCGAAATCCGCCATGCTCTCGATAAAGCCGAGCAGGAAGGCATTGGCAAGCCCCGGCCGCATCAGCGGCAGCGACACGGTGCGGAACGTTTCCCACTTGCTGGCACGCAGCGTCTGAGCAGCCTCTTCCATGGAGGGGCTGACACCCTCCACAACACCGATAAGGACCAGAAACGCGATCGGCGTGAAGGCCAGCAACTGGGCAATGAGAATACCGGGAAGACCGTAAATCCACCGTGTCGGTGCGATGCCGAACAGATCGGCGACAAATTGCGTGACACTGCCCGACAGGCCAAACAGCAGGATGATGGCAAGGCCGATGACAAAGGGTGGGGTGATGATCGGCAGCACCGTCATTGCCCGAAGCCCCCGTTTGAAGCGAAATCCGGTCCGCGTGACGACCAATGCGAAGATCAATCCGAGGATCGTCGTCAGCGCGCCGACGAGGATGGCAAGCACAAGCGAGTTCCATGCCGCACCGCAACGGCCGCCGGAAAGACAGGCCAGACCCCACAACCGCCTGTCGGTGAATTTTTCAAAGAAGACGCCGACGGAATAACTGTTGTCCTGTGTAATGAAGGCAGAGGCCAACATGCTCAGGATCGGATAAAAAACGAACACCGTGACGATGGCGATGACGAAGCCGATGGCGCCGACGACAAAGATATCGCCGTTGATGGCGCCGCGCGCGGCAATACCTTGGGTAAAGACGAACAAAAAGGCGCTGGCAACGAGCAGGCCGCCATAACCCATGCCGAACTGGCGGTCGCCGAGCGGTCCGGCGAGGGCCTCGATCCACGCAAACTGCCAGCCCCTGATACCGATGGCAAAGCCCTGCGCTATCAGCCAGCCGAACCCAAGCGCACCGCAGATAATGAGGATCTTTGCGTAGGCCGGGTCGTCACGCGACCTTCCGAAAGAGAAAAAGGGTCCGGCCAGAAACAGGATCAGCGGCGCAAGCCAGAGTTTTTCGCCCTGCAGAACCAGGAACAGGGCCGGCGCCGTATCGGTATCAAAAAGATAGCCCCAGCTCAGCCACTCAAAGCCGAAAAATCCATCTTCGACCCCGTACCAGGGAACGAGGCAAAAACCGGCCCAGCCGACAATCAGCCACATAAGCAGCGTCGACTGGGCGGTTTTTCTCTGTCTTGCCGGTTTCACCATGCTTTCGCAGAATATTACTGCGGCAGCGTGGAGACCTCGTCATCCCATTTCTTCAACAGGCGCTTGCGCTCCGCGCTGGAGCCGTACTTCTTGAAGTCGTAGTCGATCAGCTTGATCGAAGACAGATCGGGTGCGGCCGGTGAAGTCTTGGCGCCCTTGTTGGAAGGAACCTGATAGGCCTTGACGTCCAGTGCACGCGATTGCGCATCCTGGGTCAGAGCCCAGTCGTAGAACTTCTTGGCCTCTTCCATATTGCGGGCGCCTTTGATGATCGACATTGAGCCGATCTCGTAACCGGTTCCTTCGCACGGTGCGACAACCTTGATCGGGAAGCCCGATGCGGCCTGCTTCACCGCATCGTGCATGAAGACGATACCGATCGTGTTCTCGCCCCGTCCCGCGGCCTTGATCGGCGCGGACCCGGACTTGGTATACTGGTTGATGTTCTTGTGCAGCGCCTTCATGTAGTCGAAGCCGCCCTCTTCCCCGAAGAGCTGCACCATGGTGGCGAGCGTCGTATAGGCGGTGCCTGAGGAGTTCGGATTGGCCATTTGTACGTGGCCCTTGTATTCCGGTTTTGTCAGGTCCTTCCAGCAAGCCGGCTCAGGCAATCCCGCAGCCTTAAGCAACTCTTCATTATACCCGTAGCCAAGGGCTCCGGAATAAATGCCGATGGTTTTGTCATCCGCCGATTGAGCCTGTGAAATCGCCCAGTCATTAAGCTCACCGCGCATCGGCGAGACATAAGGTTCGGTAAGGCCTTCCTCGGCGGCCTGCAGATGCGGGTCGCCCGTACCGCCCCACCAGACATCGCCCTTGGGATTGGACGCCTCTGCCTTGACCTGGGCGAATGTCTCACCGGAACTCTTGCGGGTCATGTTGACGTCGATACCGGTCGCTTCCTCAAAACCACGGGCCATGGACTGGCACCAGTCCTCCTGCGCGCTGCAATAAAAGGTCAGCTTTGCTGCGCTTGCCATCGAGGTCGAAGCCGCCAGCGCTGCGGCGAATACAACAATCGTTCTTGTAATCTTTGTCATTGCCTGCCTCCCTGATTTCGGAATGTTGTTACCGAAAAATCTATTCAACGGAACATACGTTCCATTGATTGCCTGCAAGGTCAAGCGAAAAGCACCTCCAGGTTTTCATGCGGAAAAACTTCCGCAATCAGCTATCTGACTTTGAATCGTCAAGTCTTGTCAATCGCTGATTGGCTTGTCACCGCCGGCCGGGGTTTGTCGATTGGCACCGCGGACAGTGCCGTCACATTTGTCACTGGCCCTTAACTGTCCGTTTTTCCTGAAACCGCCTCCAGCTGCCCACGAAATGCAGGCACATCCTTTGATAATTTGAGTAACCTTCGCACTAAAAACCAACTTGAACTTCCGTTCCCGCAACTTATCTTTTGGGCATGGAACACAGACCAGACAGCCTTGGAGCGGTCAGCCAGAACGACAAAAAGGCCGGCCGCAACAAATACTATTCCGGGCCGGTTTCCGACCATTTCGACGGCACCGTCTTTTTCAATCCCGGTGGCAACCCGCCAAACGGTCTTCGCGACCTACTCAAGTGGCAATTCGGCGAAAAGCGAAACCGTTGGCCCGCGAGCTTCGATAGCCCTTATTCCGGCACCGCGCCCGACGCACGTGTCGACGCAGGCGGCCTCCGTATCACCATGGTCGGTCACGCCACCATGCTCATTCAGGTGGCGGGACTGAATATATTGACGGACCCGGTGTGGTCGCAGCGCGTTTCGCCGCTTTCATTCGTCGGTCCGAAACGCGTCAACACGCCGGGCATCGCCTTTGACCGGCTGCCGGATATCGATCTCGTGCTTTTGACGCACAATCACTACGACCATCTCGATCTCGACACGCTGTCGCGGCTTCACAAACACCACAAGCCGCTGGTCATCACCCCGCTCGGCAATGACAGGATCGTGCACTCCGCCGTTCCGCATATGCGCATGGAGACGGGCGATTGGGGTGATCATATCGACCTGGATTGTGACGTGCGGGTCCACATCGAGCCCTGTCATCACTGGTCAGCACGTGGCAGCCGTGACCGCCGCATGGCCCTTTGGGCCGCCTTTGTATTGGAAACGCCGGCGGGCCGCATCTACCACATCGGCGATACCGGATTTCACGACGGCGGCAATTACCGCGCGGCGTTCGACAAATACGGCGGGTTCCGCCTGGCGATCCTGCCCGTTGGCGCCTATGAACCACGCTGGTTCATGAAGGATCACCACCAGAATCCGGAAGAAGCCGTTGAAGGCTTCGAAATATGCGCGGCTGACCATGCCGTCGGTCATCATTGGGGCACCTTCCAACTCACCAATGAGGCCATCGAGGCACCGACTGAGGCCCTGTCCGAAGCGCTGGTGAAAAAGGGCATAAGCCCGGACCGCTTCCGCGCTTTGCGGCCGGGTGAATCCTGGGATATTCCTGCCGCCTCTCAAGGAGCCGAAAGCGCAATGAAAAACGCCGCATCTGGTAATTTGTAAAGAGTTCGGCCATATACGCTCCTGAAAGGGCTGGCCGATGGCTGAAATGGTTCCATTTGCAAAGATGAACGGACTGGGAAACGACATCCTGGTGGTCGACATGCGCGGCCGCTCCGATGCCGTTACGCCCGCAGCAGCCATCGCACTGGCGGGTGGCGGAGCAACCGCCTTCGATCAGATCATGGCCATCCACGACCCGCGCATCAACGGCACCGATGCCTATATCGATATCCTCAACTCCGACGGCTCCAAGGCACAGGCCTGCGGCAACGGCACCCGCTGTGTCGTCCAGGCGCTCAGTGCCGAGACCGGCAAGCAGGTTTTCACTTTCCAGACCGTTGCCGGGATCCTCAACGCCCGTGAACATGAAGACCGCTCCGTCTCGGTCGACATGGGCAAGCCCGAGTTTGACTGGGAAAAGATACCCCTTGGCGAAGAGTTCAGGGACACCCGCATGATCGAGCTGCAGATCGGCCCGATCGACGAGCCGGTGCTGCATTCGCCGTCGGCCGTCTCCATGGGCAACCCGCATGCGGTCTTCTGGGTGGATGAGGATGTGTGGTCCTACGATCTCGCCAAGTTCGGGCCGCTGCTTGAAAACCATCCGGTCTTTCCGGAACGCGCAAACATATCGATTGCGCGCGTGCGCTCGCGCACCGAAATAGACCTGCGCACCTGGGAGCGCGGCGCCGGGCTGACCGACGCCTGCGGGTCGGCCGCCTGCGCCGCCGCGGTTTGCGCTGCGCGCACCAACCGGACGGACCGCAACGTAACGGTCCATGTTCCGGGCGGCCCGCTACGCATCGACTGGAACGAGGACAATGGCCGCGTCATCATGACAGGCCCTGCTGAATGGGAATTTTCAGGCACGCTCGATCCGCAAACCGGCATCTGGAGCCCTGACGCACAGGAAGAAGAGACCGTTTCATGAGCGGCGTCGACGTCATCACATTCGGCTGCCGGCTGAACACCTATGAATCGGAGGTGATGCGGCGCGAGGCGGAAAAGGCCGGGCTCAACAACGCCATCGTCGTCAACACTTGTGCGGTGACGGGCGAAGCCGTGCGCCAGGCCAAGCAGGCGATCCGCCGCGCCCGGCGAGACAATCCGCATGCGCGTATTGTCGTCACCGGCTGTGCGGCGCAGACGGAAGCCGCAGCCTTCGCCGGTATGGATGAAGTTGATGCGGTTCTCGGCAACGAGGAGAAACTGAAAAGCGCCAGCTATCGCAAGCTCCCGGATTTCGGCGTGTCGGCGGAAGAAAAGATCCGCGTTAACGACATCATGAGCGTGAAAAACACCGCACCGCAGATGGTCGACGCCATCGAAGGGCGCGCCCGCGCCTTCGTTCAGGTGCAAAACGGCTGCGACCACCGCTGTACATTCTGCATTATCCCCTATGGCCGCGGCAATTCCCGCTCCGTGCCCATGGGCGCGGTGGTCGAACAGGTCGAACGGCTCGTCGGCAATGGTTATCTGGAAGTCGTCATCACCGGCGTCGACGCCACCAGCTATGGCGCCGACCTGCCGGGCAGGCCGTCGCTCGGACTGCTTGCCCGCACTATTCTGAATCAGGTGCCGGACCTTGCGCGGCTGCGGCTCTCCTCCATCGATTCCATCGAGGCGGACGATCACCTGATGGACCTGATCGCCGGCGAGCCGCGTTTCATGCCGCATCTGCATCTGTCGCTGCAGCACGGCGACGACATGATCCTCAAACGCATGAAGCGGCGCCATCTGCGCGACCATGCCGTCGCCTTTTGCGAAGAGGTACGAAGCCTTCGCCCCGGCATTGCACTGGGTGCAGATCTCATCGCCGGCTTTCCGACCGAAACCGATGAAATGTTCGATAACGCCCTGTCGCTTGTCGATGACTGCGGCCTTTCCTTCCTGCACGTCTTTCCGTTTTCGCCGCGCGAGGGAACACCGGCCGCGCGCATGCCGCAGCTCGATCGCGGCCTCATCAAGACCCGCGCCGCAAGGTTGCGCGAAAAGGGCAGTGAGGCGCATCTGAAGCATCTGGATAATATGGTCGACACTGACCAGAAGGTGCTGGTCGAGCGCGAGGACCTCGGCCGTACGGAAAATTTCACGCTGGTCAATTTGGATGGCGGCAGGCCCGGATCGATCGTGCCCGCTCGTATTTCAGGCCATGACGGAGAACGGCTGAAGGCCGGCAAGGCGTGCAACCGGCCGTCATCGCGGGCAGCAGCATAACAGGCACGGAAACAGGCGGCACCATGGCACTCGGCTTCATCAAGAAGGTCTTTTCCTTCGGCAAAAAAAAGACCGTCGTAACGACGGATGATTCCGACACGCCAGCGCCGGAGGTCGAAGAGGCCGCATCCGCCTCTGAGGTGCCGTTCGAAGCAGAACCTGAAATAGAGCAGGCCGCCACTCCCGTCGCCGAGACAGTCGAAGCACTGAGTGTAGCGCCTGAGCCTGAGCCTGAGCCTGAGCCTGAGCCTGAGCCTGAGCCTGAGCCTGAGCCTGAGCCTGAGCCTGAGCCTGAGCCTGAGCCTGAGCCTGAGCCTGAGCCTGAGCCTCGAAAGGCTGGGGTGGAACCGCCGCAGATCAAGGCGGATAACGAAGCATCCACAGATGATTCGACGCCAGCTCCAGCGCCCTCTGGCAAAGTATCGGTATCGGCAAGTGTCTCCGCGGTGGAAGCGCCGGCAGCAGATCCAGCCCCGGCGGAACAGACAGATGAAGTCCGGCCATCATGGTTCCGCCGGTTGCGCCAGGGCCTGTCGCGCACCTCGTCGCAGCTCACCGACCAGATCAGCGGCATCTTCACCCGCCGAAAGCTCGACGAGGATACGCTGCAGGACCTCGAAGACGTGCTGATCCAGTCGGACCTCGGGGTCGAAACGGCGCTGCGCATCACCGACACGCTTGCCTCCGGGCGTTACGGCAAGGACATTTCCACCGAGGAAGTCCAGGAAATCATGGCGAGCGAAATCGAGACGGTGCTCAAGCCCGTCGCCCTGCCGCTGGAACTCGATCTCAGCCACAAGCCGCATGTCATTCTTGTTGTCGGCGTCAACGGCACCGGCAAGACGACGACCATTGGCAAGCTCGCGGCAAAGCTCCACGATGGCGGCCTCAAGGTCATGCTCGCCGCCGGCGATACTTTTCGCGCGGCGGCCATCGAGCAGTTGAAAATCTGGGGCGAACGCACCAATTCACCGGTGGTGTCCTCGAAACTAGGCGCCGATGCCGCCGGACTTGCATATGATGCCTTCGAAAAGGCGCGCGAGGCTGGTAGTGACGTACTGATTATCGACACGGCCGGGCGACTTCAGAACAAGGCCGAGCTGATGGACGAACTTGAAAAGATCGTCCGCGTCCTCGGCAAGCACGATCCGGACGCGCCGCACACTGTGCTGCAGACACTGGACGCGACCACCGGCCAGAACGCGCTGAACCAGGTGGAAATCTTTCGCAATGTTGCCGGCGTCAATGGCCTTGTCATGACCAAGCTCGACGGCACTGCGCGTGGCGGCATTCTCGTGGCGATATCCGCCAAGCACAAGCTGCCGGTTTATTTCATCGGCGTCGGTGAAGGCGTCGACGATCTCGAACCCTTTGAGGCGGACGAGTTTGCCGCCGCCATTGTCGGGCGCGCGCCTGCTGAAAACTGAATGAGAGCAAAATGAGCCAACCCATTTTCGAAAGAGACCCGTCGGATCCGGCACGCCAGGAGATCAATCCGGTGCTAAAACTGGCGCTGGAGCTCGGTCCCCTCCTGGTCTTTTTCTTTGCCAATGCGCGTGGCGAATGGCTGATGGAGAAAGTACCGGCATTCAGCGCCTTCGGCGGGCCGATCTTTCTTGCCACCGGCCTGTTCATGATCGCAACGGCAATCTCGCTGTCGGTCTCATGGCTCATGACCCGCACCCTGCCGATCATGCCGCTGGTCTCCGGCATCGTCGTCTTCATCTTCGGCGCGCTGACCCTGTGGCTGCAGAATGACACTTTCATCAAGATGAAACCGACCATCGTCAACGGCCTTTTCGCAAGTGTACTGCTCGGCGGCCTTCTCTTCGGCAAAGCACTGCTCGGCTACGTCTTCGACAGCGCCTTCCACCTTGATGCGGCGGGCTGGCGCAAGCTGACCTTACGCTGGGGCCTGTTCTTCGTCTTTTTGGCAATCGTCAACGAAATCGTCTGGCGCTCATTCTCCACCGATTTCTGGGTCGCCTTCAAGGTCTGGGGCATCATGCCTATCACCATCCTCTTCACCATGAGCCAGATGCCGATGATCATGCGGCACACGATCCATGATGAGGGTGGGGAGGAGTGATCTTCTCTTTGTAAGTTTTTGCGCTCACGCGTGAGCGGCCCTTCGGGCCTACGCTCCGCGAGGGCGCCGCATAAGCGGCGACGCGCAGTCGCGCTTGCGGCGCTGCGCACCGAAATCTTTTTCCATGATGGCTTTCAGGGGAAACCACTTCGAAGCGCAAAGCGCTTCGCAAGGCCGACTGGCCGTCGCCGCTCGTGCGGCGTGCCAGCGCAGGCCAGCCGCTTCAGCGGCGGTACGGCCGTGAGCGAGAACAAAACGACACGGTGCGCTGCACCGCAAGCGCGACCGCGCGTCGGGCCAAGTGGCCCGCCCCGTCCGGAGGTTAGCGGCAAAGCCGCGCTCAACCGTGAGGACATATCAAGAAGCGTTTAGCGCCTTCTCAATCGCCGGAATCAGGTCATCATTCACGCTGTCCGGGCTGAACGGTCCGATCTGCTTGAATGTGATATTGCCGTCTTTGTCGAGCAGGTAGGTTTCGGGAATGCCGTAGACGCCCCAGTCGATCGCGGCAACGCCTTTCGGATCAATCCCGACAGCGGCGTAAGGGTTGCCGAGCTCTCCCAGAAATCGCAGGGCGTTCGGCGTCTTGTCCTTGTAGTTGATACCGACGAGGTTGATGCGGCTGTCCTGCGCCAGCGCCATTAAAAGCGGATGTTCCTGGCGGCAGGGTACACACCAGCTCGCCCAAATATTGACGAGCGTTACCTTGCCTTCAACGACGGCGTCGGTCAGCGCCGGCACCTGAACGCCGTGGCGCTTCAGCCCTTCCAGCGGCTGAAGGTCAAGCGCCGGAGCCTTGGTGCCGATCAGCACCGAGGGAACCTCCGAGACATCACGGTCGGAAATCAGCTGGCTGAAGAAGATCGCGGCGAGCGCCACAAAAGCGATCAGCGGCACAAAGGCTATAAACCTGCGGCGGCTTTTGGCGGCAACCGGCTGGTCTGGAGCACCGCCTTCGCTTTGCCCTGCATCACTTGACATTTTCTGCCTCTGGTTTGTTACCGGCGGAGCGACGTCTGACACCACGCGCTTCAAGGTCGGCAAGTTCAGCCCGGCGCGCACGCTGGTCGAACAATACCCACAGGACCAGGGCCAGGATGGTAAGCGCGGTTACGCCGTAGGAAATCAGGACGAAGGCAAGATGACTCATGAACGCGCCGTCCTCACACAGCCGACCGGGCGGCCTGCCGGCGCAGCGCCGAGACCCGCCGCCGCCAGATTTCGTTGCGCATCGCCATCAGGTGCAGTGTGAAGAACAGCATCGTGAAGGCGACAGCCATGATGAGCAGCGGATAGAGCATCGACGGGTGGATTGTCGGTCCGTCAAGGCGGATGACACTTGCCGGCTGGTGCAGCGTGTTCCACCAGTCGACCGAGAACTTGATGATCGGGATATTGACGTAGCCAACGAGAATAATGATGGCCGAGACCTTGGCCGAACGGGTCGGGTCGTCCATGGCGCGGTTGAGCGCTATGAGGCCGAGATACATCAAAAAGAGCACGAAAACCGAGGTCAGCCGTGCATCCCAGACCCACCAGGTGCCCCACATGGGCTTGCCCCAGAGCGATCCGGTCAGGAGCGCCAGAAATGTAAATGCAGCGCCAATCGGTGCTGCGGCCTTGGCCGAGACATCGGCGAGCGGATGGCGCCACACAAGCGTTCCGATCGCCGACAGCGCCATCACCGTGTAGCACATCATCGCAAGCCACGCCGACGGCACATGGATGAACATGATGCGCACGGTCATGCCCTGCTGGTAGTCCTCGGGCGCTTGGAAACTCATAAAAAGACCGACCACAAAGAGTACGACCGTGATACCCGCCATCCACGGCAAGAGCTTCGCCACCACCGACAGAAAACGTGTCGGATTGGCGAGGCCGGTAACAAAATTGGCGGCGCTGGTGAACGTCATGGTCACTCTATTACCGTTTGGAATGGTTCTCGACAATGCTGCCGATAAAGCAAATAGGCAATTTGCCGTGATGATGCGAGGCGCGTAATGCCGCATGCGCCGCCGGCAGCGGCCTGCAAAACTGCGTTTTACAGCCGGGCATCAAGCACCTAAGACTGCATAGGTTATCAATTCCCGAGTCGCGCGGCGCATGAGCAATTCAGACAACAAACAGGCAAACGGCGCTGCGCTCGGCATCATGGTCGTCGTCGCGGCGACCGTCAGCATCAGCCTTTCAAGCATCTTTGCCCCGATGGTCTACGACACCGGCAGCAATCCGCAGACGCTGACGGTCTTCCGCTTCGGTTGCTTTGCGCTGGTGTGCGGAGCGTGGCTGAAGTTTCGCAGCACGCGGACTTCGCTGTCGCGCCGCGATCTCATGCACTGCATCGGAGCCGGCATCGTCTATACGATCGCAACAGGATCGCTCGTTGCTTCATTCGCATTCATACCGGTCAGTCTGGCCGTTTTGATCCTCTATCTGTTCCCGTTGCTGACCCGTCTCGGCGAAAGCCTGCTCGATCGGCAAAGGCCGGCCATGGCGGAAATCGCCTGTTTCATCGGGGCACTTGTCGGCCTGGTAATTTGCCTCGGTATCGGCTTTGACCAATTGAATATGCCCGGCCTGGTTTTCTCCGCCATGGCCGCGATTGGCGTTGCCACGTCGTTTTTGTGGACCGGCCGGAAGCTGCCGGCGGTCCAGCCGACGGTCACTACATTCTACATGGCGGTCACCGGAACAATCGTCTCGGTGGGTTTTACCATTGGCACAGGTGCATGGGCACCGCCGCCGGCGGAACTAATCGCCGGCATCATCATGGCCGCTGCGGCCTTGAGCTTTGCCGGAGGGTTTTTGGGCATGTTTGCCGGAGTGCGGATTATCGGCGCCTCGCGCACAGCCATGGTCATGAATCTCGAGCCGGTGGTGACGATCATCCTGGCTTTAATGATCCTGAAGGAAGACCTTTCAGCCACGCAGTTCCTCGGTGCGGCGTTGGTTATAACCGCCATTTTCGCCGCGCAGAAGATCCCCGCCAGCGGTCAGACTCAGGGGCTGTAGAGATAATCCTGCACCGCCGGTATTGAACCGACCATGTCGTTGGCCACGAGGAATGTCGCAAACCTTGCATATTGCTCCTTGTCGAGCAGCGCCGGCTGCGTTGTAAACAGCGGCACCGTTGCATCCCAGGACTTGCGATTGAGTTCGTTATCGAGTTTCGAATCATATTTGACGAACAGTTCCCATGATGCATCGGGGTCCTCGACGAGCGCCTTTACGCCGCGCTCCACCGCAACAAGGAATTTTTCGACCACGTCCGGGTCAACAATGTCGCGGTTGACGATGTAGACGAGTTCGCTGTAGGTCGGCATCGCGCCCTTTTCGATATCAAGGACAAGCGGTGTCTTTCCGGCGAGTTCCACCTGAAACGGCTCAAAATTGCGGTAGGCATCGGTCAAAACGTCGACCTTGCCCTCAAGCAGCGCCGGTACCATGGCAAATTCGACATCCACCAATGTGACATCCGAAACCGGTATGTCATGGGCCGCGAGCGAGATTTTCAGGAGATCGCTTTCGGTTTTCTCGCTGTCGGCATAACCGATGCGCTTGCCGCGCAGATCGGAAATCGTCTTGACCGGCCCGCCCTGCACGGCAAGAACGATATTGAGCGGCACCGGTATGAGCGTCCCGACAATCACAAGCGGACTTCCGCCGGCCACCTCGATCTGCGTGCGCGGCTGGTCCGACATGCCTATGGCAACGCGGCCGTCGAGCACCATAGTGACATTGTCCATCGTGTTTTCCGGCGGAACCAGTGTGACATCAAGCCCGGCGTCAGCGAAAAATCCCTTTTCAAGGGCAACAACCAGCGGTGCATGGTTGGGATTGACGAACCAGTCGATACCGATGGCGACTTTTTTCAAACCCTCATCGGCAGCCAGCGCCGAATGCGCAGCAAGGGTAAAGAGGGCAAATGCGAAGGCAGAGAAAAGACGCCGGGTCATGACAGTCCTCCGTTGATAACCGCACAGGATACAATCCAAGCTAGCAATCAAATTGCGGCGATATCAAGCGTTTGAGGCCACCTTGTCACGGTAGCGGAAAAGCCGAAGGTTTACGTGTCCGCATCGGACGTACCGCAAACTCTGCTCGCCTCGAAGTTCAGATCAGCCAGTTGCGTCAGCGTCATATTCTGCAAAGCCGGATGCGACAACGGATCCCTTCGCCACTGCCGTTGTGCGTCATCGTCACAATGTGCAAGGGGATGGCTGTCAGGCTGTGACCGATATCCGGTCTTTTGCCACATAGGAGCGACAAGGGTTCTGTATATATTTAGCATGTCTGAAGACTAGCAGTTTGAAAGTCGTTGGTTTATCGACTTTATCTGCACTTGGGTATAGAAAAACTAAATGAAAAATCTAAATCGCATCCACTTGTCTTCGCTGCGTGCGGTAGAAGCCGCCGGTCGTCTCGGCACTTTGCGCGCCGCCGCG
The DNA here is from genome assembly GCF_040932035.1 of Hoeflea sp. TYP-13. Lineage (NCBI taxonomy): Bacteria > Pseudomonadati > Pseudomonadota > Alphaproteobacteria > Hyphomicrobiales > Rhizobiaceae > Hoeflea > Hoeflea sp. TYP-13. Next base: position 381,307 of record NZ_JBFRBB010000005.1, read on the forward strand.
GATGAGCTGGGGGTCACCGTCGGAGCGGTCAGCCAGCAGGTGCAAAAGGCGGAAAAGCAGCTCGGCCGCATTCTGTTCGAACGCCAGCCTAAGGGACTGCAGGCAACTCCGCTCGGCGTTGAAATCACGCGCCGCCTGACAACAGCCATGACGGAACTGTCGGCGGCGATTGAACTTGCCGAAACCGATCGCGAAGAAACCCTGACCGTTTCAGTCCCGCCGGTGCTTGCGGAAAAATGGCTGGTCAAACGGTTGAGCGGATTTCACAAACAGCATCCTCAATATCGCGTGCGCCTCGATGCGTCGGTCACGATCATCGATCCCGGCAGGTCCGATGTCGATATCTGCATCAGGGTGGGTCGTGAAAGCTGGACTGGCGTCAAGTGTGAAAAACTGCTCGAACAGCGGGTCTTTCCGGTCTGCAGCCCGGCGCTTGCGGCAGGGCTTGAGACGCCCCGCGACATAAGCGGATATCCCATCATATACGACCCGGATGCCATGTTCGGCTGGGAAATCTGGCTCGCGCCCAATGATTTGAAAAAGGACATCCTGAGGCGGGGACCGGTCCTGTCAAACGCTTCGCTGTGCCTGGACGGAGCGATAGCCGGGCTCGGCGTATTTCTGGCCTGGGAGCCGATGGCGACCGACGCAATCAATGCCGGACAGCTCGTCGCCCCGTTTGCGGATCGATATCCGACCGGTTTGTACTATTGGCTGATCGAGGCCGAGGAGGGATCCAGAAACCCCGGTGTTCGCGCATTTGCCGACTGGCTGAAGGCCGAACTACTTTGATGCTTCCTTCTGCTTTTCAAGAACACCGCACGCGGCGACCATGTGATCGCCGGAGGCGACCTGAACGCAGTATTCCATCGTGGTCGGCGTCAGGATGGTGCCGGATTTATAGCCATCGTCATCGGCCATCAGCAGTGTCTTTCCGTCGGCCCGCACGACGCCGACGAAAAATTCCCTCTCCTCGTGATTGCCCATGAGGCCGTGAAAGGACCGGTCGTCCTGACCAACAATGGTCATTGTGATTTCCAACCTGGGATCAAGCGAGCTGTAGTAGGTTGGTGTCGGGTCTGTAGGAATAATCCGCGCGCCGTGCTCAATCGTACCGCTCCACACACCCACAAGCTCCGGCTTGTACTGGGCATAAGCAAGATTAGCGGATACCGGAAGCGCCAGGAAAACCGCAACAAAAGCTGCAAGTATTCGGCTGTTCATGGTCGATGCTCCTTTCATGGGCGCCCCCAATATCCGGCGATGATTTTGTCCGCACATTTTGTGCTGCTTATGACGCAGAGCCCTGGCCTTACAGATCGTAAAGCCCGCCGAACTTATCTTCGAGATAGTCCAGCAACGGTTGGGCGGATGGCGCCTCACCGGTTGCTTCCTCAATGAGCTTCGGCGCCGGCAGCAAACGGCCTTTCACGTGGATTTTTTCGCGCAGCCAGTCAAGGATCGGCCGCGTCTCAGCAGTGCGGACCGTCGCGTCGCGGTCGGGCATATCCCGACGCATCGCCCGGTCGAGACAGGCCGAATAGATATTGCCGAGACTGTAGGTCGGGAAATATCCGAACAGGCCGATGGACCAATGCACATCCTGCAGGACGCCAAGACTCGGATCCGGAACGTTCTCACCAAAGTCGCGGGCAAAACGTTCGTTCCATGCCTCCTCCAGGTCTTCGGCCTCCAACGCTCCGCAGATCAGCTCGCGCTCGAGCTCAAAGCGAAGCAGGATATGGAGGTTGTAGTGAACCTCATCGGCCTCGGTGCGGATAAAACCCGAGTGAACCCGGTTCACCGCCGCATAAAGCGCATCCGGACCTGCGAGAGAGAATTCGCCGAACGCCTCTTTCATCTGCGGATAGAGCCAATCGGCAAAGGCGCGCGAACGGCCGATCTGGTTTTCCCAAAAACGCGACTGGCTTTCATGTACGCCCATGGAGCAATAATCGGCCGCCGGCAGGTACGGATCAGGCGCGCCCTGTGCGTAGAGCGCGTGGCCGACTTCATGGATTGTCGAATAGAGGCAATTGAGAGGATCGGCCTCGTCTATACGCGTGGTGATGCGCACATCACCGCCATTGCCGGAGCAGAAGGGGTGAACCACAGTGTCGATACGTCCGGCGTTGAAATCATATCCGATGCGGGCGGCGACCGTCTTTGCAAGCGCCAGCTGGGCATCGGCGGCAAAGTGTCCGGTGAGCGGTTGCGGCGCGGGTTTGCCGGCAATCTTTTCGCGTAGGGCGACAAGGCCGGGCCTGAGGCTCTCAAGCAACGGCAACAGCTCGGCTGCCTTGGCGCCCGGCTCGAATTCATCAAGCAGGCTGTCGTAAAGATCGGTGCCCGGGTCTGCAAGGCAAGCCGCCTCTTCGCGCTTTAGCTCGATATTGCGCTTGAGCGCCGGCACGAACATGGCGAAGTCTTTCGCAGCACGTGCACGCGCCCACAAGAGCTGGCCCTCGGAACTCGCCTTTGCACTTTCCTCGGCAAGTCGCGCCGGAATTTTGGTCGCCCTGTCATAGGCCCGTTGCGCCTCCTCGATATTGCGCCGGTCGAAGGGCGAAAGCGGGTCCGGATCAATCTTCGCGATCCATTCGGGCACACGCGGATCGCCATTGTAGGCATGGATCACCGAGGCAAGCACACCCGATTGTTCGGCCCGCTGTGCCGCGCCTTCCCTGGGCATCATCGCCTCCTGGTCCCATGAGATCAGGCCGGCGACCTGGCTAAGCGCTGCGGTTTTTTTGAGATGCTCTAGAAGTTCGGGAAGAGGCATGGGCTGACCTGTCATCTGAAACCAAGATCCAAGGCGTTAGTCCAACTTCGCTCAAAAGGCAACCGGAGGACGCATGCCTTCAGTCCCGGTCTGTCGATCCGATGGCGGCACAGGCGAATGCCGAGGCGGCTTTACAGATTTCATCCGAGTATTCCGGATCGTCCACAGTGCGCGCAAGCACCATGGCGCCGACGCAGGTCGCCGACAGCGACAATGCCCGTTCCCGCGCCGAAAGCCCGCTTTCAGGCTCAAGGTTCATTTCAAAGAACTGCACCATGGCTTCGAGAACCTGAGTATAGGCGGCACGTGCGACCGGTCCGGCATGCGCAACGTCCGACGGCAGCGCCATCAACGGACAATGGGCGTCAATGTCTCCCAAATGCGTGCTCGAAATATACCTGCGGACCATGTCGCGGGCTGCCTCACCGCCGCATTGCGGCGCATTGCCGTTGTCTTCCCGCCGCCGCGATGCGTAGGCCAGCAGAGTTTCCGCATAGAGATCCTCCTTCGCCTTGAAATGGTTGTAAAACCCGCCGCGCGTCAGCCCGGCGGCAGCCATGATCTCGTCAATGGAAACATCACCAAATCCATGGCGATTGAACAGTTGATGGGCGCACTGGACAATTCGCGCCCGGGTCTCCTGCTTGTGTGTGGCGCTATAGGGCATGGGCAATCCTCCCTTCTGTCAGCATCCTACCGCGGAAGCTTAATATGTTCTTGAACATATATTAGATGTGCCTCAAGCTGTTGCAAAACGAATGATGGAGGAGACGATGAGGCTTTATTATTCCGAGACCCCAAATCCGCGCAAAGCCTGCGCTGTGGCAAAACATACGGGCGCACCGGTCGAATATGTCCGTGTGGAACTTGCCAAAGGCGAGCACAAACAGCCCGCCTACCTCGCCGTCAATCCCAACGGCAAGACCCCGGCGCTTGAAGACGGCAACATTCACCTGTGGGAAGCGCACGCAATCATGGCCTATGTCGCGCTCAAAGCCGGATCGGATCTGTGGCCAAAGGATCCGGTTGCCCAGATCGAGGTGATGAAGTGGTTGAACTGGGACACGGCGCATTTCTCCCGCCACGCCGGCCGCCTTTGGTTCCAGAGGTTTCTGAAAGGCGCAATCGGTGCAGGCGACCCTGATGCCGCCGAGATCGAGGATGCGACCGGCTTTTTCCTGCAATTCGCCGGCGTTCTCAATGACTACCTCAAAGGAAAAGGTCACCTTGTCGGCAACCGGCTGACGATCGCCGATTTTGGCGTCGCGACCTTTATGCCTCTAGCTGACCAGGCCGAACTGCCGCTTGCAGAGTTCGGCGAAGTTCGCCGCTGGGCAGACGGTTTGATGGAACTGGATGCCTGGCGCCATCCGTGGCCGACCGAGTTTTCGGCACTCGGCTGAATAGCCACCGCATCGCGCCAGGGCGTTTGTTACTGCGGTGCGGCCTGGCCGATGCGCCGGGTCATCTTCAACCCGTCGCGGATATTGAGGCCCATCATGGTAAGATTGGCCGCTCCGGCAATCAGTTCGACCGCCTGGACTGCATAGAACCAGTCGTCGAAATCGCCGGCATTTGCCTTTGAAGCCAGGTAAAAGGCAGCCGGCACAAGAATGACAAGACCGTTTGCGGCAATGACCGGCATGCGCGTCTTTTTGACCTTTGTGAGCCGGTCCCGGCGTTTTCGGCCAAGCGACATGCCGGTCGCGCCGACAATGGCCATTGCCGGGATAAGGACGAACATGCCGCTCAAAATCCACGATTTGACGGCAGCGATGGCCGCAGGGGTTCCGAACAGTTCGACAGTGACGGTCGACGTCCAGAACGACAGGATTGTGAGGAAGCCGACAACGCCGGCAATTGCGTGAATTCTCGTTTTCATGATTACCTCGCTCCGAACCACATACGATTGAGCAGCCCGTCTCGTATGACAAATTGATGGTAAAGCGCCGCTACCGTGTGCAGCGCCAGCAATGCGATCATCAGCCGCGCGGCAATTCCGTGAAGACGGCGCGGCGGGTATTCGCTGAAATCGGGCAGGTTGGCGGCGGAACCCTCAACAATGGACGGGCCCGCCCCCGACAGAATCAGCATGCCGATGCCGCTGAGGCCAAGCCCCAGGATCGCGACATAAAAGAGCACGTGAACGATCCCCGACAGCCGGTTCTGCAGACCGGACGCCGGCAATGGCCGGGGCTTGCTGTCGGCAAGCAGCCACCAGCCGATACGGATCACGGTCAGCAGCAAAACGGCTATTCCAAATGGAATATGCACCTGCAGCAGCGCCACCTTTGCTGCGGTGGTTGCCGCGGCGTCTGTGCGCAGACCCGTTGTGATCAGCGCGAAGATGGCAAGAGCACTGACCCAATGGATGGTGATTGCAACGATGCCGAATTTTTGCGGTGTACTCTTGAGCGACATGACACAACTCCCACTCCAATATCCTGTTCAAAATATTTACATAGCATACTATATAACATTGCATAGCTTGCTATTCAAGTGAAATATCCGATTATGAGATTCGAGAAAATGAAATCAGCGGGATATCTGGCCAACCACATGGCGCGCCTCTTTGCGCAAGGCCTGCACGAACGCATCGCACCGCTCGGAATTGTGCCGGGACAGTTCCCGGCGCTGCTGGCACTTTGGGAACGCGACGGCGTGACACAAAAGGAGCTGGTCGCACGGCTTGATATCGAGCAGGCGACCATGGCCAATACGCTGACAAGGATGGAGCGCGACGGGCTGATCCGCAGAACGAAGCACCCGTCCGATGCACGCGCCCAGCAAATCTGGCTGACCGCGAAGGCCAGGGGCATCCGCGATCAGGCTTATGAAGCAGCAAATACCGTCAACTCGAGGGCGCTGGGCGGCTTTTCTGAAAAAGAGCGCGCGCAGTTCCTCGACTTTATGGGCCGGGTTATTGATTCAATGCAGGCAAAAGACTGAGCAAGGTCAGCCCACCGCATCCATCCTGACCTCCCCATCGTTCAAGAAGAATGTTTTGTTGAAAAGCTTCAAATCCACCGGATTTGGCAATCGGACATCCCTCAGGTCGGGGCATCGCCTTGCCGACAGATCATAGGACCGGTCAATCTGCGAAATGAAAATGATGATCAATCCCCTGTCGCCCGCGAATGACTTCAAAGCGCTGACCTGGGTTGCCAGCTCCGGGTTCTCCCGCTTCTGATCGAGCAGCTGCAGATAGTCGATGACCACCGCTGTTCCCCGGGGAGCAGATGCAAGCTGCTTCATGATATAGTCTGAACTGATGGCGTCGGAATTGTCGAATTCGAACCGGTCGCCGATGACCGCGGGATCTCCAACAAGCATTTGTAACCGGTTGAGGACATCACCCTCATTGTACTCAAGCGTAAAAAACACACCTCGATGGCCCGACTTCATCGCTTCGAGCAAAAGCTCCAGACCCAATATTGTCTTGCCGTGACCGGGGCGCGCTCCCAAAAGCACCAGGTCTCCCGGCTGCAGCGCGTTAAGCAGCTCTACGGCATGAACGGGAGCCGACGCCCGGGCCGCAAGCAGGCTCCAGCCGTTGAAGCCCTCTTCCGTCGCGATGTGGTCAAGCGCCTGATTCAGCGAAATGCCTTTTTCGCGGGACAAAGCCTTGGCCCGGCGTTTGAGGTGATAAATCGGTGCAGACAGTTTCATATCGAAACCTCCTATTGCGAGCGGTTACCGCATTCCCTCCTTATGCTTGATGCTCGAACAGTCGGTTCAAAATAAGCAGCCCCATATGTGATGTACTTTCCCGACCGGAGGGGGGAGGCACGGGCCATGGCCTGCCCGGCAGTATGAACCAACCTCCAAATAGGGGAAATACCCGGCCTGCATTCCGTTGAGGATAAACCGGCCTGACGGGGAAAGCCTAGTCAGGCGACGCCCTCAACGCCGCGCCCGCTGCAAAGGGACCAAGCACGGAAAAGAACAATGTGATGGCGCAAAGGATCAAGAACGGCGGCAGGAACGGCGCCGGATCCTCAATGGCGCCGTTAACGGCGCTGACGCCGAAGATCAGCACGGGAATTGCCAGCGGCAGCACCAGCACAGAGACGAGCACGCCGCCGCGCGGCAGCGCCACGGATACGGCCGCCCCGACCGCGCCGATAAATGTGATCGCCGGTGTCCCGGCAAGCAGCGTTGCCGCAACGGCAAGCATCGCCACCTCATCGATATTCATGAAAAGCCCGAGCACCGGCGATGCGATGATCAGCGGCAGGCCCGTTGCCGTCCAGTGCGCAAGGCATTTGACGAGAACGGTCAGGAACATCGGCGTTTCCTGCATCAGCATGATGTCGAGCGAGCCGTCCTCCCGGTCGAGCTGAAACAGCCGGTCGAGCCCCAGAAGTGCTGCAAGCAGAGCCCCGATCCACAGGATCGCCGGACCGATGCGGGCAAGAAGATTCAGGTCCGGCCCGACGCCGAACGGAATGACGGCAACCACCGCAAGGAAGAAAAGCACGCCGATCAGCGCGCCCCCGCCGGCCCGTATTGAAAGCCGCGTATCGCGGACAAACAACGCCCACATCAGGCCGGCTCCTGCGAGGCAAACGGATCGTGGCTGCTCATCGCTGCCTGCGAATCGGGATTGAGTATCAGGTTGCGCGTGTTCTTAAGCCCCAGCGAATGGTGGGTGGCGGCGACAACAAGCCCGCCGGTTTTCAGATGGCCGGCGACGATGCCGGAAAACATCTCTTGCGACTGCACGTCCAAAGCGGCGGTCGGCTCGTCCAGAATCCACAGCGGCCTGTAGGCCGTCAAAAGCCGCGCCATGGCAATGCGCCGCTTCTGTCCCGCCGAAAGATAGCCGAAGGGCAGATGATCAAGACCGTCAAGGCCGACCATGGCGACCGCCTCGATCACGCCGGCTGATACTTTGGTCTGATCTCCACCGGCCTCGCCCATGAAGCTGCGCCAGAATTCGAGGTTCTCGCGCACGGTCAGCTCCGATTTCATCCCGTTGCGGTGACCGAGATAATGCGCGCCCTCCGCCGCGGTTTCGAACCCTGCATCTTCCAGCCGTACAGAGCCTTCCGCATCCGGCAAAAGACCGGCGAGAACCCTTAGAAAGGTTGATTTTCCGACCCCGTTCGGCCCCGAGACGACAAGCGCTTCGCCCGCCTCAAGAGAAAAACTGATTCCGGAGAAAAATATATGGCCGCCACGTGCAACCGAAACATTGTCGGCAACAAGCCGCATTTACCAGTCCAATTCTTGCAGGCGATGCTGCATCACGGAAAAAACTCCGAATTCGTCTCGAAACGGTCTAGAACCGTTCTATAAAATTATCTATAAGGCCTGCAACCACGCCAGCGGTCGGCGTGAACACCATATTTGCGCCGAACCTGGTTAGCGGTCAATCGGACAGAATGACCATCCACGGACGGACAGCGGAAATGGCCGCACCCGCAGGCTTCAACGCGCACTCAAGCGCGTCACAAGGCGTTCGTTCGTAGTTTTCGGTGAACCAACGTAGAATGAGAGCCGCCTGTGACGAAATCACTCGACAGCTTCAACTGCCGCAGCACCCTGAAAGTGGGCGATGCGGAATACACTTATTTCAGCCTCACCGAGGCCGAGAAGAACGGCCTTGAAGGCATCTCGGCCCTGCCGTTTTCCATGAAGGTGCTTCTGGAAAACCTGCTGCGCAACGAAGATGGCCGCACGGTCACCAGGGACGACATCCAGAATGTTGCGGGCTGGCTTTCCGACAAGGGCACCGCCGGCAAGGAAATCGCCTATCGTCCGGCCCGCGTGCTTATGCAGGACTTCACCGGCGTTCCGGCCGTTGTCGACCTTGCCGCCATGCGCGATGCCATGAAGAGCCTCGGCGGCGATCCGGAAAAGATCAACCCGCTGGTGCCGGTCGACCTTGTGATCGACCACTCGGTCATCGTCGACGAATTCGGCACGCCCAGCGCCTTTGCCCGCAATGTCGAACTCGAATATCAGCGAAACGGCGAGCGTTACCGGTTCCTCAAATGGGGCCAGCAGGCATTTGAAAACTTCCGCGTCGTGCCGCCCGGCACCGGTATCTGCCACCAGGTGAACCTTGAATATCTCGGTCAGACGGTCTGGACCAAGAACGAAGACGGCGCAACGGTCGCCTATCCGGACACCTGCGTCGGCACCGATTCCCACACCACCATGATCAACGGCCTTGGCGTGCTTGGCTGGGGTGTCGGCGGCATTGAGGCGGAAGCCGCCATGCTCGGCCAGCCGATTTCCATGCTTCTGCCGGAAGTCATCGGCTTTCGCCTGACCGGCAAGCCGAAGGAAGGCATCACTGCCACAGATATCGTGCTCACCGTCGTGCAGATGCTGCGCAAGAAAGGTGTTGTCAGCAAGTTTGTCGAGTTCTTCGGTCCCGGCCTCAACAACATGACCCTCGCCGATCGCGCGACCATTGCCAATATGGGCCCCGAATACGGCGCCACCTGCGGCTTCTTCCCGGTCGACGATGAAACCGTTCATTACCTCACGGTTTCCGGACGCGAAGAAGACAGGATTGCTCTCGTTGAAGCCTACTCCAAGGCGCAAGGCATGTGGCGTGACGAAGGTTCCGCCGATCCGGTCTTCACCGATACGCTCGAACTCGACCTCGGCGATGTCGTTCCGTCCATGGCCGGTCCCAAGCGCCCGGAAGGCCGCATTCCGCTGGAAGGCATTGCACCGGGCTTCGCCAAATCGCTTGCCGAGGAATACGGCAAGACCGCGGGCGCCGACGCCCGTTATGTGGTCGAGGGCGAGGATTACGATCTTGGCCATGGCGATGTTGCCATCGCTGCCATCACCTCCTGTACCAACACCTCCAACCCGTCGGTGCTGATCGGTGCGGGCCTTCTTGCCCGCAACGCCGCCGCCAAGGGCCTGAAGACCAAGCCCTGGGTCAAGACGTCGCTGGCACCCGGCTCGCAGGTCGTCGCCGAATATCTGGACAAGTCCGGCTTGCAGACGGAGCTCGACAAGCTCGGCTTCAACCTGGTCGGCTTCGGCTGCACCACCTGCATCGGCAATTCCGGCCCGCTACCGGGCCCGGTCTCCAAGACCATTAACGACAAGGGCCTGATCGCCGCCGGCGTTCTTTCCGGTAACCGCAACTTCGAAGGCCGCGTATCGCCGGACGTGCAGGCAAACTACCTTGCCTCGCCGCCGCTGGTGGTCGCCTATGCGCTTGCAGGCTCCGTGACCAAAGACCTGACCAGCGAGCCGATCGGCGACGATTCCGACGGCAATCCGGTTTACCTCAAGGACATCTGGCCGACCTCGCAGGAAATCCAGGAATTCATCGCCGCAAACGTCACCCGCGAACTGTTCGAATCGAAATATGCGGATGTCTTCAAGGGCGATGAGAACTGGCAGAACGTGCAGGCGCCGGAAGGCCAGACCTATGCCTGGGACGACGGGTCGACCTATGTGCAGAACCCGCCCTACTTCGTCGGCATGGGCAAGCAGCCCGGCGGTATTTCCGACATTGTCGGCGCCCGCGTGCTCGGCCTCTTCGGCGACAAGATCACCACCGACCACATCTCGCCGGCCGGCACCATCAAGGCGCAGTCACCCGCAGGCGAGTATCTTATGGACCACCATGTCGCCGTCGCCGACTTCAACCAGTACGGCACACGGCGCGGCAATCATGAGGTGATGATGCGCGGTACATTTGCCAATATCCGCATCCGCAACCACATGCTCGGGCCGAACGGCAAGGAGGGCGGCTACACGATCCACTATCCTTCGAAAGAGGAAATGTCGATCTACGACGCCGCCATGCTCTACAAGCAGGAAGGTGTGCCGCTGGTCATTTTCGCCGGCGTCGAATACGGCAACGGTTCGTCCCGCGACTGGGCCGCCAAGGGCACCAACCTGCTCGGCGTGCGCGCCGTCATCGCCCAGTCCTTCGAGCGCATCCACCGCTCAAACCTTGTTGGAATGGGGGTCATCCCGTTTGTGCTGGAAGACGGCACAAGCTGGGAAAGCCTCGATCTGAAGGGTGATGAGGTCGTCACCATCGAGGGTCTCGGCTCCATCCAGCCGCGCGAGAAGAAGATCGCCAAGGTCACCTATGGTGACGGCACCGTCAAGGACGTGCCGATCATCTGCCGCATCGATACGCTCGATGAGGTCGACTACGTCAATAATGGCGGCATTCTGCAGACGGTTCTGCGCGATCTCGCCGCCTGATTGACAACGGAATTCCGAAATACAGCAAGGGCCGCCGGAGTTATCCGGCGGCCCTTTTCATTTCCCTGTTCAGGAAACGGGTGGCCCGGCCAACAGTCATGAGTCTCGCGCCTCTGAGGTCATGAAAGTTGACAGAGGTGATCACACCTCACCGGCATATTCGCCGCGGGCCGGATAGTTTTTCTCGATGGCAAAATCAAGCGCACCGACAAGCTCGGTAAAATGCGGGCGCACGAACGGCATGGTCTGAACCGATCCGTAATAGAGTGTCTGTTCGGGTGTCACCATGAACAGCCCCGGCTCCGAAAACAGCGCGGGTTCTTCGATACCGATGGAGGTCTTGCCGCGCGATGTGGAAATGTAAAGGCCCCATTCCCGCGCTTTCGCAAGCGAAAGATCATATCCGAACCGCAAGGCCCCGGCATCGACCTTTTCGGCCATGGCCTCAGTGCGGTCGCGGCCGTCGGAACTGATCGCAATTGTCGTCACGCCGCGCTCGGCAAAGACCGGCGTCTGCTTTTCGAGTTCTTTCAGATAATTCGCACAAATCGGGCAATGCAGGCCGCGGTAAAAGCAGATAACGACTCCGCGCTCCGATCGTTCCTCAGACAGGTTGAAATCGCTTCCGGAAAGAGTCGGAACCAGCAAATCCGGGGTTTTTTGACGTGGCATCAACATGAAAAACTCTTGCTCAAATTTCATTTGATCTTGTAGTATCAGAAGTTATGATCCATAAAATCCGAATAATATGATCAAAACACCCAAAGTGTTCCGATGAGCAAATTTGACCGTCTTTCAGCATTGATGCGGTATTTTCATATGTCTGTGAAAATGGTCGCCCCCGGCGAAGGCAACCTGATCGTTTTCGGAAATCCGGCAGCCGGCAGCCCCTGCGGGGTCGAGTTCTGGCCGCGGCATCAGACAGCGCAAAGTTCAATCCCATCAATGGAGCGGCTGCTTGAAGCCCGGGCCGGCTGGGGCGGTCACAGCAATCCTCTGGTTTCGGCGCTATCCGAACGGCTGGTGATGGAAACGGACGGCAACGACAACACGGCCATGCTTTTGCAAATGGTCATGGCCGAGGCCATCGGCAATCGTTGCGGATCGGCCTCGGCGCTCAATCGCCTTTGCGAAGTCCTTATCATCCGGCTGTTGCGCAGACAGCTCGAACTTGGCGCAACGACGCCCGGGCTTCTCGCCGGCCTTTCCGACGACCGGTTGAGCCGCGCCCTGGTCGCCATGCACGAAAATCCAGGCAAAAGCTGGCGCAATACCGAGCTTGCCGATGTCGCCGGAATGTCGCTCAGCCGTTTCTCGGAGCAGTTCGTGAGCCGCGTCGGTGAAACGCCGCAATCCTATCTGCGCCGTTGGCGCATGATCCTTGCCCGCCAGGAGATCGCTTCCGGCCGGCGCATTCAGTCGGTGGCGAGGAAACTCGGCTATTCCAGCTCCGAGGCGTTAAGCCGCGCGTTTAACAAACATTACGGCCGCAGCCCGGTCGCCGTGAGGAAAGAAAGCCGCGAATTGTCCATTGTGCGATAGGCTTCAGGCGGCACCGGCAGCCGGCTTGGCTTCAGGCGCATTGCGGTTCCAACGCCACAGCCCGCCAAACAGCAGATAATATCCGCCCGGCACGAAAAACAGGCTCAGCACGGAGGCAATTGCCAGCCCGCCGATCATCAGCGTTGCCATCGGCTCAAACAGCGCGCCGCCATTGATCGCCATGGGCATCAATCCGAATATGGTCGTCAGCGATGTCAGCAGAATCGGTGTGACACGTTTCTTCGCTGCCTCGACAACGGCGTCCTTCAGCTCCAGCGACTTGCGCTCGATATCGACCTGGTCGATCAGCACGATGGCGTTGTTGATGATGATGCCGGCAAGCGAGATCATCCCGAGAATTGCGAAGAAGGACAGGGGCTGGCTGGTGATCAGCAGCGCCAATGGCGCGCCGATGATGATCAGCGGCACCGTCATGAAGGTCAAAAGCACCCGGCGTATCGAATTGAACTGGAACATCAGGGCTCCAAGCATGACCATCAGCGCAAGCGGCATGCCGGCCGCCAGTTTCTCGTTCACTTCGGCACTGTTTTCCGTCTCACCGGCAATCTCAAGTTTGTAGCCGCCATCGAGGTTGAGCTGGTTGAGCGTCGGACGTATCAGCGCCAGCACCTGGTCGGCGGCGATCGTATCGCTCTTGCCTGATATCTTGATGAGGCGCACCTGGTTTTCCCGGCGAAGCTGCGAATATTCCAGCTGCGGATCGAAAGTGGCGACCTGGTCAAGTGAGGTGAGCCGGCCTTCCGCAGGTATCGCCAGACCTGCAAGATCCTCCAGGCTCTGCCGGAAACTCTCTTCCGCCCGCACCACGATTGGAATGGACTGATCGCCCTCACGATAGGTGGAATAGGACGTTCCTGAATAGAACGTATCCATCAGGTCCGATATTTCCTTGGATGACACGCCAAGCTCACGCGCCTTGCTCTGGTCGACGTCGATGACGATCTTGAGTGTCTTGTTTCCCCAGTCGTTCTCGTTCTGGGAAATTCCCGGAACCGCGTCAAACGCAACCTCAACCTCATCGGCGAGCATGAGCAGCTTTTCCGCATCCGGTCCGGCGATCTTGATCTCGACAATGCCGGATTCACCGCCACCCATGGACAGACGCTTGACCTTGAACCGTGCTGCCGGATGGTTGGCGACAAGATGGCGCTGCGCCCGTTGGGCGGCGACAACGGCACCCTCAAAGCTTTCGGTATTGATCAGGATGAAAGCGCTCGACGGATCAGTGTCGGCAGGGTTCAGCGCCAGATAAAAACGCGGACCGCCATCACCGACAAAGACGGTTGTGTTGACCACTTCCGGATTCTGCTCCTTGTCCCGCAGCCATTTTTCGATTTCCAGCGCTTCGGCCCGCGTTGCTGAAATAGCCGTGCCCTTCGGCATATTCAGATAGATCATGTATTCGGCCCGCTCCGACAGCGGGAACATTTCCTTTTTGACACTGCCGAATTCGGCAATGGAAGCCGCAACCAGAATGTAGCATCCGATAATGATAAAAGGACCGAAGGCAAGTGTCCTGCCTATGACCGCGCCGTAGCTGCGAACAACAATATTCGGCTGCCGGTCGGCGTCACCGGAAACCTTTCGCTGTGCGAACCACACGCATAAGGAGGGCAGGATATAAAGTGCTGTGAACCAGGAACCGGCAAGCATGATGCCGACGACGGCACCGAGCGAGAACGCGAATTCGCCTTCTGTGCCTTCCAGGATCAGCATCGGAATGAAAGCCGATACGGTGGTAATGGAGGCAACGGCCAGCGGGATGAAGAATTGCCGCCCGGCCGCAAGTGCCGAATCTTCCGGTGACAGGCCCCGTTTGATGCGGCCCTCGATATCCTCGACCACCACCAGTCCGTTATCGACCAGCAGCCCAAGCGAGATGATCACCGCCGCGATCGAAATCTGCTGCAGGTCGATTTCCATGATATTCATGCCGATCAAGGCGAATGTGACGGTGAACGGCACGATGCAGGCAATGATCAGTGCGCCGCGGAATCCGAGGAAAATCAGCATCACGATAAGCACGACCACAAATGTCTGCAGGACGTTCATCAGCGCGCCGTTGATGGAGGTCGTGACATTGGTTTCCTGGAAGGTGGAGAAATTGTAGGTGATACCGATCGGCTGCGTCAGTTCGTATGCGGCAACGGCATTCTCCAGAGAAAGACCTATCTTCTGGATATCCTCTTTGTCGGTCATCTCAACACTGACGATAACGGCCTGCTGCCCGTTGAAATAGACCGGTTTGTTGACCGGGTCCTGATAGCCGCGCCGAACGGTCATCAGGTCCTTCAGTCGCACGAAGCCGGAAAGGCCCTGAACTTTTGTCAGCACGTTGCCGATTTCCTCGACCGAGCGCAGGTCACCATTGGCTTCCAGGATAAGATTGACCCCATTCGCATCGATCTCGCCGGCGGGCAGGATCACGTTCTGTGCCTGCAGATCGCTCAGAACCTGGTTGAGCTGGATACCGACGGCCGCCAGCTTCCTGGTGTCGAGCTCCAGCCATATGCGCTCTTCCTGAACACCGTAGAGCGTGACCTTGGATATGCCGTCGATTTCATAAAGGTATTCCCGCAGGTCATCGGCCGAATCGCGCAGATCCGCGTTGGAAAATCCTTCACCCGTCACGGCAACAGTGGCGATTGCCACATCGCCATAGTCGGTGTTGACGAACGGTCCCTCCGTACCTTCCGGCAGGGAGGGTTTGAGATCATCCATCTTGTTGCGGATATCCTCGAAGACGGAATTGAGTTCCGTCGGCGTTACATAATCGTAGATCGACACTGTCACCAGCGTGCTGCCGGTTGAAATCAGCGTGTTTATATCCTCGACTTCCGCAATTTCCCGCGCCTTGCGCTCGATCGGTTTGACGATGAGATTTTCCAGCCGGTCCGGCGACATGCCCGGAAACTGGGCGCTGATTTGCGCAGTGCGTATGGTGATTGCGGGGTTTTCACGCTTCGGCATGGTGGAATAAGCCAAAAGACCCTGGAGGATCAGGACCATCATGACCAGAATGGTGAGGCGGGATTTTGAAAGGCCGAAGCGGGTCAGGAAATCCATCGTCGCCCCCTATTCGGCTTCTGCCAGCAGTTTGGCCTTCATGCCGTCGCGCAGGAAGGACACACCTGCACAGGCGACGTGCTCTCCCGGAGACAGTCCGTCGACCACAATCAGCTGATTGTCGCGAAGCCCGCCAACCATGACCTTGCGCAGTTTCACCGTTCCGCTCGGCTCATCATAGACGTAGAGTTCCAGGCTGCCGGGCTGGTTCGGATCTTTCGGAACGTTGAAGTTGCCTTCCATCGGCATCACCGTCAGCGGTAGCAGATACCCGGTGCCACCCGGTACAGCGAATTCCAGGGTAATTTCGACGGCCATTCCCGCCTTTAGCAGATCATTGCTCTCATCAAGGACCACAACCACCGGGAACGCCGAGACGCTGTCGGCGCGCGAGCCAAGCTCACTGACATGACCCGGCAGCACGATCGTCGGATCATCAGCAAGGCGCACCGTCGCGCCCTTGCCGACCGCTATGCGGTTGACAACGTCGAAATTGACGGTGAAGGAGGTTTCGAATTTGTCGTCGGCATAGATCGTTGCGACCGGCGAGCCGGCCGTGACATTGGCAAAGGAATCGACATCTACCGCGCTGACGATGCCGTCAAAGGGTGCCGTCAGAACTGCCTTGCCAAGATTTTCCTGTGCGGTTTCAAGCTGCTTGCGCGCCTGCACCACCTGCGCCTGGCTGGTTTCCATATTCGTCTGCGCCTGGTCGGCTTCCGCCTTGGTGATGACGCCCTGGTCGACGAGCTGCGACTTGCGCTTGAAATCGTCTTCCGCATTGCGCGCGGTCGACTGTGCCTGCTGCAAGGCGGCGTTAGCGTTATCGACTTGAATCTGAAGGGATTTTGGATCAATCGTCGCGATAACGTCGCCCGCGCTGACACTCTGCCCGACAGCCAGATTCATCTGTTCGAGGCGGCCGGTGACCTCAAAGGAAAGCGTCGTTGTCGAGGACGGCTGCAAAACGCTCGGATAGTGCCTGACAACCGATTCCTCGACATCCTCGACGAGACAGGTTTTCACGCCTCTGACGACTGGCTCGATCTCACCGGTTCTGTTGTCGTCCTCGCCGCAGCCCGACACCGCGATCAAGGTCAGCCCCAGCACCACCAGTTTACGCATACATCAGTCCCCTCAACACATCCGCCGGTTTTGCCGGGCATTTGACCACATTGATAACTAAGGTCAATGGCGGGAACAAAATAAGGCGCCACACGCCGGCCGGAGCAGACATGCGACGCCTTGCTCTTAGACGGCTATGATGTTGCTTTGCGGACCGTAGGGAAAGCCGGTGATGTTCTCCGCATCGGTGTTGCCGACGACCAGGATATCGTGTTCGCGGTAGCCACCCGCTCCGGGCGTACCCTCAGGCACCCATAGCATCGGCTCCATGGAAACGACCATGCCGTCAACCAGTTCGGTATCGATGTCCTCGCGCAGCTCCAGCCCCGCTTCCCGTCCGTAATAATGCGACAGGATACCGAAGGAGTGGCCGTATCCGAAGGACCGGTAGTCGAGCGCGTTGTGTTCGGCGAAGAATCGGTTGATCTCCTCGCAGATACCTGAACAGGTGGCGCCCGGTTTGATGAGGGAAAGCCCAAGCTCATGTGCGCCAACATTGATTTCCCAAAGCCGCCGTGATGCCTCGTCCGGCTCTCCGAGGAACAGGGTGCGTTCAAGCGCCGTGTAATAACCTGAAATCATCGGAAAGCTGTTGAGGCTCAGAATATCGCCGGCCTGGAGTTTGCGCGTCGTTACCGGATTGTGCGCTCCGTCGGTGTTGATTCCGGATTGGAACCACACCCAGCTGTCGCGCAATTCGCTGTCGGGATGGGCCCGGGCAATTTCGGCTTCCATGGCATCCCTGCCGGCCATCGCGACATCAATTTCCCGCACGCCAACGGCAATGGCATCGCGGATCGCTTCGCCGCCGACGTCAGCAATGCGTGCGCCCTCGCGGATAAGGACGATTTCCTCCGCCGATTTGACCATGCGCTGCTGCATGGCTGCCGGCGCCACATCGACCAGCTCGATACCGCCGAGAAACTCGGCCAGCGTATCGCGGGCGGCAAGGGTCAGGTGATCGCCTTCAATACCCAGCCGGCGGACGGCGGGCAGCGCCGATTTGACCGCACGCCAGTAATTGTTGCGCTGCCAGTCCGTGTAGATGATGTTTTCGCCGACCGAGCGCCGCCAGGGCTGGCTGCCGTCGATATTGGCCGAAATGGTCAGGCAGCTGTCGGCGGTGACAACGCAGCCATAGGGCCTGCCGAAACTGCAATATAGGAAGCCCGAATAGTAGGCGATATTGTGCATCGAGGTGAACAGGACCGCCGGGATTTCGCGCCGCTCCATCTCGCCGCGCAGCGCTGTCAGCCTGCGGTCATATTCGTCATTGGAAAAGGGCAGGGGCGCCTTGCCGCCATCGTGGCGGCTGAAAAATTCCGGCCTGTCGATTTGCTTGCCTGTCATGGTCGTCGTCTCCATCTGCCTGCTGGGCTGACAGATGCGAACAGCCCGGCAGGTGATCCGGGCGTGCAGGATGCTGTACCGTTTGCTGTTTAGGCGTTCATGGTCCGTCGACGCCATCGCCGGACACGCCATTTGGGACTGGTAACCGATTGCACTTCTGTGGTCAATTCCCGGTTATCCATCAGATAACTTTCACCGGAACGTGACTTTATCTTGAACACCGCCGCAGGTACAACATTGCGGGGCTTGGGACGCATTGGGTTCGATCAATTTGAAAAGACACGGTGCGCCTTTGGAGAGGTATGCACTCCTTTTGGCGAGCAGGCGACGACATGGCAAGAACCCTTAGTAGACTGTTAGGCATTGTGTTCGCTGTCAGCGCCCTGACAGCGTTTTCCATTTCCAGTGCCGACGCCGTGGACGATGCGCCTGTGGGCGTCGTTGAACTGTTCACCAGCCAAGGATGCTCATCCTGCCCTCCCGCCGATGCCGTTCTTGGTGAACTGGTCAAGCAGGGCAATGTCGTCGCGCTGGCTTATCATGTCGATTACTGGAACTATCTGGGGTGGGAAGACACTTTCAGCTCGAAGCAGAGCACCGACCGCCAATATGCCTATGCCCGCACCCTGGGCAGGAAAAGCGTCTATACGCCTCAGGTTGTCATCAATGGCCGCGACCATATCAACGGTGCGGACAAAGGCGGCATCAATAAAAAGCTCGATGCTTTTGACAAGAGCGGAAGGGGCTTGAATGTTCCTGTTGCCGCAAAGCTGGACGGCGAGAAGATCAAGATCAATATTGGCGACGGTCAGGGCAAGGCCAATGTGATTCTGGTCTATTTCGACCGCCAGAACACCGTTGACGTAAAGCGCGGCGAAAATAGCGGCAGGAAACTGACCTACTGGAATTCCGTGCGCGACATCCAGACCGTTGCGATGTGGGAAGGCAAGGCTGTCGAGCTTGACCTGCCGGTGTCCGTCATGTCGGGAGACGGCTATGACGGATGCGCCGTATTGCTCCAGACCATGAAGACAGACGGCGTGCCGGGCGCAATCATCGGCGCCGGCGTTGTCATGGACGCCAACCCCTCCTGAGCGGCAAATCCACCGCCGCGGCCCGCCCGACTTGCATTTCCGGACACATTTGGCAAACTGACACCGTTCCGTCACGGAACGCAGGGTGATTTGCACGGATACAAAGGACAAGGCATGGGAGGTAAGGCGGAACAGCCAGATAGCGAACCAGCGTCAGTTCTGGTCGATCTGAAGGAGTTCCGAAAGAAGCGGGAACAGCTGCCCGTGACGTTCCACCGCCGTGAACTCGATGCGATATTGCGCATCTACTCGCGCATGGTCGCCGAAGGCGAATGGCGCGACTATGCCATCGATCATCTCAAGGACAAGGCTGTATTCTCCGTTTTCCGGCGCGCCAGCGAGGTGCCGATGTTCCGCATAGAAAAAGACCCGAAGCTCGCCCGCAAGCAGGGCGCATTTTCAGTTGTTGCCACAAGCGGCCTCATTCTCAAGCGCGGCCACGATCTGACACACGTGCTGCGCGTCTTCGACAAATCGCCCAAGCTGGTGCGCGGCTAGAACCCTTCACTATGATCAAACGACGGCATCCTTTTCGGGA
This sequence comes from Hoeflea sp. TYP-13, assembly GCF_040932035.1. Lineage (NCBI taxonomy): Bacteria > Pseudomonadati > Pseudomonadota > Alphaproteobacteria > Hyphomicrobiales > Rhizobiaceae > Hoeflea > Hoeflea sp. TYP-13. The sequence goes on from NZ_JBFRBB010000005.1 coordinate 401,024, forward strand.
CCGCCGGATCGAAACGACTGCTGGGGCAGCGTCCAGACGGTCATCTTTTTGTCGAGGCCCCTGATTGCAACGCCGTCATGACGAACGAGATCGGATGTGAGGCCGTCATCCGCTCCGGATTCACTGCGCGCACGCTCCAGAAGGTCGTCTGTCGCCGCCAGTTCCGCCGTCAGTCCGCGCGTGAGGGCTTCAATCCGGCTTGCGACATTCACCGTATTTCCGATCACCGCAAACTCCAGCCGGTTCGAGCCGATGTCACCCAGCACGGCCGGTCCGTAGTGAAGCCCGAAGCTGGCTTTGATCGGTTTCTCACCGGTAAGGGCCCGCTCTTCATTCCATTGCGCCATCGACCGCATCATGGCGCGGGCGCAACGGAGCGCGTTTATCGCATCGGCGTCGCTTGCAAGCGGCGTGCCGAACGTCGCCATCAGCCCGTCGCCAAGATATTTGTCGAGCGTTCCGTTGTGCTGAAACACCTCCCGCTCCATGCGCTGGTGAAACTGCCGCAATGTGACAATCACCTCTTCCGAGCTTCGGTCGGCTGAATATTGGGTAAAGCCGACGATATCGACAAAGAGCACGGCAATGTCCTGGGTGCGGATCTGTTTGAGCGGTTCGTCGTTCTGAGACAGCTCCTCGACAACATTCGGCGAGAAATAGCGCGAGAGATTCTCGCGCTCACGCTCAAGTGCCGCGTGGCCCATCAGCAGGTCGCCGTAGCGCCGCACGGAAACCGACAATATCACCGCGACAATTGCAAAAACGACGACTTCCTGAAAGCGGATATAGAATAGAAAATCATTGGGGTTGAGAATTTCCGCCAGGTCCAGGTCTGTTCCGAAGGCGGCATTCACCGCATCGGTCATTGCAATGTTTTCCTGCGAAAACAACCATGCAATACCGATTGCGCCAAACCAAGATATGGCCACTATGGATGCAAAACCACGCACCGTCCGCCATGAATAGGCAAGCGTCGCAACTCCCAGGAAGACGTAGAAATACATGAAGCCTTCGAAACGGAATTGCATCCCGAGCGGCCACTCATTGTCCGACAGCGGATTTGGTACGACAATAACTGTTGTCATCAACACGATATCGCACAGCAGTAGCGCGACCTCTGCCTGGGATCGCCCGACCCGGGCAACGCGCATTTGCGCCCAGCCGATCAGAACAAAAACCAGCAGTACAGCTTCGTAATAGATGATCTCGCGGTCAAAATTGATGATCGGCAGCATGATCGCGATCAAGGCCATGGCCACCCAGCGCGCCTTTACGGCAAGCACCATGCCTTCCCGTTTGTGACGCTCAAGCGCCGCCTCGGCAAACTTGTTGGATATGTCGGCATCTGACGGAGTATCGGACAGTTCGGAATTCGTCTGCGATCCGTTTGTGTCGGATTGGTTCGTCACGACCTAGCTCCTCAGCGTTCGATTGCGTATGCATTCGGAAGATACCAGTGAGCAGGCGGGAAAGACACGGCAGTTTCCAAAGGAGGACCAACTCACGATTGTCGGGGCTCAATGCGCCGTATTTGAAAACCCGTCTTGGTCTGCTCAAAACCGGTGGTGGCATAAAACCTTAACGTGGCTGGATCCTTCGAACCCGTCAAAAGCATCACTTTGTAGCAATCATGGCTCCAAGCCGCCGAGAGGGCATGATTCAGAAGCAATCGGCCATAACCACGCTTTCGATGTGCGTTGTCTGTCACCACGTTTTCAATAAGGGCATAGGGTAAACCTGCCCGTGTGAGATTCGGAACCACAACGAGCGTGCAGGTTGTTACGATCACATCGTCTCTAACGCCAATGATGATTGCGCTCCCTGGATAGAGCACCAATTGTCTAAGGCTTCGTTCCGCTTCTTTCACGGAAAGTATCCGATCGCCTGGATTTAATTGGCGGTACAGCTCCAGCAGGGATGGAAGGTCCGCCTTACCGGCGGTTCTAATTGCGAGATCGATTTGTATGTGCCCTCCGATGGCCCAATAGAACGGCGTATGCCGATCTAACCCTCAAATAACGTCCCCGGATAGGTCTCCGGATCGGGATCCGTTTGACTGCCCTCGCCAAGCGAAAGCTGCATGACAACGGTGTCGAGCCAGCGGCCGAACTTGTAGCCTGTTGCATGCATTGTACCGATCTCATCAAAACCGAGCGCGCGATGGAGCGCGACGGAGCCTTCCTCCGGGCCGCCGATAATGGCGATCATCTGCCGGAAGCCGAGCGCTTCGCATCGCTCTATCAGCCGTATCAGCAGCGCCTTGCCGATACCGCGCCCACGGGCATCCTTGTCGATGTAAATCGAATCCTCGACTGTCCAGCGATAAGCCGGCCGTTCGCGATAGGGGCCCGCATAGGCATAGCCTAGCAATTGGCCGTTTTCATCCTCGGCAACGATATAGGGATAGTTCCTGCTTGTGAGCGACGCGAAGCGCCGCTTCATTTCGACTAGATCCGGCGGCGTCAGTTCATAGGACGAAATGCCGTTTTCCACCGACTCGCGGTAAATGCCGGTGATGGCTTCAAGATCGGATGGATTGGCGTCACGCATCACATAGGTCATGTGTTTTGTTTGAATGAGACGCCAACGGATTTCAATAAAAAAGGCGGCCCGAAGACCGCCTTTTCATAATCGTTCAATCCGTGTCCTATTCGCGGTTCCCGAGGAACTGCAGGAGGAACAGGAACAGGTTGATGAAGTCGAGATACAGGCGCAACGCACCCATGATGGCCTTGCGGCCGGCGACGGCTGCGCCATCGGCTTCCAGATACATTTCCTTGATCTTCTGGGTGTCGTAGGCGGTAAGACCCGCAAACACCAGAACGCCGATCGCGGAAATGGCGAACTGCAAAGCGCTCGACTGCAGGAAGAGATTGACCACCATGGCAATGATGATGCCGATCAGACCCATGAACAGGAAGGAACCCATGCCCGTCAGGTCACGTTTGGTCGTATATCCCCAGAGCGAAAGTGCGCCGAAGGATGCGGCAGTAATAAAGAACGTCTGCACGATGCTTTGACCGGTAAACACCAGAAAGATCGATGACAGCGACAGTCCCATAAGTGCCGAGAAGACCCAGAAGGTCGTTTGAGCGGCGCTTACGCTCATTTTTTCGATGCGAAAACTGAGGAAAAACACCAGCGCGAGCGGCGCCAGCATGACAACCCATTTCAGCGGGCTCGCATACAGCATTGAACCAAACTGGGTCAGCTGACCATTGGAAACCGCCATGATCGACGTTCCGTAGGCAGCCACACCGGTAATTGCCAGGCCCATTGCCATTAGGTTGTAGACCCGCAGCATGTAGGACCGCAGGCCCTCATCAATCGCAGCACCGGCATGCGTACCAACCTGCTGGTTGCGCGCCTGGTAATCACGAAGATCTGCCATATTTACCTCTCAAATAGCCTCGTTACGTGCGACAACGTACCCGATTCTGGACGAAAAGGGCACGGTTGCACTGAATATGATGAATCAAAACGGCAACGACAAGACCCGTCACGCCGATTTTATGAGTCTTTCGTCGCAAAGCGAACGGTTCGTTAACGGTACAAGCCCCCAAAAATGCTACAGGTTTCGCAATATTGGAGCGGCTTTCTGGCCAAGAACCCGCCAAGTTCCCGCAAGTCCGATCCCGACCGTCAGTATCAGTGCCGCAATAACCGTCAAAACGGCGACATCCGGCAGGAACTGTGACGGCAGCGTCATGATCCGCGCAACGACGAACCATGCGGCAACGCCGCCCGCAAACAGCGCAAACACGGCTGTTGCCAGCCCGAGGATCAGATATTCATAGGAAAACGCCCTGATCAGCGTGCGGCGTGTCGCGCCGAGCGTTTTGAGCACCACGGCGTCATGCGCCCGTGCGCGGTTGCCTGCGGCAAGCGCTCCGGCGAGCACCAGAACCGACGCGATCAGCGCAACAGCGGCCGCGGCGCGGATGGCCGTCGCCAGCTGACCGACGATGCGGTTGACCAATTCAATGGCATCCTTGACCCGCACGCTCGTCACCGTCGGAAACTCGTTGGTCACCGCCCGCAGCACCTCGCCCTCCTCGCCCGGACCTGCGTCCGGATCGCTCAGCGTCGAAAGCCACGCATGCGGAGCACCTGCGAAGGTGTTTGGCGAAAACACCATGACGAAATTGATCGACAGAGATTCCCACTCGACATCGCGGAAATTGGCGATACGTGCGGTCACGTTGCGTCCGAGAACGTTGACGGTCAGCAGATCGCCGAGCTTGAGGCCCAGTTCACCGCCTTCCTCCGCAGAGAACGACACCAGCGGTTCACCCGTGTAGTCGGCTGCCCACCATTCGCCCTCCGTCAGTTTCGAACTTTCCGGCACGTTTTTCGCATAGGTAACGCCCCGGTCGCCGCGCAGCACCCATTGACCTTCGGGCGGCACGTCGATCTCGCGCACGTCGACCCCGTTGAATTCGGTGATCCGGCCCCGCAGCATCGGCACGCTGACGATCTTTCCGTCCGGTGAAATGTCCCGGACCAGGTCCGTGAACGCGTCGATTTCGCTGCTTTGCACGTCGACGAAGAAGAAGTTCGGCGCCCGTTCCGGCAGGCTGCCACTGATTTCGCGCCGCAGATTGCCGTCGATCAGCGCAATGGTCACCAGCAGCGCAAGGCCGAGCCCCAGTGAAAGCACCACCGATGGCGTGAGCGATCCGGGCCGGTGGATATTGCCGATCGCCAGCCTGAGCGGTGTCGAATTAACAGCTGGCGCACGCCGCGCGAAATATTCGATAAGGGCGGATACAAACCGCAGGATGATGAAGGCGAAGGCGATCGATCCGATGAAGATGCTGGCGATGAAGCGATCATAGGACGTGAAGATCGCCAGGGCCGCCAGCACCGCGACCATCAGTGCCGCTGCGAACAGATAGCGCTTGCGCGGCAGGCCCATCGCATCGAAACCCTGCTCGCGGAACAGCGCGGTTGCCGGCACCTCGCGGGACCGCCCAAGCGGCAGGATTGCGAAGGCAAGCGCCGTCAGATAACCGAACACGGCGGCGAAAACCAACGCCCCTGGATAAAGCGTGGCTTCTGATGAGACCGGCAGGACTTCCGCAAGCGCAACCGATGCCACGATCGGCATCAGCGCGCCGAGCACCAGGCCGAAAGCGATGCCGATGGTCGTTATGATCAGGATCTGGATCAGATAGACGGAAAAGACGAATTCGCCCGAAGCGCCGAGGCATTTGAAGGTCGCAATCACGCTGCGCTTGGAATCGAGATAGGCGCGCACCGCATTGGCAACGCCGACCCCGCCGACAATCAGTGCCGTGAGCCCCACAAGGGTCAGGAACTGCGAGAACCGAACGATATTGGCGCTCAGCGCCGGCGCGGCGTTGCTGCGGCTGCGCACCGACCAGCCGGCCGAGGGGAACTCGGCTTCGGCGGCTTTGCGCAATTGCACGATATTCGCGTCGCTCGTTCCGGGCGCCATCCTGATTTTATAGGCATATTCCACCAGGCTGCCGACCTTGATCAGCCCGGCGGCCGCCAGCCCGTCCTGCGAAAGGATCAGCCGCGGTGCAAAGCCGAAGCCATCCGAAAGCGCATCCGGTTCACTGTCGATCAGCGCCCGGATCTCGAACTGCGCATTGCCGAGGAGCACGCTGTCGCCGATCGACACGCCCAGCCGGTCGAGCAGCAGCGGCGCCACGGCCACCCCGAATTCGCCGCCTCTGCTGCTGAACATCGCATCAAAGCCGAGCCTCGGGGACGTCTCGAAGGAACCGTAGAGCGGATACAGGGAATCGACCGCCTTTGCTTCGACCAGCGTCTGGTCCGAGCCGTCAGGCAGTCGGGTCATGGAGCGCAGGCCGACCGTTGTCGTCATGTCGCCCTTGCTGCTGAGAAATGCCAGTTCCTCTTCGTTCGCCGCCCGGTTCTGCAGCTCAAAACGGATATCGGCACCGAGGATCGCCTGACCCTCTTCGGTGATGGCCGACGTTATCGAGCGCGACACCGAGTTGACGCCGGCGATCGCCGCCGTGCCGAGCGCGATACAGGCAAGAAAGATGTAAAACCCGGAAAGGCCGCCGCGCATCTCGCGCAGGGCAAGCCGCAACGCCAGCTTCAGTTCGGCCCCGGGCGACAGGGTTTTTCGGGCGGCCTCCGTCACGCGACTGCCGCCGCGCTGTCGTCCGCACTCTCTTCACTGAGAATTTCTCCCGAGCGCACCTTGACCTGGCGCTCGCAGCGGGCCGCCAGCTTGTGATCATGAGTGACGAGCAGCAGCGTCATGCCCCGTTCGGCGCGTTGCGCGAACAACAGATCGGCGATCTGCTGCCCGGTTTCGGTGTCGAGATTGCCGGTCGGCTCGTCCGCGATCAGCATTGCCGGGTGCGGCGCCAGCGCCCTTGCGATGGCGACACGCTGCTGTTCGCCGCCCGACAATTCGCCCGGATAATGGGTCAGCCGCTCGGCAAGACCGACGGCCGCCAGCTCTTCGCGCGCCACGTCAAACGCATCCGACCGCCCGGCAAGCTCCAGCGGCACCGCCACATTTTCCAGCGCCGTCATGTTGGGAATGAGATGAAAGGACTGAAAGACGATGCCGACATTGCGGCCACGAAAATCTGCGACCTCATCCTCGCTCATGGTGTGGATCGGGTTGCCCGAAATATGGATTTCGCCCGAATCGATCTTCTCAAGTCCGGCAAGGACCATGAGCAATGTCGATTTTCCCGAGCCGGACGGCCCCACGATGCCGACGGATTCGCCTGCCGCAACGGTAAGGTCCATACCTTTGAGGACGTGCACGGACGAGGCGCCATCGCCCAGCGTCAGATCGGCTTTTTTCAGTTCGATAATGGGTTTTGTCACAGCAACCGCTCACTATATGTAGAGACAGCAGCCACCGTGCCGCTCCTCCCCTGGGGTTCAAAAGGATTTAGGAAGCATCCTATGAAAATTAAAGCCGCATATCGAATTTTCGTTGTTTTTTGCGGCGTGGCGCTTGGTTTGGTAGGCGCCGCCAGGGCCGAAACGCTCAATATTGTCGGCTTTGGCGACAGTCTGATGGCCGGCTATGAACTGGCGCCGTCCGACGCCTTTCCCTCGCGCCTCGAAGCGGCTTTGAAGGAAAAGGGCTACGACGTCGTCATCGCCAATGCCGGTGTTTCCGGCGACACGTCCACTGGCGGACTGGCACGGCTCGACTGGTCGATTCCCGACGGAACGCATGCGGTTCTGCTCGAACTTGGCGCCAACGATGCTCTGCGCGGTATCAGCCCGGAAAAGACGAGGCAGAATATCGACGAGATGATCACAAGGCTGAAAGAACGGGGCATTGTTGTTCTACTGATCGGCATCGTTTCGCCGCCCAATATGGGCGACGACTATGCGGAAAAGTTCAACCGTATTTATCCGGAACTGTCGAAACAGCACGGCGTGCCGCTCTATCCGTTCTTTCTGGACGGGGTGGCGCTGCAACCGGACCTAGATATCGGTGACGGCATGCACCCGAATCCGGACGGTGTGAACGTCATGGTTTCGCGTTTTTTGCCCTTCGCGGAAGATCTGATCGGTAATATTCCTGTTAAGGTTAACGAATAAAGAACAACTTATCACCGCCGAATCACAAAGGTTTTTAGTTACTTACGCCGGTTATGCTGTGAATATGCAAATAAGGCGATAACAGGACTTGCCCTCGAAGGGCACTCGTGATTCGCTGGACCTGTACATACGAATCGGGGAGGCTGCCATGCCGCGTTTGTTTGTTGCCCTCGAGATTCCACGCGAAGCCGCACTAAGCATGTCGCTCCTTCGCGGTGGACTACACGGCGCCCGCTGGATCGATGTCGAAAATTACCACATTACCTTGCGGTTTATTGGCGACGTCGACGCCCCCACGGCGGACGAACTCATCAATGCGCTGGACCGTGTCCGCCGCCCCGAGTTCACTTTGTCGCTGGTCGGTATGGGCTCATTCGGATCGAAAAAGCCGCATTCCATCTGGGCGGGCGTTTCCGCCTCACCGGATCTCATTGCGCTTCAGGCAGAAATCGAGCGCATTTGCCAAAGATTGCGCCTCAAGCCGGATCCGCGCAAATTCACCCCCCATGTCACGCTCGGCCGGCTGCGCGGCGCGCGGGTCGAGGATGTCGTCGACTATCTTTCGGCGCGCAGCAATTTCTTCACCGATCCGTTTCCGGTCTCGCGTTTCGTCGTTTTATCATCGCGCGAGTCCGTCGGCGGAGGCCCCTATGTAACCGAAGAGGCTTACCCGTTGACCGCCGGTTTTCCACCCCAACCGGCGATCCATGCGGCTTCCAGTTCGTCTGGAAGATATTGATAATTATCTGATTGTTAAAGTTTTTTAGGAGTGCGGCAATGAATGCACGCCATCTGACATCCGTTATTCCGTCGGCTGTTCTCGCCTTTGCGCTGATGACCGGCATTGCCGCCGCCAAGGATTACCAGCGCGTTGTTCCGCTGCTGAATGATTCCAAAACGATCCTCGGTCAGCCGCTCGCCTACCCCTCAAAGGGAACCCCGAAAATCCAGTCCGTCATCGTGACCATGCTTCCGGGCGAGGAAACCGGTCCGCACACGCACCCCTACCCTACCTATGGCTACATCCTGGAGGGTGAACTCACGGTCTCCTATCCCGGCGGCATCAAGAAAGTCTACAAAAAGGGCGAGGCCGTCATGGAAGCCGTCAACGCAATACACAACGGCAAGAACACCGGTTCGGAACCGGTTCGCATCCTTGTCGTCTTCATGGGCGTTGCAGATCAGGCCAATACGCTGCTTCCGGAGAAAGACTGACTGCGCGTCGGGCTACTGGTTTAAAGGTCGTCAAGGAGCGCCAAGCATCCCTTTTTGAGCATGCGGTAAACCGTCTCGAAGCCTTCCGGCCCTCCATAATAGGGATCCGGCACATCCTCGTTGCGGCCCTGCGTATAGACCATGAACTGGTGAAGTTCTGCCCGGTGTGTGCCCGGTGCGCGGGCCCGGAGGGTCTCCAGATTGGATCGGTCCATCGCCAGAATCAGGTCGAATCGGTCGAAATCGTCCCGTCCGACCTGCCGCCCGCGCTGACCCGAAATATCGACACCGTGTTCGGCCGCCTTGGAAATGGCCCTTGGATCGGGTGCCTCGCCCACATGCCAGCCGCCCGTACCGGCTGAATCGATGGTCAACAGCCCCTCCTTGCCTCCGGTGACCGCCAGGTCCCGCAATATGCCTTCGGCAAGTGCGGACCGGCAGATATTGCCGAGGCAAAGAAACAGAATTGCCCTGGTCTTGCTGTCCGGTTGATTGGCGGCCATTATTTCCTCCGGGAGTATGTACAGATGACAGCTATAGAGATTGATGAAAATGAAGCAAGGGAGCGCCTGAAAGCCCTTGGCGACTGGCAGTTGCGGGACGATGGAAAGGCGATCGAGCGCAAGTTCAAGTTTCGCACCTTCAACGAAGCATTCGGCTTCATGACCCGCAGCGCACTTTCAGCGGAAAAGATGAACCATCACCCTGACTGGTCCAATGTCTATAACCGGGTCAATGTAGTTCTGACGACCCATGACACGGGCGGGCTGACAGAGCTCGATTTCAGGCTTGCAAAGGCCATGAACAGGGCGGCGGGGCAAGCATGACCCTTGCCAGGCCGGCCAAACGGCAATCGCCGCAACGACCCCATAAATCTTGAATGGGAGCGTTGAAGAGACCATATCAGTTCTTTGACCGGCGCGGTGCCTCAAACGGCAAACCAATCGCCGCGCGGCCGGGTGCGCACGGAGGAGCGACCGATGGATGATGTCAAAATCGGTGAGATTCTGGAACCTGGCGATGAAGATACGCGGCAGGGCCGCGAACGCAGGGTTCAGGACAAGTTCTGGAGCACGGTCCGCAAGGCCGCAAGGCAGGTTCCCTTCATGGAGGACCTGGTCGCCGCCTATTATTGCGCCTTCGATCTCAACACGCCGCACCGCGTTCGCGGAATTCTCCTGGCCGCACTTGCCTATTTTGTCCTTCCGATCGACGGTATTCCGGACTTTCTGGCCTTTGTCGGCTTTTCCGATGATGTCGCGGTTCTGGCGGCTGCCCTTGCAGCAATCCGGGCGCATATTACGCCAGCCCACTACGAGGCTGCGCGAACCGCATTGCGTGAAGCGGACCTGGAGCCGAACGGACGCGGCAATTCATGAACGCCGGGTCCGGATCCAGTTTGTCCACCCGCAAAGGAAGAATCGCTATATAGTCGAGGAATATCAGCGTGGTATGCACAGCATGGCCGAATTACAGTCTTTGCCCTTGAAATAAGGGGATTTCTGTAAGATTCAGGTGCTGTGTTGACGGTTTGGTAACCGAAAATTATGCAAATTAAGACAAATTGTTGCCAAACCAGCATGTTCAAGGCAAGGCCTTCTTCCATGAAGGCAATGGAGACAACCGGTAGGTTTATTATGGTTTTGAAGAAATTCGTGCCCGCACTCGTACTGTCGATCGCGATGACCGGCGCCGCCCTGGCGCAGTCGCCGACCCGCATCAGCCAGTTCAACGCCTGGGGTGCCTACTCCTATGCGGCTCCGACCGGCAAGGTCTGTTACATCCTGTCCCTGCCGACCCGCAAAGAGCCAAGTAATGTCGATCACGGAGACATATTCTTCCTGATTTCCCAGCGCCCGGGGCAAAACGTCAGTTACGAACCGCAGGCGATGATGGGTTATCCGCTGAAGGAGCAGTCCAAGGTCACCGTTACGGTCGATGGCAGAAACTATGTACTGTTTACAAAGGGCGACTCGGCCTGGGTCGAAAACGCCGCCGAGGAACCGGCTCTTGTCAGCGCCATGCGTGCCGGATCGTCGATGACAGTCAAGGCAACCTCGCGCCGGGGCACCGCCACCACCTATACGTTCTCGCTCTCCGGCGTGACCGCCGCGCTCAACGAGATCCAGAACTGCAGATAAGCCGTTCAGCAGTTGCAGTTTCAAAAGGCCGGCTTTTCGCCGGCCTTTTGGCATTATATGCTTGATACCGGGCCTGATTGCGTGTCGAGGGTGACGCGGGCTTCGATTGATGATAGAGCAGCGCGCCGGAAAGCAGGCCGCGCGGGTTGCACATATCCGCACTTCAAATTCATATGATCTGAAAGATCTGCCAGATGCCCCTGTCGATAGACCTCAAAGACACTGAAAACCGCGATGCGCTTGGCGCACGACAGGCCGCCGATGCATCCACTGCTGACACCGGCAAACCATCACTGATCGGCATGACCCGGGAAGAACTGGGCGAGACCCTGCGCGAAGCCGGCGTCAAGGACCGGCAGATCAAGATGCGTGTGCAGCAGCTCTGGCACTGGCTTTATGTGCGCGGCGTTTCCGATTTTGACGACATGCTGAACGTGTCGAAGGAACTGCGCAGAACGCTGGCCGGTCGTTATACGATCGCCCGCCCGGAGATTGTCGACGAACAGATTTCCGAAGACGGCACGCGCAAATGGCTACTGCGGTTCGCGCCGCGCGGCGCTGGAAAACCGGTGGAGATCGAAACGGTCTATATTCCTGAAGAAGGCCGCGGCACACTGTGCATTTCCAGCCAGGTGGGCTGCACGCTGACCTGCTCTTTCTGCCATACGGGAACGCAGAAGCTGGTGCGAAACCTGACGGCGGAGGAAATCCTGTCGCAGCTTTTGCTGGCCCGCGACCGGCTCGGCGATTTTCCGCACAAGGACACGCCCCAGGGCGCAATCGTTCCTTCCGAGGGCCGCAAGATCTCCAACATCGTCATGATGGGCATGGGCGAGCCGCTTTATAATTTTGACAATGTCAAAACTGCGCTTCTCATCGCCTCCGACAATGAAGGCCTGTCGCTTTCCAGGCGCCGCATCACGCTTTCGACCTCCGGTGTCGTTCCGGAAATCTACCGCACTGGCGAAGAGATCGGCGTCATGCTGGCAATTTCCCTCCACGCCGTGCGCGATGACCTGCGCAACGAGCTCGTGCCGATCAACAAGAAATTCCCGATTGCCGAACTGATGCAGGCCTGCCGGGATTATCCCGGCCTGTCCAATGCCCGGCGCATCACCTTCGAATATGTCATGCTCAAAGGTGTCAACGACACGCTCGAAGATGCCCGCGATCTCGTTCGCCTGCTGAAAGGCATTCCGGCAAAGATCAATCTCATTCCGTTCAACCCCTGGCCCGGCAGCAACTACGAATGCTCCGACTGGGAACAGATCGAAAAATTTGCCGATTTCGTCAACCAGGCCGGCTACGCCTCGCCGATCCGCACGCCGCGCGGGCGTGACATTCTTGCCGCCTGCGGTCAACTCAAGTCGGAATCGGAACGGCTGCGCAAATCCGAACGTCTGGCGCTCGAAGCCATGATGATTGCCGGCCACGGTGAGGGCTAAGCGTGGATCGTTTCCTGCTCTTTTTCATCCGGCTCATCATGATCACGATCGGCTTTGTTGCCGCATCGCTTGCAGCCGGAATTGCGCTTGCCTTCTTGACCCGGATCATCACACCGCCCGAAGCCGCACAGCTTTCCGATGCCGGCCTTGGCGCCGGTCTGGTCATTGCGGCATTCGCATTTTCGAGCATGACCGGCTATGTGGCTTTTTTCCCGGCCATGATCATTATTCTCTATAGCGAATTTACCCGCCGGCGCGACTGGCTTTTCTATGCACTCACCGGTGGTGCCATTGCTGCAATCGCGCCGCTGATCATTACCGTGATCAGAAGCACGGGCCGGCCGACGGATTTTGAATTTCTATTCATGAGCATTGCCACCGGAATGATTGGCGGCCTTGCCTATTGGCTGGTCGCCGGCCGCAGTGCCGGCAACTGGCTGCCGGTGCAGCGTCCGGCAGATTAGAAAGCCAATCGCCACGGCACGGGCGCACCTTATGGCTGATCGACCTTCACATACCAGTCGTCCACACCGGACAGTTCTTCGAATTTCCTGACAAATCCGGCCGATGTCAGGAGTCCGTAGATGCGCTCCCTCTGGTCGGTGTGGTTGTGTTCGCAAGTAACGGTTCTGACATCATATTTGTCGAAATCGAAGGCGTTCAGTATTTCGAATTCGCTGCCCTCAGTATCGATGGAAATATAGTCGATCCGGGATGGAGCATTGTGCTCTGTTAAAAGATCCATCAGGGACACGGTTTCGACATCATATTCCCTGGCATCGGCTCTCATCGCACCATGCATGTCACTGGAAACGAACTGGGAGATGGTCGCAAATTCAGCCGAACGCGGTTCGGAAAACCGCAGAACCTCACCCGTTGTATGCCACACGCATCTCCGGTCGATGGCGCATGACCTGTTTTTGGTCAGCGCTCTAAGCCAATGAGATGCCGGTTCGGCCAGTATCCCGGACCAGCCATAGCAATATTCGAGCAGGTGGGTATTGCTGAGATATACGCCGTCAGTTGCGCCAAATTCCACGAAGAAGCCGTTGCGCCTGAATCCGAGCTCGGACAACACGAAGAGGTCCTGTCCAAACTGCGATTTTGATGCCTTCAGATCCTGCAGGATTTGCGAAACTTCATGGTCGATCCTGGCATTCGCAGCCTGAATGCCGAATTCCGTCTTGCCGGCCTCGGTGACCTCTTTCAAATGACCGTAATAGCGGATTGAACTGGCTGCGCGGCTCTTGAAATCCGCAATAGCACGCGTCAATCGTCTGACACGGACGCTCAGCCTGCTCATAGGAATTTGCCAACTTTGTTGCGATGCCCCAACGTGCGGCCATTCTAGACTGCCGGCAGATATATTCTACCCTCAGTATAGCGACGCAATGTTATTTGACGTTTGGAAAAGTTACTTTCCTTCTGTCAACAGGATACGCACCGCAAAGACGGAAAAGACGCTTGCAAAACAATAGTCCAGCGCCCGCATGAAACGCCGGTTGGCCCTCAGCCAGTTGGCGAGCCTGTCGGCAGTAAATATCATCAATATCAACACCGGCAGCGAAATTACATTAAAAAACATCCCTAAAAACAACAGCTTGCCGCGAATAAACGGGTCGCCTGCCGACACGAACTGCGGCAGGAATGTCATGAAGAAGATGATGATCTTTGGATTCAGCAGATTGACCGCAAGACCGTGGCTCCAGCTCGCATACAGGGAGCGCCGCCGCTCCACGACCTCGCCAAGCCTGAAGCGCGCACCCTTGCGCACGGCCTGAACGGCAAGCCAGAACAGATAGGCGGCGCCACCGGTCTTCAGGATCATGAAGGCCGTCGGTGAGGCCACCACAAGCGCCGATATGCCGAAGGCGACCAGGACCGTGTGAACCACGATCCCTGTCATCGTTCCCGACAGAACGGCAATTGCCGCCGCCCGCCCATCCGACAGCGCCCTGCCGATAAAAAGCGTCATGTCTGGTCCGGGCGTTACCGCAAGCAAAAGCGATGCCACGGCAAAGGCGATCAGAACAGGAAGGTCCGGTATGAAATGCATGCAAATACCCGATTGTTGGGAGCCGCGATTGATTGCCGCCCCCGATTGATTGCGGGAAGGACACCCTGTAAAGAAGCGCTGACGAGCCGCCGCGATAATACTCGAATTGCACGCCGGCTCCAGCACTGATTAAACCAGTACGGGTCCTCGAACCCGGTCACATGCAAGCAACGGATTATACAATGAGCGCTCTGAAAGATGTGAAAAAGGTCGTGCTCGCCTATTCCGGCGGGTTGGATACATCCATCATATTGAAATGGCTGCAAACCGAGCTGAACGCCGAGGTTGTCACATTCACCGCGGATCTTGGCCAGGGCGATGAGCTGGAGCCGGCGCGAAAAAAGGCCGAAATGCTGGGCATTCGCGAAATCTATATCGAGGATCTGCGCGAGGAATTCATTTCCAACTATGTCTTTCCGATGTTCCGCGCCAATGCGGTCTATGAAGGCGTTTATCTGCTCGGCACGTCGATAGCCCGCCCGCTGATATCCAAACGGCTGATCGACATCGCCCGCGATACCGGCGCCGACGCCATTGCCCATGGCGCTACCGGCAAGGGCAACGACCAGGTCCGTTTCGAACTTGCGGCCTATGCGCTCAATCCGGATATCAAGATCATCGCGCCCTGGCGCGACTGGTCGCTGAAATCGCGGACCGATCTCATCGATTTTGCCGAAAAGCACCAGATACCGATCCCCAAGGACAAGCGCGGCGAAGCGCCTTTCTCGGTTGACGCCAACATGCTGCACTCCTCGTCGGAGGGCAAAGTGCTGGAAGATCCGTGGGAAGAGCCGCCGGCCTATGTCTATCAGCGCACCATTTCTCCGGAAGAGGCGCCCGATGAGGCTACGGCCATTGAAATCGAGTTCGAGAAAGGCGATGCCGTTGCGCTCAACGGGAAAATAATGTCACCCGCAACGCTCTTTGCCAAGCTCAATGACTATGGCCGTGACAACGGCATTGGCCGCCTCGACCTGGTCGAGAACCGCTTTGTCGGCATGAAATCGCGCGGTGTCTATGAAACGCCGGGCGGAACAATCCTGCTGGCCGCACACCGGGCCATGGAATCGATCACGCTCGACCGCGGCGCTGCTCACCTCAAGGATGAGCTGATGCCGCGTTACGCCGAGCTCATCTACAACGGCTTCTGGTTCTCACCGGAACGCGAGATGCTTCAGGCCGCAATCGATCAAAGCCAGCGGGACGTTGAAGGCAAGGTGCGCCTGAAGCTCTACAAGGGCAATGTCATTGTCACCGGACGCGAATCCGATAAGTCACTCTATTCCGACCAGCTGGTAACCTTCGAGGACGACCAGGGCGCCTATGATCAGAAGGACGCGGCGGGTTTCATCAAGCTCAACGCGCTGCGTCTGCGCACATTGGCAGCACGCAACAAATAGCCGTTGCAAAATGCGCCCGCCAACCGCGGGCGCATTTGCTGATTCTTTTCACTCTTTTGGGCAAGCCCTTGTATCGGGCAGGGCCGCCGCCTACATCGCATCCTACTATCGTCTATACTGGGGGCCTGCAGGATGAGCGATGTCAATGATCATGTCTTCAATTGGAACGGGCCGGCAGGCTTGCCACGGTTCGACCGGGTCAAAGACGATGATCTGGCCCTGGCCTTTGATGAAGCACTGATCCGCCACCAGGCCGAGATCGACCGGATTGCGGACAATCCGGCGCCTCCCGACTATGACAATACGATCATATCGCTGGAGACGTCCGGCGACGCGCTCGAACGCGTTTCGGCGCTGTTCTGGAATCGGGCCGGCGCCCACTCCAACGAGGCAATCCAGGCGCTCGAGCGCGACATCGCGCCCAAGCTCGCGCGACATTATTCAGCCATCGCCATGAATGCCGCCCTGTTTGCCCGTGTCGATGCGCTCTGGCAGGCGCGAGAAAATCTCGACCTCGGTTCCGAGGCCTTGCGGGTCCTCGAAAGACACTGGAAGAGCTTCGTACGTGCCGGCGCCCGGCTGAACGCTGTCGAGCAGAAGCGCCT
Organism: Hoeflea sp. TYP-13; assembly: GCF_040932035.1. Lineage (NCBI taxonomy): Bacteria > Pseudomonadati > Pseudomonadota > Alphaproteobacteria > Hyphomicrobiales > Rhizobiaceae > Hoeflea > Hoeflea sp. TYP-13. The sequence goes on from NZ_JBFRBB010000005.1 coordinate 417,464, forward strand.
TGCGGAAATCAATGAGGAGCTCGCCAGTCTCGGCGCAAGCTTCAGCCAGAACGTTCTGGCGGATGAAAAATCCTGGTTCCTGGGGCTGTCAACGGAAGAGGATCTTGAAGGCATTCCGGATTTCCTGCGCGATGCCATGGCCGCTGCGGCTCGCGAACGGGAGCTTTCCGAACCCTATGCGGTGACCCTTTCGCGATCGATCATAGAGCCGTTCCTGACCTTTTCCGAACGGCGGGACCTGCGCGAATACGCCTTCACCGCATGGACCTCGCGCGGAGAAAATGATGGCGAGACTGACAATCTCGCCAATGTCGCCCGAATCCTTGCCCTCAGGGAGGAAAAAGCCGGCCTGCTGGGATATGGCAGTTTTGCAGAGTTCAAGCTCGACGACACCATGGCCAAGACTCCGGACGCGGTGAATGCCCTGTTGATGAAGGTCTGGGACCGGGCGCTGCTGCGCGCCCGCAAGGAAGAAGACGAGATTGCGCTGCTTATCGCCGAAGAGGGCAGGAACCACTCGGTCGCGCCCTGGGACTGGCGTCACTATTCGGAAAAGCTGCGCGCACGCAAGTTCAACTTCTCCGAAGCCGAGCTTAAACCCTATCTGCAGCTTGAAAACATTATCGAGGCGTGCTTTTCCGTCGCCAATCGACTGTTTGGTTTGAAAGCATCCGAACGCCCGGACCTTGAAGCCTATCATCCGGATGTGCGGGTCTTTGAAATCAGAAATGAAAACGACAACTTGATAGGTCTTTTCCTGGGCGACTATTTCGCCCGGCCAAGCAAGCGGTCCGGTGCCTGGATGAGCAGTTTCCAAAGCCAGCACCGGCTGGATGGCGGGCAGATTCCCATCATCTACAATGTGATGAACTTTGCCAAACCGCCCGCCGGAAAGCCGGCGCTTCTGTCGCTGGATGACGCGCGTACGCTGTTTCACGAATTCGGGCACGCACTGCACGGCCTGTTGTCAGATGTCGATCATCCCTCGGTATCAGGCACGTCAGTATCGCGTGATTTCGTCGAACTGCCTTCGCAGCTTTACGAGCACTGGCTGACGGTACCGGATGTCTTGCGCCGCTATGCCGTTCACCACGAAACGGGCGAGCCGATACCGCAAGACCTGCTCGACAAGGTGCTGGCGGCACGCAATTTCAACGGTGGTTTCGCCGCCATCGAATACACTGCTTCAGCGCTGGTCGACATGGCGTTTCACACATCGGGCAAGATCAGCGATCCCCTGGCATTCGAGGCGGAAAAACTTGCCGAACTCGGAATGCCGAGCGCTATCGTCATGCGCCACCGAACACCGCATTTCATGCATGTCTTTTCCGGAGACGGATATTCGGCAGGCTACTATTCCTATATGTGGTCCGAGGTTCTGGACGCCGATGCCTTCAGCGCCTTTGAGGAAACCGGCGACGTGTTTCACGACGAGACGGCTGAGCGGCTGCACCGCCATATCTATTCGGCCGGCGGCAGCATCGATCCGGAGGACACCTACCTTGCATTCCGCGGCAAGATGCCGGACGCCTCAGCAATGCTGAAAAAGAAGGGGCTTGCGGCCTGACCGGCGGGTCTTTTGGAACACCCCTCTTTCGCAAACGCACAAAACCCTGTATGAGCGCAGCAACGGAATAGCAGCTGCGCCCAAGCGCGCGCGCAAAACCCCCAGGTAGAACTCATGTCTATGCGCAATATTGCGATTATCGCCCATGTCGATCATGGGAAAACAACACTCGTTGACGAACTCCTGAAACAGTCCGGCGCCTTCCGCGACAACCAGCGCGTTGCCGAACGCATCATGGATTCCAACGAGCTGGAGAAAGAACGCGGCATCACCATCCTTGCCAAGGCGACATCCGTTGTCTGGAACGATGTGCGCATCAACATTGTCGACACGCCCGGCCACGCCGATTTCGGCGGCGAGGTCGAACGCATCCTCAACATGGTCGATGGCGCGATTGTGCTCGTCGACGCGGCGGAAGGGCCGATGCCGCAGACCAAATTTGTCGTCGGCAAAGCCCTGAAGGTGGGCCTTAAGCCCATCGTTGCTGTCAACAAGATCGACCGGCCGGACGCCCGGGCCGAAGAAGTCATCAACGAGGTCTTTGACCTTTTTGCTGCGCTCGATGCCAATGACGAGCAGCTTGATTTCCCCATCCTCTACGGTTCAGGCCGCGACGGCTGGATGAACTACGAGCCTGAAGGTCCGAAGGACAAGGGCCTTGCCCCGCTGTTCGACCTGGTGCTGGATCACGTTCCCGAGCCTAGCGTCGGCGAGGGCCAGTTCCGCATGATCGGCACGATCCTGGAAGCAAATCCGTTCCTCGGCCGCATCATCACCGGCCGTATTCATTCCGGCAGCATCAAGCCCAATCAACCGATCAAGGTCATGGACCGCAATGGTGAATTGCTCGAGCAGGGCCGGGTATCGAAGATCCTCGCCTTCCGCGGTATCGAACGCCAGCCGATCGACGAGGGCCGCGCCGGCGACATTGTCGCCATTGCCGGTCTGACCAAGGGCACCGTCGCAGACACATACTGCGTTCCCGAAATCAGCGAACCGCTCGAAGCCCAACCCATCGACCCGCCGACGGTCACGATGTCCTTCATCGTCAACGATTCTCCGCTTGCGGGCACGGAAGGCGACAAGGTGACAAGCCGCGTCATCCGCGATCGCCTGATGAAGGAGGCCGAAGGCAATGTGGCGCTGAAGATCGAGGAAGCCGACGACAAGGATTCCTTCTACGTTTCCGGACGCGGCGAGCTGCAGCTTGCGGTGCTGATCGAGACCATGCGCCGCGAAGGCTTTGAGCTTGCCGTATCACGGCCACGTGTGGTCATGCAAAAGGACGAAAACGGCACGCTAATGGAGCCGGTCGAGGAAGTTGTCATCGACGTCGACGACGAGCACTCCGGTGTCGTTGTGCAGAAAATGTCAGAGCGCAAGGCCGAAATGGTCGAACTGCGCCCCTCGGGCGGCAGCCGCGTTCGGCTGGTTTTTCATGCTCCGACCCGTGGTCTGATCGGTTATCAGTCCGAGCTTCTGACCGACACCCGGGGCACGGCCATAATGAACCGGCTGTTTCACGATTATCAGCCCTACAAGGGTGAAATCGACGGCCGTGTGAACGGCGTCCTGCTTGCCAATGAAGCCGGCGAATCCGTCGCCTATGCATTGTTTAACCTGGAAGATCGCGGTCCGATGGTCATCGATGCAGGCGAAAAGGTCTATGAGGGCATGATTGTCGGCATCCACACGCGCGACAATGATCTGGAAGTCAATGTGCTCAAAGGCAAGAAATTAACCAATATGCGCGCTTCGGGCAAAGACGAGGCCGTCAAGTTGACGCCGCCCATCCGCATGACGCTGGAACGCGCCCTTTCGTGGATCCAGGATGACGAACTTGTTGAAGTTACACCGAAAACCATCCGGCTGCGAAAACTTTACCTGGACCCGCACGAGCGCAAACGGTTCGAAAAATCGAAAACCGCGCTGTCTGCCTGACCGTCTGCCCTTGCCTGACCGTTTAACAATCCGTTAATCTGGGCCTGTAGCTGCGGGTTTTACCTGTGGGTACGGGCCGGCATGATGCACGGAACCCTTCGCGATTCATACCGGAACGGTTAGGATTCAGTCATGACGACGCTAGCGGTTGATGTAAGACGAGCGGAACCGGATGACGCGATAGCGATATCCGAGACCCATCGTGCCGCCTGGCAACATGCCTATTCCGGTCTCATTCCGTACCGCACGCTGATGGCGATGGTTGAGCGGCGCAGCTATGCCTGGTGGCAGCGCGCCATTCGCGGATCGACAAGCATTCTGGTGCTGGAAGTTGACGGCGCAATCGCCGGCTATGCAACACTTGGCCTTAACAGGGCGCGCTCGCTTCCCCAGGAAGGCGAGATTTACGAGCTTTATCTGCGGCCAGAATATCAGGGGATCGGCCTTGGAAGCCGCCTGTTCGGCGAGGCGCGCAGACTGCTCGGCTCCCTGGGGTGCAAGGGCATGGTCGTTTGGACGCTGGAAGAAAATGAGCGAGCGGTGAATTTCTACATGGCGCTGGGCGGCATCGACATTGCCGAAGGTTCGGAGACCTTCGACAAACGTCCGCTGAAAAAGATTGCCTTTGTATGGCCCTGAGCGGCCAAGCGGTTATTGCCTGTTGCTGAAATTTGCCGGTCCTTGAACCATGTGGCAGCTGCCTTTCGCGGGCGGCCAACGGGTGCGAAAATGCGGCTGTGATTTATCCGGGGGGACAAATCGGTTGAAGAGCATATTGCGAGGGCCGGGCGATATCGCTGGCGGACTGATCCTGGTTTTGTATGTCGCCACCATTTGCGCAGTGGCATTATTTTTTCCTCTCGCCAATTGGGACATGATCGCCTATGTGGCCACGATCCTTGAAAATGGCGGGCACCTCGGACACGAACTGCATACGGACGCCTATGGGCTGGTGCAGCAGAATGTGAGCGACGGCCAGTTTGTCGTGCTGACCTCAGACCGGCCCTACCGCATCGCCCAGTATGAAGATCCCGATGCCTTCATCACCATGCTCGGCTTTTACCGGGTAAAGCTCCTTTACATTGAATTCGCGCAACTGCTGACCAACTGGACCAATCCTGTTGAAGCATTGCGCTGGGTCTCGACCATTTCGGCGGCCGGCTTCGGTTGCTTGACGTTGCTTTGGCTGGGCGAGCGCAAAAGCCTGGCCCTTGCGCCTCTGGCAATCGTCGCGCTGATGCTGACCGGGTTCGGCGACGCGGCCCGGCTTGTAACGCCGGATCTCTTTTCCGCTGTGTTCCTGGTGGCCGGCGTCCTGCTCTATGTCAGCGAGCGCGGTTTCAGCGCCGGCATTGCCTTTCTGCTTGCCATTCTCGCACGGCCCGACCACCTCGCCCTGGTCGGCGTCTTTGCAGTCGTGTCGGTCGTCGTCAGGCCGTGGAGCCGGGGCGTTGTTCTTTCATTCATCGCAGGGCTTGCAGCCACATTCGCAATTTCCGGCATGTCGGCCCATCCCGGCTGGTGGGTCCATATGTGGTTCAGCAATGTCGAATATGTACCGACGCTGGAAGGCTTCGATCCGCCCTTTTCCGTGATCACCTATATCCAGATCATCGTTAAAACCGTGGTGCGGTCGATAGTCGAGCAGAAATGGCTCGGCGTGTTGCTGGCGCTGGTCTTCCTGCTTGCCCTCATGCTGCGCAACAATTTTTCATTCACCCGACGCGAGGGGGTCGCGATCACGTCCATCCTGGTTGCGGTACCGGCAAAGTTTGTGGTGTTTCCGCTGTATGATTCACGCTTCTATTTTGCCTATCTCATTGCGCTGTGCCTGGTTCTGATTGCCGTCTATGGCCGGCAAAGGCAGCCGGTCTTCTTTTCCATGCCGCCAGTTCGGGAGAACTGATCCGGCCAGTTGTCCCCAACAGGATCTTGGACCAAAGACAGGTTGCGCTGCAGCGCACAAAAGGCTATTTCCCGCCCCAAGCCAAGATCAAAGGAACCGGTTACGCCGCATCGGGCGATGACCAGTGTTCCGGGATACGAGTAATAACAGGATGCACCATGCGCATAGACGCTATTACAATCGGCGACAATCCGCCGAACGATGTCAACGTCATCATCGAAGTGCCGGTGGGTGGCCAGCCGATCAAATATGAAATGGACAAGGATGCCGGAACACTTGTTGTTGACCGGTTCCTCTATACCCCGATGGCCTATCCCGGGAACTACGGCTTCGTTCCCCACACGCTGTCCGAAGATGGCGACCCGATCGACGTGCTTGTCTGCAACACAAGGCCGCTGGTGCCCGGCTGTGTGATCAATGCCCGCCCGATTGGCGTGCTGATCATGGAAGACAATGCCGGCCAGGATGAAAAAATCATTGCGGTTCCGTCTTCACGGCTGACCAAGCGCTACGATAAAGTAAATGAATTCAAGGATATGCCCGATATCACGCTGCAGCAGATCGAGCATTTCTTCGAGCATTACAAGGATCTTGAGCCCGGTAAATGGGTCAAGATCGGCGACTGGCAGGGCGCCGACATCGCCAGAAAGCTGATTGTCGAATCGATCGAGCGCGCCAAATAGAGCCTGATTTCTGAAAGGCGGTTTTGCAGCCGGTGACAATCCGGCTGCACACAAATGCGGGCGGCAAATCTCACGATCGTCCGGCCTATTTTTTCGACACCTTCAAAAACGGCCACACCGTCGCCGGATCAACACGCTCCGCGCCCCTGTAGGCTTCAATATGGACATGCGGCCCCTTGGATAGGCCGGTGTTGCCCACGGTGCCGAAATACGTACCCTTTGCCACCTTGTCGCCCGGCTCGACCCAATAGCTGTGGAGATGAGTAAACCAGACAACGAGATCATCGTCGAACTGCAGAACCACCGCTTTGCCCCACCGCGGTTCTCCCCGGAAAAGGTCCGTTGCCTGCAGGACGACCGCATCGGCCGGCGCGGCAATCGGGGTCCTGAGTTGGGCAGCGACATCGATGCCGGTGTGATCCCTGAGAAATGGACGCGGGACGCCAAATGGGGACGTAACCCAACCACCAGGAATGAAAGAATCCATGGACTTTAACGAGCCTGTTGAGGTGGCCAGGGCACCTGCGCCACCCACTGCAACCAGCGACAGGACGGCACAGTGGGCAATCAGCCTCGGCAGCCCGCGGCCTGAATATTCAAAACCCTTCAAGATGGCACTGATGCGCATTTTGTCGCTCCTTATGCTGCGGTGGGAAAACGATGGTGACAGGAAATTTGCAGCGAAACCGTTCGCGATCCGCATCGCATCCAGTAATGTCTCCGCATAGGATTTTCTGGTCTCAGCCGTTGCTTGCCTGAGGACAGCCGCATCGGCCCGCAGCTCGCAGGCATGGCGCCATCGAACCACAAGATCGCGCACAAACGGATTGAACCAGAACAGCGCGACAGCGAACGCAAGGACGAATGCGATATCGGGATCGCGATGCCGCAGATGCGCTTCCTCATGCGCGGCAACCATTGCAAGCCGCGCCTGCGGCCAATTGCTGATCATCGCATCAGGAAGAACGATGCAAGGGTGCCGCCCGCCAACTGCAAATGGCGCGACCGGCGCCGATGTCCTCAGAACGGGCCTGCCGACGGAGAATTCGTGAACCGGACGAGCACCACGCAAGAGCGAAGCGAGGCGCGTAAAGCCGCGCGCAAATACCAGCAAATGAACCAGCAGACCAGCCACGTAGACGGACAGGACCAGCCAGACAAGCCAGTCCGCGCTGTTTCGACCGGGTTCCATGACAAGTCGCCCGACCGACGCCGGCAGTTCGAGGAATTCAAGATCTGAACCGCCATCTAAGATCGCTAAACTCGGTGTTTGCGCTGCCGGTACCGTCCAGCCTGTCAACATCAAGGCGCACGGCAGGATCACTGCCAAAATCGAGATCAGATAAATGCGCGGGCTGCACAATCGGGCCAACCCGCCGTGATATGCAGAAAGCATGGCAAGCCAGATAACAGCGCCCCAGACCAGGCTGAAAAGCAGTGCGGATATGAGGGTCATTTGCCACCCTCTTCATCAAGAAATTTCTGCAGCTCCTCCAGCTCGTCCTCGGAGAGGATTTTGCTGCCGGTAAATGAAGACGTTGGAAGCGGACCGTCGATCTCCAGAACGGCGCGGGCGAATTGCCGGGTGAGACCCGCCAGCGTCGACACCTTTTCAACGGCGGCCCTGTAGACCTTCATCCCGTGCTGGTCCTCCGCCGCGACAAGGCCCTTGTCGATCATCCTGTCAAGGGTTTTTCGCGTCGACGACAACGACCAGCCAAGTTGGCTGGCGACCCGGTCGTGCAGTTCACGTGCACTGAGCCTGTCGTTAGACCAAAGGGCTTTCAGCAGCGGCAATTCACTTGGAGAAGGTTGCATGACATCCATCGCTTGTGGCATTTGTCACAAGTACGCGACAGATGTCGCACGATGTCAACCCCCAACAGGAAATGCCCTCATTTTGGAAGTTCGAAGCTACTGCACAAGGCGCCAGGCCGCTTCACGGAGCGCCTTGCCGTCGCCCTCAAACAGCAGGGTTTTCATGCGGTGGGTTTCCCCTGACGTGACCTTGATGCTGCTTTTCGCAACACCGCCGCGCTTGGCCAGCAGAGCAATCAGCGCCCTGTTGGCCCTGCCTTTTTCGGGAACTGCCCGGACCCGGATTTTCAGATAGGCACGCCCGTCGGCACCTTCTTCGATACCATCGATCCCGTCTTTTGACGCGCCCGGCGTCAGCCGGACAAAGAGCTGCAGTCCGTTACGGGCGATTCGAAACCAGCCCTGAGGCGTGGCGGTCAACTCACCATCGGAAAGACGCTGGTCCACAGCAGGCGGCGAATGAAAAAGATGATCAGAAGTAGCACGATCGGAGAGATATCAAGCCCGCCGAGATCCGGCAGGATGCGCCGGATCGGCCGCAGGGCCGGTTCCGTCGCCTTGTATAGGAACTCGCCGATCATGCCTACAAAGCGATTGCCCGTATTGACGACGTTAAAGGCATAGAGCCAGGAAAAAATGGCGCTGCCGATAATTATCCAGGTGTAGATCCCCAAAGCCAGGTCAATGGTCTGAAAAAGGGCAATCATCGCGGTCTCCAATATTTGATTTTCGACATGTAGCCATTGCATCGCGTTGCGGCAAGTCCGCAAACTCCTAATCGAAAAGATTTGCCGGACTTTGCAATTCGCCCTCAGGCTCTATAAAGGGCTTGATGTTCCCTCATGCCAAACCGGTCTGCCATGCAGCACCATGAAAAAGACGCTGCTGGCCGCTTTGACGCGTTCCGGCATAAATCCTACAGCCGTTACTGGTTTGCCCGCTTCCTGTCGGCTTTCGGCATGCAGGTCATCGCCGTCGCGGTCGGCTGGCAGATCTACGATCTGACCCGTGATCCATTCGATCTCGGCATAATCGGCCTTGTTCAGTTTCTGCCGTCCCTGGTGCTGATCCTGGTAACCGGCGCAGTATCGGACCGGTTCGGCCGCCGTATGATCATGGGCATCTGCGAAATCGTCGCACTGCTGGCCGCCGGCGCACTGATTTATCTGACGATGCGCGGCCTGACCTCGCCGCTGCCGGTCTTCGGCGTGCTCCTCGTCTTCGGTATCACCCGCGCCTTTTTCGCGCCCGCGTCAACGTCGCTTGCTCCAAACCTCGTGCCTGAAGAAGATCTGGCCAACGCTATCGCCTGGAACTCGATTTCCTGGCAAAGCGCCACAATCCTGGGGCCGGTTGCCGGCGGGCTGTTATACGGGCTCGGCGCGTCGGTGCCCTACTGGACGAGCTTTGTGCTGTTTGCCTTTGCCTCGGTGCTGATTTTCGCGATCCCCAGGCCGCAGCAGGAACGCGGGGTGCACAATCAGAGCTGGGAGACCCTCTCAGCCGGCTTTCGCTATATCTGGCGCGAGAAGATCGTTCTGGGTGCCATTTCACTCGACATGTTCGCCGTTCTGCTGGGCGGTGCGGTTGCCCTGATGCCGGTTTTTGCCCGTGACGTTCTTGATCTCGGGCCCTGGGGCCTCGGCCTGCTGCGCGCCGCGCCCGGAATTGGCGCAATCTTGATGGCCGTTTACCTGGCCGCCCATCCATTCCGCAATCATGCCGGCATCACCATGTTTGTCGCCGTCGGTCTTTTCGGCGCTGCAACGGTGGTGTTCGGCATATCGACCATTACCTGGATATCCATCCTCGCGCTGATCGTTATGGGTGCGTCTGACATGATTTCCGTCTATGTGCGGCAGACACTCATACAGCTTTGGACGCCGGACGCGCTGCGCGGCCGCGTCAGCGCAGTCAATATGGTGTTCATCGGCGCTTCCAATGAACTGGGCGAATTCCGCGCCGGCGGCATGGCGGCGCTGATCGGCGCCGTGCCTGCAGTCATTATCGGCGGTGTGGGCGCCGTGGGTGTTGCCGGGCTTTGGGCTTTGATCTTTCCGTCGCTGCGCAATATCCAGCAGCTGGAGCGTGTCGAGCACAGATCAGAGCGCGCGTGACCGGGACGGTTTGCGGGACGGCGCGACCTCTTCCGGTATCGCCCTGCCGAACACGACTTGCAGGAAATTTGCCAGCCAGTGACGCAGATTGGCGTCGTAGAGCAATCGGCCTTTCAGATGGTCATGTCCCAGCTGCGCGCCAGGCAGCACAAAACGATGGGCGCCCCGCACCACCCAGCGCTGCATCATGACCTGCGTCAGCTCGGCATGAAACTGTATGCCCCAGGCGTTCTGGCCATAGCGGAAGGCCTGGTTGGTATAGTCGTCGGCCGTCGCCAGAAGCGCGGCTCCGTCCGGCAGGCTGAAACCCTCCCGATGAAACTGGTAGACCATATCCGGCCAGTCCATCAGCGCCTCGCCCACGGGCGTCGACTGCAGCGGATACCAGCCGATTTCGGTCAGGCCGTCATTATGGCCGGAAACCGTCCCGCCAAGGTGCCGCACAAGCATCTGCGCTCCAAGGCAGATGCCGAGATAGGGCTTGTTCTCGCGAAGCGGCACACGATGCCAGTCGATCTCGCGCCGTACATAGTCTTCGTCGTCATTGGCGCTCATCGGTCCGCCGAATATGACGGCCCCGGCATGGTCGTCAAGCGTGTCGGGAAGCGGGTCGCCCAGCGCATGTCGTCTGATATCGAGATCGAAGCCAGCCCTGAGCAGCATCTGCCCAACCCTGCCCGGGCTTGACCCCTCCTGATGCAGGATCACCAGTATCTTGTTGGGCCCCTCCGCCTCGTCGGGACGATGGTGAAGCATCAGCCGTCTTCTCCGGCACCCACGCGCGTGGCAACCCTTTGCCGCATAAGCACGCGATCGCGGTCGGACACGCCGAGCAATTCGGCAACGCGCCAGACTATGTTGTCCTCAAGCTCATGGCGCACGCCGTCGGCATAGACCATCTCCCACATGAGCTCGATGAAATTGACCCGCTGTTCGGCGTCGAGCGAGCGTTTCAGGACGCTGGTAAAGGCGTAGAAGTCAACGGACTCGTCTTCCGCCTGCTTGCCGGCATCCATCAGTTTCTGCAATTCGTTCTTGTCGAGCGCATATTGCTGCACCAAAAGCTCGCGCAGCTTGTCCCGTTCGGCCGGGTCGGAGACGCCATCGGCGTCGATCACATGGAAAAAAAGCGCTGCAGCTGCGACACGCGGATCGTCGCGTGACAGCTCCGCCTGCTCTTCGCCGCCCAGTGTCTGAATGAATTTTTGTAACCGATCAAACATTCCACAGTTCCGCCAGTCGCGGCCTATCCCTCAATACCGGCCGGCTCTTGTGGCCTGACCGCATCTTTGCAAATAACATTGCCCGCTGGGCTATGCAAAGGCGCATCAGCAATTGGCTCCCGATGCACTAATCTAGGTGCATCCGGCTGCGAAGCAAGAAATGGAATTCCAAAGCCCTTAAAACAAACGAAAACGTGATTTCGGTTCTTCTTCCTTGGGCGCCCCGTTGCCGACACCCGGATCGTCCGGCGGCTTGGAAAGGAAAGCCGCCTCACGCGCCTTGTCTTTGTCCACCCCGACCGCGTCGGTGACGATATGGGTTTCGCCCTTGCTTGCCGCCTTTTCAACCGCCGGCTCCTTCTCGGCAACCTCAATATCCTCCGGCTTTCCGTCCGGCTCGGCAGCATCCTCGGCTTTGGCTTCGACAGGTTCTTCTGAAGGAGCAACGACTTCGCCATCGATGACGTCCGGTTTCTTTTCCGGCTCGGTTACGGATACAACCACGGCCTCTTCGACGGTTTCCTCGACAACCGGCTGCGGAGTTTCAGCCTGATCTTCCTGCTCCGCCGAAGTGTCTGCGTCTACCGGCTCTTCTTTCATCGGCTCCGTTTCGACGTCTATCGGCTGCGGATCGGCAACATCCTCTAAAACCGGAGCGGCGGCAACGGGCGCAATGTCGGCCGGTTTTTCCTCTGCAACAGCGGTAACTGCCACTGGCGGCAGCGATTTAATGGCCTGCTCCGCATCGGCATGGGCCGAATCGACATCCTCGACGCGGCCGGCAATCTGCTCGACCGGAACCTTCCACTCGAATGCATCGAGCTTGCCGGTCACCGGCGATACGGGTGCCCACTGTTCGGCGACGTAACCATCGGCGGTCCAGGCCGGATCGCGCGGCGCTCTGACCGCCTGTGTAAGCCAATGGCGCACGCGACCCTGGTCACCGGTCTCTGCCTCTTCAATATCGGCCAGCAACAGATAAAGGCCCTCGCGTGCCTGAACGCGCACGGCAGCCTCCGCTTTTTCGCGCGCCAGGGTAAATTCCTGTGCATCGAGCGCAGCACGGGCAACCGCATAGAGCGACTCGACATTGTTGCGTTTGAAACTTTCCAGCTTCTGCGCCCGCTTCAACCGGTCATGCGTCGAATCACCCGGCCGCGCCCGGACATAGGCTTCGGCAATTTCCGGATGCGGTTCGGCCTTCCAGAGTTTTTCCAGGATGCGCGACCCCTTGCGAAGACTGTTTTCCCGGTAGAGCGCCTGTGCGGCGATCAGGCCGGCCGGCACAAGATCGCCCGCCAGCCGGTTGGCTTCGACACCATCGGCACGGGCCCCGGCAACATCGCCCTGCTCGAGCTTGTCCATTGCGCGGGCGGTCAGAAGCACCGCCTTTTTGCGGTCCGCATCGGATTTGTCGATAACCCGGGCCATACGCTGTTTTTCCAGGAGCCTGATAGCATCGTCCCAGGCGCCGTCCGCGGATCTGAATCCAAGCGCCGCCTCAGCAGCCCACGGCAGATGCGGGGCTTTTTCCGCCGCTTCCTCCGCATAGTGCTGCGCCGCCTCCATGGCACCGAGCTTGCGGGCTTCAAGATAAAGGCCGCGCAGGCCCAACTCCCGCGTTTCCGGATCTTCGACCATAGCTTCGAATTTTGCCCGCGCTTCGGCGTCCTTGCCTTCGATCAGCGCGGTTTGGGCGTCGAGCAGGTGAATAAGCGGCTCCTGATCCGAACGCAAAAGACCCATCGTGCGCTGGGTCATTTTGCGGGCAGTTGCCGCATCGCCGGCACCGGCTGCGATCAGTCCCGTCGACAGAGCCTGATAACCGCGGTCTCTCTTGCGTGCCCGGAAATAACGGGTGACCAGATGGGGCGAGGCGGCAAGCGTGCGGATGAGCCACCAGCCGAACATGATGACGGCGACCAGTGTGACGACGGCGGTGGCTGCCACCATGAGCGACATTTCGATGCGCTGACCCTGCCAGGTTATCACCAGATCGCCTGGGCGGTCGGCAAGCCACGCAAAACCGAAGCCGAACAGCAGTACGACTGCGATGTATATAAGCAAGCGGATCATCTTAGTTTTCGCCCCCGGTCTGCGTTGTTGCAGTGGAATTTGTTGTTGCCGCCTCCTTGGGCAGTGCTGCATTCACTGTCCCGGAAACCAGCTTTTCCACCAGAATGCGGGCTTCAAGATCCTTTTCGTAGTCTCCGGAAACCTTGCGGGAGGCTTCGGGCAGGGTCTTCCACTCATTGACGGCGCCCTGCAAGTCGCCATTGTTCAGCTTTGTTTCCATGCGCGCGACGATGGCCTGCACGCTGTCACCCGAAACCTCGCCGACCGGTCTGACCTGGACCAGCGAGGTCGCGCTGTTCATCAGCCTGTCGACCCAGCCTGTGTCCGGGGTGCTTCCGGTCGCAGCATTGATCATATCGGTTGCAACGGACGGAAATTCATTGAGCAGCGTCGCGCGCGATGGAACACCGCTCGCCGCCAGCGTGTTCAACTGTTCAATTGCCGGGCTGTCGCCATCGACGCTGGCAAATGCTTCCAGTTCGGCCATGAACGCTCCGCCGCGGTCGATTGCCGCCTTCAGGCTTGCCGCGGCAAGAGCGCGGGCAACCTTGATGTCCTCACGCGGTCCTTCCAGTGATTTTTCGATTGACGCAAGTCTGGCATCGAGTGCCTGCAGCGACTGATCCTGCTTGGCCTCGTCTGTGCCGATCCTGTTCGTCAGGTCCGTCACTGAGGATTGAAGCTTTGAAAAATCCGCCTGCCGGTCGGCCTGCGCCTTTTCAAGCGCCGTCAGCTTTTCCGTGACCGCTGAAAGTGCATTGTCCTGACCGGAACCCGCCACAGCGCCGACTTTCGCTTCCAGTGCCGAAACCTGCTCCTTCAACGCCGCAAGCGAGGAGCCATCGGCACTGTTCGCAGCAGAGCCGGCAGCCTTTTCGATTGCACTGATACGGTCTTCCAGCGCCTTTGAGACCGATGCCGTGCCGTCGGCGGCCCCGCTCTCGAGTGATGCGACCGATTGTTTGAGCGCCTCAAGCTCAGCGCTGATACCGCCGGATTGCGAGCCGGACGCTCCGGGCGCCGGCAAGACACCACCCCATTGCAACCCGGCAAAAATGGCTATTGCAACGACGCCACCCGCCAGTCCCGCTGTTACTGCACGGACTCCGCCGCCGCTATGTGATTTTTGCGGCTCTGCCTTTTGCGTATCGCTCTTTTGAGAATGCCCGGTATCCGTAGCCGGTTTCGATGCTCCACCCGGCTTGCTCGCAACCGGTTCGGATTTTTTGCCCGGCCCGTCCGCTTTTGCTTTGTTGTCGCCTTTTGCCGCTGTCGTGCTTTCCATGGCCTTTGCGGCACGCGCGGCCTCCGCCTTTACCTTTTCGGCAGCACTGGCTGCGGCTTTCTTGTCTTCGTCGGCTTTTGATTTGTCAGCCTTTGCCTGTTCTGCTTTGGCTTTGGCGCCAACAGCCGGTGTTGATTTTGCCGCCGCGGACTTGGCTCCGGTTGCAGGCTTCTTGTCGTCTTTCGCGGGCTTTTTGTCTTCGGAAACCGCCTCCGGTTCCAGATCGATGGTGACCGGTTTGCGGGTACTGCGCGAGTGACGTGGCTTACTGCCCTGTGCCATGGATAACCCTCTTAAGAAGACATGTTACGGATCAAAAGGACGGCCAATTTGTCCGTCCCAAATCTAGTGTCGGTGGAATTGCGATGGAAGAGATACAACTGCGATTTCTTCAGAACAAATTGTCGCTCCGGTCCAAAAGCGCCAGCAGATTTTCTTCCTTTGGTGACGCCGCAATGGCCGTTTGCTGTCCAAACTGCTCCGGAACTGCATCTGAAACATTTTTGCTAATACATAAAAAGCGACTGCTTTTCAAAAGCTTACAGATATCGTCGCCTTTCGAAACATCAAAAAACCGTTCGGCGGCCTTTCGGGAATAGAGCAATACAGCATCTGGAGCATTCGCCGAAAACAGCCGGAAAATAAAGTCAGTTGAATAACTGATATTCTCGATTTTGTATATTTCGACGACTGAAACCGGTGCTTTTCGTGCAGCAAGTGCGCTTTCGAAATGCGAATGCCGGACCGTCCCCGCCACATAGGTCAGGCGTGCGTCCGTCGATAGCAGCAAATTGCCTGAATCAACGTCGCTGATGATTTTCCCGGCCAGTCCGGCACCGTCGCCGCCGCCGGTACGCACATCCGCAAATCCGGCCTGCCGGGCGGTATTGCCAGTTCTATCTCCAACGGCATAGAGCGGGCGTTCAAGACAAGAGGGTTCGATGCCGAGCGCAAACCAGCTGCGAATCGCATTGGAGCTGGTCACCGCATAGGCACCTGTGTGGTTTGCCGCCAGTTTTACCCTGTCCGGCTGCAGATCGACCGCGCGGCTCAGCGGCATGAGGATCGGTTCATGACCGCGCTCGCGCAGGATTTGAGCCGTACGGCTCGCACCCGGTTCAGGCCTTGTGACAACAACCTTCACGCGTCACACCCAGCTTTCGAAAAATCCTGGTCCCGCTTGCGCTCTGATCTCTTCTCCGGCTGAGCGCCCCAGTTTGACCGCATCGGCTTCGGATCCTTCACGCGATACGTCAAAGCTTGTCTTGCCGTCCGGCGACAGGACCATTCCGGTGAACGAAATTATTCCGCCCGCAATTGTTGCAAGGCCCGCAATGGGTGTGCGGCAGGAGCCGTCAAGTGCGGCAAGAAACGCCCGTTCGCACAAAAGCGCGGTTTTGGTTGCCGGGTCGTTGATCGGTGCAAGCATGACATCCGTGACGTCGTCGGCTTCACGGCTCTCGATGCAGATCGCGCCTTGCCCGAGCGCCGGCAGAAACGTCTCCGTATCCATGACATGCGTTGCATGGCCTTCGAGCCCGAGCCGGCGAAGGCCGGCCATTGCAAGCAGTGTTCCGTCGACCACCCCTTCTTCGAGTTTGCGCATGCGGGTTTGAACATTGCCGCGAAAGGCAACCACATCCAGATCCGGCCGCATGCGGCGTACCATTGCCTGACGGCGCAATGACGAGGTGCCGACAACCGCCCCCTGCGGCAGCTCGGCAATCGAGCGCGCAGCACCGCCGATAAACGCATCGCGCACATCTTCGCGCGGCAAAAAGGCGGAAAGATAAAGCCCGTCCGGCAATACGGTCGGCATATCCTTCGACGAATGAACCGCAATATCGATACGGCCGTCGGAAAGCTGCGCCTCGATTTCCTCGGTGAAAAGCCCCTTTCCACCGATTTCGGACAATGGCCGGTCGGTCACCCGGTCGCCCTTTGTCGATATAACAACAATCTCGAAGGCATCGCTCGCAAGGTCATGCGCGGCCATCAGACGATCGCGCGTTTCCTCTGCCTGGGCCAACGCCAGCGGGCTGCCTCGTGTGCCGATACGGAAAGGTTTTGTTTGCATCTGTTGAATTCCGTTATTACCAGAGGCACAGGTAAACAGGAATCCGGCATTCCGCAATCACCGAAACGGCCAATGGAAAGATCGACCTGCATTCTCGGCATAGAAACCAGCTGCGATGAAACGGCGGCAGCCGTTGTGCGCCGTTACAGCGACGGCAGGGGTGAAATCCTGTCCGACGTCGTCTTCAGCCAACTGGAGGAACACGCCGCATTCGGGGGTGTTGTTCCGGAAATTGCCGCGCGTGCACATGTCGAAATGCTTGACGGGCTTGTTGGTGAAGCCCTGCGCGAAGCGAATATGGAAATTGACCGGCTCGATGCGATCGCTGCGACATCTGGTCCCGGCCTGATCGGCGGCCTGATTGTCGGTCTGATGACCGCCAAGGCACTGGCGGCAGCGGCGAAAAAGCCGCTATACGCGATCAATCACCTCGAGGGGCATGCGTTGACGGCACGCCTGACCGACGGTCTGGATTTTCCTTATCTTCTGCTGCTGGTCTCCGGCGGTCACACGCAGATGGTGCTGGTGCGCGGCGTGGGTGACTATGAGCGCTGGGGCACGACTATTGACGATGCGCTGGGTGAAGCCTTCGACAAGACGGCAAAACTCCTTGGCCTGCCCTATCCGGGCGGTCCCGCCGTCGAAAAGGCGGCAATGGATGGCGATGGCAACCGTTTTGCCCTGCCTAGGCCGCTTCGTGGCGACAAGCGGCTCGATTTTTCCTTTTCCGGCCTTAAAACCGCCGTTCGCCAGACGGCCGGGTCGATTGCGCCGGTCACCGACAAGGATATTGCAGACATCTGCGCCTCGTTTCAGACCGCCATCACCGCCACGCTGCATGAACGCGTGGAGCGCAGCCTCAAGCGCTTTACCGACGAATATGCCGGTATATGCGAGAAGCCGGCGCTAGTCGTTGCCGGCGGCGTTGCGGCCAACCATATGATCAGGCAGGCTTTGGAGGACCTGTGCGAGAAAAACGGCTTCCGTTTCGTCGCACCGCCTCACCGTCTGTGCACCGACAACGCCGTCATGATCGCCTGGGCCGCGGCTGAAAGAAGGGCAAAGGGCCTGGCAGCCGACAGTCTCGATACTGCGCCGCGGCCGCGCTGGCCGCTCGACGAACGCTCGGCAACTCTCATCGGCCATGGCAAGCGGGGAGCAAAGGCATGACTGAAAAAGCAAGCATCGCCGTCCTCGGCGCGGGCGCCTTCGGAACGGCACTCGCCGCCGTGGCCGCCAGTGAGGGCGACACGGTCACACTGGTCGGGCGCGATGCAACGCGGATGGAGACCATCCAGAGGCAACGGAAGAATGAAAAAGCCCTGTCCGGATTGACGCTACCCGCAAGTCTGACCGCAACGGCCGATGCCTCTGAGCTTTCAGCAGCCGATATCATCCTTCTCGCTGTGCCATCGCAGGCGTTGCGCGGTGCATTGCAGACTTACGGCAAAAAAATCGGGACAAGCACCAGTCTCGTCATCTGTGCCAAAGGCATCGAGCAGTCCAGCGGCCTTTTCCTTGCCGACGTCGTCGATGAGGTTTTGCCCGATCATCCGACTGCTGTTCTCTCCGGCCCGGGGTTTGCCGCGGACATTGCCAAGGGCCTGCCGACGGCAATGACGATCGCCTCGGCACATGCCGGTGTCGCCGAGAAGCTGGCCCGGCGCATCTCGTGCGGGACGTTCAGGCTCTATGCCTCCGACGACGTAATCGGAGTGGAAACCGGCGGCGCACTGAAAAACGTCCTGGCAATTGCCTGCGGCATCGTTGAGGGCAGGGGCCTCGGCGAATCCGCACGCGCGGCGCTCATTGCCCGCGGCCTGGCTGAACTGATGCGCTTTGCCAAGGCCCATGGCGGTGCCGCCAGAACGGTATCCGGCCTTTCCGGTCTCGGTGATCTTGTCCTGACGGCAACCAGCCACCAGTCACGTAACCTGCGCTTCGGCCTGGCGCTCGGACAGGGCAAAGCGCTTGACGAATTGATGGCCCCGGACGCACCGCTTTCGGAGGGCGCCTTCACCGCTTCGATCGCTGCGAAAATCAGCGCGGAAAAGAATATCGACATGCCGATTACCCAGGCCGTCGCCGCCATTCTTGGCGGACATCTTGGCATCGACGACGCCGTTGATGCACTGATGACCCGGCCGCTGAGATCGGAATAAACAGGTCCATAAACCTCGAGGATACGCCAATGCTATTTGCCCTGATCTGCAACGATAAACCGGACAGTCTCGATCTGCGTATGGAAGTCCGGCCTGATCATGTGACTTATCTCAACGGTCTCAACGACAAGGGCGCCCTGAAGATCGCCGGACCCTTTCTCAATGAAAACGAAAAGCCGTGCGGCAGCCTGGTGGTCATAGAGGCAGATAGCATGGAAGATGCGGAAAAAATTGCCGCCGACGATCCCTATGCCAAGGCTGGCTTGTTTGCCGGCGTCGACATCCGGCCCTACAACTGGGTCTTCAACAATCCGGGAGCTTGAAGCATGGCGTATTGGCTGTTCAAATCGGAACCCTTCAAATGGTCCTGGGAGGATCAAAAAGCCAAGGGCGAGGCCGGCGAGGAATGGGATGGCATCCGCAATTACCAGGCCCGCAACAACATGCGGGCCATGAAGCTCGGCGACAAGGGCTTCTTCTATCATTCCAATGAAGGGCTGGAAGTTGTCGGTATCGTCGAGATCTGCAACGAGATCCATCCTGATTCGACCACGGATGACGAACGCTGGGAATGCGTCGACATCAAGGCCGTGTGCGATATGCCGGACCCGGTGTCGCTGCCGGATGTAAAAGCCAACCCCGCGCTTGCCGAAATGGCGCTGGTGACGAACACGCGCCTTTCGGTCCAGCCGGTCACGGAAGAAGAATATCTGGAGGTGTGCCGCATGGGAGGGGTCGACAATCCGCCGCGCTAGAGCGAGGTCCGAACAGTGGGTACCGGCTTTTGGAAAAACAGGGCGCCAACGCAGATGAAGACCGAAGCTCAGGTCTTCATTGCCCAAAACACCGGCGTCATGGCGCCGCCCCATGTTCCGGAAATCCTGTTGCACCTTGCCTCTGAAGCACACGATTTATGGCAGAAAACGGAAGAAGAGCTTGAAGCCATCGGCCTGCCGCCGCCCTATTGGGCCTTTGCATGGGCCGGAGGACAAGGTCTTGCACGCTACGTCCTGGATAATCCCGAATTGGTACGCGGCAAATCCGTGCTCGATTTCGCCAGTGGCTCTGGACTGGTGGCTATTGCCGCAAAGATGGCCGGCGCGGCTGCGGTGTCCGCCTGCGATATCGATCCCTGGGCCGCCATGGCAACGGCCATGAACGCCGTCCGCAACAAAACCGTCATTGCAACGCGCAGCGACGAAATCATTGGCACTGACGACGGCTGGCAGGTCGTCCTTGCCGGCGACGTCTTTTATGATCAGGCGCTGGCAGGCGCACTGATCCCGTGGTTTGAAGACCTTGCCCGCCGGGGGGCGGAGGTCCTGGTCGGCGATCCCGGACGCTCCTACTGCCCGCGTGACCGGCTTGAGCAACTGGCGGTTTACGAAGTGCCGGTCACCCGCGCACTTGAAGATTCCGAAGTCAAGAAGACAACCGTATGGCGATTTGCCTGAACGAATGCCGGGTCCGGTTCCGCTTGTCTTGACTGCCGGCTCATTTTGCGGCCCCATGCTGCCATTCGGGCGGACACATTCAATTCCGAATCATTTGATGGCGTCAGAACCGGCTGCACGGGAGAAGCATCATGGATTTTGCAGGTGTGAGTTATGTGGGCATTCTCGTTGCCACGGTCGCGGGATTTATCATCGGCGGCGCCTATTACGGCATACTTGGCGGCCCGTGGATGAAAGCGGCGCGCATCAATCCGGACGATACCAAGATGTCGCCGATGCTGTTTATCAACTCGATCGTTTGCGAGCTGATCATGGCGTTCATGCTCGCCGGCGTCATCGGTCACCTGGGCGAGGGACAGGTAACGCCGCTGAACGGCCTGATCTCGGGCTTTTTCATATGGCTCGGATTCGTTGCGACGACGCTTGCAGTCAACCATCGCTATCAGGGCTTTGGCTGGGACCTGACCGTTATCGACGGCATCCACTGGCTGCTGGTGCTTCTGGCCATGGGTGCAATCATCGGCTGGTTTGACGTCTGAAACCGCATAACGCGGATCATAAAACCTGAACGACGGTCCCCTTGCGCAAAAGCGGCAGCAGCCGTCTCATTGCGCTGGGGCTGACAGCAATGCATCCCTCGGTCGGTTTTCCCTCGGGATGGGTCAGGTGCATGAAAATGGCACTGCCGCGGTGGCGACGGCGCTCAGAAATATTCCAGTCCAGAACCAGGCATATGTCGTAAAGGCGGTCGTTGCGCATCAAAACCTCATGAGAGGCGCCGAAGGGCAGGCGAACCGGCCGGTTGTAGGATGGATGATCCGGCGCGTCGCACCATCCCATATCGGCGCGGACCGGGATCATCGGCAGGCGGGTTTGCGGCAATGAGACCCGGTCTGCCCGGTAGAACCCATAGGC
Source organism: Hoeflea sp. TYP-13 (assembly GCF_040932035.1). Lineage (NCBI taxonomy): Bacteria > Pseudomonadati > Pseudomonadota > Alphaproteobacteria > Hyphomicrobiales > Rhizobiaceae > Hoeflea > Hoeflea sp. TYP-13. Next base: position 438,688 of record NZ_JBFRBB010000005.1, read on the forward strand.
AATGCGCATCCGCGCCAGCGGCGTCGCACCGTCTCCCTCGGCCTTGAAGGCGGTACACCCGGAGCGCCCCAAAAAAGCCTGAAAAACAAGGCCATCTGCGTTCAGCTGAGCGTTCGTAGGGGACCTTGGATTGCGACGCACAATAACTGCGTGCAGCGCATGGCTTTTGCCGCAATCCTTGTTTATCTTGTTAATCACGTTTTGATCTCCGGGATCACAGCTGAGTGTGCTTGGCGTGTAGAGTACTTTTACATTGAGGTGAACAGGACTAAATAGAGCCAATGACGAAAACCAGCACATTCGCATTTGGAGGGATTGCATGACAGCCAGAACCATCCTTCTCGTCGATGATGACGATGACCTTCGGGAAACACTTGTTGAACAACTCTCGCTCTATGAGGAGTTTTCCATCATTGAGGAATCTTCGGCGACAAAGGGCATTCAGGCTGCCCGCGGCAACCACATCGATCTGTTGATCATGGATGTCGGCCTGCCGGACATGGATGGCCGTGAGGCCGTGAAACTGCTTCGTAAGGGCGGCTTCAAGGCGCCGATCATCATGCTCACCGGTCACGATACCGATTCAGACACAATTTTGGGTCTGGAAGCCGGCGCCAATGACTATGTCACGAAACCATTCCGCTTTGCCGTTCTTCTGGCCCGCGTTCGCGCGCAGCTGCGCCAGCACGAGCAGAGCGAAGACGCGACTTTCACCGTTGGTCCATACACGTTCAAGCCGAGCCAGAAACTTCTTGTCGACGATAAGGGTTCGAAAATCCGGCTGACCGAAAAGGAATCGGCAATTATCCGCTATCTCTACCGTGCCGACGAAAAAGTGGTCACCCGCGATGTCCTTCTGGAGGAGGTCTGGGGCTACAATTCAGGCGTGACGACCCATACGCTTGAAACCCATGTCTACCGGCTGCGGCAGAAGATCGAGCGCGATCCGTCGAATGCGGAAATCCTCGTCACCGAAAGCGGCGGCTACAAGATCATCCCCTGAGGAAAGATCCGAAAAATGGATACCGGTTTTCGGAAAATTCCAATGTCTGACAATGGAACAAGACACCGTGTGCGGCTCAAAATTCGCACCCGGTGTGTCTTCGGTTTCCCGGTTCCGCCGAATTCTCAAAATGGAGCTGTTTGCGCCAGATGGCCCTGACCGACGATATAACCCTGCTTTCCAAGGTTCCCCTGTTCGAGGATTTCAACGACGAGATGCTGCGGCTCATCGCTTTTGGCTCGGAGCGCAAGAAAGTCGCCAAAAACCGTCCCCTGTTTCATGAGGGCTCCAGCGCCGATTGCGCCTTTGTTGTCATGTCCGGCCACTTCAAGCTGATGCAACGCGACCGCAAGGGAAAGCCCGTCCAGGTAGGCGAGGCCGATGTCGGCGACCTGCTTGGCGAACTCGCGATCATTTCATCCGCCAACCGGAAGGTAACGGCTATGGCGGAAGAAGACAGCGAGGTCATGCGCATACACCGGCCGATGTTCCGCCGCATGATGGAGGAATATCCCGAGATCGCCAAAATGTTCAGCGACCGGATAAAACGCAACCTTGCGGTCATGCTCGATGAAATCACCAAGCTGTCGCCGCGTTTCGAAGAGCCCGGTTCGACGTAAGTTTACAGGCTGAAGCGGGCAAAGACCGGAACATGGTCCGACGGGCGCTCCCAGCCGCGAGCCTCACGCATGACGGTAATATCCGACAGTGCCGGCGACAGATCCGCCGAGGACCAGATATGGTCGAGACGGCGGCCCCGGTCCGAAATGTCCCAGTCGCGCGCCCTGTAGCTCCACCATGTAAAGATTTTTTCTTCCGGCGGAATGTGCTGGCGCATCAGGTCGACCCAGGCGCCCTTGGCCTGTACTTCGTTAAGCCCGTCGGTCTCAATCGGCGTATGACTGACCACCTTCAAGAGCTGTTTGTGTGACCACACATCGGTTTCGAGCGGTGCGATATTCAGATCGCCGACGAGGATGGAGGACACGCCGTCGCCGCGTTCCATTTCCGAATGCAGCGTCTTCATTTCTTCCAGGAAATCGAGCTTGTGGGCAAATTTCGGATTGATTTCACGGTTCGGCTCGTCACCACCCGCCGGCACATAGAAATTGTGTATGCGGATGGAGCGCCCGCCCGCCTGCGCGACAGCCGAAATGTGGCGCGTATCGCCCATGTTGCAGAAATCCCTGCGCTGCACGTTCACCAGCGGCAGCTTGGATATAATGGCAACGCCGTGATAGCCCTTCTGGCCATGGATCTCGATATGTTCGTAGCCGCTTTTTCGCAGCTCGCTATCCGGAAATGAGCCGTTCGGGCACTTCGTCTCCTGCAGGCACAATATGTCCGGCGAATGGTCCTCAAGCAGGGACAAAACCAGCGGCAGGCGCAGCCGCACAGAGTTGATGTTCCATGTTGCGATGGAAAAATCCGTCACATATCCCTCCGGCAGTTATGTTCGGCAAGACCCGAATCGTTTGCCGGAACGATATATCGCCGCGCGCAAAGGTTCAGCCGCAAAACCCTGCGGTTGGCCCGGATATCACAACTTACGGTGTGATTTGCGTGGATATCCTAACGATTATCCGACGAATGCACCTGGTCGTAGGGAACCTTGAAGACATTGTCGGCGAATTTCACATCCGTCTGGACGTTGAAAATCATCACGGTTGTGCCTTTGCCCTGGGCATCGGTAATGGTCCACTGCCGCAATTCGTAGGTCTTGGAATCGAACATCAGTGTGATGGTCGATTTTCCGAAAATCGATTTGTCACCCAGAATGATTGTCGTCAAATCCGGCTCGACACGCACCGATTTCACCATCTTGCCGTCGAGGTTGATACGGTCTGCCAGGAGCAGCTTCAGCGGCGTCTTGGACAGCGGATAAATGTCCCAGGTCCGCAGTTTTCTGTTGCCGATCACCACGGTCTTGCCGTCCGCGATGACCCGGACCGGTGACGGCGGCTCATAATTGAAACGCAGCTTGCCGGGGCGTTCGATGAAAAACTTGCCGCCCGTCTGCTGGCCGCTCGGACCGAACTGGACGAATTCGCCGGTCATGGAACGGACCTTGGAAAAATGATCGGCAATTTTCTGGGCTGTCGGGTCCTGTGCCTGCGCATCGGGCGCCGCAAGGCTGAAAAAGAGACCCGTGGCCGCAGCCGCGCACAATCCGCTCAGGACTGAGCGTCTGGATATGGAGCCTGATCGGGCCGGTGAAGTTGTCTGGCGCATTTGGTTTTCCTGATAACTGAAGCGCGTTTTGCTTCAGGAAGCTATGTTCTGTAACTGCGGCACGAGTGTGGTGAACCCGCGCCTATTATACCCGAAGCCTGTCCGGTTTCCGCATCGACCTTCCTACAACACGTCTTCTTCCGTCGGCACCAGAATCTCGCGTTTGCCCGCATGGTTGGCAGGTCCGATGACCCCTTCCTCTTCCATCCGTTCGATCAGCGAGGCGGCCCTGTTGTAGCCGATGCCGAGCCGGCGCTGGATATAGGAGGTGGAAGCTTTGCCATCGCGCAGCACCACGGCAACGGCCTGGTCGTATGGATCGGCCGATTCTCCGAGATTTCCCGCCGATCCGCCGCCGCCCTCGGAACCGTCTTCGTCGGTATCTTCGGTAATGGCATCGAGATATTCCGGCACGCCTTGCGCTTTCAGGAAGCTGACGATCTCTTCGACCTCGCCGTCGGCGACAAAGGGGCCGTGGACACGCTGGATGCGGCCGCCGCCGGCCATATAGAGCATATCGCCCATGCCGAGCAGCTGTTCTGCGCCCTGTTCACCCAAAATGGTGCGCGAATCGATCTTCGAGGTGACCTGGAAGGAGATGCGCGTCGGGAAGTTGGCCTTGATCGTACCCGTGATGACGTCAACCGACGGACGCTGCGTCGCCATGATCACGTGGATACCGGCGGCACGGGCCATCTGGGCCAGTCTCTGGACCGCACCCTCGATGTCCTTGCCGGCCACCATCATCAGGTCGGCCATCTCGTCGATAATTACGACGATATAGGGCATCGGGCTGAGGTCGAATTCCTCGGTCTCATAGACGGCTTCGCCGGTCTCGCGGTCGAAGCCGGTCTGCACGGTGCGGGTAATCGCGTCACCCTTCTTGCGCGCCTGCTCCACACGGGTGTTGAAGCCGTCAATATTGCGCACGCCGATCTTGGACATCTTCTTGTAGCGGTCTTCCATCTCCCGCACGGTCCATTTGAGTGCGACCACCGCCTTTTTCGGATCGGTCACAACGGGCGTCAGAAGATGCGGAATGCCGTCATAGACAGACAGTTCCAGCATTTTCGGATCGATCATGATCAGCCGGCATTTTTCCGGCGGCAACCGGTAGACGATCGACAGGATCATGGTGTTGATGGCAACCGATTTACCGGAGCCGGTGGTGCCCGCAACAAGCAGATGCGGCATCTTGGCAAGATCGGCGATGACCGATTCGCCGCCGATGGTCTTGCCCAGCGAAAGCGCCAGCTTGGCCTTACTCGATTCGAAATCGCGGCTTGAAAGCAGTTCCTTCAGATAGACCGTCTCACGGCCCTGATTGGGCAGTTCGATACCGATGGCGTTGCGTCCCGGCACGACCGCGACACGCGCGGCAATGGCGCTCATCGAGCGGGCGATATCGTCGGCAAGACCGATGACGCGTGAGGATTTGATGCCTGGTGCCGGCTCCAGCTCATAGAGGGTGACGACCGGCCCCGGGCGAACCTGGATTATTTCGCCGCGCACGCCGAAATCCTCAAGCACACCTTCGAGCATGCGCGCATTCTGTTCCAGCGCATCGGCCGAAAGACTCGGATCCTTGGTGACGTTTTTCGCGTCGGCAAGCAGATGCAGTGGCGGTAGCTCGAAACCATTCGACTTGATCATCGAGGTCTGCGCCTCGCGCTGGACCCGTGATCCGGGCGCCGGTCGCTTGGCTTGCGGCACGACCCGTTTCTGGTCGATCACGTCGGCCCCCCGCGACGGCGCGGGCTGTGGCGCCCAGTCGGCTGCCGGATCGTGGCCGTCATCAACGTCAAAGGGCGGAGCGTCGTCGTCAAGCGTCTGCCGCCGCGCGCCACCGGCCGAAAACTCCGGCTCAACGCGCCCATTGCCATTCAGGCCGCTGAATTCTTCCTCGTTGAAATCATAGGGCTCTTCAGGCTTCACCGACCATGGATCGGCAACCTTGCCGGTCATACGGCGATAATGCGCCCTTCCGGTCAGCCACATATGTGTAATGGCGCCGAGAACCAGCGCGCCGGCAAAGCTGCGCTCGGTTTCTTCTTCGTCGGCAGCTTCATCCTGATCGGCAGCCCGACTGATCTTCGCCTTGCGGGCTTTTGCCGGGGCTTGTGCTTCGGGAGTTGCAATCAGCAGCGCACCGAACATCGTCAGCCAGCAGGCTGGAATGGCGAGCGCAAGCGCCAGCACCACCGCGAGAATACCCGACGGATAGTCGCCAATCAGCACGGAGGGCATTTTCAGGATCATATCGCCGAACACGCCACCCAGGCCCGTGGGCAACGGCCACTGGTCCGGTGCCGGCACGCAGGCAAAGACCGAGGCAAACAAAACCGCACCGCCGAGCCAGGCGGCAAGCCGGGTGGCAACACGGTTGACCGGGCGGTTGCGAATCAAAAACACGCCCCAGGTGACCAGGGGCAGCAGGGCAACGATACCGGACAGTCCAAAAAACTGCATGGTGGCATCGGCAAAGGCGGCGCCGCCAAAGCCAAGCGCATTGAATGGCGTATTGCCGGTCGCGTAGGAAAAGCTCGGATCTTCCACGTTCCACGTGGCCAATGCCGCGACCGCCATTATCAGGCTGGCCAGCATGGACAGGCCAAGCACCAGCTTGAGCGGCCTTTTGAGAAACCCCGGAATCCTGAAACTGGGTAGGAATTGACTGCCAAACGCCAGTGGACTGCTTGACTGCATTGCTACGCTCCAACTCGAATACGCATACGGGCGGAAAAACCGCTCACAATCGCGGCGATTTTATGTGAGGTGGAGTTAATGGCGCATTAACCATCGACATAAATCGGCCGCCATCGTTTGGGCGAAGGCGGCCGATTTGCTTATGATCGCCGACGGGACGGGAGTTTTAGCGGATTTCCGCTTCCGGATTGGCACCGATCTTGTGAATGGAAAGATCCGCACCGCGCAGTTCCTCCTCTTCCACCATACGCAAACCGACGACACGGTCCAAAAGCCCGTAAACCACAAAGCCGCCGACAACCGCGTAGAGAGCGCCGATGACTGATCCGATAAGCTGGACGGTCGGCGATACGCCGCCAATGCCGCCAAGCGCCTCGAGACCGAAAATACCGCAAGCAATGCCGCCCCACAGCCCGCACAGCCCGTGCAGTGGCCATACGCCAAGAACATCGTCGACCTTCAGCCGTTCCTGACACCAGTGAAAACCTTTGACAAACAGCAATCCGGCGGCACCGCCGACAATCAGCGCGCCGATTGGGTGAAAAACATCAGAACCCGCACAAACCGCCACGAGGCCGGCAAGTGCGCCATTGTGAACGAAGCCCGGGTCGTTGCGCCCGATAATCAGCGCAACGACAATGCCGCCGACCATCGCCATCAGTGAATTGAGGGCGACAAGGCCCGTTGCCCCGCCCACCGACTGCGCGCTCATGACGTTAAAGCCGAACCAGCCAACACAAAGCAGCCACGAACCAAGGGCAAGCCACGGAATGGATGATGGCGGAAACGGGTGGGATGCGCCCGACTTTGTATACCGGCCGAGGCGCGAGCCCAGGAGAATGACCGCCGGCAGGGCGATCCACCCGCCGACGGCGTGAACGACGATTGAACCGGCAAAATCATGAAACGGGGCGCCAAAAGCATTCTCCATTGCCGCCTGGAAGCCGAAATTGCCGTTCCAGACGATCCCTTCAAAGAAGGGATAAACCAGCCCGACCAGCGCAACGGTTGCAAAACACTGCGGCTGAAAGCGCATACGCTCGGCTATACCGCCGGAAATGATCGCCGGAATGGCTGCTGCAAATGTGGTCAGAAAGAAGAATTTGACGAGCGTGAAGCCCTGCGGCAGGAAAATCTCGCCGCCTTCCGCACCGGACAAGACAGCTGCGTTGACGAAAAATGTCACCCCATAGGCAACGGCAAAGCCGACAAAGAAATAACTGATCGTCGAGATGGCGAAATCCGCCAGGATTTTGACGAGGGCATTGACCTGGCTCTTGTGGCGGACGGTGCCAACCTCCAGAAAGGCGAACCCGCCATGCATTGCAAATACGAGTATCGCGCCCAGAAGCACGAAAAATACGTCACCGCCGATTTGTGACTGATCCATGGAAATGACTCCGTTTCAAATGAATGCTTAGCCGGATGGAGTCAATTTTCGTGCCAATCCGGAAAACCCTGCCGTTTTCGTAGGCAGGGCCTTCCAATTGATGGGCATTTGCCTGTTTTTTCAGCACATCAGGGCGATACTGCCGATTTCATGGGCAGTTTCCGCCCTTCCGTTCAGATCCTGCCCATCTGTGCGCCCGACAAAAAAGGGGCCCGCGAACGGGCCCCAAGTGGCGCGAAGATGATCTGATCCGTCACAGGTCGGTCAGATCTTGGTAAACTCGGGATAGGCTTCGATACCGATCTCCGCCTTGTCGAGCCCGACCAGTTCCTCTTCGTCGCTGACCCGCAGGCCCATAACCGCATTGAGCACCAGCCACAGGACACCCGATGTGACGATCATGAAGACGCCGACAATGATGATCGAAGCAACCTGGCCGTAGAGTGTCGCTTCGCTGTTGGTGAAGATCACCGCGAAGGTGCCCCAGATGCCGGCCAGAAGATGAACCGGGATGGCGCCGACCACATCGTCGATCTTGAGCTTGTCGAGCATTGGAACGGAAAAGACCACGATGAGACCGCCGGCAGCGCCGATCAGCGTTGCAACGCCGAGTGACGGGGTCAGCGGTTCGGCCGTGATCGAGACCAGCCCGGCAAGAGCGCCGTTGAGGATCATGGTGATATCGACCTTCTTGTATATGATCTGGGTCAGCAGCAGTGCCGCAACCGCGCCGCCGGCGGCACCGGCATTGGTGTTGGCAAAGATCCGCGAAACATCTGCAACATCACCGACGGATCCGGCTGCAAGTTGTGAGCCGCCGTTGAAGCCGAACCAGCCGAGCCACAGGATGAAGGTGCCGAGCGTTGCCAGCGGCATGTTGGAGCCGGGGATCGGGTGAATTTCGCCATTCGAGCCGTACTTTCCCTTGCGCGCGCCGAGAATGAGCGCGCCGGTAAGCGCTGCCCAGCCGCCGACTGAGTGAACCACGGTCGAACCGGCAAAGTCGAGAAAACCGAGCTGCGAATCAAGGAAGCCGCCACCCCATTTCCACGATGCCTGGATGGGATAGAGGATACCGGTCAGAACCACCGTGAAAACCAGGAACGGCCACAGCTTGATGCGTTCTGCCAGCGTGCCCGAGACGATCGACGCGGTTGTCGCGCAGAACATGAGCTGGAAGAAGAAGTCCGATCCGACGGCGGCATAGGCAAGATCCTTGACGCTGTCAGGTGCGACGCCTGCCGGCTCCAGTACGGTGACGCCGAAGGCACCGAGGACGCCGGTAATCGACCAGGCATCGCCCGGATACATCAGGTTGAAGCCGATGAGATAGTACATGATCGCGGCGATCGAAAAGAGCGATATGTTTTTTGTCAGCTGCATGGAAACATTCTTGGAGCGCACAAGGCCGGCCTCCAGCATGGCAAAGCCCGCCGCCATCCACATCACCAGAAAGCCGGAGACCACGAACAAAAGCGTATTGAGAATGAAGACGGTGTGCGTCGGCACCACGGACGGTGCTTCCGTCTCCTGGGCAAGCGCCGGCATTGTCAAGAGACCGGTTATCGCTATGGCTGCGCCCGGCTTCAGGATTGAAGAAAATTTCATCTTGTTTGTCTCCTTGATACTCAAAGCGCGTCGGCGCCGGTTTCGCCCGTACGAATGCGCATGACCTGTTCCAGATCGCAGACAAAGATTTTGCCGTCGCCGATCTGTCCGGTTTTCGCAGCGCCCGAGATTGCCTCGATGGCGCGATCGACCACATCCGCCGAAACGGCGATTTCGAGTTTGAGTTTCGGCAAAAACGCCACGGCATACTCGGTGCCGCGATAGATTTCCGTGTGTCCCTTCTGGCGGCCGTATCCCTTGACCTCGGTGACGGTCAGGCCCTGGATACCGACTTCGGTCAGGGCCTCGCGCACCTCGTCCAGTTTGAACGGCTTGATGATTGCCATTACGATTTTCATCCCGCTTTCATCCTCTCTTCGGCCGTGGCGCAGGGCTGAGGTCTTCAGCCTGTTCGCCGACCGGCTCCGTTTTTGGTGCCGCGCCGTAAACGCCGGAATCTGGCGAGATCAGGCACGGTGGAGCCCCCGACCCTTGCGCATTGGTCATTAGCTCTGCCTAAGACCAATCAAGGATCGTGCCAGTTTGGACAAACGCCTGCTAAGACGTTGATATTTATGGAATAATTATAGAAGACCGACTGGGTGCTTATATTCCAGGCACCCGAATCGCACAAAAATAGTGCAAGATATAAGCATTGCCTATTTTTTAGTCTTTCTTGCGCTGCCGGATCAACCCTTCCTGGGCAACCGAGGCGATGAGCACGCCCTCGCGGGTATATAGCCCTCCGCGATTGAGGCCCCTGGCACCGCTGGTGCTGGGGCTGTCCTGTGCATAAAGCAGCCAGTCATCGAGCAGGCAGTTTCTATGGAACCACATGGAATGATCGAGACTTGCAGCCTGGATCTTGCCAGACCAGACAGAGAGCCCGTGGGCAAACAGCGACGTGTCGAGCAGCGTCATGTCGGAAAGATACGCAAGCACCGCCGCCTGAATGCGGCGGTCATCCGGAACGACGCCATTGGCCCGCACCCAGATATTTTGAAGCGGCGCCAGCTTTTCCGGCGAGATATAGTGGGTTAGCGAAACGGGCCGCATCTCGATGGGGCGCTCCCGCTCCCAGTAGCGGCGGACATTTTCCGGCGCATTCTTGAGGAATTTCTCCTTCAGGTCCGCCTCGCCGAAAAGCGCCTCCGGCGCGGCAACATCGGGCATGTCGATCTGATGGTCGAGGCCTGGCTCATCACGCTGGAACGATGCGGAGAGCGAAAAGATGGCTTTGCCGTGCTGGATGGCAACGACCCGCCTGGTATTGAAGCTGGCGCCGTCGCGGATCCGGTCGACCTCGTAGATGATCGGAACCTCAGGATCGCCCGGCCGCATGAAATAGGAATGCAGGGAATGCACAAACCGGTCGTCGGCGATTGTGCGCTGCGCCGCGACAAGCGCCTGGGCGATCACCTGGCCGCCGAAAACACGCTGCCATCCCGATTTCGGACTGTTTCCCCGATAGAGGTCCTGCTCGAGACGCTCAAGATCCAGGATAGCCAGCAAATTTTCCATGGCGCGCGACATATTGAAACTCCTGTTGGGTCTTTTTGTTCGGCGGGCGGGCCTATATGATCCGTCTTATAGGGACGGCCCGGCCTACCGCAAGAGGCGAAGGTTATTGGAGCCGCGCAATCGGGCATACCCGTCAGAGGATTAAAGCGTGACAGACGAAAAACTCGATATTGTTGTGGCCGGCGGCGGCTATGTCGGCATTGCCGCGGCCGTTGCAATCAAATCGGCCGCGCCCCGCATGAATATCCGCGTGATCGACGCGGCCCCGGCGGATGTCTGGCGCAAGGATCAGCGTGCTTCGGCCATTGCCGCGGGCGCCAGCCGCATGCTCACCCGGATGGGCCTTTGGAAGGACATCCTTCCCGAAGCGCAACCGATCACCGACATGATCGTCACCGATTCGCGCACCTCTGATCCGGTTCGTCCGGTCTTTCTGACGTTTGACGGCGAGGTGACGCCGGGCGAACCCTTTGCCCATATGGTACCGAACCACGTGCTCGTCGGTGCGCTTCGAAAAGGTGCCGATGAGCTCGGTATAACAATCGAACAGGGCACGACGGTCACCGGGTTTGAAACCGGCGATACCGACACGCGCATCGCGCTTGGCGACGGACGCACCCTCTCGGCGCGCCTGCTCATCGCTGCCGACGGTGTTCGCTCGAAGCTTCGCGACATGGCCGGCATCAAGACGGTCCACTGGTCCTACGGCCAGTCCGGCATCGTCACGACCGTTTCGCATGAACGCCCGCACAATGGCCGCGCGGAAGAGCATTTCCTGCCGGCCGGTCCCTTTGCCATTTTACCGCTGACCAATAATCGTTCTTCTCTGGTGTGGACGGAACGGACGGAGGACGCTGAAAAGCTCGTCGAAGAGGACGATCTCGTATTCGAGGCCGAACTCGAGCGCCGTTTCGGCCATAAGCTCGGCACGCTGGAACTGGCCGGCGGGCGGCGCTCCTATCCGCTCGGCCTTACGCTGGCGCGCGAATTCGTGCGCCCGCGCCTTGCCCTTGCCGGCGATGCCGCCCACGGCATTCATCCAATTGCCGGCCAGGGCCTCAATATGGGTTTCCGCGATGTCGCGGCATTGGCAGAAACGATTGTCGAGGCTGACCGGCTCGGTCTTGATATCGGCTCGTTCTCGGTGCTTGAGCGCTATCAGATCTGGCGCCGTTTCGACACGTTCCAGATGGGCGTGACGAGCGATGTGTTGAACCGGCTCTTCTCCAACGATTTCACGCCGGTGCGGGCGCTCCGCGATTTCGGTCTCGGCCTCGTCGACCGCATGCCGCCGCTCAAATCATTCTTTATCCGCCAGGCATCCGGCCTCGCCGGCCCCGATGGCCCGCGGCTGCTGCGCGGCGAGGCGATCTAGGGCGCCGGACCGGCTGATTTCTCAGGGACTGCAGGTCCGCTTGGAGCGCAATTTTCACATGCCCGTATTGAGATATGGTCGCTTACTGTACACTTCTGATCAGACCAGATTCATTGCAATGGCGGAGCGTGGCACAATTGACAGGTCGGCGAACGTTGCAACGTCATCGCCAACTATGTTGTCCTTCTGCATCAGGGCAACCTGCCCGGGTGTCAGTGGTGGGTTCGGCAGCAGATTTGCCAAGATAGCAAGGGTTCGCCAGACCATAAATGGCACCGGCAGGAACAGCCGACGCCGACCGGCGCGTGCGGCGAGCCGGTTCAGAATCTCTCGGTATGTAAACACCTCAGGCCCGCCCAGGTCAAACACTGCGCCGGTTGATTCGTCCTGATCGAGAACACGACAGGCAGCCTCGGCGACGTCGTCAACGTGGACGGGCTGAAGCCGCGTGCCGCCAGTGCCGAAAAGTGGCACTACAGGAAGCCGCTGGACGATCGCATCGAGATCACCGAAAAAGGCTCCGTCACGGCTGAACATGACACTCGGCCGCAGGATGATTGCTTTCGGACAGATGATGCGTAACTCCTCTTCGCCCTCAGCCCGAGCGCGGACATATGCTGAAGGAGAATTCCGACATGCGCCGATCCCGGATATGTGGATCAGTTTACAATCTCCAGCCGCCTTCACGATCTCCGCAATGCTGCGCGCCGCATCCACATGTATTTTGCGGAAGGTTTCTGCGCACGTTTCGACATAAAGCCCGATGCAATTGATCACCGCCGCTGCGCCGCAAAGGGCCCGGCTCAGGGTGTCATGATCCAGAACGTCGACATGAACCGGGCGGACCTTACGATCCCAATTGTTGGAAAGTTGAGCGATCTTTTCGGGAAAACGCGTTCCGACAGCAACGGTATGTCCATGCTCCTGCAGCTTGCGAACCACCCGCCTTCCAAGGAACCCGGTTCCGCCAAGTACAATCACCTCACGATCAGCCATCAGCGCGTTCAATCCTCCGCAGTTCAGCGTCGCACATTATTATGCGATCGAACACAGCGTGTTGCGATTCGTCTGGCTTTTGTGACGCAGCCCCTGGGACAATGAACCAAATGGCCGCTTCGTCCGCATCGCAGCCGATAATCACGCCGCAGTTCGCATGATATTCGAACGCGGGCATGCGCCCACAGCGCTGCGCAACCCCTCGGCTATACGCAAGCAGACTTGACACTCGGGTTTCACACACCATATAAGTAAATGACCAGTCATTTACTTATGGAAGCCGACCATGGATGATGCTGAAACCGAACCGAAATGGCGCCGCAGGGCCGACGAACGGCCGGACGAAGTCCTTGATGCCGCGCTGAAAATGTTTGCCCGCAACGGATTTGCCGCCACCAAGGTCGAGGACATCGCCAGCGAGGCCGGCCTGTCTAAGGGCGCCATCTACCGCTATTTCTCTAGCAAGGAAGACATCTTCGAATCCCTGGTCAACCGGGCGATTGCGCCGATGGCTGAACGAACGCTTGAGCTCGTCGAAACGTCCAATGAAGATCCCGAAAAGCTGCTAAGGGCCATCTTTTCGGTGATTACGATGAGACTTTCCGACCCCCTGACGCTGGCGCTGCCGCGCGTCGTTCTGCAGGAGGCGGGCCGTTTCCCCCACCTTGCCGAAACCTATCGCAGACAGGTCCTCGACAAGGGCATTGCCGCATTTGAAATGATCGTGAAAAGGGGCATAGAAACCGGCCATTTCCGCCCCGTCAACGCGCGTCTCGCAATCCGCAACGTCCTGGGCCCGATGCTGGCTCATTTCATTCTCGGGCAGATATTCCAGATCGACCGCGACGCCCCGGTTTCGACTGAGGAATTCCTGGAAAGCCATCTCGACATTCTCATGAACGGCCTTTTGAAGCCGCAGACAGGAGATTGACATGAACACGATCTATGCCTGGTTCATTGCCGTCATGGCCTTCTTCGGCATTGGAGCCGATCAGGACGCCGGCAACATCTATTTCGGCTATGTCGAAGGCGAATATGTCTATGTCGCCGCCAAGCAGAGCGGCATTCTGCAGACCCTTTCCGTCACGCGCGGCGATAGTGTTGTGGCCGGACAGGACCTCTTCACGCTGGACAATGATCAGCAGCTTGTCGCTCTTGGCCAGGCCGAGGCCGACCTGATGATGGCGCGCGCCAAACTCATCGACGAAAGCACCGGACAGCGGCCCGAAGAACTGGAAGTTATCGAGGAGCAGCTCCGCAATGCCGAAGCGAGTTTTGCGCTTGCAAAGGCTGATTATGAGCGTTCGAAGGAATTGTCCGTAAGTGATTTCGTCTCGCCGAGCCAGCTCGATCAGGCGGCCGCAACACTCGATCAGGCGGCCGCGACGGTCGCCCAGCAACGCGCGCAGCTCAAGGTCGCGCGCCTGCCGGCAAGAAGCGCACAGCTCGACGAGGCGCGCCAGTCGGTCAAATCCTCCGAACTTGCAGTCGACAACGCCCGCATCGATCTTTCGGACCGGTCACTGTCCGCGCCCGCCAGCGGCTATGTGCAGCAGACCTATTTTCTGCCGGGCGAATATGTTTCTGCCGGAATGCCGGTCGTTTCAATCCTGCCGCCGGGTGAGGTCAAGTTCCAGTTCTATGTCGGCGAGCCGGATCGTGCGGATATGACGATCGGTCAACAGGTGCTGATCGGCTGCGACAATTGCAAGGAGCCGATAAAGGCGCGCATCACCTACATCTCGTCCTCGGCGGAATATACGCCGCCGGTCATCTACAGCCTCGAGGAACGCTCCAAGCTCGTCTTCATGGCCGAGGCCCTGCCCGACGGGCCGACGACACTGCTTCCCGGCCAGCCGATTGAAGTCAGGCCGGCAAAATGAGCAACACCGAAGAAGAGCCGGTCATCGATGTCGAGGGACTGGTCAAGAAATTCGGCGACAAGACCGTCGTCGACAAATTCGACATCCGCGTCCCCAAGGGGGCCATATACGGCTTCCTCGGCCCCAACGGCAGCGGCAAGACGACGACCATACGCATGCTGTGCGGCCTGTTGACCCCCGACGCCGGCTCGGGCCGCTGTCTCGGCTATGACATTTTGCGCCAGTCCGACAACATCAAGGAACATGTGGGCTACATGACGCAGAAATTCTCGCTTTATGAGGATCTGACGATCCGCGAAAACCTCGATTTCATGGCCCGCATGTACCGGGTGCCGGACCGCAAGGAAAAGGTCGACAAGGCGCTTGAAGACCTTGGTCTTGCCAACCGGTCCCAACAGCAGGCCGGTGAGCTTTCGGGCGGCTGGAAGCAGCGGCTGGCGCTTGCCGCATGCCTTCTGCACGGGCCTGATCTGCTCCTGCTCGACGAACCGACGGCCGGGGTCGACCCGAAGGCGCGCCGTGACTTCTGGGACGAGATCCGCCGCCTGTCGGATGCCGGCGTGACAGTGCTGGTCTCGACCCACTACATGGACGAGGCGATCCAGTGCGACAACATCGCCTATATCGCCTATGGCGAAAAGCTGATCGACGGCCCGGCAAAGAAAATCCCCGAAATGGTCGGCCTTCACACCTGGCGCGTCGAGGGGCCTGATCTTGCCACCCTGTCGGCGGCTCTCGAAGGCAAGGAGGGGGTGGAGCAGGTCGCCCGCTTCGGCTCGGCGCTGCACGTATCGGGCATGGACCGCGAAAAGCTGGAAGAGGCCGTTGAGCCTTTCAGGAAGGACGATCGCTACAGTTGGGCCTATCAGCCGGCTGGCCTTGAAGAGGTCTTCATTCATCTCATGAGCGGTTCCACCGACAATTTCGCGGAAAAGAAGGCCGGTTGACATGGTTTTCTCAGTCAGCAGATTTCTGGCGATTTTGATGAAGGAATTCATCCAGATGCGGCGCGACCGCATGACCTTCGCCATGATGGTTGCCATACCGATCATGCAGTTGATGCTTTTCGGATTCGCCATCAACTCCGATCCGCGCCATCTGCCGACCCTTGTCGAAGTCCATGACAGCGGGCCGTTTGTGCGCCGTTTCCTGGCGTCAATGGAAACATCCACCTATTTCGATATCCAGGGGACCGTCGCCAACAGCCGCGAGGTGGACCGGGTCCTCAAAGCCGGAGACGCCAATTTCGTCGTCACCATCCCGGAAAATTTCGAGCGCGATATCATCCGCGGCGAAAAACCCGCACTGCTGGTCGCCGCCGATGCATCCGACCCTTCAACGTCCGGATCGGCGACAAGGGCGCTGACCGTTCTTGCACAAAATTCGATCAACGCGCTGGCAACCGGACCTTTGTCCTATCTGGCTGGCACCGCGGATGCTTTTTCCGTCATTGCCCATGCCCGCTACAATCCGGCAGCCAAGACAAGCTACAACATTGTGCCGGGCCTGCTTGCCATCATCATTTCGATGACCATGGTGATGATCACGGCAATCGCCATCGTGCGCGAAAGCGAGCGCGGCACCATGGAAACCCTGCTTGCGACGCCGGCGCGGGCGCCGGAAGTCATGCTCGGCAAGATCATTCCCTACGTGGTGATCGGCTATGTGCAGACCTGTGTCTTCTTCGTCCTGGCATTCTGGGTGTTCAGCGTACCGTTCGCCGGACCTTTCATGCCGTTTCTTCTCGGCCTCAACATCTTCATCATCGTCAATCTTGCGCTTGGTTTCCTGTTTTCGACCGTCGCCAAGAACCAGATGCAGGCCATGCAGATGTCGTTCTTCTACATGCTGCCGTCGATCCTTCTGTCCGGCTTCATGTTCCCCTTTGCGGCAATGCCCGGCTGGGCCCAGGCCATAGGCACGGTCATCCCGTCGACCCATTTCATGCGCATCATCCGCAAGATCATGCTCAAGGGCGCTGATCTTTCCGACATCGTTCCCGACATAAGGGCACTGCTGATCATTCTTGCCGCTGTCTCGATCCTTGCCATGCTGCGCTACAAGCGTACGCTGGACTAGGCGTTGCCTTAGACCTGCACCAGCCGCTGCTCGGCCCGGCGGAAGCTTTCGGCAAGCACTGTCGCATCGCCCAGTGCATGGGCGAGCGATATACCGCCTTGCCATTCGACGACGATCTCACGCGCTTTCGCGAGCGCCACAGACGGTCGCGAACCGGTGCGCTGCAATTCGCGCCCGATGAAACCTGTCAGAAGCTCAAAGGACTGGGCCGCGCGTGTGGAGGCATCGGGCGCCTCGATGCGAAAATCGCGCACTGCCAGTGCAATCGGACACCCGTGTTCAACGCGGCTGCGGCTTGATTGTGAAAGTTTGCGCAGGAGATTGAGAACCCGGCGGCGCGGATCGGCCTCCGCCTGCGATATCTCCTCCAGCATCGCCTGCGTTTCCTGCACGAAGATATCAGCCACCCCGGTGGCGATGTCCTGCTTGGTGCGGAAATAGTAATAGACATTGCCGAGCGGCACTTCGGCGTCCTTGGCAATATCGGCAAGGCTGGTGCTGCCATATCCGAAATGCCAGAACCGGTTCGCAGCCGCCGCCAGCAACTGACGGCGCCGTTTGTCGCCGCGTTTGCTCAATTCCTATGCCTTTTTATCTTCGTCGATTTGCCGCGCTTCCGACGGCAGCATGATGGGAATTCCGTCGCGAATCGGATAGGCCAGTCCCGCCGATTGGGAAATCAGCTCGTTTGTCTCCTCATCCAGAACCAGCCGGCCCTTGGTCAGCGGGCAGACGAGCAGATCCAGGAGCTTCTTGTCTATGGTGGCGGACGGACGGATATCGGACATGCTGAACCCTGATTTCGCGCGAATCTATTGCAGCACCGTATCATAATCGTCATTGTCACGCGCCAGCGCTATCTCGGTGATGGCGATCAACGTATCCGCACGCGTTTTGAGGTCCGGCGCCTCTAAAAGCGCCTGTTTTTCCGCCGGACCATAGGGCGCCATCATCGACATGGTATTGACGAGCGTTGAATTGCTCGCCTGGCCGACGCTTTCCCAGTCCGCTTCGAGCTGATTGGCTTCGAGGTAAGCGCGAAAACTTTCAAGCAATGCCTCGCGGTTGACCTTGTCTTCGCCGTTGTCGGCAGAAAGGTCGTTGAGGAATGGTGCAATGCGGCCCTGCCGATAGGCCTTTTTCATTGGCGCCTCTTCGAGCAGCCGGAAACGGCAGATGCCGACAAGCGAAATGATGTAGCGTCCGTCTCCGGTTTCCGAAAGGGAGGTGATGCGCCCGAGCGTTCCAACCGCACACAGCGCCGGATGGTCACCGCTTTCAACATTGCCGTTGAGATCGAAGCGGGGCTGGATGATGGCGACGATACGGTTTGACGACAGCACATCGTCGATCATGGCGAGATAGCGCGGCTCGAAAATGTTGAGCGGCATCTGCCCGCAGGGCAATAGCAGCGCACCGGACAGGGGAAACAGGGCAACGTTTGCCGGAATATCCTTCTCGGTCCGGTAATGTACATTTCCTACTTGCAACGGCCATGACCCCAAAAAACTACGCGACACTCTAGAAGATTTGGGGCCGGTCGCGCAATTCTCAAGAGCCGAAACATCTTTTGACTGAAGCACCCGGCGCGGCAATTTGCTGCAGCATTGACGACAGCCGCCCTGCAAGTGCCAGAAGTTGCCGCTCGCAACCCGTCTTTCCCACAAGTTGCGCACCGACCGGAAGGCCGAAACCGTCCAGTCCAAGGGGCATGGTTACGACCGGATTTCCGGCCAGCGACACCGGTGTTGTAAAGGCTGTCAGCGCATCGAGATAACCGAGCTGATTGCCGTCGATATCGAACGGTTCCGCATAATCGCGCACCGGCCCGGTAACCGATGTCGGTTTTCGGTGACGAAAGGTGCCGACACATGAGACCGGCAACAACAGCGCATCATGATTTTCCAGAAATGCCGAAAGATCGGCAGCCACCGCCCGCTGGCGGTCAAGAGCCCTGCCATAGGCTTTTTCGCAGCGGCGGTATCCCTCATGGACCGGCTTGAGAAACCGCGGCGACCGGGCAGCTGCAGCGCGCCCCAATTGCCGCGCAAGCAGCCGCTCGACCCGGTTCATCAGTGCGCCCGTCTCATGACCCATGATGGTGCCGTAGCTTTCCCAGCTATCGGGGCAAATCAGCGCCTGCGGCACCGCCCGGACAATTTCCACATCATTGCTGCCGAACGTCGCGACCGCACGTTCAAATACATCGGTTATCCGCTTTTCCACCGGCAAAATATTTGAGCCGCTGCAAACGGCAAGCCGTATTCTGTTTGCCTCAATTTCCTGCCGGACTTCACCACTCATATGCGTCCACAGGAGTTCAAGATCGTCGACGGACCGCGCGATCGGCCCGATGCGGGCAAAGTGGCGCAGCTCAATTCCGTTTCCCTTCATCATGCCGTCGCCGGGAAGCGCACCGGCGCTTGGCAACAGGCTGTAAACCCCGCAAAAAGCGGCCGGAATGCGCAGCGAGCCGGCAAGATCGGCTCCGATATCGGCAAGGCTCATGCCGCTGGCGACCGCCGCCGCGCCGCCGCCACTGCTGCCGCCCGAAGTGTATTCAAGGTTCCACGGATTGTTTGTGCGGCCGATGAGGTCGTTGCCGGTCTGAAAATCCATCGCCAGCGGCGGCAGGCTGGTTTTACCGATGATGGTAGCACCGGCATCAACAAGCCTTTGCACGGCGGTTGCTGTTTTCTCGGGAACCATGGGCCGCTTTTCCGCCAGCCCGAATGTGCAGGGCATGCCGGCGACATGAATCTGGTCCTTCACGCTGATCGGCAAACCGGCAAGCGGGGTATCGGCAGCGAGTGCAGCTGGTTCGTCGACACAGTGAATGAAGGCATTGATCTGCGGGTCGAGCGCGCGCCGCCTGCCTTCCAGTTCCGATAATATGGCCTGATGTGTCACGTCGCCCGCCTTGAGCGCCGTAACCGTTGCCGATGCGCCTTCCATGTCATTTGCTCCAGAAAATTGATCCGGAGGCGAGGGTGTCACGGCAGCGGCGGCAATTCTGTCCCGATCGTGCTGTTTTGGCGAACATGGTGCCCGGCATCACACGACCGGGATATGGATAAGGGCTGTCGGTCGTCTCTTGCTCGCAAAATCCGGATCCGGCAAATAGGATTCGAACGGCCATTCGTCCCTCAAGGTAGGATCGGTCACAGCCGCCCAGCCGTGATAGATGCGGTTCCAGCTCTGATAGAGATATTTGTAGCTGCCGAAATGTTCGAACACCGCATAACGCCCCGGTTCGAAGCGGCGCCAGCCCTCACCCCAGCTGCTTGCATAGACTTCTTCGGTCAGCCCGCCGAAATATCCGGTCACCTGTGTGTCGTTGAGCTGATCCGGTTCATCCGGAAAGCTGCCGATAACCGCCAGCAGCCGGTTTCCGGCCTCGGCGACCAGACCGCCGCGAACCTGGTCGGATATCACTTGCCCGCCATCGAAGAAACTGCCATCCAGCGTTCCCTTGAACGAGCGAAAAACGAATGCGCGGCGGGGCTGATCCACCAGCTTCGGCTGTGACACCGGATGGTCTGCTGGTTGGGACAGTAAAAAGGGTCTGGAAAGGCCTTCCCGGCGACGTCCGTTGGCCGGATCTTTTCGGAACTGCGACGGCGTGCACCCGAAATGGCGGCGAAAGGCGCGTGAAAAGGCGCTATGGGTCTCGAAACCGCACTCCAGCGCAGTGGTGATTATCGACTGGCCCCGCTTGTCGAAAATCATCCTGGCCGCGTGTTCCAGCCGCCGGCTGCTGACATAGCCGCCGACAGATTCGCCCATATGGGCGACGAACAGGCGTTGAAAGTGGAAAGGCGAAAGATGGGCGTGCCGGGCGATGCGCTTGATCGTCAGGCGCTCGGAAAGCGCGCCCTCGATAAAAACAAGGGCACGTTCAAGCCGCGCCCTTGTTTGGTTGATCCGGGCGCCGTCTTCGCTCAAGACGATGCCTTGCCGGTCAGGAGAACATCAGTGAGGACAGCTTGCGCCGCGCCGAAACCGTTGCCGGATCCGTCGGACCCCAGGCCTCGAAGAATGTCAGCAACTGCTTGCGCGCGCCGTCGTCCTGCCATTCGCGGTCGGTCTTCATGATGTAGAGCAGATGGTCGGCCGCCTCTTCACGCTGTCCCCTCACGTTGAGGATCTTCGCCATGTCGAAGCGCGCTTCGTGATCGTCCGCATTGGCTGCCAGCCGCGCTTCGAGCTGCGCCGGGTCACCGAGGCTCGCCACCTCTTCTTCCAGTGCGAAACGGGCAAGGATACTGGCGACTTCCGGAACTTGTCTCTGCTCGTCGTTCAATCCCTCGATCAGCTCTTTTGCGCGATCGACCTGACCGGCAGCGATCATGCATTCGGCCATGCCGGCCATCGCCTTGGCATTGTCGGGCTGCTCCTGCAGGATCGAGCCGAAGATCTGGGCGGCAAGATTGACATCGCCGCTATCGAGCGCGGCACGGCCTTCGGCAAGGATCGCGTCGATATCCGGCGCACCGCCGTTTTCCTTCACCAGCTTGTCGATAAATTGCTTGATCTGGCTTTCAGGCACCGCGCCCATGAACGCATCCACCGGCTTGCCGCCCGAAAACGCCACAACCGCCGGGATGGACTGGATGCCCATCTGGCCGGGGATCGCCGGATGATCGTCGATATTGAGCTTGACCAGCTTGACCTGGCCGCGCTGCTCGGTCACCACTTTTTCGATGATCGGACCGAGCTGCTTGCAGGGTCCGCACCAGGGCGCCCAGAAATCGACAAGCACCGGCTGATTTTGGGATTCGGCAATGACATCGGCGGTAAATTCCGCCGTCGTGGTGTCCTTTATCAGCGGACCGCCCGACGGGGCGCCGGCGGGCGCTGCGGGAGCCTCAGGCTGGCCATCGCCAAAACTCACCGTGCCGCCCATCTGGTTGCCATAGGAACCGCCATAGGGGTTGTCGCCATCCTGCATCAGGTTTCTCCGGTTTTCCGTGCGGCTTTACGGGCCGCTCAATTATCTGCGTCACCATGCAAAATCGGTGACATCGCCTTGAATTTCAAGGTGTGCTTACGATAGCGCCACTATTAGCGGCTTATGGCCGGTTGATTCAAGAAATCGTATGAGATCGTCGCGGCCGATCGATGTCGTGGCATCGTTTCGAAGCGGGTGCGCGTTGATCGTATCATGTTTCATCAGCGCCTCGTCCAGCACCATCTGCACCCGGTTTTGGGAATCGTTGATGACACCGAAGGCCGTCACCGCGCCCGGGATGACACCGAGAAACTCCATCAGCCGATCGGGCTTGCCGAAGGAGACGCGGCCCTTAGCGCCGATCAGTGTGTGGATCGCCTTCAGATTGACTTCGGCATCTTCTTCTACCGTCACCAGGAAAAAATTGTCCTTCTTGTCTTTAAGGAACAGGTTCTTGGTGTGGCCGCCCGGGATCTCGTCGCGCAGCGATTGCGATTCGGAAACGGTGAAGACGGCCGGATGGTATTTGGTGCTGTGGGCGATGCCCATTGCATCGAGGCTCTCGAACAGCTCTTCGGCGGTTTTCGGTTGCGCGGCAATTGTCTCGGCGCTCATGTGCGGACCCTGTCGTTTCCTGATGTTGCACGGGGTTTTTTCGAGCCATGTGATAGGCTTGACGGCGAAAAATCGCAATCGAAAACCATGGCGCCGGCTCAATTCATTTTTCCTGTTGCATTTGCCGCCCGGTTGCGCCATATAGCGCCGGACGCAGGGTTTGCCCCTGCCGATTACCCCGCCGGGGATCGCAAGAACCACCGGCAAAGCCGAGCGGGCGTAGCTCAGGGGTAGAGCACAACCTTGCCAAGGTTGGGGTCGTGAGTTCAAATCTCATCGCCCGCTCCAGTTTTTCTCAGAGATATCAATAATTTACGTCTCGCTGGAATTGCAGCGGCTGGTATCAGTCGATGTTATTGCCGCGCTCGCCTATCTCGACCCGAACGGCATGGAGGTCATCTTGATGTTTCGGATCGGATGAAAGGATAAATCCTTCGTTCACATGATTACTCGCTCAGAACTGTCCATGTTCCATTTGTCTGACACCTGATGTTATTTTGATTGGTGCCTCCCGGCGATATTATTGCCCCATCGGTATAGAGTGCTCCTGCGTAGAGGCAAAATCCGGGCGCCGAGTCTTTTTTTGGTTTCTGCCAATTTGCGTTTTCACACTGGTTTCCGCCCAACACTGTTCCACCGGAAAATTGTTTCTCGCCGAGGAAGCATGTCCTTATAGGCTTGTCTTGTGCCATTACCGAAGAACTGCACGAGAGCAGTAATGCCGCAAGTAAAATTCGTTTCATATTCCCCTCCCAAAGTCGTGCGGGAGGATTTTCGCACGCAATTATTGATTGTGCAAATTGTCGACAAGTATTTAACACGCTGACATCCGTCATTCAGGGCACCAAAAACCGGTGCCTGACGACCGCGCCAAGATCAATACTGATCCGGTCTACGACTCGGGCAATTACGATAATGGGATGGACGCCCCCGACGGCTTCGCAATGAGCGTTACTGGATTTGTGTCAAAGAAATCCTGAAAAACGGGTCGTCCTTGTTTGAGATTGCTGCGGTCGGGGATCGCAAGAACCGCCGGTAAAGCCGAGCGGGCGTAGCTCAGGGGCAGAGCACAACCTTGCCAAGGTTGGGGTCGTGAGTTCGAATCTCATCGCCCGCTCCAGTTTTCCTGAGTGAAATCAAATTTTTAGCAGGATATCTCCCAAGCACGAGTTCTGCCTTCTCCCGCGTGTCGTCACCACGCCGTCACAGAAAAGAGGCAAGAACTCGGAATGGAGCCTCAATCGCCGTAGTAACCGAACTCGAACGCATAGGCTACGCGCCGACGTTGCATGACATGATATCAGCGAAGGGCTCGAATGCCGGCGCATCGCCCGGCAGGTGGATCGAGAACGGCTGCTTTTCTTTCGTCTTCCTGTCCGGCACCGGCCATTCATAACAGCTCGTGGCTGGGTTTAGGCAGTGGCCTTGCCCAGAAGCGTTGGGAAGAACTGCTTTTCCGCCGTGTATCTCCTTCTTCACATCACCAAAGCGGAGTTTCTATTTTTCGTGTGAACGCACCGCCGTTTCGGGGCTCTCCCCGTTGCCCGACGAAGTAAACAACCCTGTCCGGATATGTCGCATAAAGTCTACCGTCTGAGAGATAAAGCCGCGTCTCCCGTGGTTCCACGCCATCCCGAATGACCTTCAACTCACCTCGACGCCGGCCGTTGACAAACAGCTCCGAACGAACCATTCCCCCCGACGTGTTCTCACGGAGATACTCGAAACGATTTGCGGAACTGTCATCAAATTCCTCACGAACAAGCTGTCCCTGCTCGTAGAAGCGGTTGTAATATGTGCCACCGGCATTATCGGTAAGACGTATTCGTTCCCCGGTCACTGTACCGAACCGGTCGCGCGTGATTTGCGCTTCCTGTAGCTTTCGCCCCCCTTCATAGCGGTCGAAGGCGGAGGGCAAGCTGCCCTGTTCATAGAAGTAAACGTATTTATGACGATCATCTGCGCCGCGGTAGAGCGTCATACCTGTAATGTAATCCGATAACCAGTAGTCGTTGTATTGTCGCGATGCGACCGACCCGTCAAACGAAAGCATGGTCCACAGCGTACCCCGCTCCGTGGGTGTCACGGGAATGAGCCTGTTTGCCTGGCCCGTTGCACCGAATCCGACAAAGTGAGTCAGATGGCCGTCAAGTGTCCGCCCAATCCGGATCGTTTGCGATGTGTTACCATTCAGATCCTGAAACTGAATCTGTATCGGCGCATCGCAACACGAATCGTAGGTGTAGAATGCGCGATTCGCGAGTTCGCCCGCATTGTAGTGGTCTGAACGCTCAACATGGCGGCCATCTTTACAGTGGACCTCAATCCAAGTTCCATTGTCACGGTTTGCGGCAACTACATCATCGTCTATCGGATCGCCCCAGTGCTGGACGCCCTGAACGTGGGTATAGAGCGAGCCGCTGGTATAGGCGCCGTTCTCACACGGCGGCACTACCAGTTGCCCGGAACCGGGAGACAGGCCAACGGCCGTTTCTGCGCGCAGGCGGTTGAGCAGCACACGTATCGCACTCCGGTCAAGTTCGCGCGACTCGGCGAAATCGGAAAGTGCGGTTTTTGTCTTTCGCCCGCTGATACCATCCGGTGCGCCGACCCCATAGCCAAGCAGATTAAGTCGTAGTTGAGCTTCGAAGACCTCCCCTTTACGAAGAGGCCCGTTTGCTCCCTGATCGGCAATCAATGCGGGGCCAATGGCTTCCGCGTTGGCCGAATGATGCAAAGTTGAGGACAGTAGTATGAGAGCAGCACAACTCCACAGCCTAATCATCATCTCAAAGACCCTTGTTCTATCGACAGCGTAATACCACTAACAATGTGGAACTTGCCGCAAACAGGGTCGCAATGAGTGACTAAAGCCCCAAGTTAATCCACAAAGTACTTGCCATTTTTAATACAAAAGTCAAGTTAAGCTGGAATTCCAGTGATTTCAACTAGCGCATGCTTTTGCCCGCAACCAAAACAATAGGTCGGTCACGCCAGACGCTGGCGAATTTGACGGTGGAGCGGTAACGTTGATAACGCGGTTGGTACCTGCGGCATTGAAATGGCGGCGAAACCTGTCACACGGTCGCTCGCCCGGACCGGCTGTCTCGATTTCACGTTTCATTTAGCCGTCCAAGCGCATGGAGGAAGCATCATGGACTATTATGATCTTGGTCAATTCCGTCGGAAGGTAACCACCTCCTCGCCCAAAGCGCAGCTCTGGTTCGATCGCGGCCTGAACTGGTGTTACGGCTACAATCATGGCGAAGCGGTTTCCTGCTTCAACAGGGCGCTGGAGGCCGACCCCGATTGCGCCATGGCCCATTGGGGCGTGGCCTATGCGCTTGGACCCAATTACAACATGCAATGGCATCACTTCGACGAGGCCGGCAAGGCCGACGCGCTGGCCGGTGCCTATGACGCCACCGAACGGGCATTGGCACTGGTGGAAAACGTCACGCCCATGGAGCGGGCGCTGATCGAAGCACTGCCGGCGCGCTATCCGCAGCGCGAGCCGATCGGGGATCAGGTTCCCTGGAATGTCGATTTCGCGGACGCGATGCGCAAAGCTTATCAGGCGCAACCGGACGATCTGGAAATAGCAACGATTTTTTCCGAATCGGTGATGAATGTGACGCCCTGGCAGATGTGGGACCTTAAGACCGGCGGTATCGCAGAGGGCGCCGGGACGGCCGAGGTACGCAACGTGCTGGAGCGCGCTATGCGCGAGACCCCGGATGCGATGGAGCATCCCGGCATCCTCCATCTTTATGTACACCTGATGGAAATGTCGCCGTTTCCCGAACTGGCGCTGCAGGCCGGCGACCGTTTGCGCGAGATCGTGCCCGACAGCGGCCACCTCATTCACATGCCGACCCATATCGACATTCTGTGCGGTCACTATCGCGACACGCTGGTCTACAACCAGAAGGCCATTGCAGCCGACCGCAAGTTCCTCGAGCGCGACGGCGCCATGAATTTCTACACGGCCTATCGCATCCACAATTACCACTTTGCCGTCTATGGCGCGATGTTCCTCGGCCAGTACGAACCGGCGCTCGCGGCCGCGCAGGAACTGATCGATACGACTCCCGAAAAATTGCTGCGGACGCCGTCTCCGCCGATGGCCGATTTTATCGAGAGCTATATCTCGATGAAGCAACACGTCTATATCCGCTTCGGCAAATGGCGCGAGATCATCGCTCAGGATCTTCCGGACGACCGGGAGCTCTACAGTAATACGCTTGCCTCGATACACTATGCAAAGGGTGTCGCCCATGCGGCGATGGGCGACGTTGCCAGCGCCGAACGCGAGAAGGCGCTGTTCCTGGAGGCGAAGGCAAAGGTGCCCGACAGCCGGCTTCTGCACAACAACACCTGCCAGGATCTGCTTGCCATTGCCGAAGAGATGCTGAACGGCGAAATCGAATACCGCAAAGGAAACTATGACGCCGCCTTTGCGCATCTGCGCCGCTCGGTCGCGCTCGATGATGCACTGCCCTATGACGAGCCGTGGGGCTGGATCCAGCCGGCGCGCCACGCGCTCGGCGCGCTGCTTTTCGAGCAGGGGCGGTTCGACGAGGCGGAAGCCGTCTACCGCGAGGATCTCGGCCTTGGCGGCAACCTCAGCCGCGCTACGATCCATCCTGACAATGTCTGGAGCCTTCGCGGCCTTCACGATTGCCTTGCGCGCAAGCAAGAGACCGCCGAAGCACGGCTGATCAGGCAGCGCCTGGATCTGGCGGCTGCCCGCGCCGATGTGCCGGTCAATGCATCGTGCTTCTGCGCCCGGGCTGCGGCCGAATAGGCCGCACAGAGCCGGCCATTATTATGGTTGCCTACGCAACGCTTTGCGCGCCGCCTCCAGCTCATCGGCCGGCACCTGGAAGAGGTCGCGCACCTTGCCGAAAGGCACGTTCTGATCGGTTCTGAACTGCAACTGCCTCAGCGGATCGTCCACCGCATCCGGCAAGGCAAGCCGGTCACCGAAATCCTCGATGAGGCCCTCCCGTTCCAGTTCACGGAATATCTTCTGGTTGGCAACGGGCAGGTCCTTGTTGCTCATCCTCTTGACGAACTGGGGATCCGGATTGTTGATTCGTGCCTGGACTTTGCGGGCAAAGCTTGCCGCATCGTTCCCGGTTACCTTGACGATACCGCCGGGATCGGTGATCACCACGCGCAGCTTGCCACCACCGTCCGGATGCGGTTCGAACGCGTAGTTATGCGTGTGGTTGTCGAGCCAAACATAGCCTTTCTTGTTAATCTCACGGGTTGCCTTGTCATAGGCGATCGCCTGTTCCGGCGTCATGACGCCGGCATATTCGCCCGGATTGCCCTCAATCTGCCGCGCCGCGGTGTTCTCGAAGAATTCCAATTCGCGCGCCCGAAAATTCTGATCACCAATCTTCGTCTCGTAAGTACCGCGCACTTCGGGTCCGCGCACCGCCGCCGAATCGAAATCGTCAAGCGCCGACCAGCCGGCATCGTCGATCTGCACATCAACATGGTCGGTCGGCACTTTTGAAACGCGGTAAACGGAATCGTCCCCGGATCCCTTGTAGACATTGTTGAACGAACCCTCGGCAATGAAATCGCCAAGGACAACCGGCTCTGCCGGCGTGCCGTCGACGGACCTTGCGGGAAGCTCGGCACCAGCAAGTTCCGCAGGCGCGGCAGGTGCGGGCCCTCCACCAATCGGACCGGCCCCGGCATCGACCGGATTGACGGGATCAACCGTGGCGATCATGTTTTCCGCATCCCCGGCCGGTTGCCGGACTGCCGGCAATGGCTGATCCGCCTGCCCTGGAATGCGCATTGTTGGATCGTCCGGTGCGGCACGTGCACCGGGTGCGGGAAGCAGAGCCGTTGAATTCGGATCGAGCGGATTATTCATCAGCGCTGTCCTGTTCGGATCATTCGTACGCACAGTGGGTGCAGGAAGAATTTCCGTTGCACCGGGATCGACCGGCGCACGCGGCGGGAGCAGCACGGTCGAATCGGGATCAACCGGATTGTTCAAAAGTGCCGTTCCGTTCGGATCATCAAGCCGCACTGTTGGCGCCGGCAGGATCTCCGTTGCGCCCGGATCAACTGTCGAGCCCGGCGTAAGCAGAACCGTTGAATCCGGATCAACCGGGTTGTTCAAAAGTGCCGTTCCGTTCGGATCGTCCATACGCACCGTGGGCGCGGGAAGTATCTCCGTCGCACCCGGGTCTACAGGCGCGCGCGATGGCTGCATCAGCGCCGTCGAATTCGGATCAAGCGGATCGTTCATGCGCACCGTGGGTGGCGGAAGAATTTCCGTCGCGCCGGGATCGACCTGAGGACGCGGCGGAAGCAGCACGGTTGAATCCGGATCAACCGGATTGTTCAAAAGAGCCGTTCCGTTGGGATCCGGCCCCGGCAGGGCGCGCGGCGGAAGGATTTCGGTCATGTCGGGACGGACAGGATTGACCGGAACCGGAGGCTGTACAGGAGCCGGCGGCGGAATAATGACGGTTGAGTCAGGGTCCAGGGGGTTGCTCAGCAGCGCCGTCTCGTTCGGATCCGGGCCCGGCAGGTTGCGCGGCGGCAGCAGAACCGTCGAGTCCGGATCGAGCGGATTGTTCAGGAGCGCCGTCCCGTTCGGATCTGAGCCCGGCAATCCGCGTGGCGGCAGGATGACCGTCGCATCGGGATCGAAGGCGCTACCCGGCAACCCGGCCGTACCGCCGCCGAAATCATCGGCAACGCCGCTGAGCGAACGTCCGGGCAGTGCATCGTCCAGTGTGGACCCGATCGACGGCAAACCGCTTCCCGGAAGCGCACCGCCAAGGTCCGAGCCGAGCGGTGACAAGCCACCACCGGACGGCACCCCATCGAGTGCCGAGCCGCCACCTTCGAACAGGCTGCCACCAAGGCCATTCCCAGTCGACGCGACGCGCTTTGCCTGCCTGGCGCTCTCGCCCGCCTTGTCCACGACCTTGACGAACTGGCGTTCGAGATCCGACAGCGAGCCGATGCCGCTTTGCAGCGCCTTGTTCTTTGCATGCGCCACAAATGCGCCAAGCTGTGCAGCCTCGCTGGGGCTGAGCTGCCGTGCAGCGCTCTTGGACAATTCACCGGCAAGCGCTTCGCCGCTGGTGACAAGATCGACAAGCGGCGCCCCCCGCGCACCTTTAAGCACGTCGACGACGTCGCCGGCTGCACCGGCCGCAAGGCCGATCGCCTCCATGTAGGCAATAAGCGCAACATCCATCCAGTCGATGGCTGCAAGCTCGGCCGTATCGAGGCGGTCTGTGCCGATGACGGCGGAAGCGCCGACTGCAAAATCCAGTTCGCGCTGGCTCGCGAGATACTCGCGGAAACTGCCGTCAATCGAATAGGCGACCGCCGGCAGTTCAGCGGCAATCACCGTGACGAGACTGATAAGGCCCTGGGAATAGAGCGATCCGATCCCCGCAGACAATATAACCGAGCCTATGGCGATCGAATATTGTGTATCGGCTTCCGCATAGGCATCGAGGGCCTGAACCGCTGACGCCACGCTGCTCAGATTGTAAACGAACGCCCTGCCAAGCCGGTCGGTCTCAAGCACCGTATGCTGCTTGTCCTGATCGAACCGGTAACGCATCAGGCGCGGCGCCACTGCATCGGCAATCTGATCGAAACTGACGCCGGTCAAAAGCAGCAGCTCTTCGGTGTCGCAGTCCGTGACACCGGTTGCACGGACAATGGACTTGTCCATGGCGCTGATCATGTTCTGCAGCGCGGCACGGGTCGGCCGGACGAGCGCAGGCAATGCGATATCGTTGTTCTGAAGAAGAAAACTGCCGAAATCCATGGTCTGGCTCAGGTCTTCGGGATCGGAAACCTGCATCCGGTAGACCGGATTGTCATCGGTGAAAAGATAGGGATTGATTGACTTCACGAACCCCAGGACAAGACGGTCGTTTTGCAGGATGGTTGCATAGTCTGCCCGGTTCTTCTGCATCTGCTTGATAAACTCGTCGCGGAGCAAAAGCATCGCCGCATGATCGCCGTGCTTGATCGGGATCGACCGTCCCCATGATCCGGACGTCACGAACTCCGTCAGAATAAAATTGGAGACGTCCGTTGCCGTCCGGTTCGTCATCCGTTCCCAGTCGTGGTCGGGCTCGGTACCGTGGCAGCGCGATGCGGCGCGCATCGCCCCGATAAAGCTGCCGGCAACCTCGTCGGGCGAGGTCTCCAGCCAGAGCGGCAAAAGCCTGGGCTGGGCGCGAAACCGTTTGTCGGACCATTTGGCGAATATGCGCGCCGGAATATCGGCGCGAAGAACCTGGCCTCTCGGGCCGTCGATGCGGTGCTGCCCGTCCTCATCGGCCCGCCTGACAATATGAAATATGTCCGATTGGTAGATCCGTGGATTGTCCGCCGACTTTTTCAGGACGACATCGGAAGATTTTTGTGTTTTCGGCCCTTCGGGCGTCTTCAGGTCGATCTGAAACACCTCCGGCGGACCAAGCTCGACCTTGAATTCATCGACCGGATAGCTGTTGCGAAGCTCCATCTCGAGGCGGATTTGGTCGTAGATGAATGCGACATCCGTCATCTCGCTGTTCTGGACGATCTCCTCCAGTTCCTTGCGTTCGATCCACCGGTTCTGGTCCTTGCTCCATACCCGTTTTCGGATCTTGCGCACATTCGGCACATCCAGCTTGCGCACGAATTTCAGCTGGCCCTCCGCATCGCCGAATTCCAGCGTCCAATGACCTTCGGCACCGTTCAACTTGAATTTCTGCCTGCCGGGAAGCACGCCATCTTCAAGCCCGGCGGTAACGATGATCGCCTCCAGCTCGCCCTGGCTGCCGCCGGTCTTTTCAAGATATTTCTTCCAGCCCCTTGCGAAATCCGCCGCGGACGACTTGAATTCTTCGGCATCGCGCTTTGTTTGCGTTACGGCATAGTCAAGGGAGGGTGCTTCGTCCGAAAGCGCCACCGCCGGTCCGCTGCGCTGCGGCAGGCCACGGCCGACGACAAACAGCGTGCGCGTACGCATGCCACGGGCCTTGGCCTCCGGATCATCGCCGAACGGATAGGGAAAAAGCGCCGAACCGACCTCGTTGCGCCCGGCCTGGTCCTCCATGACGAGGACATCGACGATTTCTGCATCGCCCGGTTTCCAGAGCTGCTTGCCGGTTCGAGGCTCTTCACCGGGAAAGCCCGCGACCCAGGTGCCTTTCAGATGGTCATCGATCAACTGTTCGCGCGCGACGCTGATTTCAAAGCGGAATTTCCGGTTGCGGATTTCCGTATTGCGGTTGATTTCGTCGATAAGTCCGCCCAGTTCAAATTGAGCGCATTTTTCGTTTTCAGAAATATATATGTCATATTCAGGTATCCAGCCGTCGCCGCCGATGGCAAAGCTACATTCGGCAATCAACCGCTCAAGCATCGCGTGGGGTGCCGGATCGATGAACAAAAAATCATTCGGCGGCGCGTTGTTCAGGCCGTGAAAGACAATCTTGATGCCGTTTTTGCCGACGGTTATCTCGTTTGATCTGTAGGTATTTACGATTGGCCGATCCGGTACCTCAGAGCCGAAATCGTCGCCGGCGACCGAATGGCCAAGATCCCGTCCTTCAGCATGTGTCAGCGTCAGTTCAGCCGAACCCGCGTCGACATCGATCCTGATTTCGCCGGTGTAGGTGCTGCCGAAATTCGCCGTCGTATGCTCGACCAGCCACACCTGCTCGCCATTTTTCGATTGCGCCAGAGACTGCGGCGGCGCCATGAAAAACGAAACAAGCCCGACAATCGCCGCCAGCAATCCCCAGACGACATTTCCCATCGATGGATTCATGCGCTGCCCCTCCGTACCGCAAGTCCGGACCGCTCCACCCCACTGCCGGTCAAATATCGGCTGCAACCTTATCACGGCCTGTTGCTGCTGGTGAAATAATAGCGAAATCGTGATGAAGAAGACGGAGCACGGGGTTTGCAAAACAAACAGCCCGTCTCGAAATTAAATTCGAGACGGGCCATCCATATTTGTTCAGCCTTTTTTGGCAGCGTGCTGTGCCGCCGAAGATGATTTTATCGGCTACCCCGCCATCCGGTAGTTCGCGGCATCAGCCGGTGCAGCCTGCGTCTCGCCGGATTCGCTATTGCCATCCGCCAGGCTGAATTCGCCAACCACCGAAGACAGGCCGTCGGCATCGTCCGCCAGCTGGTGGACAACGGCATTGGTCTGCTCGACCATCGCGGCGTTCTGCTGGGTCATCTGATCCATCTGGGTAACTGCGGTGTTGACCTCCTGGATGCCGGTCAGCTGTTCACGGGCGGCCGTGGCGATATTGGCGATCCGCCCGTTGATGTCGGTGACATGGTGCGAAATCTGATCGAGCGCCTCGCCGGTCGCCTTGACGAGACCGACGCCGTTGGAGACCTCAGTACCGGATTTGGTGATCAATTCCTTGATCTCCGTTGCTGCGCCGGCAGCCCGCTGCGCCAGCTCGCGCACTTCCTGGGCGACGACGGCAAATCCCTTGCCCGCTTCCCCGGCACGCGCCGCTTCAACACCTGCATTGAGAGCAAGCAGGTTTGTCTGGAACGCAATCTCGTCAATCACATTGATGATGTTGGAGATTTCCTGCGATGCCTTTTCAATGCCTTCCATCGCGGCAACGGCATCGGAGACGACGGCGCTGGACTGGTCCGCATCGGCCTTGGCTGCTTCGGCCATGGTAGCAGCTTCAGCCGCCCGTTCCGATGTTTCCCGGACCGTGGAGGTGATTTCCTCAAGCGCAGCCGAGGTTTCTTCCAGCGAAGCGGCCTGCTGTTCGGTTCTGCGCGAAAGATCGTCGGCCGCAGCCCGCATCTGCCGCGCATTGCCGTCGATCGAGCCGGAACCGTCCTGAATGCGATAGAGCGTCGAGTTGAGTTTTTCGACCGTAGCGTTGAAGTCGATGCGCAGCCGGTCGAGACTGTCCATGAAAGGCGTGTCGAGACGGACGGACAGATCGCCTTCTGACAGCCGTGTCAGGCCGCCGGCAAGGGAATCGACCGCCGCCTGCAGTTGCTGCGTTTCCTCGGCTTTCAGGGTAGCGCGTTCCGATGCCTCGCGCTCGGAAGTCTCGCGGGTTTCCTCGGCCTCGTGCTCGAGCCGTTCCTTTTCAATCGTCGCTTCCTTGAAGACCGCAACCGAGCGGACCATGTCGCCGATTTCATCCTTGCGGTCCATATTGTCGATCTGGAAATCGGTGCGGCCTTCTGTGAGTTCGCGCATATTGGCGACAAGCGCGATGATCGGTCGCGTCAACGTGCGCGAGAATAGGAGCGCGCTTGCAAGCGCAACGGCCAGCAGGACGAGCGAGGCGACGATCACCAGCTGGCGCATCGAGGCAACGGCCTGCCCGGCCTCGCTATTGTCCACCAGCGCGGCGACCACCCAGTCGGCATTGAGGAAATTGACTCGTGCGAAGGCCACATTGGCCTGCATGTCGCGATAATCGCCGGTTTCGCTGTTTACAATGTCCCGCGCCGTCAAACCGCCGAAAAGCGCCGGATCGATGCGGGCGTTGTGGACATCATTGGCTTCGGTCAGCGGTGAATTTGTCAGAAGATAGCCGTCATTGCGCAGGAGCACGGTTTCACCGGTTTCGCCAAGGCCCGTCCGATTGCTCATGATCTGCTCGATCTTGCCGGTCGGTAGCGAAACGATAAATGCGCCCTTGACCTCGCCTCCGACGACGATCGGTTTGCCGACAAACGCGGTCAGCGGCCGCTCGCCGGGCGCATAGGGAAGATAGTCGGCAAAGGCGACCCCATCGGTTTTGTCCATCGACATGGTGTTTTGATGGATGAGCCCCAAGGGCGTGTCCTTCCAGGCCGCATCCGAAAGATTGACGTAAAAATCGTCACGCTTGAGCAACGTGTAGACAACCGTTCCGTCGGCCTTCACCAGGAGAATGTCTTCGAAATCGTTCTCTTCGGCGATCTTCTCAAAAACCGGTCCGAATTTTCCTTCATGGTTGAGGTAAACCCTGGCACCGCTGGGCCTGCTGCGTTCCAGTTTTTCATCCTGCGACAGAGTATGATCCGAGACCAGTGCCAGGAAATCCGGCTCCATGCCGTCCTTGATAGTCGTCAGGCCGATGCCGAAAAGATTGAGCGCCGCCGCGACATTC
Source organism: Hoeflea sp. TYP-13 (assembly GCF_040932035.1). Lineage (NCBI taxonomy): Bacteria > Pseudomonadati > Pseudomonadota > Alphaproteobacteria > Hyphomicrobiales > Rhizobiaceae > Hoeflea > Hoeflea sp. TYP-13. The sequence continues at coordinate 473,199 of NZ_JBFRBB010000005.1, forward strand.
GGGGTTACCGCAATTTCCTCGATATCCTTCTTCGTCGCTTCCAGATAGGTCTCGATCTGGTTGCGCCGTCCGTCGGCGATTGCAGAAAGCTTAGCGTCATATTCGCTCTTGAGGGCATTGGAGCTGATAACAAGACCGCCAATGCTGGAGGCGGCAATGGAAACGACTGTAAGAAGTGCAGCCGCAAGCGGCAATTTCCTGGAAATAAGCATAAAAAATCTTCCGGTCACTGGAAAATAGAGATGCCCTTTGGGGCTGCTCAGTCGGAAGCATCATGCGAATTCGCGGGCGGCGCGAATGACCGGCGCCGGCAGATTATTGGCCAATTGCAAAGGATCGATTAACGCGGATAGATTGTCTGCCGCAATGATGCAAGCCTTTAGCCTGTATTGACAATACGGCTTCTGGCACGACGGATTTATTCTGCACAACCGGGTCAACTGCCTGTGAGATGCGTCGGCTGACGATTGGCGCTATGATGGATGGATGGCCGACGAAGTTTCAGGGAAAAAATGGCCGAGCCAGGATATCGACGCGGATGTCATGGGCGCCCTTGCGCATTTATACCGCGCAGAGGTTTTCCGCAGCACGCACTGGCGCAACCGGCTCGACAACACGACGAACTGGGCCGTTGTCACCACCGGCATCGCGCTTTCGGCGACTTTCAGCAACGTCAACGCCTCGCCCTTGCCGATGATCCTCGTCGGCTTTCTTGTGACATTTTTCCTGGCCTTCGAAGCCCGCCGCTACCGCTATTACAATATCTTCCGCGCCCGCGCCCGGCTGCTGGAATCCGACTTTTACGCCCCCATGCTCAATGGCGAGAAGGTCAAGGTCGATGGCGAATGGGGCGAGCTTCTGGCCGATGACTACCGCACGCCGCACTACCATATCAGTTTCATCCGCTCAGCCGGACGGCGATTGAGGAGCAACTACTCCTGGATCCTGGCGATCCAGGCGGTTGCCTATTACGGAAAACTTGCCATTCATCCGGTGCCGCTGACCAATTTGACCGAGTTCATCGACCGGGCAGCCGTCGGACCGATAGCCGGCATCTATGTGATCATCGCCGGTATTCTGTTTCACGGAAGCTGGTTCATCTTCGCCTTCGTCACCCTGCGGCTGGACTATATCCACCGCCGCGACCGCACATCGCCGATGGCGCATTGATCAGAGGCTGTCCTACAGCCCCAGGCCGCCGCCAACGACAAGAACCTGCCCCGAAACGTAGTTCGATTCCGGTGCGCAAAAGAGATAGACACCGTCTGCCGCTTCCTCGACCGTGCCCGGGCGGCCCATCGGGATCATCGCCTTGAAGCCCGTGGCGACCTTGGTCGGAATACCGACCGCAACTTCATTGCCTTCCACGACAATCGTTTTCTTGTCGTCGGTGGATTCGGTCAGCCGCGTTTCGATGTAGCCGAAGGCAACGCAATTGACGTTGACCTTGGCGCGTCCCCATTCCTTGGCAAGTGTTTTGGTAAGGCCTATGACGCCGGCCTTGGCGGATGAATAGTTGGCCTGACCGGCATTGCCGCCGGTTCCGGCGACCGACGAGATGTTGACGACCTTGCGGAACACTTCCTGTCCCGCCTCGGCCTCGCGCTTGGCTTCGATGCGGATATATTCGCTGGCTGCGCGCAGGATCCGGAACGGTGCTTTCAGATGCACATCGATCATCGCATCAAACTGATCGTCGCTCATCTTGCCGATCATGGAGTCCCATGTGTATCCGGCATTGTTGACGATGATGTCGACGCCGCCGAAGGTCTCGAGCCCGACACCGATGAACCGATCGCCGAAATCCGCCTCGGTAACGCTGCCTGCAACCGCAATCGCATTGCCACCGGCCGATTTGATGGCCGCGACCACTTCATCGGCGGGGCCCTGGTCGAGATCGTTGACAACGACACAGGCCCCTTCGCTGGCAAGTTTCAGCGCGACGGCGCGGCCGATCCCGCGGCCCGAGCCACTCACATAGGCGGTTTTTCTCTGCAGCTTTCCCATGACAAAACCTTTGGTTTACGGCAGCGCTATGAGCGCTTCGCCGGCAAGTTTGACATCGCCGTCCTGATTGGCGGCCTGAATTTCGAGACGCACGCGTTTTTCGCCGTCCTGCTCGAGTTTTTCCGTCACCTTTCCGCTGCAGACGATACGCTCGCGCAGCTGTGTGATGGCGACGAACCGCGTGCTATACGCGCGTAGCGCCGTCTGCGGCACCCAGCCGGTCAAGAGCCGCGCCAGATAGGCCATCGACAGCATACCGTGGGCAAAGACGTCATCCATCCCGGCCTTTTTGGCAAAATCAATGTCGATATGGATCGGATTGTGATCCCCGGACGCGCCGGCAAAAAGCGCCAGCGTGGTACGTGATATCGGCCCGGTGGTCAGAACCGGCAGTTCGTCGCCGATATTGACGGTTTCAAAGGTCAGTTCAGACATTTTGTCAGTTCCTCACCACCACAACCTGCTGCAGTTCGGCGACCTGATCGCCGTCCTGGTCGGTCACGTCCGTCTTCTGGACGATGAATTCGAGTGCTCCGCCCTTCTTGTCGTAAATGTCGGTGATGGTGGAATTCAGCGTTACCATATCGCCCGCACAAACCGGCTTGTGATAGGTAAAGGACTGCTCGCCGTGCAGCACCCGCGCAAGATCCACCTCCAGAAGGTTCAAGAGTTCGAACGGGTCTGGTTTTTCAAAACCCAGCGAAAAAAGGAAGGTGGGCGGCGCCGGCAGGGAACGGTAGCCTGCCGCCCGCGCCGCATTCTCGTCCGTGTAAATCGGATTGTCCTCGCCCGTTGCCTTGGCGAAAAACCGCAAGCGCCCTTTTTCGATCTCTACGGTCAGCGGGTCGAGGCTGAGGCCGATGTGTTTTCTGTCAATCATGGCGTGTTCACGCCGCCCGCTGATACATGGTCACAACGCAGGCCCCGCCAAGTCCGAGATTATGCTGCAGGGCAGTGCGCGCGCCGTCCACCTGCCGCTCCCTGGCGGTGCCGCGCAGCTGGTTGGTCAGCTCGTAGCACTGCGCAAGGCCGGTCGCGCCAAGCGGATGGCCCTTCGACAAAAGGCCGCCGGACGGATTGGTGACGACCTTACCGCCATAGGTGTTGTCCTCATCGGCAATGAATTTCGGCGCGTCGCCTTCCGGACAAAGGCCGAGCCCCTCATAGGTAATGAGTTCATTATGGGCAAAACAGTCGTGCAGCTCGACAACATCGAGATCCTCCGGGCCGACGCCGGTCTGCTCGTAAACCTGCGCGCTGGCGGATGCCGTCATATCGTAGCCGACCAGCCGCATCATATCGCCGGAATCAAAGGTGCTGGGTGTGTCGGTCGTCATGGCCTGACCGGCAATCACCACATCCGCGCGCAGGCCGTTGGCACGGGCAAAATCTTCGGAAACGAGGATTGCCGCAGCGCCGCCGCAGGTCGGCGGGCAGGCCATCAGACGCGTCATCACGCCCGGCCACATGACCGGCGACTGGAGAACATCGCCGGGTGTGACTTCCTTGCGGAAGAGCGCCAGCGGATTGTTCTTCGCGTGACGGCTCGCCTTGGCGCGCACCCTGGCGAAATCCTCAAGCGTCGTGCCGTATCTTTGCATGTGGTGCAGGCCGGCGCCGCCGAAATAGCGCAGCGCCAGCGGGATTTCGGCATTGCCGACAAGTTCGTCGCATTTTTCGTCGAACGGATCGAAGGGGCTCGGCCGGTCTTCAAAGACGCTGGTCAGCGCCCCCGGCCGCATCTGCTCGAACCCGACGGCCAACACGCATTCGGCCGCGCCGCTCTCGATAGCCTGGCGAGCCAGGAACAGAGCCGTCGATCCGGTCGAGCAATTGTTGTTGACGTTGATCACCGGAATTCCGGTCATGCCGACGTCGTAGACGGCCCGCTGTCCGCAGGTACTGTCGCCATAGACATATCCGGCATAGGCCTGCTGGACCCGCTCATAGGAAATTCCGGCATCTTCCAGCGCCTGGCTAACCGCCTTTGCGCCCATTTCGGGATAAGCCTCGTTGTCTCCGGGCTTGACGAATTTCGTCATGCCCACACCGGCCACGATCACCTTGTTGTCCATGCTGCGCTCCCTTGATTTCGACCCCGTTCCATTCGATCGAAATTGACTTTTCCACTCATCAGTTACATATTCCACCTAAAGGTTACAAGTCAATATATGCAGCCGGTTTTAAAAGACAGTGCCGTCGCCGCGCAAAAAGTCCGGGCCATGTCTGGCGGTGATGCAAAAAACAGCTATGAAGGAACCATGGGAAAGCCATTGTGGAACAATGCAGTGACCAGCCGGGACGAGCAGCGCCAGCAAAAGCGCCTTGCCGTGCTTGGTACCGGCGCGCGGCTTTTCAATGACCGGGGCTTCGACCGCACGACGCTCGACGACATTGCCAGCGAACTGAACGTTTCGAAGCGCACGCTCTATTATTATGTGAGCAACAAGGAAGAGATCCTGTTCGAATGCAGCCGGCTAGCGCTCGAGTTCATGCAGGAGACCATTGCCCGCTGCAAGGATCCGGCGGTGCCCGTACTTGAGCGGATAGCCCTGTTGTTGCGCGGCTATGCGCAACTGCTGGCGGACGATATGGGGGCATGCCTCGTCCTTTCGAAGGACATTCCGCTGTCCGAGCCCAACCGCGACGTGCTGCGGGAGGGACGCCGATCGCTCGACGGCCTGCTTCGCGATCTTGTCCGCGCCGGCGTGGAAGACGGATCGATCGCACCGAACGACGCCAGGCTGACCGCGGCGGCAATGTTCGGGGCATTCAACTGGATTCCGCACTGGAACCGCACCGACAACCCTGTCTCGCATGATGAGATTGCCGACCGCTATATCGGCCTGCTGATCGACGGTCTGCGCAAGCGCTGAATTCCGCTTCTGTCCGTCGTCACAAGTAACAATAAGTGAACCGGCAATATTTATTGCATATTTCAAGAACCAGTCCTGTTGAAATAGGTTATAGTGTGTCTTTCGGCGACAAGTCTGACCTTTCACAGGAGAGTTTCTATGTATCGCGCCGCCAGAACTTCCCTCTTGAGCCTTTCAATCGCAGTATTATTCCCTCTGGGCTGGACCGTCCATGCGGACGCGCAATCAAGCGCGGCGACGACGCAGCAGGGTGAGACAACCACCGCATCGGACGCAGAAAAGGCGCAATGGCCAAGAAGTTTCGAAACACCGGCCGGCGCGACCATCACCCTGCACCAGCCGCAGGTGACGCAGTGGAAGGATTTCAAGAACCTGACCGCGCTCATTGCCAGCGAATATCTTGCGAAGGGCAGCGAAGATCCGGCATTCGGTGTGATCGAGGTCACGGCGGACACGGCGGCTGACCGCGAGGCCGATGAAGTCACGCTCACCAACATTGCCGTCACCGACATCAATTTCTCGACGCTGGCGCGAAACGAAATGTCGGACGCCTCGCTCGAGGTTGGCAAGCTTATGCCGACAGCGGCGATAACGCTGTCCCTGACGCGGCTTACGGCAAGTCTGGAAAACTATCAGCGGCTTCAGGACACCAGCGGCCTGGCAACCGATGCGCCGGCGATATTCGTTTCCGAAAAGCCAGCCGTTCTGCTGCAGACCAACGGCAAGCCGACCACCGCCTCCGTCAAGCAAGCCGCCGGGCTCGAATTTGTCGTCAACACCAACTGGGACCTGTTGGTCGCCGGCGATCCGCAAACCTGGTACCTGCGCATTGAAAAATCCTGGGTCTCGGCACCTGCAGTCGACGGACCGTGGACACCGGTGAGCGAACTGCCGCCGGTCTTCGGCGATCTGCCCGATGATGACAACTGGAAAGACGCGCGCGAGGCCATGCCGCCGCTGCCGTTCAAGGACGGTACTGTTCCGGTGGTCTACTACAGCGACAAGCCCGCCGAACTTGTTGTCATCGACGGTCAACCGTCGCTGGAGCCGGTGCCAAATACCGGTCTCGAATGGGTTTCCAACGCCAATTCCGATCTGTTTTTCGATCAGGCGAACAGCACCTGGTATTTCCTGACGTCGGGCCGCTGGTTCAGCGCGGCCGACCTTCAGGGTCCCTGGGCATTTGCATCGGAAAATCTACCGCAGGACTTCCTGAAAATACCGGACGGTCAGCCCTATTCGATCGTGCGCGCCTCCGTACCCGGCACATCGGAGAGCGAGGAGGCGCGGCTTCTGGCCGCCATTCCGACGACGGCACGTGTCGACCGGTCCGAGGTCACCGTCGATGTCACCTATTTCGGCGACCCTGAATTCGTCCGCATCGAGGGCACCGACCTTGCCTATGCGGTCAACACAAACTTCACGGTCATCCGTGTGGATGACAGGTATTTTGTCCTCTATAACGGTGTCTGGTTCGTCGGCGATACGCCGACCGGGCCGTTTGCCGTCGCCGATACGGTGCCGGACTCAATCTATGGAATTCCGCCTTCTTCGCCGGTCTATAACGCGACCTATGTGCGTGTCTACGACAGCACCCCCGAATATGTGACCACCGGCTACACTTCCGGATATCTGTGGGCGTTCCTTGCCTGGAACACCTATGTCTACGGAACCGGCTACTATTATCCGCCTTACTGGGTCTACCGGCCGGGATACCCGCCGATCTACCGGCCCTGGAACGTCAGCTACGGATCGGGAACCTACTATCTTCCCGGGCGTGGAACATTCACCGCCCATTACGGCCGCGCCTACGGGCCCTATGGCGGCATTTCCGCCGGCGGCATCTACAACCAGAACACCGGCGCCTATGTCCGCGGCGCGCGGGCCTGGGGGCCCTATAACCATGCCGGCTATATTTCGGTTAGGGGACCCGGCGGCAACAAATACTGGGTCGCCGACATCAACGGCAATATCTACAAGTCCTGGGACAAGGGCGTTACCCGGACCAACAGCTGGGCCAAGGGATATACGGGTGCGTCGGCAACCAACCGCTGGCAGTCGCGGAACGGCAATCAGGGCCTCGTCAACCGGGCAAAGCAAAGCGATCTCTACGCCGGCAGGGACGGCAATGTTTTCCGCAAGGATGATGGCCAGTGGCAGCAGCACAAGGACGGCGCATGGCAGGCGATACAGTCTTCAAAAAGAGCCCCTCAGGCAAATTCAACCGCCAAAAAGAAAGTCCAGGACCGCAAGAAAGAGCCAGCCCGGTCAACGCGCATACGCAACACGGAGCGGTCACTGAATAACCAGCGGGCAGCAAGGCAGCGGGGCGCTCAACGCGCGCAAATCCGGCGTCAGCCGCATTCGGGTGGCCGCAGCAATCTGCAAAGGCCGACAACACGCCGCTTTGAGCGGCGGCGTTAGGGTGCGCGCAGAGCGGCGAACGCCGCATGTCGTTGTTACCATTGACACATTGGCGCGCAACCGGTCTGCGGTACAAGGTGATAATAGGTAATATCCACCGGCCAAACACGTCCTGTAGACCCGATTCTGCGCTAGATCGGCGCGCCGTTATGCCCGTTATCCACAGCCATGTGGCACGGTGTGCGCAAGTCGGTGTTATCCTTGAAGCGAATCACGGTGCCAAACCTATGCGCCAGCCGATTACGTCAAGGAGGTCCTCGCCATGACGGAATATCAGGTTGCGATCATTGGCGGCGGACCAGCTGGTCTGGCGGCGGCTCTTACGCTGTCGCGCTCGATGATGCGCACTATTGTATTCGATTCGCCTTTGCCGCCGCGAAACGACGCGTCATCGCATGTGGGCGCCTTTCCCGGCATGGATATGGCCGCTCCCAAGGACATACGCGAGACGGTTACGGCCCAGATAAGCAAGTATGGCTACACGGACATGAAGTCTGCGGAAATTGCTTCCGTTTCTGCAGATGAAGAAGGCTTTGCCCTTAAGACACAGGGCGGATCGTCATTTCGTGCAAGACGGCTGCTCCTGACCACCGGCATGATCGACATTTTCCCGAAAATAGCCGGCATCAGCAATCGCTGGGGCACCTCGGTCATCAACTGCCCGTTCTGCCAGGGGTTCGAGCTGAAAAACCGGCCCTGGGGCATTTATGTGCACCGACCGGAAATCCTGTCCGCGGCGGAGGTCTACCGCAACTGGACCAGCGATCTCGTCATGTTTGTGGAGCCGACAATCAACGTGCCTCAGGACCGCGCGGACGCAATCACGGCGCTTGGTATTGAGCTCATTGCCAGTGGAGCCGAGGCTTTGGAAGGACCCGGCAATTCACTTACCGAAGTCGTCCTTCGCGACGGCAGGCGCGTGCCGCGCGAGGTGTTGCTGATCTGGCCGCACCAGACCCAGGGCGACCTCGTCAAGACGCTTGATCTGCCGCTATGCGAAGACGGCTATGTCGAGATCGACGAATGCTACCGGACGGGAATGGCGGGCATATATGCGGCTGGTGACCTGACCTATGGCGGTCATCAAAGCACCACCACTGCGATCCATATGGGCAACCGGGCGGCGACCTGGATGGTGTTCGATCTTTGCCAGACCGACAATGCTCTCGCACCTTCCCGGTCAGACCGCCAGTCCGAACTCACCCCATCTGACTTGGCAGATACAGCGCCAGTGCCGGAATTCCAACAATTAGGGCAAGCCTGAAGATATCGGCCACCCAGAACGGCGTCACGCCCTTGAAGATCGTCGCCGTTGGAACGTCCCCGACAACACCTTTGAGGACAAAGACATTCATCCCCACCGGTGGTGTAATCAGGCTGATTTCGGTGACGACCACCACGACGACGCCGAACCAAACCGGATCAAAGCCGAGATCGCGCACCAGCGGAAAGAAGATCGGTACCGTCAGGAGCAGCATCGACAGGCTTTCGAAGATGCAGCCGAGCCCGATATAGATCAGCAGGATCAAAAGCATCACCACCCAGGGTGAAACAGAATAGGCGGTAACCGCGCCTAGCAGCGCCTCGGGCAGACCGGCAATGTTGACGAAATTCGAAAAGATCCATGCACCGATCAGCACGCTGAACAGCGATGCGGCGGTAATGGCGGTTTCCTTCAAAACCTCCAGCGTGCCGCTCCAGCTCAAGTTGCGGCGCGACAGTGCAATGAGGAAGGCGCCCGCCGCGCCCATCCCGGCAGCCTCGGTCGGCGAAAACGCCAGATGGATCGGCCAGAAATCAAGTGCGCCGTAGAGCCCGCCAATGACCAGGAAGAACAATGCCAGGACCGCCCACACGCCTTTCAGCGCGGTCAGCCGGTCACGCCAGGTGGTGCGCTGGCCAGCAGGCCCGGCTTCCGGGTTGCGCGAAACGGTGAAGAATACCGCACACAGGTAAAACAGGATCCCGAGCATGCCCGGAACAATGCCGGCAATGAACAATTTACCGATCGAAGTTTCCGTCAGCAGGCCGTAGATCACCAGGATGACCGACGGAGGGATGAGAATGCCCAGCGTTCCGCCCGCCGCAATCGACGCGGTCGAAAGACTGTCGGCATAACCGTATTTGCGCATTTGCGGCATGGCCACTTTCGACATGGTCGCCGCCGTTGCCAGTGACGAGCCACAGACCGCTGCAAATCCGCCGCAGGCGACGATGGTGGCCATGGCGAGGCCGCCGCGCAGGTGCCCGAGAAAGGCATAGGAAACCTGGTACAGCTCACGGCTGATGCCGCCCTTGTTGACAAAAAGGCCCATGAGGATGAACAGCGGCACGACGCTCAGACCGTAATCCTGGCTGGCATCGATGATCAGCCGCGCGACCATGGATATGGCGCCCCGGTAGCTCGTCTCCATCATGTAGCCGACCATGCCGACGAGCCCCATCGCAAAGGCAATCGGAATCCGCAGGAGCACAAGGACTAAAACAGCGGCAAAGCCGATTGAGGCTTCAAACATCGTAATTTTCCAGAAGTTTCGGGGCAAACAGCGCAATGACCCCGCGCAGCAACAGAACCAGGGCGGTCATATAGGTCATGATCGCAATGAACCAGCCGATGTAGAACTGCGGAATATTCAGATATTCGGTCAGGTCGCCATAGGACCGCGCCCGTTCCGCCAGCACCAGGACCCGCCCCGCCGGCAGGATCAGCATGGCGCCGCAGGCGATCGATATCACGGCGTCCCTGATGCGGTTGAGCAGTGATCCGTGAAACAGCGGATCGAGAAGGTCGACGACGATATGACCTTCGCGAACCGAAAGAACCGGCAGCACCGCAAATACGGTGATCGCCATCAGCATCCGCGTCAGTTCGGTCGCAGCCTCGATTGGCGCATTGAACGCCGAGCGCAATATGACGTCGGCAAAGGTCATGATCATGAGTACAAACAGCGCGGCGCTGGCCAGGAATATCGGCAGTTGCGCGACGCGTCTCGCAAAATTCGCGAGATTGCTCATCTTGTGTTCCTTAGAGATTGCCCATCTTCATTCCGGAATGGCGCGGCAAGTGTGCCGCGCCATTGTCAATTTTGCCGGGCGGTCAGTTGCCTGACATTTCCGACTTCACCATGTCATGTGCCGCTTTGGCATCGACACCCTTGTCGGAAAGCTCCGTAAGGACGCTTGTCGTCACCTTGTCGATGATGGGCTGATAGGCGGCGACATCCGCATCGGAAGCCGTGCGGATGGTATTGCCGTCGGTCGCCTTGGTAACCTCAACGCCCTCGCGGTCGATCTGGTCCCAGGCTGCTCCGAGCATCCTGCTGGTCTTTTCGCCGAAGACTTCGCTTTCGAGCGCTGCCTTCACATCGTCCGGCAGCTTGTCGAAGGTTTCCTGGCTCATGATCAGGGCGAAGGAGCCGCGGTAGAAGCCGCCCGGCATTTCGAAGACATTGGTGGCGACTTCGGTGAGCTTGAAGCCCTTGCGCGATTCCATCGGCATGGCAACCGCGTCGGCGGCGCCGGATGCAAGCGTCTCATAGACTTTCGGTGCCGGAACGCGGATGCCGACCAGGCCGAGTTCGCCGCCGACATCACCTGCAACACCACCGCCGATACGGGTTTTCAGGCCATTGAGATCGGCAAGCGAGTTGACGTCCGCATTGGTATGCATCTGGCCAGGTCCATGCGTATGAAGCGCCACCAGCTTCACGCCCTTGTGCTCGTCGAGCGGTGCAAGGTGCTTTTCGTGGACGCGCCAATAGGCGACAGATGCATCTTCCGCATTGCCCTCATAGCCGGGCAGTTCGATCAGCTTGGTGCCGACAAACCGGCCGGGCTGGTAGCCGTGGAAGATGATGGTCATGTCGGCGGCGCCGTCCATCACCAGGTCCATCATGGCGGGCGGTGGCGCCAGTCCGAATTTGATTTCGGCTGTGACTTTGCCGTCCGTCGCCTCTTCCATCATCTTGACGAAGTTCGGCCACATGATCGAGTTGAGACCGTGGGTCGGCGGCGCCCACCCGGCGATCGTTAGATTGTAGTCTGCCGCCAGTGCGCCGGCTGCTGTGCTGAAGAAAATTGCCGCGGATGCGGCAAGCTTAATGAGCTTGTTCACGTATTCCCTCCCATTTGGCAGACCATTGGCACGTTCCTGATGCCTGATCTGCGCGGCTCGCCCTTCCATTTTAAGGGCATTGTTTTGTACGCTAGTACATAAAGCGCTGTAAGAACAGCCATTGCTAGCCACGTGAGCCCGCCAATTGCAAAGCTCAAACGCCGACTGTCCGTCTGATGGACAGAGCAGCGAATCCTCGACAACCCGCATATCTGCAGATCGGTCGTGACCGTGTTTCGAGCCTTTGGCAGGTTCCCGTGCAGCAGCCCATAGGAACTTTTGGCCAGGATAGTTGTCAATCAGATCGGATCGATATGACCTATCGAAAATTTCAATATCCGCCTGTCCGCACTACGGACAACGCCGGCTGACTGGCTTAACCTGCTCAAAATGGGCGATATTGTCGGTAACCGGCAAAAGAAGAGAACAGGCACAGACAAAATGGCAATCAATGCTCTGGGATATATTGGTATCCGCTCCGACAAGCTGGATGACTGGTCCGGTTTTGCCGGCAGGCTGCTCGGCATGCAAAGAATTGATCGGGGCGGCAAGGCCCTGGCTTTCCGCATGGATGACCGCAAGCAGCGGCTCGTCGTATCCAACGAACCGGGCGACACGCTTGCCTTCATGGGCTGGGAGGTGGAGCAACCCGGCGATCTTGATAATTATGCGGCACGGCTGGAAAAATCCGGCCATCGGGTGGAAAGGGGCAGCCGCAGCCTTGCCGACCGGCGCTTTGTCGAAGATCTCATTGTTTTCGACGATCCGGACGGCAATCGCATTGAGCTTTTCTGCAATCCGATGATCGACACGGACCCCTTTAAGCCCGGAAGGCCGATACAGGGCTTTAATACCGGCCCTCTGGGCATGGGGCACGCCGTATTGCATGTACGCAACGCTGATGTTTTGCTGCCGTTTTACCGCGATATCCTCGATTTCCGCGTCAGCGACTACGGGCTGACGCCCTATCCGTTGTATTTCTTCCACGTCAACGGGCGCCACCACAGCTTCGCTATGGTCGGCTCCGGCAAAATGGGCTTTCACCATTTCATGGTCGAGTTCCAGAACCTTGACGATGTCGGCCAGGGTTATGACCTTGCACAGCTCGAAGAGGGCCGCATTGCCTATACGCTCGGCCGCCACACCAACGACTACACAACCGGTTTCTACGCCCATTCGCCCTCCGGTTTTTTTGTCGAGAGCGGCTGGGGAAGCCGGGTGATCGATCCGGAAACCTGGGAGCCGCACGAAACCTTCGACGGACCGAGCTTCTGGGGTCATGAGCGGCTTTACCTGCCGGATGAACCGCGGGCCCGCATGCGCGAGATGCGCCTCGATGCGGCCTCGCGCGGACGCCGTGCGCCGCCGATCGTCGACTGCCCGTGGCTGTATGGTGAGCTTGTCAACCATGACTGACGAAGACGGCGAGGTCTATGACGTTGCCGTCGTCGGCCTCGGGCCGACGGGTGCGACGCTGGCCAATCTCCTGGGCATTTGCGGTCTGTCCGTGCTCGTTCTCGACCGGGAAGCAGCGATCTATCACCTGCCGCGCGCCGTCCATTTCGACGACGAGATCATGCGCATCTTCCAGAATATTGGCGTTGCCGAAACCCTGGCGAAGATCGTCCGCATCAACCCCGGCATGCGGTTCGTGGATACCCGGGGAAAGCTGCTTCTCGACTGGCCGCGCCCCGGCGAGGTCGGCCCCCATGGCTGGCACGCCAGCTATCGCTTTCACCAGCCCGATCTGGAGCGCATTTTGCGTGGCGCGCTCCAGCGCTTTTCAACGGTCAAAGTTCGAACGCAAGCCGAAGTCCTGTCGGTCGAGGATCGCGGCAATTTCGTTGAGCTTCGATACGAAGAGCGCAAAACCGGCAAAAGGCGTGCGGTCTTCGCCGGATACGTCGTCGGTTGCGATGGTGCGCGCTCACTGGTGCGCCGCACCATGAACACGGAAATGGAGGACCTCGGCTTTCACGAACGCTGGCTTGTGGTCGATGTTCTTTTGAACGGTCCCAAACCGGAACTCGGCGATCACACGATCCAATATTGCAATCCGGAGCGCCCGGCCACCTACTGCCGCAGTCCCGGCATGCGCCGAAGATGGGAAATTGCGGTTCTCGACGGTGAGGAATCCGATGAAATCGCGACAACGGATTCCGTCTGGAGACTGCTGAAGGACTGGCTGGCACCCGGTGAAGCGGAAATTGAGCGCAAGGCGGTTTACACCTTCCATTCGGCCATTGCCCGGCGCTGGCGCATCGGCCGTCTTTTGCTTGCGGGCGACGCCGCCCATCTGACACCACCCTTCATGGGGCAGGGCATGTGCGCCGGAATTCGCGACGCGGCCAACTTAGCCTGGAAACTGGCGCTATGCGCCAAAGGCCTGGCCGATGAAACACTGCTCGACAGCTACCAGGCCGAACGCATGCCCCATGCACGCGAATATATAGAAACCGCAATCCGCCTCGGTGGCCTCATCAATACAGCCGGCACACGGCAGGCGCTGGAAGCGGCCTTCCGCCAGGACGACGGAACGGCCCGGATGGAAAGCATTTCTCCGCGCCTAGGACCCGGACTTGCCGCCGGATCGGACGAACATGCCGGACGGCTGTTTCCGCAGCCGCAGCTCGCAAACGGCGAGATGATGGATGATGTCTGCGGTTATGCACCGGTCCTGCTTGCAGAAAGCGCGCTCGTCGACAAAGGCGGCGATCTGCCGTTCCCGGTCCTGACGACCGAGCGCGAACCCGCGGTCGCCGCCTGTTTGAAAGCCATGGACACGCGCGCTGCACTCATCCGCCCCGACCGATATGTGCTTGGCACTGCAACGACGCGCGAAATGCTCCTGACCATGCTCAGGAATACATTTGCCTCACCGCTGCAGCAAGGAGCTTCGGTCTGATCAGGCCTTCCTTTGCAAACCCTCGATTGACAATAATTGGCTGCTCTTGTCTCCTGTGCGGCGGCTTGAGACCGGAGGAATGAGTTACGTCGTCGAAAAACGAAAATGTGCGTGCTTTGGCGCGCGGTTTGAAGATCCTGCGCTACGTCAATGCGGTGGGAGAGGCGAGGGCTGCGGAAATCGCCGCCCATATCGATATACCGCGACCCACCGTTTACCGGATTTTGCACACGCTCGAGGAGGAAGGCTATGTCTACTATTCCGCCTCCGACAGCCGCGTTCGGGTAACCGCGCAAGCGGCAAGCCTTGGCGACAGTTATGCGGCAACATCGACGATCTGCCAGGCGGCAGGTCCGATCCTCGCCAAATTCACAGCAACATACACCTGGCCGATCGATCTGTCCTTCTATGAGAACGCCCATATGGTGGTTCAGGAAACGACCCACGCGCAAAGCCCGCTTTCAATCGACCGCGGCATGATCGGTTACCGCCTGCCGATGCTGCGCACATCGGCCGGCAGAGCCTATCTCGGTCATTGCGGCCCAACGGAAAGAGCACTGATCGTAAAACATATTCGTCGGCTGAATGACCCGGAGGATGAACCCTTCCTTGTGCCGAGCAGGCTGGATTCGATGATTGCCGATGTTGCGGGCAAAGGTATTGCAATGCGCGGATCCGGGACGTTTCGGCCGCAAACGGCAAGCATTGCAGTTCCGGTCATCATCAAGGCCAGGGTTGCAGCCTGTATTTCGACGATATGGGTCAGCAGGGCAATGACTATGAACGAGGCAATCAGCCAGTATGAGGCGCCGCTGCGCGATGTCGCTGCCGGTATCAAGGCTGCCGTTGAGACCGGTGACTGATTGCGCTATCCGGTCAGGGCCGCATGGACCAGCGCCTTCAGTTCGGCGCGGTTGGGATAGGTGCTTGAGGGCACCAATTGGGTAAAGAAGACAACGGTCAGCTGCTCGACCGGATCGGTCCAGAATATGGTGCTTGCAAGACCGCCCCAGCTGAAATCTCCGACGGAGCCGGCCGTATGCATTTTCGCCGGATCAAGCACCACGGCGCCGCCAAGACCGAAACCAACGCCTTCCATGCTGACTTCGGCGAAGGATTTAGGCCCCATGGATGCGATATCGCCGGGAAGATGGTTGCGGCGCATGAATGCCACTGTGCGCGGCGATAATAGCCGCTGGCCCTCCAGTTCTCCGCCAAGCCTCAGCATTTCGGCAAAACGGAAATAGTCGGCGAGTGTCGAAACCAGTCCGCCGCCGCCGCCGATCGTTGAAACACTGCCTACCCGAAATTCCGATGTTGCTGCCTCATCCAACAGGCGAAGGGGATTGCCTTCAACGGGGGTATAGCAGCTCGCGAAACGGTCAAGCCCGTTATCGGCAACGCTGAAGGCGGTGTCGGTCATCCCGAGAGGTTCGAGAATTTCCGTGCCGATGAATTCGTCCAGCGGCTTGCCGGTCACCACCTCGATCAATCGGCCTATGACGTCGATGCCGACCGAATATTCCCAGCTGCTGCCAGGCTGAAACGCCAGCGGCATCGCCGCGATTTGCTTTACCCACTTGTCGAGGCCGCCCGATCCCGGGCTGTAGGCAAGTCCGTGCTGCGTATAGGCTTCGGCCAGAACACCGGTGTTGAAATCATAGGAAAGACCCGAGGTATGGGTCAGCAGCTGATGGATAGTCGGTGAGGGGGCGGATTCAAGCTGATCGATCGCGGGAGCCCCCTTGATCAGGGCGGAACAATCAGAAAATTCCGGCAAAAAGGCGCTGATTGGCGCATCGAGGTGAAAATGACCCTGCTCGACAAGCATCATGACGGCAACCGTGGTAACCGGTTTGGTCATCGAATAGATGCGCACGATTGTGTCGAGCTCAAAAGGTAAATCCTGTTCGATTGAACGCCGGCCCGCCTTTGCGAGATGGGCGATCTCTCCGTTGCGGGCAATCAGCAGCGAGCTGCCGGGAAACTTGCGCTCATCGACATAGCGTTGCATCCACCGGTCGATCCGGGCGAGACGGCCGGCATCGAAACCAAGCGAGGACGGGTCATTAACGGCGTTTAGAGACATTCAGACTTCGAGCCATTCCTTGCGAATTTCTGCGTTTTCCTGAAGGGACTGCGGACTGCCGTCGAACACGATATGGCCGTGTCCCATGACATAGACACGCGTCGAGACCTTGAGCGCGATCGTTAGCTTCTGCTCGACAAGCAGGATGGAAACGCCCCTGGCGGCGATCTGTTCGAGAAGTTCGCCGACCTGCTGGACGATCTTCGGTGCAAGACCCTCGGTCGGCTCGTCGATCATGATCAGGGAAGGATCGCCCATAAGCGTTCTACAGATTGTCAGCATCTGCTTCTCGCCGCCTGAGAGCACCGAGGCCTCGACATCGGCACGTTCGCGCAGGTTGGAAAAGAGGCCGAACATGTCCTCCATCGACCACCGGCCGTCGCCGTCTTTCTGGCCGGGTTTCAGGCCGAGCAGCAAATTTTGCCGGGTGGTCATCCCGGGAAATATGTCCCGGTTTTCAGGTACATAGCCAATACCCGCCTGAGCAATCTCATAGGGCTTTCTGCCGACCATTTCAGCGCCCTTGAACTGCACAGAGCCGCTTGGCGGCACCTCGCCCATGATTGCCTTGCAGGTGGTCGACCGGCCGACGCCGTTGCGCCCGATAAGCGCGACGATTTCGCCCTCGCCGACCGCCAGGTTGACGCCCTGTAGGATATGGCTTTTGCCGTAATAGGCGTGGAGGTCGTTTACTTCCAGCATGTCAGTGATCCGCCTCCTCCGCCGCACCCAGATAGGCCTCCTGCACCTTTTGGCTCGCCCGCACGTTTTCCGGCGTATCGCTCTCGATGATCTCGCCATAGACAAGTACCGATATGCGGTCTGCCAGGTTGAAGACCACGCCCATGTCGTGCTCGACGATGACCAGTGTCTTGCCGTCGGTTACCTGGCGGATGAGATCGACAATATAGTCGGTCTCCGAAGCGCTCATTCCGGCCGTCGGCTCGTCCAGCATGACAATATCAGCCCCGCCCGCAATGGTGATGCCGATTTCGAGAGCCCTTTGCTCCGCATAGGTCAGAACGCCGGCCAGAAGATTGCGCCGGTCGGAAAGATTAATCTGCTCGAGAATCTCCTCGGCTCTTTCTGTCAGCTTCGGCTGCCGGTCGACCAGGTGCCAGAAGGAATATTTGTACCCCATCGTATAAAGCAGGCCGCAGCGGATATTCTCGAACACCGACATTTTCGGAAAGATGTTGGTGATCTGAAAACTGCGGCTGAGGCCCATCCTGTTGATTTCATGCGGCTTGAGCCTGCTGACATCGGTACCGTTCAGATGGACCGATCCGGATGTCGGATGATATTTGCCGGTAATCAGGTTGAACAGCGTCGATTTACCGGCACCATTCGGCCCGATAATCGCGTGGCGCTCGCCGCCGGCAATCGCAAGATCCACACCGCGAATAATCTGTGCCAGACCGAAATTCTTCCTCAGCGCCTTCAGTTCGATTGCGGCCCCGCTCATCGGCCCACCTCGCCGTGATTGGCCTCGTCCCAGGCTTCTTTCAGCGATGGCGCCAGTCTTTTAAGGATCAGATAGCTTGCCACGCATATGATGATGGCAATCGTCAGCGGCCACACACCGTGCGAATTGAAGGTGAGGCCGAAGAGCGACATCTGTTCTTCGCCAATCGCCGCATGGCGGGCATGAAAAAGGATTTCAAGCACCGCCGCAGCCGAAAAGACGAACAAAAGGGCGGGAACGAACATTTTCAGGTAGGGCGATGCCAAAAGCCCGATTTTCCCCAGCTGCCACGGGCGCACATGAATGGCAAAGACACCGGCAAGGCCGCTCGGGAAAAACATCACGGTCAGCACAAAGAGCAGGCCGACATAAAGCGCCCAGATTTCCGTATAGAGGCTGAGAACCGTCTGCAGCAGTGTGAAGACGACGGCACCAATGACCGGTCCGAGAAAAAAGCCGACGCCGCCCAGGAATGTGATCAGCAGGATCGACCCGGACGTCGCGAGATTGAGGTTCTCCTCCGTCAGAATCTCGAAATTGATGGCGAACAGGCCACCGGCGATACCGGCGAAAAATCCCGATGCGCAAAACGAGATCCACCGCACATAGCGTTGCGAATAGCCGAGAAATTCCGCCCGTTCCTCATTGTCGCGCACGGCATTGGCGATGCGCCCCACGGGCGTGCGCGAATAAAGGAACATCGCAAGCGCCGAAACAAACAGCCACGCCGCCGTGAGATAATAGACTTCCTTTTGTGAAGCAAAGTCGAAACCCGCAACGACAGGGCCCATTGTTCGGTCGCCGCTGACCCCTTCCTCGCCGCCGAAAAACGCCACGACGATGATGGATAGCGAGGCGATCAGCTCGCCGACTCCAAGCGATATCATCGCAAAGACGGTGCCCGCCCTGCGCGTGGAAAAACTACCTATGATGAAGGCGAATAACAGTCCGAACAGTCCGCCGAAAAGCGGCAGAAGCGGTAGCGGCAGCAGCAACCCGTCATATTCCACCATGTTCATCAGATGCACGCAGAAGAAACCGCCAAGTCCCATATAGACCGCATGGCCAAAAGACAGCATGCCGCCCTGCCCCAGAAGCATATTGTAGGCCAGCGCGAAGATGATGGTGATCGCCATCTGGTTCATCACCGTCAGGGCTGCGCCTCCGGTAAAGACGAACGGCAGGCCGGCAAGTAGCACAATGGCAATCAGCCAGGGCGCCGCAGCCGATAGTGAAAGCCCACCCGTTTTGCCGCGGCGCGCGGCTTCCGCATCACCCAGGGCACTCATGTTTCACGTTTTCCCAGAAGACCGCGAGGTCTTATCACCAGCACCAGCACCATCAGGAGATAGGGCAGGATAGGGCCGATTTGCGGTAGCGTGAGCGTCCACAGGTCCCGCAGCGGATTGTCAGACAGATCAACCGGCTTATCTATTCCTATTGCCAACAGAATATCGGTCATGGTGACGTTGTAGGATGCGGCAAATGTCTGCATCCAGCCGATCAGAAGGGAGGCGATCAGTGCGCCCCACAGCGAGCCGAGCCCGCCGATGACGATGGTCACAAAGACAATGCTGCCGAGTAGCACGGCCATACCCGGAAATGTTCCGAGAACCGGACCGGCGATGACGCCGGCAAGGCCGGCCATCGCGGTTCCGACACCGAAGACGCCCATGAAAACCAGCGGAACGTTGTGGCCAAGATTCTGCACGGTGTTGGGATAGGAAAGCGCCGCCTGGATGATCAGGCCGATCCGTGTGCGCGTCAGGATATAAAGCAGCACCAGGAAGATGCCGATCGCGACAAAGATCATGAACACCTTGTAGGCCGGAAACGAGTTGCCTGCGATCGAGAACGCGGTGAAATTCAGGATCTCGGGCTCATAATAGGCCATATGGCTCTTGCCCCAGAAGAACTGGACAAGTTCCTCGATCAGCAATGCCAGTCCGAAGGTGAAGATGAGTTCGGGCACATGGCCGTATTGGTGTACGCGCCGCAGCCCATAGCGCTCGATCGCCGCGCCGGCAAGACCAACCGCAAGCGGTGCAATGATCAGGCCGGGCCAGAACCCCACATAGGTACTGATCTGATAGGCGAAATAGGCCCCCAGCATATAAAAGCTGGCGTGGGCGAAGTTCAGAACACCCATCATCGAAAAAATCAGTGTCAGGCCGCTGCACAGCATGAAAAGCAGCAGGCCGGTCACCAGACCATCAAGTAGATTGACTGCCAGAAGAGACAATTGAGACCCCCAGATTCACAGTAGGCAATGCGGCGTTTTCAGATAGGAAAACGCCGCACTGTCCGGACTTATTCGGGGCGGTCCATTTTGCAAGTCGTCGGAGCGTCGGCAGACGCCATCTCAACCGTGCTTTCCACTAGAAGTCCATAACCCGAATTGTCGTAATCATGCGCGACACCATCGTTGGTGTGGGAGAGAATGTGAACATTCTGGATCGCCTGATGGTCTTGCGGCCGCATATAGACAGTCGTTCCCCACAGCGATTCATGCTCCATGCCTTCAAGTGCCTTGCCGATGGCGACCATGTCTGTATCCGAACCGGCCTGATCGATCGCCTTGGCAAGCATCTCGATGACATTGGCTATGCGCGGCTGACCTATGTCCGTGTCCGGATATTTGGCTTTGAATGCTTTTGCATAAGCGTCCGCGCGGTCATTGGGCGGCGGATTGAGCTGACCTTCGCCGACCAGTTTCACCTTTCCCTTGCCGTCCTCACCCAATGTCTTGGTGATACCGTCAGCTGCCGCATAATAGGTGTAGATCGGGTTTTCGTATCCCGCCGCAATAACCGATTTTCCAAGGCCGACCATGTCAGCACCCCAGTTTCCGGTGATCATCGCATCGGCGCCCGAGGACATGATCTTGCGCGCATAGGGCGTAAAATCCTTCACCTTGCCGATCGGATGAAGCTCATTGCCGACGATTTCGATGTCCGGGCGTTTTTCACCCAGCATCTTGACTGCAGCCGCGGCAACGGCCTTGCCGAACGAATAGTCCTGGCCGATCAGATAGACCTTTTTGACATCTTCATTGGCGGCGATGATATCGGTCAGCGCATCCATTTTGATATCGGCATTGGCGTCGAAGCGGAAATGCCAGAAATTGCATTTGTCATTGGTCAAAGCCGGATCGACCGCCGAATAGTTCAAAAACAGAACCCTGTTGTCGGGGTTGCGCTTGTTGTGTTTCTTGATCGCATCGGTGAGTGCGTTGGCGACGCCGGAGGAGTTGCCCTGCGCAATAAAGCGAATGCCCTGGTCAATCGCCACCTGCAGCTGGATCAGCGATTCCTTCGGGCTGATCTTGTTGTCGAATGCGACAATTTCGAATTCCTTGCCGAGGACACCGCCCTTTTTGTTGACGAGCTCATCGGCGGCGAATTTGTACTGCGAAAGCCCCTGCTTGCCGGTCGAGGCAAACGGGCCGGACAGAGGATCGATGAATGCAATCTTGATGGTATCGGCAGCGAACGAAGACGTTGCCGTCAATCCGGCGATCGCCACACCGAGTAAGAGTCCTGTCAGTTTCTTCATGCGCAGTTCCTCCCATGTCATTGTTGTGACCCCGTCAGTTCGTATTTTAATTTCCGGGGCAATTTGAGAAAGTATTACCGAATGTGCGGATAAAACAAGGCCATGACACGAAATGGGATGCAACCATTGGAATAAATTCCTCCGATTGCCGGTCCGTTTGGAAAACGGCCATGACCACAACCGGTCATTGTGGTGGCCTTGAAGCAAAAGATCGTTCATCTTTGTTATGACGGCGAATCCCTTTAAACAGAGCTGCTCGCCAATTGAATGGAGTTGTGATGGATTACCGGTTTCTTGGCCGCACCGGTGTGCGCGTTTCCAGCCTGTGTCTCGGGACAATGTCGTTCGGCGGCGAAGCCGACGCCGAGGCGGCGTCGGCCCTTTACCGCGCCAGCCGCGATGCCGGCATCAATTTTTTCGACTGTGCAAATGTTTACAATGCAGGACGGTCTGAAGAAATTCTCGGGACACTGATCAAGGGCGAACGCGACGATCTGGTCATCACGTCAAAATGCTTTTTCCCGGCCGGCTCCGATATCAATGCGCGCGGCGCGAGCCGGCGCCATATCGTCAAGGCCGCTGAAGACAGTTTGAAACGGCTTGGCACCGACAGGCTCGACGTTCTCTTCATCCACCGCTGGGACAAAAACACGCCGCTTGAGGAGACGCTGCGGGCCCTCGAGGACCTCGTACGTGCCGGCAAGGTGCTTTATCTCGGTGCCTCGAATTTCGCTGCCTGGCAGGTGGCAAAAGCCCTTGGCGTATCGGAACGCAAGGGCTGGACCCGGTTCGAGGTGCTTCAGCCGATGTACAATCTGGTCAAGCGCCAGGCCGAGGTGGAAATCCTGCCAATGGCCGAATCCGAACAGCTGGGTGTCATATCCTACAGCCCGGTCGGCGGCGGTCTTTTGTCTGGCAAATACGCGTCGGGACGGGAAGACGGCACTGGCCGCATTACCGACAACGACGTCTATTCGGTTCGCTACGGCGAAGATTGGGTGTTCGAAACGGCACGCCAGTTCGCCGATCTGGCGATTGCTGAAGGCCATCATCCGGTTTCTCTTGCCGTTGCCTGGGTCAGGGCGCATCCGGGTATCACCGCGCCGATCATCGGCGCGCGCAATGTGGACCAGCTGAAGCCGAGCCTTGAGGCCGCCAACATCTATATGACACCCGAGCTTTATGCCCGCATCGCCACCCTGTCGCGGACGCCGCCGCCGGCAACCGACCGTCTGGAAGAAGCCGGCAATGGCTGAATTGGTCCGGCGTTTTCGCAGCGCCGGGCGATCACAATGGCGTCAACCTCACCAATAACGGCATACCGCCCTTTTCGCTTAGGCGGCTGTGTGTCTACTATTCGAGCCAGTGACATCACGGTCAGGGATAAGGCGATATGGTGCATTGCCCGGTCATAACCGGCGACCTTCTAAAGCCGGACACGGCATGAGCAACAAGGATTCCGGCGCTGGCGGTTTGACGATTTCCGGCTTCGGACTGGAATATCCGGGCCTGTTTGCCATTCAGCACCCCCGGATTGCGGCAATGGTGTTGATTGCGCTCGTGGCCTCGGCGCTGGCTTCCCTCGCCTCTATCCGCTTCGACGACAACATCCAGCGCGCCATGTCGTCCAACAGCGTCTACGCGAGGGACTACCGGGCATTCGAACAGGGCCTCGGCACCAAGACGTCAGACTTTATCGTGCTTGTCGCATCAAACGAGACTTTCGGGCCGGCCGAGCTCGAACGGTTACGCGATATGACGCTCGACGTGGCGCTGCTTGATGACGTGTTGACGGTGCTTTCTCCATTTTCCGCTCGATTTGCGAAAAACCACGAACAATTCCCCGGCGCGCCGGTATTTCCGCAGGATATTTCAACCGAAACCCTGACCGATCGCCTGCCGGCCTACCGCGCCGGCAATATGAACCAGCCGGAAATGATCTCGCCGGACGGCCGCATCATGATCGTCACAATAGCGGTGGATCCGGCCAACGGACGCGCCCGGCTGCGCGACACCCATGCGGATATCATTGAGACCCTGTCCGACTACACCGGTGACGGATTTACGCTGACGGTGACCGGAGAGGACGCCATTGCCTTCGAGATTGTCGGCGGCCTGCAGCGTGACCTGATAACGCTCAACCTGCTTGGCTGCCTTATCGCCCTTTTCATGGCTCTTCTGATTTTTGGCGATCTCACCGTTGCTCTTGTGGCTGTCGTGCCGGCGATCCTCGGGACGCTGACGGCGCTTTCGCTTTTTGTCCTCTTTGGACTTCCGATGACGGTCATCAGCAATGTCATTCCGGTTCTGGTTCTGGTGCTAGGACTTGCCGACAGCATCCATCTGACAATGTATTTCAAAAAATCACCGGCAGATTTGTCGGCAAAGGAACGTGCCGAACTCAGTATCCGCGAAATCGGACCGGCCTGCGGGCTTACCGCCCTTACGACGGCCATTGCCTTCGCGGCGGTGGCTATGGTGGACAATGAACAGTTGCGGGAATTTGCCCTGATTGGAGGCCTCGGCGTCATGGTCTCCTATGTTGTCGTCATTATGTTCTTTGCGTTCCTTGCACCGCTTTGCGTCGGCGCAAAGGCCGGCCGCTCCCGCGGAGACTGGTTTAAGGTCCCGCCTCTCATAGGCCGGCTCGTCCTGTCGCGCGACAGGGCGATCATGGTGGCAAGCGCTCTCATTGCAGCGGCCAGCATATGGGGATTCCTGCGCACCGAGCCCTGGTTTCACTTCAATGCCTATCTGCCAGTCAACAGCGAAATCAGGCAGGCGAACGAAAAGATCAACGAGACCTTCGGCGGGTTTTTCCGCATGTGGCATGAGCTCGACCTTACCGGCGACGAAACGTCCGGTGATGACTGGCAACGTCTGACCGCACTGACGGATACGGTCGCCGCCGCCGCGCCGGATTATACAGTGGTTTCGCTCGTCACCATCGCCAGATGGTTCGGACGTCCCGAAACAATGCCGGACCGCACGGATCTGTCCGACCTGCCGGAGAGCATTCTGACGCAGTTCCTGTCCTTGGATGGCAACACCGCCCGAGTGGTAACCTTTGCCCCCGAACCGATGGCAAACCGTCAGACGCTTGAAACCCATGACCGAATCGAAAGGGCTGCCGGCAATGCCGGAGCGATACGCACGGTCGGTTTTCCGGTGATCCTGCGACACGAACCGGCTATCGTCATCGGCCAGCTCGAGGTCAGCCTCATCGCTGCCTGCTTGATAGCCGTTGCACTTGTTGCTCTGGCCTTTCGCTGGCCGGCGCTCCTGGTCGTACTTGTTGTCCCGAATATGCTTCCGCTGATTCTGACGGCCGCGTCCCTGCATCTGATTGCCGGCGGACTGCTCAATCCGACCGCAATGATGGCGCTGACCATCGCCTTCGGCATAGCCATCGACGATTCCATCCATTTCATCAACCGGTTCCGCCTGGAAAGGGCGCGCGGCCACGATGTCGACCAAGCGCTGAACATTGCCATTGACCGCACCGGACGGGTGATGATCGCGACCACGCTGCTGATTTCAGCCGGTCTTCTTGTCACCCTCACAAGCCCCTTCACCATGGTGCGGCTGTTTGGCATCATGCTTATCCTGACTTTTATAACGGCATTGCTGGCAGATCTTGTTCTTCTGCCTGCTCTGTTGCGTCAGAAATGGGTCCGGTCATGAGAAAGCTACCCAAAACAGCTATTGCCGCAATCTTCGCCCTCTGCCCGGCGGCTCCCGCGCAGGCGGCCGAAATCCTTGAAACGCTTGACGGAAAGTGGTCCGGTTCGGGCTGGGCTAGGCACAAGCCCGGGGCCGAGCGGGAAACCGTGCGCTGCAGGATTTCAGGAATCTACAGACAAACGGACCGGCGGCTGACGCTGAAAGGAAAATGCGCGTCCCCGGGCCGCAGCGGACGCCTTGACGGCTATGTCGAGCCGGTCGACAAGGCCGACACCTATGCCGGGCGCTGGTCAAATCCCTTCGGCGCCGGCAGCACCATGGTGCACGGGCGCAACAGGGGCGATGCGATCACATTCCGGTTCAAATTCCGCGACCGGGAAACCGACGAAACGGTCAACGGCATCATGGTCTGGACGGTGCGTGCCGACCGCTTCACCATCGCAACGGGCGACGTGAGTGGCGGCAAGGCCGCCATTCTCAGCGAGATCGAATTCCAACGCTGATTTTCTAGTAGACAAGAGCCGGCAGGAAAGTGGTGATCTTCGGGGCCAGCCAGATCAGCGCCACGCCGACGATCTGCAGCAGAATGAACGGTGCCACGCCGAGATAGATCGCTCCCGTGGTGACATCAGGAGGAGCAACGGATCGCAGATAGAATAGCGAAAAGCCGAATGGCGGCGTCAGGAACGATGTCTGCAGATTGATGGCAATCAGCACCGAAAGCCAGATCGGATCATGTCCCATCAAAATCAGCAGCGGCGTGACCAGCGGCAGCACGATGACGCTGATTTCGACAAAGTCTAGGAAAAATCCGAGCACGAAAATGAGCAGCATGCAAAAGATCAGCGCGCCTGTCGGCCCGCCCGGCATGGCCGTTATGACATGTTCGACCCGGTCCTCGCCGCCAAGACCGACAAAGACCAGGGAAAAGATGCTGGCTGTCAGGATCGTGGTGAAAATCATCGCCGTCACCGACATGGTTGACGTCAGTGCCGGCAGCAGGAGACCGTGTTTATATGCGTTGCGCACGCACATGCAGACGGCCGCAAATCCAACGACCGCGAGGACGGCGTAAACACCGCCGCGCAGCCAGTCGGTCATCAGTGTATCCGAGCGCTGCAGGCGCACCGGTATGATGCCGGCGGCAATGATGACGGCAAAAAGCGCAACCAATCCGACGACCACGAGCCTTTGCGAAACGCCCTGCCGGTAGCCCGCCATCAGGAACGCGCCGGCTGCGCCAACCGATGCGGCTTCAGTGGGCGTCGCTATGCCGCCGAGGATCGCTCCGAGCACCGCAATAATCAGGAACACCGGTGGAAATATTGCACCGGCAATGACCCAGCCGGAGGGTTTTTCCTCCAGGGCGCGCGCCGCCGGCGCATCATCGGCAAAAAGCCACGCGCGCGCCAGCAGATAGACGATGTAGATGGCGACGAGCAGCAGGCCGGGCATCAGTGCCGCGGCGAACACCTGGCCGACCGAAATCGTTTCGACGGTGAACTTGCCCTGCTCATATTGCGCCTGCTGATAGGCGTTGGACATAACGTCCGACAGGATGATCAGCAAAGTGGAAGGCGGTATGATCTGACCCAGCGTGCCGGCGGTACAGACGATACCGGAGGCAAGCTTCGGATTGTAGCCGTTTCGCAGCATGGTGGGCAGAGCGATCATACCCATGGCGATAACGGTGGCGCCGACAATGCCTGTCGAAGCAGCAAGCAGCGCGCCCACGAGCACAACGGAGACGCCCAGCCCGCCGCGCAGATTGCCGAACAACCGTCCCATGGTTTCCAGGAGCTCTTCGGCTATGCGGCTCTTTTCAAGCACAACACCCATCAGCACGAAAAGCGGTATGGCAATCAGCACATCATTGGTCAAAACACCGAAGATGCGTTGTCCAAGGGCGCCGAACAGCGACAGGTCCATGGCGCCGGTGAGCGCGCCGATAAAGCCGAAGACGATGGCAACACCGGCGATCGTAAAGGAAACCGGAAAGCCGAGGAGGATGCAGACGATGAGCGCCGCGATCATGAGGATGTCGAGCGGAAGGCTCATTCGGCCGTGTCTCCGAGTTTAACGAGGTCGCGCAGCAGGCATGAGACCGACTGCACCAGAAGCAGAATGCAAAAGGCCGGAATCAGCGATTTGAGCAGGAAGGACGCCGGTATGCCGCCGACCGAAATCGGCCCTTCGAGAATAGCCCAGGCATTACGCACGCTCGGCCATGACCAGTAGAGGACGACAAGCATCGAGGGAATGAGCAGGAAGATATGGCCGCAGATATCGATGATCGAACGGGTCCGCGGGCTGGCAGAGGCGTAGAAGATATCGACCCGCACATGGCCGTCGACGAGCAGGGTATAGCCGGCGCCAAGCATGAAAAGGCCGGCATGCAGGTAAAGCACGCTTTCATTAAGCGCAATGTCGCTGACGCCGAAAACATAGCGCAGCAGAACGACAAGGAACTGCAAAAGCATCATCGCCAGCGCAAACCAGCGTACCAGCGATCCTACCACACGGTTGACCGCATCGAGCCTGTCGGCAAATTCGCCCATTACCCCTCCAGTGCAAGACCGGCGCGACAGCCGCGCCGGCCTTTATCAGCATCAGGCAAGCGGATCAGTATTTGTAATCCATGACCCGTGCATTCATCTGCCCGTTGTCCGCATAGGGCTTATAATCCTTGACGATTTCGCGATAGGCAAGGAAGCTGTCGGTGATGCGCCGAACCAGCTCATCCTGATCTTCGCGCAGATCGTTGATGACCTCACCGGCGGCATTACCCATTGCGATGATGACATCGTCCGGCAGTTTACGGACCTGAACGCCATGATCAGCGACAAGCTGCTTGAGTGCCTGCCCGCTCTTGGTTGTGTATTCGGTCCATACCGGGTTGTAGAGGCTTTCGCAGGCATAGGCGACCGCCTGTTTGAGATCGTCGGGAAGCGCGCCATAGGCTTCGGTATTGACCGCGCATTCCTCCGCAGAAGAAGGCTCGCCGACACCTGGCCAGTAGTAGTTCTTCGCCACCTGATAAAATCCGAGTGCGCTGTCGGTCCACGGCCCGATGAACTCGCCGGCATCGAGCGCACCCGATTGCAGCGCCTGGAACATGTCGCGGCCACCCATGGCCTGAACGGCCATACCAAGCTTGCTGCACATTTCGGAAGCAAGCCCGGTGGTGCGGAATTTGAGGCCTTTCAGATCATCTACGCTTTTGATTTCGGTGCGGAACCAGCCCTGCCACTGCGGACCGGAATTGCCGCAAAGAAACGGCTTGAGGTTGAATCGGCCATACATTTCATCGTAGAGCGCCTGTCCTCCGCCATGCACCATCCAGCCGGCCTGCTCATCGGCCAACAGGCCGAATGGCTGGGAGCCGAACAAGAGTATGCCCTTTGATTTCGAGCCCCAATAGGCGGGCACGGCATGGTAAAGTTCGGCGGTGCCTTCCGATACGGCATCAAAGACGCCGCGGCCTGGAACGAGTTCGCCTGCGGCAAACAGCTTGACTTCGATGCGCCCGCCCGAAAGGGCGGTAATACGGTCGGCAAGCATTTGTGCCGCAACCCCCGGACCTGGCAGGTTCTTCGGCCAGGCGGTGACCATTTTCCACTGGATGACATTTTGTGCAATCGCCGGCGCGGCGAGAGCAACGGACGCCGCTCCGGCGGCACCGACTTTCAGCACGTCTCGTCTGTTCATGACTTCGGATCCTCCTGATTGGTTCTGTTTTTTGCTGCTGAACGAAAAACCTGCGCGCGCCCGGGGTCCTGAAACCGTCGGGCTGCCTTGTTCTATGTATCTGTAATGCTTGTATCTGTTGTTCCGCGTTACGCTTGCGGCAATTTCCCGGCCCTCAACCGTCTCCCTGAAATGCAGCCACCGTGTGCTTAATTTTATTATGTATAGACAAAAAGAAAAGTCAACAGGAAAACGACTGCCCAAGGCGGGAACTGATTGACGGGTGTTCAACAACGGATCCGTTGAAGTTTCAATGACAGGAGGACCGGCAGTTAGGCTGATTTGTTTGCAGTGGCTGTTTCCGAAACATCCGCGGCAATAAGTTCACGCACCCACTTTTGCATCGCCGACTGATGGGTGCGCATGGTCCAGTAAAGATCGACTTCCAGCGACACGTCAAACGGCAGCGGCAGGCGGGCAATCCGGTCGGAGAACATTTCGGCGATTTCGTTCGGTACGGTCGCTATCAGGTCCGTTCCGGTGATATAGCCCTCAAGGTCGCCATATTCCGAAAGCTCGATCACCTTGCGGATGACACCGCCGCGTGCCTCCAGCGCATCGAGATAGAACGGCCGCCAGTTGCCGACATAGGTGATGACCGCATGATTGGCGGACTGGTAGGCATCAAAGTCAAAGCGCGTTTCGGTGAACGGATTGTCCCGGTCCATGATGCAGACATAGCGGTCCGTGCGCACTTTACGCTTGTACATGTGCTCTCCCGATATCTGCACCGGTCCTAATAGGATATCGCATTCACCGCGCTTGAGCTGCTCTTCGCCGACCGCCGAGGAACTTAAGACCCGCAGCCTGATGCCGGGCGCCAGCCGCCGCAATTGCTGAATGAGTCGCGGCAGGATAGTGACGCGCTCATAATGGTTGCACGAAACTGTAACCAGTCCCTGCGCCGTCGCCGGATCGAAGGTTTGGCGTCTTGCAACACCTTGAAATTCTTCCAGGAATTTAGCTGCATGGGCGACGATGACACGACAACGATCCGTCGCGGCAACACCGTTTCCCTCTCGCACGAACAGCGGGTCGTCAAACACTTTGCGCAGCCGGGCCACGGTATAGCTCACCGTCGACTGGTTCTGCCCCAGCCGGTGAGCCGCCTTTGAAAAGGATCCCAGGTCATGGACATATTGCAGCGTTCGAAGCGCTGCAAAATCGACCTTCAGAATGTCCTGCCTTTCCATGTTCTTCGGCTGCCATGATTAGGTTATTGAATTTCTCGATAACCTAGATCAGCGCCATCTGATTGACAAGTAACCCGGTTCGGCCATCCAATAGGGTCAGGCAATTTCCCTCAGGAGAACAGATATGGCGACACCGGTTCCAGTCATGGACGACATTTCGATCGGAACGCTGACGGCGGATCCCTATCCGAGCTTCCAGCGCATCAGAAAGACGGCATCGGCCGTCTGGGTCAGCGATGCGCGCATCAATCTCGTCACCCGCTTCGACGACATCATGACCGTCGAGCGCGATCACGGGCGTTTCGCCTCGACCAATCCGGGCTCGCTGATGAACCAGGTGATGGGGCACTCGCTGATGCGCAAGGACGACGAAGCGCACCAGGTCGAGCGCAAGGCGATTGAGCCGTCCTTCAGGCCCGGCGTCGTCAAGAACCACTGGTCGCCGATTTTTAACGACATTTCGCGGCGCCTCATCGACGCTTTCTCAGATGACGGTGAAACGGATCTGTTCATGAGTTTCGCCGCACCCATGGCCTCTCTTGGGCTGGCTGAAATTCTGGGGCTCAAAAATGTTGCCTGGCAGGATCTTGCCCGCTGGTCGCAGGCGCTGATGGATGGGGTTGGAAATTATGGTGCCGACCCGGAAATAATAGCCCGCGCGACCGAAGCGTCGGACGGTATCGATGCCGCGATCGACGAAACCCTGGATCATTATCGCAACAATCCCGATCCATCCGTCCTTTCATCCATGCTGCACGCCGAGCACACCCATACGCTGGATCAGATCCGCGCCAATGTGAAAGTCATCATCGGCGGCGGCCTGAACGAGCCGCGCGATTCGATACTGACCACGGTTTATGGATTGCTGTTGAACCCCGATCAGCGCGCCCGCGTCGAGGCGGACCGCAGCCTCTACCGCGTCGCTTTTGAGGAAGCCGTGCGCTGGGTCTCGCCCATCGGCATGTATCCGCGGCGCGTGACATGCGACACGGTCCTTGGCGATACTGCCCTTAAAGAGGGCGATCAGATCGGTATCTGCGTTGGCGCCGCCAATCGCGACGAAAGCCATTTCAGCGACCCCGATTCCTTCAACATCTTCCGCGACCGAGGCCAGCATCTCGGCTTCGGCGCCGGTCCGCATTTTTGCGCCGGCACCTGGGTGGCACGGCAGATGGTTGGTGAGATCGCCGTGCCGATGCTTTTCGAACGGCTGAACAACCTGCGGCTCGACGAAGACAAGCCGGCAAAGGTCAGCGGCTGGGTTTTCCGGGGGCCGATATCGCTGCCGGTGCGATGGGACAATTAAGAGAAAGCGACATGGTCAAGATCACATTCATACAGTCCGACGGCAGCCGCCACGAGGTGGAGGCCGAGCCCGGTAACACGGTCATGCAGACCGCACTTGACAGAAACGTCGATGGCATTACCGCCGAGTGCAACGGTTCGGCCGCCTGCGCAACATGCCACGCCTATTTCGAGGAAGAGCGGCTCGATGCGCTCGATCCGATGCAGGAACACGAAAACGACATGCTCGATTTCGCCGCAAGCGAACGAAAATCCGGAAGCCGCCTGAGCTGTCAGGTCAAGGTGACGGAGGCACTCGACGGGATTGTCGTCACCCTTCCCGATATGCAGTAACCCCCGAAACCGGGGAGGCTATTGCGCCAGTCCCTGCTCCTCGAAACGCGCGATGCAGACGGGAATATCTGCAACATAAGACCCGAACACCTCTACGACCAGCCGCGGGTTTTCGCTGTAATTTCGCAGCGCCTCGAAAACGGCTGGCCAGCAGATCGTGCCCAGCCCGGGCAGCCAGTGTCGATCCGCATAACCGTCGGTATCCTGCAGATGCACGTGGCCCAGCTGTTTGCCGGCTGTCTTGACGAAATAGTCAACCGGCGGCGCACCGGACGCCCCGCGCGCGCAATTGGCGTGACCCGTATCGATCGATACCTTGACCGCATCGCTGTCGAAGGATTCGGCCAGCCGCACGCGCTCCATCGGATCGACGTCCTCGATATTTTCGATCACCAGCATGCATCCCTGATCCTCCGCCCGGGCAACCACCGGGTCCAGACAAGCGTGACAGGCCTCGTAAATCTGGCTTTTGAGATTGTCGGAATTGCCGAAATTCAGGTCGTTCCAGTGGGTAAACGGGCTGTGCACCACCATATGCGTTGCACCGAGCGCCTCGCAGATGTCCAGGCCCTGGAACATGCGGTTGCGGATCACATTCTGAATTTCGGGATCCGTAGCCGCCAGATCCAGCCCGAAGAACGGGCCGTGGATGCCAATTCGCCCTTCGAATCCGGCAAAATGCTGCTCGTAGAGGCTGACAATGCCCTGCCAGTCACCATCCATGACGCTGGGATAGACGAAGTCCTGGATTTCGACGTCGCGGTTTTTTTCAAACAGCCACGGCTTGAGAAGCTTCACATTCATAATATTGAGCGCCGCGCCGATGACCGGCAGATCCGTTTTGCTCACAATGTTCTCCTACGTCCGTTTCGGTGATCGTCTGCGCAGCCGGCCAAAGAGTCAAACTCCCATTAGCCATCCGCGGGCATGCCTTTACGAAACGAGCATGATCCCCGCGTGGCCGCCCGACGCTTGCGGCAATATATTTAACATGTTATCTAATATTGTCGCTCGACATCGCCACGCCGCCGCCTATAGTCCCGCCAATGACACGAGGATTGTACCTATGGACAAATCCGAATTTCGCAAATGGTCGCACAGGGCCAGCGACTGGACCGCCGATTACAACGACACGCTGTCGCAGCGACCGGTGCGCGCGCAGGTAAAGCCCGGCGATATCGGAAAGCTCATCGAGGCCGCGCCGCCCGACACCGCCCACGACATGGAGACCATCTTTGCCGATTTCGAGCGCATCATTCCGGACGGCATGACCCATTGGCAGCATCCGCGCTTCTTTGCCTATTTCCCCAGCAACGCGGCGCCCGCGGCGGTTATTGCGGAACAGCTCGCCACCGCCATCGGTGCGCAGTGCATGTTGTGGCAGACCTCGCCGGCGGCGACCGAGCTTGAGGTCAAGATGATCGACTGGCTGCGCCAGGCGCTCGGCCTTCCGGAAGGTTTCAGCGGCACGTTTCAGGATACCGCCTCGTCGGCCACTCTGTGTGCCGTTTTGACCATGCGCGAGCGGGCTATGGATTGGACGGGCAACAAGAAGGGCCTGTTCGGCCAGCAGCCATTGCGGGTCTATGCCTCAAAGGGCACGCACAGCTCGATTGACAAGGCGATGTGGGTGTCGGGCATGGGGCAGGACAACCTTGTCCATATCCCGGTCGACGACAATGGCGCGATGGATATCGGCCTGTTGCGCGCGGCAATCAAAGCTGACCGCGAGGCGGGCTATCTGCCGGCAGGGCTTGTCGTCTGCGTCGGCGGAACCTCCGTCGGTGCGACCGACGATGTCGCGGCCCTTTGCGCACTTGGCCGCGAGGAGAACCTTTTTATCCACGTCGATGCGGCCTGGGCCGGCTCGGCAATGATCTGCCCGGAGTTCCGGTATCTGTGGGAAGGGGTCGAGGCTGCCGACAGCATTGTCTTCAACCCGCATAAATGGCTCGGCGCCCCGATGGAATGCTCCGCACATTTTGTGCGTGAACCGGAAAAGCTGGTGAAGACGCTCGCTATCCAGCCGGAATATCTGAAGACCTACGGCAAGGAGGGGCTTGTCAATTTCAGCGAGTGGTCGGTTCAGCTCGGCCGCCGCTTCCGGGCGCTGAAGATATGGTTCCTGCTGCGCGCTTACGGCCTGGACGGGCTGCGCAGCCGCATTCGCAACCATGTTGCCTGGACACGGGAACTTGCGCAAAAGCTGGCAGCCGAGCCGGATTTCGAGATCACCTCGAAGCCGGTACTGGCGCTGTTTTCCTTCCGCTACACACCACCCGGCTACAAAGGCGATCTCGACGCGCTCAACCGCGATCTGGTCAACGCCATCAATGACGATGGCCGGATTTACCTGACCCAGACCCTGCACAAAGGCGAGCAGGTGATCCGTTTTACGGCCGGACCATTTGAAATGGAGGAGGAGGACGCACATATCGCTTTTGATGCGATTTGCGAAATCGCCCGTTCACTCGCTCCGGACAAAGAGGCGCTCTGACATGCTCAAACGCAACCGGCTGTTACGGCTGATTTGGCTTGTCGCCGGTTGCCTCAGTTTGGTTGCGGGTATTATAGGGATTTTCCTGCCCCTGTTGCCAACGACGCCCTTCCTGCTCCTGGCGGCCTATTGTTTTGCCCGCGGCTCAAGAAAGCTTCACCAGTGGCTGATCAACCATCCGCGCCTCGGACCACCCATTCGCGACTGGGAGACTTATCGCGCCATATCAAAGCGCGGCAAGACCCTGGCCATGGTCGGCATCGTCGCGGTTTTTGTCATCAGCATCATCGCCGGTGTTGCAAACTACGTCATCATCATCCAGATCGTCGTCCTGTCTGCCGTCAGCCTCTTTATCCTGACTCGCCCCGTGCCGCCGGGGGAGCGGCGGATGAAGTAGTTCATTTTTATATTCGCTCACGGCCGTACCGCCGCTGCGCGGCTGGCCTGCGCGAACGCGCCGCATAAGCGGCGACGGCCAGTCGGCCTTGCGAAGCTCTACGAGCTTCGATCCTTTTGCCCCGAGAGGCCCGTCATGGGAAATGAATACGGTGCGTAGCACCGCTGGCGCAACCGCGCGTCGGGGAGTGTTCCTTCCGCTCACGGCCGCACCGCCGCTGTCGCGGCTGGCCTGCGCGGGCGCGGGCGAAAAGTC
This sequence comes from Hoeflea sp. TYP-13, assembly GCF_040932035.1. Lineage (NCBI taxonomy): Bacteria > Pseudomonadati > Pseudomonadota > Alphaproteobacteria > Hyphomicrobiales > Rhizobiaceae > Hoeflea > Hoeflea sp. TYP-13. The sequence goes on from NZ_JBFRBB010000005.1 coordinate 508,045, forward strand.
GCCCGGCAGCCAGTCGGCTGCGTTTGAGGAATCACAATACGCCGAAGGCGCAAGCGCGACTGCGCGTCGGGCCTCATAGCCCGCCCCGTCCGGAGGTTAGCGGCGAAGCCGCGCTCAACCGTGAGGACAGTATTTTAATGAAAATTCCGCCCGCCCGGCAAAACGCGGCGGGTGTCGGACAGATGCTGGTCGCCGATGGTGCGTGTCTGCGGCGCCTGCTCGAACAAATGCCGCAAGCGCATGGCCGGCCGCACGCGATCCTTGGGGCTGATCGGATTGCGCTTTACCTCATCGGCGCGGGCAAGGCCGTCGATCGGCGCATCGGCATCCGACAGGCCGGTCAGGAGCGGCGTCAGGTCCTCAAGCTCGCGGGCGACGACATGAATCACCCCGTCCTGCGACTGCAGCGGACCGCGAACGCCAATGAACCGGCTGCCGATCACGATGGTCCGATAGCGCTCGAACACCTTCGGCCAGACGATCGCATTGGCAACGCCGGTTTCATCCTCGAGTGTCTCGAACACCACGCCCTTGGCCGAACCCGGCCGCTGACGCACCAGCACCAGCCCGGCGACCGAGACGAAACGGCCGGCGCGGATATCCGGCAGTTCGGCATTTTGCCGGTACCCGGCCTTTTTCAGGCTTTCGCGCACAAAGGAAACCGGATGCGCCTTCAATGAAAAGGTCAGGCTGCGATAGTCGTTGATCACCTGTTCGCCGAGCGGCATCGGCGGCAGCATCACCTCCGGTTCCTGCTGCAGGTCCCTGGCATCGGCAATGGCAAAGAGCGGCAGGCGTTCGGCCGCGCCCAGCGGATCGAGCGCCCGCACCGCCCAGATCGCATCCCGGCGGGAAAGCCCGATGGACGAGAACGCATCGGCATCGGCGAGCTTTTCCATCGCCCGGCGCGACAGGCCCGAGCGCATCCACAGATCCCGCACACTGTCATAGCCTTCGCCCCGGTTGCCGATCAGGCACTCGGCATCGTCCTCGCCGAAGCCCTTGATGCGGTGAAACCCCAGCCGGACGGCACGGGTGTTTTTCATGATGTTCATCATTTCCCTGTGGCGTGCTGCCACCGGTTGCTTTTGGACATCGTTCTTCTCCAGCGTCGACAGCCATTCGGAATGGTTGATGTCGACGGGGCGCACCTCGACGCCGTGTTCGCGCGCATCGCGCACCAGCTGGGCGGGCGCGTAAAACCCCATCGGCTGGGAATTGAGGATCGCGGCGCAGAACACATCCGGATAGTAGCATTTCAGCCAGCACGACACATAGACGAGGAGGGCAAAGCTGGCGGCGTGGCTTTCAGGAAAGCCGTAGTCGCCGAACCCCTCGATCTGGCTGAAACAGTGCTCGGCAAATTCGCGTTCATAGCCGTTGGCCACCATGCCCTCGACCATCTTGACGCGGAAATTATGGATCGTGCCGACCCGGCGGAACGTTGCCATGGCCCGGCGTAATTTGTCGGCTTCGCCCGGCTCGAAATTGGCCGCCACGATGGCGATGTTCATCGCCTGCTCCTGGAAAAGCGGCACGCCGAGCGTCTTTGAAAGAACCTGCCTGAGTTCCTCCTTCGGATAACTCACCTCTTCCTTGCCCTGCCGGCGGCGCAGATAGGGATGCACCATGTCGCCCTGGATGGGGCCGGGCCTGACGATCGCCACCTCGATGACGAGGTCGTAATAGCTGCGCGGCTTCAGCCGCGGCAGCATCGACATCTGCGCCCGGCTTTCGATCTGGAAGACCCCGATCGTGTCAGCCCGGCAGATCATGTCATAGACCTTCTGATCCCCATCAGGCAGCGAGGAAAGGGTTTCGCTGCGGCCATAATGGTCTTCAAGGAATTCGAACGCCTTGCGGATGCAGCTCAGCATGCCAAGGCCCAGAACGTCGATCTTGAGCATGCCGAGGCTTTCCAGGTCGTCCTTGTCCCATTCGACGACGGTACGGTCTTCCATGGCCGCATTTTCGATCGGGATCACCGAACTCAGCCTGTCGCGGGTGATCACAAAGCCGCCGACATGCTGGGACAGGTGCCGCGGAAAGCCGATGATCTGGCTCGCCATGTCGAGAATCTGCATCAGGTGCTTGTCATGCGGATCAAGCCCGGCGCGGCGTGCATCGGTTTCATCGAGTTTCGACGAGGACGAGCCCCAGCGCGTGCCTGAAACCGCGGTGATCACATCGTCGGAAAGTTCAAAAACCTTGCCCACCTCGCGCAAGGCGGAGCGGCCCCGATAGGTGATCACCGTGGCGGCAAGCCCGGCCCGGTCGCGGCCGTATTTCTCGTAGATATACTGGATCACCTCTTCACGCCGCTCATGCTCGAAATCGACGTCGATATCGGGCGGTTCGTTGCGTTCTTCCGATATGAACCGCTCGAACAGGAGGTCGACCTTCTCCGGATCGACCTCGGTGATGCGCAGGCAGTAACAGACGGCGGAGTTGGCCGCCGATCCTCGCCCCTGGCACAGGATTCTTTGGCTGCGGGCAAAGCGAACGATGTCGTAGACAGTCAGGAAATAGGGCGCATAGTCCAGCTTGCGGATGAGCCCGAGCTCGTGATCGAGCGCCGCCAGCACCTTTGGCGGTGCGCCGTGCGGATAGCGCTCCTTCAGGCCCTCGGCGGTCAGCCGTTCCAGCGTCTCCTGTGGCGGTGCGTCGCTGCCGGTCGGCTCTTCCGGATAGAGATAACGAAGTTCGTCCAGAGAAAAATCAAGGCGGCGAAACAGCTTCTGCGTCTCGGCAACAGCATATTCATAGCCCTTGAAGAGGCGCAGCATTTCGGCTGCGGGGCGCAGGTGCCGCTCGGCGTTCGGCTCCAGCTGCTTGCCCGCTTCGCGCAGGGTCAGATGTTCGCGGATGCAGGTCACCACATCCTGCAGAAAACGCCGTTCCGGACCGTGATAAAGAACATCGCCCACGGCCAGCAGCGGCAGGCCGGACTGCCGGGCAAGCTGTGCCATTGCGGCAAGCAGGCGCTGGTCGGCCGCGCCATAGCGCCAGGAGGCGGCAAGATAGACATGACCGGCAAAGCGTCCGGAAAGCGACGCAAGGCAATCCGGCGCTGCAACCGGCAGGGCGGGCGGCAGCATGACGGCCATGATCATGCCGGCGCCATGTTCCACAAGATCGTCAAGTCCAAGATGGCATTCGCCCTTCGGCGCGCGGCGCTTGCCGACCGTCAAAAGCTCGCACAGCCGGCCATAGGCGGCGCGGTCCTGCGGCCACACGAGAATGTCGGGCGTGCCGTCGGCAAAGACCAGCCGGCAGCCCGGCGCGAAGGCAAGTTTGGCTTCCTTTGCCGCCATATGCGCCCGCACCACGCCGGCAAGGGAATTGCGGTCGGCAACGCTCAGCCCTTGCAGGCCGAGGCGGGCGGCCTCCGCCACCATTTCCTCCGGGTGGGATGCGCCCCGCAGGAAGGAAAAATTGCTGGTGGCGGCAAGCTCCACATAGCCGGGAGTAAGATCCGTCATGCGAAGAGCCCGTGCATGAACCATTTCGGATTGCGCGTCTCGCGCTCGAAAAGCCCCTGGCGGAAGATCCAGAAGCGGTAGCCCTCTTCGTCCTCGACGCGGAAATAATCGCGGCTGTGACCGCCGCGCCCGTCGCGCCACCATTCACAGGCGATCCGCTCGGGCCCCTCGGAACGGGTGATGCGGTAAAGCGTCTTGCGCCAGCGGAACCGGATCGGCGGCCCGTCGGGAACCTCGGCAACCGCCTCGACCTGTTCCGGCCGTTCGAAAAGGATAACGGGGCGGGTCAGCACCACCGGCCCGCCGCTTTCCGGAACGTCCCCGTCCTCGCGCCAGAAACCCGCCTGGGTGGCTGCCGCCTCGCCGACGGCGGCCTGCGCCACAAGCCCGTAGCTGCGCTCGGGAATATGGGTGTCGGCGGCAACAAAACGCTGCACCCGGTCGGTGCCGAGGCGCGCACCCAGCTTGTCGACAAGGCCGCAAAGGGCCTCGCCGCGTCCATTGCCCCCATCACTGCCGCCAAGATCTGCCTGCTCGACCTGCCGCGCTTCGCTCTCGACGATATTGAGGCGCACGAGATCAAAGCCGAAGCCCGCATCGAGATCCTCGTGAAACCCGGCAATGCGCTCGCGAAACAGCATGGTGATGCGCTCTGCGTGATAGACCGGGCTTGCCGCCCTGACCGCAATGGTTGCGACATGGCCGTCGACACGAAACAGTTTCAGTTCCAACCGGCGTGCACCCAGCTGGCGTTCGTCAAGACGCTGGCGAAGGTTGCCGGCAAGCTGCGCCGCCGTCCTTTCAATATCCTCCTGCAGGGCGATCGGCTCGGCGAAAATCCGCTCCGACGACAGTTCGGGAACCGGCAGGCGCGGCGAAATCGCTTCCTCCTCGCGACCGAGCGCCTGATCGAGGCGTAAAAGCAGGGCATTGCCGAAGCGCGCGGCGAGCGGAGCGCGCGGCAGGGCGGCAATGCATCCGACGGTCCGCAGGCCCAGTTTCCTGAGCATATCGAGCATCTCCGTCTCAAGGCGAAGGCCGGCAAGCGGTAAATCGAGCAGGTCCTGCCTGTGACGGCCCGGTTCAATCACCTGCCTGTCGCTGTAGCGGGCAAAGGCCCAGGCGGCGCCAGGCGTATCGGCAATGGCGGCCCGCGCCATGAGGCCGCCGACGCGCAGGCGGGAAGTGACATCGGCAAGCATTGCTTCTTCGCCGCCGAAAAGATGGGCGCAGCCGGAAATATCCAGATAAAGGCCGGCACAGCTTCCCGAAACCGTCTCGGGCAGCCGTTCAAGCGCCACCAGCGGCGTATAGCGGTCGCACCAGGCGGCAACGGCCTCAAGCAGCGCCGCATCGGCTTGCGGGTCATAGTCGAAAACGTCGAGATCGGGAAACAGCGCCCGCGCATCACTCAGCGTCTGTTCCACGCGCAGGCCCGCCTGGTGGCCGCAACCATCCACGGCGACAAGACGCATGGCATTTTTCACCTTTGCGATCGCGGCAAGGGGCGGTGCGTCAGGACGCCCGTTCAAACGCCATGACCTGCCCCATTTGCGGCGCGCCATCCGGTCGGTCGAAAGGTGCGGCAGGGCGATCGACATAATCCGTTGGGACATGTTCAAAACCGTGTTCGTGCTGATTCCATGCAACGGTCCAATGCCCCGTTTGACCATTGCGGTTGCGTTCAAGGACAAGGCTCAGCCGCAAAAGCCCGATGCCCCTTTCAAGGTGCGGATCGGCAGCCGATGGCTGTGCGCTCACATGCCATCTGGTTGCCGCCGCATTGGCCTCCTCGTCGCCCCCCTGCCGAAGGATGCCGACAAACAGCCCGTTCTGCTGTGCCTTCAGCATCAGACGGCGGGTCGCCGTCATGTCGAAGCTCGGCTGGTTGCCCTTCACCTGAAAGACAACGCCGGCAAGATCGGCACATTTCGCCGCCTCGTCGCTGGCCCACAGCGCGGATTTAAGATCGGCGGGACGCACCAGGACAAGCCGCGCCGGGTCGAGCCCGAACATGGAAAGCCCGGCGGGAAAGAGCTGCCCGCCATCCAGCCGGCATGCCGGATCGCAGATCCACACGATGCGGCCCTGCCGCTGTTTCATGCACCCGGCAATCAGCCCGGCAAGAAAGCCGGTGGCCGCGCCGATATCGCGGGTCAGGGAACAGCGCACTTCATGCAGGGCAAAGACCGGAAAACCGTCTTCAAAAACCGCATCGATGGCATTAATGCCGAATGCGGCAGTTCCGCTGTCCCCGCGCATCCGCGCATGGCGCGCAAAAGAAGCATGCCGCCTGTCGATCCTTGCGACGGCGCCCTGCAATGCCTCTATCCTTTGCCGGTTGCCCTGCATTGTTTTTCCGCATGTTCTTGTTTTGTTCTAATATTGATTCCAAAAAAAACATAAAGAGTCAAGCAAGTCGAACAGGAGATTTTCAGCGGTTTTACTTGTATTTGCGAAAGCCTGCCAACTAAAGTTGTACTACCAAAGCAGCCGGCCATTGCCCCGATCCGGCCAAATTTCGCCAGCATAGGCGGCCTCGGGAGGCATGAACCTTAACAGGAACATAAACAATGACGGATACCGCCTCCCAAGTCAGCACGGGTTTCATTGCTGCAATCGAACGCACCGGAAACCGGCTGCCCGACCCCGTCTTCATCTTTATCTGGCTGATTGTGATCCTGATGCTGGTCAGCGCTGTCGCTGCCTATTTTGGTCTGTCCGCCATTCATCCTGTCACCGAACAGCCGGTGGACGCAAAAAGCCTGTTCTCGGCGGAAAATCTGCGTCAGCTGATGACCAAGATGCCGACGACGTTCACCCATTTCCATCCGCTGGGTTATGTACTGGTCGTCATGCTGGGCGCCGGGGTTGCCGAACGCACCGGATTTCTCGGCGCGGCCATGCGCGCCGGTGTCCGCGATGCGCCGAAACTGCTTTTGACGCCGATCGTCGTCGCCGTCGGTATGATCGGCAATCTTGCCGCCGATGCGGCCTATGTTGTCCTCATCCCACTCGCCGGCGTCATCTTCGCTGCCGCCGGACGACACCCGGTCGCCGGTATCGCCGCAGCCTTTGCCGGCGTATCGGGCGGGTTTTCGGCAAACCTGTTCCCCGGCCAGCTCGATGCGCTGTTGTTCGGCATCACCGAGGCCGGTGCGGAAATCCTCGATCCGACCTGGAACGCCAACATCGCCGGCAACTGGTATTTGATCATGGCGCTGTTCTTCATCTACCTGCCGGTCATCTGGTATATCACCGACCGACAGGTCGAGCCGCGCCTCGGGCCGTGGACCGGCGGCGCTGTTGCCGAAGCCGACGAAGCCGTTTCCGGCCCGCTCACCGATGCCGAGCGTCGCGGTTTGAAATGGGCGGGCCTCACCGTGTTCGCCGTCATTGCCCTTTGGGTGTTCCTGACCATCGGCCCCGGCACGCCGCTGATGGATCCGGATGCAAAACCAGAAGCGCGGCTCACGCCCTTCTACCAGTCGCTGGTCGCCGGCTTTTTCTTTCTGTTTTTGCTGAGCGGCTGGGTCTACGGTCACGTCACCGGAACGATCAAAAATCATCGGGATCTGGTGAAGCTGATGTCCGAGTCAATGGCCGAAATGGGCTATTATCTTGTTCTGGCATTCGCCGCTGCCCACTTCGTCGCCATGTTCATCTGGTCGAATCTCGGGCTGATCCTCGCCATCGATGGTGCCGAATTCCTGCGCTGGACCAATCTTCCAGGCCCGCTGCTGCTCGCAGGTCTGTTGGTTCTTTCCGGCTTCATCAACCTTTTTGTCGGCTCGGCTTCGGCCAAATGGGCGCTGCTCGCGCCGATCCTGGTGCCGATGCTGATGCTGCTCGGCATCAGCCCGGAAACGGCGACGGCCGCCTACCGCATCGGCGATTCGGCCACCAACATCATCACACCGCTGATGGTCTATTTCCCGCTGATCCTGATCTTCTGTCAGCGCTGGGACAAGAATTTCGGCATGGGCAGCCTGATGGCGGTGATGATCCCCTATTCGGTCTGGCTGATGATCACCGGCGTCGTCATCATCGTCGCGTGGACGGCCTTCAATATCCCGCTGGGACCGGGCGCTGTGGTCGATTTCAGCCTGACCCGATAAAATCAAAAGGACCGCGCTACCTGTCTCGGCAACGCGGTCCGGTAAATTCCTCGACAGGCAGTGCCTGAGCGGTCAGCGCCTACTCGGTCGGCTCTTCGGGTGTGTCCGTTTTCAGCGAGTTGAGCTTGGCAAAGACGGCATCGGCGTCGATCTCGTCCTCTTCCTTCTTCGGCGCAGGTGGTGTCGTATCGAAGGCGAAGCCCTCGGTTTCCTTTGCCGGAAGCAGGGTTTCATCCTCGCGGGAAATCACCTCCGACGGACGTTCCTTGGCCGCCTTCTCCACCTCGATATCAAGATCGATCTGCGTGCAAAGCCCAAGCGTCACCGGGTCGAGCGGCGTAAGGTTCGCCGAATTCCAGTGGGTGCGTTCGCGGATCTGCTCGATCGTTGATTTTGTCGTGCCGACGAGACGCGAGATCTGCGCGTCGCGCAGTTCGGGGTGGTTGCGCACCAGCCACAATATGGCGTTGGGCCGGTCCTGCCGCTTGGAAACCGGCGTGTAGCGCGGTCCCTTGCGCTTGAGTTCGGGCACATGAACCTTGGGGCTCGACAGTTTCAGCTTGTGCGCGGTATCGGCTTCGCCCTTGGCAATCTCGTCGCGGGAGAGCTGTCCGGTCTGGATCGGATCGAGGCCTTTTATGCCTTGCGCCGATTCACCGTCGGCAATGGCTTTGACCTCAAGCGTGTGCAGCTTGCAGAATTGAGCTATCTGTTCAAAGGTCAGGGCCGTATTGTCGACGAGCCAGACGGCTGTGGCCTTCGGCATAAGCAGTTGTTGAGCCATGGATATAATTCTCCTGTCCGCCCGCTCCGGTGGCGCGGGCCGTGGGTAGTACCACTTATTTCCGGGAAATCACCGCCTCTATAGCGCCCTTCGCAAATAAATGCAATCAAAGAGGATATAGGCCCATAAGTCTAATTGCCGTGATAGAAACAACTGCTATTAAGGGCGCACAATCAGGTACATGCCGGCAGAACCGGGAGGTTGGCAACTGCCCGGTCGCAAGCAAAGGAGGAGTGTATGATCGAAAAGACCCACAAAGTGCTCAAGGCCGCTAAAAAGCGCGCACTGGTCGACAACGACACCTATCTTGACTGGTATCGTCAAAGCACCAAGAACCCGGAAAAATTCTGGAAGAAGCACGGCAAGAGGATCGACTGGTTCAAGCCCTACACGAAGGTCAAGAACACCTCATTTTCCGGCAAGGTGTCTATCAAATGGTTTGAGGACGGCGTCACCAACGTGTCCTACAACTGCATCGACCGGCATCTGAAGAGCCGTGGCGATCAGGTTGCGATCATCTGGGAAGGCGACAACCCCTATGACGACAAGAAGGTCACCTATAATGAGCTTTACGACAAGGTCTGCAGGCTTTCCAATGTCCTGAAGACAAATGGCGTCAAAAAGGGCGACCGGGTCACCATCTACATGCCGATGATCGTCGAGGCGGCCTATGCGATGCTTGCCTGCGCCCGTATCGGTGCCGTCCACTCGATCGTTTTCGGCGGCTTTTCCCCCGACGCGCTGGCCGGCCGTATCCACGATTGCGATTCGACCTTCGTCATTACCGCCGATGAGGGCCTGCGCGGCGGCCGGCCCATTCCGCTGAAGGAAAACACCGACAAGGCCATCGAGATCGCCAGGAAGGACGGGGTTACCGTCAAGAATGTTCTGGTCGTGCGCCGCACCGGTGCCGATGTCGGCTGGGTCGAAGGACGCGACATTGCCTATCAGGAAGCCATTCAGGCGGCCAAGCCCGACTGCCCGCCCGCCAAGATGAAGGCGGAAGATCCGCTTTTCATTCTCTACACGTCCGGCTCAACCGGAAAGCCCAAGGGCGTGCTGCACACAACCGGCGGCTATCTCGTCTACGCATCCATGACCCATGAATATGTCTTCGATTATCATCCCGGAGACATCTACTGGTGCACGGCCGATGTCGGCTGGGTGACCGGGCACTCCTATATCGTCTACGGCCCGCTCGCCAATGGCGCGACCACGCTGATGTTCGAAGGCGTGCCGAACTACCCCGATGCCGGCAGGTTCTGGGACGTCGTCGACAAGCACAACGTCAACATCTTCTATACCGCACCGACGGCGATCCGCGCCTTGATGGGGGCCGGCGACGATTTTGTCAGCCGCTCGTCGCGCAAATCGCTGCGCACGCTCGGCACGGTTGGCGAACCCATCAACCCGGAAGCCTGGGAATGGTACTACAATGTCGTGGGCGAGAAGAAATGCCCGATTGTCGACACCTGGTGGCAGACCGAGACCGGCGGCATCATGATCACGCCACTGCCGGGCGCAACTGATCTCAAGGCGGGCTCTGCGACGCGGCCGTTCTTCGGCGTCCAGTTGCAGCTCGTCGATGGTGAAGGCAAAGAACTCGAGGGCGCGGCGGAAGGCAATCTGTGTATTGTCGATTCATGGCCCGGCCAGATGCGCACCGTCTATGGTGACCATGACCGCTTCGTCCAGACCTATTTCTCCACCTACAAGGGCAAATACTTCACCGGTGATGGCTGCCGCCGGGACGAGGACGGCTATTACTGGATCACCGGACGGGTCGACGACGTCATCAATGTGTCCGGTCACCGCATGGGAACGGCCGAGGTAGAATCGGCCCTGGTTTCGCATGACCGGGTTTCCGAAGCGGCTGTCGTCGGCTACCCGCACGACATCAAGGGACAGGGCATCTACTGCTACGTCACCCTGATGGCCGGCCAGAACGGCAGCGAGAGCCTGCGCAAGGAACTGGTCAAGCATGTGCGCCAGGAAATCGGCCCGATCGCCTCGCCCGACAAGATCCAGTTCGCACCCGGATTGCCGAAAACCCGCTCCGGCAAGATCATGCGCCGCATCCTGCGCAAGATCGCCGAGGACGATTTCGGCTCACTGGGCGACACGTCGACATTGGCCGATCCGGCAGTGGTCGACGATCTGATCGAAAACCGCCAGAACAAGCAGTAGCTCTGCAAGCAACCGGAATGAAAAGGGGGCCTGCGGCCCCCTTTTTTACCTGTAAAGATCAGCCCTTGTCGGTGGCAGACCGCTCGGGCCCCGGCGCTTGTGTGAGGAAAGCGTCTGATAGAGCCGTGCGCCGTCGCGCTCGAAGGTGATCGCGCAACCGCCAAGATAAAGCAGCCACATGCGCGTCTTTACCTCGCCGACTTCCGCAACCGCGGCGTCGTAATTCGCCAGCAGCCGGTCATGCCACAACCGGCAAGTGCGCTGATAATGTTCGCGCCAGGCCTCCACGTCATGCACCTCGAAATCGTTCTGTTCCAGCATCGTCACCGTATTGCCGATATGGTCCAGTTCACCGCCCGGAAAGATGTATTTTGTTAAGAGCTTGAACTCTTCATTGCCCTTGCGGAACTTTTTGGCATCCCGCTTGGCCGGTCTTGTGATGGCATGGTGAAGAAACAGGCCCTCAGGCTTGAGGACACGTTTAACGGTCCCGTAATAAGTCGGGTAATTGTCTATGCCGATATGTTCCTGGATACCGATTGCCGCAACCTTGTCGAACTGGCCCTGAACTGTCGCATAATCGGCCAGTTCGAACTTCACCCGGTCAGAAAGCCCCAGCCTCTCGGCCTTGGCTCTGGCATATTCGACCTGCTGCGTCGCTAGCGTCACGCCGAGGGCTGAGACGCCGTAGTGCTGAGCGGCATAACAGGAAAGGGCGCCCCAGCCGCAGCCGATATCGAGCATCGTCTCGCCCGGTTTGAGCCGCAGCTTGCGGCAGATCATCTCCAGCTTGTCCTGCTGCATCTGCTCGATATCGTTGTCCCAGTCAGTGCAGTAGGCGCAGGTATAGACCATCTCCTTGTCGAGCCACAGCTCGTAAAATGCATTGGAGACGTCGTAATGGTACTGGATGTTCTTCTCGTTTTCCTCGCGGCTGCCGTCACTCGGCTTTTCGTCCGACTGCTCTTCGAGCGGCCAAGGGCCGCCGCGGCTGACAAACCAGAACTTGCGCGCCGTGTTGAACGCCTGCCATTTATTGAGAGACTTGCGGATTTCCCTCGTACGTACTTTCGGCTTTTGCGCAGTCAGATCAAAGAGGTCGCCGTTTTTCAGATCGATACGCTTCGATACCCACAGATTGAGCATGGTTTCCATAGACGGCTTGCGTATCAGCGCGGCAATCGCGCCCTCATCGGCAAGACAGATGGCGAACGCATCGGGCGCCAGGTCCTCAGGAACGGTCGTCCCGTCCCACAGATAAAATCCGACATCGACCTGCAGGATGTCACGTGCATGGGCAAGAAGTTTCCGGAAGGATTTAAGGCGGCCCTTTGCGCTCATGGATGATGTTCCAGTTCGTCGGTTCAAAACGCGGCGAACCTAGAGCATTTTGAGATTAAATGGAAACCGTCGGGCAACTGCTTCAGTACAACACTCCACAGGCAAACCGGCACCATTAAAATCAGTATTGCGATACTGCGGCGGTCCGGAGGCCGCCACAAAAACTCGCAGCAGTCTCCGGAGCGGAGCCAGCGGCCTAATGGGTCAGGCGCAGGCTTCGGATGGTCTGTGCGATATTCTCAAAGGCCGCCGTCAATTGGGCTGAATCGTCCGCCTTGTAGAAATATGTGACACGGTTCGTGTCGGGCGTCGCGCAATTGCGCAACAGCGTTTGAGCATCGCGAATCCAGCTCCGTCGCAGATCCGGATTGCTGTCGGCGACGGTTTCATCGAGATCGAAGCCGACGACAAAGATTTTGATATTCTGTTGCTTGATAGCGCGGCAGAAATCGCTCGTATGCTGCGGTGACTGCGACCTTGCGGGGTTATGACCAGTCCATCCGTTTCTGGTGGAATTTCCCGCATAAGCAGTGTTGAACACACCGTCAGTCATGAAGATGATGTATTTGTTCAGATCCGATCCCGACGCCATATGATCGCCCGGGCGGGATGTTGCAGGCAGATAGTCGCGCCATTTATGCGATATTGTGTACCAGGCCCACTGCAGACCGATATGGCCTGCCGTACCCCCATTTGTGCCCATACGGTCGATGGCTCTGTCGAGATCCCGCTTGTTCGTTGTCAAGGTGACGATTTTCTCGCTGATGCAACTGCCTTCACTCAATCGTGAGTCGCGGCTGATCATGCCGCCTCGAACAGGATTTTCGTCGGTGAACTGATAGGAGGTACGCCCGCCGGTATCAGGCGCTTTGCGGTCCGTGGCGCAGTAGTCGACATTGGTCCCGTCACTTTCAACTCTGAAATCGCTCGGCAAAACGTTCGTGCAGACTCTGCGTCGGCGTCCGTTGCGCCATCTCCGGACTTTATAGGGCTGCTGAAATGCTGCGTAGTCGTATCCGACGCCAGTGCTGTTGAAAAGGGCCGCATCATAGGCAGGCGCATCGCTCTTCGGCTCCAGATAGTCGGCATAGACATATCTGCTCAGGAATGAGCCGACATTCACGGATTGAGAATAGGGAACCAGGCTGATCTTCACCGCGCCGCGGCTGTTTTTCAAAAGCTTGTCCACCGCATTTTTGGCCGCCGCCTTCAGCGAAGTCATCTTGTGATCGCCGTTTGCGTCATCCCAATCCATCGAACCGGTGACATCCAGAACCATCGCGACCTCAATGTCGGATGCGCCAAACGTCACCGCGGAATTGTTGGAAACATCCATGTGGGTTGTCCCCATCCCGACATTTATGAATTTCAGCTGCTGATTGTAGGTTGCTTTCGCGCTGACTGCATTGTTTGCCGGATCAATCACGATATTGTGGAGGGAGTATCGGCTGGTTGCCAGATTGTCGACACCGATATTGGCAGCAAAAACCTGTTTGAGATAGTCCGGAGCATTTGCCTGTGTCACTTCACCGATGGAAATCGCTCGCGCGGTTGCCAGTGTTGCTGCGTCGAGTGCATTGGTAATTCGTGTGCGCTGCGAAAGCGCGAGCGTATACTCAACAGCCAGACCGGCTGTAAGGAAAAGGACGCCGGTGGCAAATGCCATCAGGACTGTAAAATTGCCGTCCCGGTTTGCGCCGAACCGGCCCAACCAACCGGCAAGCCGGCCAAACAATCCACCCACACAAGCGACCTGCCGCATCGACGCCATCGCACCCTCCGAAAATAATCCTCTGGCGACGCACACAATGCGCGCCGCGGGACGGATTAGGCGCTCGGACAGGCACCTTGGACCATTACACAAAGGATTATTTCTCCGTGTGGAACGGAGGTTTATTTATGGAGTACTAAAAGTTGAACTGTCGCCGGCAACAACCCGGGTTTCGCAATAAAAAGACTTAAGAAAACGTTGCTGAAGGCAAAAAAAGACCAGCCGCTTTTGGCGGCTGGTCCGTAGGGCGCTGCGTTGACGAGGCTATTGGATCAAGCGCAGGCTTTGAATTGTGCGAGCGATATTTTCGTAAGTTTCCTTCAGCTCGCTGCCCGTCACCGGTTCATAGTGATAGGTAATGTCACCATCGTCCGGTGTTGCACAACTCTTGAGCATGTTAAGTGCCGTCGAGCTGTAGAGCTGGAAGCCGATGGTGAAGATCTTGACGTCGTTGTCCTTGATCTCCGTGCACAGGCTGTCCGTGAAGCTGCGTGACGTCGATCCCTGTTTGCCGCCTTTCCAGTTCTTCTTCTTCACATCGGCATAGGCAGTATTGAACTCACCGTCGGTCATCAGGATGATGTATTTGTCGATGTCCTTGTCCGGGTCGGTGTGATCCGCGGGTTTCGCGGCAGTCGGCACATAGTCGGCCCAATCGTAGGAAATCGTGTAATACGCCCACTGCAGCCCGATATGACCGGCCGTCCAGCCGCTCGCCGCAAGACTGTTGATTGTGTTTGTCAGCGCCGTATTGTCGGAAGACAGCAACATGAGTTCGGCACTCGGACAATTCACTGTATCGAGACGTGAATCGCGCGAAATCATGCCGTAGGACGGGTTTGCGTCCTTGTGCTGATAACTCGTTCCCGATATCGGCTTCTTGCGGTCCGTCGCACATTTGTCAACGGCTGAACCGTCCGCATTGGCGACCATATCACTCATGTTGCCGGTGGCCTGGAAGCTGGCAACATCATATCCGACACCGGTCGTATCGAAGAGGTCCTGGTCCCAGACGGGAGCGGCGCTTTTCTTCGATTTAAAGTCCGGATAGACATATTTGGCCAGAGGTCCGGTGTTGACCGCCCAGCTGTAGGGCACAAGGCTGATGCGCACCTTCACATCGGTCGGCGTATTGACGCTCAGCAATTCATCCACGCCGATTTTCGCGGCATCCTTGAGCGCCGTAATCTTCGAGCCCCACATCGATCCCGTGACGTCGAGCACCATGGCAACCTCGATGTCAGACATGCCGTAGCTGGCAGCCGAAAGGCTGTCGACGTTCTGATTGGTTGCGGCTGTACCGACGCTGATAAATTTCAGATCCTGGTCGTACCGCGCGGTTGCGGAGACGGTCTGGCTCACCGTGTTGATGGTGATGCTCTCGAGCGAATATTTGCTCTTGGAAAGATCATCGACGCCGATATTGGCGGTGAATACGGATTCAAGATAATCCGCGCCCTGGGCTTCGGTGATATCACCGATGGATATCGCACGGGCCGTTGCCAGCGTCGCGGCATCCAGCGCATTGGTAACGCGGGTTTTAATGTTGATCGATTCCGAATATTCGACGGCCAACCCGACGGTCAAAAAAATGACTCCGGTTGCAAAGGCAAATATCATCATGAAATTGCCGCTTTCGTCGCGCCGGAACCTCTTACATAACTTGTTTAGTTTTCCAGTACTCATCGTCATCTTCCCATCAGATTGATCGTCAGACGAAGTCCTGATGCACGCTCTTTCGCACGCAGCATCCGGGTTCATCCCGTTCTGTTTTAAAAGATCAGGATTGAAACCGGCTTAAGTTCATTGTTCGTATTTTAGTAAAAGGCTCAAAGCACTGAGCTTTCTTACGTTTCAAGCCAATTTATCAGGAAAAAAGGCGATGAGAACCAATAAAAAGTTCAATTTTCCAGCTTATAGCGCCTGCCATTTGTATAGAAAATCAATAAAAAGGCAGGAAAAGGGGCCCGCTATACGACAGCGGGCGCCCATTGTTGTTACTTGGTCAGGCGCAAGCTCTGGATAGTCTGCGCAATCTGTTTATAGGTCTTCTTCAGTTCCGTTGAGGTACTTGGCTGATAGAAGTAGGTGAAGTCGCCTTCGTCGGGTGATGCGCACTTCTGCAGTTCCTTCAGGGCTGTGCTGCCGCTGGTCAGCATGAAGCCGATCGTAAAGATCTTGATTTCATCTTTCTTGATGGCCACGCAGAGCTTATCGAAGTGATGATACGCCTTGGTTGACTGGTAGCCGGCATACCATCCATCAGGAGAGGTATTGGCATAGGCCGTGTTGAAAACGCCATCCGTCATCATGATGATGTATTTGTCGATCTCATTGTCCGGATTTTTGTGATCGCCGGACTTTGAGGTAGACGGCATATAATCCGCCCAATTGTGCGAGATCGTATACCAGGCCCACTGCAGGCCGATGTGACCGGCCGTCCAGCCACCTGCCGAGAAGGCATTGATCGCATCATCCAGGGTCGTCTTGTTGCTGCTCAGGGTCACGATCGACGAGCTCGGGCAACCGTAATCTTCAAGGCGGGAATCGCGTGAGATCATGCCCTTTGCAGGACTGTCGTCCGTATACTGATACGATTTACCGCTATTTGGCGCTTTGCGATCCGTGGCGCAAAAATCGACATTGCTACCGTCATTATTGACGACAAAATCACTTGGCAGATAGCAGCTGTATTTTTTCTTCTTCTTCTTCTTCTTCTTTTTCTTTTTCTTGGCCTGAAAAACATAAGCGCCGCCATATTCATAGCCGTCATTGTTGCTGTATCCGCCACCGATGTCGCCGATCCAGCCGCCATACCCGGCATTCGCAATGTAACTGCTGTAATGATCATTGTCCTGATCGAAATAGGCTGCATAGTCCGGTATGCCGGGTACGCGGTAGCTGGTGTAACCGCAAATCTCATAGTCCGCCTGAAAAGCGGCAACGTCGTATGCAAGGTCCGTCGCATTGAAAAGTGTCTTGTTGTAGGCCGGGGCGTCGCTCTTTTCCTCATTGTAATCCGAATAGACATAGCGGGTGAGGAAGGAGCCCACATTCACCGCCTTGCTGTAAGGTACAAGGCTGATGCGCACCTTGTCATCGGTGCCGCTGTCGTTGACGCTCAGAAGTTCGCTGATGCCCAGCTTGGCCGCTTGCTTCAGAGCGGAAATACGTGCACCGCTCATGGAACCCGTGACATCAAGCACCATGGCGACCTCGATATTCGAGGTGCCGTAACTGACTTCCGAATAACTGGCTACAGCCTGGGTATCCTTACTGACCCCGACCGGAAGAATCCTCAGCGGCATATCGTAATTCGCCTTCGCCGAGACAGACTGCTTGTCCTCGTCAACCTTGAAGTTGACGATTGTGTAGCCGCTGGCGTTGAGGTCGGTGATCCCCAAATTGGCCATGAATACCGAGGTCATATACTCCTCGGCCTTGTCGACCTTGATTTCGCCCGTCGTAAGCGCGCGCGCGGTAGCCAGCGTCGCCGCATCCAGCGCATTGTTGATGCGCGTTCGGCTGCCGATGGCAGCGGAATAGTCCACAGCCAGACCGGCCGCCATAAAGACGACGATCGCGCACAGCCCGAACATCATCATGAAGTTTCCGCCCCGGTCCTCTACGAACCTGCGAAAAACGCCGGTGAAATTGCTATTACCCATCTTCAGCCCACCCTGAAGTTAAAGAAAACGGATGCTTCCAGCCTCAGGCAAAGCCTTCTTGGCTGAGTCACACCGAAGCGCGTCGGTCCGTTCTCATGATTGCCGGTCCTTGCTTGACCGATGAAGTGCGCGCCGTCGGTTCCCGTCAAACCGAAGACACCCCCGCGCAAATTTATGCTTTATGCGATCGAGAATAGATCATGTCTCATGCTGCCCCATCCGAACCGACTATATGTAATAGTCCCAAAAAAGCATTGATTGAGCTGTTTGGCACCAATCACACACTTTTACTGGGCAGACAGTTAGGAGAAACTAGATTGCACAAAGATTAACCGGCCAAGGATTGACCGGTTAGGTGGGTTTCTTTGTACTGTATGCTGAACATATGCTTTACGGATAACCGCATAGCGTGCATTATGCAACCAATGCGATAATGCCTTGGTCGTAAGGTCCGTTTATACGGGGTCCGGATGCCGGGCGCGACATTCTCAGATGACGCCGTGCCCGGCCCTCAGGCGAAATTATTTGGTCAGCCGCAGACTGTTGATGGTATTTGCGATATCCTCAAAGGTGTCCTCCAGCTCGCTGGCGCTGTCTACATCATAATAGTAGGTGACTTCCGCCGTATCATCTGTGGCACAGTCATCAA
The DNA here is from genome assembly GCF_040932035.1 of Hoeflea sp. TYP-13. NCBI lineage: Bacteria > Pseudomonadati > Pseudomonadota > Alphaproteobacteria > Hyphomicrobiales > Rhizobiaceae > Hoeflea > Hoeflea sp. TYP-13. The sequence continues at coordinate 526,045 of NZ_JBFRBB010000005.1, forward strand.
GCGCATCCTTTGCGTCGTCGTCGCTCAGATAAAACCCGATCGTGAAAATCGTGATGTCATCGTTTTTGATGGCAGTGCATAATTCGTCGAAATGATCGTACGATTTGCTTGACTGGCTTCCGGTTGAAAACCCGTCATAGTCCACATCTGCATAGGCAGTGTTGAACACGCCGTCAGTCATCATGATGATGTATTTTTTCAGATCTTCATCCGGATCCGTGTGGTCGGCAGGCTCCGATCCGCTCGGCATATAGTCCCTCCAGTCATAGGAAACCGTGTACCAGCCCCATTGCAGGCCGATATGACCCCCGGTCCAGCCGTCGGCCGAAAATCCGCTGATCGCATTCTTCAACGTCGTTTCGTTGCTGGTCAGGGTGACAATCGTCGAGTCTGGACACTCGTCCTCTTCCAAGCGGGCGTCACGGCTGATCATGCCGTAGGAGGGATTTGCATCTGTATACTGATATGACGTCAGACCACTGGTTGTCGGAGCCTTGCGGTCGGATGCGCAATAGTCGGAATTGGTACCGTCGCTTTCGGTGACGAAATCCCAGCATTCCGCGTAAACTTTGCTGCCGCCGCCTTTGCCACTGCCTTTTTTAGCTTGATAAATGAATGCATCTCCAAAGGTGTATCCATCAAACCCGTAGCTGCTTCCATACGAAAAGCCGCCTCCGGAACGGAAGCCTCCGGCAAACTTGAAATTCTGGCCGCCATCCAGTTGCGTATAGTAGTTGCCGCACCCGGTATAACCGCTTTCGTAGCCCGACCAGTAACCGCTCTGTAGCGTTGACCAGTCATAGCCGACACCGGTGCTTGAATAGAGGCTTGAATCAAATGCGGGTGCGTCGCTCGTTTCGTAGAAAAAGTCGGCATAGACATATTTGCCAAGATCGCTGCCCACATTAACGCCTATCGCATAGGGAACAATGCTGATGCGAACCTTCTCGTCCGAATCCGTATTGACGCTGAGCAGTTCCTCGACACCCAGTTCCGCAGAATCCTGCAATGCCGAGAGTTTCGAGCCGCGCATGGAACCGGTAACGTCGAGTACCATCGCCACTTCGACATTACCGACGCCATAGGCCACGGCCGAATCGGTCGCCACCGTCATACTGTCGCTGCTGGTGCCCACCTGCAGGAGATAAAGCGGCTGATCGATGCTGGCTGTCGCAGAGACGGTTCCGGCGGCGGTATCAACGCTGTAGCTGTCTATTGCATAGATACTGGCATCGAGATCGTCGACATCGAGATTGGCGGCAAATATGGCCTTCAGATAGGTTTCCACCTCGCCATCGACACTGGCAGAGATATCGCCGGAGGCCAACGCCCGGGCCGTTGCGATCGTGGCAGCGTCGAGCGCGTTGTTGACGCGTGTTTTGTTCATCAGGCCAACCGAATAGTCGACGGCCAGACCGGCGGCCAGGAAAAGCACTCCGACGCCGAGGCCGAACAACATTAAAAAATTGCCGCGTTCGTCGCGGAGGAACCGGTGAAAAACCGTTTTAATGGAATCGGTGTTCATCTTCAGCAAACCCTAAAGCTCTGAAGAACACTCGCCCCGATACAATTTGGCTGATAATCACCGCTTTAGGCGGTAGCCAGCCGATTGCATTTGTTCTCGTGATTGGTGACCCGATGGGTCTTTGAAAACGGCGGCGTGGATGCCCATCACACCACGACCGCGATTTACTCACTTAAAAATACTGATATTTCAATTGTCCGATGTGGTTGTATTCGTCCTATCCAGTCTGAAATTCCAATTGCTCTAAGCACTTTTGTAAAATATGCGGCCAGGGCCGCGACACTATCTGCCGGGCAGTAGCGCGTATGACATAGGATCTAACAGAGCAGATTTTCACAAATGTTAAATCTTAAGATGAATGGCCATTTCGGCCCGCTCATCTGATTTCATGCCTAATATGGGGTTAAGGGCGGCACTGACGGGATCTCACGCCGGAGGGGTTTGGCCCCTTGAGCCAAAGTTAGAAATCAATGGCGCGACCGTCGATTTCCCAATCACCGTAACGGGCCGGATCCTTGCCGCCGCGCCCGCCGATTTCTTTGGGCTGCGATTCCTCATCGGCGTTCGCGTTGCGGCGCTCTTCGGCTTCCTTCAGTGCCCGTTGCGCGGCCGGCGGCAGGTCCTCGAACCGTCTGCGGACGGTCGCGTCTGCAGCACCTTCCCGGGCCACATCGGATTGCGGCTCGTTCCTGTGCGGTGCCGATTTTTCACTCATGATCACACAGCCCTGCATCTGCATTGAACTATCGTGTTTCACTCCCAACATATAGGGAGTATAGGCCGGTAGGAAAACCGGCCCTGATTCTGGAGTATCTGCCATGAATATGGTGCGAACGGCAATGCTGCTTGCGTTTATGACGGCATTGTTTATGGCCATTGGATTTGTAATAGGCGGCACCGGCGGTATGCTGATTGCGTTGGTGATCGCCGCTGCAATGAACCTGTTTTCCTACTGGAACGCGGACAAGATGGTCCTGCGCATGCACCACGCAATCGAAGTCGACGAACGTTCAGCGCCGGAATATTACGGGATCGTGCGGCAGCTGGCCGAAAATGCCGGCCTGCCGATGCCGAAAGTCTATCTCATAAAGAACGATCAGCCGAACGCCTTCGCCACAGGGCGCAACCCCGAAAACGCTGCCGTCGCGGCAACAACCGGGCTTCTTCACATGCTTTCGCACGAGGAAGTGGCGGGCGTCATGGCCCATGAGCTTGCTCACGTGAAGCACCGCGACACGCTGACCATGACAATCACCGCCACGCTTGCCGGCGCCATCTCCATGCTTGGAAATTTTGCATTCTTTTTCCGTGGCGGCCGCAACAATCCGCTCGGGATTATCGGAATTCTGGCGGCCATGATCCTGGCGCCATTGGCCGCCGGCATGGTTCAGATGGCCGTCAGCCGAACCCGCGAATATTCGGCGGACAGGGGCGGCGCTGAAATCTGCGGACACCCCATGTGGCTAGCCTCGGCATTGGCAAAAATTGCCGGCGGCGCCAAGCGTGTCGTCAATGAGGATGCCGAACGCAACCCGGCCACAGCGCACATGTTCATCATCAATCCCCTGTCCGGTCAGCGCATGGACGGACTTTTCTCCACCCATCCGGCGACGGAAAACCGGATTGCCGCACTGCGCAAGATGGACGCCGAGTTTGGCCGGACCGATAACATCGACATGCCCAACGCTCCCCGGAGAAATGCAGATAGTCGACAGGGCGGCCCTTGGGGCCGCAGCGGCGGGACCAGGGAATTCAAGGGTCCATGGTCGTGAGGCAGCACAAGAAAAGCCGGCGTGCAGCAAACTCGAACGAAGCCCTTGGCAATTTGAAACCCGGCCTTGCCGCCCGGCAGGTCGCGGCAAAGCTGTTGTCGGCCGTGGTCGACAAGGGAACGTCGCTTGACGGCATTCTGGATCCGAAGGGCGGCAATCCCGCTTTCCGCAGTCTCAGTGATGCTGACCAGGCTTTGGTTAAGGCGATGCTGCTGGCAACGCTGCGGCATTTACCGATTATCGAGGCAGTGCTGACACGGCTTGTCGACCGCCCGCTGCCAGCCGGTGCGCGCGCCCTTGCCCATGTCCTTCACATTGCGGCTGCGCAGATTGTTTATCTGGAGGTTCCCGACCACGCAGCGGTCGATATCGCGGTCGAACAGGCCAATATCGATCCCAGGAACCGGCGCTTTGCTGCGCTTGTCAACGCCGTCCTCAGACGCCTTATCCGCGAAAGGTCGGATCTGTTGCCGAAGGTCGAGGCGGAAACGATCAACGCACCGCAATGGTTCGCCGACCGGCTGGAAGCTGCCTATGGCGAAAGCGCCGAGCAGATAATGCGTGCGCACACTGTTGCGCCGGCTATCGACCTCACCGTCAAATCGGATCCGCAAGGCTGGGCCGACCGCCTCGGGGGCATCGTCCTGCCCACCGGCACAGTGCGGCTCGCCACCATTGACGGTCCGGTATCGGAGCTTGCCGGCTTCGCGGAAGGCGCGTGGTGGGTACAGGATGCGGCGGCCTCCATTCCGGCGCGGCTGCTTGGCGATGTCGCAGGCCGGCGCGTCGCCGATCTTTGCGCTGCTCCCGGCGGTAAGACGGCACAGCTGATCGCGGCCGGTGCAACAGTTACGGCCGTCGACCTGTCGCGCAACCGGCTCAGGCGTCTTGCCGAAAATCTCGGCCGCCTGCAGCTCGAGGCAGAACTGGTCGAGGCGAACGTGATTGACTGGCAGCCGGACACGCTCCTTGATGCGGTGCTTCTGGACGCGCCGTGCTCATCAACCGGTACAGTCAGGCGGCACCCCGATATTCCATGGACAAAGAGCCTTGCCGACATCGAAAAACTCGCCGCATTGCAGGAAAAGCTGCTGCGGCATACCATCTCGCTGGTACGGCCGGGCGGAACCATTGTCTTTTCCAACTGCTCGCTCGACCCGCTGGAAGGTGAGGATATGGTGCGGCGCGTGGTGGAGAGCGAACCGGAGCTGGTAAGAAAGAAAATCGACCCCGTCGATTGGCCGGGCCTTGAGGAGGCCATCACCGTCGATGGAGACATGCGCACGACACCGGCCATGCTGGCAAATGACAATCCTCGGCTCGCCGGAATGGATGGATTTTTCGCCAGCAAATTTACGCGCACAGAGTGATTGTTAACTGCTCAAAATTATGCCTGCCGTCGATTTTGTCTTATGTTATAGTCGCGGCAAGGGACCCCAGTAATGGGGTATACGGGGACTAGAATTGGCGGCAGTATTGTTGCAATTTCGGCAATTTTTGCCATTGTATTTCCGTGAAAGCTGGCGCCGGGTTTCACGCCAGCTGGCCGTTGGCCGTGTAAATCCGCTACGTTTCATTGGAACTTCTCCGGATCGACTGGTTGTCGCGCCGACGGACCTGCGTATTGCCGATCCCTATATTGCCCATGAGGTGCACCAGGGCCGCTTTCCGCTGGCCGGACGGGTGCTTGAAGCCGGCGATATATCGCCCTTCCTTCACCCCGGCCCATCGCTCGGCTTTGATGAAATGCTGCACAGTTTCCGTTGGCTTCGGCACCTGCGGGCTGCGGGCACGGCCGAATCCTACACCGATGCAAAGGCCCTCACGGAAGACTGGATCAACATCTGGGGCCGTCGCTTCTCCGGCATCGGATGGGACGCTGATGTATGTGCCCAACGGGTTATCGCCTGGTTGTCCCATTCCCCGATCATCCTGAAGAACCAGGACCGTGGTTTCTATCGGCGCTTCATCAAGAGCCTGGCACTGCAAATACGTTATCTACGCAAGATCGCTCCGGCGACCCGAGACGGGGAAAAGCGCTTCCGCGTCCGTATCGCACTGGCTATGGCGACCCTTGCCCTTCCTGCCACACCGACATCAATCAAATCGGCGGCACGCAATCTCGATCAGGAGATCGAAAAGCAGATTCTGCCGGATGGTGGCCATGTTTCCCGCAATCCACAGGTTGCAATGACCCTTCTTGCGGATCTGCTGCCGCTTCGCCAGACCTATCTGAACCTTGGATACACACCGCCCAAGGGGCTCGTATCCAGCATCGACAGGATGTTTCAGGCCCTGCGGTTTTTTCGTCATGTTGACGGAACGCTGGCGCTGTTTAACGGTACCACTGCACAACCGGCGGACCGGCTGCTTTCCGTGTTGCGTTATGACGAATCGACCGGCGAGCCGCCAAAGCACACGCCGCAGATGAATTATCAGCGGCTTTCCAGCCAGAACACGGTGATTATCGCAGACACCGGACCGATACCGCCCGGGGAACTGTCGGCGACGCACCACGCTGGATGCCTCTCCTTCGAGATGTCGTCGGGACAACACCGGTTTATCGTTAATTCGGGCGCGCCCGCCTTTTACCATGCGGATTACCGGAGGCTGGCGCGGTCGACGGCTGCGCATTCGACACTGATCATTGACGATACGTCTTCCGCAGCAATTTCCAACTCGACGTTCCTCGGACCCATATTGACCAATGGGCCGCACAAGGTTGACGTTGAGCGCCGTGACGAAGCAACCAGCACGCAGGGTTTTATTGGCCGGCATGACGGCTATGCCGAGCCGTTCGGCTTGATCCACGAGCGCTCCATTAGTCTGAGCGTCGATGGAAACACAGTGACCGGACGCGACCGCATCGCCAAATCCGCACATCATGATCTGGCTATCGACGAAAACACGAACGCGGCCATCCGCTTCCACATCCACCCGAAAATCGTGGTCACCCACGACAGCAACGCCAATATTGTGTTGACGGCGCCGGATGGAGAAATCTGGAAATTCTACTCCCCCGATATCGAAACCGAGATTGAAGAAGACATATTTTTTGCTGACCTCGCAGGTCCGCGCCGGTCGCAGCAGATTACACTCAATTTCACCATTGCCCGGCGATCGGAAGTCAATTGGAGCCTGGTGCGCACCGTGCCCAAGACAAAAAACGGCAACAATGAAGCATCACCGCTTGAGAGCGATGCCCGGCCGGACGGGCCGACGGCGGCCTGATACAATCTTACTACCGCTTGCCGGTTTCATCTTTCCCGGGCCTATGCTAGTCGAACGGCAATTCCAAAAGAACGGACAGGACGGCTCCGGCAAGCGGACGATCGCGCCTTTCCGTGCCGTTACCACAGGACCCTGCAATGGCCGTCGCATCCAAGAAGATTCCAGCCCCAGAACGCGTCACTCCCAAAAGGGCGCTGCTTTCCGTATCCGACAAGGCCGGTCTCATTCCACTTGCACAGGCCTTTGCAGCACGCGGCATTGAACTCGTATCCACCGGCGGAACGGCCGCTGCCATTTCAAAGGCAGGAATGGATGTCCGCGACGTGTCCGATCTGACGCATTTTCCCGAAATCATGGATGGCCGGGTCAAGACGCTGCATCCATCCGTTCATGGCGGGCTGCTGGCGATCCGCGATGATGCCGAGCACACCGGGGCGATGGCCGCAAATGATATTGTGCCCATCGATATTGCCATCATCAATCTTTATCCGTTCGAGGATGTGAGAGCCGCAGGCGGCGACTATCCGACAACGGTCGAAAATATCGACATCGGCGGGCCGGCGATGATCCGGGCAGCGGCCAAGAACCATGCCTATGTGACCGTCATTACAGATCCGGCCGACTATGATGACCTGGTGGCCGAGCTTGAAGAAAATGACGGGGACCTCACCCTTGCGTTTCGCAAGAAAATGGCAGCAAAGGCCTACGCCCGCACTGCGGCCTACGACTCGGCAATATCCAATTGGTTTGCCGACGAATTGGTTTTGGAGAACCCGCGCCACCGGTCCGTCGCCGGCACGCTGAAGGACGTCATGCGCTATGGCGAAAACCCGCACCAGACGGCAGGCTTCTACGTCAATGGAAACAATCGCCCGGGTGTCGCCACCGCTACGCTGCACCAGGGCAAGCAGCTTTCCTACAACAACATAAACGACACGGACGCGGCATTCGAGCTGGTGGGTGAATTCGATCCGGCCAGGGGCGCGGCCTGCGCCATCATCAAGCACGCAAACCCTTGTGGCGTTGCCATGGGAACGGACCTGGCCGACGCCTACCGCAAGGCACTGGCCTGCGATTCCGTATCTGCCTTCGGTGGCATCGTCGCGTTCAACAACGCGCTGGACGCAGCAGCAGCGGAGGAAGTCGTCAAGATTTTCACCGAGGTCATCATCGCCCCCGACGTCACGGACGAGGCCCGGGCGATCATTTCAGCCAAGAAGAACCTGCGCCTGCTGACGACCGGCAGCCTGCCGGATCCGCGCGCAGCCGGTTTGACGGCAAAGACCGTTGCGGGCGGTCTGCTCGTACAATCGCGTGACAATGGTGTCGTCGACGATCTGGAACTCAAAATCGTCACCGACCGCGCTCCAACGGATAATGAACTGAACGACCTGAAATTTGCCTTCCGCGTTGCAAAACACGTTAAATCCAACGCCATCGTCTATGTGAAGGACGGGGCAACGGCGGGTATCGGTGCCGGGCAGATGAGCCGCGTCGATTCGGCCCGCATAGCAGCGCGCAAGGCGCGGGACGCTGCGGACACTTTGGGGCTCGCAGACCCCCTGACCAAGGGCTCAGTCGTTGCGTCGGACGCATTCTTCCCGTTTGCCGACGGCCTTTTGTCCGCCGTCGAGGCGGGTGCCACGGCGGTCATTCAGCCGGGCGGTTCCATGCGCGACGACGAAGTGATCAAGGCAGCCAACGAGGCCGGCATTGCCATGGTCCTGACCGGCATGCGCCATTTCCGCCATTAAAGCCGGACACTTCATCAGCCTTTTGAGTGGGCGCTGCGGACAAAAGGCAACAGCACGATACCGAACAAAAGCAATGCAATAATCGGCGTAACGCCAACGCGCTGGCTGTCGAACAGCCCCGTTGCCTGCGCAACCAGAAGCGGTCCGATGAAGGTCGTTGCTTTTCCTGAAAGCGCGTACAGACCAAAGGCTTCCGTGACCTTTTCCGGCGGCACCTGATCGACCAGTAGCGTGCGCGATGCAGCCTGCAGCGCCGCACCGGATGCGCCGATCAGGCAGCCCGCAATATAAAATACGATATCAGGCAGGGACGAAGGCGCAGCGGCGCTGCCCACCTTGATGAACAGAACCTCGCCGGGCGCGGTCGAAACGATGACGAGGCAGCACAGCGTCAAAATGACGATGCCGATGGAGACCACGATCTTGGGGCCCATGCGGTCATCCATTTTGCCGCCGATCCATCCGCCGATAACCCCGGTCGCAGCAGCCAGAATGCCGAACACACCGATTTTGATGATCGACCAGTCTAGGACACCGGCCGCATAAATGCCGCCGAACGCATAGAGCGCATTGAGACCGTCGCGGTAAAGCATGCTGGAAATGAGATAGCTGAAATAGCTTCGCTGCTTCGGCAGTCCGCGCAATGTCGCCCACAATTCGCGCAGCCCGTTGACGACGACACCGCCGCTCAAAACCCTGCGGTGAACATCGGGCGTGAACAGAAACATCGGCAGCACGAAAATCACATACCAGACCGAAGTCAGGGGTCCCGCAGCCCTGTCGCCTGCATAGGTGGCCGGATCAAGACCGAAAACCGGCACCAGACCGAACAGGGTCTTTCCGGTCGACGGCGACGCCGACATGAAGCCCAGAACGATAACAAGCGAAACAATTCCGCCAATATAGCCCAGCGCCCATGCCGAACCGGAAAGACGGCCCAGACGCGATCGGGGCACCAGATCCGGCATCATGGCATTGTTGAAAACCGCAGCGAACTCCATTCCGACGAGGCCAAGGACAAGCCCCGTGACCACGATCGCCATGTTCGTGCTGCCAGGCACGGAGTACCAGAGCATCCAGCAGCCGACGACACCGAACAGAGAAAAGAACACAATCCAAGGCTTTCGCGGACCTGACGTGTCTGCAATGGCTCCCAGGATCGGCGCCAGCAGCGCTATCCCAAGTCCGCCGAAGCCGGTGGCATAGCCCCAGATCTGTTGTCCTTTGACCGCCGAATCAGCGACATGAGCAACGAAATAGGGTCCGAAGACGAAGGTGATGATGAGCGTGTGAAACGGCTGAGTTGCCCAGTCGAACATCATCCAGCCGAATATACCTTTCCGGTCAGCCTTCGGCGCGCCGGTTTCCTGTGCAATGTCGCTCATTCACTCCCCCAGAACCCGAACCGCAGCCTGCAAGATCGCATAGTTGTTGAATATGATCATGTCAGGCCCCGACGGGTCAGTTTCTCCCGCGGGCAATATCGCCCATCATGCCTGCGGCAACGGTCAGCCGCGCAATGTTGATTTCGCCTCCGTCGATCAGCTCGCTGATGCGCTCATGGCCGCGGTCGATACGGATCTGGTCGGCCGAGTGCCATGCTGCCACGGTATCCTTGTCGGTTCCGAAATTTTCCAGCGCCGTCGTGGTGATGGACCGCCTGGCGGCTGTGATCTCGTCGAGGCTGCGCGCAATGGCAAGCGCTTCGTAGTGATCGGAAACATTCGCCTGATGCGCAGCAGTATCCATGCGGCTGATGCGGAACAGCTCGGTGACATCGAAAAAGGTCTTGGCGGTTTTCTTCAAATCCGCGCCCGAGGCCTTTGCGATCTGCATGATTTCCGGAATCAGTGCAAGGCTCGGCAACTGCGACAGCCGCGTTGCGAGCTTTTTGGGCACACCGTGTTCGACAGCGCGCTCATACCAGCGTTTCGTTTCCTCCTGCATGAAGCCGGGCAGCAATGACGGCAGGATCAATTCCAGCGAATCGACCGCGGCACGAAGCGCTTTGACGGTCGGTGCCAGTGGTTCTGAATTGACCCCGGTCTTGAGCGCCCAGCGCGACACCGTCTGAATGACATGGCCGACGCCCGCATAAAGCTCGTTCTGGATCTCGCCCGGAACCTTGTTGTCCAGCGCGTCGATGGAATCGTACAGCGCCGGCAGGCTGAGCCCGTCACGCACCATCACATAGGATTTGACGATATCCGAAGGCAGCATGCCGGTGGCATCCACAAGCCGGCTGATAAAGACCGGGCTGCCGCGGTTGATGGCGTCATTGGCAAGCACGGTACCGATAATTTCCCGCCGCAGCCGGTGCTCACGAATATCCTTGGCATGGGTCTTGTGCATGCGCTTGGGGAAATAGTCGATCAGCTCGGATTCGAAATAGGGATCATCAAGCAACGCACTGTTGGTCAGATCGTCGAACAGAACGATTTTTGCGTAGGACAGCAGGACACCGATTTCGGCGCGCGTCAGCGGTTTTCCTGCCGCAACGCGCTCTGCCAGCGTCTGATTGTCCGGCAGCGTTTCGACCGTCCGGTCGAGATGGCCATAGGTCTCCAGGCGGTTCATCAGCCGGGAAAGATCGCCCGTTGCCCTGGCGCTGCGTCGTTCGACCAGTGAAATGGCGAGGGTCTGCAGGTAGTTGTTGCGCAGAACCAGTGCCGCCACCTCGTCGGTCATTCCGATCAACAGCTTGTTGCGATTGGGCAGGGACAGCCGCCCCGCGCGCATCGCGGCCGCCAGTGCGATCTTGATATTGACCTCAAGGTCGGACGAGCTGACGCCCGCCGAATTGTCGATCGCATCGGAATTACAGCGCCCGCCGCGCATGTTGAACGCGATACGGCCAAGCTGCGTAACACCGAGATTGGCACCCTCCCCGATCACCTTGGCACCCACCTGGTCAGCCGTTATGCGCACAGCATCGTTGGTACGGTCGCCGACATCCGCATCACTTTCACCCACAGCCTTGATGTAGGTTCCGATGCCGCCGAACCACAGGAGATCGATCTCCGCCTTCAAAATGGCGATGATGATTTCAAACGGCGTCGCCCTGGTGTCGGAAAGTCCGATTGCCGCCGCCGCCTGTTTGCTGAGCGTGACGGATTTTTCGGTTCGGGAAATAATCATCCCGCCGGGCGATAGCAGCGACTGGTTGTAGTCCTGCCAGCTCGAGCGGCCGACTTCAAAGAGGCGCTTGCGCTCGGCAAATGAAATTTTGCAGTCCGGATTCGGATCGATAAAGATATCGCGATGGTCAAAGGCCGCCACCAGCCTGATCTTGGGCGACAAAAGCATGCCGTTGCCGAACACGTCTCCCGACATGTCACCGACGCCCGCCACCGTGAATTCGGTTGTCTGGATATCGATGTCCATTTCGCGAAAATGGCGCTCGACGGCTTCCCAGGCACCGCGCGCGGTAATCCCCATCTTCTTGTGATCGTAACCGTCGGAGCCGCCGGACGCGAAAGCATCGTCCAGCCAGAAATGATGCTCCTGGCTGATGGCATTGGCGGTATCGGAAAACGTCGCAGTTCCCTTGTCGGCGGCGACAACGAAATAGGGATCGTCATCATCGTGGCACAGTGTGTTCTTGGGCGACACCACCTTGCCGTCCACGATGTTGTCGGTAACCGACAGCAGCGTCGAGATGAAGATCTTGTAGGCATTGCGCCCGGCATTGAAAATGTCGTCGCGCGTCCCGCTGGCCGGCAGGTTTTTCGGGTAAAAGCCGCCTTTAGAACCGACCGGTACTATAACTGCATTCTTGACCTGCTGCGCCTTGACGAGGCCAAGTACCTCGGTGCGGTAATCCTGCGCCCGGTCCGACCAGCGAAGGCCGCCGCGGGCAATCGGTCCGAAGCGAAGGTGAACACCCTCGACGTCTGAGCCGTAGACAAAGATTTCCCGATAGGGACAGGGATCGGGAATACCGTCCAGAGAGCGCGGATCCAGTTTGAAGGCCATGGTCGCGCGTGGTGCGCCATCCTCTTCCTGCTGGTAGTAATTGGTGCGCAGGGTCGACGAGATGACATTGACGAGGCGCCTGAATATCCGGTCTTCGTCAAGGCTTGGAACCCGCGCCAGCGCCGTTTCGATACGGCCATTGACCTCGTCATATTCCTTGGCTGCGGCCCTGACTTTGAGCGACGGGTCGAAGCGGGCACGGAAAAGGTTGAAAATATCGGAAGATATTTCCGGATAGCGGTTGAGCGTTTCGGCAATATAACCTTGAGAATAGGTAATACCCGCCTGCCGCAGATAGCGCGCATAGGCGCGAAGTACGGTCACTTCTCTGGCGGTCAGTCCCGAGTTGATAACCAGCCTGTTGAAGCCGTCATTATCGATGCGGCCATACCAGGTAGCCAGAAACGCCTCATCGAGAAGATCAACGAGACGGGCAAGATCGACCGCCATGCCCTCGCGGTGCACCAGCTCCATATTATGCAGGACCACCTTGCGAGTCTGGGTTACATCGACGCCGACGGCAACTTCGAAAGTCTGCTCGCTGATGACGCTGAAACCGAGATTTTCCAGCAGCGGAACGCGCCGTGACAGGGACACGGGTGCATCCAGATGGAAAATCTTCAGCGATAGGTTTTCGCTGGCTTCCCCGTCACGCTGGTAAAAATCGATGCAGATCGGATTGTTCTCAGCGCACTGCAGGAAGCTCGGCAGGTCTTCGACCGCTTCTTCCGGAGTGAAATTGTCGCGATAGGCGTCGGATGTGTGCAGCGCCAGGCTGTCGACGCCGGCAAGTTTTGCAAACTGATCCTCCCAGCGCGTGACAATGCTGCGAACGGTATTTTCCAGCACCTCCTGCGAGACACGCGGCGTTCGCCCGCCCGAGCGGCCGAGCACGAAGTGCACACGCGCGACGCCGCCTTCCGGAAACGCCGGATAATAGGCCGACAGGCGTGCATCGAACACATCCTTGAGATAGGCGCCGATGCGGCCTCTGGCATCGGTGTCGTACTGGTCCCTCGGCACATAGACGAGCACCGAGACGAACCGGTCGAACCGGTCGATGCGTGGCAGGACGCGCACGCGGGGCCGGTCGCTGAGTTCGATGATCTGTTCGCAGAACCCGGCCAGCATCGGCACATCGATCTGGAACAGCTCGTCGCGCGGGTAGCTTTCCAGTGCATTGAGCAGAACCTTGCCTGAATGGCTCTCCTTGTCGAAGCCGAAACTCGACACAACCGCATTGGCCTTTGACCGCAAAAGCGGAATGCGCTGGACGGAGCGTGTATAGGCGGTCGAGGTAAAAAGTCCGACGATACGCAGCTCGCCGGTCACCCGGCCGCTTTCGTCGTACCGCTTGACGCCGACATAATCCATATAGGTCCGGCGATGCACCAGCGAGCGCACATTGGCCTTGGTCACGATAAGCGCATCAGGGCCCTGCAGGAATGCAAGAAGCTCCGGTGTTGTGGTGACGTGGCCGGTGCCGCGCCTGAGCACCCGCACATCGGGATCGGACAGGATGCCGAGGCCGGTTTTCTCCGCCCGCTCGACCGTGGCTTCCTTGCCGGTGCCGCGGAAATGATATTCGCGCATTCCGAGAAACGTGAAATTGTCGTCCCGCAGCCACTCGAGAAAGGCGAGCGCCTCTTCGCGTTCGGCCAGATGCTGGCTGCCGCCCGATTCCTGAAGTTCGGAAACAACCCGGTCGAGCTTTTCAAGCATTACACGCCAGTCGGCAACCGCCCGATGCACCTGGTCGAGCACCTTGAGCAGGTTGGCCTTGAGCAGCTTGACGGCCTCCGCCGAAAGCCTTGGCAGGTGGATCTGAACGACGCTGACTTTTTGCCAGCCATCTTCCGTCTGCCCCGCCACGGCAAGGTCAATGTCCTTGATTGCCCCGTCCGTGGCCCTGCGCAGCTTGATGACCGGATGCGCGGCAAGGCAGATATCCCTGTGCGCATTGGAGACCTCACCCATGATCGAGTCATAAATGAACGGCATATTGTGATCGACGATGGACACGACGGTCAAAGACCGTCCCGCAAGATCTATGCCCTCTACGGGTCCGACAAATATGCGGGTATTATCGCCGTTCCATTGCTCAATCTGCTCATGGGCGTGGATACAAGCGGCGGCAAGAGATTCCGGCCGGTATAAAAGCACATCGTCAGCGCTGACATGGCCCAATAGCTGGTCGGGATCGATATATTTGTTTTTTTGCTGGTTGAGGATTTCGGCTATTCTGGCGATCTGCTTGTCACGCTTTGGATGACGGCGCGTGCCCATGTCTTTCTCCCGGTAGATGCCGCAAGGCTCTCGACCTTGCCTGGCGAAGGATGGTAGCAGAACTGGTAATGGATGCGACGCAAATATTCATCCGACCAATAAAAATCACCGGAGATTGAGATGAGCAGCAGATCAAAGCCCACCACCGCCCTGAATCTGGAGCCAGCGGCGGATCTCGGACCGCAGACAAAGGCCTATTTCGACAAATGCGAGGAAAAACTCGGCATGATCCCGAATGTGCTGCTGGCCTATGCATTTGACGAGGCCAAGCTGCAGGCGTTCAGCACATTCTACAACGATCTCATGCTCGGCGATTCCGGGCTTTCAAAACTGGAACGCGAAATGATCGCGGTCGCCGTTTCTTCAGTCAATCACTGCTTCTATTGCCTCGCCGCCCATGGTGCAGCCGTTCGCCAGCTTTCGGGCGATCCGGCGCTCGGCGAACAGATGGTGATGAACTATCGCGCCGCCGATCTCGACGAACGCCAGACGGCCATGCTCGATTTTGCGGTCAAGCTGACCGAAGAGCCGGACAAAATCGTCGAAGCGGACCGGCAGGCGCTGCGCGATGCGGGCTTTTCGGACCGGGACATCTGGGACATCGGCGCAACAGCATCCTTCTTCAACATGTCCAATCGCATGGCATCGGCCACCGATATGCGCCCGAACGACGAATATCACGCCATGGCCCGATAGAGTTTAGCCGACAATATTTCCTGACGTGCCGGACGATCATATTTCCACGACGTGGTCTGGCAGTTCGTTTTTGTCGTCGGAACCGGGCGGGAAATGTGCCGCGAGCAATTCACCCGACCGGTTGACGGCTTCGACCAGTGCGTCCGCGAGCTGGTGCCGGCTTGCGCCGGTGGTGAGCGCGCCAACGATGTCGTTCCATTCTTTCTGTGCAACCTTGGCCGATATACCGCTGTCGGCGACGATCTCCGCATACCGTTCCGCAAGAGAGACGAATATCAGGATGCCGGTCCGCGCCTCCGTGACATGGATATTGCGCCCGAAAAACTGTTGCAGCGCATTGGCGTGGGCGCGGCGGTAGCAGATCCTCCTCGGAACCATGGGAATCCGCATCGCAGGAAATCTCCACAACAGGAGAAGGCCCAGCGCCCAGGCTGCAAGCTGTATGGCCGCCAGTTCCATCGGTGCAATGTCGATCCAAAGCCAGTGCAGAACCCAGCTGAACACCAGGCCGAGAACCAGCGCGGCAGAGGAAAGGAAAAAGGCTGCTGCCAGGAAATACGGGTCGGACCGGCGGCAGACGGCGCAGTGGATTTCACCGCTGGTCCGCGCCTCGACGGCCCGTATTGCTTCGGCGATCCTTTGGTGTTCGTCTTGGCTGAGCACTACCATCCCCCCGATGCGCCTCCCCCGCCGGAAGATCCGCCGCCACCTGAAAACCCGCCCGAACTTCCTGAGCTCCATCCGGACGACCGGCTGCCGGATGAGCCGCCGGAGCCCGAAGTGCTGACATCGACACCGAGCCATTTGTAGCGACCGGGACCGATCTTCTTGCCGAATATCCTCGCAAGAATGCAAAACAGGATCATCCCGCCGAAAAACAGGAAGAAGAGCGCAAAAAAGCCGATGGCGAAATAATCCGTTGGGTCACGCCGCTTTTCATAGCGCTCGGCCCGTTCCATCAGACCGGCGGAATCGCCCTCGAGCACTGCGATAATGTCGTTGACGCCGGCTTGGATTCCACCCGGAAAATCGCCGGCCCGAAATTCCGGCACGATCGTTTCGCTGATGATCAGCTTGGCCAGTGCATCGGTCAATACGCCCTCAAGACCGTATCCGACCTCGATGCGCAGTTTCCTGTCTTCGACTGAAACGAGCAATAAAACGCCGTTATTTTCCTCGGCCTGCCCCAGCTCCCAACGCCTGAACATCAGATTTGCGTAATGCTCGATGGTCCATTCACCGGTTGTCTTGATGGTGGCAACGACAAGCTGGTCTGAGGATTTGTCCTCGAAGGCCGCAAGCTGCGCGATCAGGCGGGACTTAACATCTGCCGGCAATATTCCGGCCGTGTCGACCACACGGCCGGATAATGGCGGGATATCCTGAGCGCCGGCGCCGGGAGCGGCTGTAACAATCGCTACAACGGCAAAAAGCAGCCCGACGAACAGGCGGCCCGCGCTATGCAAAGATCCCCGCATCACCCCACTCAATCGAAACTGACTTTTGGAACTGAGTGACTTTCCGCGTCTATCGTGAAGGTCTGCATGGGCTTGGCATCCGGGTAAAACCACGATGCCCACCAGCGGCCCGGAACGGTTTTAAGCTCCGTATTATAAAGACGCACCGCCTCGATATAGTCGCGGCGGGCAACCGCAATTCGGTTTTCGGTGCCTTCGAGCTGCGATTGCAGCGCCAGGAAATTCTGATTGGATTTAAGATCCGGATAGCTTTCCGATACGGCCAGGAGCCGGGTGAGCGCCGATGTCAGTGCCGCCTGGTTCTGCTGGAAGGTCTCAAACGCCTTCGGGTCGGTCAGCACATCCGCCGGGATTTGCACCGACGTTGCCTTTGCCCGCGCATCGACGACCGATGTCAGAACATCCTTTTCATGAGCCGCATAACCTTTCACCGTTTCGATGAGGTTGGGAATGAGGTCAGAGCGCCGCTGGTACTGGTTCAGCACCTGGCTCCAGGCGGCTTTCGCCTGCTCCTCATAGGTCGGGATGGCATTGATGCCGCAGCCCGAAAGCGCAAGCAGGCTGAACAGCATAGCAAGGATGAGGCCGGGCCGCATGGACGACAACGTAGTGTGGGCGACAGTCATTTGGTGGATTCCCCGATTTGTCGGGAATCACCATATCGGATGGAAGCGTCGCGCGAAACCGTCCAAACCGCACAACCGAACGTCAGACCGGTTGCCGGCAAAGCTCATAGGCGGCAAATGCGATCGCATCGATCGTCTGATCGATGTCTTCCTTCGTCAATGCCAGCGAAGGATAGAGTTTTCCGGGCGACTTGAAGATGCCTTTTGCTCGAAGTGCACCATTGAAATGGGCGTTGCGCGCTGCGTCGGCCTTGAAGACATCACGGTAGTTGCGAACCTCCCCTGACGTAAACACCACATCAAACAAAGTCGGGTCGCCGACAATCCGGTGATCGATACCCGCCTTCGTCAGCGCGGCCGCAATCGCATCCATCAGCGTTTCACCGGACTGGCGCAGTTTTTCATAGGCTCCCGGACGTCTCAGAATTTCCAGCGTCTTGAGCCCGGCCGTCGCTGCCACCGGATTGCCGCTAAGCGTGCCGAGCTGCATCAGGAAACCCTCTTCACCGACGATGGACTTGTCGAAATGGGCCATGATGTCCGCGCGACCGGCAATCGCGGCAAGCGGAAACCCGCCGCCGATGACCTTGCCAAGGGTGCAAAGATCGGGCGTCACACCATAAAGCTCCTGAGCGCCGCCATAGGCAAACCGGAAACCGGTGACGATCTCGTCGAAAATGAGCACGATGCCGCGCCGCGTGCATTCTTCGCGCAGCGTTTCCAGGAAGCCCGGCTCCGGCGGGACGATACGCTGTAGCGGTTCGACGATAATGGCGGCGATCTCGCTGCCGCGTTCGCCGATTAAGGAGAGGGCAAATTCGATGTCGTTGAACGGCGCTATCAGCATTTCGTCCCGCACGCTAACAGGAATGCCGGCGGAATCGGGCACAGGGGTCGGAAAATTGGCCAGCCGCGCGGGCGCAAGACTCATCTGCGCTTCCGCCGACATGCCGTGATAGCCGCCTTCGAATTTCATGATCTTGTCGCGCCCGGTATAGGCGCGGGCAAGGCGCATTGCGTACATGTCCGCCTCCCCGCCGGTGGAGACGTAGCGCAGCATCTCGCCGCACGGCATGGCCCGGCAGATTTCCTCGGCCAGCTCGATGCCGCGTGCGTTGTTGGCAAAGAACGTCATGCCTTTGCCGAGCTGCTCGTTGACCACATCAAGCACTTCCGGATGGCCGTGACCAAGCAGCATCGGCCCGGACCCGATCAGATAGTCGATATATTCATTGCCGGCCTCGTCCCAGACGCGTGAGCCCCTGCCTTCGCGGATAATGATGCCGGGATCGAAATTGCCGAAACCGCCCGCAGGCAATACGGCCTTTGCCCGGTCTATCCACTGTTGCTGATTCATGGCCAATTCCTACTGGTAGATGGCAACCGGGTCGCCGAGGATGTTTTCATCCGGATCACAACCGAGGCCCGGCTCCTCGCCGGCCGTCATAAGACCGTTTATGCAGCGGCAACCATTGCCGGGTGCAACGTCGACGGTCAGCATATCCTGACAGGACCAGCTTGCCCGGATGAATTCCTGCGGAACGGTCTGGGCTAGATGGGCCGCCTCGGTATCGGCCATCACGGAACCGCCCGTCGCCATGACAAACATCTGGATACCGTGAGCCACGCCGACGTCGCGGATACGGCGGGCCTTCGTCAGACCGCCGACCCGGTTGAGCTTGATACCAAAGATATCGGCTATGCCCTCCCGGGCAATGCGGCAGGCATCCTGCAACGTGACCAGGCTTTCATCCACACTGATCGGAGAAGTCGTCACTTTTCGGATCTCGGCGATGTCATCGAGTGTCTCGCCGGGTTGCTCAAATGTCACGCCAAGATCGGCTACCGCGTTCATGACGATATTTGCCTCGCGCCGCGTCCAGGCGCGATTGACATCGTACAGAATAATCTCGTCCGGCCGCCGGTTCGCCTCCAGATGGCGAATGCGCGCAATGTCCCTTTCGACATCGCTGCCGCCAACCTTGGCCGAATGGGCGTAGTAGCCCAGCTCCCGGTATTGGTTGATAATTCCCAGCATATAGTCGGGATCGCCCGATGAGACCGAGGACGCCGCCGGCGTTCCGGTCTCGCGCCTGCCGCCCAAAAGATCGGCTATCGGCAAGCCGAACGCCTTGCCCGATATATCCCAGCAGGCCAGATCGATCGGCGCTTTGGCATAGAGATGGCCGGGCAGGCACAGATCCATGGATCGTTCCACCAGTTCCACCTTGCGCGGATCAAGTCCAAGGACCGCCTTTGCCATTGTCTCTATTCCGGCGCGGATACCGGGTCCGTGTGCGGGAACATATGTATGACCCCAGGGCGTGCCCTCTCCCCATCCGACCAGACCGGAATCGGTCTCCAGTTTGACGAATGTCGCGTCCAGGACCTCGAATTTCAGGCGTCCGCCGGACAGCCAGTACGGGTCCGCCAGCGGAAGATCCTTCTGATAGACGGATATGCGGGCGATCTTCATTCCATCGTCACCACGATATTGCCGATATGCTTTTTGTCGATAAAGGCTCTTTGCGCGTCGTGCAGCCGCTCCAGCGGATAGGTTCCGGCCAGCACCGGCCGGACCTCGTGGTCCTCAATATAGCGGACCAGGTTCCCGAAAGTTCCCGGCGGCACGGCCGTTGCGCCGGTAAATGTCAGATCGCGCAGGTAAAATGTGCGCAGATCAAGCTCAACGATCGGCCCGGCGATCGCACCGGCGCAGGTGTAGCGCCCGCCGCGTGCCAGCGCATCAATCATCATCGGCCAATACGCACCGCCGACGACATCTGCCACGACCGAGACCGTCTCGCTGCCGATCGTGCGCTTAAGTTCCGCCTTGAGATTATCGGGAGACCGGTCGACCACCGCATCGGGACCGAGCGCCGCCACTTCATCGTGCTTGGACCTTGTGGCCATGGCGACCGTCGTCGCGCCCCGCCGGTTGGCAAGCTGGACCAGGGCCGAACCGACACCGCCGGACGCGCCGGGTATGAGAACCGAATCGCCATTTGTCACATTCGCCCTGTTGAGCATATTTTCTGCCGTGATCCAGGACGTGGCAAAGGTGGCCAGCTCTGCATCATCCAGATCGCATTCGACGGGACATACATTGCGTTCGACGACCTTGGTGTATTCAGCAAATCCGCCATCGCATTCGGAACCGAAATAGCCGTATTTGTTCATGTTGAGCGGGTCACCGGGGTCCCGGATCCAGGGCTCGATCATCACGCGCCTGCCGATCAGCGAGATATCGGCGCCTTCGCCGACGGCAACAACGGTTCCGACCGCATCGCCGCCTTGTATACGCGGAAACCGGATCGGCGCACCGCCCCAGGAAGGATCGTCCGCGCCGACCGTCTCATGGGCAGAGCCTGTCGTCGCATCGCTCACTGTCTTGGAATACCAGCCGGTGCGCGTGTTGACGTCGGTATTGTTCAACCCGCAGGCATGCACCTTGATCAGCACTTCACCAGGGTCCGCTTGCGGCACCGGCCAGTCGGTGCGGTATTCCAGCTTGTCCATTTCGCCATGGCCGGTAAGCACCATGGCGCGCATCGTTTGAGGGATCTCTGTCATTCGGCTGCATCCTTCCGGGAAGCATCAGTGCGCGGCAACAGGCTTTCGGGATCGTAAGCCGGTTCCGCAAGCACAACCGCCGAACGCGGCTTGCCGGCAATCAGCACGGTCAGCGCGGTTCCCGGCCTTGCCGCATGCGGCTTGATATAGGCAAAAGCTAGGATAGTTCCGACCGTATGGCCATAGGCGACAGAGGCCGTGGAGCCGACAACCTTGCCATCGTGGAGGACCGCTTCCCCTCCGTGGCCGTCCTCATCGCCGTCTGGCTCGATTGAAAGATAGGCGCAAATCCAGGGCAACTCGCCCGCCGCACTCCTTTGCGTCTCCGTCATGCCGATAAAGTCGCCCTTGTCCATTTTAACAAAGCGCATGACATCAGCCTCCGGCAAAGTGACCTCATTGGTCAGTTCACCTGCACCCTTGAACATTTTTTCCATGCGCATGGAATTCATGGCAAAGGAGCCGTAATCGGCAATGCCGAAGGGTTCGCCCGATGCCCACAGCGCATCATAGACGGCGGGCATATTTTCGCGTGGACCATGGATTTCCCAGCCCAGCTCACCGGCATAGGACATGCGGAACGCCCACATCGGGTAGCCGGCAATCTTTATTTCCCGAGCGGTGAGCCATCCGAAACCGGCATTGTCGAGCGCACAATCCGTAACTTTACCCAAAACCACACGGGATTGCGGGCCCTGCAGGGTAATTGCTGCCCACTCGTCGGAGCGTTTGATTATCGTCACCGATTCCTTGCCGAGATAGCGATTGAGATGGTCGAGAAGCCGTTGCTCGAAGAAGGCGGCGCAGACCAGATAATAACGTTCATTCGCCAGCTTAACGATGGTCAGCTCGATTTCGATCCGGCCGCGCCGGTTGAGCAGATGGGCAAGCGCAATACCCCCGGCCTTTTGCGGCAGGCGATTGGCGACCAGCCGATCCAGAAGCGCCTCGGCATGCGGCCCGATGACCTCGACCTTGGTAAAGGCGGATATGTCCATGATACCGACGCGCTCGCGCACTGCCCTGACTTCAGCGCCGACGATGTCGTGAACAACATTGCGGCGGAAAGAATAGTGATCCTTCTGTTCCACACCGTCCCTTGCGAACCAGCGCGGGCGTTCGTGGCCGTAGACCTCTTCATAGACGGCGCCTTTTTGATGAAGCCGCTCGTAAAGCGGGCTCGGCTTGATCGGCCGACCCGCCAGCCGGTTGAAATGCGGAAACGGAATTTCATGGCGCAGGCAATAATCCTCCTTTGCCTTGACCACCTGCCAGGCCTTGTCCGCATAGCTGCCGAAACGGCGCGGATCATAGTCGCGCATGGAAATGTCGGACGCACCATGGACCATCCAGCGCGCCAGCTCGCGAGTCAGGCCGGGGCCCCAGCCGATCCCGATCTGCGTGCCGCAGCAACACCAGTAATTATTGCCCCCCGGCGCCGGACCGATCAGCGGATTGCCGTCCGGCGGGTGCGAGATGGCGCCATGGACCACGCGCTTGACGCCGAGCTCGGCAAATATCGGCATGCGGCCCATGGCGTTTTCCAGCCATGGCATAATGCGGTCGTAATCGGCTTCGAAGAGTTCGTTCTCGGCCTCCCAGGGGCAGTGATCCTCCCAGACCGTGTTGGGATTTGCCTTTTCATAGATGCCGATCAGCCCGGACTTTTGCTCCATGCGGATATAACCGGAAACCAGCCTGTCATCCCGGATGACGGGCAATTCTCGCTCAAGCTCCTCAAATTCAGGGACCGTATCGGTAACGAAATAATGATGGGTCATGGAGGTCGTCGGCAGTTGCAGCCCGCTCCACTCCCCCATTTGCCGCGCATAGGTGCCGCCGGCGTTGACGACGTGCTCGCACAGAATATCGCCTTGCACGGTTGAAACCTTCCATTCTCCTGACGGCATCTGTCTGATGTCCGTTACTCTGCAGTGGCGGAAAATCCTGGCGCCGAGCCGGCGTGCGCCGGTTGCCAGCGCCTGCGTTATGCCCGAAGGATCCGCGTGACCGTCATCAGGGGTATGCAGCGCTCCAATAACGCCATCGAGATTATAAAAAGGGTGCAGTTCGGCGATGCGGTCCTTGCCAACAATCTCGATGTTGAAGCCGAGCGAACGACCGACGCTCAAAGTGTGGCGCAGCCAGTCCATCTCGTCCTGCGTATAGGCAAGCCGGAAGGAACCGCATCCGTGCCAGGTGACGGAGTGACCGGTCTCTTCTTCCAGTTTTCCCGAATAAAGGCCGATATTGTATTCGACGCACTTGCCAAGCCCGAAACTTGAAGTCGAATGGGTGATCTGGCCGGCCGCGTGCCAGGTCGAACCTGACGTCAGCTCGGCTTTTTCAAGCAGAACAACATCGCTCCAGCCTTCATGGGCAAGATGATAGGCAAGGCCGCAGCCCATGATGCCGCCGCCGACAATGACGACGCGGGCAGTTGTTGGCAAGGATCCCTGAATTTTGTCGTTCACCAGATTTTCCCGTTTGGCAACAATTCTGGTGGACAGGCTAATTGTACAAATGTACTCTCGTCAACCATGAATAACATGAACGTACCAAACACAGTTTCCCAGCCACCCCAAGCCGTGCTTGAAGCGCTCTCGGCAGAACTTGAAAACCTGACGCCGGAGACGCGAAAGGCGGCAGCCTACGTGCTGGAGAACCCCAACGATGTCAGCGTGTCATCGATCCGGGAAATCGCCGACGCGGCCAACGTCAAACCCAACACCTTCGTGCGCATGGCACGCTCTGTCGGCTTTGACGGCTATGAAGATTTCCGCGAACCCTTCCGCGACGAAATCCGCAAGGGCGGCGTCAGTTTTCCCGACCGGGCAAGGTGGCTGCAGTCGCTGGCCAAGGGCGGCGAACTGTCAAAACTCTATGCCGACATGGCCGCAAGCGCCATCCGCAACATCGAGGAGACATTCGCGGCAACCAGTGACGGTGCCATGAAGCTTGCGGCAGATGCAATCGTCGCGGCGCGGCGCACCTTCGTGCTCGGCGTCGGCGTCAACAGCTCCAATGCGCGTAACTTCACCTATCTCGCCGACATGGCCGTCGATACGATCGAGGCGATACCGCGCTACGGCAGCAATGCCATTGACGATCTGGCCCGCGCCGAGGCCGGCGATGTTCTGATTGCCATGACCTGCAAGCCCTACCGTTCGGAGGTCGTCGATGCCGTTGAACTTGCTCGCGAACAGGGGCTGACCATCATTGCCATATCCGACAGCCCGGCGTCTCCCATTGTCATTGCCGGCGATCATGCATTTGTCATTGATGCGGACACACCGCAGTTCTTTCCCTCCTCGGTGGCGACCATCGCACTGCTCGAAACGCTGATGGCCTTCGTCATCGCCGATGCAGATCCCAAGGTTATTTCCAACATCGAACGCTTCCATGCGCGCCGCCATGCGCTTGGCATCTACTCCGCCGACGAATGAGGTAACGCCGATGACCGCACCGCTCCATCCGGTTCGCACACTCGACGCCCGCTACTACACCGATCCTGAAATCTTCCGCATTGAGCAAAACGGCCTGATGGTGCGCACCTGGCAGTTTGCCGGTCACGTGTCGCAATTGCTGAAGCCCGGTGACTATTTCACTTTCGATGTTGCCGGCCAGAGCCTCTTTTGCATCCGTGACAAGGAAGGAGAAATCCGTGCTTTCCATAATGTCTGTCAGCACCGGGCCCATGAGCTGGTCAAGGGCGAAGGCCATACCGGCCTGATTGTTTGCCCCTATCATGCCTGGACCTACGAGCTGACGGGCAAACTGCGCTCCGGCCCGAACATCGGGTCAGTACCCGGCTTCGACCGCGGTGAAATCTGCCTGACTTCGGTAAAGGTCGAGGAGTTTTGCGGTTTCGTGTTCGTCAATCTTGATCCCGATGCCCGCCCGATGGACGAATGGTTCCCCGGAGCACGCGATGAGCTGGCAGCCTTTGTTCCTCATTTTGCTGAGCTGAAGCCGGTAGATTGGGTGGAGATTCCCGAAAACTGCAACTGGAAGGTATCCGTCGAAAACTATTCGGAATGCTATCACTGCAGGATCAACCATCCCACCTTTGCAAATGGCGTGGTCAAGCCGGAGACCTACGACATCCAACCCCAGGGATATTGCCTGCGCCACACGACCGAGTGCCAGAATCTCGACCGTATGACCTATCCGGTCGATCTGGACGCGAACGAACATGCCGGAGAGTATTCGTCCTGGTTCCTGTGGCCGATGTTTTCGTTCCAGGTCTATCCCGGAAATATCCTCAACACCTATCACTGGCGCGCCATTGGCGCAGATCATGTCGTTGTGTGGCGCGGCTGGTACACCATTGGCGGTACGGAATCCGATATCATCAAAAACCTGGCCGCGCAGGACCGCGAGACCACTGTTGAAGAGGACATCCAACTTGTCGAATCGGTGCAGCGGGGTCTCAAAAGTCGCGGCTTCAGGCCGGGACCGCTCGTTCTCGACCCGGCCTGCGGTGTGAATTCGGAGCACTCTGTTCAGGTGCTGCAGCAGTGGATGAGGGAAGCAGTTGATGGCTGATATCCGGCCCTATTGGCAAAACTACATAAACGGCTCATTTGTCGATGGTGGCGCCGGCCGCATCGGTATCGACGATCCGGGAACCGGTGAACGGATCGCCGAGCAGGCAATGGCCGATGCTGCAGATGTCGATCGCGCTGTCCAGGCGGCGGGACAATGTCATGAAAGCGGCGCGCTGACGGATATGAGGCCCGTGGAGCGTGGCCGCATGGTACGCGCCATGGGTAATTATCTGATTGAAAATATTGACGAAATAGCTCCTGTCCTCACGCTGGAAGCCGGTAAGCCCTTGTGGGAGTCCCGCATCGAAATCGAGGGGGCCGCCCGCTATTTCGAATATTACGGCAACCAGGCCGAAACGGTTGAAGGGCGCTCCATCCCGCTTGGCGCCGGTTATTTCGATTTCACCACCTACGAGCCCCGCGGCGTGTCGGCGCAGATTATCCCGTGGAATTATCCGGTCGAGATGACGGCACGTTCCCTGTCGGCCGCACTTGCGACCGGCAATGCCTGTGTCATCAAGACGCCGGAGCTCGATCCGCTGACCAACCGTTATTTTGCGCTTGCTGCCGAAGCCGCAGGCCTGCCGAAAGGCGCGGTCAATATCTTATGTGGTCACGGTCACGAAGCCGGCGCTGCACTCTCTTCCCATTCGGATATCAACCAGATTGTCTTTACGGGCTCGGTACCGACCGGTGTGGCCATCGCAACAGCCGCCGCGCAGAACGTGGTTCCCTGCGTGCTGGAGCTTGGTGGCAAATCGGCAGCGATTGTGCATGACGATGCCGATATCGACGCCTTCATGAACGACGTGCGCTGGGGCATATATTTCAACGCCGGGCAGGTGTGTTCGGCAATGTCCCGGGTCATTGCGCATGAAAGCGTTCACGACAGGCTGGTCGAGGGTGTTGTGTCGCTGGCCGGCGAACTTTCCGTGGGTCCCGGGATCGAACGCAACAAATTCGGCGCGAATATGGGTGCCATGATATCCGAAAGCCAGCGCGACCGGGCGGCCGGCATGGTTTCCGAAGCCCAGCGCGAAGGTGCAATAGTCGCTGCCGGCGGCCACAAAATGAACCGGCCCGGCTTTTTTCTTGAGCCGACCGTACTGTTCGGCGTCACACCCGCCATGACGATTGCCAACGAGGAGGTCTTCGGCCCGGTCCTGTCCGTTTTGAAATTTTCCTCCGATGAAGAAGCAATCCGCATCGCCAACGGCACGCCCTACGGCCTGGTCGGCGGGGTCTTTACCCGCGATATCGACCGGGCCACCCGGGCGGCGAAGCAGCTGCGCGCCGGGCAGGTCTTCGTCAATGAATGGTATGCCGGCGGCGTGGAAACGCCCTTCGGCGGCTACGGCAAATCCGGTTACGGTCGCGAAAAGGGCCGTGAAGCGCTATGGAACTACGTGCAGACAAAAAACGTGGCGATCAAGCTCGGATAAGGATCGGATAGGAATGAACAATGGATAAGGAACGATTTGAACAGGGCCTGGCACAGCGCAAGGCCACCCTTGGCGCTGAGTATGTGGAGAAAAACCTCGCCGCGGCGGATTCATTCACCCGTCCCTTCCAGGAGGCGATGACCGAATGGTGCTGGGGCTTTGGCTGGGGCGACGGGGCGATCGATCCGAAAACACGGTCGATGATGAACCTGGCAATGATCGGCGCGCTCGGCAAGATGCATGAATGGGAGCTCCATTGCCGCGGTGCGCGCAACAACGGCGTCACCATCGAGGAAATTCGCGCCATCATCCATGTGGTCGCCATCTATTGCGGCGTTCCCCAGGCGCTGGAGTGCTTTCGCGCGGCACGCATAGTGCTGGAGGAAGAAGGCGCCCTTTGATGTTCTCCCGTGCGCTGCGGTTTGTTGCAACGGCCGCAATTGTCTACGTCGCCGCAGCCGGTCTGATGTATGCCTTTCAGCGGGACCTCCTGTTCAGGCCCTCCGGCATGCTTACTTCCCCGCAGCAAAACGGCCTTGAAGACGTAGATGCCGGGTCCGTAGAGATGCGCGACGGCACGCCTGTTGCCGTCTGGCGCAAGGCACCCTCCAGCCCGGAAAAGCCGACAGTGCTGTATTTTCACGGAAACGCAGGAAATCTTACCAGCCGCGCAGAGCGGTACAGGCAGATAATCGATAGCGGCATGGGCCTTTATGCGCCCACCTATCGCGGATTCGCCGGTAGCGGCGGCACCCCGTCAGAATCGGCGCTTGTCGCCGATGCCCTGGAACATTTTGACCGTGCAAGCCGGGACGCAACACAAATCGTGCTTTACGGCGAATCACTCGGCTCGGGTGTCGCGGTGGCAGTGGCTGCCCAGCGGGATGCCAAGGCGCTCCTTCTGGAAGCACCCTTTACCGCAGCCATGGATGTCGCAAGCTCGGCCTATCCCTGGCTGCCGGTATCGCTCTTGATGAAGGATCCGTTTCTCAGCAGGGAAAAAATAGGCAGTGTCGACGAACCGCTGCTGGTTCTCCACGGAACCGAGGATGGAACAATCCCCTTCACCCAGGGACAGGCGCTCTACGATATGGCCAATGAACCAAAGACAATGGTGATGTTTGAGGGGGCCGGGCACAACAATCTTTGGGCGCATGGGCTCTGGCCGGCGGCCATGGAGTTCCTCAACCACATTGGCACCAATGCGTCTGCCGATCAGCGGTAGGATTGATAGCGGCCGATTTTCCGCCATCAGATGCTTCTATTTGATGGCCCGTCGCTTTAAGTTACATAAAAATCACGAAGGTAAGAGCAATGTCGGATCAGGACGATCGATCCCGAAAGGCACAGCGGGATCTCGACAGGCTGAGCGAGGAAGGCGGTCTGCTGAACGCGCCCAAGCTTAAGGGGAAATCCAAATCGGTCAAAGGTCATTTCATGGCTGACGATGTCGACCAGTCGGACCGCATCGAAGTCTGGGGCAGCCGCATTGGCCGCATTCTTTCCTTGATCGCGGTCGGCCTGCTGCTTATCTGGTTGGTCAACTTCCTGCAAAATAGCTGAGGAACCTGAATGTCCGAACCCCAAGCGCAGACGACTCCGGAACGCCAGGCCGTTCTGGTGATATCAAGTCACGTCGTGCGCGGTTCGGTCGGAAACCGCGCTGCCGTGTTTGCGCTTGAAACGCTTGGGCATCCCGTCTGGGCTCTGCCAACCGTCATTTTGCCCTGGCATCCGGGCCACGGCCCCGCAACACGGTCGGTCCTGCCTGCGGAAGACTTTTCAGCCATGATCGATGACCTGTGCCGCGCGCCCTGGCTGGGTGAAGTCGGCGCCATCCTTTCCGGCTATCTCGGCAATGCAGGGCAGGCGGAAGACATTGCCCGTCTCGTTAAAGCCCTGCGCGACAAAAATCCCGATGCGCTCTATGTGTGCGACCCGGTTATCGGTGATATAAACGGGCTTTATGTTCCGGAAGAGACTGCATCCGCCATTCGTGACAGACTCATTCCGCTGGCATCGATCACTACGCCAAACCGTTTTGAACTGGAGTGGATCGTCGGCGCGAAACTTACCGACAACACGGAAATTCTCAAAGCCGCACAAGGACTTGGCCGTGAGCGCGTGCTTGTCACCTCGGCAATCGCGATGATGTCCGGAAACACCGGCAACGTGCTGCTGACGGCCAGCGACGCACTTATGGCCGAACACCGCGAAATCGCGGATCCGCCCAATGGCACCGGGGATCTGCTGGCGGCCGTGTTTCTTGCCAATGTGATGAACGGCAAACCCGATGAAAAAGCGCTGCAGGATGCGACGGCCTCGGTGTTTGAGATCCTGGCGCGCACCGCCAAGCATGGCGCCGACGAATTGACACTGGAGAGCGAGGCGAAAAGTCTCGTGCGTCCCTTCGCGCTGGTGCAGATGCGCCGCCTGATGCATCCTGAGCGTCAGCCACAGCACTGAGGAGAAAATTGAGAAGTGAATGTTTCAGACAAACCGAGCGAAAAATCCCAGGGGCGAAATACGATGAACAATTTTCCCGACCGGCTGCTTTCCGGCTACAGCCGGTTTATGTCCGGAAGCTACGAGGATGAGCGCCAGCGGTACCGCGAACTCGCCGAAAAGGGCCAAAAGCCCCAGACACTCATCATTGCCTGCTGCGATTCCCGCGCTGCGCCTGAGACCATCTTCAACAGCGGGCCGGGGGAACTCTTCGTGGTCCGCAATGTCGCCAATCTGGTGCCTCCCCATGCACCGGACGGCGATTTCCACGGCACATCCGCCGCCCTCGAGTTTGCCGTTCAGTCGCTCAAGGTCACGGACATTGTCGTCATGGGTCATGGACGCTGCGGCGGCATTTCGGCTGCACTCGATCCCGATGCCGAGCCGCTTTCTCCGGGTGATTTCATCGGCCAGTGGATGAGCCTTCTCGCCCCGGTATCGGAACAGATACAGCAAAACACGGTGCTTACGCCCGGAGAACGTCAAACAGCGCTGGAGCGTATCTCGATCCGCAATTCCATCGGCAATCTGCGCACGTTTCCCTGCGTCAAGATTCTGGAAGACAAAGGAAAGCTCAATCTGCACGGTGCATGGTTCGACATATCGTCGGGTGAGTTGTGGGTTATGGACGCCGAGACCGGCGATTTTGCCCGCCCGGACCGCTGATCCGGATGCGTGTATCAATGCTATCCGGCCTGTTTCGCGCAGCGCGCCGTCAAGGCCTATGATTTCGGTTTCCGGCTGCTGAACAGCGGTGTTCCTTCCGCGTCCCGGACCTCAATCACGTCATTTTTGTCAATGGTAAGACCATATCGGTCGTCATCGTCCAGCCAGCCGCCATCGCGGTAATAAAGCAGGATGCCCGTCTCTTCGTCCGGCAGAAATAGCTCAAGCGGCATGGTGCCCCCGCCATCGACGACATAGGCCACCGACGTTGCCGACGGGTCCTGCAGATTATAAAGCGGCGCCCCCGCTTCAAACAGGCGGACGCAGTCCTGTCTGACCTCAGACCACGTATAGCCCGCAGACCCTATGCAGCCATGTTTGTCTCTGTCACTACCGACGGGTTTTCCGCCTGACTGGCTTTCCGCCGCGGCCAAAGAAACCGTTGGCGTCAATGAAACCGCCGCAAAACAGACAACCAGGCCAAAGAGCACTGCGTTTATTGCCGATCTCGAATTCTCCAATGGGAAAATTTTGCTCATGGGACACGATCTTTGTCTGTCTGATGTTTGTAGCGAATTATTTCGACAATTTAGGCCCGTACACTGCCGTGCGTCTACAATGTCCCAAAAATAATGGGAGCATCGTATTCGGCATTGCGAATCTTAATTAGTTAGCCGCATAATTTGTCGACTAAATATTTACGCCTCAAACATGTAAATAATGTAGTGATTGCCGAGTCACACCCAATTAGCTCCCATTCAGCCATCCGAGACCGCGAGATGGGGTTTATCGCGAACCACAACGCGGGGACAGCACGGATACGTGGCTTATCGAGCAGTTCGCCGATCCAATTGAAAACAAACGCCTAAAGCCCCCTTATGAGGGCAAAAACCATACGGATTGCCCCTCGCGGGAGTATTGTAATGCGAAGTCCGGGCCACCAGCGGGTCTTCACCACCAATGAATATGGCTCTTTTTTTGCAATTCTGTGCCCCGGATGCATGTTTCGGCGGAATCCACGCAGCAAAACGGCCTTTCCATTTCATCAGCCTTCCGGTGCATCGTATCGTCGTGGCCATCAAAACCCGGAGAGATGCTGCTTCCAAACCCCGTGTGTCGGGACAAAACCGTCTTTTTGCGGAGCATCGCCCGGCCGAATGCGGCGTGTCCCCAAACGAAAGCAATCTTTACCGCGCCGGTCTTCAAAATCACAATGGACAGCTGCCTATCGGCAGGACCTGCTATGCGTGACAGACGTCTTTGCGCCGGCTCTTAACGTTCTGTTGCGGCCCGTCACCCAACGCAAAAGCAACAGGACCCGATTGGGCCACGCCGCAGTACCGGGAAACCTCTCACCGGTTGAACGCAACAACCTGTATTGCGCCTCATCCTGGGCCGCCTGAAGGTCCTGGACGCGCTTGCCTGCTAAAGCGGAATACGCTTGCGGTCAAATATGCTCAAAACTGTCGCTGACCCGCCTTTGCGCCGGGTTGAACATTCCCCCAAAAAAGAGGCACTGTCGTGCGGCCAGCCGCCAATATTCCCGCTGGCGGCAATGCAGGATTTGCGAACCGATAAAGTTCGGCCGCAACACGCTTTTCCGCGCTGCCCGCGAAATTCTTCGCCCACCAACATCGTTTTGAATTCCCGTGCCACATATTGGTAATACGTGGTATAGTATGTCTCGCACATCTGGAGGTTCTGCCGAATCAAGCTTTAATCGGCAAAGACACAACACAAATTGTAATATCCTCCTTCTTTTCATATTTGAAAATCCAATCTGTTGTGGCCTCATCCATGCTTGAGAGTCCGTAGAGCGGACGGGTATTTTATATCTCTCTGTTTATATTGAATTAAATCGTCTATACTTCACGCGGAGCGGCTAGAGCCATAGCCAGCGGCCTGTGAGGGGCGGCCGTAACACGGTGTGGCGCAAGCAAGTCTGGGGAATACTTTTCATGTATGAAAGGTGGAATTGGGACGATCTCAGATTGTTCATTGCCGTTGCGCGGGGCGGTGGATTATCGATGGCAGCGGACAGGACTCAGTCGAGCGCCCCGACATTGGGCCGGCATATTCTCGCCCTTGAGCGTGCCCTGGGGATGGATTTGTTCCACCGTAGCAAGGACGGATATATCCTCACCACGGCAGGGCTGGAATTGCTGGAAATTGCCGAAAATGTTGAGGCGGAGGCCACCAAGATCGATCGCTGGCGGGACAAGGAACTGCAGTCCCGTAAGGTACATATTGCCGTCGGCTTCTGGACCGGCCTTTTTCTTGCGCACAAGATCGCGGAACTGCGTCCGCGGAAAGGCGATATCGAACTTGCCCTTATAACCGGCGTGAATGATCTGGATCTGCTGAGGCATCAGGCGGACATCGGATTGAGAAGCCGCCGGCCGGTTCAGACCGGCCTCACTGGACAGAAACTTTCGCGTGTTGAATTTGCCGTTTATGGCGACACGGACTATGTCGACGCAAATCCGCTTTCGAAATCCCATCGCCGTTTTTGGGAGTGCGACTGGATAACCGTATTGCCGTCCGGCACGAAACCGCAATCGACCGCCTGGCTGGAAACACACCTCGAAAAGGATGCCCTGTTAAGCTGCAATTCACAGGCGGCGCTCATGGCAGCCGTCAGCACCGGCGCCGGTCTTGCCGTCATGCCCTGTTTCGCAGGAGACGCCTCACCGCGGCTTGTCCGCTGCAGCGACACGATCGGTGAACTGGCCTACGACCAGTGGCTGGTTAGCCATGACGAGAACCGGGATGAAAAACATATCGCGGAAATACTGGACAATATTGCGGATTTAATTGGAAGGCACCGCCGCCTTTTCGAGGGAATGTCGGCGGCAGCCTGATCATTTGATGCATCGGAAGGTGCTATGTGCCCGACAGGGAGCCCCGGCGGGGCTGTGGGCTGTTCCACACCGGGGCAACCCATCTTGAGATCCCTTATTCGCCCGTTCGTGCGGTTTTCGCTGAATTATTGCAGGGCAAACAATTTCGCGGGCTCGGCCGGTTCAGCCGATGCTCGCGAACACGACAGTTTCATCATGATAAATTACTAATGAAGCCGGCTAACTATCGATCTGCAATGCGATAATGGCGATCGCCTGCTGGTAGACACTGGCCGCGTTCCATGCCTGTATGGCCCGGAAGTTGGTCTGTCCCGGCTGATAGCCCCGGCCTCTTTTCCAGCCGTAGCTGCGCAGGTAGTTCGCGGTCGACGCCAGAGCATCGGTCCGGGATCCGACAAGGTCGCGCCGGCCGTTGCCGTCTCCATCCACCGCGAAGCGGATATAACTCGACGGCAGGAATTGCGTGTGCCCCAGCTCGCCATGGCCGGCACCGCGCATCTGTTTGCGCGAGAGCTGCCCCTGCTGAATGATGGTCATTGCCGCATAGAGCTCATTGGTAAAAAAAGCCGACCGGCGACAGTCATAGGCAAGTGTCGCCAGAGCCGAGATCGTATCCTCGGCGCCCATAAACCTGCCGAACCCGGTTTCCATGCCCCAGATCGCCAGGATCACACCGGGCGGAACGCCATAGCGCCGCTCGAGCGAATTAAGGAGCTTCTGATGCTTCTTCTTGAGCTGTTTTCCCTGTCGAACAATGGTGCTCGCACCACGCTTTCGCATGAACTGGTCAAGCGACAGTTTGAAGCTGCGCTGACTGCGGTCCATCCGGATTGTCTTTTTCCGGTAAGAAACATTTCCGAGCGTGGCGTTGATTGTGCGCTGGTTGAATCCCCTTGCCGCCGCCTCTTTTTTTGTTTCAGCCACCCACCTTGAAAATCCGGCGGCGTTGTTGCCGCATTTGGCGGCATGTGCTGCAGGTGCGCTCAACGCCAATACAACCAGCCCCACACCCAGACCGCAAACGGTATTTCGAAATCTCCAGTTCACCACTGTGCCCCCTGATCCAAATCGATACACAATACCACCGGACCTTATATTGATCCCGACACTGATTTATACAGCTTAGAGCATCTATTGTCCGGTTTAAACTTGTTGCCGGCAATCACCGCGCGATTTCAGGCAAAGATAGATAATATATTCGCGACAAATCACATGGGGACCTGTTCCCCTTCAAAGCCGATGACATCGCGCTCGCCTTTGAACCAGCGCCGCGTATCGACAAAATCAAAGCCGAGCGAGATCCCATTGATGATAAGTACAACAAGCGTGAGCCGGGTTTCCCCCTCGCCCATATCGGCTGCGAAATAGCGGCCAATCAGCACCAGTTCCAGTGGCAGCCAGAATATCAGATGCGGGATCGCCAGAACCCTGGAAAAACCCGCATTGAGCAGAACCAACACGGTATTGATGACAAGTGCACCGCCGCCAAGCACGGCAATCCATTTGCCGCTGACGGTATCCAGCATGAAAAAGCCTGAAAGATTGGCCGGGATCAGGAACACGAACATCCATATAAGAACCCAGACCGGGATAGCTAGGAGCGATGTGAGAATGCGTGCAAAGAGCCGAATCATGCGGCCATGATCAGCAACATGCCTGATGCGGACAAGGCATCGCGATTCACAAATCCGTCATCCGCAATCGCTTGAACGCCGAAAAGCAAAACGGGCCGGCAAACCGGCCCGTTTCTCGATTTTCTTTTTTAACGCTCCAATCAGGCAGCCTGGCTCTTCGCCTTGATCAATCCGCGTGCAACCAGCAATTCCGCGATCTGGATCGTATTGAGCGCCGCGCCCTTTCTCAAATTGTCGGAAACCACCCACATATTGAGACCGTTTTCAACCGTTGCGTCTTCGCGGATACGCGAAATATAGGTCGCGTCCTCGCCGGCGCATTCATGTGGCGTGACATAGCCGCCATCCTCGGTTTTGTCGATGACGAGGCAACCGGGAGCATCGCGCAGTATATCGCGCGCCTGATCGGCGGTGATTTCGCGCTCGAACTCGATATTGACGGCCTCGGAGTGACCGATGAAGACCGGCACGCGCACAGCCGTGCAGGTGACCTTGATCTTCGGATCCAGCATCTTCTTCGTTTCGGCCAGAACCTTCCACTCTTCCTTGGTGTATCCGTCTTCCATGAAAACATCGATATGCGGAATGACGTTGAAGGCGATGCGTTTGGTAAAGACGTTCTTTTCAATCGGATCGGAGACGAAAACCGCGCGCGTCTGGTTGAACAGTTCGTCCATACCGTCCTTGCCGCTGCCCGATACCGACTGATAGGTCGAAACGACGATCCGCTTGATGCCGGCCGCGTCATGCAGCGGCTTGAGCGCTACCACAAGCTGAGCCGTCGAACAGTTCGGATTGGCGATGATGTTCTTCTTGGAAAAATCGGTGATTGCGTCCGCATTGACCTCCGGCACGATCAGCGGAACGTCCGCATGATAACGCCAGGCAGAGGAATTATCGATGACGACGCAGCCCTGCTCGCCGATCTTTGGTGACCATTTCTGCGATATCGAGCCGCCGGCGGACATCAGGCAGAGATCGGTCGTGGAAAAATCATGGGTTTCCAGGTTCTTGACCGTCAGCGTCTTGTCGCCGAACGAGACCTCCTTGCCGACCGACCTGCTGGAGGCAAGCGCAATGACCTCGTCGACCGGAAAGTTCCGCTCCGACAAAATATCAAGCATTTCCCGGCCCACATTTCCGGTGGCGCCAGCAATAGCGACTCTAAATCCCATTTGAAAATTCTCCTGTCCCTCTTCCTGTTCGCAACCCGCCGGCCGGCAGCGGGTCCCTTCCCCGGCTGGACCGGGAAGAGCGCGGACAAGCCAGAGACGTCAGACCGTTTTGGTCGTTTTCTTGGCCGTGGTTGTGACAGGACGCGCGCATGCGATACCGTTTCCGGCGTCGATCGCCGGAAAAGACTTCACCATCAATGGCAGATATGCGGTGTGCATGGTCCGTTCCTGTTTCGCTGCGGGTTTTACATCGCCAGCACGAGGAGTCAATCTCTGCCGCGCATAAAGACAGCCGCCAGGACCAATTGCGTGACAGGGGCCGTTCCAGCGGGCCCGGTTGCGGAAAGGCGGTGGTCGATCAGCCCCGCACCCAGAATCTCGTCAGTTCGTAGCCACGGCGGCGCACCGGCCAGCCATTTTCGTCTGTGGTGAACAATATTCCGTAACGGGCAAAGAAAAGGGCTGTGAAATAGGAATACCAGGCACCGAAGGCCACCCCCGCAATGACATCGCTTGGAAAATGCGCGCCCACCAGCACACGGCTGAAACCGAGCCATATGGCCAGCACAAGCGCCACGAAGCGCATCCGCGGAAAGAAGATCGCAATGGCTGCGAACATCGCGCCCGATGTGGTCGAGTGCCCCGAAGGAAAGCTGGCAAAGCTGGCATTTGAAAACGGCTGGAAATCAAACGCGCCCAGCTCTTCGAAATGCACCGGACGTGCCCTGCCGATCAAGCGTTTGAGGATTGCGACGATCAGGCCGGACAGGCCGACGGAAAGAAAGATATATCCGCTCGCCGAGACCCATTTTGCAAGCGTCAGTTGGGTGCGGGCTCTAAAGCGGCTCCAGTCCAGCCCGAACCCGATAAGGACGAGGAGCCCGGTGGGAACGAGTATCCAGCCGGATTTCGCAATATCGGTCAGCTCCGACGCCCACCATAGGATCTCGGGCGGCCACTTGCCACGATAGGCCCCGACCGGGTTGTCGAGAACGACCGCGGCCAAAAAGACCGTCATGGCGACAAGGAAGAAATAGCGAAATCCGTGCACACGGATGGATAAATTGCGGTTTTTGCGCCGCCTTTTCATCAGCGCGCGATTTGCGGTTACGTTGGACCGGATCCGCTGAGACAACTGGCGCCCGGCGCGCTGGATGCCATTTGTCCCGCTGTCTGCATTTTGAGCGTCCATCACATCGTCCGTCGTTTATTGCAGGCGGCATCAGCACCGCGCTATCGCGCGACCGGGCACACTACATCAGGCGGTCAGTTTCTTGAATTGTTCCAGCACCGCATCGCCCATTTCCGACGTGTTGACCGTCGGCAGGTGTGGCGAGGCGATATCGGCGGTGCGAAGGCCGCTGTCAAGAACATTGGCGATGGCTTTTTCAAGCAAATCGGCTTCTTCGACCATGTTGAAGGAATAGCGCAGGCACATGGCAAAAGACGCGATCTTTGCGATCGGATTGGCAAGGCCCTTGCCGGCAATGTCCGGGGCCGACCCGTGAACGGGTTCGTACAAAGCCTTGCGCACGCCGGTCTTTTCATCGGGCGCGCCGAGCGAGGCGGACGGCAGCATACCCAGAGATCCGGTCAGCATGGCGGCAACGTCGGAAAGCATGTCGCCAAACAAATTGTCGCAGACAATGACGTCGAACTGCTTCGGCCAGCGCACCAGCTGCATGCCGCCGGCATCGGCCAGCATGTGTTCCAGTTCCACGTCCTGGTATTTCGCCTGATGAGTTGCGGTAACGACCTCGTTCCACAAAACACCTGATTTCATCACATTGCGCTTTTCCATGGACGTGACCTTGTTGCCACGCGTCCTTGCAAGTTCGAAAGCCACACCGGAAATGCGCTCGATTTCATACGTGTCGTAAATCTGCGTGTCAATGCCGCGCTTCTGGCCATTGCCGAGATCGATGATCTCCTTTGGCTCTCCGAAATAGACGCCGCCAGTCAGTTCGCGCACGATCAGGATATCAAGGCCCTCGACAACATCCTTTTTCAGCGAAGAGGAATCGGCAAGAGCCGGATAGCAGATGGCGGGGCGCAGATTGGCAAACAGCTCCATATCCTTGCGCAGGCGCAGCAGTCCGGCTTCAGGCCGCACTTCATAGGGCACATCGTCCCATTTCGGGCCACCGACCGCGCCGAAGAGAACGGCATCGGCTGCAAGCGCCAGCTTCATATCGTCTTCGGAAATAGACAGGCCGTGCACATCAAAGGCCGAGCCGCCCACGAGGCCTTCCTCGATCTCGAACCCGGCCTGAAGCCCTTCATTCATGAAGGCAATCAGCTTTCTGACCTCATTCATCGCCTCCGGACCGATCCCGTCACCGGGAAGCAGGAGAAGTTTGCGCGTTGCCATTATCTGTCCTTTGTCTTTGTTTTTTGAAAGCCGGCCCCGACCGGATACGTCAGGACGGCCGATAAGCCGTCGCCTCGATTTCGACGCGCATTTCCGGACGGATCAGACCCGTGACCAGCATGGTGGCGGCAGGCCTGATATCGGCGAAAAACTCGCCCACGATGGGAAACACACGCCCGGCATCCGAGGCATCGGTAATGTAATACTGGACCCTGACAATATCGGAGAGCTTGAATCCGGCCTCCGTCAAAGTTCTTTCGATGGTCAGCAGGGCGTTCTGGGTCTGCTCTTCGACCCTCTTCGGCATCTGCATCGATTCATAGTCGTAGCCTGTCGTACCGGCCACGAAGCAGAAATCACCCTGAACGACCGCCCGGGAATAGCCGGCAGCCTCTTCAAAAGGCGAACCGGTCGAAATCAGTTTGCGCATATCGGCTCTCCGAATTTAGAGCGAGATAATGTCAATGCCACGGGCGATGGTTGGAAATATGGCCTTCGTGGCGATCGATATGATGATCCTTCTCCATCGTCAGGCCGATATCATCGAGACCGTTCAACAGACAGTGCTTCTTGAAAGGATCAATATCGAACTTGATGACGCCGCCGTCCGGCCCGTGGATCTCCTGGGTCACCAGATCGACGGTAATAGTAGCGTTGGCGCCGCGCGAGGCGTCGTCCATCAGCAGATCGAGCTCTTCCTGGCTGACGACAATCGGCAGCAGGCCGTTCTTGAAGCTGTTGTTGTAGAAGATATCGGCAAAGCTGGTGGAGATGACGCAGCGAATGCCGTAATCCATCAGTGCCCAGGGCGCGTGCTCGCGTGAGGAGCCGCAACCGAAATTGTCACCCGCAACCAGTATCTGGGCGTTTTCATAGGCGGGTTTGTTGAGGACAAAATCCTCATTCTTCGAACCATCGTCCTTGAAACGCATTTCGGCAAAAAGCCCTTTGCCCAGGCCGGTACGCTTGATGGTTTTCAGATAGTCCTTCGGGATGATCATGTCCGTGTCGACATTGACGATCGGCAGGGGCGCCGCAACGCCGCTGAGTCTGGAAAATTTCTTCATCACGAGAACCTCAACTTCCAACGCCAGCATAGCCAGGTCCTCTCGTTCGGAGGCCGGCCGGCGGCTGGCAATATGTCTTTTGCCAAGCGTTTATCAAAGCTGACGCGGAAAAAGAAGTGCTTTGGACCGTTTCATGATCAAATTGAGTGATTTGATCGAAACGGCCCAGGGCGAATTTCGAAACTACATATCGATGATGGTGCCGTGACCGTCATTCCATACGCGCGGTCCGCGGCGTTTGTGTTCGGTGTGGACCTTCGGACGATAACCGAGTTTTACGGCGATCAGACCGATGGCGCCGGCAACGACGGCAAAGCCAACGACAGCAAGCCCGACAGTGGCCATGACGACGATCATCAGGGCGGCAATTGCCAACCCGATGATACCGACGATAATTGCGCGAAGATTTTCCATAACCTAACCCCCCGCTTTCAAACCTTTTCCATCGACCGGGTAACAGCCGGCCATATCAAGCACCCGATGGGGATCGGGCCTTGTAATTCAATTGGTCATTGCGCCTGCCTTTTTCAACCGCCCGAACCTTACAAATCGGACATGTTGACCCGTGGGCCTGAAAATCCCCGAAATTCGAAGCCGCTGTTTCGGTGTCTTGCGCATCATGGTTTTCGCAGGCAAATAGACACGATGACACAGCCAAATGACAGCACTGCCGGACTTTCCCGTCCGGTCCGCGCCCGCCGTTCGGTCCTTTACGTTCCGGCCAACAACAGCCGGGCCATGGAAAAAGCCGCCGGTCTTGCCTGCGATGCGGTGATTATTGACCTCGAGGACGCAGTCGGTCCCGACGACAAGGCACGGGCGCGCGGCACTTTGAAGAACTGGCTTTCCGAAATACGTAGCGCGGACAAAGAATACGTCATTCGCATCAACGCACTTGCCAGCGAATGGGGTGGCGATGATCTGGAAGCAGCCTGTGCCTGCCTTCCGGATGCAATCCTGCTGCCGAAGGCCGAGCGGGCCGGTGATATACTCGAAGCCGAGGCGATCCTTTCGGATCTCGATCCTGAAGAGGAGATCCGGCTGTGGGCAATGGTGGAAACGCCGCGGGGCATTTCGAATGCGGTTTCCATTGCCGATACGGGCAACCGGTCCCAAGGAAGGCTGGACTGCCTGGTGGCAGGCACCAATGATCTTGCCAAGGACACCGGCGTTGTACTTCCGGACGGGCGCTCGTTCATGCAGCCCTGGCTGATGCAGATCATCCTGGCGGCGCGGGCAGCGGGTCTGGATGCCCTCGACGGCGTTTATAACAATTTTCGCGATCCAGACGGCTTTCGCTCCGAATGCGAGACCGGGCGCCTGATGGGTTTTGACGGCAAGACCCTTATCCACCCGGCGCAGATCGAGGCCGCGAATGACGTCTTCGGAGCGGACGCCGACGCAATAACCGTGGCGCATTCGATCGTCGCAGCGTTTTCCAAAGCCGAGAACGCGGGCAAGGGTGTGATACAGATAGACGGGAAAATGGTTGAGCGGCTGCACCTGGAGCAGGCCGAAAAGCTCTTGAAGAAGGCTGCATTGCAGCAGAACCCGAAACAGGACGGAGTTGCGCGATGAAATTGTACAGGCTGCTGACGGGCCCCGATGATTCAAGCTTTTGCCACAAGGTCAGCGAAGCGCTCCACGATGGCTGGGAGTTGCACGGCGACCCGGCATACGGCTACAACAACGAGACCGGGGCGATGCAGTGCGCCCAGGCCGTTATCAAGCATGTGTCAGGCAAGACCTACAGCCCGGATATGAAACTCGGCGAGCAATAGAGCCGGGATGCTTAAAGAAACGATCGGTATTTAAGTACGGATCGGTCAGGAACGCCGGCTGCGCCTGCCGCCCCGCCTTAGCCGCGGACTGTTGCCTGCAGCGGTCATGGCCTGACGCAGATAACCGCAGAAACGCTCGACTTCCGGGCTGTTGGCACTTCCTGCGTCGGCATATCTGAGGGCATGGCGCGCCGCTTTCGGTATTGCCGCATCGTCCGGCAGATCAAGCATCCAGCACACAAGCGCCTCTTCCGCCGACAGCGGTTCAAAGCTGCGGTCCTTCCGTATCGCGACAACATTGGCGCGGTCCGGCTTTCCTATCCGGCGCACCAGCCTGCCGAGGTCGCTGCTGTCTTGCATAGGACGCATGAGTCAGCCTCCCATTGTTGCGCAAAATGGCATGGGAAGGTGTCGGTCATATATGGTCGTAATTTGCATATGTCTCTCCTTCAAAGGCAGAGACGGGGCAAAGAAAGTGCAGGTTCGCCGGCCTTAGCCGACGCCGCCGCTCTTCCGGGGCACCCCGCCCGGGTTGCAGTTGCTTGTGAAGGCAGGTCTCCTGGCTCGCGGGTCTTCATCTTCAGCTCCCGCCTTCCCGGTTCTTGAACCAGTGGCGATCGGGAGAGACTCACCGCTTACAGTTGCGGGGGCAGCGCCGGAATTGCACCGACTTCCCTCTTGGCTCCGCCACATGCGTTGCATCACGCGAATCGCGGCAAAGAACCTTCACACCTGAGAATTTACCCGATCGGACGAAAAAAAGGGAACACACATGCGACGCATTGCGTCGCACAACCGAACCGTATTGCCATCAGGAACGGTAAAATCGGCGCAGCAGGATCGGCGTCAGATACATTGGCACCTGATAGCAGCCGATAAACAACAGCATGGGCTCCATGACACCAACAGGCAGAGCAGCCAGAAACAGAGCAATGTTTCGGTTTCCGGCCGAAACGGCTATTCCGGCGCTTTGCTGCGGCAGCTTCCGTTTCAACAACAGGTACGAACCGATCTGAAGGCCGAAATTGGCAGCGAAGGCAATGAAGAGGTTGAACAGAAGGCCACCGGGATTTTGCGTGATCGCCGGCCGGATGGCGGCCATCAGCCCGACCACCATGATCGCCATCGTCAGTGCCGCCATGCCTTCGATAGCACTCAGACTCGCCGGTCCCGGGTTCTTCAGCAATACTCCGCGAATGAAAAAAGCGATCGATGTCGCGATACCGATGAGAAGAAGCAGACGCAGGGCAGCGCCGAACACGCCTTCTCCGGCAACGAGCTCAGGCAGCAGCCAGAAAACCGGAATGGTCGTCAGCGGCAGCAATGCGGTGCCCGCGATCAACAAACGCAGCGCCGGCGCAGCATCCTTGCCGAGCAGGAACGTCAGGCTTGGGCTTCCCGAAATGGGAGAAGCCGTGAGCATCAGCGCCAGGCCCAGGGCCAAGGGACTGTTCCACCCGGTCGCGATCAGGATGCCGGCAAAAACCACCGGGCAAACGAGCTGAAGAGCACCCACCAGATAAAGCGAATGTCCAAGGTCACGCGTCGCGCCGATGGCTTGCCGGGGCCCGACACGCAGCGCCGAAAAAAACAGCAACAACGCGACCGCTGCGGGCAGATGATCCTGCATCAGGGCCGCAAGCTCTGGAAATGCCACCGCCGCGCACAATCCCGCGACGAGCAGCCAGCGGCCATGGGTTGCTGCAAGTTGAAACGGCAGGAGCAGGATCCGCATCACGACAGCCCCCGGACGATCAGGAGCAGGCCCGCCGCGCCTGACACGGCGAGCAGCCATGGCCGGTACCACCTGGCAAATCCGAGCCGGAAGCGATGCGCCAGCCATAGGCCGAAGACCATGGGCGGCGCCATGGCGAGCGCAATATAGATGTCGCGTTCGCCGGCAAGCCCGCTTGCATAAAGACCGGCCAGCGAGCCTGCGCATCCCACCGCAAAGAACGCTGCCAGTGTCGCACGCGATGCGGCCGGGCTCCTGCCGTGGTAAATCAACGCAAGAGGTGGCGCTCCGACGGACGTGATCGTGCCCATGACACCCGATATGGCGCCCATCGACAAAAGCGACAGCCGGTTAAACGGCAGCGCGCGGCCTGCAACCGACAACAGCACCGCCACCAGCACCATAATGCCGAACAACAGGCTGAACCCAGCGGCGCCCGATATCCAAAACAGCAGCAAAAGACCGGCCGCAACGCCCGCAAAGCGGCCGGCCGATGCGGTCGCCACCTCGCCCCACCGGATGATACCGCGGTCGGCCCAGGCGCCCCAGGTCGCTGTAAACATGCCGAGAAACAGTGTTGGCGCCGGGACAAGAACCGGATCGATCAACGCCAGCAACGGCGCGACCATGAGACCGAAACCCATGCCGAGCCCCGACTGCACGATGGAACCCGTCACGATAACAAGGGCCGCAAAGGCGATCGTCCAGGGTGAAAGGGTCTGTGCTATGTCAAATGCGTTCAAGAAACTACCCGCCGGAACCCGGACACTTGTTTTCCCGCTGTCAGGTCGTGATATCGGGGATGCGAATGAGCACGAAAACCGTCAGCCCGTGATCAGAAAAATGGATATGCAGCTTCCGCAATATCGCTGATGTGGTGATTTGTCATGCTCCGAATGACAAAAAGATCAGTGCGGCAGGGTCACAATTGAAAGGGAGGCGCTGAACGCCTCCCTTCAGGCTCTATTCCATTGCCTTGTATGCATCGATGATGGCCTTGCCGTCATCGCCTGAGTTGGCCAGCCACTCGGCCGCCATGGTGGCGCCGATCTCCTGCAGTTCGCCCTT
>NZ_JBFRBB010000006.1:0-168550 GCF_040932035.1 Hoeflea sp. TYP-13
CGCCACCGGTGCCGGTGGTGATGCATTTGGCAAACTCGGCCGCCGTCGCCGAGTGGAAGTTCGTCGCAGAATAGGCCAAAGGCATATCCCACTTCTCAGCAAAGGCGGCGCTGGCACTGACTGCCAGTGACGCCGTTATCATCAGCGTGGCTGTGTGTTTTGCGATTGATGCTTTCATTTGGTCCTCCCGGTTTGAAGCATTTGGTGGTTGTTAAAACCTGTTCGGGTCATAAGCGGAGAGGTCGAGATTCGGCCTTTCTCCATTGATGAGTCCGGCGATCAGCCGGCCTGTCTTGGGCCCACCCGTCAGCCCAATATGATGGTGCCCGAAGGCAGAAAACACGCCGGTATTTTTTATCTCGCCGATGAGGGGCAGGCTGTCCGACGGTGCCGGACGGTGACCGAGCCACTCTTCTTCGCTGGCGTAGGTCAGATCGGGAAATGTCTCTTTGACCTTTTTCTTCAACAGCTTGACCGGCGCCTTGGACGGTCCGGCTTCAATTCCGCCGAACTCCACCACACCGGCACATCGAAGGCCCATATCCATGGGTGTCGCGACGAACTTTCCGGCAGCGACCATGACCGGAGCCTTCAGATTAAAGGAAGGGTTCTTGAAGACGATATGATAGCCGCGTTCTGATTCCAGCGGCACTTTCAGTCCCAGTTTCCCGGCAAGTTCCTTGGACCAGACA
Organism: Hoeflea sp. TYP-13; assembly: GCF_040932035.1. Lineage (NCBI taxonomy): Bacteria > Pseudomonadati > Pseudomonadota > Alphaproteobacteria > Hyphomicrobiales > Rhizobiaceae > Hoeflea > Hoeflea sp. TYP-13. The sequence goes on from NZ_JBFRBB010000006.1 coordinate 693, forward strand.
CCGGTGCTGAGTACGGCCTTGTCGCATTCGAACCGCCCGTTATTCGTCAGCACGGCGCTGATTTCGCCGCCGGTCAGCTCGAAGTCGGTCACCTCGGCGGTCACCAGTTTGCCGCCCATGCCCTCGAGCGTTTCGGCAAGCGCAGCGACGTAGCCGCCCGGATTGGTTACGTATCCGTGGTCGCGCATAACGGCAAGCAGCCCGACTGCCGGTCCAAATGCCGGTTCCTTTTCCCTGACGGCTTCGCCTTCGATCAGTTCGGGTTCGAACCCGGCGACCTTGCGCAATTCCCAGACATAGGCGTCATCCTCGAAAGCCGCCCTGTCCGTGTAGGCGAAGCTGTAGTCCGATGTTTTCACGTAGCGGGCTGCAGGGCCGTCTTCGACAAGCGATCTGTGTTGTTCGATGCTGTCGGACACAATCGGTGTCAGCCCATCCGCGATCCGGCGCGTGTCCTTGTCCGTGGCGTGGCTGAGATAGCGCAGAAGCCATGGTGCGAGCTTGGGAAGATAGGACCAGCGCAGGAACAGCGGAAAGTTCGGGTCAAGCAGAAATTTCGGCCCCTTGAACATCAGACCCGGCGTCGTGACGGGAACGACCGAGCAGGAAGCCAAAACGCCGGCATTGCCGAAGGACGTGCCGAGACCGGGCTTGGAACGGTCGATCAGCGTAACCTCGCAGCCGGCGCGCCGCAGCCAGATTGCCGTCGATACGCCGACAATGCCGGCACCGATGACAACGATGTGTTTCTTGTCGTGCTTGTCAGGCATGCTGTCTCCTCATCCGGAGCACAGATTGCCAGCCTGAAACCATCATTTCAAATACAAAGATATGTACATTCCATAACTTCAAGTGATATGCTTTGGCATGTCTCTTCGCTTTCGCCAGCTGCAGGCTTTTCACGCCATTGTCGAAACCGGCACCGTCACCGGAGCGGCCGAACAGCTCGGTATTTCTCAACCGGGCATCTCCAATCTGCTCTACCAGTTGGAGCGGCAGACTCGGCTGAAATTGTTTGAACGCTCGAAGGGCCGGCTGCTGCCGACGCCCGAGGCCGGTGTTCTGTTTCAGGAGGTGGATACGGTGGTGCGCGGGTTGGATCACGTCGCCCAGGCGGTGCTGGATCTGCAGAACACGCAGGCCGGCCAGTTGCAGGTGGCGTCCCAGCATGCGCTGTCCTTTGGTTTTATGCCGAAGCTCATTGCACGTTTCGCGCAGGAGCGGCCCGACATGTCGATATCGTTCCAGTCGCAATATTCGTCGAAGATCCAGGAATGGGTCCTGTCGGGGCTTTTCGAGATTGGCGTGTGCGAGATGCCGCTGATCTACGATGCCCTTGACCGTCACGCGGTTCATGTCGAGACGCTGCTCGCCATACCCGAGGGCAGTCCGCTTGCGCGCCACGATGTGCTGATCCCGCAATTGCTGGAAGGCGAACCGTTCATCGTCATGGGGCCGGACCATATGACCCATAGGCGCACCCGGGAAGCGTTCCACAATGCCGGTGTGCCGTGGCGCCCCCGGGTTCACACCCACCTGTTCAAGAACATTCTCAGTTTTGTGCAGGAAGGGATGGGCGTGGCGATCCTCGACCCGTTTTCGCTGCAATTCGATTTCGGGGGCGGGGTTGTCACACGCCCGTTCAGGCCGGCGATCATGATGGATATGGCTGTTATCACATCCCGGGCCCGGCCGCTGTCGGTGCTGGGCAGACAGTTTCTGGAGCTGCTGCTGGTTGAGCTTCGGCCCTATGAGGTTTCGCCGCCCGGCTAGGCGCCGGGCAACAGTCGGCCCTTGCGCACTGCGCGCGTGAAACACATCCATATGGCCGGGTGCGTTCATCGTCAGCCCATCCAGCGCCGCACAGGCGCGTTTGCTTCTTCGAGCGGCTGGCAAATGACGTCGACCAGGGTCGGGCCGTCATGCTCGATGGCTTCCTTGAGCACACGTTCGAGATCATCCGGATTTTCGACACGCCAGGATTTAACGCCATAGGCCGCGGCAACCGCAGCCTGGTCGGTTCTGTTGAAGTCGACATTATAGTAGCGGGCATCGGTATCAGCGTGCTGACTTGCCTTGATCCAACCGAAGTTCGAGTTGGAAAAGACGATATAGGTAATCGGTGCGCGCGAGCGGCAGACGGTTTCCAGTTCGCCGCAGGTAAAGCCGAAGGATCCGTCGCCCATCATCGCCACGACCTTGCTGGTCGGACGTCCATACCAGGCGCCGAGTGCAGCAGACAGTGAATAGCCCAATGCACCGTGCGCCCTGTTGGTGATGAAATAGCGGCCGGCCTTGGGCTGCTGATAGTAGGCCGAATAGTAGGGGCAGCTTGTTCCCGGATCGGAAAGCACCGTCGCGTCCGGCGGCAGCACTTTCATCATTGCGTCGATGACACGCTCAGGGCGCATCGGCCGGTCGCCGCTTCGGGCGATATTGTCGAAGATCTCAAACTTGCGGCGCTTGATGTCGGCGACCGCTTCCGCACCGCCGAATGTCTCACCGCCCTGATTGCGCCTGTCGAGCACATTGTTGACTTCAGTAAGCGATAAAAGCAGGTCGCCGACGACACCGACCTCGGTCGGATAGTTGGCGCCGATCACCATCGGATCATTGTCGAAATGCACAATGCGTGCTCCGGGTCCGGGCGCCTCCCACCGAGAGGTGGTGGTCGAGCCAGCGCGGCAACCCATGAAGACGACAAGGTCAGCGGCTTCCATCAGTTCCCAGGTCTCGTCGGTGCCGCCATTGGAGCCGACGACGCCGAGGCAGTTGGGGTGGGTATCCGCAAGCGAGCCCTGTCCGGAAATGGATGTCGCTACCGGTATGTCGAGCCGTGTCGCCAGCCGGTCAAGTTGATCCATCGCACCGGCGATGACCACACCGCCGCCGCAGACGATCAGCGGGTTTTTGGCTGACAGGATTGCGTCAACCGCGGCCTCTATGGAGCCCGTTTCAGGGCCTGTCCGGTAGGCAGGGTACTGCCGTTGATTGGCGTCCGCCCAGATATCGTCGGAATCCACCGCGTCATACTGGATGTCGTAGGGCAGGCCGAGATGCGCGGAACCGGAGCGGCCGGTGGTCATTGCGCGGAACGCCATGCGCACCATGCGGGGAATGTGATTGGCCCGTTTGATGACCGTGTTCCACTTGGTCAGCGGGCGCATCAGCGCTTCCTGGTCAAGCTCGGTCAGCGGGTATTTGCCGTAGGAGGCAACGGAGATGTCCGTTGTTATGCCTAGGACGGCATAAGAGGATTCGCTGGCTTCGATAAGACCGGGAATGATGTAGGTGGCGCCGCCACCGGAGGGGCCTTCGCATACGCCGGCGCGGCCGGTCACCCTGGAATAGGCGTCGGCCATATAGGTGGCGGAACGCTCGTCGCGGGTCAGGACATGGTTGATGCCGTGGTTCAGCCGGTACATGGCATCGTAAAAGGGCAGGGTGGTGTCGCCGCAGAGGCCGAATATGTGCTGGACGCCGTGCGCCTCCAGCATCCGTACCATCGCTTCCGCGCCGTTCAGGGTGTTCGTCACGCTACATTTTCCTTCAAAATATCTGCAAGCCGAGGCATTCGCGAATTCGCGCACAGTCGGTCATACAGAATTGTATACAGCAAAAAATGCAGATGTGAAGACAAAAAAATTGCAGTCGCCGGAAAAATGTGCAATCTCGGGAAAAAGTCCTGTGAGGGGCAATGACGAGGTGCGTGTAATGACCAAAGCCAGCAGCAGCGTAGACCGGGTCTATGACCGGTTGCGGCAGATGGCTGCCAACTTTGAATTCAAGCCGGATGAGCGGATCAACGAGAGCGCCCTTTCCACAAATCTGGGAGCCAGCCGGACACCGTTGCGCGAGGCGCTGAACCGTCTTGTCGCCGAAGGGTTCCTGACTTTTCAGAACGGTCGCGGTTTTTTCTGCCGCTCGCTCAGCCCGGAGCGCATCGTCGATCTCTACGAGGCGCGGCAGGCCATAGAGTGCGAAGCTTTGCGCCGCTCTGTCGCCAGGGCTGCGGATGATGAAATCAACGCGGTGGTTGACTATCTCGATGAAACCGAACCGCACTACGAGACCAGCAATTCCACAGTGGAAGTGCTTGAGATGGACGAGGATTTTCACATCCGTCTTGTGCAGCTTTCCGGGAACTCAGAACTTTTGCGCATGCTGCGCAATATCAATGACCGCATCCGATACGTCCGGCTCGTCGATCTGAAAATGCTCCTCGCCAAGAAACAGATTGCCAAGAACAAGGGCGCTAAACTATCCGCGCACAGGATCATCCTGAACGCGCTGGTGGCGCGTGACGAGGAGGCCGCCGTGGCGGCCATGCGCAACCACATTGAACGCAGGCGTGAGGAGGCGACTGAAGCCGTCCGTATCGCCTATTCCCAGCTTTATGTTCCCGCGGAATAGTCCGCGAGCCTTCCAAGGAGAAATTGCATGTCCGTCGAGTACGGTGGAAAAACGGTTTTTGGCGCCAATGTCGGCATTATGATGCTGGAAACCCGGTTTCCGCGTATCCATGGCGATATCGCCAATGCCTATACCTGGCCATTTCCGGTGCAGTACCGGATCGTGCGTGGCGCGACCCCGAACAAAGTCGTGCGCAACAACCCGCTTGAACTTGTTGATGATTTCATTGCCGCCGCGAAGGATCTTGTCGCTTCCGGTTGTGATGGCCTGACAACCAATTGCGGTTTTCTTGCGCTGATACAGGACAAGGTGTCGGAGGCCGTACCGGTGCCGGTTGCCACTTCGTCGCTCATGCAGATCCCGCTGGTCCAGCAGATGCTGCCGCGCGGCAAGCGAGTTGGTGTCATTACGATTTCCAGCACCAATTTGGCCGAAGCCCATCTGAAGGCCGCCAATGCGCCGCTCGATACGCCCATTGTCGGAACCGACAAGGGCCGCGCCTTTACCCATGGTATATTGGACGACCAGCCAAGCATCGACTTTGCCGCCTGCCGGCTCGATCTTCTCGATGCTGCCCGGGAGCTTGTCACAAATTACGATGATATCGGCGCCATCGTGCTCGAATGCACCAACATGACACCCTATGCCAGTGACATCCGCAAAATGACGGGCCTGCCGGTCTTTTCGATCTACAGCTTCGTGCGCTGGTTCCATCAGGGGCTGGTGCCGGACCGGTTCGAACTGCGGCTGGACGATCCAACGCTGGAACTTGTTGGACAAAGGTAGAGCAATGGCTGACCATATTATTGCCGTTAACGACGGTGGATTGCTTCTGCTTGGCTGCGGCAAGATGGGATCGGCCATGCTGCGCGGCTGGTTCGATGCCGGTGTTCGAGCGGATGCGGTGACAATAATCGATCCATACCCGTCTGACTGGCTTCTGTCGCTTGAAGCCGACGGTTTAAGCCTGAACCCGGATGAGCCGGGGCGGCCAAAAGTATGTGTGCTTGCGGTCAAGCCGCAAATGATGGGCGATGCAGCGCCCCGGATTGCGGCATTCGGCGATGGCGGGACAATGTTCGTTTCTGTGGCGGCCGGAACCACCATCGCGACGCTTGAGCGTCTCTTGAGCGGGCGCGCTCCGATCGTGCGCGCCATGCCCAATACACCGGCTGCGGTCGGGCGCGGTATTACGGCGCTCATCGGCAATGGGGTGTCCTCGGGTGCAGACCTGGACCTTTCGGAAAACCTGCTTCAGGCTGTCGGCAAGACAGTCCGGTTGCAGAGCGAAGACCAGATGGATGCCGTCACGGCGGTCTCGGGTTCGGGGCCTGCTTACGTGTTTCATCTCATCGAAGTTCTGGCTGCGGCCGGAGAGGCGGAAGGTCTTGATCCGGATCTTGCTCTATCGCTGGCGCGGGCAACCGTTGGCGGTGCCGGTCATCTGGCGGAACATGTTGACGACCATCCCGCACAATTGCGGGTCAATGTCACATCACCGGGCGGCACGACCGCAGCCGCGCTCGACGTGCTGATGGACGATGAAACCGGCTTTCCCGCGCTTGTTCGCAAGGCAGTCACCAGGGCGGCGGCGCGGTCGCGCGAGCTTGGGGCTGAATGAAGGCTTTCTAGTCCAGCGTTCCGCCCAGTTCGTCATCAATGTGTGTTTGTATGATGTCGTCGATGGAGGCATCCGCGGTGAAGCCGAGTTCAAGCGCGCGGGCGGCTTTGAAATTGCGCGGCCACCCGCTCACCAACCGGTTGATGAGTTCATCCGGCTCTTCCCGGATGAGGTCGGCCCGCTCCTGTCCGGCGACGCGCGCAAGCGCCTCGATCATCTCGCCGACGGTCACGGATATGCCCGGCATTGTCAGTGCGCGGCGCGGACCGACCGTTTCCAGATCGATTGTTGCCGCATGGATGAGAAAGCCCGCCGCGGTCTTGGGGCTTGCCATCCAGTGCCGGACATTGCGTGACACGGGAAGCACGGCCTCTTTGCCGGCAAGCGGTTCGCGCAAGATGTTGGAAAAGAAGCCGGAGGCCGCCTTGTTGGGTTTGCCGGGCCGCACGACGATGGTCGGCAGGCGGATTGCAATGCCGTTGAAAATGCCCTTGCGGGTGTAGTCCATCAGCAGCAATTCGCTGCAGGCCTTTTGAACGCCGTAGGATGACAGCGGCGCGCTGAGGAACTCATCGCCAATGGCTTCGGGGTAGGGGGCGCCGAAGACGGCAATCGAAGAAGTGAAAACCACGCGCGGGAAATAATCCTGCCGTCGGATCGCTTCGAACAGAAAGCGCGTGCCATCAAGATTGACGCGGTATCCCTTGTCGAAATCCGTTTCGGCTTCTCCGGAAACCACGGCGGCTAAATGAAAGATGATGTCGGGCATTTCCGACATGAGCTTTTCGCTTTCGGCCGGGTCCGACAGGTCACCTGAATGCGTGGATATTGGAAAATCTGCACCCGGCTTTTCAGGTGCAATATAATCGAACAGCGTCATGGATGTGATCTGCCTACCGCTGAGTTCACCGGCGGAACACAGGCGGTCAACGAGTTTGCGTCCGACCATTCCGGCAGCGCCGATTATCAGTATTTTCATCGTCTTCTCCACTCACCGATCACGCGCCGGTTGACGGGGTTGTGATTTGCGCCGTGATCATAGCGCGCATTAGGTTTCGACATGAACCGGATTTCACGCGCAGTCATTCTCATAGCGGTATTTTTCGCACTTTTGCCACTGGCACGGGCCAGTGATGCAGATTGGCGACAATTGCGTCCGCTTGTGGAGGCGGCATCGCCCCTTAGCAGTTCCGGGGGCATGGTGCCGCTTGAGGGCCAGCCAGTCATTGTCACCTTCTTTGCCTCCTGGTGTCCGCCCTGCACGGACGAGTTCGGTCATCTCAACACATTGGCAGCCAGCGAAGAATTCGGCGATGCGCAAATCATCGGCATCAATGTCTTCGAGGATTTCGGCGGCGTTGAAAATCCGCAGCGCATGGAGCGCTTTCTCGACAGGACGCAGCCGCAATTTCCGCTGGTTACAGGCTCGAAGGAAATCCGCGCTGCATTCGGCAATATTGACCGGATTCCGACTGTCGTCGTTTATGGAAAGTCCGGGCAGGAGGTCTGGCGTTTTGTGCATGAGCGCAATGCCACGAAGACCCACGCGACGGCCGATGACCTCATCGGTGCCTTGAAACAGGCGCAAACGCAATAAATTTCCAAAATTCATGAATCCGGATTTGGGCCGGCGTGTTTTTCGGTCGCGCTATGCGATGTCCGGCTATCTTGGGGTTTCGCTTTGCCCTTGCGCCGGTTCGCATCCCTTTGGATTCCGGTGAGCTTTTCAGTGTCCCGCGGCAGAGCATGCGGCCTGCAGGACATGTCCGCGTTTCGTCCGCATAATTGCGAAATTCGTATTTAAATATATCCACACTGTTGAATAGTGACTGTTTTAGTATCAGTATTGGCAATATCGTAAAAAATTGCGTTGATTTCTGCGAAAGTCGGAATACCATTCAGCGCGCCATGGCAGCGGAGGACAGTCATGAATGTAGCGGCAACGCAAAGGGACGCGGAACGTAAAGGCCAGCCCAACGGCATCAAATCGCCGGAAAATGACCTCAACCGTTCAATTGTCTCAATGCTGGAAAAGGACGGCCGCATGCCGTTTTCCGAAATTGCCGATGCACTCGGTGTTTCGGAAGGCACGATCCGCAACAGGGTCAATGCCATGAAGGACGCCGGTATGCTGCAGATCGTTGCGATCACCGATCCGGTTGCCGCACGCTACCAGGCCGATGCGATCCTCGGATTGCGCATTTCTCCGGGACAGACGGCAAAAGCGGTCGCCGATCGTCTCGGCGCCGATCAGCGTGTTGTCTATGTGCTGTGGGTTGCCGGCCGCTATGACCTGATGGTGGAAATCGTCAGCGACGACCGCGAGAGCTTTCTGGAGTTTCTCGAAACACAGATCCACGGCGCGACGGATATTGCCGAAGCAGAAGTTCTGCTCGGCCTCAAGAACTTCAAGAACCAGTTCCTTTTAAAACGTGATTGGGAGGGCCCTCATGACGAATGACGCAGCATTAATGACATCGTGGCTCTCCGACCCCGGATCACCGGCGCACGGTCTGCCGGCTTCGGCCTATACGGATGACGCATTCTGGCAGGCCGAATGCGATACGGTGCTATCGCAGAACTGGGTCTGCGTCGGTTTTGTCCATGAGCTGAAAAACGCCGGCGACGCGGTGCCGGTCACCGTGGCGGGCAAACCGCTGCTTCTGGTGTGCAACGGCGAGGGCGAGATTGCGGCATTTCACAATGTCTGTCGCCACCGTTGCCTGACCCTTGTCGACGAGCCGAAGAATGTCGGCAAGCTGATCCGCTGCCCCTATCACGCCTGGGCCTACGATCTTAACGGCAATCTGCGTGCTTCGCCGCATTTCGGCGGCATGAAGGACAACCGGCCGGAAGGTTTCGATCCGGCTGATAATGGTTTGAAGCCGGTTCGCATAGCTGTCTGGCACGACTGGATTTTTGTCAATCTCCAGGGCAACGCGCCCGCGTTCGAGGATTATGCCGCGCCGCTAATCAACCGGCTCGAAGGCATGGATTTTTCCAGGGTCGAACCGGTCGCATCGCTCGATTTTGGTGAGATTGCCACGAACTGGAAGTTCATCATGGAGAATTTCATCGAGCCTTATCACGTCCAGTTCGTGCATTCGACGACGACGGACCAGCCGCTTGGCGATCATTACACGATTGTCGACGGCGTATGCCTCGGCAGTGCTGTGGACCTGAAGCGTGAAATCGGCACCAGCGGCAGCCTCGGTGTCAGTTCGCGCTATCTGACGCTGTTTCCGAACTTCATTCTCGGCCGCTATTTCCCCGACCAGTTGGGTGTTTATCTCAACATTCCACTGGGTGCCGGGAAAACCGCGCAGCGGCGCGCTCTCTATACGACGGAAGGGCAGACGCTGTCAGACGCGGACGTCGAAGGGCTGAAGAAGCTCTGGTGGGATGTCCACAAGGAAGACCACGAAATGTGCGAGCGGCTTCAACTCGGACGCGCCTCGCCGGTGGCGGACGATGGCGGTCTGCTCTCCCCGCACTGGGAAGACAGCGTGCGCGCCTTTCAGGAGCTCGTCGTGCGCAACGTTGCCGGTTTTCAAGAACAATAATCAGGAGACAACAATGACCGAAGAGGCTTCGGCAAGGGGATTTCGGCTCGCTCACACCATGCTGCGTGTGCGTGACCTTGAAGCGTCGCTGAAATTCTATTGCGGGATTTTGGGCATGCAGGTGCTGCGCCGTACGGATTATCCGGAGGGCAAATTCACCAACACGTTCATAGGCTACGGGCCGGAGGCCGAGTATCCGACCCTCGAACTCACTCACAATTGGGACCAGGCCGAGCCCTACGACAAGGGCAATGGCTGGGGCCATATCTGCATCGAGACGCCTGACGTCTACAAGGCCTGCGAGGAGCTTGCGGCAGAAGGTGTGAACATCACACGCCCTGCAGGGCCGATGAAACACGGCACGCGGGTCATTGCCTTCTGCGAGGATCCGGACGGCTACAAGGTCGAGCTCAACGAATCCATTTTGAAATCCAATTAGAGGAACGATTTTCATGGGCAACAAGCCGCAACTCTACAAATTCACCGACATCGAGAACCGACTGCACACGCTGGAACCGGGCCAAACCTACATCAAGCCGTTCGTGACCAGTGAAGTCAGCGACACAATGTGTGGTGGCCTTAACTTCCTCAATCAGGTTTCGGTTCCCTGGGACCTGACCTGCGATGAGATCATCTACTGCATGGAAGGCACGTTTCGCCTGACCTGTGACGGTGAATCCTACATCTGCAATCCCGGCGATGTTCTCTACATCCCGAAGGACAATCACATTGCTTATGAGTGCGACGAGAAATGCGTGATCTTCTACGCCGCCTATCCGCACGACTGGAAGCAGCGCGCAGGCATCACCTTCGTGCCGGGGATCGATCCGGAAGATATGCCGAAGGCATCCTGAACAGGCCGAACCCGGCACCGATCCTGAAAGTGCCGGATGACGGGAGGAGACAGCCATGAAAATGGAAACGACCAGCACAATAGAAAACAGCCGCGACATGTCTGGCCGGATTTATTACGAACGCTTCCAGGATGCGATCGAACGAAATCGGCCGAAGATCGCGCCACTTCGCCAGAAACTCGAAGCAGCCGGCGTCAAATATGTCATGTCGAGCTGGATCGACCTGCACGGTATTCCGAAGACCAAACCGGTGCCGATGAGCGATTTCGAGGAACTCTGCCTCGGCAAAGGGCCGCAGTTTGCCGTCCATTCGATTTCCTATGTTCCTGAACTGACGCCGGCCGATTCCGATCAGGTCATGGTGCCCGATCTCGATGCTGTCTATATCTGCCCGTGGGATCCCTCGACGGCGATTATCTTTGCCGATCTCTTCTGGGAGGACGCGCCCTACAATGTCTGCCCGCGGCAGGCACTGAAACGGGCTGTGCAGGAGGCGCGCGATGCCGGCTATGAAGGATATGCCGGCGTCGAGCCTGAATTCATCGCCATGCGCTATGACGAGAACGGCCAGCCCGTAAAGGCGATCAATGACGATCCGGCCGATGGCGTGCAGCCGCGCCGGCAGGCTTTCGGCTATGACGTCGAATATTCGATCGATTCCATGCCATTCCTCAAGGACATGATCGATATTCTGGAGGGGCTCGGCTGGAATCTTCACGACGTGGTCGCGGAAGGCGCCTATTCGCAGTTCGAACTGGATTTCCATTTCACCGATCTTCTGGAGATGGCCGACAGGCTGGTCTTCCTGCGCATTCTGCTCAAGGAGGTTGCCAAAAAACACGGTATGTTCATCACCTTCATGCCGAAGCCAACCGTGGGCGACTGGCGTTCGGGTGCGCATATCAATTTTTCGCTACAGCGGATCGACGAACCGGGCCGCAACGCGTTCAAGGACGAGGATGGCGGCTGGTCCGAGGTCTCTCGCTATGCCGTCGGCGGGCTGATGCATCACGCCGAGGCGATCACCGCCATCACTTGCCCGACGGTCAATTCCTATAACGGCCTGGTGCCGCGCGTCGGTGGTTTCGAAGGCGGGACGGTGACTTGGGCACCGACCAACATCACCTACGGCCACAACAATCGTTCGGCGCAATTCCGCCTGCCGCAAAGCCGCCACTGCATCGAAAACCGGGCGGCCGACATGACCATGAATGTCTACTTGGCGATGGCGATGACGCTATCGGCTGCGGTCAAGGGCATCAGCGAAGAGATCGATCCAGGCGAGCCCACCGACCGCGATCTCTACGCAATGACCGAGGAAGAGTTCAAGGCCGCCGGCATAAGGCGGTTGCCGCGCAACCTGCTGCAGGCGATCGAGGCGCTGAAGGAAGACAGCCTCGCAAAACATGTGATGGGACCGGTGATGCACAGTTCCTATCTCGCCTACAAAAGCGACGAGTGGGAACGCTATCACCAGTCGGTCACCGACTGGGAAGTGCAGGAATATCTGAGGCTCTACTGATGGACTTCGGTTTCTGCATCCGCGGGAGGCTTTAATGAAGGACCACGACATTTTTGAATTGGGTGATGTCAGCCTTCTGTCCGGTGAGGTTCTGCGCTCGGCAAAGCTTGCCTACAAAACCTATGGAACGCTTAATTCCGCAGGCGACAACGTTGTGGTCTTGCCGACATTCTACACCGGTTCGCACAATCGCAATGAAGGGTATTTCGGGCAGGGCAGGGCGCTTGATCCGGCGCGTCATTTCATTGTGTCGATCAACATGTTCGGCAACGGAATTTCGTCCTCGCCGAGCAATGCGCCGGCGCCGCAGAACGGGCCGCGCTTTCCGCATGTCACGCTCTGGGACAATATTTATTGCCAGTACCGGCTTTTTACTGAACGGCTTGGCGTTTCGCGCATCCGGCTTGTTACCGGCTGGTCGATGGCCGGGTGCCAGGCCTACCAGTGGGCGGCGCAATACCCGGACTTGGTCGATGCCATATTGCCGTTTTGCGCTTCGGCTAAGACGTCGCCGCACAATTTCGTCTTTCTGGAGGGCGTGAAGGCGGCGCTCTGTGCCGATGCGGCCTTTAACAGCGGCGACTATGAGACGCCACCCGTCGCCGGTCTCAAGGCGTTCGGGCGTGTTTATGCGGGCTGGGCCTTTTCCCAGACCTTTTATCGTGAAGGCCTCTACAAAAAGATCGGTTTCGAGACGGTCGAGGACCTTTTGGTGGACTGGGAAAACGACCATGCGGAAAACTGGGATGCCAATGATCTACTCCTGAAGCTTGCGACCTGGCAGGCCGGCGATATCAGCGCCAATCCGCTTTACGACGGCGAAATCGAAAAAGCACTCGGATCGATCAGGGCGCGCACGATTTTGATGCCGTGTACGCAGGACCTTTATTTCCCGCCGGAAGACAACGCCATCGAAGCGCGGCATATTCCTGAGGCACAGTTTCGGCCCTACGATTCACCGTGGGGGCACTGCGCCGCAAATCCCGGCAATGATCCGGGTTTCGAGGCGGCGCTCGATCGGTCGATCCAGGAGTTGCTCGAAGAGTGAATGGCTTGCGGACGAACCTGATTTTCTCCGCGTTTTACCGTCATGAATTACCGCGCGTCAGTTGTAAGCGCTTCCGCTTGCGTGCAATGCGCAGCAGTTTCTGGAAATTGCCGCAGGAAAAATGGTCGTCGGCCGGACAGTGCGCGACGTGTCGCAGCAGCGCCGTCAAATCCGCGAGCCGTTTCATTTGAACTTCAAGCTCCTCCGCCTTCTGGCTGACCTTGTCGCGATCCACCCCAAAGTCGTCATTCGCGATTCCCATTTCCAGGATTTCCTGAAGCGTGAATCCTGCAGAACGGCCCAATTCTATCAATGCCAATTGATTGACTACGTTTCCATCAAAGATGCGCCGCAATCCACGCCGACCTATCGATTGGATCAATCCAAGTTCTTCATAATAACGCAATGCTGACGCCGACGTGCCGGTAAGGTGCGCGACCTCGCCAATGTCCAGGATATCGATATTCGCCACAGCTATTGACCTCAAGTTCGCTTGAAGTTGTATCAAACGATGAAACGAGAGACATAACAAGGGTACGGAGATTGAAATGGACGAGGAATTCTGGCAGCTACGCTGGCGCGAAAACAAGATTGCCTTTCACGAAAATCAGCCGAATGAATTGCTGTTGATGCATTTTCACCACCTCGGTCTTCAAGCGGGCGACACAATATTTGTGCCGTTGTGCGGAAAGACGGTCGATCTGGACTGGCTGTCCGCCCAAGGGCTCCGCGTTGTGGGCGTGGAGTTCAGCAAGCAGGCGGTCGAAGAAATATTTGCCCGGCGGAACCTGGTTCCGGAGATTGACGTCTTTGGCCAATATCTGCGCTACCGGTCCGGAGCGATTGAGGTTTTTGTTGGCGATATTTTCGAACTATCCAAAGACAGGCTGGGCAAAATCGATGCGGTCTACGACCGCGCCGCGCTGGTCGCTCTTCCAAATACCGTGCGGGGGAGGTACGCACGGCATGTTTTCGATCTGGCAAAGGGGGCGCCACAAATTCTCATAGCTTTTGATTATGATCAGAGGCAAATGCAGGGTCCGCCCTTTTCAGTCCCGAGCCACGAGATCCGAGAGCTATACGACGATTTGTACGCACCTGAGCTGCTTGCCAGCCGTGCCATTTCGGGGCCACTTTCCGAACGCTGCAATGGCAGTGAAAATACGTGGCTTCTTAAATCGAAACAGGCCACTCATTCCAAAAACAAATGGTCGGAGTGATTTCAGGATGGCCGCGGCACTAATCTGAACCCGAAGGCACTTATTCTACGGCTTGTCCAGAGGAGGCCGTGCTACAGAAAAGGGGTTCTGGTAGAGCTCGTCATGGCTCTCCACGCCAACCTCGACGACGCAGTCCTCCTTTGGGTGGGCAACGCACATCAGGATGTAGCCCGCCTGGACCTGCCGGCGGTTGAGGGCTGTGCCTTTCGGTTGCCGCACCGAGCCCGAAACAAGCCTTCCGGCGCAGGTGATGCAGCCGCCGTAACGGCAGGCGACAGGCAGCGGCATGCCGTTGGCCTCGCAAACATCGAGGATGGTTTCGTCTTCGCCTACGCCCAGCGTACGGCCGCCGCGATTGGCGACCGTAACCCTGTGGACCCTTGCGCCGCTCATGACAGCAGCGCGCAGGTGGCTGACAGGCCGGTTGCCGTCACATCCAGATATCCGATGTGACGTCACCGCCCGGATAGCGCATTTCATGGCAGCGCGCCGGCCCGTTCGGCTCCTTGCCGAAATCGACGAGGAAATCTGAATTGATGCTCATGCCGCCATTGTCGATGTCGCAGTCGACCAGGAACATCTGAGCACCCTTTTCCTTCATGCCGGGATAGAACTGGTTGTCCCAGGACGAAAACAGCGAGGTGGTGACGTAGAGCCGTTTGCCGTCCAGCGAAAGCTGGATCATTTGCGGCGCGCCCTGCACCTCGACGCCGTTGACTTCCGGCGCCCTGCCGAGCATGCCGCCGAGCCAGACCTGTCCCGTCATTTTGGGGTTGGACCGGTCTGTGATGTCGTACTGACGCAGATCGCCATGCAGCCAGTTGGCGAAGTAGATGTACTTGTCATCCATCGAAATCAGGATGTCGGTGATGAGGCTGGGCATCGGGACCGGAAAGCCTTCGACGTCAATCGTCGGAATGTCGATGACCTTTTCGAGCTGGAACGCACCGTCATCGTCCTTCCACCAGTGGAAGACATTGGACGACAGCGTTGCTGCGAAATAGCCATGGTTCGATTCCGGATCGTGCAGACCCCGTACTTCCAGCGGGATCATGCCTTCGCCGCCGAGATCGACCGATTTGGCGATGCGCTTTCCTTCAAAGTCCCAGAAATGGACCGACTGGCCGTATTTTCCGGCCGCCACGTCGTCGAGATCGAAGCCCGGCATGAAGGTGTTGGGCGCAGCCCATTCGGAACTTACCATCATGTTGTGGCGCGGCTGATACCAGAAATCGTAATTGTAGTTCATGCCGGAGTGATCGTTTTCCCACCGGCCGACGATTTCGAATTTTTCATTCAGATGAAGGAAGCCGCCCGGCGCATTGCCGTCGGCATCGCCAAGCATCGAGATGATGATGTCGGAGCCGAGACAATGGACCGTATGAGGCCCGGAAAGGTTGGTTTTAGCCTTGATTTCGTCGCCCGACACGACCTTGTGCAGCTTCGGATTTGTCGGGTCCTGCGTGTCGATGACGTTGATGTTTGAAGTGCGCACGCCCGGCATCAAAAGAAAGCGGCGGCTCTTTGACCCGTCATGGTGACAGCTCGAGCACGCATTCCATCCAGAGTGATGCAGTTCATCCCCGATCTGGGGCATTTCCGTGCGCGCCACGACGCTCGAATAGGTTGGGCTTTCGGGGTCGACGTCAACAGTTGCCAGGTAGTCCGGTTTTTCCACTCCGGTGCCGACATAGAGCGCAACGGTGTAGAGCAGCTTTTCCCTTTCGGCCTTGATCGCTTCCTGCGGCGAGGCGTAACCGGGTCCACCATTTCCATTAACTGCCATTTGATCCTCCCGTGGTTGAGTATCCCTCTCCGTCGTTCTTTTTTGGGAGTGGAATTATGACACGCACCAGGGGAGATTCAAAATGCAGGGGCGACCGATGAAGGCGCTATCGACCCTTGAACTGGGGCCGGTTTTTGTCGAGGAAGGATTCCAGGCCATGCGGGCCGTCATGGGTGCGCATCATGCCGGAGATTCCTTGCGTTTCCTTTTCCAGCTGCGTTTCCATTGTGTCGGAATAGGCAGTCAGCAGCAATCGCTTGAGACCGCCATAGGCCTTTGTCGGCCCGCTGGCAAAGTTGGCGGCGAGTTCCTCGGCCTCCTCCATCAGCCTTGCTGCCGGCACCACTTTGTTGACGATCCCCCAGGCACAGGCCTCTTCGGCGGAAAGACGCCTGTTGGTAAAAAGCAGCTCTTTGGCACGCAGCAGCCCGACATGCTTGGCAAGATAAAATGTCGATGAGCCGTCCGGCGTCAGTCCGGATGCGGTGTAGGCGGAAACGAATTTCGCCTCTTGCGCCGCAAGCACGTAGTCGCCGGCAAGGGCGAGTGAGAACCCGCCGCCGGCCGCCGTGCCGTTCACCGCCATGACGACCGGCGCATCCATATGGGCAAAGCGTGTTATGGCCGCGTGGAGGTATGTTGCCATGCGCACCACGTGGGCGGGTTTGTCTTCGCCCTGTTCATGCATGTCCTTCAGATCCCCGCCGGCACAGAACATCCTGCCGGTTCCGGTAATGACGACAGCGCGGATCTCGGCATCGTTCGCGCAATAGACAGATGCGTGAAACAGCTCCTGTGCCATCTGCGCATTGAGGGCATTGGCGTCGTCAGGACGGTTGAGCGTGATGGTTGCGATGTTCGATGTGACGTCCAGTTTGATGGTCTCGAAGTTCATGGCAAGGCTCTCGGCAGGTCTTTGCGGTTGGCGGGAAGAAGCGTTACCCGCACCCTGCCAGAGCGGAGCGGCCTGCTCAAGTCGATGCTGCATGCAGTCCCTTATCGGAGCGATTGCCACACCCTGTTCCTTGCTGTCATATGGGAATGATTTGAACGGTTACCTGCGAGGCCGGGAGGGCAGCAATGAAGGAAAAACGACCTGTAGCGCTGGTGGTCGGTGCGGGGGACTACATCGGTTCGGCTATTGCCAAACGGTTTGCCGAAGGTGGTTTTACGGTTTGTGTGGGCCGCCGAAACGGCGACAAGCTCGCGCCTCTCGTTGGCGAAATCGAGGCAGCGGGCGGAACCGCCCACGCCTATACGCTCGACGCGCGCAACGAAGAAAACGTGCAGCAGGTCTTTGCCGATATTGAGGAAAATGTTGGCCCGCTGGAAGTGGTGATCTGCAATGTCGGCGGCAATGTGCGCTTTCCCATCCGCGAAACGACCAGCCGCGTGTTCCGCAAGGTCTGGGAAATGGCCTGCCTTGCAGGCTTTCTGTGCGGCAGGGAGGCGGCAATCCACATGGTGCCGCGTCAAAAAGGCTCGATTTTCTTTACCGGTGCAACGGCGAGCTTGCGCGGAGGGATCGGGTATGGAGCCTTTGCGAGCGCCAAGGCGGGTCAGCGGGCGCTTGCCCAGAGCATGGCGCGCGAGCTCGGTCCGCAAAATATCCACATTGCCCATCTGGTTATTGATGCGGCCGTGGATACGGCCTTTGTGCGCGAGCGTGTGAAAGAGCAGGGCGGCGATCCCGACGCGCTGCCGCCTGATACGCTGATGAATCCGGAATCCGTTGGCGAAACCTATTGGAACCTGCACCAGCAGACGCGTGACGCGTGGACCTTCGAACTGGATCTGCGGCCCTACGCGGAGAGCTGGTAGGCGCGGATATTCCTGTCGGGCAGGCACGGTGTCCGCAAAGCAAAGCCCCCGGAAGATCCGGGGGCCTGCGCAAGAAGCACGATGCCATTTGACTGAATGACTTGCCGGCATCGCACTCCAGGGAGGAAGCGGTTTAATTCGTTACCGGACCGATGACACCGTCATATTGAGGGATTTCACGATCGGAAGCATTGGCCGGTTCGATTTTCGTCCAGTTTGTACCGGCGGTCGCGATGTTGCCCGGAACATCTTCTTCCCAGAAACCGACGACGTTCTTGGTGATGTTCAAATAGAGCTTGCCGTCAACGATGCGCCACAGATGCGGGTTTGCCGGCACCTTGCCACCCTGGGCCACGCCATAGGCACAGTGGCCATCGAACTGGGGCGTGTATTTGTCCGGGTTGGCTGCAAATTTTTCGCGATTTTCGGCCGAGGAAAACGCCCATTTCGCACCGTTGTGGTCGACGGTGTAGGCGGCATTGCCGCGAACGGCCGCCGGCTGGGCTGTTCCGACCGGATTCTGTTCAAGGTCGAAATAGGCAACGACATCGTAGCCTGATACCGCATAGCCCGAACTGTCGACATATTGCTCACCAGCTAGTGCCGGAAAGGCACTGCCGGCAAGGAAAGTCAGGGCGATGGCTGTTGAGCGTAATGACATGGTGTGTCTCCCGTTTGGCTGTTCCGAAGCTATAACTACGGCTGACCATGAAAGAATGCCATTCACGGCTATACACAGTGTCGTTAGAGCTTCGTGTGTGCTGCGAACCGTGTGCAGGTGGAAGGCAAAGACCCGATTGAATTAGGGTTCGGTGCTTGACAACATGCCGCATAAGACGAAGCTATGGGGCCTACCTGTGAGCGCCTCCATGGGCAGTCGACAATAAAATTCCTATTCCAACGGGGTTGAAATTGAGAGATTTATCGCGTCCCGGACGCTCGCCGGTCCACACCACAAATGCCATGGCGGCCACGTCCCACCCGTTGGCAACCCAGGCCGCCATTCAGATTCTTCAAAAAGGCGGCAACGCGATGGATGCGGCAATCGCCGCCTGTGCCGTTCAATGCGTGGTGGAACCGGAATCGACGGGTATCGGCGGTGACTGCTTTTGTCTCTATGCGCCGGAAGGCTCGGCCGACATAATCGCCTTTAACGGCTCAGGGCGTGCTCCCGCGGCCGCATCTGTCTCGGCACTTGCGGCCAAGGGTGTTACCGAAATCGAGCGGCATTCGCCCCATGCCGTAACCATACCGGGCGCCATCGATGCCTGGTCGCGGCTGCAGGCGGACCACGGGCGCCTGCAACTGGGCGATGTCCTTGCTGCGGCGATTGATTATGCGGAAAACGGCTTTCCGGTTTCGTCGCGGGTGCATGCGGATTTCAGTGCCCAGGTGGATTTCCTGAGCGGCGATCCGATCAGTGCTTCGATTTACCTTGCGAATGGCGATGCGCCTGAAGTCGGTGCGGTCCACCGCCTACCGCTTCTTGCCAACACGCTCAGGGCCATTGCCGGAGGCGGTCGTGACGAGTTTTACAATGGCTGGATCGCACGCGATATCGTCGAGCACCTGCAAAGCCTCGGCGGACTTCACACGATGGAGGATTTCACTGGGGCCCAAGGCGAATATGTCTCTCCGATTTCGTCCGAGTTTCGCGACCGGGTAATCCATCAGTGCCCGCCCAATGGTCAGGGCGTCATCGCGCTCTTGCTTTTGAACATGATGAAGCAGTTGGACATCGATCCGGGCGGTCCGCTGACCGCGGACCGTATCCACCTTGAGATCGAGGCATGCCGCCTGGCCTACAGCGCCCGCAATAGTTACGTCGGAGATCCGGCCTTTGGCGATGTCCCTGTCGACGCGCTGCTTTCGGATGCCTATGCAAAAGAGCTGGTCGCGGCAATCGATCCGGACAGGGCCACGGTGCCGCCCGCCGACGTTGCCCTGCCGCGGCATCGCGACACGGTCTACATCACCGTTGTCGACAAGGACCGCAATGCCTGCAGTTTCATCAATACCATCTTCTTCCCCTTTGGCAGCGGCATCACGGCGCCCACATCAGGCGTGTTGCTGCAGAACCGGGGGCAGGGCTTCACCCTTGAAGAGGGGCACCCAAACTGCATTGCGCCCGGCAAACGGCCGCTGCACACGATCATACCGGCGATGGCCGTGCGGGACGGGCGTGCGGACATGTCTTTTGGCGTCATGGGCGGACAGTACCAGGCGTTCGGGCATATGCAGTTCCTGACCAGGCATTTCGACTTCGGTCTCGACCTGCAGCAGGCAATGGACCTGCCACGTTACATGGCGGACCCGTTTACCGGTGTCGTCGATCTGGAAAATGCCATTGGCGATGACATCCGGGCGGAGCTTGTCCGGCGCGGGCACGACATTGCGACGCCCGCCATGCCCATTGGCGGGTCACAGGCAATTGCCATCGACTGGCGCAGCAATGTCCTGACCGGTGCGTCCGATCCGCGCAAGGACGGGTGCGCTATTGGCTACTGAGGATCCGGGCAATGCGGATGCTGCGGCGCCCGTCGTCGAACAAAGGGGCCGTTTGTTTGCCGCGGTCTGCTGCGCCCTGTGTCTTGCCGTCATCTGGGCGACGCTCAGCCAGGATGTGGCTGCAAAGGCAACGTCCGCAGTTCTGTTCGTGATCTTCTGCGTCCTCGGGGTGTTCAGTTTCAGTCTGCGGGAAAGGGCTTTGACCACGATTGCCGTTCTGGTGACGGCGATTGCTGTCTGGCGGCTGAATGCCGATGCGCTAACCCCGATCATGCTGGACCTGTCGCGCGGAGCCTATCTTGCCGCCTTCATGATGCTGATGTCGAGCCTGCGCGATGGTGCGTTCAATTCGCGCTCCGTGCTGGAGATAGGGCGCTATCTGACCAACCAGCCGCCGAGCAGGCGCTATTTCGCCCTTCACATCGGCGGTCATTTCATCGGTACGCTGCTGAATTTCAGTGCGGTCAGCCTGCTCGGGCCGCTGGTTTTGCGCGGCGCAAAGGCAGCGCAGACACCGGACAGTCCACCTGAGCTTTTTGAGATCAGACTGCGCCGTCAGATCAGCGCGCTGAGCCGCGGATTTTCCTGGTTTAACATTTGGGCGCCGACGGCGATCGCACAGGCAGTCGTGCTGACGACGGTGCCAGGATCGAAGGCAGGAATAATCGCGCCGCTCGGGCTGATGATCGCCTTCATTTTGCTGTGGGTCGGCTGGGCTGAAGATCGCGTGACCGGACACAGGGCACGCATGCGGTTCGCGCGGCTGGGCTTCCATGTAGCAAGGAGCAAAGCGCCGCCGTTTCCTTATCGCTCGATGCTGCGCTTCCTGAGCGTTGCGGCCGGACTCGTCGGTCTCGCCCTTATGCTTTACCTCGTGAGCTCGATACAATTCGTATCCGCTATCATGATTTCCGCCGTGCCGATAACCGCAATCTGGCTGACGGTACAATCCGTAACCGGGACACCCAAAACCGCCGGGTATTTGCGCGAAAAGCTCTGGAAACTGGTGCGGATTGGAGTTCCTTCCGGAAGTCCGGAGGCGGCGACCCTGGGTCTTGCAGGTTATATCGGCATCCTTGGCGCGCGCCAGGTCGACCATGCCCGGGCGGCGGACCTTCTTTTGTCTTTCAACATGGGACCGATGGTCATTTACATCGCGGTTTCAGGCTTTATTCCGCTGGCATCGTGCATCGGCCTGCCACCGATGATGATGGTCACCTTTTTGGGCGGGCTTCTTGTGTCGATCCCGCAGCTTGGTCTTGATCCATCCATGCTGGGCCTGTCGCTGCTTGTCGGCTGGGCGCTCAACCTGACCGGATCGCCCTTCAGTGCGACATCGCTGCTCCTCAGCCGCGTCGTGGCGATACCCGGCACGCTGCATGCGTGGCGATGGAACGGGCTGTTCACGATCATGTCGTGGGTTGTTGCGGCTATTGTCATCTTCGCTGCGAGCAGGGTGATCGTTTGAGTCATGGCAGAATCCGCCGCCGTTTTATTGCCCATTGCGGGTCTGAATCAGACCGCAATCGAATGATAGAGAGCGCCTTTACCGTGTTGATTTGGAATATAAAGCCGGCATTGTAATAGCCGGATACAATGGTAGATTGCTGTCGGAATCATACCGCTATCAGGGGCAGACTGTCGCTTTCATGCTCAAGTTCATCCGATCGGAATTTGCCCTGATCCTGGGCTATATCGTTACTGCCCTTGCCTATGGACCCGGCTCTTTCCTGTTCGCTGGAGAGTTCAGCCTGCCGCTTTTTCTGGCGCTGTTTGCAGCACTTTTCATTGTTATGCTGCTCTTGTCCTTTTCGGCCGTGCGGCACGCCGATCACCTGGCCGAGCTATTGGGCGAGCCCTACGGAACGCTGATCCTGACCATCGCGGTCATCACTATCGAAGTGGCGCTGATTTCCGCCATCATGCTGAGTGGAGATGCGGCACCGACGCTTGCGCGCGACACCATGATGGCGGTGCTGATGATCGTCATGAATGGCGTTGTCGGGATCGTGCTGCTTGTCGGCGGGTTCCATCACAGCGAGCAGGAATACAATCTGCGCGGGGCAGTCGCGTTTCTAACGGTTCTGGTCACGCTGGCGACCATGACACTGATCCTGCCCAATTTTACCGAATCCACGCCTGATCCGAGCCTCAACAGGATCCAGTCAGAGTGGTTTGCGCTCATTACGATCGTCCTTTATGCGACCTTTCTGGCTATCCAGACCGTGCGGCACCGCTCCTTCTTCGTTCAGCCGGGAAGGGAGGATGGCGACGAGGAGCACCATGATGTATCCGGTAGTGGATCGGTGCAATATCACGCGGTGCTTTTGGTTCTGACCCTTATTCCGGCTGTGCTTTTGTCCAAAAAACTTGCCGTGCTGGTCGATTTCGGGATTGGTACCTGGAGTTTGCCGGTCGCTCTCGGCGGTATTGTGATCGCGAGCCTCGTGCTGGCGCCGGAGGCGCTGGCCGCTTTCCACTCAGCGCGCCAGAACTACCTGCAGCGCGCCGTCAATATCTGTCTTGGTTCGGCGCTTGCGACGATCGGACTGACCGTGCCGGCGGTTCTGGTGATATCCATCTATTCCGGCCAGGAAATCCAGTTGGGTGTCGGCAATACCGATATGACGCTGCTTCTTCTGACAATGTTCGTCAGCGCGCTGACCTTTGGTGGCGTACGCACCAACATGCTGCAGGGTGCGGTGCACCTTGTCATTTTCCTGGTTTACCTCGTGTTGATCTTCAATCCCTAGGCGGATGCGGTTTACGCCGTGGAACGCGCGCGCGTGTGCGGCATAATTGCGCTGCCTCCAAAAATGCACGCTTTGCGATTGAATTCGCAAACGCTTTGCCGATAATGGCGGGCACGGTGATTTGGCTGAGATTGGGAATTTCGCGATGCTTGATTTGACTGATCCGATCATACTGGCCCGCATACAATTCGCATTTACGGTTTCCTTCCACATCATATTCCCGGCCACCTCGATCGGCCTTGCAAGCTTTCTCGCCTTCGTTCAGTGGCGCTGGCTGAGAACACGCGAAGAGGTCTATCTGACACTCTTTGATTACTGGATCAAACCCTTTGCTGTTGTCTTCGGAATGGGCGTCGTCTCCGGCCTGATGATGAGCTATCAGTTCGGAACCAACTGGAGCGTGTTCAGCGACAAGGCCGGTCCGGTTATCGGACCGCTGATCGGATATGAAGTGATGACGGCGTTCTTCGTCGAAGCAGGATTTCTTGGCGTCATGCTGTTCGGCCGCGACAGGGTCGGTCCCGGTCTGCACTTTTTTGCAACCTTCACGGTTGCAGCCGGAACGCTCATTTCGGCTTTCTGGATCCTGAGCGTCAACAGCTGGATGCAGACGCCAGCCGGTTACGGCATGAACGAGGCCGGCCAGTATATTCCGGAAGACTGGATGAAGGTCATTTTCAATCCGTCTTTCCCGTATCGTTTTGTCCACATGGTCTTTGCGGCCTATCTGACCGTGGCGCTGCTGGTCGCGGCGACAGGCGGCTATCACCTGCTGCGCAGCCGCGATAACCAGACGGCCCGCAAGATGTTCTCAATGGCCATGTGGTTCATCGCCATACTGGCGCCACTGCAGATTCTTGCCGGCGACCAGCAGGGGCTGAATACATATGAGCACCAGCCGGCCAAGGTCGCGGCGCTTGAGGGGCACTTCAGGTCGCAGGCGGCAGCGCCCGAATATCTGATTGGATGGCCGAACATGGAGACGGGTGAGATCGACTATGCGGTTTCTATTCCGTATCTTGGCTCCTGGATCTTAACGCATGACTTTAACGCCGAGATCATCGGGCTTGATCAGTTTCCAAGAGAGGACTGGCCCAATGTCCATATACTTTTCTGGTCGTTCCGGATCATGGTCGGCCTCGGGTTTTTGTTCCTTGGTCTGGGCATATGGGGCCTGGTGCAGCGCTATCGCGGGCGATTTTTCGAAAGCCCGGCTCTCGCACGCTTTGCCCTGATATTGGGGCCGGGCGGCTACATCGCGGTTCTGTGCGGATGGGTAACGACGGAGGTCGGGCGTCAGCCCTATACAATCTATGGCCTGTTGCGGACATCGGATTCCGTATCTCCTATTGCGTTGCCGGCCGTCGGCACATCGCTTGCGGCCATCGTCGTGATTTACATTTTCATCTTCGGTCTCGGCGCCTACTACACGTTGCGCCTGTTGTCGAAGGATCCGCCTGACAGCCCTGTGCCTCAGACACGCGGAATTCTGGATCAGGGTGGAAACCGCGCGGTACGGATCATCCGCCTGCTGATACCTGGTAGGGGGGCGCAGTAATGGACCTCGCACTGATTTGGGCCCTTGTCATTGCAACCGCTGTTTTTGTCTATGTTGCGCTGGATGGGTTTGACCTCGGCATCGGTATTCTCTTCCCGCTGCTGCGCGATGAAGAAGAACGCGACATGGCCATTGGCGCCATCGCTCCGGTGTGGGACGGCAACGAGACTTGGCTGATCCTCGGCGGCGGCGGCCTGCTTGCGGTGTTCCCGCTTGCCTATGCCGTTATCTTCCCGGCGCTCTACGTGCCGCTCATCGTCATGCTGCTGGCGTTGGTATTCAGGGGCGTCGCTTTCGAATACCGGGTGCATTCAGAGCGTCACAAATGGTATTGGGACCATGCTTTTTTTGGCGGATCGCTTGTCGCCGCATTTGCGCAAGGGATTTCCCTCGGTGCGTGGCTGCAGGGAATCGATGTGGTGGACCGCGCCTATAGCGGTGGCTGGTGGAACTGGCTGAGCCCGTTTTCCGTCGCCACCGGCCTGGCGCTGGTCTGCGGTTATTCGCTTCTTGGTGCGGCCTGGATCAACCTGAAAACCGAAGGCGTGCTGCACGCGCGGGCGCAGACATTCATCATGCCGCTGGCGGTCGCGACCATTGCTTTCATTATCGCGGTCAGCCTGTGGACGCCATTCCTCAATGAACGATATGCCGCGCGCTGGTTTACCTGGCCGACGATGATCTATGCACTGCCGGTGCCGTTGTTCGTCGCTGCCACCATCCTGGCCTTGTGGCAGTCACTGAAAAAGGGCTGGGCGCTGCGTGCTTTCCTGTCTGTCGAACTGCTGTTTTTGCTGTGTTATATCGGTCTGGGGGTCAGTGTTTGGCCTGATATCGTGCCCACCAGCGTATCGATTCACGAAGCTGCGGCACCCGACAAAAGTCTCGGCTTCCTGCTTGTCGGTGCCGTTGTTCTGGTACCTTTGATCCTGATTTATACGGCCGCCGCCTACTGGATCTTCAGGGGTAAGGTGAAACATGGCGGCTACACACATTGATTGGCGGCCAGGCATGAAGGACGACCAATCCCGCGCGCCCAGCGTGTCTTTATGGCGCCGGCTCTTCTGGTTCGCTCTTTATTGGTGCCTTGGTGTCGCGGCATTAGCAGCCGTCGGCTACGTGCTTCGGTCTTTGTTCTTTCCGTCGTAACTGGCGTGCCTCAGTTTGAACCGCAATGCATCTGACCGGTCGTCGGGTTGCGGTGACAATTGTTGCCGCCTCCGCCGCCGCTGCGCTGGGTGGCGATAATTCCGGTTATGATGGCGCCGGCAATCGCAGCCGCTGCGGCCGCATCCGCCGCGTTGTTACGCGAAGACGGTGTGTTTCTTCTGGCCGTATTCGCACCCTTCGGCGGATAGCAGTAGAACTGACCGTTCGACAGCAGCTTGCCCGAATACCAGCCTGCACCATACTGGCTGCGACACTGCGTATTGCGCGCCGTCTTGCCCATATAACAATTGTAGCTGCCATCCTTGCGGGCCTTGCCCGCGTAGTAGCCGCTGCCGTAATCGCGGCGGCAGGCGGCATTTCTGCCTGCTTTCGACAATTGGCAATTAAACGTGCCGTTGTATCGCACTTTCGTGGCAACCCAGCCGCCGCCCTTGTTGTTCTTGTTGCACCAGGCATTGGCCGTCGCCCGGTTCGGCAGGCAAAAGAAGCTGCCGTCCTCACCGACCTTGCCGGCGCTGTAGCCCGATCCGTATTCAGCCTTGCAATCTGCATTGGCGCGGGCTGCCACGATTTCAGGATCCTTTGCCTCGCAATCGGAGATAATGGCAGGTATTGCGGCTCCCTTGTCGATCAAGGCACGGGTTGGTTTCTTGAGCGAAGCGATCTGCGCCTTGAATTTGTTCAGCCGCTCGTAATCGCACGCTGCCATGGCGGCATCGATCTTGTCCAACGCGCCGATGACTCTTTGGACCTTGGAAATACCAACAGCAACGCGCTGGCGCTGGCCTTCGCAGCCCGCCTTGTCGCCAAGATCGTCATAGGCGGATTTGGCACGGTGCAGGTCCGAAAGGGCACTTCCCAGGCGCCCGGCCTTTACCGCCTCCTTGGCCTGCCTGAAAGATGTGTCCGCCCGTTCGACAAGGCTTTTGATACCCGTCAAATTCCGCTGCAGCGGATCAAGTGTTGGATGTTTGACGCCGGCAGCATTTTGCAAGGCTGCATTGATCACGCTGGCATCGCATGATTTTGCAGCCTTGTCCGCATTTTGCGCGATTTTGTCTACCTGCTCTGCAATGGCTGTATTGCGCGCTGCCACAGTCTCGGCAATCTCGGCGCATTCGCCCGCTTCGATCGCACCATAGGCGGTTTCAGCAGCGCCAAGGTCGCCGGCATCCAAAAGCGCGTCGGCGGCGGTGAGGGCCTCCTTCGGTGCGGCACAGGGATCGACCTTCACGACTTCAGATTTGTCACGCAGAAGTTCGGACTTGATTAGATTGCCCTTTCCTTCACGGATGTACTGGCAAATCTTGACTGCCGTAACGCCTTCCTTCGGGAAGATCTCCTTCCGGTCTATTGCGCGGGTGTAGGCAACGCAGCGTTCGATGATCTGGGCGTCGTCACGCATCTGCTGTGTTTCTCCCCCTGCCAGCTCGATCATCTTTTCGTGCAGTCCCCAGGCGGCCTGCATGCCGATATCCATGACATTGGTTGCGCCGCGGTTGATTGCCTGTCCGGTCTCGGTGTTGGCGAGCACCCATTCGCCGCCGTGGCGCGTCAGTACCCAGGTGCCGAAGGCGGCAGCGACAGGCGGATATTTTTCCATGAGTATGCCCAGCATGCCTGATTCAATGAGGGCTTGAGAGGATGCGGCCGCCTTCTCGAACAGGGCATCGGCCTCGGCTTCGGGTGTAGACGGATCCATGGCTTTGTTGATCGATTCAATGACTGTCTTGAGTTCGGAGCCGGCCATATAGACGTCGGCACCGACCCCGATACCGCCAAGGGCGGTCAATGCAGCGTTGCCCGCGGCCTTGAAGCCGTTTTTCAGTTTTGCCACCTTCGAAAGATCGTCAGCCGAACCGGCGGCCTTGCGTGCTGCGTCATCGAGCTGTCCGGCGCCCTTCAGATCGTCGGCAGCGGCGAGACCGGTCCGGCGTTTTCCGATAGCTTCGGCCACCTCATCGGCAAATCCGCTGTGCTTGCTCTTTATGCGCTCCATTGCCTTGGCGCGCTCACCCTCGGGGAGACGATCCATCAGCTCGGCAACCCTGTTGGCGGCCTGGGCTTTGAATTTCGGATTTGCCTCGGCCGCGTCGGCCAGTGTGTCCGTCATGTCGCCGATCGCCTTGGATAGTGAATTATCGGCGACCTGATAGGCGTCGCGAATGTTCTTGGAGTTCTTCCAGGAGCGCTTTGACCCCTTCTTGGCGGCTGATGCGATAGAGCGGTCGCGTGGCGGCAGTCCTTCCTGGGCGCGCAGAAAATCCTCGGCGCTTTCAATGCGTGAGATGTATTTTTGCTGTTGCGCCATGGCACGGAAGGCTTCCGCACGTTTCTTCGGATCGCTGAAATTTGAAGGATCTGAGAGCAATTTATCCAGCAACTTGCCCTTCTTTCGGCGAAAATCGTCCATTTCCTCCGTATAGGCGGTGATATGCTCCATCGTTATTTTCGGGCGCTCGTCCACTGGCATGCGGGAAATGCGTTCGTAATCGGCCGCCAGGGGGCGTTTGTATGCATCGTTGTTGAGTCTCGAGATTTCCTCGAATTGCTCTGGTGACACCTTGCTCGGATCGGCCATGAAATCGGTATCGAGCTTGTTGTGCCAGTCCTTGCGCGTCTCGTCGAGAAGCCCGTTCTTTTCCAGATAATCATTGACCCGGTTGTTGTAGCCCTCCTGCATCTGGGTGATCTGTTCGGGCCTTTCGACAACGGTAATGTAGTCGGAATCCGTTCCGGGGCTGTAGACATCCGAATTGCTCACCTGCGGAGTGAAGTCGGCTTTCGCGTCCGTTGCCGCCGCACTGGCGAAGGCCTCGTTGGTCTTCGCGTAATCTGACTGGGCGGCCTGATAGACGGAATCCGCAATTTCATCGTTCAATGCGGCAGCGTTGATGTCGTCATTGTATTTAAACAGCAGCGCCCGGTCGTAATCGGACAGGTTCGATGCGTCACCGCCGACTGCGACATTTGCATGCAGCCGCTTGAGCGCGTCATGCACGTTGGCGGGAAGTATGTTTTGAGCTGATGCAGTTGTGACCGATGCAATCTGGACGACGGCGACTGCGAACAGCACGGCAATCGCCAGCGCGACAGCCCGCGCCCATAATGTTTGAGCAATCGCGGATTTCGGATTCAACATGGCACCAGCCTCCTTCTGCCCGCAGAGGTCGGCGGCAGGGAAAGCCTACAGTGCTAATTTGGCAGGGCTTGACCCAATCCAGGCCTCATTCCAGGCACGCTGTTCATTATACAGCAGTTTGCCGGACGTGTCTTTTGCCGGCAATTCATGCCACGGCGGCTATTTTTCGATGCAAATTCAAGCGATTGCACGTGCGGCTTAATCGAGAGAGGTGAAATCCTCCAGTTCGCCGAGGCCAAGATCGTCAGCGGCAATCGCGGGCGCGCTGGAAGGTGCGGCGCCGGATGGTGCCGTATTGTCTGCAGTTCTGGCGGTTTCGCGCTCCCGTTTGCCCTTTTCCGCAGCCGCGCTGATGGCTTTGCGGGTCTGGGGTCCGAAGGCCGCATCGATCGCGCCATAGTAAACGCCGTAGTTCTTGAGCTGTTGCTGAAGATGGCGCCGGAACGTTTTTGACCAGCGGTCCGATTGGGTGGTCATCTTGTCGATGGCGAATTCGTCGCCGCTTTTGAGACTGATGAAAATGAGCTCGGCTGCCCTTTGCGAGTCTTTTGCGACCGTATTGCCGTTCTCGTACATGATGGCAAGGTTATAGGCGCTGCCGGTTTCGCCGTTGGCAAGCGCCTTTTCGTACCACTGACGGGCGCTGACATCGTCTTCAGCCGTACCCCAGCCGAGATCATAGCGGGTCGCTGTATTGACCATTGCACCGGCAAGACCGGCTTCCGCCGCCTGCTTGTACCAGTAGAAGGCCTCGCGGTCATTCTTTTGCGTTCCAAGGCCATCGCCATACATGAAAGCCACCAGTTCCATCGCGCGTGCCTGGCCCGCCTCTGCTGCCTTCAGCAGATACCGGTGCGCCTTTTGCGGGTCTTTGCCGACATTCTCATCGAAGCGGTAGAGCCAGCCGAGGCTGAGGAGGGAGGGGCCGTGGCCGAGGTCCGCGGCCCTTTTGTAAAGTTCAAGAGCCTTATCAATGTCGGTTTGCACATTATTGCCGGTGCGATAGGCGTCTCCAAGGATCCCCATGGCATCCGTATCGCCCGCATCAACAGCGGCATTGAGCCAGCGTAGCGCCTCCTGCGGGTCGGGATCGCCCACACGGCCGCTCAGATAAAGACTGTAGAGAGAGCGCATGGCATAGGTGTCACCGGCTTTTGCAGCGGCAATATTGTCGCGCAAATAGGCCCCGACTGTGACCGCAATCGTTCTTCGCTGCCCGTTTCGTATGATATTCAGTTCCAATTCGGTTCCGGCCGGGATGTCTTTGACAATATTGAGAAACCCAAGCATGTCGGCGACCGGAAAACCCCCGACTTCAAGCACCAGGTCACCAGGCCGAAGTCCCGCCCTGTCGCTCGGGCCGCCCTCGACAACGGTGCTGACCAGGGCGCCGCGCGGGGCGCCCAAACCCATCTGCCTGGCGGCGGCAGGCGTCAGGTTTGCAATCTGCAAACCCACATAGCCAATGTCATTTTCGATTGGCTGTGCCTCCGTGTCGACGGTTTCCACTCGGGGCTCGTCTGCCGGTACGCCTGCTTGTGCCGGAGTTTCGAGCGCCTGGCCGGGTGTGTCGGCTGCACCCTTTGCGGCGCCCGTCAGTTTCTTGACGCGAATGCGCGCGAGCGCTGCAAAACTGCCATCGGGAAAAGTCTCCAGATAGGCCTCGTATTCGGCGGGGTCGGTGCTGTCCTTGATGCTGTTCCAAAACGCAATTTCGGCAGCAGAGTCCTGAGCCTGAACGACGGCCGGACAGGCAGCGACGCACAGCGTTAAAGCCAGCAGTGCCGTACGGAGACGCATGATATTCGCCCCATTGTTTTTTGTATTTTGTCACCGGCGACAGTGCATTGCAACGCACGCGCCATTTCAAAAGACCTAGATAGATATGGCCTTCACCGGCATAACCAGCCGTGTAAACTGCCAGAATCTGAACGGTTCAGGGCTTTCCAATGCCGCGAAACCCTATTCGGAAAGCGCGTTCTTCCTTTCCAGAAGGGCCTGCGACAGTTTTTGCGCGTCACTGCAGTCAATGCGTTTCATCTCGCGAACTGACATGGTTGATTTGTCGGTGCCGGAATAGGTGTGGATGTAGAGCAACAGGTCCATGTCGCGCAGTCGCGCGGTATCGAGTCCGCCACCGGGATAACCGAATGTCAGCGTGCCCGACACAGGATCGTATGCGCCGTGTTGAAAGACCGGACCATTCACAAAACTCATTTGCCTGTTCCACTCGAAAAGCGAGCCGAAAACAAGGTAATCCGTGTCCTTGATGCGATTGAAAAGCAACAGGGAATTCTCATGGATGATGGTGGCGCTCTTGGGATCGGAACTGTCCAGTTCCAAAGACGTAGGGGGATAGTCCTCCGAAAGCCAGCAACCAACCATATCGTCGAGCCCATCGGCGTTTGCCGGAAAAGTCATGATTATGGCCAGAAGTGCCGCCAGCATCGGGAATTGCAGTCTTGTCTCAGTCGGCGTCCATCTGAATTTCATTCCACCTCCGGCGATGTATCAGAAAGTGTGTTGGTCCGGAAAATACAACTTTCATCATGTTTTGTCCCTTATTTTCTGGTAGTTTCACGCCGGCCATTGAATGCGGAACAAATTTTGTTTTTTGACACTCAGGAGGGCAGGGCATGATTGAGACGACCATCGACAGAGAAAACAATCTGATCATTGCCACTGCCCGTGACACGCTGGTGGAGATGGATTTCAATAATTTCTCCGACTGTATAAACGACTACATCAACTCCACCGACCGGGCCCCAAGCATTGTTTTGAATGCAGAGGAACTGCCGCACTGGAAGAATTCCGCCGCGCTCTTCGCGCACATAAAGCTAGTCCGCAATCATCAGAAAATACTGCCGAAGGTCGCGCTGGTCAGCGACAATTCGGCACTGTCGCTCATGCCTTTGCTGGTGGATCTGTTTGTCAAAGCGAAGGTCCGTCACTTTCATCAGTGCGATTTCGACAAGGCGATCGCCTGGGCGTCCAAGGTCGATGACGACCGTTCCGCCATTAAGATGATCAACGGCCTGCCGGCAGATGTGGTGGCTTATGAGGTGGTCGGTACGCTGACTTCGCGCGATTACCAGGAAATCCTGACACCGCTGGTCGACGACAAACTCAAAGTACACGACAAGATCAAGATACTGGTTGTTCTGGGCGAAGCCTTTGACGGCGCGACTGCATCCGCGATGTGGGACGACACGCGACTGGGACTGAGCCACATCACTGCGTTTTCAAAACTGGCGGTCGTGTCGGATATCGGCTGGGTTCGCCAGGGAGCCAAGATATTCGGACCGCTTATCCCGGCGCAATTGCACGTGTTTGAGAACAACAGGATCGACGATGCGAAAGAATGGATTAAATCCTGACGCGGGATTTACTCGCCGACGCGGCCAAAATTGAATATAAATATATATATGTGCCGGCTTACCTTGCCCGTCGGCGGACGATAACTGTCATGGAGGATCGCGCCATGGCGATTCCATTTAACGCCAACCTGTCGGTCATACCGGAGGTCGTTGCGTTTTTCGACGAAGACTCGAACACGATATCCTATATCGTGCGCGACCCCGGCTCACGTGCCTGCGCGATTGTCGATGCCGTGATGGAAATCGACTATGCGGCTGGCCGCCTCAGCTTTGACGGCGCGGATGCCATGATCGCCAGGATCAGGCAGGAAGAC
Organism: Hoeflea sp. TYP-13; assembly: GCF_040932035.1. Taxonomy (NCBI): domain Bacteria; kingdom Pseudomonadati; phylum Pseudomonadota; class Alphaproteobacteria; order Hyphomicrobiales; family Rhizobiaceae; genus Hoeflea; species Hoeflea sp. TYP-13. Next base: position 33,363 of record NZ_JBFRBB010000006.1, read on the forward strand.
TGGGAACTCGAATGGCTGATCGAGACCCATATTCACGCCGATCATCTTTCCGGCGCGCCCTATATCCAGGAGAAGCTCGGCGGCAAGATCGGCATCGGCGATCAGGTTACCGAGGTTCAGAACACGTTCGGCAAAATCTTCAACGAAGGCACGGAATTCCAGCGGGACGGGTCGCAATTTGACCGCCTGTTTAGCGATGGCGACAGCTATGAAATCGGCGGAATGACAGCGCATGTCATGCACACGCCCGGCCACACGCCCGCCTGCATGACCCATGTGGTGGGCAATGCGGCCTTTGTCGGCGACACGTTGTTCATGCCGGATGGCGGCTCGGCCCGGGCGGATTTTCCCGGTGGCGATGCGCGCGTGCTCTACCGCTCGGTGCGACGGGTGCTGGAACTGCCAGGGGAGACACGGCTCTTCATGTGTCATGATTACGGGCCGAACGGTCGCGAAATCCGCTGGGAAACGACGGTCGACGACGAGCGTGCGCATAATATCCATGTCCGCGACGGGATTGACGAGGACACGTTTGTTGCCATGCGCGAGGCGCGTGATGAGACCCTGGCGATGCCCAAGCTGATTATCCCATCGCTACAGGTCAATATGCGGGCCGGCAAGCTGCCGCCGGCGGATGAGGAGGGCGATGTCTTCCTGAAGGTTCCGATCAACAAGCTTTAGAGTCTGTCCCTGAGCGAATAATAGAGCATGGCGAGCGCGAGCAGCGGCGTGCGCATAGCCGTTCCGCCGGGGAAACGTGGAGTGGGCACCGATGCCATGAGGTCAAACCGCGATGCGGTGCCGATTATTGCTTCGCTGGCAAGCTTGCCGCACAGCGTCGCCGTTCCAATGCCGTGGCCGGAATAACCGGACGCCGACAAAAGATTGGGCGCCAACCGGACAAGATAGGGCATTCTGTTGGGTGTTACGCCGAGCGTTCCGCCCCAGCCAAAGTCGATCCTGACGTCTTCTAGCTGGGGGTAGACGCGCAGCATGTATTTGCGCACGAAGGACTTGATATCTGCTGGAAACCTGTATCCGTAGTTTTCGCCGCCGCCGAACAGCAGCCGGTTTTCCTCCGATAACCGATAGTAGTTCACGACGTTGCGTGAATCGGCCACGGCGGCATTGTTGGCGATAAGCGCATGTGCCTGATCATCGTTCAGCGGTTCGGTCGCGATGATGAAATTGTTGATGGGCATCACGCGTTCGGCAACGGGCGGACTGAGATTTCCGAGGTAACCATTGCAGGCGAGCAGTGCGAAACGGGCTCGTACAGCACCACGATCGGTTCTGATGCGGGTCTTGTCGCCGGTGTCGATGTCAACGACTTTTGTGTGTTCAAAAATGCGCGCACCTGCATCGGCAGCCGCACGGCACAGGCCGATCGCGTAGTTGAGAGGGTGCAGATGACCGGCACCGATGTCGAGGGTGCCTCCATAGTAGCTGTTCGAGGCGACCAGAGCGCGTACTTCATCCTGGTCGATGAAGCGGATTTGCTCATAACCGTATTCATCGCGCAGCTTGTCCGCATAGTTCCTGCTGTCTTCGACATATCGGCGGCGATGGTCGAGGTACATGATACCGGCGCGGTAGGTACAGTCGATGGCGTGTTTTTCAATCAGGTCATGGACAAGCCGTTTGGCTTCTTCCGCCAGATCCCACAGCTGACGGGCCTTTTGGTGACCGAGCATTTCCTCGAGTCTTTCCTGATCCAGCCTTTGACCGGAGCCGAGCTGGCCACCGTTCCGCCCCGAAGCGCCCCAGCCGGCCCGATGCGCTTCAACAACAACGACATCGAGACCCTGCTCCGCGCAATGAAGTGCCGCCGAAAGGCCGGTGTAGCCGGCACCGACGATGCAGACATCGCAATCGATATCGCCATCAATCCGCGGATGTTCGACCATCGCACGTGCTGTTGCGGCATAATAGCTGTCCGGGTGGCGTCCCGGTTTGTCATTGGCGGTCAGAAGATCCAAATCTATTCTCGTATCAAGCTTTTCGGTGCCATGATTTTGGCCGTCTCATAGCGCAGAATGTGTGGCAAGTGGATCGCCGATTGTAAACGATCTTTAAAATTTGCCGGGCTTCGGCCGGCGCAGGTTTGAATTGACTGCAACGGTGGTTGACCGCATCGAGCTCCGATCGCGCGCACTGATTGTCATGAGGGGCTTTACATCCGGGTGCCAAACGAGACATACTACTCAGTATGTTGTAATTATAAAGCTGTGTGCGATCGCGCACCGGGGAGGCTCAAATGGGATATCTGGATAGTTTGTTTTCGGTCGCCGGAAAGACGGCGCTGGTCACCGGTGGTGCGACTGGTATCGGAAGGATGGTCGCTGCGGGCCTGGTGCAGGGCGGTGCGACCGTGCTGATCGCTTCACGCAAGGGCGAGGCCTGCGAAGCCGTGGCCGCGGAACTCAACGCGCTGGATGCTCCCGGATCCGCCGTCGGATTTGCCGGTGACGTAGGTACCGATGAAGGAATTGCAGCTTTGGTTGCCGAGGTGAAACAGCGCACCGACAAACTACACATCCTGGTCAACAATGCCGGCGTGACCTGGGGCGAGCCGCTTGGGACATTCCCGCACATGGCCTGGCACAAGGTCATGAATATCAATGTCGGCGGCCTGTTCACCCTTACGCGCGACCTGCTGCCGCTGCTTGATGCCGCCTCATCCGATGATGATCCGGCCCGTATCATCAATCTCGGATCAGTCATGGGCACCCAGCCGGTTGCCGAAGGCGCCTATTCCTATTCCGCGTCGAAGGCGGCGGTTCACCATCTGACCAGGATCCTCGCCAATGAGTTTGCGAAGCGGCGCATAACCGTCAACGCCTTTGCGCCTGGACCGTTCCAGAGCAAGATGACTGCCTTTGCGACAGCATCTGATGAACAGGCGAAAAAGGTCGGTGGTGGCGTTCCGCTCGGCCGTATCGGATCTCCGGACGACATCGCTGCGGCGACGCTGTATCTTTGCGGCAAGAGCGGATCATTCGTCACCGGAACCATTTTGCCGCTGGATGGCGGCCTTTCGGTCTACAGCAATATGGGTCTGTTCTCGCACGCTCTCGACTGAGGACGGGAACGACATATTGCCGGGAACCGGTTGTCACGGGAAACAATGCACTGTTCCCTTTGACCGGGAGGAAATGCCGACATGAATATCTCGAATGATCTTGATATCGCTCCACTGGGTGCCGAGCTCGAAGCAGCCATCGACGGGTTTTCCGGCCTGCGGGAGGTTTCCAAGTTCAATACCGGACAGTCAAACCCGACCTATCTGCTGACTGCAGACAGCGGACAGTATGTCCTGCGTTCCAAACCCCCCGGAAAATTGTTGAAGTCGGCGCACCAGGTCGACCGCGAGTTCCGGGTTATGCGCGCGCTCAAGGGAAGCGGGGTTCCGGTTCCCGGAATGCTCTATCTGTCCGCCGAAGACTCCTCCATCGGCCGGATGTTCTTTGTCATGGAGTATCTTCAGGGACGCATTTTCTGGCAACCGGATCTGCCGGAGTGCGAGCCGGATGAGCGGGGGATGATCTACGACGCCATGAATGAGGCGCTCGCTGCGCTGCACGGTGTCGATCCAGAAGCGGTCGGACTTTCCGATTTCGGCAAACCCGGGAATTATTTCGAGCGGCAGCTCAGTCGCTGGACGAAACAGTACCGTGCAAGCGAGACCCAGACGATCAGCGACATGGACCTGCTCATTCCGTGGCTTGAGGAACATCTGCCGCTGGATGAAGGGCAGGTGTCGCTTGTGCATGGCGACTACCGGATCGACAATATGATCTTTGCGCCAGATGAGCCGAAAATCATGGCCGTTCTCGACTGGGAGCTTTCGACGCTCGGCCATCCACTGGCAGACCTTGCTTATCAATGCATGCAGTGGCGGCTTCCGCACAATACTGGTTTCAGGGGCCTCGGCGGGCTCGACCGCAAAGAGATCGGGCTGCCGACCGAGGAAGAATATGTCGCTGCCTATTGTCGCCGGCGGAACATTGAAGCAATCGAACATTGGCCGTTTTATCTCGCGTTTTCGTTCTTCCGGCTGGCGGCGATCCTGCAGGGCGTTCTCAAGCGCGCACTGGATGGGAACGCATCCAATCCGCAAAGAGCCAGGGAAATGGCCATGGCCGTGCCGGTGATGGCGGCAATGGCGATGGAAATTACAAAAGGGAGGAGCTGAGTTGGCAGGTCTATTTCAAGGAGCGGTGGTGCTCGTCACAGGCGCATCCGGTGGCTTCGGCAGCGCCGCCGCACGGCGTTACGCATCCGAAGGCGCGCAGCTGGTTCTGTCCGACTACAGCAAGGAAGCGCTGGACGCGATTGCGGGAGAAATCAGCAATGACACCGGCTGCGATATTGCCACGCTTTCCGGCGATATCACCGACGAGAGCCTTTCGGAGCGGCTCGTCGCGCTTGCGATTGAACGGTTCGGCCGCCTCGACGTGGCGCTCAACAATGCCGGCATTGCGCAAAGTGCCTTTGAAAAAATGCCGAAGACCTCATCCGATGAGGCGCGCCGCATTTTCGACGTCGATCTGGTCGGCATGTTCTATGCGCTGAAATACCAGCTTCCGGTGATGGAAAAGCAGTTTCGGGAAACCGGTGCGGGCGGATCGATCGTCAATGTTGCCTCCGTCGCGGGGGTCACGGGCGCGTCCGGCCTTGCCGTCTATGCGGCGGCGAAACACGGCGTTGTCGGTCTGACTCGGTCCGTCGCACAGGAATATGCGCGGCTTGGCGTCAGGATCAATGCCGTCTGTCCGTCATTCGCACGCACGCCGATGGCAACTGAAATGCTTGGTGTCGAAGTGAAAGGTAAGGTGGTGACCGAAGAACAGATGGTGCGCGGTATTCCAATGGGGCGGCTTGCCGAGGTGGACGAGGTCGTTGAGACGTTCATTTTTGCCTCGTCGCCGGCGAACAGCTTCATGACCGGTCAGACCCTGCATGTGGATGGCGGCCTGACCGGTTACTAGATGTGAGCTTCAAATAGGTTGTCCATTCGGACCGGACCGAGGAGACTGGAGTTACCAGGCTTCAATCTTCAAGGAGAGGTCCGAATGAACATCCACAAGAATGCCCGTCTGATGCCACGCCGTCGAGAGGAAATGGCACTGTCGGTGATCGAAGGCCGTCTTTCCAAAGCCCAGGCCGCGCGCCTTTGGTGTCTCGGCGAAGATCGTGGCACGCTGGGTTGAACGCTACAGGAAGCACGGCCTTGTCGGTATGGCCGATCGCTCCTCGCGGCCACACAGACTGCGTTCCCCGGTGTCCGAAGCAACCATCGCCCGCATAATCGCGCTCAGGCGCCAACGCTGGACCGGCAAGCATATCGCCACACAGGTTGGCGTGTCGCCGGCCACGGTCAGCCGGGTGCTCAAGCGGGCCGGTCTGTCACGGCTCAAGGACCTCGCCCCGGCAGAGCCGGTGCGCCGCTATGAACGTGCCGCCCCCGGTGAGATGATCCATCTCGATATCAAGAAACTGGGCAAATTCAATCGGATCGGACACCGCATCACCGGCCATCGGCATCGGCAAAGCAATCAGCGCAACAATGGGACGGCGCCCGGTTGGGAATATGTCCACGTCGCCATTGACGACCATTCGCGGCTGTCCTTCACCCAGATCCATGCCGATGAAAAAGCCGTCAGCGCCGTGGCACATCTCAAGGCCGCCGTCGCCTGGTACCGAAGCCTGGGCATCAAGGTCGAGCGCGTCATGACCGATAACGGCTCCTGCTACAAATCCTTCGCTTTCCGCGACGCCTGCCGCGAGCTCGGCCTCAAACACATCCGCACCAAGCCCTATACACCCAGGACCAACGGCAAGGCCGAGCGCTTCATTCAGACCGCTTTGCGCGAATGGGCCTATGCGCGAGCCTACAAAACCTCAGACCAACGGGCCGCCGAACTGCCAATCTGGAACCACATGTATAATTGGCACAGGCCCCATGGCGGCATAAAAGACAAAACGCCCATCAGTCGCCTCGATCTCAACCAGGACAACCTGTTGAGGCTCCACAACTAGAGCGTCTGGATCATTATCCCTTCACGCCACAAATTCGACCATCCGGCCCCAGGGCCGGATGCTTAACACCCAACCGGATGCTTCTAACCTAGCGAGGTTACTATTTCGCGGTACTGGTCCTCGCTAAACGCTTTTAGCGTGAGGGTCCGGGTGTGTCCCTGAGCCCCGCCCTGGAGTGCGAGCCTTGCAACGGTCTCATCATCGGGCGCTTCGACAATGATAACCATGTCGTAAGGGCCCATCGTCATGTAATAAGCAGTGATCTGCGCACCATGTTCTTTACAGGCTGCTTTGAAAGAGTCGAGACGATCCGGCGAATCCTTAATGTCTCGAAAACCTTCCTTCGTCCAGTTGGCAAGCAAGATAAATGTAGCCATAAGAAATCTCCACTATACGACGTCAGATTACTATCTTTAATCCCTTTGTATTTTTCTTTTCTAAGTAACGTTTGGCGAATTGTTTTTAATTGCCTTGGATATTCTGACGCATGCAGCCTCAATTCCAAAGGAATTTCTTGATTGTGGCTATCTATGCGAGCGTCCGTAGCGCCGCCTGAAGAAACGCGGGACTGTCCGAGCGATCCGATTTTGCGGTTCAACAGCTTCAGTTTGACCGCGAAACGGTCTGGTTGGCGTCAATCGCCGATTTCCGTCGGTGACCGTCTGGCGATAGTGTCGAAATAGTGGGCGGCAAAGAAGCCCGCATCGATGTCAAGCAGCGCTATATGCTGCGGACGCTCACCCCACATCGGATCGACAGTCGGCTTGCCAGCCGGGTTGAAGATGGTCTGGCCGATGCCCGGTCCCTTGGTGACCGTTGCCAGTGCGCCGCGCTTTTGCATGTAAACGCCCGGAATTGTGAGATAAGCGAGCGCCATGACGTCATGCGGGATGCAGCCGTTAATGCCTGAGTGGCTGCGATAGAAGCGGGCGTAGAAGCGCGCCATATCCGACAACAGCTTGCCGACCTTCGGATCGGCTTCTTCCAGATCAGCAAAGAAATGCGGTGACAGAACCACCTTCGTTGTCACATCGAGCGGCGCCAGGACCACCGGCCATGAAGCGGCAAACACCTTTTCTGCGGCGTCCGGATCGTTCCATATATTGGCTTCGGCCACAGGAGAAACATTGCCCGGGCGATAAACAGCACCGCCCATGACCGATACGGTTTTCACACGCTCGGCAATTGTCGGGTCGATTTCCAGCGCCCGCGCCAGATTGGTCAGAGGGCCGACCGCACAGATGTCGATTTCGCCCGGCATTTCCTTCGTTTTTTCAATCAGATACTCGGCCGCACTTAAATCGACCGCCGAACGGGCTGATTTCGGTATCTCGACTTCGCCAAGGCCGTTTCGCCCGTGTACGAAATAGCTGTGCGGTTTCGGCTCCATGACAAGCGGCCGCGTTTCGCCCTGTGCCACGTCGGCCTGCTGTCCGAAATAGTCGAGCAGCGACAGTGCGTTTTGCGTAGACTCCTCGACGGATACGTTGCCGAAAATGGTCGTCAGCGCGATGAGATCGATATCCGGATGGGCAATGGCGTAGGCGATCGCCATCGTGTCGTCGATGCCCGGATCGGTGTCGATAATGACCTTGTGCTTCATCATATTTCCTTTTTGTTGTTTGATTGAGCAATAAGGCGCAGACGGTGAATATATAGCGGGCGCGAAGTCAAGTGATTTCGTATCGGCGCGGTGTATGCTGTCGGCCGGAGGAGAGAGCAGCGCGTGGGAGCAGGTGTATTTGGAGAAAACCGGCACTGGTGGCTGCTGGGCGCCCTGAGCGGTGTCCTTGGCCTCACTGTACTCGATGAGACGGTGGTGGGCGTCGCGCTTCCGACGATCCGCAGCGATCTTGCCATGGGCCAGATTGCCAGCCACTGGGTCGTCAACGCCTATCTTCTGACATTCACCTGTTTTGTGGCCGTCGGCGGACGCCTCAGCGATGCGCTGGGCCACGGCCGCGTGTTTTTGACCGGCGCCGTGCTGTTCGCGATCGCTTCGCTCGCTGCCGGCCTTGCGCCGTCAGGCAATTGGCTCATTGCGGCGCGAGCCTTGCAAGGCATGGGCGCGGCGATCATTTTTCCCACATCGATGGCGATGGTCACGGCGAGTTTTCCACCGGAAAGGCGCGGCACGGCCTTCGGTGTGCAGACCACGGTCGGCGGCCTCTTCATGTCGAGTGGACCGCTGCTTGGTGGGCTGTTTGCGCAGGTGCTGTCATGGCGATGGATATTTCTGATCAACCTACCCATTGTCATTGCGATCGCCTTCGTCGTCGCAATCGCCTGGAAACCGGAGGCACCGGGGTCAAAAGAGCGTTCCAAAAAGCCTTTTGATCTTGGTGGATTCCTGACGCTTCTGCTCGGGCTCGTGGCTTTGGTCGTTGTTCTCATGCAAGGCACGGACTGGGGCTGGTCAGACCGGTGGACGCTCATTCTGCTGATTGGTGGGCTGGCGGTCATGGCATGTTTCGTCGTGATCGAGGTCCGGCGCGATGAGCCGCTGATCGAACTTGATCTACTTGCCATCAAAACCTTTGCGGGCGGCACGCTTGCCTTTTTCGTCTTCCAGTTCAACAAGATCATCATCTTTGTGTTTGTCGCGCTGTTCCTGCAGGAAAAGCTCGGCCGTTCGCCCATAGAATCCGGGCTGGCGGTGATGATCGCCGTGCTGCCGACGCTGGCAACATCGATCGCCACCGGCAGGCTCACCGACCGTTTCGGTGCGAGGCCGCCGTTGATCTTTGGTTTCGCACTCAATGGCGCAGCGGTCGTCCTCATCGGCCTTCTAAGTGTTTATGAGAGCTACTGGCTCGTCCTGCTTCCGTTGGTCCTGTGGGGCGCCACGCTGCCCTTTGCATCCATTCCGGCGCGCAGAGCCCTGATGAGCGCGGTGCCGAAAGCAAAGCAGGGGCAGGCCAGCGGCATTAATCTCACGATCCAGATGTTTGGCGGCACTATCGGCATGGCATTGTGCGGCTCGATCCTTGCCGCCACGGGAAGCTATCGGGCTGTGTTCCTGCTCACCGGTGTGCTGGTGCTTGGAACGATTGGCGTGATCTGGGCGCTGGTTGAGCGTGAACGGGCCGAAACGGCTTAATCTCCGAATCTGCCCGGCCGGCATATATCAAGCAACCGGACCTCGATGTCATCGAGGATCTCTGCCGCCGAAAAACGTCCGATTGCCGGTGCCAGCGTGATGCCGGAATGCATGACCGTCAGATAAAGCCCTTTCACCTGCGGTGCGAAGCCGGCCACCGGCAGGCCATCCGCCGGTATCGGGCGCCAACCGACCTCTACACTGTCCAAAGCAACAGAGTGTGCCCCGGTAAATTCCGATCTGATCTGCAACAGGATCCGTTCGGCAACGGCGTGCGGACCGTTTTCGCCCGAGGCATCGATGTAGTTTGCCGCAGCGGCCATGGTATTCGGGGAGATTTGCCGAACCTCCATGTCCGGATTGATGATAACGGTGTTTACAAGCGGTTCGCTTGTCCTGAACCGCGCAAGGACTGCCGGAGAAGCGTCCACGGGCACTCCAGCACCGACCGAAGCGGCGAGGGTGCCTGTGCCGATGCCCGCGGCCAGAACAACAACATCCGCATTAATTGTCTTTCCGGCGATCCGCACGCCGGTGATCCTGTCGCCCTTGACGGCGAGCGCGTCTGCCCTGGCGGGCCGCAGGATTTCCGCGCCGGCCTGCCGTGCCGCCTGCAGGAGCATTTGCGTTGCTTCAACAGGTTCGATGGACCCTTCACCCACGGTGAAGGCGGCGAGGGGCGGCGGGTTTTTCAACTTGGGTTCGAGGCTTGCGATTTCGTCCCGCTCAACCAGGCGCACGTCATAACCGGCGGCCGCCTGATCGCGCACGCGTCTTTCCGTTTCCGCAGCCCCGGCCTTCCAGATGAGTGTTCCCGTCCAGTTGAGCGGGAGCGTGCCGTTGAATTCATGTTGAAGTCTTCGGTACTCCTGAAGAGAGTGGTGCCGCAGATGCGCATAGGGCGCGGCTGTACCGCTCCACGCATTGATCCAGGCAAATGATTTGCCGGTTGCGCTGTCTTCCGGGTTGCCGCCATCGATCAAGGTCACAGACGCATTTCGGCGGGCGAGGTGATAGGCGACCGATGCCCCGATGATGCCGGCGCCGACAATGACAATCTTCGGGTTGGATTGCCCCATATTGCGCCTAGGTCTTTTTCGGCGTTTCGCAGTAGAGACCGTAAAGCGTTTCCAAAATGGCCTGTACTTCGCCAGAAGCCAGTGAGTAGTAAATGGTCTGGGCGTCACGTCTCGTCTTTACGAGCTTGAGGGCACGCAGTTTTGCCAGATGCTGCGACAGGGCCGACTGACTGAGCTCGACAGTTTTGGCGAGCGATCCGACGGCCATCTCGCCACCAACCAGATTACAAAGAATGAGAAGCCGCTTCGGGTTGGCCATGGCAGCCAGAAGCTGTGCCGCCTGTTCGGCGTTGCCCGATAAATCCGCCTGTGCGGCCCGATCTTCCACTATCGGTGACATGGTCCAAGCGATCCTTCTTCGATCTAATTCCTCACATGCTTATATAAGCAAATTCGCAGATAATGCCAGCGCATTGATATGCGGTGAGCCTGTCTGAGGCACTTTGGCCGAAATTTTCTGAAATCATTGACAAGATGCTATGCTAATCCGCCGGAAATAATTGGGCATAGACCTCATCGGATGGCTCCCACAATTTCCTGGCTCCTGTAAAGTCAATATCACGGTCAGGGTGGTACAGCGCGCTGTCAGCGCAGGATTGCATTTGCCGATGGAGGGCAGGATTTTCAGACTTATCCGCGCATTCGCGACAGCCGGAGCCATGACGCTGCTTGGCTGCGCCAGCCTGTTCACGACGGTTGCCTTTGCGGGCGATGCCGAAGAAGAGTTTCTCCTGGTGATCGCTGCACCGTCGATCGGCGATACCGAGGACGATCCGCTCTTTGCGGACGTGTTTCAGAACATTGTCGACTTCGATGTCGCCTACGCGAATTCTGTCCTTGGACACGACCAAATACGGATCGTCGTGGACGAAGCAACAAGGCCATTTTTTGAAGGAAGAGTGCCTGACGAAATTCTCGTCGATGCCGAATTGCCGCATATCTGGATGCGCGACTACACTACGATCAACCCGTTCAATCCGGTTCAGTTCCGATACACGGCTGCTTCGTTTGAGGGCGACCAGGCGGAAGCCGACTACATGCAGGACGGGTTCAGCCGGTTTATAAACAATTTCGGGTTGTCTTTTGAAAAGACTGACTATGTGCTGGATGGCGGCAATATCGTCGACAACTATGCCGGGCGCGTCGTCACCACCGACCGCTTCCTAGAGGATAATGATTTATCGGAAGAAGAAGGCAGGGCGGTTTTGAGGCAATTGCTTGGTGCGCAGGAAGTCGCCATCCTGCCGCCCGACGACGACATTCTTGCCCACAGCGACGGGATGGTGATGTTCACCGAAGAGAACACGATCATCGTCAATCGCTATCCCGAGCCGCTTCGATCGGAAATTCTGGACGAATTGCAGACGGCTTTTCCGGGGATCGAGATCGTGGAAATCGAAGCGGCTCTTGACTGGGACGACAAGGAAGGCGGCGCGTGCGGAATCAATGTGAATGCGACCGTGACTGGAGACTATATTTACATGCCGCATTTCGGCGATGGCGTCAGCGACCGGGCGCTTGAGACGATCCGCGCGCATACGACAAAAACGGTCATTCCCGTGCCGGCCAACAAGGTATGCGATCTTGGGGGTTCCGTTAGATGCCTGACTTGGCAGTTGTCCGGTCCGACGGCCGTTCGGCTGCTCAGCGCCATGTCCGAATAGAACCCACTACCCGCGCATCCGTATCGAACTGCATGCTTGCCGGATTTGTGACAGGCGGACTTATCCCTGGCTTTCACGTGCGCTTTTAGCAAGTTCGGCCAGGGTTGGCGCCAGGCGGCTCGAATCTTCGAGGACGGTTTCGAATTCGACCCGGGCAAGCCGGTCGCCGCTGACCAGCTCAAAACCAGCCGCATCTATTGCGCTGATGCTCCACTTACCGGTCTTTTGTCCTGCAATGATGCGCGCGTAAATGGCGACCGCATCCGCATGGTCGTTGTTCATGTGTTCGACAGCGCTGTCTTCCAGCTCTGACAGGGAGGCGCTCGCGGGGGATTCGATCAGGATGTCTTGCGGCTGCAGGTGATAGGCCTTGCCGAAGCCGCCGTTGAGGCTGGCCGAAACAGGATTGAGCCGGAAAAAGGCAAAATCGGGAAAATCGGCATAAAGCGCAGATTTGGGATGTCGGCGCAGGAAACGCGACCGCACATGTGTATGCCGCTCATCTTCGCGATCGATTTTTTCGGCCTGGCATTGCAGCGTAATGCGTGGATGGGCCAGCGGATCGCCCTTGCCGGGCTCGCCGAGCAGCAGTGACACGCGCGGATCGTGCATCAGGCCGGATGTGTGTTCGGAAAGGGCCGATACAAGAATGACCGGCGTGCGGTCGACGTCGTTCGCGACCGCCGTTCTGCTGGCAAATGGATGCCCGCCTTTGGGTAGCAGCACGGCGAGTGAGCCGTATCGCGAACCGCTGATAAGGCGGCGCGCCAGAGCACGCGCCTCGTCGTCGGTTTCGCGGATTATCTGTTTTTTATCTACCATGGACCGCCTGGTTTGTTGACTATCAGGAAAATTTGGGCGCCAGCCCCGGCATGATATGGCCCGCAACTGTGTCAAAGCTCTGGCGGGCCGTATTGTGCTTGTGAATTGCCGCCTCCTGGGGTGTCAGAACGGGCGTTACGCAGGCGTCGCTCGCGGCAAAGACCGCAGCCCATTCATCGCGGCTCTTTGTCAGAAACGTTGCCTTGAGAAGATCCCGCAATTCGTCCCAGCATTCTCTGTCATACTGCTTTTGCGTCCAGCCACGATCAAGATCGAGGCCTTCGATCAACGCCGCGAAAAACTGCGGCTCCAGCGGAGCAACCGCAACATGGCGGCCGTCCGCCGTCTCATAGGTGTCGTAGAAAGGGCAGCCGGTGTCGAGCAGGTTCTGCCCGCGTTCACCGCCCCGCCACATGCCCGACGCCATGAAGGAGAAGATCGGCGTTGCGAGCATTGCCGAGCCCTCGACCATGGATGTGTCGATGACCTGTCCCTTGCCGGTCTGTTCGCGCGCATAGAGCGCTGACAGGATGCCCATAATGAGCACCATGGTCCCGCCGCCGTAGTCGCCGACGAGATTAAGCGGCGGCACGGGGCCTGAATCCTTGCGGCCGATCATCGACAGGACGCCGGACATGGAAATGTAGTTGAGGTCGTGGCCGGCTCGGTCGGACATCGGGCCGCTCTGGCCGTAGCCGGTCATGCGCGCATAAATCAGGCGCGGATTGGCTTGAAGCATTTCATCGGGCCCGAGCCCCAGCCGTTCCATGACCCCGGGCCGAAAGCCTTCGACCAGCACATCAGCCTCTTGAATCAGCGCAAGGGCCGCGTTGCGGTCCTCGTCGCTCTTCAGGTCCAGTTCGCATATGTTCCTGTAGAGCACATCCGGGTTGGTCTGTGGATCAAGCGGCAGGAAGACCGCGGACCTGCCCTTTGCTTCGATGCGGGTGACCTCGGCGCCGAGGCCAGCCAGCAGGTAGCAGGCAAAAGGGGCGGGGCCGAGCCCCGCCATTTCCACCAGCTTCAAACCGTTGAGCGGCTTGCTCATGGCTGCTTATTTCGGCGCGAGGCGAATGGCACCGTCGAGGCGGATGGTCTCGCCGTTCAGCATCGTGTTGTCGAGGATGTGCATGACGAGCGCGGCAAAATCTTCCGGCGTTCCGAGGCGCGACGGGAAGGGGACGGAAGCGGCAAGGCTATCCTGAACCTCCTGCGGCATACCCATAAGCATCGGCGTTCCGAAGATGCCCGGCGCGACCGTCATGACACGAATGCCGAAACGGGCAAGTTCGCGGGCTGCCGGCAGGGTCAGCGAATGAATGCCGCCCTTGGAGGCCGAATAAGCCGCCTGTCCGATCTGACCATCGAATGCTGCCACCGATGCGGTCGAGATAATGACCGCGCGCTCATTGTCGTCCAGCGCGTCAAGCTTGGACGCCCGGTCGGCAACCAGGCGAAGCAGGTTGAAGGATCCGATAAGGTTGACATTGATGACACGGGAGAAGAGTTCGAGATCGTGCGGGCCTTCGCGGCCGACGATGCGGCTTGCATTGGCAATGCCTGCACAGTTGACCAGAATTCTCGCTTCGCCATGGGCGTCTGCCGCTGCCGCAACAGCGTCTTCCGCCGCCTTTGCACTCGAAACATCGCAGGCTATGGCGATGCCGCCGATTTCGTCAGCGACGGCCTTGGCCTGTTCTTCATTGATATCGAGTACGGCGACCTTTGCGCCGGCAGCTGCCAGCATTCTGGCCGTTCCCGCGCCAAGTCCGGATCCGCCGCCCGTTACGATTGCTGCTTGTCCGTTAGCCTTCATCAAAACCTCCCGTGCCTGTCACATTAGAACCCGCCGGGTGCGTTTGTCGCACCGGCGAAACTTTATGGAAATCCCTGTTTCGGGGCGTTCGGCCGGATCAGACCGAACGTTCGGTCACTGGGTGGCAGACTGACGGTGGCTGGTCAAGCCCTTGACAATATCCTGTGCCGTGATTGTTCCGACGAGTGCCCCATTTTCCACAATGCCGACGGCGCCCGGCTTCCTGGCTATGGTATCAAGAATATCCGTCAGCGGTGTATCCGGTTTCGCGGTTCCGGAAAATTCGCCATTAGCCGCAGTTCCGTCGCCTTTGCCGGCCGTCATAACGTCCCCTGCGACCAGCATGGAGAGCGGATTCATGTTGGCGACGAAGTCCGCGACATATTCGTTGGCAGGGTTTTGAACGATTTCCTGCGGCGTGCCGCACTGGACGATCCGCCCGCCTTCCATGATGGCGATGCGGTTGCCGATGCGGAACGCCTCATCAAGGTCATGACTGACAAAGATGATCGTCTTGTGAAGCTGTTCCTGCAGTTGCAGCAGTTCGTCCTGAAGCCGGGTTCTGATCAACGGATCGAGGGCCGAGAAGGGTTCGTCCATCAAGAGGATCGGGGCGCCAGTGGCAAAAGCGCGTGCAAGACCGACCCTTTGCTGCATGCCGCCTGAAAGTTCGTTGACGCGGCGGCCGGCCCATTGTGAAAGGCCGACGAGTTCGAGCTGTTCAGTGACCTTCGCCCGGCGCTCGGACGTAGGCATTCCCGACAGCTCCAGACCGAAGCCGACATTATCGGCAACCGTTCTCCAGGGAAGCAGGCCGAACTGTTGAAACACCATCGCCACCCGCTCCATGCGCAGATGCCGAAGGTCGCGCGCCGAGCAACGCTGCGGGTCAACGTAATCATCGCCATTGTCGACGAGCGTTTCGCCGCGAATGACGGGGTTGAGGCCGTTGACGGCTCGAAGCAGGGTCGATTTGCCGGAGCCGGAAAGCCCCATCAGGACAATGATCTCGCCCTTTTGGACGTCGAGGTTCGCGCCGGCGACACCGAGCACCTGGCCGGTTTCCTGTTGGATTGTCTCGCGGCTCTGACCGTCGTCAACCAGTGGCAGGGCCGACTTCGGGTTGTCACCGAAGATGATATCCACATTCTTGAAGCTTACGACTGGCTTGCTCATTCTTCTTCTCCGGCACGGAACATCCGGTCGAGCACGATGGCCACAACCACGATGACAAATCCGGCCTCGAAACCGAGCGCCGTGTTAACCGAGTTGAGGGCGCGCACGACCGGGACGCCAAGCCCGTCGGCGCCGACAAGCGCAGCAATGACAACCATCGAAAGCGACAGCATGATGGTTTGGGTGAGGCCCGCCATGATTTGCGGCATGGCGTAGGGCAGTTCAACCTTCCACAGCAGTTGCCGCTTGGTCGCGCCAAAGGCCTGACCGGCCTCAAGCAGCGATTGCGGCGTCGACGAAATGCCCAGATGCGTCAGCCGGATGGGTGCGGGTATGACGAAAATCGCGGTGGCGATGAGACCGGGCACCATGCCGATCCCAAAAAAGACAATTGCCGGAATGAGATACACAAAGGTCGGCAAGGTCTGCATCAGGTCGAGGATCGGGCGGATTGATGTGTAGAGCCTTGGCCTGTGCGCCGCCGCAATGCCGACGGGCACGCCAAGAGCCATGCAGACGAGGCAGGCCGAAAGAACAAGGGTCAGGGTCTCGGTCGTGCGCTCCCAATATCCTTGGTTGATGATGAAGAGGAAACTGATTGCGACAAAGGCCGCCGTGGAGATCGAACGGCGCAAGGCGTAGGCCGCGGCGACAAAAACGGCGACAATCAACAGCGGTGGCGGTGTTTGCAAAATCCACAGAATTGCATCAATGGCGTTTTCGAGGCCCGTTGCCAGCCCATCGAAAAACCACCCGCCATGGTCCGTTAGCCAGTCGACAACGGCCTTTGACCA
The DNA here is from genome assembly GCF_040932035.1 of Hoeflea sp. TYP-13. Classification (NCBI taxonomy): domain Bacteria; kingdom Pseudomonadati; phylum Pseudomonadota; class Alphaproteobacteria; order Hyphomicrobiales; family Rhizobiaceae; genus Hoeflea; species Hoeflea sp. TYP-13. Next base: position 49,856 of record NZ_JBFRBB010000006.1, read on the forward strand.
TTTGCCCACCGGTATCTTGTATTCCGTCAGCCATTCCATGCTGGCTCCCCCGCGCAGTTCAGCCTCTTAATAGAGCAATTTGTAGATTGGTGCGCAATCTTCGCAGGCCTGTGCCTGCGGCAACAAAAAACCGCCCCGTGGAAAACGGGGCGGTTGTGTATGCGGCTTGTTACATGCCGAGGCTGGACTTGACAGCCGCGAGGCCGTCTGCGCCATCGGCGGTCGTCACGCCTGCAAGCCAGGCTTCGATAACCTCCGGATGCGCCTTCAGCCAGGCCTTGGCGGCCTTGGAAGGTTCTTCGCCGTCATCGAGGATCGCGCCCATGATCTCGTTTTCCATCGCGAGCGAGAATTTGAGGTTCTTCAAAAGCGCGCCGACATTGGCGCACTCATCGACATAGCCTTTGCGCACATTGGTGTAGACCGTGGCGCCACCGAAATCCGCGCCGAAATGATCGTCGCCGCCGGAAAGGTAGGTCAGTTCGAAATTCGCGTTCATCGGATGCGGCGCCCAGCCAAGGAAGACAATCGGCCTGTCGCGCTTGTCGTCACGGGCCACCTGGGCAAGCATGCCCTGCTCGGAGGATTCAACCAGCTCGAAACCTTTGAGGCCGAATGCGTCAGAGCTGATCATGTCGAGGATGATGCGGTTGCCGTCGTTGCCCGGCTCAATGCCGTAGATCTTGCCGTCGAGCGCTTCGAGCTGTGCCGCAATCTTGCTGAAATCGTCAATGCCGAGTTTTGCACCGGCCGCATTGGTGGCCAGCGTGTATTTCGCGCCTTCGAGGTTTTCACGCACGGTCTCGACCGAACCGTCTTCGCGGTAGGGCGCGATGTCGGCTTCCATAGTCGGCATCCAGTTGCCGAGGAAAATGTCGATATCGCCGTTCTTCAGCGAAGTGTAGGTGACCGGAACCGAAAGCAGCTTGATATCGGTGTCATAGCCGAGGCCTTCGAGAACGGCTGTCGTCGCGGCGGTTGTGGCGGTGATATCCGTCCAGCCGACGTCAGAGAAATTCACGGTCTTGCAGCTTTCCGGTTCGGCGGCAAAAGCCTGTGCGGAAATGGCGGCGGAAAATGCCAGCGCCAGCATTGAGGTTTTGATGGTTGTCATAGCGGACCCCCCATTTAGGATTATCATTTCGCGGTTGCTGGGCGCATCGCGCCACAAACGCGACGGTTTTGCAAGCTTTTATTGAATGAATGTTCAAAATAAATAGGTTTTTTTAGCGTTGCCTCCCCATTAATGTGTGAGTCTGGCGTAATGAAGAGGAGAAATTATGCCCAAAGTTGGGATGGAGCCGATCAGGCGGCGCTCACTCGTTGAAGCGGCGATATCGGCCATTCATGCACGCGGCTCGCTCGACATTACCATCCGCGACATCGCGCTGCGTGCAGGCGTGTCACAGGGGCTCGCGCATCACTATTTCGGCAGCAAGGATGCTCTCATCGTTTCAGCCATGCGGTATCTGCTGACCGAATACGGCAAGCAGGTGCGCCGGGAAATGAAAAAGGCCGGCACGCCGCGTGAGAGGATTTCCGCCATCATCAAGGCCAGCCTCGGCAGGGAGCAGTTCAAGCCTGAAACCGTCTCCGTGTGGCTGGTCTTTTATGTGCACGCCCAGGTTTCCGATGAAGCGCACGCGCTTTTATCCGTCTATTCCAGGCGGCTCGGTTCCAACCTTGTCTACAATCTAAGGCCGCTCGTGGGCGATCAGGCGCAATCGGTGGCGGAAGGCGTCGCCTCACTGATTGACGGGCTCTATATCCGCAAGGCGCTCGGCAGCCTTAACAAGGATGAAAGCGCCGAACGTCTCGTCGAGGATTATGTGCAAAAGCAGATAGAAGGTCGGGGATAACCGAACGGCGGTGTTCAGGTGGACCGCCGGCGACGCTAGTGTTCGTTCAAGATCAACAAGAACTCAGGCCGCGCCTTGGCTAAACTCTATTTTTCCTATTCGGCAATGAATGCCGGCAAATCGACGCTTCTTCTCCAGGCTTCCTACAATTACCGGGAACGCGGCATGCACACGCTGCGGTTCATTGCGGCGCTGGACGAGCGTGCCGGCAAGGGCAAAATCGGTTCCCGGATCGGTCTTGAATGCGAGGCTATTCCGTTTTCAACGGAAGATGATCTTTATGCCAGGATCGCCGGGGAACAGAAAGATCGCGAGATCGCCTGCGTCTTTGTCGATGAAGCGCAATTCATGACCGAAGAGCAGGTCTGGCAATTGGCGCGCACGGCCGACCGTCTCGATATTCCGGTCATGGCCTACGGGTTGCGCACGGATTTTCAGGGGCAGCTGTTTCCCGGGTCTATGGCGTTGCTCGCCATTGCCGACACCTTGCGCGAAATCCGCACCATTTGCGAATGCGGCCGCAAGGCCACCATGGTGGTGCGGCTCGGCCCTGACGGCAAGCCGCTGAAGGACGGAGCGCAGATCGTTGTTGGTGGCAATGAAACTTATGTATCGCTGTGCCGCCGCCACTGGGAAGACGCCATGGGGCGCATTACTCCTTAAAATTTGGCCTCAATTTGCCACTACTGAAGGTGCGGCATATTGCCAATTAGAATAATTGTAGGGTGCGCGCCATTGATATAGAGGTGCCATGGGCGTTAATGATGCCCCCGATAAAGAACAAGGAGGGATCCATGGGATTTCGAGTTTTTGCAGCCGTCACAGTAGCGGCAGCTGTATTTGCCGCGCCGGCACTTGCCGATGGCGATGCCAAAAAAGGCGCCAAGGTCTTTCGCAAATGCAAAGCATGCCACGTGGTGGACGATGAGAAAAACAAGGTCGGCCCGCATCTTGTCGGAATCATCGATCGTCCGATTGCCCAGGTCGAAGGTTTCAAATATTCGGATGCCATGATTGAGTTCGGCAACGACGACAAGGTCTGGGATGTCGAGACGCTGACACTTTACCTGAAAAAGCCCAAGGATCTCATCAAAGGAACCAAAATGGCTTTTGCCGGCGTGAAGAAAGATAAGGATATGGAAAACCTGATTGCCTATCTCCAGGATCCGGAAGCCGCAAAGAAATAGCGATAATTCGCATTGGAACTCAAAAAACGCGCCCCTCAGGCGCGTTTTTTGATTCAAAACCTTACCGGTCGGGAGCGGAATTAAATATTGTCTGGATATTCTATTTATTAACAATGATTTAGAAGAATATCAGGCGTTGCTTGCCGTCTGCAGGCATTTGGTGTGAATGGGTTTTCGAACCTATAGCGAAGGACCGGCAGACTTGCAGTTGCGTAGTCCAATACCAACATAGAAAATACACCTAAGCACAAAGGCTGCCGCAAATGGTGGCTGCCGTATAAATTGCAGATTTGCCGTCAACATGACAGGCAATTCAATGTATAAATGCGCCGGTCGCAGCCCGGATATCGGAGCGACTTGGCAACAATAAGGGGGCATTCATGGCAACGCTGCAGAATCTCGATTCGGAAATTGACAAGACCCGAGGCATTGTCAACGAAATGCGCTCGAAGCTCGAGCAGTCGGGTATTGTCCTGGAACAGTTCGCCAAGGCCGAGACCAAGCTCGGGGATGCCGAATTCGATATCGAGAATGCCCGCATTGAAGACGTTCTGAAGCAGCAGAAGGTCATGGAAGCCAATATTGCAGATCTGATCATCGGGCTTGAGGACGCAACAAACGTATTCGGGGCGGAATTCGAGAGCATGAAGAATTTTTCCGGCTGGGAGAAATTCATCGGCGTGTTTTCGAAACAGAGAATGCAGCGCATGCGCACCGACCGCGTCCGCAACATGTCGCTTGCCGGAAACCTGCAGGAACTGCTCGCCAAATCCGATGCCATTGTCGGCATATTGAAAGAGCAGAAAAGCATCCTCGACGATCGCTACAAGACGTCGGAGGCGAGCCTGGTTGAGGTGATCGACCGGCGCAAGGGCACCATGTCCGAGATGGAAGCCGTGCAAACGCGCATCGACGAACTCAATCCGTTGCTGATGGATCTTGAAAACCGCATTGCGGCATCGACGGACCAGAAGGAGCGGGCCGAGCTTGAGGGCGAGCGATCGCAGCTTGCAAACGAATACAACGAGGCGCAGGCCAAGGAGCAGGAACTGCTTGCCGAAAGCCAGACGCTCGAACGTTATACGTCCATGTTCCAGACCTTCGTCGATTCCCTCAACAACCAGATTGCCGCGCAAAACACGCTGATCAACAAGCTGAGCATCGACACTGAGCAGCGCATTGTTCTTTACAAGGCGCTGGAAGATTCTCTGAAGACCGCGGCGCAGCAGGATGTTGCCCACAAGATCAACACGCTTGGCAGCCAGGTCGATACCGCTGCCGAAGAGACCATGGCCGGTATCGGCTCGGCCGCGCAGCGCCATATCGGTGATCTTCTGGAGATGCATGAAAAGAATATGCTCGCGACCCAGGATATCCAGAGGCGCAAGAAACTTGCGGACGATGCTTTTGCGCGCCGCTTCTCCGAAGTGATGGAAAAGCACAATGCGGCCGACTACGTGCAGGCCTGATGCGGCGCTAAGATGGGCAGTGAAAACGGTCACGTTGAACGATATTTCGGTGCAGTTAACAGCGCCTTGAGCGGGCTCGATTCCTTTTTGGCGGATGAGAATTCGCCGCTCTACAAACACAAGTTGATCGGACGGGTCGTTGTGCCCTATGTCGAACGGCTGAGGCAGACCTTCTCATGCTGGCAGAACCGCATTGGATTTGCAGATACGTTCCGGATATCACGGGCGGAGAGCGGGTTTCCTGCTTTCCGGAATGTTCTGGAACTCGATAATGACCGCAAGAATGCTGACCAGCGGCTGAACGCCCTTCCGCCTGCCGATGAACTGAGGCAGGAAATGGTTGATCACATCCTGCGGCAGAAGGATTTCCCTAAGGCATTGCAGGCAAGGATGGCGGAACGTTCCTATCTTGAGACGATCCGAAAAGGCGAGGTGTTTGCGCCTTTCATCCTGCCGGAAACGATCAGGGTTTCGGTGAACCCAAAGACAAAACGGCCCTACTATGTCGTGCATTGGGGCATGTTTGACGGTAGTCAGTCTCTGCCGGTGGTCTACATGGCTACGATCGAGGATTCCAGCAGCAAGCTTTGCGAGATGCTTGTGCTGCCCAGCGGCAAGCTCAACCCGAAGATCACCATTCCGCTTCCCGTCGCCGGATTGCTCAATCCGGAACTTGCCAACCGCTTCGACGAGTTTGCCAAAAGCAATAGCAGCTATTCGCTGACCCCGGCGACGATTGCCGGAAATCTGGACAAGGATTTCGACGAGCTTCACCCCAAACAGTTGCGCCGCTTCGTGCTTGGCCCTTTCTATTCCGCCGGTGTGACGGAGCACAACAGCAAGGTCAGCGACATCCTGTCAAAGGTAAAAAATGCGGACAATGCCTGGATGCTGACCTGGACCGTTCAGGAGATTGTGGCTGCATCCGAGCGTCCTGCCGAGCGCGGCCTTTGGAGTTCGACGCCGGCGCGTCAGGAATTTCACATAGAGACCAGCGATCTCGAAGCCGCTCGGCAAGGGGTCAGCTACTACGAAAAACACGCACTTGTGCCGCATGACGCCTATCAGGCGCTCTATGCAAGCGGTCAAGCCGACGATGTGTTCCGTGGCTTCCAGGTGCACGTCATATCCGGCAATCAGATAACCAGCGGAGTCTAGCCGATGAGCCAGAACACAGGTCTGACCACGGTGCATGAAGACGATATCGCCAGGCACCAGAGCACCGCGCAGAGCATGGTGACGCGACTGGTCATATTGCAGCGCGACGATGGCCGCTCGCGAAGCGGCCTTGCCGGTACCGGCCGACGGTTTGTTTCCACCGTCTCCACCGGCTCGGTTCGTCGAACGCGGGAGATCGAACTCGCCAAGACTATTGCGTCGATCCACCCCGATGATCCGATGCTGTCAATTGCACAGCACAATCTGCTGTTCCGCACGCGTCGAGGGCTTGCGGTTGCGCTGGCGCTGTCCGATGTGTTTGCCAAGCAGACGCATCTTGAAACCCTGCAGGCGCAAAATGCGTCGTCGCCGCTTTCCGGGGAAGCCGCGGCACAGTTCAAAGCGCTTTTGTCGGCATCTTCCTACGTGGCGGCATTCACCTTTGCCGCTTATCTTTTGCAAACGCTCGGAACGGAAGGCGAACCGGTCAACGATTTGGAAGAGCCGGATTTTCAATTCGACACGCCGCAGGATGCCCTGAAATCGCTGCTTGCAGGGCTTGATGACGCCTTGAGCGGATCCGCGGACGATGCCACACTTACCGCGCGGGCAAAGGCCCTCGCGCGGACAGCAATTGAAGGGCTGTTGCAGCGGCGGTCGCGCTTTGCCGGTCTTTCACATTTTGCCGATGTGCATATCCGCATCGAGCAGGACGATTTCACCCTGGATGGTTTTGAGGTTGCTCCGGGAGAGCGCCGCAAGCCATTGTCGATGAGTTTCAAGCAGCCCGACGAAATCATCGGCAACCACATCGCCAAATATCAGGCCATGAAGCTTGCGAGAATGCTGATGGCTTACGATTTCGACCGGCAGATGAACCCGTTTGTCGAACTTGGCGGTTTTCTCTTCACCTTCATTGGCGACGGCATGCCGGGCACCGGCAAGACCATCCTCATCCAGATGATCGCCGGGTTGATCAACGACTACTGCCAGGTGGCCGGCTATCCCTTCCACTATGAAAATTTCGGGGTCGACCAGATCTCCTCCTATCAGGGCAAGTCGGGTCAGAACTGCAAGGCCTTTGTCGACAACGTCGTCAATCCGCGGGCGATTGGCTTCGGTACCGTCGATGACATCGATCAGATCGCTGCGCGCCGCGCCGACGACCGGGCGTCCGCAGGTCAGCATGAGGTGACGGCGGTTTTGATGGAAAGCTTTGCTGGTGCCTCGACTGTTGTCCGAGGCAACTGCGCGTTCGGTATGTTTTCCAACTATCCGGAAAATGTCGATGACGCGCTGCGCCAGCGCGCCGGGGCAAGATGGCTGGTGGATGGCCCGCAAAGCCGGGACGACTATGTCGATATCTTCGTGCTCCTTGCCGGAAGCAACCACGACATTCCGCTCGGCAAACACGATCTTTATGCCGGACAGCAGATCAAGAAGGCGGTTTCTGCTTCCTATGCGGGGCATGACAAACCGAAGGAAGACGGCCTGATTGCGGTGTGGGAAGCCTACAGGAAAGAACATGGCGACATCAAAACCATGGCCGATGTCGGCAGCTATCTCCATCGCATCAAGCTGGCCGAGCCGCGCTTTACAGGCCGGGCGATCAAGAACATCACCGATGCGATCAAGATGCGGGCGATGGACATCGAACTGCCGGATGCGTGGTTCGAAACCCCGGACGCCTTCATGCACAAGCCCTATGACGACAAGAAAGCCATGATCGAAGAACTGCGCGGGCCGTTTTCGATCGATATGGTGCTGCAGGAAATCAACCGCTATGCCGATTCCGAATTCCGTTACACGGATAAATCCGACGATGCGGCGGTGGAGGATATTATCCGGCGTGAGCGCCAAAGGGAAAAGGCTGTGCGTGAGATCGAGACGATGAAGCGTGACGGACGCTGGGACGCCTGATGGAGCTTCTTGTCAAACACGATCTGATCTACGGACAGCTGATGGAGGTTATCGAACCGCATCTCATCGAGCGCTATAACAAAGCGCTGGAAGCTTTTGGTCTTCCCGGAACAAAGCTTACCCGTTTCCGGATCGATATGACCGGCTTTTCACCCGAAATTGCCGAGGAAATGGATGACCAGCAATATCTTGATCCGAACGCGGTCAACCGCCGGTTCATCATTTTGACCCCGGCCCAGGAAAGCCTGCCGGTGGTCCATACGAGTTTTTCCAACACCGGTTCGCTGATGCATGCTTTCTTTCAGGCCAATCGGCGCGCAATCCACGCGGTGACAATTCGCGACGTGCTTTACGGCGAAATCGGAGAAGATGTCGCGCAGGTCGAAGACATCGAGGACCTCCTGTCGATCCAGGAAGTGAACTTCCATGTGCTGACCGCCGACAATATGCTGGGCAAGGCGGAAGAGCTTCGCAAGCTTTGTGACCGGCTCCTCGGATCGCCCAATGCCTGGCGCGACGATGCCATGATCGACCGCATGGTTGAGCTTGCGAAGGAAACCGGAGACATCCGCCAAAACGATCTGGTTCCCGACCAGGTCGTCTTTCGCCACGAAGCATTCTGGTCCGGTCACTTCGGCGGCATATTCGTATTTCTCGACGGCAAATCGACCACGGTGATCTGCGATCCGCAGGCTCCGGGCTTCCGTCGCTCGCGACCATGGCAGGTAAGCTATATTCCGCTGGATGATCACGAACGTATTTTTGAGTTCCTGCGGCGCACCGGCCGCATCGAACTGCCGCATGCCTCCTGGATTGAGCAATCCGGGTACATAGATCACCGCACCGACATGCTGCTTTTGTCGCTGATACGAAAACACGACCCGGATGTCCGTTTCGACCGGGTCGATGCGATCTGGCTGCAGACCTGGATTCACCGCAATGCCAAAGCCGTAACTGAAGACGGCGGCTATCCGTTTCTGCAGAGCGCGGACCGGCACATTCGGGCAGAGGGTAGCTTTCCCGTTGACGATGCGGATGCAAAGGATCTGTTTCTTTTAGTGCGGGCAAAGCCCGATCACGAGGATTGCTGGCTTACAAACCGGCTTTTGAGCGTTCTGGTGCCTTCCGACTTTGTCTCCCGTTTCGTTTTCGACAAGCAGGGCTTTTACGAACACTATGAATCCTATAGCGAAGATTTTCGCGCCCACGTCGTGAAGACACTTTCCAACACCTATCTGCGGGACAAGAAAGCGTTCCGCCGCCGTCTCTACGGTTTTGAAGAGGAAGAAAACGATGCTTGATCCTATCATTGCGTTTTTCGAACGCGTATTCACCTGGATAGGACACGGTATCGGTTTGATTATCGCGTGGATCCTGTGGCCATTTCTGGCGGCAGGGCGGTGGTATCGCAGCAAGGGCTTCATATTAAAGGCGGTCGTTGGCGGCCTGGTTCTGATCGTGGTCGTCCTCTACGCAATGTTCCTGTGGCGAGTGCTGTGGATCAGGAACTTCAATCCCGATTACGTTGCTGCCTATAGTCTTGAAGATACGAGCACCAAGGCCGGAGATCAGCCTTCGATCGAAAACAGCGGCGCTACCACCAGAACCTGCAGCCGCTCGGTGATTGTCGATGTTACCGCCGACCTCATCGACTTCAACGTCGATCAGAATTCGTGGATATCATCGACGCTGCTTTACAAGGCCGGTTTTTTTGGTCTGCCCTGGGACGCGACGCCGTTTCTGGATAACAAAGCATCGTTCCAGCGCGGCGTGCAGCAGGCCGTCCAGCGAACGTCCATCGAGCTGGTGGATGCGCTCGGACGCGTGCGCGGGACGTCAGCGGTTGACAAGGATCTCGACCGGGCACGTGGTCGCCTGCAGTATGATCTGTATACCTGGTATTTCAGCCTCACGCCTTTCGGGCCGCTTACGCCGACACCAAGCGCCTATCGCGAGGGCAGGGACCGCCTTCGTGCCTTCAACGACCGGCTGGAATCCTGCACGGCGGTCTTTGATGCACGGGCCGACAACCTCATCCGCTTTGTCGACCGGATCGCCAGCGATATCGGTTCCACCTCCGCTGCGCTCAGGGACCGCTCGGACATCAGCAATGCCGGTTGGTTCGATACCCGCGCGGACAATCAGTATTGGTTCGCCTACGGTCAGCTTTACGCCTATTACGGCATCCTGACGGCCGCGCATGCCGACTTCGGCGATGTGATCAAGAGCCGCCAGCTCGAGGACGTGTGGAACACGATGGAGGAGCAGCTTCGGGCGACGCTCGACCTCGACCCGGTAATCGTCTCCAATGGCAAGGAGGACGGCTGGATCATGCCTTCGCATCTGGCGACCGTTGGCTTTTACCTGTTGCGGGTGCGTTCCAATCTCGTCGAAGTGCGCTCTATTCTCGATCGCTAGGCGTTTCCGAACTGATGCCGCCCAGGCTTGCGAAGAATATCAAGATGAGAATGGGTACGATCAGAAAGCCGAAGCCGAAGCTGAAATAACCAAGACCGCCGGAGACACCGCCAGCGAAGAAGCCGGCAATGATCGCAAACTGGTGCCTTATGCTCTTGTGGTCGTAGCTGTCGTGTTCCCGTTCGCTTGCGTTTCGCGACGCGGTTCTGTTGTAAAAACATTCCAGAATGGTGATGCTTATCTGGGCGATGTTTCCGGTCATGATCGTGGTGTGCGGCTGGGTGATGATCTGGTGCCGCAACGTGATAATCTGAAGCGTCGTGGCGAAGACAGTCGGCGTTGCCACAAGAATGATGGCCAGCCAGTCTGATTTGCTGATTGGCGAAAAGCCCAGGGCGAGTACGAGTGCCAGAGCGAGGAAAACGGCCTGTGCCAATAGCGCACGGCGGATCGCCGTCGGTGACGGTTTTGGTGTGTCGTGGTAAAGCCAGCTCCACATAATGCAAGCAGCAATGTAGAGCGGCAGCACAAAGAGTTTGGCCAGAATTTGCGGATCATCGTCGGCAAGCTCCACACCGATCATGATCATGTTGCCGGTGATAAATGAGGTAAAGAGCTGGAACAGGCCGATGAAGCAGATTGCCTCCACCAGTGCCGAAATGAAGGCCATCGCCGAGGGAAACAGCGTGCCGTTGAAGTCGGTGAATTGATTGCGCCGTTTTGCTGACGGGCGATCATCAATGGATGACATTGGACAATCCTGTTGGCCACACAATTTTTGATCGAGTGGATTTTGCAGGACAACCGTAAAATAAGTTGCCTCAAACCGGAAGGTAGGAGGTGCTCTTTACCTCTTCCATGACCGCATAGGTGTGGGTTTCACGAACCCCTGGAAGCGTGAGGATCACATCCGACAAAAATGCACGATAGGCGGCCATGCCCTGAACCCGCGCCTTTACCAGATAGTCGAAACCGCCGGCGACCATGTGGCATTCCATGACATCGTCGCTGCGTTTGACCGCATCGGCGAAGGCTTCAAAGACATCGGCGGTCGTTCGGTCCAGCTTGATTTCCACGAAGACCAGCATGTCGCGGCCAAGTTTTGCCGGTGACAAACGGGCCGAATAACCTTCGACAAATCCTTCGCGGGAAAGGCGCTTGACCCTTTCGGCCGTGGCCGTCGGGGAAAGATGTATGCGCTCTGCAAGCTCGATGTTGGATAGCCTGCCTTCGCGCTGCAGCAAACGGAGGATGTTTCTATCGGTTTGATCGATTACTTTCATAAATCACCAGATTATATCAATATTCCAGTTGTTCATAATTATTTTTGTGCAAAATATAGTGAGTAAAACTAATCCTGTCGAGATAGAATGGGGAAAACACGGGAGAGACCGAATGAACGCTCCGCTTGCAACCGTGGTGCCCCAGTTCCAGGCACCATATGCCGCCGATGACGACGGCCTGATCGCTGAATTTGCCAAGCAACTACATCTCGATGCGCAGCAGAACGAGAATATCGACAAGCGCGCGACGCGCTATATCGAAGCCATCCGTAACAATGCCGGATCCATTGGCGGGGTTGAGGATTTTCTTCGCGAGTACGGCCTTTCAACGCCCGAAGGGCTTGCGATGATGGTGCTTGCCGAGGCATTGCTGCGCGTTCCCGACGCGGGCACGCAGGACCGGCTGATCGAGGATAAGCTCAAAGAAGGCAACTGGAGCGCACAGGAGGGCCATGGCGACACCTGGTTCGTTGCCGCATCGGCCTGGGCTCTCGGTGTGACGGCGCGGGTGATCAAGCCGGGTGAAACACCTGAATCCATGCTTCAGGGGCTGGTCAAGCGGCTTGGCCTGCCGACCGTGCGCACGGCGACGAAACAGGCAATGCGTTTTCTCGGCCATCACTTTGTGCTTGGCGAAACCATTTCGGCGGCACTCGGCCGGGCGGCCAAGAACGAGGAGCGCGGTTTCCGGCATTCCTTCGACATGCTCGGCGAGGGCGCACGCACGGCAGATGATGCGAAGCGCTACTGGCAGTCCTATGCCGATGCAATCGAGGCCATCGGCAAGGCGGCCGGCAACAAGAAACTTCCGGACCGCATGGGCATTTCCGTCAAGCTCTCCGCCTTGCATCCGCGTTATCACGCCACCCATCGCGACCGGGTTCTGTCGGAACTTGTTCCGAGCGTTCTTGAGTTGGCGCAGCGCGCGAAGGCGCACGATCTCAACTTCACCATCGATGCCGAAGAGGCCGACAGGCTGGAGATCTCGCTGGAGGTGATTGCGGCGGTGTTTTGCGATCCGTCGCTCGCCGGCTGGGACGGTTTTGGACTGGCGGTGCAGGCCTATCAGAAGCGTGCACCGGAAGTCATCGACTTTGTGGATGCATTGTGCCGTCATACCGACCGCCGCATGATGGTGCGCCTCGTCAAGGGCGCCTATTGGGACACGGAAATCAAGCTCGCACAGGAGCGGGGCCTTGACGATTACCCGGTCTATACGCGCAAGGCCGCTACGGACGTTTCCTATCTCGCCTGCGCCCGCAAGATGCTCGACGTGCGCGAGAGGATCTTTGCGCAATTTGCAACGCACAATGCGCTGACCGTGGCGATGATCCTGGAAATGGCCGGTGACAACCGGGGCGGCTTCGAATTCCAGCGGCTGCACGGCATGGGCGAAGCGCTTTATGAATCTGTCCAGGAAAACAATGTTCCGGTGCCGTGCCGTATCTATGCGCCGGTTGGCGGCTATCGCGACCTGCTGGCCTATCTCGTACGCAGGCTGCTGGAAAACGGCGCCAATTCGTCTTTCGTGGCTGTTGCCGGCGACACCAGCGTTCCCGTCAGCGAGCTTCTGGTACGGCCTCTGGATCAGCTGGGCTTTGCAAAAGGCAAAAGCGCCCGGCACAGCGATATTCCTCTGCCGCTTGATATCTACGACAACCGGAAAAACAGCGCCGGTGTCGAATTCGGTCATGAAAAAGAGCTGGATGCGCTGACGTCAGGTATGGAAAAAGCGGTGCAGGCAGTCAAAGCGCATCCGCTGATCCCAGGCGTGAAGGTCCATCGGGGCGGGGTTGATGTTTGTTCTCCGGCAGAGCCGGGCAGGGTTGTCGGCACCATTGCGCAAACGAGTGTCGAAGACATCGATACGGCAATGCTTGCTGCGCGCGGCGGCTTCGAGAAGTGGTCGCGAACCCCGGTGGATGAGCGTGCAGCTGCCTTGCGACGGGCAGGGGACATGCTTGAAGCCGAGCGTGACCGCTTTATGGCGCTGCTTTCGCTTGAAGCCGGCAAGACGCTCGACGACGGCATTGCCGAAATCCGCGAAGCGGTGGATTTTTGCCGCTATTACGGCGCGCAGGCCAATGTCCTCTTCAAGGAGCCGGAACTGATGCCCGGCCCGACAGGCGAGGAAAACCGCTATGGCTGGCGCGGCAGGGGTGTCTTTGCCTGCATCAGCCCGTGGAATTTCCCTCTGGCGATCTTCCTCGGCCAGGTAACAGCAGCGCTCGCTGCCGGAAACGCCGTCATCGCGAAGCCGGCGGAACAGACGCCGTTGATTGCCTTCGAAGCGGTGCGCATCCTGCACGAATGCGGCGTGCCAAAAGACGTGCTGATCTATCTGCCTGGCGATGGTGAGATCGGCGCCAACCTTGTTTCCCATCCGCGCCTCGACGGCGTGGCGTTTACCGGTTCGACCGGTACCGCCAGGGCCATCAACAGAACGCTGGCGGCAAAGGACGGGCCGATCGTGCCGCTGGTCGCCGAGACAGGCGGGCTGAATGCCATGATAGTCGATGCAACGGCCTTGCCCGAACAGGTCGCGGACGATGTGATCATGTCAGCCTTCCGGTCCGCCGGTCAGCGCTGCTCGGCGCTTCGCATGCTGTTTGTGCAGGACGATGTCGCTGACCGCATGCTGGAGATGATCGAAGGCGCGACTCGCGAGCTTCACCTCGGCCAGCCGCAGAAAGCCGATACCGATGTCGGGCCCATCATCGACGAGGGACAGCGGTCCATGCTCGCTGCCCATATCGAGGCAATGGGCAGGTCGCAGACCATCCGCTTTGCCGGAGAGGCGCCGAGGGAGGGCACCTTCTTTGCTCCGCATATTGTCGAACTCGACAAGCCGTCGGCCCTGAAGGAAGAGGTGTTCGGGCCGATCCTTCACGTGGTGCGGTGGAAGGCCGGAACGCTCGACACGGTGCTCGATGACATCGCGGCCACCGGCTACGGTTTGACGATGGGTGTCCATACACGCATCGAATCGCGGATTGCCAAGGTTCTTAACCGGTTGGATGTCGGCAACATCTACGTCAACCGCAACACAATCGGCGCCGTTGTTGGTACGCAGCCTTTCGGTGGCTCGGGTCTTTCCGGCACCGGCTTCAAGGCCGGCGGACCGCATTACCTGTGCCGGTTTGCCCAGGAGCAGGTGGTGTCGATCAACACGGCCGCCGCCGGCGGCAACGCCAGCCTGATGGCAATCGACGACGAATAACCCGCGTTTCGCGGGCATTTCGCGCAGTACATTTTTCTCACGACAAAGCGTCACACAAGGCCGCAGCATTTGCTGCGGTCGTCGGTGTCGTATTTGTAGCATTTTTCGGCAGTTTTTGGCCGGTCGGCAGGGCAGATGTTGCGTTTATGGTGCGCCGGGCAACCGTGGCGGTTGCGGAGCGCCAGATGAGGAAAACGAAACATGGCCGACGTCAAATCCGATATTGAAATTGCACGCGCAGCGAACAAGCAGCCGATTATGGAGATCGGGGCAAAGCTTGATATTCCAAGCGAAAGCCTGCTGCCTTACGGCCATGATAAGGCCAAGGTGTCCGCCGAATTCATCGCGGCGCAGAAGCACAAGCAGGACGGCAAGCTCATCCTGGTGACGGCGATAAACCCGACACCCGCCGGCGAGGGCAAGACTACAACGACAGTCGGCCTTGGCGACGGGCTCAACCGCATCGGCAAGAAAGCCGTCATCTGTATCCGTGAGGCTTCTCTCGGACCGTGCTTCGGGGTCAAGGGAGGTGCCGCCGGCGGCGGCTATGCACAGGTTGTGCCGATGGAGGATATGAACCTCCATTTTACCGGCGACTTCCACGCCATCACATCGGCCCACAACCTGTTGGCCGCGATGATCGACAACCACATCTATTGGGGCAATGATCTCGGCATCGACATGCGCCGCGTTGCCTGGCGGCGGGTCATGGACATGAACGATCGCGCCCTGCGCGAAATCGTCTGCTCGCTGGGCGGCGTTGCCAACGGCTTTCCGCGTGAAGCCGGCTTTGACATCACTGTCGCCTCAGAGGTGATGGCGATCCTGTGTCTGGCGACGGATTTGGAAGACCTTGAAAAGCGTCTCGGCGACATCATCATTGGCTATCGCCGCGACAGGACGCCGGTTTATTGCCGCGATATCAAGGCTGATGGTGCCATGGCCGTGCTTCTGAAGGACGCCATGCAGCCGAACCTCGTACAGACGCTGGAAAACAACCCCGCCTTCGTTCACGGCGGTCCGTTCGCCAATATCGCCCATGGCTGCAACTCCGTTGTTGCAACCACCACGGCCCTGAAACTTGGCGACTACGTCATTACGGAAGCCGGTTTCGGTGCCGATCTCGGAGCCGAGAAGTTTTTCGACATTAAGTGCCGCAAGGCAGGGCTCAAGCCTGATGCAGCTGTTATCGTCGCCACGGTGCGCGCCATGAAGATGAACGGCGGCGTGAAGAAGGAAGATCTAGGCGCGGAAAACATCGAAGCCGTCGTTCAGGGCTGCGCCAACCTTGGCCGTCATATCCAGAATGTGAAGAAATTCGGGGTCCCTGTGGTTGTTGCCATCAACCATTTCATTTCCGACACCGACGGTGAAATCGCCGCCGTTCAGGAATATGTCGAAACGCTCGGCACCGAAGCGATCGTCTGCCGCCACTGGGCGGATGGGTCCGCAGGGATCGAAGAGCTCTCTTATAAGGTCGTTGAACTGGCCGAATCCGGCGCTTCGCAGTTCGCGCCGCTTTATCCGGACGACATGCCGCTGTTTGAGAAGATCGAGACCGTCGCAAAAGGTATTTACCACGCCTCCGAGGTCATCGCCGACAAGGCCGTCCGCGATCAGCTTCGCCAGTGGGAAGAGCAGGGTTACGGCCATCTGCCGGTCTGCATGGCAAAGACGCAGTATTCTTTCTCGACCGATCCGAACCTGCGCGGCGCGCCGACCGATCACACGGTGCCGATCCGCGAAGTGAGGCTTTCAGCCGGTGCCGGCTTCATTGTGGTGATAACCGGTGCGATTATGACCATGCCCGGCCTGCCACGCGTTCCGTCGTCGGAAAAGATCCACCTCAACGAACAGGGCTATATCGAAGGCCTGTTCTAGGCACTGATCCCATCTATCCGCAGGGACAATACGGCCGCTTCGGGCTCACTGCCCGAAGCGGCCCTTTGTGGGCTTTGCGCCAAAGGGCGGGAGTGAGCGCAGAGCCGGCCAGGTGCATCATATCTTGTCGATAGCATCGCCAATGTAACCGCCTGTCTGCCTCTGCCATAGTCGGGTATACAGCCCGTCCCGTTGGAGTAGCGCCGACGGCGTTCCCTCCTCAACGATGCGACCTTCATCGAGAACGACGATCCTGTCCATACTGGAAATCGTAGATAGCCGATGGGCGATGGCAATGACCGTCTTGCCCTCCATCAAAATTCCGAGATTGTCCTGAACTGCCGCCTCAGCTTCACTGTCCAATGCAGAAGTAGCCTCATCAAGGATGAGGATTGGCGCGTCCTTAAGCAACACGCGGGCAATTGCGACGCGCTGGCGCTGGCCCCCTGAAAGCTTCACTCCGCGATCCCCGACGAAGGCATCGTAGCCGGTCCGGCCCTCGCTATCCCTGAGATCGGCGATGAATTCGTCGGCTTCGGCCAGCAGCGCAGAGTGCTGCATCTCTTCCAGCGACGCATCGGGACGACCGTAGCGGATATTGTCACCGACAGAACGATGCAGCAGCGAGACATCCTGGGTTACGACGCCAATGCTTTCTCGTATGCTGTCCTGGGTCACGTGACTGATGTCCTGACCGTCGATGAATATCGCCCCATCCTTCAGGTCGAAGAACCGGAGAAGCAGGCTTACAAGGGTGGACTTTCCGGCGCCGGACACACCGACCAGCCCCACTTTTTCGCCAGCGCGGACCGTGAGCGATAAATCGTGGATCACCTTTTGGCCCTGCTGATATTCGAATTTGATGTCTCTGAACTCGACGGCACCGGACTTGACGCTGAGGGGCACGGCATCCGACGCATCGGTTATCGTGGGTTGTGAGGTTACGACCGGCATCGCATCACGGATCGTGCCTACCGCCTGAAAGATCTGCTGCCCCATCTGCAGGAAGGCCCGTGCATTGGCAGACAGCCGCTGAACGATGGCGATCGAGGCGACGAACTGGCCGATGGTGACGAAGCCGGCGACGAGGCCCCAGAGACCTATGGCGACGTTGCCTAGCGTGAGGAAAACGTTGAGAAGAATGACATAGCTGTCGGTCGTCAGGTAGATGCGCCGTTCAAACTGCTGCGTTTCCACTGCGTTTCCCATGATGTCCCGGATCGCACCTGCCTCGCTGTCCTCGGCTGCAAAGAGTTTGACCATCTGAATGTTGCTGTAGAGATCGGTCATGGCGCCGACCACAAGACTGCGGGTGCGGGCGGTTTGGCGTGCGCGTTCGGAAAACAGAGGTACCGCCATTACTGCTATGGCGACGTTGGCCACGATCCAAATGAAGACCGGAATAGCGAGCGGCCAGGACAGCGCTGCCAGAAGAACGAGCGACCCGACAAACTGCACGGTAAAGTGCGGTACGCTCTGAAAGGCGACGACGACCTGTTGCTGCAGGGCGGATGCAACCTGCGAGATGCGTGCGGCGACCTGACCGGCGAAGAGGTCGTGAAAAAAGGCAAGGTCCTGACGTTCGACTGACTTGTGGCCCTGCCATATCATCGCTGCCGGCATGCATACGGTCACGACCTGGGAATTCAGCGTATTTGCGAAGAAAATGCAAAGCGGCAGCAACGGGAAAAAGAGAACACCCAGAACCGCAAGCAGGGGCCAGTCTTCCCGCAGGAACTCAGCGGGGCCCGTTGCGCTCACCCCGTCGACGATAACCGAAATACCCCAGATCACCGAGAGATTGATGCACTCGACAGCCACACTGAAAAGAACGATGGCGGCCAGAACACCTCGAAACATCCGTGCGAAATGCAGGACCAGAGCGAAAGGGCCCTTGGATGGCAATGGGGTATAAGGGATGTCCAACGGACGGATAAGCGTCTCAAACGGACGATATACGATATCTGAAAACGACATAGCGGCTCAATTCCAATGACCGGACAAAGGATACGCGGAGAATTAAGCACGGATGACGTGTGGCGGAAACGCGTAATTCAATCATTGGGATAGATTGCCAGTAATGTGGGCAATACGGCCGTTTACACAGTGGGTGATTCGAGGGCCTGAACAGATTACGATTCGAACCGGCTTGCCGTTTTTTTGCCGTTGGCCTAACGATTGAGCGCCAGATAGGCGTTGGCGATATCCGCGTCGATGGACGCGGGAACGGGAACGACGCAATCCGCCTCCGTCGCTTTTCCGCGCGCGATATATTCCAGACAGCGTGCCTGCAGTGCGAAACCGAGATCCATCGATTCAATCGAATTGCCGAGCGGGCGCGGCCCGGCAAGGTTGGCCATGTGACCGTCGCATATAATGTGCACGGAGCGGCCGTCATCAAGCCTGAGCGTCTCGATGCCCTGTTCCTCGAACAATTCTCTTTGGATAACTGAAGCGCTTTCCGCAAGATCACTTACAGCGATTTCCGTCGGGAAATGGCCGCCATTGATCAACAGGACACCATCCTTGAAATCCGGCAGATCATCGGCGGTAACGACATTGAAGGCTCCGGTTTCCGTGATGATCACGTCCGCATCGCGGATCGCGTCCCGCCTTTCAGGCGTTCTGAATCCATCCAGATGCGCTTCCAATGTAGTGACCGGATCGACATCGACGACACTGACCACGCTGTTTGCGTTCCTGAAATTGGCGGCAACGCCCCTGCCGCAGGCGCCGTATCCGAAAACGGTGACCCGCTTGCCGTTGGTTGAGCGGTTGGTCAGGCGCATATAGCTTTCGAATATGCTTTGCCCGACTGCATGCCGGTTTTCCGCGAACTGCTTGATCGGGCTGTCATTGATGACCAGGATCGGCTTAATCAGCTCATCGCGCATTGGCTGCAGTCGCATGCGGCCCGAGGTGGTTTCCTCGGTCCCGCCCAGAAAATTCGGGTAAGGATTCTCGGCATAACAGGCAAAAAGATCGCCGCCATTGTCGAGCAGCAGGTCCGGCTTTTCGGCGATGATCTGGTTGAGCGAGAGGTCGTGGACAGACTGATCGATGGTCTGTTCGGCAATGACCTCGATGTCGTGGGACAACAGGTAGTCCACCGTCTCAGGTTGCGTGCTGTTGAGATTGCCGGTCGCGACAACGCGCGCGCCCCCTGATTTCAGCGTGCACAGCAACACCGCCGTCTTCGGCTCGAGATGAATTCCGGTGCCGATTGTCAGGTTCTCAAAGGGCCTTGTTCTGGAAAATTCCCGCTCGATTTCCGCCAGCAGGCGGCAGCTTGAACTGACCCAGTCAATCCGCGATTTTGTCTGCCGGTTTGTCATTTTTCCATCCTGTGCTTCGGCGCCGGACATGTGATGCGCCGCACAGAGTGGAGCTTATCTTATTGGTTCAGCAAAACAAATCAGTTCTTGGGTGGGAGAAATTCGGCTGACGGATGACCCGCTGTGCGAATCATCCGGATCGGTGTCAATATTATTGAAAGTTTTCCGGATTTCCGGGCACCAGACGGGTGATTGTGCCGACCTTCTTTCCGTCTGCGTCGATATAGGTCAGAACACCGGGTTCGTAGGAAATCTGCCAATCGCCCTCCGGGCCGTTTTCCCATTTGACGTGGTAGCCGCTGGGCAGCAAATGCCAGTCGCCGTTCATCTGCGGGCCCTGCGGCAGCACCATATGAATGCGGCTTTCATCCGCATAGTAGATGACGGCGTCTTTATCCTGCCCGATGTCGACATAGTGGGTGGATCCGATTGTCAGTATTGCCAGAACGGCTTTTTCCAGTATGGCCATGAACAGCTCCTTTGATGTGAGTTTCCTGACCCATTCACCTTGGAATCAGGCATAGTTCATCCATGCCTGCCGGTTCGATCCGGCGTAGGTATCCGCGGTTGTGATAAATGGTCAAGTAACTTGACTATAGGTATTATGCATGAAAAAGTCAAGTTGCTTGACTAAAGAAAAGAACTCCATGGAGAAGGACGGAAAAGGAAAACCCGAATCCCAGTTGCCCGAGCATATTGGCTGGGACCTATGGCGTGCCCGCGACCGGTGGAAGACACGGTTTGTCGATGCGATGCAGCAAAGAGGGCACGGCTGGTTTACCGAAGCACGGGCAAACCTGCTTGGCCTGATGCCGCGAAAGGGAATGCGCCAGGCAGATCTTGTTGCACGCAGCGGCCTGAGCAAGCAGGCCATCCAGCAGTTTGTCGACGCGCTGGTGTCTGAAGGCATATTGCAGCGCAAGCGCGATCCAGACGACGCTCGGGGGAAAATTGTTGGTCTTACCGAAAAGGGCATGCAAGCCATGCACGATGCGGATGAGGTCAAGCGCACCGTGGAAGAGGAAATTGCGGCCCGGTTCAGCCCCGAGGAATATGCCGTATTTTCAAGGGTGCTGCGACAGATTGCCGAAAATTGAGGCACGCGAATTTGGAATCATAACTTGCGCTCGGTTGCATAGGGCGTTAACACGGAACCATGAAACACGCACATAACATCAACAAGATCTGGTGGTGGGTTCGCTAAGAGCGGCCGCAGCCAGTTGTGCGTAACACTTGCAAAGCCGCTGAGGACATTCCCGGCGGTTTTTTTGTGCGCGGAATTTGAGGATCGGAAGAGATGACGGCAATAAATACGGACGAAAGCGCGGAGATCTATGTCACGCGCGGTGGCGTCGAAATCAGCCGAGCGCGGGTGGATACGCCCTATGCGGAAGCGATCGAAACCTATGTGGACGGTCTCGACAGCCGGCGCGGCGCGGTATTTTCATCCAACTACGAATATCCGGGCCGCTACACGCGCTGGGATACTGCGATCATCGATCCGCCCCTGTCGATCACGGCCACCGGACGTGACATGCGTTTTGAAGCCCACAATGAACGCGGCGAAGCACTGCTCGCCATTGTCGAGCGCAGGCTTGGCAGGCTGTCGGATGTCACCGTCGGTGAAAAGACCAGACACAGCATCGCGCTGAAAGTGGCATTTCCGGACCGGTCCTTTACGGAAGAGGAACGTTCGCGCGTTCCCACCGTCTTCAGTGTTTTGCGGGCAATCACAGACCTCTTCCACAGCGAGGAAGACAGCAACCTCGGCCTCTATGGTGCCTTTGGCTATGATCTTGCCTTTCAGTTCGACAGTGTCCCGCAGCATCTCGAGCGGCCGGAGGGACAGCGCGACCTGGTGCTGTTCCTGCCTGACGAGATCCTGGTCGTCGACCACTATTCCGCGCGCGCCTGGGTTGACCGGTACGAGTTTTCGCGCCGCGACCACACGACCGTCGGCAAGGCCCGCGATACTGAGCCTGAACCGTTTGTCGCGACAGACGAAACGCCGCCGCGCGCCGACCATAAGCCGGGTGAATATGCCGACCTTGTAACCAGGGCCAAGGAGAGCTTCAAGCGCGGCGACCTTTTCGAAGTGGTTCCGGGGCAGATGTTCTTTGAGCGCTGCGTCAGCCAGCCCTCGGCAATTGCCCGGCGGTTGAAGGAGACGAACCCTTCGCCCTATTCCTTTTTCATTAATCTTGGCGAGGGTGAATATCTTGTCGGCGCATCGCCGGAAATGTTCGTCCGGGTGAGCGGCCGAAGGGTTGAGACATGTCCGATTTCGGGAACCATCAAACGTGGTGACGATGCCATTTCCGATTCCGAGCAGATCCTCAAGCTGCTTAATTCAAAGAAGGACGAGTCCGAGCTCACCATGTGTTCGGATGTCGACCGTAACGACAAGAGCCGGGTCTGTGTGCCGGGTTCCGTGCGGGTTATCGGCCGCCGGCAGATCGAGATGTATTCGCGGCTCATCCATACGGTTGACCACGTTGAAGGCCGGCTGCGCGATGGCATGGACGCATTTGACGCATTTCTCAGTCATGCCTGGGCCGTGACGGTGACCGGTGCGCCGAAATTGTGGGCCATGCGCTTTATCGAGGAACATGAAAAGAGCCCGCGCGCCTGGTATGGCGGCGCGATCGGCATGGTTAACTTCAACGGCGACATGAATACCGGCCTGACACTGCGCACCATTCGCATCAAAGACGGCATTTCCGAAGTCCGGGCGGGTGCCACGCTGCTCTTTGACTCCGTGCCGGAGGACGAAGAGGCAGAAACTGAGCTGAAGGCTTCTGCCATGCTTGCGGCAATCCGCGATGCCGGGCAGAGCAACGAGACCGCAATGGCGCGTGGCGCGGCCAAGGTGGGCGAGGGCGTCAGGATCCTGCTAGTCGATCATGAGGATTCCTTCGTGCACACGCTGGCCAATTATTTCCGCCAGACCGGTGCGCAGGTGACGACGGTACGAACGCCCGTTTCAGAAGATATTTTCGACAGTGTGGACCCGGATCTGGTTGTGCTTTCGCCCGGTCCCGGAACACCGAAAGACTTTGACTGCAAGGCAACGATCAAGATCGTGCGCAAGCGTGGCCTGCCGCTCTTCGGGGTGTGTCTTGGCCTGCAGGCGATCACCGAAGCCTATGGCGGCGAACTGCGAACGCTGGCAGTACCGATGCACGGCAAGCCGTCCCGCATCCGGGTCAACGATCCGGGCATTGTCTTCTCAGGCCTTGGAAAGGAGGCAACGGTGGGGCGTTACCATTCGATCTTTGCCGATCCCGCGACGCTTTCGAAGGATTTTTCCATTACCGCTGAAAGCGAAGACGGCACGATCATGGGTATCGAGCACCGTGACGAACCGGTTGCCGCGGTGCAGTTTCATCCCGAATCCATCATGACCCTCGGTCAGGATGCCGGAATGCGCATGATTGAAAATGTCGTTGCTCATATGGCGCGCCGGGAGAAATAGGGTCCATTTGCGTTTATCGAAGCGGCAACTGAATGACTGCAGCCGGTCAATTGACGGTTGCCGTCTTTAGAAGTCGCGGTTATAACTCCGCACATGATGACGAATATGGTCGATGCAATTTTGAAAACCGTACAGGAACGCGCCAAGGCGCGGGCCGCGTTTTCGCACGACCTACTGCTTCTCGGCCTTACTGGCGATCGCCGGGCTCGTTAGAGGAGCGTCCGGCGGTCGATCGCCGGTGGCATGAGCTCCTTTTTCCTTTACAGACGAAGACCAAAGGCCCTACAGGCAAAGCCTGCCCGGATGCGTAAAGTCCAGTGGCAAGGCTGACAGAAAAACGAGAGACAGAATGACAGTCACAGACCAATCATCAACGTCGAAGAGTAATGGCGGCATGGCCCATGCCGCGCGCAAGTATCAGCCCTATCCGCTGACCGGCCTCGAAGACCGCACCTGGCCGTCCAAACGCATCGAAAAAGCGCCGATCTGGTGCTCGGTCGACCTGCGCGACGGCAATCAGGCGCTGGTCAATCCCATGGGACACGACCGCAAATCACGCATGTTCCAGCTGCTGCTCGATATGGGATTCAAGGAAATCGAAATCGGATTTCCCTCCGCCTCGCAGACGGATTTCGATTTTGCCCGCTGGTGTATCGAGGACCATGACGTGCCGGAGGACGTGTCCCTCCAGGTTCTGGTTCAGTGCCGACCGGAACTGATTACCCGCACCTTCGAAGCGCTCGAGGGTGCGCACCGGCCGATCGTGCATTTCTACAATTCCACCAGCGAGTTGCAGCGCCGCGTGGTCTTCGCCAAGGATGTGGCCGGCATCAAGCAGATTGCCGTCGATGCCGCCAAGATGGTAACCGACATGGCCGCCAAGGCCGGTGGCGGTTACCGGTTTCAATATTCGCCTGAGAGCTTTACCGGCACCGAGCTGGAAGTGGCGCTGGAGATCTGCAATGCAGTGGCGGAAGTCGTTCAGCCCACGGCGGACAACAAGCTGATCATCAACCTGCCGTCGACGGTCGAGATGTCGACGCCGAATATCTACGCCGACCAGATCGAGTGGATGTGCCGGCAATTGGACAACCGCGAAAACCTGATCATCTCGCTGCATCCGCACAATGATCGCGGCACCGGTATTGCGGCGACCGAACTCGGCCTGATGGCGGGCGCTGACCGGGTGGAAGGCACCCTGTTCGGCAATGGAGAGCGCACCGGCAATGTCGATGTCGTAACGCTGGCGCTCAACATGTACACCCAAGGTGTTGATCCCAAGTTGGACTGCACGGACATTGAGCGGATCAAGAGCGTTTATGAATACTCCAACCAGATGGTGATCCCGGAGCGTCATCCTTATGTCGGCGAGCTGGTCTACACGGCCTTTTCAGGCTCACACCAGGACGCAATCAACAAGGGTATGAAGGCGATCCGGGCTGCCAACACTGAAATCTGGGAGGTGCCTTATCTGCCGATCGATCCGCAGGATGTGGGCCGGACCTATGAGGCGATCATCCGCATCAACTCGCAATCCGGCAAGGGCGGTATCGCCTATGTGCTGCATGAAGACTATGGGCTAAACCTGCCGCGCGCTTTGCAGGTGGAATTCCAGGGCGATGTTCAGCGCATCACCGAAGAAAAAGGTGAGGAGCTGCCCTCAAAACTCATCTATGAGCGGTTCATGGAGCGCTATGTCGAGCAGCCCGGCGCGCGCCTTGCCTATGTCGATCACCACACCTATCCGTCCACGGAGGTAAAGGGCGTGCGTGAAGTCGAAGCGATCATCAGCGACGGCGGCGAGCAGATCAAGATTACCGGGCAGGGAACCGGTCCGATCGACGGTTTCGTGCATGCGCTCTCGCAGCACGTCGGCATCGATCTGACGGTTGCCGAGTATTCCGAGCACTCGCTCCAGCACGGCGCCAATGCAGCGGCAATCTGCTACATGGAAATGGAGCATCCGGGCGGTAAACTCTTCGGTGTGGGTATCAGCACGAACATCGTTGCCGCATCGCTTGAGGCGGTGGTGTCGGCGGCGAACAGGCTGCTCTCCGGAAACTGATTTTATCACCGGCCCGCTGCGGCCGGCGGTCATGAGAGGATCATCTTGGACGCCACATCGACCGATACACTGTTTGCCGTGGAGGAAGGGCAGGGCAATGACGCCCCTATTGTCCTTCTGCACGGCTTCGGCGCCGGCGCCCATGTCTGGGCAAATGTGCAAAAGGCCCTTGCGGGCGAAATACGCACGCTTGCCTATGATCTCCCCGGCCATGGACGTTCGATCAACTGCACAGGGTTCGAACGGTCCGGCAAGATGGCCGGCGCCGTCACCGAGGATCTTGCCGGTCGCGGCATCGGCAAGGTACATCTCGTCGGTCACTCTATGGGCGGTGCCGTCGCGACCCTGATTGCGCTGCGCACCCCGGCGCTGGTTGCTTCCATGACGCTGCTTGCACCTGGCGGGTACGGTCCGGAAATCAATCACCGTCTGCTGCGCCGCTATGCTGGTGCGACCACCCATCACGAGATGCTCGGCGCGCTTGAAAACATGTTCGGCTGGAATGCCGAGATACCGGCGCCGATGGTTGAGGCTCTGGTTGAAAGCCGCAATATCCCGAACTGTGTGGACAAGCTGAAGATCATTCTCGACAAGATGCTCAGGCAGGAAGGCGCGGACCTCGTTCAAGGGACTTTCTGGCGCGGCGAGCTTGCGGAGCTGCAAATGCCCGTCAAGGTTTTATGGGGCACACAGGACCGCGTACTGCCGACGCGCCAGGCGCACCGGCTTCCACCGATGTTCGCGGCCCATGTGTTTGAGAATACGGGTCATATGCTCATCGATGAGCGCGGCGAGGACGTTGTGTCCCTTGTCCGCCAGAATATACGAGCCGCCACTGGCTAGGCGCGTATTCGCTTTTCAATTTCGGATTATTTGATGTTTCAGGTGCGATGCTGTCATTGCCGCAGCGCGCGTAATTTGACCAGATATGAGACGATATGATAGCATCTCATATCGTTTGTATCAAACAGGCAGAAATCAAAATGCAGGACGACATCGAACAGGCGGCAATCGGTTTGTTCAACGAAATTGGCGGAGGATTTACGCTTGATCAGCTTCAGGCGCGGACCGGATTGTCACGGGCAACGCTCTATCGCCGCATCGGCAGCAAGGATGCCCTGTTAAACCGGCTGTCTGATGAAAACCTTATCCGTCTCGATGACAGCCTGGATATGGACGTTCGCGTGTTCGCCGCTGCCAGAAAAGTTGTTGGCGAATACGGTTTTCTCGCCTGCACCATGGAGCAGATCGCCAAGGAAGCAGGCATAGGCATTGCCACGCTCTACCGACACTTCAAGGACAAGGAGAGCCTGCTCGGCCGTTTCGTTGCCGAAATGGGACCGAAGCTCGTTATCAGGCAGACGCTGGAAAGCAGGGACCCCGATTTAGAGCGGGACCTCAAACAGATCATCGAGATAGGCCTGCGCTTCGGCCATCACAATCAGGATATCGCGAAGATCATATTCTCGATGAAGCCGGCCGAGCGCAAATATCTGGCGGCGCTGAGACGCGATTCGGTATCCACCTTTTCGCGGCTGATCCAGTACCTGGAAAAACACCAACGGGACGGTGTGCTTCGCCGGGACGTATCCGCCGAGGATCTCGCCATGAACCTCAATGGCCTGCTTGTGCAGTATTCGGCATTCGGTCCGGCCTATCTTGACCGGCCGCTCGATATCGAAAGAGACACAGATGCGATTTTGAAGATGTTCCTGCAGAGTGCGCGCAGGGCGCCCTGAACCACAGCGGCCCATGTGCCACGACGCGGCCGAGGGGAGATCATGAAGTTTTCAATCCTGTTTTTGTTGGTACTGCTCATCGGTCTTGTCCTTTACGCTTGGACGAAGGGGCCTGAGATTTTCGTGCTCGCGTGGACGAACAGCGGCGGACAGTTGCTGCGCTTCACGCCGATCATCGTCATTGCGGTGTTGCTCGCAGGGTTCATCGAGACTGTTGTTCCGCGGGAATTCATCCAGAACTGGCTTTCCGATTCCGCCGGTTGGCGGGGGATCGTGCTCGCCTGGTTCGCCGGCATCATCACCCCGATTGCCGGTGTGTTCGGCATGCCGCTGGTGGCCGCGCTTTACAAGGCCGGTGCAGGTCTGCCGGTCATCATGACCTACCTGACTTCACTGGCAACGCTGTCATTGATCAAAGTGCCCGTGGAGGTGGGATTTTACGGCTGGAAACTAACCATGCTGCGGTTTGCGGTTTCTCTTTTGTTGCCGCTCTTCGCCGGTCTGCTGACACACGCGCTGCTTCCGATCCTGCAAACAAAATAATGCCGCTTTTGGCGGTCATGAGCTCGCCATGTGGCAAAACACGCCGAATCGTCTCGTGGCTACCGTCCCGGCGGACCTGATGCGCGATTTAATTTTGTCCGCATATACATTATGTTAAGGCTTGGTTAACCCTGTTTGACGGCGGATCACCTGATGAGCAAATCCACGGCGCCTGGCGGTAAAAGCAGACGCCTTTCCGATGTCGTGCGCGAAGCGAGGATCGCGGCGGCTGAACGCGAAGATGTTGTGGTCGATATGAGGGAAGCGCACAGGGCGCGTCTTGAACTTCTGGCGGAAGAACTTGCCCCGATTTTCGATGAGGTTCCGACCGCGGACGACCAGTTCGATTTTTACCTGTCTTCGGGTGAGCAGCCGCGCCTTTGGATCGATGCCATTGCGCATGTGCATATGGGTACGGACCGCCGTACCTACCGGTTTGTCCGCGACACCCGCTATGGCCGTGTGGTGATCGCCGAAGATGCAGACATGATGGCGCTCGCCGACAGCGTGACACGCTATGTTGCCGAGCGGATGGTCCAGCGGCAGCGCTTCCTGGAACACGACCCGCTTAACGTCGGCAAACCGGCAGAACCGGCTAGCGCTAAGGGGGCGCAGTCCGTACCGGCACGGCCGGCCAAAGCAGCCGCAGTCAGGCGCGCGCAGCCGCAAAATCCGACGCCGGCAAAGGCACCAGCCAAGGGGCTCGGCGTCTTTGCAGCCCTGTTCTGGTTTGCATTCGGATTGATTGTCGCAAGCGCCTTGATGGCGGCGGCCTTCTGGGACCAGATCGCTCCGAAAATCAGCATGCTTTAGGGCTATATGACAATTACGCCCACAAATTTGCAGCAGCTGCCAGCGCGGCGGTAATGGTTGCGTCTGCTGTAACGGAATTTATGCGGATGTAGGCTGCGACGAAAAAAAGAACCCACATCAAAACCCCAAGCCAGCCGGCTGCCGTCACGCTGCACAGAAGTGTTCCACGAGGCTCTCTTTTGAAGCCGAAAGAATTGAACCCGGTTTCGCTCGATGTGAACTTCTGAACTCTGATCGTACCGAAGCTGATTATGGGAATGAGTATTTTGGCGGTTAGGTATCCCACGACTTCCACAATAATTTCAGGACTGATTGTGAGCACGTTTTCCACTGCCCTTAGAACAAATCCGACAGTGCTTAACAACGCTTCCAGCATCTGAGCAATTCTCTCCTGCCGTGCAAATATCGTATCCGCTTATCACGGGTTGTTTAGAGAGAGATGGGGATTGGTTTTTTTGCGTGTCAAACCGGATGTCGTTGCTGTTTCGTTTTGAGCAACTTGAATCTCTTGGTTGTATTTGAGCCTGCGTCGGACCTGCCGGCAATCTCCCACTACGGAAATACCTTCAATTCATCTGGATAGTGCGGCCTGACTGCCAGGCGACATCCGTCTTGCCGCTTTGCACATCCTGTACGAACCGGTCGATGGCCCATAGGGCCGTGTCTGAGGAGCGGCAATGCTCATGCCGCTCGCGCACCTGTGTCAAACGGGATTTCGATGTCGACAGCGAGTGTCGAGACCTGTGCGCCCCGTTCCATTTTAACATGGACCCGGCGGCCCTCCATTTTCACATGTTTGGAGAGAACAGCAACGATCTCCTCGCGGAGAATCTCCACAAGGTCGGTGCCGCCCATCGACGCCCTTTCGTGTGCAAGCAACACCTGCAGCCGCTCGCGGGCCGCGGAAGCCGATTTCCGCCTACCGAATAAACGGAGTATATTCATGCAGCCTTCCTTCCAAAGAACTTGCCGAAGAAACTACGCTTTTCACCCGGCACGGTGACCGGTATGGTCTCGCCGGTCAGCCGGCGCGCGGCCTCTACATAGGCTCGTGCCGTCGCGCTGCTGCTGTTGGCCAGCGTCACCGGTGCACCGATGTTCGAGGCGCGCAGCACATCCGTGCTTTCGGGTATGATGCCGAGAAGCGGGATAGACAGGATTTCAAGCATGTCGTCCACATTCAGCATGTCACCGCTGGCGGCACGGCCAGGGTCGTACCGATTGAGAAGCAGATGCTTTTCCATGGTCTCGCCGCGTTCGGCCTTCACTGTTTTTGCGTCAAGCAGGCCGATGATGCGATCGGAGTCGCGCACCGACGATACTTCCGGGTTGGTCACGACGATCGCCGCGTCGGCGTGGCGCATTGCCATTGTCGCGCCGCTTTCGATACCGGCCGGGCTGTCGCATATGACCCAGTCGAAAGCTTTTTTCAGCGAACCGATCACCCGCTCCACACCCTCGGGAGTGAGTTTGTCTTTATCGCGCGTTTGCGATGCCGGCAGGAGGAACAGCGTTTCCAGTCGTTTGTCGCGGATCAATGACTGCGACAGTTTTGCTTCCCCCTGGATGACGTTGATCAGATCGAAGACCACCCGCCGTTCGGCACCCATGACAAGATCCAGATTACGCAAGCCCACATCGAAATCGACAACCACGACCTTTTCATTTCTCTGGGCCAGAGCAGCGCCGATCGCGGCGGTTGACGTGGTTTTGCCGACACCGCCTTTGCCCGATGTGACCACAATTACGTTCCCCATGTGCTTCTCCTCAATTGGCCGGCCGCCGGCTCAGGTCAGTGTTTCCGCCAAGATCGAATCGTCGTCGAGCCAGAGCTGTACAGCCCGTCCCCGCAGCTCGAGTTCCAGATCTTCGGCGGTCTTGTAATAGCCCGCGATCGATACGAGCTCCGCTTCAAGTTTGCGACAGAAGATACGCGCCGAAGTATTTCCCATCGAACCCGCGACGACGCGCCCGCGGATCGTTCCGTAAACATGAATTGAGCCACCGGCGATGACCTCCGCGCCGGAAGCCACCGAACCGACGACGGTTACATCGCCCTCCGATATCAGCGATTGGCCGGACCGGACCGGTTGGGTCACCATGACCGACGTATTTGGCGCGGCAGTCGTCTCCTCGTCCGGTTTGTTGTTCTGTGCGTTTTCATCCGGCGCTTCGATGTCGGAGGCCGGGAGTCCGCCAGCCAGGCTTGGTGGAATGTCACTGCCAAGCAACGAAGCGTGTGCGCCCTCGATGCCCATGATCCGGACATCCCGCTTGCCAAGCTGGCTCAGAAGTCCGCGCAATTGCGGGCGGTCAATGTCGAGACCTTCAACATTCAATACGATCGGACGCCGCAGGAAAAAGCCTGCTGAACGGGCAGCCAGATTATCAAGTCGTTCGAGCCAGTCATCGAACGGCAGCTCTGGGCTGAGAACGAGCGCAAGATAGGAGCGACCCTTCAGGCGGATAGGCTGGGTATCGGTTAGCACTTCGGTCATCTTGGTTAATATTCCGTTGCCCAAGCCTATTTGAATCGTGGTTAACGAATAGTTACCTCACAGACCTTTCGGGAGGCTGGAGAGTCGATTATTTGGTGCAATTCGTTTTCAAGACGCTCTCAGGCGTTTGCAGATGCACCGGCCGGTCAGCCAGTCGGCTGTTCAGTCCGGTGTGGATCAGACCGGGATTTCCCGTGCCATATCTTTGGCAACCGGCCAAAACCGTATCCGGTCGCCGTTACTTTCGGACGTATACCTTAAAGCGTCTGCGTGCCCAGCAGTTCGAATTTCCCGCCCTGCTGCAGGCCGTGACGGTCGAGCGTGCAGGTCCAATCGCCAGCGGTGCCATCTATCGTAAAGATGTTATATCCCGATGGCGGACGCCTGCCGCCATGCGCTTCACTGGCCGATGGCACTCCGACAACCGGAACGGTTCGATGCTTTCCGGGAAGGTGATGGAGCGTGTCCAGATGCGTGTGGCCATGCAAAATCAGCTCCGCCCCGTGACTCTTGAGGACACCGGAAAAACGCCTGATTCCCAACATGCGCTTGTGGAGCCGGGTGGCGCCGCGCACCGGCGGGTGATGGATCATGATGATGCGGAAGAGCCCTTCATTGCCGGTCTGACCGAGAATGTCGCTTAACGCGTGCGCCTGGCGACGGTCGAAGATTCCGCTGGCCATGAATGGCAGTGTTGCGCTGGCCGTGGAAACCCCGATGAGTGCCACATCACCGCGCTTGCGCAAATAAGGAAACAGATTGTCGCCGCTGGCCGATACCGAATGATCGTCACCCAGCATGAAAGGCCGCCATGCGTTGCAAAGTGTTTTGAAGGCGCCCGGCACATAAGCGTCATGGTTTCCGGGCACCACGGAGACTTTTTCCGGATCGCCCGTTTCGGCAAGCCAGCCGGCTGCCATCTCGATTTCAGCCCTGGCTGCCAGGTTCACGAGGTCACCGGTAATGGCGAGGTGGTCCGGATTGGCGGAATTAATATCTTCCAGCAATGATTCGAGGATATTGCCAAATAAGCGCTTGCGCCTGTTACGGTGCCAGTTCACATAACCCGTGATGCGCTTGGACGCGAGTTCACGTGCCGTCAGACGCGGCAGCGGGCCGAGATGGATGTCGGATATATGGGCAAGTCGAAACATAATGCGGGACATAGCCGTCCATCGGCAATTGAGCAAGAAACCGGCAACCGGGATGAACAGATTGGCGGGGATATGTGCCCGGACCGGGAAAGTTCGCTTCGGCCGGTATTTCAATGGGTGCTGAACAAGCTGTTTTTGATGCGACGGCCGCTGACTGTGGGCGTTCGCGCAGCAGCCTTTGATGCCAAAGGGCGGATTTTCCTTGTCCGCCATACCTATGTTCCGGGCTGGCACATGCCGGGCGGAGGCGTCGAGGGTGGCGAATCTGTCTATGAATCGCTGGAACGCGAACTGGCGGAAGAAGGCAATCTGACGCTGAGTGAGCCGGCTCAGCTTTTTGGCGTCTACCACAACAGATGGATCAATCGCCGCGATCACGTCGTTTTTTTCGTTTGCAGGAATGTTGCCCAACGGGATTTGCACAAGCCGGATCTCGAAATCGCCGAGGCTGGATTTTTTGCACTGGACAAACTTCCCGAAGGTATCTCGCGGGCTACGCAGCGCCGCCTTGCCGAACTTTCGGGAAATGCGGCGCCTGGGCGTTACTGGTAGGCCTATAAGCCGTCGCGGCCATGTGGGGCTTTGAGATCGATGTCCGGTCCTTTCGGGACGATGCGCGTCGGGTTCACCGTTTCATGGCTCATATAGTAGTGATTTTTAATGTGCGTCATGTTCACCGTCCCGGCAATGCCCGGCATCTGGTAAAGCTCGCGCAGATAACCCGAGAGCGCCGGGTAGTCGAAGATCCGTTGCCTGTTGCACTTGAAATGGCCGACATAGACGGGATCGAACCGCACCAGTGTCGTAAACAGGCGCCAGTCGGCCTCGGTCAACCGGTCGCCGAGAAGATAACGCCTTGTCGAAAGCCGTTCTTCCAACATATCCAGCGTTGAAAACAGGGCATCGAATGCCTCCTCATAGGCTTCCTGCGCAGTTGCGAAACCGCATTTGTAAACGCCGTTATTGACGTGGTGATATACTGGTTCGTTGATGGCGTCGATCTCGGTGCGCAGCGCCTCGGGATAAAAATCGAGATCCGCATTGACGCCCTCAAGGCCGTTGAAGGCACTGTTGAACATGCGGATGATTTCCGACGATTCGTTTGAAACGATCGTATTGGTCTTCTTGTCCCACAGAACGGGCACCGTTACCCGGCCGGTGTAGGAAGGATCGGCGGCCGTGTAGACCTGCCACATATGGTCGAAACCGTGAAGGGTGTCGGCCGTGCCGCCGTCCTTGTCGTGAAACTCCCATCCGCCGCTACCCATGAAATAGTGCACGATGGACAGGGAAATGTGCGGCTCCAGGCCCTTGAGCTGGCGGAAAATGAGTGTCCTGTGCGCCCAGGGACAGGCGTAGGAGATATACAGGTGATAGCGGCCCGATTCGCCGGCAAATCCGTCGCCGCCGGTTGGGCCGGCGCTGCCGTCTGCGGTCACCCAGTTGCGGAATTGCGAATCCGCCCGCTTGAAGCGTCCTTCGCTTTTCCTGGTGTCGTACCACACGTCCTTCCAGACGCCGTCAACGAGCATACCCATGCCATGTCTCCTTATCCTGCCTGCAAGATAGGGTGCGAAAGCAATAAGGCGAAGGCGGATTAATTGAACAGTGTGTTTTGCATTGCAATCGCTGCGCCGATTATGCTATCGGCGCTGAACGGAAAAAAGGCCAGGCCATGAACCATACCGGACAGCTGCGACGACGTTGATACCCGAACGCCCTTCGGGGTGCGTGTCCTGTTGTATCAAGCTGAAATTTTCCGGGTTCAAACATGTCTGAGATCAAGCCTGTCTATCTGAACGAAAACACCTCCCACAACGGCATCATTGCCATCATCAACGAAGAAGCATTCGGTCCGGGCCGTTTTGTCCGCGCCGCCGAACGCGTAAGGGAGCAAGGCCCGCATGATCCGGTCTTGTCTTTCGTTGCCGCCGTCGGCGACGAGATCGCCGGTTCCGTACGCCTGACGCCGGTCATGGCCGGTGGTATTGCGGGGCATTTGCTGGGCCCGCTCGCTGTCCGGCCGTCTTTCAAGAACCTTGGCATCGGTCGTGAGCTGGTAAGAATATCAGTGGCAGCAGCACATCAGGCGGGCAGCGAGGGCGTTGTTCTGGTCGGCGATCCGCCCTATTACGGCCCGCTCGGGTTTACGCCGGTGACAGCCCGTCTCGTGTTTCCGGGTCCTGTCGATCCGGCACGTATCCTGATCGCCGCCAATGGCGACTACACGCATGACCGCCTTGAGGGCAGGATCGCCTGGCGCGCCGATTCCATGGTGTCTGCCTAGTTCAATGCAAGGGCCTTGCGTCAGCGGCCTTCGCGATACCAGGTGCTTCCCAGAACAAGGAAGAGCAGGGCAAGACCGAAGAAGCCGGCGAACAGCTGGAGGCGATTGACGCCCTTCAGCTCGGTTTCGCCGGTTACTTTGAGGACCAGACGGCCGTCGGAGCCCCGCGGCGTTCCCTTGATGGGCAAAATGGACGGCAACGAAATATCCGTGCCGCCGGTGGAGACACGCTGGACCGTTCCGCCGGTTGCTTCGGCAAGCGGCCTTAAAAGCGCACCGGTTGAAACCGTCGCCGCAAATTCGGGCGCGTTCACCGCGCCGACATGGACCAGGGCGCGCATATCGCCATTTTCGATGTCGAACAGCCCGTTTTCCTCGACCGGCAATTCAGCCTGGAACAGTCCTTCCGCGGTTTCGAAGAGCGGTACGGTCAGCGTTTCGCCCGATGGTGTTGTGACCGTGGCCTCGGGAATGTCTTCAGCCATGGTCTGGCGGGTAATCGTCAGCAGATTGCCGCGCGAATTCGCGCGCAGGGATTCCTCTTCAAGTGCTGGCTCCTTCATCAGCCAGTGGGCAATGCGGCGGTAAAGCGCAACATGGGGACCGCCGCCCTCGAACCCGCGGGCCCAGAGCCAGCCGTGATCGGACATCAGCATGGCAACCCGGCCGTCGCCGACCCGGTTGAGGATCAATAGAGGCGCGCCATCCGGCCCCTCCAATATTGTGTCTTCCTTTGGGGCATCGACATCGATGGCGCGGAACCAGCGGCCCCAATGCGGCGGCTCTTCGGCGGAACCCGGCAGATCACGGGTGACCGGATGTCTGCGGCCGGCGGTGCTGAGGCGCGGGAAAAAGCCCGTCTCTGTGATTTCGCCGGTCGGTGTAGCCGGCAGAACCGGCGCAAGCGGCGTGGTGGCTATGGAATCGCGGCCCGCATGTTCGGGGCCGGCGGCAATCAGCAGCGCTCCACCGCCTTCCACATATTGGGTGATGTAGTCGTAGTAGAGCACCGGCAGCACGCCCCGGCGCTGATAGCGATCGAACACGATCAGGTCGAACTCGTTGATCTTTTCGACAAACAGCTCACGGGTCGGAAAGGCAATCAGCGACAATTCATCGATCGGCGTGCCATCCTGCTTTTCGGGTGGGCGCAGAATGGTGAAATGGACAAGATCGACCGCGGTGTCTGATTTCAGCAGATTGCGCCAGGCGCGCTCGCCGCTGTGCGGCTCTCCCGAAACCAGCAGCACACGAAGGTTTTCCCTGATGCCGTCTAGCACAGCAACGGCTCGATTGTTGGCCACAGATATTTCGCCGGGTACAGGCTCGACTTCAAGTTCAATGATATTGTCGCCCGCTCTTTCGACATCGATGAGAAGCGGCATAGTTTGGCCGATCGGCGCAAGTTCCCTGCTGTAAAGCTCACCATTGACCCGAACCGTGACCTCGGTCACTTCGGATATGCCTGTACCGTCCTGGTGAATCCGGTAGCTGATCTCCTGCGGTTCGCCGACTATTCCAAAGCGCGGCGCATTTACAAGCTCGATCCGGCGGTCGACCTCGTCCGGCGCGCCCGTAATGAGCCCGTGCAACGGCGCCGAGAAGCCGAGTTCGGAAGCAGACCCGGGAATGTCGTGGATCTGGCCGTCGGTGATCATGATGGCGCCCGCGATACGCGAAGTCGGAACATCCTCCAGAGTTGATGACAGTGCATCGAACAGCCGCGTCGAGGGGGTTTCGGTAAAACTGTCATTTCCGACCTCGACAACGCGTACGTCAAGGCGGGGAAATCTGCCTAGCTGATCCGTCAGGCGGGCGAGGGCGGCATCGGTCGCCGCCGTTCGCTGTTCGCTGGACTGGCTCTGGCTGCGGTCTACGACAACGGCGACAACGCTATCGAGCGGCTCTCTTTCCGTCTGCAGAATGACCGGATTGAGGAGCGCAAGTAAGAGCGCTGCAAGGGCACATATTCTGAATATAGCACCACGCACACTTTGCACGACGCTCAACGCCCCGAGCGCCACAGCCAACGCTGCCAGCAGGGCAATGTAGAGGACGGGTATGAGGGGAGAAAATTCGACCGACATGGCTACTGTCCCAAACGTTCCAGCAGAGCCGGCACATGCACCTGGTCGGCCTTGTAGTTACCCGTCAGCATATACATCATGATGTTGACTCCCGAACGGAAAGCGTGTTCGCGCTGCAGCGGATCGGGCGGGACCGTCGGGAAGACCGGTATGTTGTTTTCATCGATGGCCCAGGCGCCGGCAAGGTCGTTTCCGGTGATGATGATCGATGAAACGCCATCGCCGCCACGGGCAGGCCGGTTTTCCGGATTGTCGGTATCGAGTATGGCTTCAACCCATAAGGGACTGCCGCGATACCGGCCGGGAAATTCGTTGAGAATGTAAAACGCCTTCGTCAACACGTGATCCGGTGGAACCGGCTCCAGCGCCGGAATATCGAGTTCCGCGAGAATAGCGCGCAGGCGTGCGGTTTCCGGCGATACCACACCGGCGCTGCTGAGGCCGGCCAGCGCGTCTCGGGTATCGAACAGCACAGTGCCGCCATTTTTCATGAAGGTATCGATACGGCTGATGGCTTCGCGCGAAGGCGGATCTGCGTCTACCGTAATCGGCCAGTAGAGCATCGAATAAAGTGCCAACGGATCGGTTTCAATGTCGACACCGACCGGATCGCCGGGTTCCAGCGACGTGCGGTAGGTTAAAAACCGGGTCATGCCGGTAAGGCCCAAGCGGCTTGTCCTGTCTGTCCGTCGGTCGCCGGTAATCACATAGGCAAGATGTGTTCGGTCAAGGGACGCCAGAATATCTGCATCGCCCGCCTTTTCATCCGCAGCGTGTGCCATCTGCGGCATGACTGCCATTGCTGCGGCTAGCAACAGGATTGCCGCGGTTGCTCCGGCGGAAGGACGAATGTTGCGCATTGTCAGCCGCGAAAAGGCACCGGACATGAAAAGCACGATGACCGTATCGATCAACAGCAACAACATTGCCGCGGTCAAGAGATATGGCGCCAGATCGACACTTCTGCTGCGCGCGTAGCCTGACCGGTGGACCTGGCCTGAGAACTCAGGAAGTTCAAACGCTGAAAGGGTGTCGTTCGCGCGCATCAGATTGAGCGCGACAAATCCGCTTTCAGTGCCGTAAAGGCCGGGCGGATTGTCGAAACTGACCGGTGGCAGGGTTCCCGATTGAATCTTGAGCGGTTGAACCGCGCCCGAAGGGGTCGTGATTGTGCCGGTTGCCGACAAAAGCCGGTAGGGTGGCAGGATGACTTCTTCGACGACGCCCTGCGCGCCAATTGTGGATCGCGACAACAGCACGGAACGGCGCAGCATTTCAACGAAATGGCCGGAAATGGGCAGGTTCGACCAGGTCGCTTCTGCTGTGACATGAAACAGAATGATACGGCCATCGCCAAAAGCGCTGCTGGTGACCAGCGGCGTTCCGTCGGCAAGGCTTGCCCAGGTCCGCAATGCCAGATCGGGAGAGGGTTCCGCCAGGACCTGTCTGTTGACCGTGACATCGTCCGGCCGGCTCATGCCGGCAAAGGCGCCGTGCTCTGAAAACGCCGCAAGCGGCTGCGGTTCGCTCCACGACAGAGCGCCGCCAAGCGCTCTTTCGCCGCGTCTGAGCTCCACCGGCACGAACGGGTCGCTTTCATCGCCGCCGGCAAGGCGCGGCCCCGCGAACCGCAACAACAGTCCACCCTTGCTGATCCAGTCCACAAGCGTTTCTTCGACCTCATCGGGAACCGTGCCGATATCGGCCATGACGATCACTGAGGGGCGTTGCTCGACCAATTCGGAAATCGATCCTGTCAATTCGTCACTTTCCGGGACAATCAGATCGGCAAACGGTTCTAGTGCACGGGTGAGATAATAAAGCGGCGACAGGAGCGGCTGTGACAGATCCAGCGGTTCGGCGGATAACAGACCGACGCGTCGGCGCCTTGCGCTTTCATCGAGCAGATAGCGTGAGCCGGCGGTTGCCGAGCCGTCAACGGTGATGCTAGCAAAGTCGTTGCGCAGTTCGAAAGGTACGTTGAGAAGCGCCGTGCCGCGGTCAGAACCGGCCTCAAAGAACAGTTCGCCATTGGCGATCGGGCGCCCCTGGCTGTCATTGGCGGTGACAAAACGGCTTTCGGCCGCGGCGTCATCCAGCCGGCTTGCGGTGACAGCAAAACCGTTTGCCTCATTGCTTGCTGCCACGAGCGCCAGCGTTTCGGGATCGGCGTTCTGGAATATCCTGACCTCGCCCGGTGACAATGCCAGCAGGTCCTGCCACGCATCGTCCGCACTGGCCTGTCCAATGCCTGATGACAGGACGGCGAGCGTTCCGATCCGGCTGTTTTCAAATGCCGTCGTCAGGGATGACAGTGCGGCGCTCTGATCGCCATGGAGTGGTCTCGGTACCGCTGCCTGCAGACGTTCTCTTGCCCGCGCTGCCGTGTCGGCGGTGGGGCTGTGCGTATCTTCCGCGGTGAAGACGATGGAAACGGGCACGTTCTGCGTCTCCGCATCATCGATCAGTTCGGCCGCCACGGACAGCCGGTCCTGCCAGTCGCTGCCCGTCGACCACCCATTGTCCATGACAATGACAAGAGGCCCATCGCCGCTGATCTGCATTTCACGCGGATTGACAACCGGTTTTGCGAGCGCAATGACAATCAGTGCGGCAATCAGAAGCCGAAGCGCGGTCAGCCACCACGGGCTTTTGGCAGGTGTCTCTTCCTTCTTGAGTACCTTGGCAAGGATGCGGAGCGGCGGGAACAGCTCGGTTCTCGGCCGGGGAGGCGTCAGGCGCAACAGCCACCAGATCACCGGCAGCGCGGCAAGGCCGAACAGGATTGCCGGTGCGCCGAAAACGATCGGGAGCGCGTTCACGATGCTACCCCGCGAATGCCGCCGTTCGGAACACCCGACAAGTGGGTATGAAGGGCGACCAGTGCCGTCGAGGCCGGCTGGTCGGTGTGGTGGGTGATGAAGTTCCAGCCGAGGCGGCGAAGGCTTTCGGCAATGCTCTCGCGACGGGCAAGATAGGTACGGCGATAATCCTCGTGCAGGGTCTCGGCGCGGCCGGCCGTCAGTTTGCCGCCACTTTCAGGATCGACGAATTCCGTGCGGCCACGATAGGGAAACACCTCCTCCACCGGGTCGCATATCTCCAGTATGTGGCCGCGAATGCCGCGCTTTGCGATAGGAGCAAGCTTTTCAAGGACGGCTTCTGCCGGATCGAGAAAATCGGAGATCAGAACGAGATCGCTGTGACGATTGATTTGCGTGACGTCCGGAAAGGTCTGCTTGTCCTTGCGCAGATCAATGGCCGCGGCCAACCGTTCTGCGGCATTGCGCGCCGAAACCGGATCCATGACACCCGGGGAGGCAATTCGTTCGCCCGATCGGGCCAGTATTTCCGCAACGGCAAGCATAATCACCATGGCGCGGCTCTGTTTCGAAACCGGTGCAAGTGTCGATTTGAACAGCATGGATGGCGATGAATCGGCCCACAGCCAGACAGTATGGGCGGCTTCCCATTCGCGGTCGCGGACATAGGTATTGTCGTCGCGCGCAGAACGCCGCCAGTCGATACGCGAAAGACTCTCGCCCTCGACATAGGGGCGGAACTGCCAGAAATTCTCGCCAATACCGCGCTTGCGCCTACCGTGCCAGCCGGCAATGACCGTGCTGGCAACCCTGTGGGCTTCGACAAGAAGGTCCGGAACATAGGCCGCCCGCTGGCGCGCACGCGCCAATGCCGGGGTGGTTGCGACTGCCTCGCTTGCCTGTCCGATGGCCGCCACGGGCTCTTAGTCTCCGCTCATTTCTTTGACGAGTCCTGCTATCACATCCCTTACATGCATGCCTTCCGCACGGGCCGCGAAAGTCAGTGCCATGCGATGTTGCAGCACGGGCTCGGCAAGCGCATGCACGTCGTCGACCGAGGGGGCGAGCCTGCCGTCATAAAGCGCGCGCGCGCGGGCGCATAACATCATCGCCTGTCCGGCGCGCGGGCCTGGGCCCCATGCGACATGGCGGTCGGTTGCATCATTTCCGCTGCCGGGCCGGGCCGAACGCACCAGTTCAAGGATCGCGTCCACGACCTTTTCGCTGACAGGCATGCGGCGCACAAGCGCCTGAATTTCCTTGAGCCGCGCGGCTTTGATGACTGGGTTCGGTGTAACCTCCTCGATGCCTGTTGTCTCAAGCAATATCTGCCGTTCGGCATCGAGTTCGGGATAAAGCACGTCAACCTGCATCAAAAAGCGGTCGAGCTGGGCTTCGGGCAGAGGATAGGTGCCCTCCTGTTCCAACGGGTTCTGGGTGGCAAGAACATGGAATGGTTCGGGTAGATCGTGCCGCGATCCGGCTACCGTGACGTGGTATTCCTGCATCGCCTGCAGCAGCGCCGATTGGGTGCGCGGGGACGCACGGTTGATTTCATCCGCCATGAGAAGCTGGGTAAAGATCGGTCCCGGAACGAATCGGAAGGAGCGCTTTCCGTCCACATCCTGATCCATGACTTCCGATCCAAGGATATCGGAGGGCATCAGGTCGGGTGTGAATTGAATGCGGTTGTCGGAGAGACCCAGGACCGTGCCGAGGGTTCCGACAAGCTTGGTCTTGGCAAGTCCCGGAACGCCTACGAGGAGGGCGTGACCGCCCGATAGCACCGCTAATATGGTCTGTTCGACAACGTTTTGCTGGCCGAAGATGACCCTGCCGATTTCCTGCCTGATGGCTGCAATGTCATCGAGTGCCGCTTCAGCGGCAGCGATCACTGCCTTTTCATCAAGCGCGGGATCGGCGTTTTCAACGATGCCCATATAGTCATCTCCGTCTCTTTATATTCCGGACTCACTTCTCATATACCGGTCATTATCCACTATTTGGCGCGGATCGAGTAACCATCAATGGAAAATACTTATCTTTATCCCTATGAATCGCATGATCTGCGAGTGACGGTAAGTGATAATATTGTGAATAGACAGGAAGCTGGACCAGACAATGGCAAAGGGTGAAATTGCAGCGGCGGACGATGCGACAAGTCTCGAGGCGCTGATTTCAAGAGCGGCTCCTTCCGAAAAAGGCCTGCCGCCTGTCGACAAGTGGGAGCCGGAGTTCTGCGGTGATCTGGATATGGAAATCCGTGCCGATGGAACGTGGTTCTACTTGGGCACCAGAATCGGACGGGCGCCGCTCGTGCGATTGTTTTCGACTGTCTTGCGCAAGGATGCGGATGGCAAAACCTATCTTGTCACGCCCGCCGAAAAGGTTGGAATTCGCGTTGAGGATGCACCATTCATTGCCGTCGAGATGAGCGTCAGCGAACGGGACGGAGAGCAGGTTCTGACGTTCCGGACGAATGTGGGTGATGTGGTTGAAGCCGGTCCCGATCACCCTTTGCGCTTTGAAATTGCTGGTGAAAACGATGAACTAAAACCCTATCTTCATGTGCGCGGGCGATTGGAAGCGCTGGCCAGCCGTGCGCTGATGTATGACATCGTGGAACTGGGAAAGGCTCATAAAATCGAGGATACGGAAATGTTCAGTGTCAGTTCGGCCGGATCGGTCTTTCCGGTCATGCCAATGGAGCAGATTGAGGCGCAGTCCAAATGAGCGTGAAAGTGACCGACGAATTCAGCGCGGCGACCTTCCGCCGACGGGCGGCGCTGGAAAAGGGCGAGGGCGATCAGCGCGGATATGGCGATCATGTGCTAAATCCCGACATCATCACGCGCCTGTCGGGAGAGAAATTGCGGGAGGCCGCTGTTCTCGTGCCTTTGGTCGACTACGGCGAACACACGGATATCCTGCTGACGCAGCGCACGGCCCATATGCGCACCCATTCCGGGCAGGTCGCATTTCCCGGCGGAGCGATCGATCCGGAAGACGGATCACCGGAGATTGCCGCCTTGCGCGAAGCCGAAGAGGAAATCGGCCTGCCGCGTTCTTTTGTCGAACCGGTCGGTCGCCTGCCGCAATATCTCACAACAACCGGGTTCAGGATTACACCGGTGCTTGCCGTAGTGCGCAGTGACTATCCGATGATCATCAACCGGCAAGAGGTGGAGGATGCCTTCGAAGTGCCGTTTCCCTTTCTGATGGACCCGGAAAATCACAAGCGGGAAAGCCGCGTCTGGGAAGGCAAGGAACGGCATTTTTACACCATGCCCTATGGCGACAAATATATCTGGGGCGTGACCGCCGGTATTCTGCGTACGCTCTATGAAAGGCTTTATGCATGAGCAAAGAGGCTCAGGACACTTCGATTGCAAATGCAAAATGGTTCGCGTCGCACCGTCTTCACCGGGTGCTGGATCTGCTCAATGCGGATGGCGGCGAGGCGCGTATTGTTGGCGGTGCGGTGCGCAACACACTGATGGGAATTCCAGTCGGCGATATCGACATCGCAACGACCCTGCGTCCGCAAGACGTCGTAGCTCGGGCCAAAAAGGCCGGGATCAAATCCGTTCCGACCGGGATAGATCACGGCACTGTCACACTGGTCGTTGAAGGCCACCCCTTTGAGGTAACGACGCTGCGGGTCGATGTGGAAGCGGACGGACGCCATGCGACCGTGGCATTCGGGGCGGACTGGTCCATCGATGCGCATCGGCGGGACCTGACCATCAACGGCCTTTATGCGGATGCTGATGGCAAGGTCATCGATCTCGTTGGCGGGCTTGCCGATATCGAAAGCAAGACGGTTCGGTTTATCGGTGACCCGGCGACACGCATCGAAGAGGATTACTTGCGCATTTTGCGTTTCTTCCGCTTTTTCGCCCGTTACGGCGAGGGAAGGCCCGATGCGGATGGTTTACGGGCCTGCGCACGGTTGAAGTCCGGGCTTGAAAAACTTTCCGCCGAACGTGTCTGGTCGGAGCTGAAAAGCCTGCTCGCGGCGCCCGAACCGTCGCGCGCCCTGCTGTGGATGCGGCAGACCGGGGTCCTGAGCACAATCGTGCCTGAATCCGAAAAATGGGGAATTGATGCCGTATTCGGCTTGGTTGAAACCGGCGCGTCGCTGAGATGGAAGCCTGATCCGCTGCTTCGGCTGATGGCAATCGTTCCGAACGATCCGGCGCGCATCGACGCGATGGCGGGTCGGTTGCGCATGTCCAATGCCGAGCGCAAAAGGCTGGTCGGCTGGGCTCAAGAGCCTGCCGTTCCGGAGGACCTCGCCGATTCGGCGCTGAAACGACTTTTATATCGCGGCGATGCGCGGGCAATTGGCGATACCATGCGGTTGCAGCTCAGCGCGCGGCGCACAAAAGCCCAAACCGACGATAAGGCGCTGCACGACGCGGCAAAGCTGTCACGGCTGATTGGCGTTGCGGATGAC
This sequence comes from Hoeflea sp. TYP-13, assembly GCF_040932035.1. Lineage (NCBI taxonomy): Bacteria > Pseudomonadati > Pseudomonadota > Alphaproteobacteria > Hyphomicrobiales > Rhizobiaceae > Hoeflea > Hoeflea sp. TYP-13. Next base: position 93,528 of record NZ_JBFRBB010000006.1, read on the forward strand.
TGGACCCGGCCACGCTTTCCAGTGTCGGGAAGCGATCTGTTACAGGCAGGTGTGGCGGAGGGGCCGGCCATTGGCGATACGCTCAGTGCGCTGGAAGAAGCCTGGATCGAGAGCAATTTCAACCTGACGCAAAAACAACTCCTGGACCGGGCAAGTCAGTCAGTGGACTGACATTTTCAGGTGGTCGGTGATGCAGATGCCGCATTGCCGATCCAGATTGCAGCGATGATGAGGATAATCGTCGCGACATGAAATACCACAAGTCCGTCGAGATAGCCGATCTCCTCCGGTGTGCGGGCAAACGCCTCAGGCACGTCGACGATCCACGAACGCAGTACCGTGTAGAGTACGATCTGGCTGATGGCCGCTGCAAAGAATGCGACCAGGCCGATGCGCCAGGCCAAAACAAGGCCAAGTGCAACGATAACATCAAGTATGAGATAAACGACATCGAGGACCTGCCATTTGAGCGGTGCCTGCGCCCAGTTGAAACCGCTCATGCCTGCCATGTTCATTACATGCACAAGAGCGCCGTAGGCATAGAAAGCGGCAACGATCCAAAAGATCGCTTTCGAGATCCAGATCATGGACCGAGAATAACATTTTCGGCCATCTTTCAGAACCCGACCCGCCTGAAGCCAGCAAACGCCTATGTACAGACGCTGTCACACATATGCATAGGCGCAGGTTGCGCCGGCGCAGATTTTGGGGCTGCCGGACTGGCGGAAATCGACCCTACAGGTGGCCATGCGGCGACCGTTGGATAGGATCGTGACCGTTGCCTCTATGTCGCCGGTCATCAGCGGGCGCATGAAATGGGTGGTCATATCGACGGTCGTCATGATCCGGTCGTCGCTGTTATGGGCGACGAGCGTTAAGACACCGGCCGTGTCGGCAATCGCCGAAACCGCCTGACCGCACACGATACCGCCCGTGCGGGCGAGTTCGTCACCGGCGGGTACCGTGAAGACGACACCGGTTTCCGTGATCTCCGACGGCTCGATGTTGAGGCGCTTTACCCACGGTGCAAAGTGTTCCGCCAAAAACGTTTTTACTTCGGCCACGCCATAACGTTCACCTTCCAATATTCCCTCCCGATCCTGTCTAAGGACTGCCGGACCGTATCTGCAGAAAGGTGTCCGACAGTCCCTCATTGCGGTATAATTGAACGGCTTTACCGGTCTCGACAACATGGCAATGTGGAAAATGCGATCATGACGCGGGATATTCCGTCAAGGCAGGGCATGTTCTCGATTGCAACGCTCTATCTTCAAAATGGCGGGCGCATCGGCGTGTGCGCTATGCCTGGGCGTTTCAGCGATCTTTCGTCTGACCTGCAGACGATCTCCGCATGGAGCCCGTCCATCGTCCTCACTCTGACCGAAAGAGTGGAAATGGATGCATGCGGCAGTGGCGAACTGGGATCGCTGCTCGAGCGCCGTGGAATTGGATGGAAACATCTGCCAATCAGGGACTGGGGCGGCCTTTCCGGAGACAACGCTGAAGTATGGCCTGCGCTTTCGTCCGCCCTGCACGAGGCCCTTGACCAGGGCGACGGCGTGCTGACGCACTGCAATGGCGGTCACGGGCGTTCGGGCATGATTGCGCTCAGGCTGCTGGTCGAGCGGGGGGAAGACCCGGAGACGGCCCTCAAGCGCCTTCGCCATGTGCGGCCCGGCGCCGTACAGGGGCAGAAGCAGCTCGACTGGGCGACCGGTGGTTAGGGAAATAGTGCGGTTGCGTTGCTGCCGTTAATCGGAATTGCCGGCAAACGAATCATAAGCGGCCAGCGCCTCGGCTCCGTAGATCATCGAAGGGCCACCGCCCATATAGACCGCGACATTGACCGTCTCGACGATCTCATCGCGTGTGGCTCCGTATTTCAATGCCGCCCTGGCGTGGTAGGCAAGGCAACCGTCGCATCTGGCGGTTATGCCGACGGCAAGCGCAATCAGCTCCTTGGTCTTTGAATCAAGCGCGCCGGGGCCGATAGCAGCCTTGGCCAGCTCGCCGAAGGCTTTGGCGACATCCGGAGTGCTGGAACGCACCGCTTTCATCCGCTGGTCCGTTTGCGCTAAAAAGCTGTCCCAATCTTCAACCGCCATACCAAATCCTCAGCTGTTCCGTTGCTGAGTACTCGTCGCATCGGATGCGACGGGCTTCATTGACGCAAGTCAAGCTGATCCGGCAAACCTGTCAGGCGGCCGGTCAAACGTCCTCGGACGCTTCCGCTTCCTTTTCCAGCACGTCCGCAATGAAGCGCCTTTCCTGGCACCGACAGATAGAAATTACGGGCGGCCGCTGATGGCCACCCCGACACCGGACAGAATCTGATTTTATTACGGCCAGCGAACCGCCGGCGGCATGGATGACAGGATCGAATCCACATTGCCGCCGGTCTTTAATCCGAAGATCGTTCCACGGTCGTATAGCAGATTGAATTCGACATAGCGGCCGCGCCGGATGAGCTGCTCATTGCGGTCCGCTTCGTCCCAGTGATTGTCGAAATTGCGGCGCACGATTTTGGGATAGGCGACCGTAAAGGCACGTCCGACATCCTGCACAAAGGCAAAATCCGCATCCCAGCCGCCGTCTTCGTCGCTCGAGCGCAGCCAGTCGAAAAAGATGCCGCCAACGCCGCGCGGTTCGTTGCGGTGTTTCAGGAAGAAATACTCATCGCACCAAGCCTTATAGCGCTCGTAGTCGGCCACCTTGTGCCGCATACAGGCGATTTCCATGGCCTTGTGGAAGAGCTGCGTGTCGGGATCGTCCTGAACGCGCCGGCGATCGAGAACCGGCGTCAGGTCGGCGCCGCCGCCGAACCATTGAGTGGAGGTGACCACCATGCGGGTGTTCATGTGCACGGCGGGGACATTCGGGTTGACCGGATGGGCGATCAGCGAGATGCCGGACGCCCAAAATCGGGGATCAATTTCCGCACCGGGAATCTGCTGGCGAAATTCCGACGAGAATTCGCCGTAAACAGTGGATGTGTGGACACCGACTTTCTCGAAGACCCGACCGTTCATCATCGACATGGTTCCGCCGCCGCCCTGGCCTTCATCGCGCTGCCAGTCAGTGCGGACGAATCGGCCCGGCGCATCGTCGGCAAGAGGTCCCGTTACTTCGTCCTCGATCTGCTCGAATGTCGAACAGATAGCGTCACGCAGCGTTTCAAACCATATTCTTGCTTTGGTCTTTTTCTCTTCCAGCGCAGCCGGATGGCCGAGCGGAAGGTTAGGCCTTTCCATCAGACATCGTCCCCATGTTTTCCCCGGTCCTCCATAACAGCGAAATTGACCGGATGCCATAGACTGATCACGCTAAATTACACACTTAGTGTCGCAATGTGATTGTTCCATCACTGCAGACTCGCCATTCGGTGATTTCAGGCCTATTATCCTTCCTTAGGGTACTGATAATGAAGCGAGTTCCTACAGTTCCGCCTATGGAAGGGCTGCGCCGTCACATCCGCAAAAGCCGGATGAAAAAGGGTTCGGCCAAGGGCGATTCATTTGTTCGCGAAACCTTTCGTCTGCCGCGTGGTGCGGCCCGTGCCAAAGCGCAGGAATGGTTCCGCGCGTGGCCGAAAGCGGCCTACTGGACCGAGGTTGAAAGCTGGCGGCAGCTTCCCGATGACGAGATCGAATTTACCATGCGCCGTCTGCCAAGCGCCGACTGACGCGCATCAAGCCTGTTCGATCTGGCGAATCGCTTCGCCGGTAACAAGCGCAGCCGATACAGCCAGATTGAGAGAGCGCCGGCCCTCAACCATCGGGATGAGCAGTCTCGCGTCAGCCGTGGCGTGAACATCGTCGGGGACTCCGGCGCTCTCACGGCCGAAAAGCAAAATATCGTTTAGTTTGAATGCGAACTGCCGATAGGATTGCTCAGCCTTCGTGGAAGCGAGTATTAGGCGGCGGTTTTGCTTCCGTCTCCAATCTTCGAAATACGACCAGCTGCGGTGCCGCATCAGCGCCGCCTGATCCGCATAATCCATTCCGGCACGCCGCAGCGCCCGGTCCGACATGTCGAAGCCGGCGGGTTCTATCACATCCACCGTAAGCCCGAGGCAAGCGGCCATACGCAATATGGTGCCGGTGTTGCCCGGAATGTCCGGCTGATAAAGGGCAATTCTCAAATCGGTCTGCATGGGTTCCGTATTAGTGCACGGTTTATGAAAAACAAACCACGCGAGGAAGGCGTGGCCATTGCGCAACACAACCTGTGCTTGATATCAGACGGGTACGATTTCGTCGTTCCCGAGGTGGAAATTGTTTTCGAATCGTTATACACATTTGCGTCTGGACCAATTTCAAGCAAGGGAGGGGTCACTTTGATAGTAACAATTCGACATCTCCGGCCACTTGCGCCACGCAGCGCGGCGGCAGATTCTTGGTCCGATTGCATCATGTCATGATTTGATCGCAATCCCTTTCCCGGAATATCGCTGACCCTTGGCAACCTACGCGTCTGGACGCGTTCGTTCGGGTCTTTTTCCATCGGGCAATGGCAACTCGTCAATCCTATCGATTGCGCCATATCTACATTCAGGTTTTGCGGACTGGCTATCAACGGTCCATTGCGCAGAACGTCCATTGCCCAGGCATTACAGAGGCTGAATTATGTTTGGCTGGTTTGAAAAACGCTTGAATCCCTATCCGCAGCCGCCTTCGGGAAGGCCGCCGCAGCAGATGCTTGCATTCTGTTGGCACTATTCGAAAGAGGCTGCGCCCTGGCTGGCGGTCATGTCTGTCCTGACTGCGCTGATCGCGATCGGGGAGGTGTTCCTGTTCAGCTTCCTCGGCGACATCGTCAACTGGCTGTCAGAATCATCACGCGACGAGTTCCTGGCAAAGGAAGGCACGCGGCTCATCTGGATGAGCGTACTGGTTCTTGTGGTCCTGCCGCTGATCGTGTGGGTGCAGTCGCTGCTGACGCACCAGACACTTCTCGGAAACTACCCGATGATCGGGCGCTGGCAGATGCACCGCTATCTGCTGCGCCAGAGCCTGTCGTTCTTTGCCGACGAATTTGCCGGCCGTGTTGCAACACGTGTCATGCAGACATCGCTTGCCGTGCGCGAAGCGGTGATGAAGGTCCTCGACGTTCTGGTCTACGTCGTCGTGTTTTTCATCACCATGCTTGTCATGGTGGCGGCCGCGGACCTGCGGCTGGCAGCACCGCTGCTAATCTGGATCGCGGTCTACATAGGCATGATCGTCTATTTCGTGCCGCGAATGAAACGTATCTCGCGCCAGCAGGCAGATGCCCGCTCGATGATGACCGGCCGTGTGGTCGACAGCTACACGAACATTGCAACGGTCAAACTCTTTTCCCACGCGGGAAGGGAGGAGACCTATGCGCGTTCGGCAATGTCGGAGTTCCTCGACACGGTGCATCGGCAGATGCGGCTGGTGACGCTGTTTCACGGCATTGTCTATTTCAACAACGCACTGCTGCTCTTTGCCATCGGTGCACTGTCGATCAATCTCTGGCTGGCCGATTCGGTATCGGTGGGTGCCATTGCGGCATCGATAGCGCTGGCGTTGCGAATATCGTCCATGTCGCACTGGATCATGTGGGAAGTTTCGGCATTGTTTGAAAATGTCGGCGTGGTGATCGATGGCATGTCGATGCTGTCGAAACCGCACATTGTGACCGATGCGACGGCGGCAAAGCAGTTGCATGCACGCAGGGGCAAGATCGACTTCGAGCATATCCGTTTCCACTATGGAAAGGATGGCGGTGTCATCAACGATCTGTCGCTGACGATCGAGCCTGGTGAAAAGATCGGCCTTGTCGGGCGTTCAGGTGCCGGCAAGACGACGCTGACAAACGTGCTGTTGCGGTTCTATGACCTGGAGGCCGGGCGCATCCTGATTGACGATCAGGATATTGCGGACGTCACCCAGGACAGTCTGAGGGCGCATATCGGGGTCGTGACCCAGGATACGTCGCTGTTGCACCGGTCCATCCGGGACAATATCGGCTATGGCAAACCGGACGCCACCGACGACGATATCATCATGGCGGCCAAGCGTGCCAATGCCTGGGAGTTCATCCAGGATCTTGCCGACCTGAAAGGGCGCAAGGGTCTGGATGCCCATGTCGGTGAGCGCGGCGTGAAGCTCTCCGGCGGACAGCGCCAGCGTATCGCCATTGCCAGGGTGTTCCTCAAGGATGCACCGATCCTGGTGCTTGACGAAGCAACCTCGGCGCTCGATTCGGAAGTCGAGGCAGCGATACAGGAAAACCTGTTTGCGCTGATGGAAGGCAAGACGGTGATCGCAATTGCGCACCGGCTGTCGACCATAGCTGAACTTGACCGGCTGATCGTGCTTGAAGCGGGCAATATCGTCCAGATGGGCACCCATGCCGAACTGGTCGGTTCGGAAGGGCTTTACGCCGATCTGTGGTCACGCCAGTCGGGCGGCTTCATCGATGTCGAACCGGCTGGTGAAGACAGCGCTGCTGCCGAGTAGAAGCAGCAAGCAGCCTTTAGAAGCGTCCTATCCCGGAAATTGAAGCCGGGATGGGGCATTTTCATCCGCGCAAGCAATAATCCTATCGCAAGTACAATCCTTAATGATGCGCCTGCTGTTTGCCGGTGCCTCGATTATCGGTATGTTTGCTCCCGGGGGAACTATGATTGGAGCAGGCGGTACGACTGCCGTAAGTACACTATGAAATCAGCTTTATTTGTTTTCAGGCCTTTCCTGTTGGCAATCGCCGTCGTCATAAGCGTCGGAACCGTGCAGTCCCTTGCGCAGGCCGGACTTACGAGTGTGACCGGGGGAGCGGAAGAGGAAAGCGCCGGCACGGGTGCGGTCACACTGCCGGAAGACCTCACCCCGGAAACAATTCGCCACCTTGTCTCCACCTTGAGCGACGAGCAGGTACGTCAATTGCTGCTCCAGCGTCTGGATGCCGTTGCCAGGCAGGACGCGACGGAGCAGGACGCCGACGCAGACCCGCTTGATTATATTATCAACCTGTTTGTTTCCGTCGGTGTTTCGTTCAAGAATTCAGCCTTGGGCCTGCCCCAGGTTTTTTCGGGTTTGAAGCATTCGATTACCGAATTCGTGGAACCACGCGGCATTGGGGGAGTGCTTTGGATGTTCGCGATGATGGGCGTCGCCATCATCATCGGGCTGGCTGTGGAACTCATTGTCACCCGATTTGCACGAAAATGGCGTGAGCAGATCGAGAACACAAAGGCACCCGAAAACCTGAGGGAGACGCTCGAAATCCTTGGCAAGAGACTGGTTCTGGAACTTGGCGGCCTTTTTGCTTTCTTTGTCGTTACCCGCATTTTCATCGAGATTCTCGTGCCGGTGAACGACCGGCCGATCATGCCTCTGCTTATGGTCAATCTCGTCGTGCTCCCGCGTATTTCCATTGCCATTACGCGGTTCTTGTTTGCGCCCAGCCGCCCAAGCCTGCGCCTTGTTCATACGGATGACTGGACGGCCCGGTTTATTTTTAACCAACAGCTTGGTCTGGTCATTCTCATTGGGTTTTCCAATGTGGTCATTGAATTTCAGAACATGCACGGCATTTCCTATGCTGAATCGAAAATCGGATTTTGGCTGTCCATAGCGTCGCTGACCTGGCTTTTTTATATCCTTTATCGTGCCCGCGACGGACTGACCTCCATTCTCATCGGGGCCGGCGACGACGCGACGCTGCTCGAACGGCTCATGGCGAAAGCCTATCCGTGGATTGCCATCGCCGCGATCTTTGCGACCTGGCTGGTTTTCGAGATGATCGTTGCCCAGGGGCGCATCGACCTGGTGGATGACGGCGAAGGCTATATCACTGTTATAATTTTGCTGATTGCGCCGGTGATCGACACCATGGTGCGTGCTCTCGTCAAACACCTGGTTCCGCCGATGCGCGGTGAGGGCGCGCTTGCCGAAGTGGCCTATCGGTCGACCAAACGCAGCTATGTCCGTATCGGCCGGGCGCTCGTCACTGTTGTGACAATAATGGTGATTGCGGAGGTCTGGGACATCGACTTCTCCAATCTTGCCAGTGCCGGTCTGGGTGCCCGCATTGCCGCATCCATGTTCGAGATTTTGTTCATCCTGGCTGCCGGATATCTGGTGTGGGAACTTGTTTCACTGTGGCTTAACCGCAAGCTGGCGGACGAACAGACCGCCGCCGGCCTTGATCTGGAGTCCGAAGAACCGGGCGGCGGCGAGGGCGGCGGCGTCGGCGGCACGCGGTTGTCGACGGTGCTGCCGCTGGTCAAGATGGCCGCCCAGGTTTCAATCATCACCATCACCGTACTGATCGCGCTCGGTCATATGGGCGTCGACATCACGCCGCTTGTGGCCGGCGCGGGTATTGTCGGACTTGCCATCGGTTTCGGCGCGCAGACACTGGTTAAGGACATCATGTCCGGCTTGTTCTTCCTTGTGGACGACGCCTTTCGTGTCGGCGAATACCTGGAAATCGACGGCACGGTGGGAACCGTCGAAAAAATATCGGTCCGCTCGCTGCAACTGCGCCACCATCAGGGACCGGTGCACACGATCCCCTATGGCGAGATACCGAAAGTGACGAACAATTCCCGCGACTGGGTGATCGTCAAGCTGAAATTCACGGTGCCGTTTGATACGGATGTCAACAAGGTCAAGAAGCTGTTCAAGCAGATCGGCAAGGATATCATGGAGGCTCCTTACGCCGAGGATATCATCCAGACCTTCAAGTCGCAGGGCGTTTACGACGTCAACGATGTCGGAATTGTGGTGCGCGGAAAATTCATGGCGAAGCCCGGCAAGCAATGGATGATCCGCAAGGACGTCTATGCCCGTGTGCAGAAGATATTTGCCGAAAACGGCATCGAGTTTGCGCGGCGCGAGGTGCGGGTGAAGATGCCGGAGGCAGAAGAGGGCGCTGAAAACGGCGATACGTCCCAGGCCGCTGCAGCAGCATCCCAGGCAGCGATCGAACAGCAACTGCTTGAAGAGGGGGCAGGCGGTAAATCAGGCTGACACCGTTGCCGTCTGAATAACCCAAACCTATGTTCCGCCTATGATTATTGACCGCCTATTCAGACTGTTTGAAGGCTGGATAAACCCGTTTGCCACGCAGAGCATATCCGAGTCCACAAGCGGTGCGGCGGGATTTTTGTGGCAATTCGTGCGGCAGGCGAAATGGCCTTTCATTGCCATGCTGGTGCTCGGTGGTGCGGTGGCGTTCCTGGAGGTGGCGCTTTTCTACTTTGTCGGCCGGCTGGTCGATCTTCTGGAAAGTTCCGATGCAGGTGCAGGCTGGCAGGGGCTGATCGATCAGCACGGACCGGAGCTGCTTTTCATGCTGCTGGTCGTTCTTGTCGGACGGCTGATGGTTGCGCCGCTTGTCACGCTCGTCGAGGAGCAGACCGTCGTTCCAGGGTTCTTCAATCTGGTGCGCTGGCAGGCCTATTCGCATATCGCGCGCCAGAGCCTTTCATTTTTCCAGGACGATTTTGCCGGGCGGGTTGTTGCCAAGGTGTGGCAATCGGGGCAGGCCATTGGCGATTTCATGACCTCGTTGCTGCAGGTCGTCTGGTTCATCGCGATCTATGCCGTCACCACACTTGTGCTTGTCGCCCAGCTTGACTGGCGGCTTGCAGCGGTCGTTGCCGTGTGGATTGCCGCCTTTGCTGCGATCGCCCGTCATTTCGTGCCGCGCATCAGGCACATGTCAAAAATGACAGCAGAAGCGGCATCGATGATCAATGGCCGGCTCGTCGACAGCTATTCGAATATCCAGACGCTGAAGCTGTTTGGACGCGAGGACGAAAACGACCGCTATATCAAACAGGGATTCGACCAGTTCCTCGGCGCCGTCATCCCCTTTACCCGCAATCTCACGGGGGTGCGGGTTTCGCTTGCGGCCCTTTCGGGGATCATGATTGTCGCCATCGGCTATTTTTCCATTGATTTGTGGCTGAGGGGGCAGATCAGCGTCGGTGCGGTGGCCTTCACTCTTTCCCTGGTGCTGCGCCTCAGCCTGCTGCTTGGCCGCATGATGACGCAGCTCAATGGGCTGATGCGCAATTTCGGCACCATCCAGAATTCGATGGACATGCTCAACAAGCCGATCCTGCTGCAGGACCGGCCAGATGCCCGTGAGCTTCGCATCACCAGAAGCCGTATCCGTTTCGAGGCCGTCAGCTTCCGGTACGGTGGTCGGAGCGCCGTGATCGACGATGTGTCGCTGACCGTCGAACCCGGCCAGAAAGTCGGGCTTGTCGGGCTGTCCGGTGCAGGCAAGTCAACGCTTGTCAATCTGCTGCTGCGGTTTTTCGATCTCGATTCAGGACGCATCACCATCGATGAGCAAGATATATCCAGGGTGACGCAAAATTCCCTGCGGGCCCACATCAGTGTGGTGACGCAAGACACATCCCTCATGCATCGCTCCGTGCGCGAAAACATCATGCTCGGGCGACCCGAGGCAGAGGAGGCCGATCTGATCCGTGCGGCCCGACAGGCGGAGGCCTTGCCGTTTATTCAGGGGCTGAAGGACCGGAACGGACGCGAGGGCTTCGAAGCCCATGTCGGCGAGCGGGGCGTCAAGCTCTCCGGCGGCCAGCGTCAGCGTATTGCCATCGCCCGTGTCATGCTCAAAGACGCGCCAATACTGGTGCTCGACGAGGCGACCTCTGCTCTTGATTCTGAAATCGAGGCGGCTATCCAGGAAAATCTGACAAAACTGATGAACGGCAAGACGGTGATTGCAATTGCCCACCGGCTTTCGACCATTGCCCGCATGGACCGCCTTGTGGTGATGCATGGGGGGCGGATCGTGGAGGACGGAAGCCACGAAGAACTGCTGAAATTCAACGGCCTTTACGCCAGGCTTTGGGCACGTCAGTCAGGCGGTTTTATCAACAGCTCAATGGCCGCGGAGCGCTGATATCGCCAAAAACTTGCGGCAATGTGCCTCTGGGCGGTGATGCAGGCTGGACATATTCTAAGAAGCAGCCTAGAACCCGGCCAATTATGGGGACTCTGCCGTATCTGAGGGGTGACAGGATGGTGCGGCAGACCGTTCCCTTGCCAATGAGTATGCGCAGAGGATGGTTAAAACCGTGAGTGAACACGATACAACTGCCGAGCCGACACGCCGCGATTTCCTCTATCTGACAACCGGCATGGCCGGTGTCGTTGGAGCTGGCGCTGTCGCCTGGCCATTCATCGACCAGATGCGGCCCGACGCAACGACGCTTGCCCTTTCAACCATTGAAGTCGATATATCTTCGGTCGAAGAGGGCATGTCGATCACTGTCAAATGGCGCGGCAAGCCGGTCTTCATCCGTAACCGTACCCAGAAGGAAATCGATGAAGCCAGTGCGGTTCCGCTCGAGGACCTGAAGGATCCGGCAGCGCGCAACGCCAATCTGGCGCCCGATGCACCCGCCCTCGACGTTGACCGCTCCGCCGGTGAAGACAAGGAAAACTGGATCGTCATGGTCGGCTCCTGCACCCATCTTGGCTGTGTGCCGCTTGGACAGGCCGGCGACTACGGCGGCTGGTTCTGCCCCTGCCACGGTTCGCACTACGACACCGCCGGCCGTATCCGTAGCGGCCCGGCGCCGGAGAATCTGGCGATACCGCCGTTCGAATTCATCTCCGACACAAGAATCAAGATCGGATAATAGGGGACTTACCGATGAGTGGTGGACATTCAACATATGAACCGACGAGCGGTTTCGGCAAATGGGTCGATTCACGCCTGCCGCTGCCCCGGATGGTGTATGACTCCTTTGTTGCCTATCCGACTCCGCGCAATCTGAACTACACATATACATTCGGCGCCATTCTTTCGATGATGCTCGTCGTGCAGCTCCTGACCGGTATCGTTCTGGCCATGCACTACGTGGCCTCGGTAGGTGGCGCCTTTACATCCGTTGAAAACATCATGCGCGACGTCAACTCCGGCTGGCTGCTGCGCTACATGCACTCCAACGGTGCGTCCTTCTTCTTCATTGCCGTTTACATCCACATGTTCCGCGGCATGTATTACGGCTCCTACAAGGCGCCGCGCGAGATCCTTTGGATCCTCGGCGTGATCATCTACCTCCTGATGATGGCAACCGGCTTCATGGGCTATGTTCTGCCCTGGGGACAGATGTCATTCTGGGGCGCCACGGTGATCACCGGCTTCTTCACGGCATTCCCTCTCATAGGCGAGCCGATCCAGCAGCTCCTGCTCGGTGGCTTTGCGGTGGACAATCCGACACTGAACCGGTTCTTCTCGCTGCACTATCTTCTGCCGTTCATGATTGCGGGCGTTGTCGCCCTGCACGTATGGGCGCTGCATGTGACCGGCCAGACCAACCCGACCGGTGTCGAGGTCAAATCCAAGACCGATACGGTGCCGTTCACGCCGTTCGCGACCATCAAGGATGCGTTTGCAACGGTGGTCTTCCTGGCTGTCTACGCCTATTTCCTCTTTTACCTGCCGAACTATCTCGGCCACCCCGACAACTATGTCGAGGCCAACCCGTTGGTAACACCTGCGCATATCGTTCCCGAATGGTACTATCTGCCGTTCTACGCGATCCTGCGTGCAATCACCTTCAATATCGGCCCGATCGACTCCAAGCTTGGCGGCGTGCTTGCCATGTTCGCATCGATCCTCGTGCTGTTCCTGCTACCGTGGCTCGATACGTCCAAGGTACGTTCGGCGGTTTACCGGCCTTGGTACAAGCTGTTCTTCTGGCTGTTCGTCGCCGACTGCATTTTCCTTGGCTGGCTGGGCTCCAAACCGGCCGAAGGTACCTATGTTGTGATGGCGCAGTTCGGGACGCTTTACTACTTTGCCTTCTTCTTCCCCATACTGCCGATTCTCGGCCTTGTGGAGCGACCGAGACAGGTACCCAACTCGATAACCGAGGCAGTGCTTGACAAGCATGGCGGCGGCAAACCCGAGGCGGCGACGGCCGCACCGGAAGACCGCGGTTAACCGGGCGTCAGAAAGGAACAAGAAAGATGAAAAAACTCGTCTCGACACTTCTGTCGCTTGTCATGGTTGCTGGTCTCGGCACTGCCGCTGCATTTGCGGCAGGAGACAGTGAGCATTACAAGGCGCCGAAGGAGCAGAAATGGTCCTTTGCCGGCCCGTTCGGTCTCTACGACAAAGGTCAGTTGCAGCGTGGTCTGAAGGTCTATGTCGAAGTCTGCGCCGCCTGTCACTCGCTGGAGCGCGTTGCATTCCGCAACTTTATTGATCTGGGATACTCCGAAGATCAGGTAAAGGCGCTGGCGGCCGAATATGAAGTCACGGATGGCCCCAACGAAGAAGGGGAAATGTTCGACAGGCCGGCAATCCTGGCCGACTATTTTCCCAAACCGTTTCCGAATGTCGAAGCTGCGGCCTATGCCAACAACGGTGCTGCTCCTCCCGACTTTTCGCTGATTGCCAAGGCTCGCGCGGCAACACGGGGATTTCCTCAGTTCGTTTTCGATATCTTCACGATGTATGCGGAAGGCGGGCCGGACTACATCTACTCGCTGATGACCGGGTATGAGGACGCCCCGCATGATGTGGAAGTCACCGAAGGCACCTACTACAATCCGTATTTCCTCAACGGCCTGTCGCTGGCAATGGCCCCGCCGCTTTCCGATGAGCTGGTGACCTATGACGACGGTGCGCCCGAGACGGTTGACCAGTATTCCAAGGACGTGTCGGCTTTTCTGATGTGGGCCGCGGAGCCGAAACTGGAAAACCGCAAGTCGCTCGGTTTCAAGGTGATCATCTTCATGCTGATTTTCGCCTGCCTGCTTTATCTGAGCAAGAAAGCCGTCTGGTCGCGCGTAGAGCATTGACCTGAGGCGAATATCCAATAGAAATGCGTAAGGCGGCCACGAGCCGCCTTTTGCATGTCCGACTGAGGCCTGTATCGAAGGGGATTTGGGTATGGATCGAACGCTCAAAGAAACATTGCTGAATTCCATTCGCACAATTCCGGACTATCCGAAGCCCGGAATCCTGTTTCGCGACATCACAACGCTGCTTGGCAATCCGCAGGCTTTCCGCCGATCCGTCGATGAACTTGTGCATCCCTATGCGGGGACCAAGATCGATCAGATCGCCGGTATCGAGGCCCGCGGCTTTATCCTGGGCGGCGCCATCGCGCACCAGCTTTCCGCCGGATTTGTGCCGATCCGCAAGAAGGGAAAGCTGCCTTACGACACTGTTCGGATCGCCTACAGCCTTGAATATGGCGTCGACGAAATGGAGATGCACAAGGATGCGATTTCGCCGGGTGAAAAGGTCATTCTCGTCGACGATCTGATTGCAACCGGGGGAACCGCCGAAGGCGCGGTGAAACTGCTTCAGAAAATGGGTGCCGAAATCGTTGCCGCCTGTTTTGTCATCGACCTGCCTGATCTCGGCGGGCGAAAAAAGCTGGAAGATCTTGGCGTGACGGTGCGCACGCTGGTCGAATTCGAAGGCGACTAGGCGTCAATACAGCAAAACTGCCCGAATCTTGACGCAGCTGTCTGGTTTCACGGGTTCCATGAGAAGAACAATCCGCCGGCTCATTTGGGTCGTCTTTGCCATTTCCGCTGCGGCGACAGTATTGTGGGCCGGCAAGGTCGGTTATGCCTTCACGGTGCTGTTCGGGCTGTTTGATCCGGTGCTGATTGCAGAATACCGGTTGAAGACTGCCGATGAAGCGGCCTATGTCCAGGCGATCGAGGAAGAGATCGACCAGGGCAATTATGCGACCGCCGAAAGCCTGGTGGCGCTGGCCGAAAAATATGGACACGCTGTACCGGTCGAGCTTGTTTCTGCTGCAGAGGCAACCCCATTGCGGCGCACGATCGCCACTGGCGGCAAGTTCGCCCGTGGTTTCGTCACCGGCAGCCAGGGAAGCGGCGAGGAGATCGCAGGCACGGTTGTTTCGGATTTCCTCGTTATTGGCGATATCCGCGACATCGCGGTGCAGGGTGCGAACTATGCACGCGGCGAGGACTATGATCGCATCATTCTCGGCCTGTCGGCGATCGGATTGCTGACCAGCGGCGGTGCGCTGGTGACAATGGGCGGTTCGGCGGTAATCGATGCCGGAATTTCGGTCATCAAGGCGACCTACAAAGCAGGCCGCATGAGCGGGCCGATGCTGCGGCAATTGACGCGCATTACGGGCCGGTTGTTCGATCGCAACGCTCTGGCGGCGCTCGATCTGCAAAAGATGACATCGGCCGCCGACCTGCGCACCGGCCTGAAATCCGTCATCCGGCAGGACGAGGCGGCGAAACTGGCTGCCATTGCGGCCGATGCGGGAGTAATAGTCGGCAAGGGTGGCGCGAGGGCTGGTGCCATGGCGTTTGAAATCGCAGATGATACGAAGGATCTGACGAAGCTGCGCCGCGTCTCCACGGCCTATGCGGACAAAACCGTTGCGGTATTCAAGATCGCGGGGAAGGGGCTCCTGCATCTCGCCGACATTCTCTGGCACCTGGTCAGCGCAGCAGTTTCGATGCTCACATCACTGGCACTGCTGGTGCTGAGAGTGGCAAGGCTGGTGTAGAGGCAACGGATTTGCACGGGGCGATCAGCAGATCCCGGCCTCAACACAAGACCAAGCCGGTCTCAACGGACGCTACATTCTCACCAGCACCGCATTGTCAAATTCGACGACCTTGTCGCCGTTCTGGTTGTAGCCTTCGGAAAACAGCTCGACGATCCCCCATTCGGGATTGTTCTGGCGCTGGCGTGCTGACGTGACGGTGTTGAAAAACCGGATCGTATCGTTGGCGTAAACCGGCCTGAGCCATTTCAGATTTGACAGTCCGGGCGAGGGTCCCATGACGGGAGGCGTCTTTCCCTGCGCCTTGAGTTCGGCGTCTCTCATCTCGCCGTATTCCAGGTTCTTTTTCATCCACACGGCGGTCGTATGCCAGCCGGAGGCGCACAGACCGCCGAACATGGAATTACGGGCTGCTTCTTCGTCCACGTGGAAGGGCTGCGGATCGTATTTTTGTGCGTAGGCGACAATAGCATCTGCGGTAAAGGTGTGGCTGCCGATCTCCACACGCTTTCCGATCTCAAACATGTCCAGGGCGCTCATTTGCGTTCCCCCTTGTCCCTGGACGCGAAAAAACCGGTATTTGCAGATGTACAGACAAGTTCACCGCGCTGATTGAAAAGCTCATGACTGAATTCGACCGCACCGATCCCCGGCCGGGATTTCAGCGATCTGGAAGAAAGAACGGTCGATTTGCCGTGCAGGGTGTCGCCGGCAAGCACGGGACGCTTCCAGTTGCAGTATTCGACGCCCGGCGCTCCTTGTGAGGTGGAATCCAATATGTAGCCGTCGATGAGCATGCGCATCATCATGGCGCATATGTGCCAGCCGGAGGCCGAAAGCCCGCCAAGAATGCTCGCCTTGCCCGCCTCTTCGTCCAGATGCATGGGCTGGGGATCGAATTCGCTGGCAAATTCGATGATCTCGTCGGCGCTGACCGGATAGGGTCCAAGCTCGAACTCACGTCCGGGAGTAAAGTCCTCAAGGGCGTATTTTTTCAATGCAACTGCCTGTGTGCTCATGGCGGCTCTTATGCCGCGATAGCCTCCGGCGATCAATGTGGATTTTCTCTACCGGGCTTAAATATCTGCAATCACGCCGAAAATGACCGCCGTGTTGCGGGCCGGTCGGTCCGGTCTGGCGAGCAGAGCGGCGGCCAGCAGCACATGGGTCTGTGTATTCATGGCGCCCCACTGCACCACGGTTGCAGTTGTGGCAATTCCGGCAGTTTGATGATCAGGTGTTGAACTTGAACAGCAGCACGTCGCCGTCCTGGACGACGTATTCCTTGCCTTCGTCGCGGGCCTTTCCGGCGTCTCTTGCCGCTACTTCACCACCAAGCGAGACATAGTCGTCATAGGCAATCGTCTGGGCGCGGATGAAGCCGCGCTCGAAATCAGTATGGATGACGCCTGCCGCCTGCGGCGCCTTGGAGCCGCGCTTGACGGTCCATGCGCGGGTTTCCTTCGGGCCGGCGGTGAAATAGGTGATGAGGTCGAGCAGCGCGTATCCGGCGTGAATCAGCTTGTCGAGGCCGGGCTCGTCCAATCCCAGTTCCGCGAGGAATTCGACCGCTTCATCGGTATCGAGCTGTGCAAGCTGGGATTCGATCTCCGCTGATATGACCACATATTCGGCGTTTTGCGCGGCCGCCATCTTGGCCACCGCCTCGGTTTGTTCGTTGCCGTTAGCCGCATCGGTTTCATCGACATTGCAAACATAAAGAACCGGCTTGGAGGTCAGAAGGTTGAGCGATTGCAGGAGACGCAGGTCCTCGGCTGCAATGCCGTCTAGCAGGAGACGAGCCGGTTTGCCGTTCTGGAGCAGTTCAAGCGCTTTTTCCATCATCGGCAAAATGAGGATCGCTTCCTTTTCACGGCCTGTTGCACGTTTGCGCATTTGCTCTGTGCGGCGCTCCAGGCTCTCAAGGTCGGCAAGCATCAGCTCGGTTTCGATCGTGTCGGCGTCGGCGACGGGATCGATCTTGCCTTCCACATGGGTAATGTCGTCATCCTCGAAGCAGCGCAGTACATGAACGATGGCGTCCACTTCGCGGATATTGGCGAGGAACTGGTTGCCGAGACCTTCGCCCTTGGACGCGCCCCGCACCAGCCCGGCAATATCGACAAAGGATATGCGCGTTGGAATGATCTCCTTCGAGCCTGCGATTTCAGCGATGCGCTGCAGGCGGCTGTCAGGAACGCCCACCTCACCGGTGTTGGGTTCAATGGTGCAGAACGGATAGTTGGCCGCCTGCGCAGCGGCTGTTTTCGTCAGAGCGTTGAACAGGGTTGACTTGCCCACATTGGGCAGGCCGACAATGCCGCATTTGAAACCCATTATTCTAATCCTTGTTTCCGAAGAGCTTTTTCAGCATGTCCGCCATCGGTCCTTTGGTGGGGGCTGCTGCAGGCTTTGCTGAGCGCGCAGCGCGGATATGCGACTGGCCCTTGGCCGATTTCTTTTTCGGTTCCTGATCGCCATGTGCGCCATTGCCGACGGCAAGGGCGAGCTTGTTCAAAAAGCTGGAGTCATCACCCGATACCATCAAGGCGAAGTTTTCCCCGACCGCCTCCAGCAAGGGCTCGACCCAGTCGCGGTCGGATTTGGCGAAATCCCCAAGAACGTGATTGTTGACGCGTTCCTTGACGCCGGGATGGCCGATGCCGAGGCGCAGACGCCGGTAGTCCTTGCCGCAGTGGGCGTCGATGGACTTGATGCCGTTATGGCCACCGTGACCGCCACCCGTCTTGATACGCGCCTTGCCGGGCTGCAGGTCGAGTTCGTCATAGATGACGATCAGATCTGCCGGCGAAAGCTTATAGAAGCGCATGGCTTCACCGACGGCGTCGCCTGAAAGGTTCATGAAGGTTTGCGGTTTGATCAGAAGGACCTTTTCGCCGGCCAGATGTCCCTCGGCGATTTCGCCCTTGAACTTTTTCGACCAGCTGGAAAAGGAATGGCGGCGGGCAATCGCGTCCGCCGCCATAAAGCCTATATTGTGGCGCTGGTTTGCATAGCGGGGTCCGGGATTGCCAAGGCCTGCGACAAGCAGCATTGCTCCGGTCTCCGTTGGGCAAAGCGATTATTCTTCGCTTTCGCCTTCTTCCGTTGCACCTTCTTCGCCTTCGGCCTCTGCACCTTCTGCATCGACCCCTTCTTCGGCGGCTTCTTCCGCTTCTTCCTCTTCGCTCTTCAGACCGGCCGGTGCGGCGATCGTCGCAATGGTGAAGTCGCGGTCGGTGATGGTCAGTTCGACTTCTTCCGGCAGCGTGATGCCCGAGATGTGAATGCCATCGCCCAGATCCAGACCCGTCAGATCCGCAATAAACGATTCCGGGATGCTATCTGCAGGACAGTTGACTTCGACAGTGTGACGAACGACGTTGAGAACGCCGCCGCGCTTGATGCCGGGTGACTCTTCTTCGTTGATGAAGTGAACCGGAACGTCAACGGTAACCTGGGTGTTCTTTGAAACGCGCAGGAAATCCACATGCATGGTGAAGTCACGGACAGGGTCCAACTGATAGTCCTTCGGCAGAACGCGGACCTTCTTGCCGTCGACGTCGATCGTTGCGATCGTCGTCATGAAACCACCGGCGTGGATCTTCATCGTCACTTCCTTGTAGGGAAGAGCGATGGAAAGAGGGGGCTGCTTGTCGCCGTAGATTACGGCTGGAATCATTCCGCTGCGGCGAAGTTCGCGGGCGGACCCCTTACCAACCCGTTCGCGCGCCTCGGCTTTAAGCTCATAGCTATTGCTCATGGCTTGTCCTTTCGAGGTTCATATATGGAGTGTCTTTCGGGATCTATGGCCCGTAAAAACATCGAGCGGCCACTGGCCGCCCCATCCGCGTTGCCTCCAAGGGTGTCTACGCGGACGCGCGCTATATAACCGAGGGTCCGGCGCTATGCAAGCACTATGGCGTATTTGATCATGGGTATTGCCGCCAGTGCCAAAAAGAAACCCGGGCGGATGAAAATCCGCCCGGGAAGACCTCGTGTCGAAAGGTCCTTTGGGGGTTACTGTGCCTGCAGTTCTTCAGGCGTTTTGTCTTCGATGGTGTCCCAGTTGGTGTCGGCGGCGACAATCAGGTTCGCACGGTCGGCTTCCCAGCGCTTCTGAATGCCGGGGGCAAGGTTCAGATAGAGCTTGTTGTCAACGATACGCCAAAGTTCCGGATCGCCGTCGAACTTGAAGCCCATGGCTGTTCCAAAGGCGCAATAGCCGCCATAGGCCGGTGCGTAGGCTTCCGGATTTGCAACAAAGAGGGCCTTGTTTTCTTCGTTTTCGAAACGGTAGGTCGCGCCTTTGTAGTCAGCGGTGATCTGGAAGTCGCCCGGTGTCGGAGCACCTTTTGTGAAATAGGCAACGGGATCATATCCGCGAAGCGCAAGGCCGGTGCTGGTGGCGTTGACGTCAACGCCAGCGGCAAATGCGTTGGCAAAAAGAACAGCGGAAACGGCGACGCCTGCGAGAGTTGTCCATACAGCTTTTAGCATTTCAAATTCCTCATTTTAAGGTTCAGCAAGGGTGGAGCAGGAAGCTGCCGGGCCCAACCGCGTCCTGCTCCGGGACCGGATGCCCGCGCCAGGCACCCGGTATGATTGGGTTGTATAATTAGGAACCAATTGGTACAAAACAAATGAATGTGAGCGTAACTTGATTGAAATTTGGAGCTGCGCTTCTATGACTTACAGAGACGCCCAGTGTGCGTTTTTGAATCGGAACCGAGAAATATGGCCAGACCACGCGAATTCGATATGGACGCAGCCGTAGACGGCGCGATGCAGATTTTCTGGCGGCTTGGCTATGCGGCTACAAACCTGCCGGAGTTGTTGAGCGCCATGGGTCTATCACGCGGCTCGTTCTACAAGGCGTTCGGCGACAAACACTCGGCCTATCTTGCGGCACTTGACCATTATGATCGCAACTGCATCGGAGCGGCAGTGAGGCTGCTTGGCGACCGGTCCCGTGGGGACGGGGCTGCGCGTATCGTGCAGCTTTTCGAGCAGACCGGATGCGGAGAAGGCGTCGCTCCACGCGGTTGTTTCGTATGCAATGCGATGGTGGAGCTCGGACCGCATGACCGAACCGTGGCGGCAAAAACAGCGGCTATGTCGAGCCGACTGGATGCTGCTATTTACGATGCCCTTGGCGATATCGATGATCTGAAACACGACGATACGGCGTCGCGCCACCGCAAGGCTGCAATCATCACCCGCCTTTATCTGGGCGCGCAGGCGATGAGCAAGACAGGAGACAAGGACGCCGACTGGAAAAACCTTCTCGGCGAACTGCTCGACTGCGAGATTGCCTGAGAATACAGAACCGGTTCGTGATTTAGGGCTACCCGCCGAGCCGCCAACTAGGCACCGCCGTGTTGCACCGGCTGGTTTTCGGTAGCTGCCGTCCGGCAACGCCAGTTCAGCCAAACCGCATAAACAAAGATCATCCAGGCGATGGACAGTTCACGCATCTCCGAGATTTCATGACCGGCCACAAGCCGGTGCCCCTGGAACACGTATATGAACTGACAAGCGATCATGGCTGCGAGAACGGCCACCGGCAGAAGTCTTTCCGGCCCTTTCATTCGCCTGAAAAGCGACCATGACAGCGCCAGGCCGAGAAAGAAATAGACCTGCAGCGGCACGATGCTCCAACTCTCAAACAGGAATGCAGTCAGGGGCATGGCGGCGGCGGCGAAAATAGCCGGAGGTATTACGTGTCTGTTTTTGCTGACCCAAGAAAAATTTGAGCTGTTCGCCCAGATGGGAAGCAGGCAAAACGCAATGGTGGCACCGGAATAGTAGATGAGCTCGAAACGATACGTGTAGAAATTATGGAGGTTCGTTTCATTCTGAACATTGCCGGAAAAAGTTTCGGGAGTTTGCCAACCGATATAGTGCTGGCCGTAGGAAATCTCTTCCATCAGGAGAACGAACAACACAAGCGCACAAGCTCCGGCAACAACCCGGAAGGGAATACCAAGAACCGGCTGGATGTTTGCGGACACGCGCTTAAGCGCAAGGCGGATAAATACGACAACGGCCAGCGCTATCAGGATGGCCTGGGCAATAGCCACGCCGCCTGTTTCACTGATCAGAGCACGAAACAACGGTGCGTTTGACATGGTCAGAACTGCGCCGGATACAAGAAAACCGATATTTGCGAGCCCCACCACCGCGGCCCATTGCAAATCCCGATGGGAGACTGCGACAGGTTTAGAGCTGGCGTTTTGAACAAAAATTGAGAGGATCAATCCGGCTGCAGCCGAAATTGCGATGACCGCAGTTTCAGGCAAGCTGTAGTTTGCCGGTGTCCAGTCGGGGGCCAGCTTTTCAAGCGGACGCATACCGACAATCGTGGTGTTCACCAACAGCGCGAATGCGGTTGCTGCCACACCAAATGCAAGTGCACTCCAAGCGGCGACAGCTTGCGGATTGAGAGTGTTGTTTACCATTGTCCCCGATCCCAACAAACAGCTGGATTGTTGCGAAAATTCGCAAAACCGCCAGCCATATTTGGGGTTTATGGTAAACGCTGCCAAAACAGACGCGCCGGTCACCGGGTGCGGCAATCGTCCTGATTCGGCAGAAAATCAGTCGAACAGGCTTGAAACGGATTCTTCGGAGGCCGTGCGCGTGATCGCTTCGCCGATCAGATTGGACGTCGTGATGACGCGAATGTTGTGGGCGTTCTGTACGGCGGTCGTCGGCTGGATCGAATCGGTGATCACAAGTTCTTTCAGCTTCGAGGCGGTTACCCTTGCCACGGCGCCGCCGGAAAGCACCCCGTGTGTGATATAGGCCGTGACGCTGGTTGCGCCGTTCTCCAGAAGCGCTTCTGCCGCGTTGCACAGCGTGCCACCGGAATCGACAATATCGTCGATCAGGATGCAGTCCTTGCCATTGACCTCTCCGATGACGTTCATCACTTCCGATTCGCCCGGCCTGTCGCGCCGTTTGTCGACGATTGCCAACAGTGAGTCCAGTCGCTTTGCAAGAGCCCTGGCGCGGACAACACCGCCGGTATCGGGCGAGACCACCATGACATTGGAAACGTCGTAGTTTTCCTTGATGTCGCGGGCAAGAATCGGCACAGCGAAAAGATTGTCGGTCGGGATATCGAAAAAGCCCTGGATCTGACCGGCATGAAGATCAAGCGTCAAAACCCTGTTGGCACCTGCTTCAGTGATGAGGTTGGCAACCAGTTTTGCAGAGATCGGTGTGCGCGGCCCGGGCTTGCGGTCCTGGCGCGCATAGCCGAAATATGGAAGGACCGCGGTGATGCGTCGCGCAGAAGCGCGCCGGGCGGCATCCGTCATGATCAGAAGTTCCATCAAATGGTCGTTAGCCGGATAGGCAGTCGACTGAATGATGAACACGTCCTCACCGCGAACATTCTCCTTGATCTCGACGAAGATCTCCTGATCGGCGAAACGCCGGACCGTTGCACTGCCGAGGGGAATGTTGAGGTAGTTGCAGATAGACTCTGCCAGGACCCGGTTTGAATTGCCCGAAAAAAGCTTCATGGCGGCGCTGCCTGTCTTGGTATCCCTGATGGGCGGCGTTTTAGCGGGCTTGTGCACGAATGCAAGTGCCTACAGCGCAATAATAGACTTTATTCCAAAGGAACCGGGTATTTATCCGTAATTCGAGGGCCCGCGGTAGAGATTAGAGCAAGATCGGTTCAAATGATCCCGCATAAACAAGAAATGCTCTAGCCGCCCGATTGCGCGTTCCAGCTCACATAGTCGGCGATCGTGCGCGCGGCGATGGCTTCCATCGTTGCCGCCTGGACAACGTCCCAGGGATCGGCAGCAGTGCCCTGGGCAACCTCCTGGCCCCGGATGCGATGCAACCTGTTGCCGCTGCTGTCGAGGACATCCCAGACGAATGCGACGGTTGTTTTATCGCCGTCTGCAAAGGCTGAAAAATAGCCCTTGAGAATATGATCACTGGTACCGTTGCCTGAATTGAGGATAACGAGGCCACGGGCGCGCGCCTCGGAGCCCAACTGCCGTGAGAGAGGTCGAACGGCGTTGACCGGGGCGCCAATTACCGGGGTGAAGCTGATCGTGCCCTGGCTGCGCGGTGTGGGCAGGGCTGCAGTGGTCGTTGGCGCGGGCGTATTGTTGGCCGGTGCGCTGCTGGTCACCTGTCCCGAAGGGATTGCCGGCTGATCAGATGCGATCTGTTCTACCGGAGCGCCCGGATCGTCGGGATTAACCGGCGTCGTTTCGGTCGTTGTCGGAATATCTCTGCTCGGTCGAAGCCAGGACGTGTCCACAACCCTGCCAGCGTTGCAGCCGGCAAGTGACAACACCAAAACGGTAACCAGAATCGTAACAACAGGCTTCGTACGCAAGCTTTACCGTCTCCTGATATGCGTGCCTATCTGACGATCAGATCGAGATTATGGGCCGATAGCGGCGCCGGCTCATCTTCGGTGGTCAGATAGGTATGTCCGAGCGTCATGGCCGTATTGGATTCAGAATCCATAATAATCATATGCACAAACAATGACATATCCGCTCTAATGTTTTGTTCATTGCCTGAATAGAACATTTCACGCTCCATCCAGCTAGGTGTGAACCTTGCACCGAGGGAATAGCCGCAGGCATTCAGCCGGTGCCGGGTCAGCCCCCGGTCTTCCATGACTTTCGCATGGGTAGCGAAGACATCGCCGAAATTATGGCCGGGCCGCAGCACCTGTTCGATTTCCTCAAGTGCTTCGCGGCAGACATCATAAAGTTCCAGATGCCGCTCCGTCGGCTTTCCAATGACAACCGTACGCATCATGGCAACATGGTAGTGTCCAAAGACACCTGCCCATTCCAGTGTCAGTTGATCGTTTTCCTCCAAAGTGCGCCTGCCGGACTTGTAGCGGCAAAGCAGCGCATCGGCCCCCGAGCCGATAATGAACTCATTTCCGGGGTAGTCGCCGCCGCCTGAAAACACCGCGCCCTGCATGGCTGCAAGGATATCGGCTTCATTGCCGCCTGGCTTGATGAGCGGAAGGGCGGCATCGAGGGCCGCGTCGGCAAGCCCGGCCGCGGTCTTGATCAGGTCGATTTCGGCAGGGCTCTTGATCAGCCTGAGACGGGAGACGAGGGCGGATGCATCGATCAGATCACCAAATGACTGAAGCTGATCGTCCAGCTTGCGGCAGTTGGATCCCGTCAGGCCATGGGTATCGTATTCGACGCCGATCTTGCAGCCCAGCAGATCAAGATCATTCAACAGGTTTTTCAGCTCCATCGTCGGATCCGCATTGGCGCGGTCGGTCCAGATGGAAATGTTTTCGATGATGGACGTATGGCGGGCCTGACGAAGGTCGGCCGAGCGGGTCAGAAGATTCATCGAACCGTCGGATTTGACCACCAGTGTCTGGAAGAAGCAAAAGCCGAACGTGTCGTATCCGGTAAGCCAGTACATGCTCTCCTGCGCAAACAGGAGCATTGCGTCGAGCTCGTTGTCCTGCATCGCGTCGAGAAGGCGGCGCATTCGCCAGTTATATTCTTCCCTGTCAAAGTGCTGAGCCACGATAACCTCCATCGACAATGCTTATTGCTGAAATCTGCCGCCCGTAGTCGGGCTCATTACGGTGCGTAGTGCGTCTGTAGGAATAAAACCGCGTCTCGTCCGCATAGGTGCAGTGACCGGAATAGTGCGCGGTTACGCCGGATTCGACAAGCCGGTCGAGTATATAGTTCTGCAGGTTAAAAAGCCTGTGGTTCTCGCGCGTAGACGGAATGAAATAGGTCGCATGCCGTTGGTCTTTTTCGACAAACCGATCGACAAATTCGGGACCGACCTCGTAGTTTTCGCCACTGATCGATGGGCCGAGACAGGCCGCTATCCTTCCCCGATCTGCGCCAAAGCGTTCCATGGTGCAAATGGTGTTTTCGATGATGCCATCAAGCGCACCGCGCCATCCGGCGTGCGCCGCGGCGACAACGCCGGCTTGAGGGTCTGCGAGAAGCACCGGGCCGCAATCAGCCGTCAGGACGCCTACGATTATGCCGGGAGTGGCTGAGACTACAGCGTCAGCCTTCGGCCGTTCGCCGTCATAGGCTTCATCGACCACGAAAACATCAGCCGAATGGACTTGATGGGGCGTTGCGAGATTGTCGGTGGGCAGTTCGAACCAGTTGCAGATGCGTGAGCGGTTTTCGGTGACGTGTCCCCGGACGTCCTGCGATCCGAGGCCGACATTGAGACCCTTGTAAATTCCTTCCGACACGCCCCCCTGGCGGGTGAAAAATCCGTGTCGGATCGCTGTTCCAGCACAGCTTTCGTCCAGTAGATGGCTGGTGATCGGTTCAGGTCGCCCCAGATCGAGCATGGCTGGCCTCTCAGCTTGTCATCCGGCGGGATGGTGATCAAAGTGAACGTGTCTGTCAATCACTGGATTTGAATGCTTTACAGTCAGTTGGCGCGATTTACCCATTGCCAGTGGCAAAGGGTGCAATTGACGCCGGGCTGCCTGCAATACACAACACCTTGAAAAGGTTACCCATCTGGTTATCGCCATCGCCTGCCAGCCGTTCAACCGATTGGCGGATCAATTGTTGTGTTTCCACGGATTTGTTGGCGCCAAGGGTTCCCGCGCGCTCCAGCAGTCCGAGCGCCAGCAAAAATTCGCCCTGACCCATCACCGGCCAAATGTGCGCGCCTTCGGCGTGTGCGGCCGCGCCCAGCGCCTCAAAATCCACATGGCTCGTCAGGTCGCACTCGCCGGGATTTGCAAGGACATCGGCAAAACGGTGTCTGCTGACCGCCTGCAACGTGTCGCCAAGAGCGCTTCTGGTGTGGCCGTAATCGATCGTCAGGGCAATACCTCCATTATTCACGATGCGCTCTGCGATGCGGGCCATGAGCGCCTCGCGGGCCGGCGCCATTTCTAGGATGTCACCGGATTTCGCCTTTTTTGCCCATTTGGGTGCATCAATTGTTGCCGTGCCGGCCTGGAATGCCAGTTTGTTGCCTTCCCCGATGGCGATGACCCGTTCGCGCAATCCCTCGTCAGTCATGACGAATTGACGGATCGGTATGGCGTCGAACAGCTCGTTGCTGACGAGCAGTGTGAAACCGGCGGGAACGTCATCGACATGCGTGTGCCAGCTGGTTGCGATGGCTGGGCCGCCAAGGGTCTTCTTTTGAATGGCGCTGAGGTGTTCGCTGGTCTCGACAAGATGTGCGGTGGCGGTTCTCGCCAGGTCCGGGGCGAGGCTGGAGACGACCCTTTGGATATCGGCCATGAGCGTGCCGCGGCCCGGGCCGATTTCGATCAGACGTACCGGCGCCGGCTTGCCGTGCGATTGCCAGGCCAGTACCAGGAATATTCCGATGATTTCCCCGAAGAGCTGGCTGATTTCCGGCGCGGTGGTGAAGTCACCTGCGACCCCGAAGGGCTCACGTGTTTTGTAGTAGCCATGTTCGGGATCACCGAGACAAAGAGCAAAGTAGTCCGAGACGCTCATTGGACCGTTGACTTCGATCAGCCGGCGGATTTTTTCTTCAAGCGGTGTCAATTTCACGTGCCGCTGTCTTGAATTTTTTCGCCCGCCGCCGGTTGCGCGGAATAGGCCATGGCGACAATGCCGATGATCAGCATCGGCACGGACAGAACCATGCCCATGGTAAGCCAGCCGCCGAACAGATATCCGATATGGGCGTCGGGTTCGCGGAAGAACTCGACGAATATGCGACTGGCCGCATAACCCGCCAAAAAGGCACCGCCGACAAAGCGGGGCCGGGCAAGCTTGTTGAAGCGGAAAATCAAAAGGAACAGGACAAAAAACAGAACCGGCCCTTCGAGCGCTGCCTCGTATAGCTGGCTCGGATGTCTTGGCTCGGGGCCGCCGGTCGGGAAGACAACCGCCCAGGGAACATCGCTGACACGGCCCCAAAGCTCGGAATTGACGAAATTTGCCAGCCGTCCGAGGAACAGGCCGACAGGAGCCGAAGCCGCGACCACATCGAACAGGCTCCAGACGGATATGCCGCGGTTCCTGGCGAACACCATCATGGCAATGATGGTGCCCAACAGCCCTCCATGGAAGGACATGCCGCCCTTCCAGATTTCGAACATGCGCAGCGGGTTGTCGGCGAAGGCGGCAAAATCGTAGAACAGGATGTATCCCAGTCGTCCGCCGAGCACGATTCCAACCGCTGCCCACAGCAGAAAATCATCGATGTCGGAAACGCTCATGGCCGGACGGTTATTGTGCCAAAGCCGTTGCGTGCCCGCGATGGTGCGCGCATATCGCCAACCGATGAGGATGCCCGCGACATAGGCAAGGCCGTACCAGTGGACTGCAAGCGGGCCGATGGAAAAAAGCACCGGGTCGATGTTCGGGAAAGGCAGCGCGGCCTGAACTGGGTTCATATTCGTGAGCCATATGCGTGTGACGGATGAGGCGGACCATGCAGGCGGCAACTCTCCGGGTCAAGGGTTGCATCGATCCAATTGAAAGCTTACCTGATAATACCAGAGGAACCGGAGTTCCAGGTAACAGTGAGGCGATAAGATGACCACAGGTCCAAACCGTATTCTGGATGATTTTGCCCGGCTGATGACGGATGCTGCGGGTGCTGCCCAGGGCGTGCGCAGCGAAGTGGAAACGGCTCTGCGCGCGCAGGCCGAACGGGTTTTGAACACGATGGATGTTGTCCAACGTGAGGAATTCGAGGCTGTGCGTGACATGGCCGCCAAGGCCCGCGATGAAAATGATGCGCTTTCGGCGCGTCTGGATGCGCTGGAAAAGCGCCTCGCGGCACTTGAAGGAACGCCAAAGCCCAAGGCACCGCGCCGCAAAAGCACCGGCACAAGCAAATCCGCATAAATTTTTTGCGGTTAACAATCCCTTAAGGCCGGCGGCGAAAAAACCTTTCCGCAGAATCGGTTACAGCGCCGGCCTGACGATGTGATTCAGCACGTATCCACACCGTATTTTGCCGCCGCCCCAAAATAGGGGTGGCGTGGCGACTCTGCCGTTATACACTGATTTTAAAGAATGATTCGAAGCGGACTGAAGACTGCATATGTGGGCGAGTGGCAGCAGTTCCGTTTTAGTGTGTAGTAGCAGTGGAGTGGCTTCCGGGTTCAGGTGTTTGGACGCGGCAATTTGTTGTTGCGTCTATATTAATCGAAATTCGGGTGGAGAAGGTGCGGCATGAGCCTGATGGAATTTGAATATGAACGCGAACTCAATCCAGTAGACATGATTGAGTATGTCGCGGCCAACAACGATTGGTCATTTGAGCGATCCGGCGAGGATGAGATCGCTATGACCGTTCAGGGACGCTGGTCAGACTACCATGTGTCCTTTTCTTGGATGGAGGATTTCGAGGCCCTCCATCTTGCCTGCGCATTTGATATAAAGGTGCCGGATAACCGCGTCAGTGAGGTGGTCAAGCTGCTTTACCTGCTGAACGGGCAGATCCTGATGGGTCACTTCGACTTCTGGCAGCAGGAGGACGTGGTGATTTTCAGGCAGTCCCTGCTTCTGGCGGGCGGAGCTGAACCGACCAACCAGCAGGTTGAGGTGTTGCTTTCGAGTGCGTTGGAAACCTGCGAGCTCTATTTCCAGGCCTTCCAGTTTGTCATCTGGTCGGGCATGGACGCCAAGAGCGCCACTGAAACGGTCCTGTTTGAAACCGTCGGGGAAGCCTGACGAATCAAGGAGGTCTGGCATGACATCCGGTCCCGTTGTGCTGGTTGGCGCCGGCAATATGGGCGGTGCGATGATGCGTGGCTGGCTGGCTTCCGGCATCAGCCCCGATTCCATCGCCGTTATCGATCCATCGCCGTCGCCGGCCATTGCTCAGATGATGGCGGAAAATGGTGTGGTGCACCATGCCACCGTGCCAAAAGACCTCGTGGCATCAGCGTTGATCGTTGCGGTCAAGCCGCAGATGATGGGAACGGTTCTGCCGGCGCTCAAGCCCGTAACAGGGCCAGACACCGTTTGTATTTCAATAGCCGCAGGTACGACTATCGAGACGCTTTCGCGCCACCTCGGTAAGGTGGCGATCGTGCGCACAATGCCTAACACGCCGGCCATGGTCGGGCGCGGCATAACGGGCGCTGTCACCAACGGCAATGTCAGCGCGAAGCAGCACGATCTCGCCCAATCTCTGCTGGAGGTCTGTGGGCCGGTCGAGTGGGTCGAAACGGAAGACCAGATCGACGCCGTGACCGCCGTTTCAGGCAGCGGGCCGGCCTATATCTATTATCTGGCCGAATGCATGGCCGAGGCGGGCAGAAAGGCGGGGCTCGACGCCGACCTTGCCATGCGGCTTGCGCGTGCAACCGTCGCCGGGGCAGGGGAGCTGCTTCACCGGTCCGACGAGGACGCCTCAATTTTGCGCAAGAATGTGACATCTCCAGGCGGCACAACGGCTGCTGCGCTTGACGTGTTGATGCGCGATGGTGGCATGCAGCGGATTTTCGATGAAGCGATTGCGGCGGCGAAAAAGCGCGCCCATGAACTTGCCGAACACGGGTGAAATATGACTGAAGAAATCGCGTGGTCAGATTTTGAGAAGGTTGATATCCGCGCCGGTACAATCATCGAGGCTGAACCGTTTCCCGAAGCCCGCAAACCGGCCTACAAGCTGAAGGTCGATTTCGGCCCGGAAATTGGAATCCGCAAGTCGTCAGCCCAGATCACCAAACATTATGTGCCCGAAAGCCTGGTTGGCAGGCAGGTCATGGGTGTCGTCAATTTTCCTCCGCGCCAGATCGGTCCTGTGATGTCCGAAGTGCTGGTGCTCGGTTTTCCGGATGAAGACGGCGAGGTGGTGCTTGCCGCCATCGACAAGAAAGTGCCTGATGGAGGGCGGCTTTTTTAGGATTTGGACGAATATCAGGATGTCCGTTGTTGTTCCTGAAGGGGATCAGTCTTGTATGAGTGCTGATTTCGGCTATGGCCCGGAAGGGACCTGCAGGTTTTGCTGAGTTGATGACTGGAATGCGGACGAAGCGGTTATTCGTGATTTCGAAGAATGTGTCCAGGCCACCACATCAGGTGCCTCGCAGAGTGTTAACCTGATGATCAATCCTGTCCAACTGCTCTTGCTTCTCACCGTCACTCAGGAATGACCCGGCGAAAGAGTTCTTGGCCAGCTGAATGACCTCCGTTTCGGTTAATCCAAGGTGCTTAAACACCGCTCGATAGTTGTCGTTTAAATACCCTCCGAAGTACGAGGGATCATCCGAATTCACGGTCACGAGCAACCCGGCATCAAGCGCACGTTTGACCGGGCTTGCCGACAAAGACGGGATGCCTTTCAAGCGCCAGTTGGATATGGGGCACATGGTCAGCGGCGTCTGCTGGTCAGCCAATCGCTTTGTCACCATGGGATCGTCCAACGCGTGATTGCCATGGTCAACCCGTTCGATTTTCAAAACGTCAAGCGCTTCCCGGACATTCTCCGCAGTTCCCTCTTCGCCGACATGGGCAACTGGAGTGAACCCTTCACGTCGAGCCGCTTCGAACACTCCAGCGAAAGTCGAAGGCGGGATGCCATTTTCTGTGCTGTCTAACCCCACGCCAAATATCCTGTCCTTGTGCTTGCAGGCGCATTCAAGTGCTTCAAATGCCTGTTCCTCAGGCAGGTGGCGCAGAAAACACATTATGAGTTTGGATGTGATGCCAAGTTCTCTTTTTGCGTATTCCAACGCCGAGGTAATCCCGTCCAGGACAGTTTCAAATGCTACGCCGCGGTCGGTGTGCGCCTGTGGATCGAAGAAAAGCTCTACGTGGGTCAGGCGATCAGCATGCACACGTTCGAGGTAAGCCCATGTAAGATCGTAGAAATCTTTTTCGGTCAATAGGACTGACATCCCAAGATAGTACAGGTCGAGGAAGTCCTGCAGGCAGTCAAACTGGTACGCCGCACGAACATCTTCAACTGTCTTGTAAGGCAGTTCCACTTTGTTGCGCTTCGCCATTGCGAGCATCATCTCGGGTTCGAGGGTCCCTTCGATATGCAGGTGCAGCTCGGCTTTCGGCAGGTTGTCTATTAGTGCGTAAGACAGATCGTTCATTGCCGCGTCCCCTTTCTATTTATCTTTCTAGAAAGTTATATTCCATATTTGCCTTTCTGGAAAGATAAAATATTGTGGGAGTGTGAACGGAGGTACCAAGTGTCTGACAGAATTCCAGTCCGTGTGCTTCTCGAGCGCATCAGGTCCTATTGGCCAGAGGCCGCCTCACCAGAAACAGACATTGTCTTTTCCGTTATCCGCTTCCACGAACTGATCAGGATGCGCACTGACGAAGCGTTGAGAGACTTTGGGCTTACCCATGCTGCATTTGAGGTTTTGGTTGCATTGCGTGCTCAGTCCACTCCACGCCAATTAATGCCAACAGAACTCTATCGGTCGGTCCTTCTATCATCGGGAGGAACAACAAAAATACTCATCGAACTTGAAAGACGAGGTTTGATTAGGCGGGTACCAAATCCAGAGGACGGACGCAGCAAGATCGTGCGGCTGACCATCGAAGGGGAAAAACTGGTGGAACAGGCGATGAAAATTGTCATGCAACATGACCGAGAGCATTTTACTCAGTTTGATGGGAAAACAGATGTAGCTCATCTTCGAGATACACTTTTGTTATTGATGGAAAAAATCGAATCCAACCCGAGGATCTGAAGTTTGCTTTGGGCTCGGAATGGCCGTTCGCTGCAAGCCCATTGAACGACCGCCTTTGGCACCTCGGCGACATGCACGCCGGTTCGGCTATGTCGGATAGCCTCCGCAAAATGGATGCAAAACTGGCGCACGACTATAAGTAGTTAGAGAGGGCACCGCGTAAATTTTTTTATAAAACGGCCCTCAGGCCGGTACCCTGATGACGGCCTGCAGTCCTCCCATGGGGCTTTCACCCAGAGTGATGTCACCGCCGTGGCTGCGGGCAATGTCGCGGGCGATGGCGAGACCAAGGCCGGTGCCGCTCTTGTCCTGGTTGCGCGCTTCGTCGAGGCGGAAGAACGGCTTGAAGACATCTTCGCGCAGGTCTTCCGGAATTCCCGGACCGTCATCATCGATGACGATGGTGAGCCAGCCGGTTCTGATGGTTGCCTGAACATTGATGTTCTGCGCGTGCCGGCAGGCATTGGAGCTCAGATTCATGACAAGTCGCGAAAAGGCGTTGGGTCTGACCTTGACGTTGGGCAGTCCCTTGATGGCGTGGGTCAGATGCCGGCCATGGAGCCTGGCGTGCTCTTCAAGTTTCTGGAAGAGGGCCTGCAGATCGAGTTCTCCGACATCCTCCTGCGCTTCGCCGCGTGCAAAGGACAAATACCCCTCGAGCATCGATTGCATGTCGTCGATGTCGTCGTTGAGGATCGCGGTTTCCTCCTCGTTGCCCACCAGGGCAAGCTGCAGTCTGAACCGGGTAAGGATCGTTCGAAGGTCGTGACTGACACCGGTCAGCATTGCGGTGCGCTGTTCTATCTGCCGTTCGATCCTTTCGCGCATGCGGATGAAGGCAAGTCCCGCGCGCCTGATTTCATCGGCGCCGCGCGGCCTGAACTCCTCCGGCATCCTCTGGCCCCTGCCGAAGCTTTCCGCCGCATCGGCAAGGCTGAGGATAGGCCTGATCTGGCCGCGCAAAAACAGGATGGCGATGGTCAAAAGCACCAGCGACGTGCCGACCATCCACAGCAGGAAAATATGGGTGTTCGAGGCATAGGCCTGACTGCGGCGGGCAAAGACACGCAGGACCTTGTCATCGAGCAGAATGCGGATTTCAACAAGATCGGAATCGCCGATCGTGTCGATCCAGAACGGGCGCCTGATCTGGCGGGTGATCTCTTCGCTCAAGATAGTATCGAGTATGGAAAAAAAAGGTTTTGAGCGAGGCGGCGGCAAAACGCCTTCCGGCTCGATGGCGATGTTGAGTTCAAGGCGCTCGCGCGCCATTCGGGTTATTTCTTCATAGTCCGTATCCTGAGGATAAGTATCGATGACGTCGATAATCGCGGCAATGTCGCGCGTGACTGCCTCGGAAAGGCGTTGGGTGACGGTCTGCCAGTGCCGCTCCATGAATACGAAGGCGATCACCGACTGCAGTATGACCATTGGCAGGATGATGATGAGTAGCGTTCGGCCGTAAAGGCCGGTCGGCAAGCGCCGCACGATCCAGCGCGTAAAGCGTTTGTACCCCTTTGGAGGATAGCGATCGTATTCGCGTCTTATCGAGTCAATAGTCGTCATAAAGCGATCCCGTTCGCAGGTCGCGGATCCCTCAACAGGAATCCGATACGCTGCGCGCGATCATCTTATTCGACACTGAGGCGGTATCCAATGCCCCTAACAGTCTGCAACCACATGGGATTTGCAGGGTCTTCCTCGATTTTGCGGCGCAACCGGTTGATCTGCACGTCGATTGTGCGCTCGCCGATATCGATATCTTCACCGACAAGCTCGTGCCGAGGAATGGTTTCGCCCGGACGCTGGGCGAACTGAACCATGATTTCCTGCTCGCGGTCGGTGAGACGAACCACTTCAGGGCCTTTTTTGAGTTCACGCCGTGCCAGGCCGAAAGTGTACGGTCCAAAGACGATTTGCTCGATTTTGGGGATATCGGGCGGGCCGCCGCGCTTGAGAATATTGTTTATCCGCAATACCAGCTCACGCGGGTCGAACGGTTTGGCCAGATAATCATCCGCGCCGGCCTCCAGGCCTTCCAAACGGCTGTTGATCTCGGCAAGTGCAGTCAACATCAGGATCGGAACGTCGCGGATTTCGCGCAATGCCTTCGTCAGCGCGACGCCGGTTTCTCCGGGCATCATTACGTCGACGACAAGAAGGTCGAATTCCAGGCCCTGAAGCTTGCGCCGGGCTTCCGCGGCATCGGCAGCGGTGGTTACACGAAAACCCTGTTCGCTCAGATATCGATTCAACAGATCGCGAATGCGCGTATCGTCATCGATAACAAGCAGATGCGAAGCGTTGTCTGATAGCGTCTCAGCTGTCATGCCGCCTCCTTCATGCACAATTTCAATGCCCATTGCGGATCAATCGTCTCCAGGCCTATTCCGGATCAACCATTCCCTGCAGGAACTGCCTGATCACCTTTTGCCCCTCAGAATCAATACCCCTTAGTGCTTTGGTTATGCGGCGAGACTGTGGCCGAGCCAGTTCCAGGGCTAATTCTCTGCCCTTTCGGGTCGGATAGAGGCGCCTTTGGCGGCGATCATTTGGGCCTTCGACCTGATGGATATATCCGGAATCGACCAGCTGCTTGAGCACCCGGGCAAGGCTTTGCTTGGTGATTTTCAGCGTCTCAAGCAGGTCCGCGACCGTCATGCCGGGCTGCCTGTTGACGAAATGGACAACGCGGTGATGGGCGCGTCCAAAACCGGATTCCGACAGGATTGCATCCGGGTCAGAAGTGAAATCGCGATAGGCGAAATAAAGCATCTCGATTATGTCGAAATCGATCCCGTCGCTCTCCGACATCGGCCCCGTTATGGTGTCGGCATCGGGTATTTTTCTTGCCCGCTCGGACGGCATGTCGGTATTTCCTTTCAAATATGTCAGCCTTGTTGACATAATTTGATGCTATTGATAGCCTCATTCCGCGTCAAGGATGTAAAACCCTCTATTAGGCCCGGTTTTGGCGTTTAAGCGGATTATTTCGGTCCGCCGCGCGAATTTCGGAATATTACGGGCGTTTCTCATATCCGGCGAACAACAACATCGACAAAGCGCAGTCGCGCTGGAGGTAACGCAATGGCATCGGTCCCCTTCGATCAGCTTGAGGGCCATATCTGGTACAATGGCGAATTTGTTCCGTGGAAGGACGCGAAGCTGCATGTGCTGTCGCATGGACTGCACTACGCCAGTTCCGTGTTTGAAGGTGAGCGTGCCTATGGCGGCGTGATTTTCAAGCTGCGCGAGCACACCGAGCGGCTGCATAATTCGGCCAAGCTGCTTGGGTTCGAGATTCCGTACAGTGTCGAAGAAATCGACGATGCCTGCAATGAGCTCCTGGAGCGGCAGGGTTTTGAAGATGCCTATGTGCGCCCGATCGCCTGGCGCGGTAGCGAAATGATGGGCGTATCCGCCCAGCATAACCGCATCAATCTGGCAATCGCCATCTGGCAGTGGCCGTCCTATTTCAAGCCGGAAGAACGGCTCAAGGGCATTCGATTGGACATGGCAAAGTATCGCCGGCCCGATCCGGCGACCATTCCGAGCGAGTCGAAAGCCGCCGGGCTTTACATGATCTGCACCCTGTCGAAACATGAAGCCGAAAGCAAAGGCTATGCCGATGCGCTGATGCTGGATTGGCGCGGTCAGATTGCGGAAGCCACGGGCGCCAATGTGTTTTTCGTGAAGGATGGTGTCATCCACACGCCGACACCGGACTGTTTCCTCGACGGCATAACCCGGCGCACCGTTATCGATCTTGCCAAGAAACGCGGCTATGAGATCATCGAACGGGCGATCATGCCTGAGGAAATGGAAGATTTTGAAGAATGTTTCCTGACCGGAACGGCGGCCGAGGTCACACCGGTTTCCGAAATCGGTCCTTACCGCTTCACGGTTGGCGAAGTCACCACCAATCTGGTGAATGACTATGCGCAAGCGGTACAGCCGGTCAAGGAAGCCGCTGCATAAGGGCGACAACGACAAATTCCTGTTGAACGGGCGTGCGGCCATCCGGGGCGCACGCCTTTTTATTTTGCAATGGCGGGCCGCGGCGTGGCAGGCTGCCGCCAGGCAAACAAAACAAAACGGAAAATCTCATGGGCCAGATCCAGGCAGGAATCGTTCCGGTCACCGCATTTCAGCAAAACTGCACCATTTTATTCGACAGCGATACCAAGCGCGGCGCTGTGGTTGATCCGGGCGGCGACGTACCGACGATCAGGGATGTGCTTGAGAAAAATGAAATCGGCATCGATGCAATCTGGCTCACCCACGGGCATATCGACCATGCCGGCGGGGCAATGGATCTGAAGGAGGCGCTCGATATCGAAATTATCGGGCCGCATAAGGACGATCTGCAGCTTTTGCAGGGGCTTGAGGACCAGGCGAAAATGTTCGGCGTCGAGGACGCCGTTCGCAACGTTACGCCCGACAGGTGGCTTGAGGAAGGCGAGAAAGTCTCGTTCGGCGACCATGAATTCGAGGTATATCACTGTCCGGGACATGCGCCCGGTCACGTCATTTTCTTTCACCGGCAGGCGGGGTTTGCCCATCTGGGCGATGTCCTGTTCAAAGGTTCCATCGGTAGAACGGACCTTCCCGGCGGCAATCATCAGCAGCTGCTCGATTCAATCCGGGACAAGGTCCTGCCGCTTGGCGATGAGGTCGGGTTTATCTGCGGCCACGGGCCGGGGGGGCGGATTGGGGAAGAACGCCTCACCAATCCTTTTCTCAAGGGCATCGGCGCTTAACTACCGAACTCCGCATTAGCGGGCGACGCAGAAATGGTCGTAGCCGTCATAGCCGCGGAATGTTCCGGTGGCGGGGTTGAATGATCGGTATCTGCGGGAACAGTAGCGATACCATTCATCGGTCCACGGCTCCATAGTACCGCCCGCATAGGTGGGCTGCGGTGCTGGCGGATAATAGTCTCGGGCCGGCGGAACATAGCCGGGTTCAGGTCCTGGATTATAAGCCGGCTGATTAGCCGGACCACTCAGGATCGCGCCGGTGATGAGTGCCCCGGCTGCCAGCCCGAGAACGCCGAGCAGAAGCGCATCGTCATTATTGTTTTTATCAATAATGACGGGTCCGCGATGACGCTTGTGCCGGCGATTATGATGTTTGGGACCGCCCCAGTCGTTATTGTGATAGTGCCTGTGGCCACGGTCGTGGGAATAGGCCTGGGATAGCGGCGTGATGGTTGCAACTGTAACAGCCAGAGTTGCGGCAATTGCTTTTACTGAAATTCCCATCTGTTGTTTTCCTCTCGGTACTACTTGCGTTGGGGCGCTGTCCCCGCTTGTTTGTGAGCCTAGAGTGGGCTGCCTGAACGCAAGCTGAACGAAATCCCGATCCGTGAAAATTGCAAAAAAAGAGGCGCCGGGAGGTGAAACCGGGCGCCTCTTGGGAGAGGAATTCCGCTATCTGGAGCCGTTTGCCAGCGCCCCGCCGACAATGGCGCCTGCTGCAAATCCGAGGATGCCGAGTGCAGCGCCGTTGTTCTTGCCCTTGTGAACGACATAGGGCGGCTTGTGTTTGTAGTGGCCGCGCGGATAGTGCACCTTCGGACCCTTTTTGTAGTGGTAGGGGTGGCCCTTGTGCGCATGGTGCTTGCCGCTGTCGGGAACGTTTCTCAACTGTGCAATGGCGCCGGTTACCGGAACAATAGCTGTTGCCATAATTGCTGCGGCAGCAATAGCGGTCTTTGTTATGAGGTTCATCGTGTCTGATCCTTCCAAACGTGAATGCGAGGGGACTTAACCCTCTGTTGGACAGGACACTATTGGTGTGGCGATGAATGCAAACTGAATGGAAGTGATTGAAATATTAAATAAAATTAATATTCAAATCACCGCGCAAATAGAAGCTGCCCGGCCGCCGACCGGGCAACATTAATTCTCAAATGTAGAAGACTGGATTACTCTACGACAGCCAGATTGACGGCCTTCGGTCCCTTGCCGCGGCGATCCGGTTCGGTATCGAAACTCACCTTCTGATTTTCCAGCAAGGATTCCAGGCCTGAATCCTTGACGGCGGATATGTGAACGAAGATATCCGCTTCGCCAGTGTCCGGCTTGATGAAGCCGAAGCCCTTGTCGGTGTTGAAAAACTTTACTGTGCCAGTCTCGGCCATGCTTTCAGGTCCTCTATTGTCCGCCGGCTTGCCGCCCGCGCGTCCTCGGTTTCACCCGTAAAACGGGTAAGGCAGGCAGTTCTTGAAAAATGAGGAAAGGTCCCTGTTATCGTGATCCCCACTGGCCATCCGGCCATACGCGTTTCGATCACCCGGAATTTTATGCGTCTCCGGTCCGCATTGCTATCAATAGGTTTTCCTGCGTTCGCAAATTGCCCGAACGGGCGACACAGTGCGGCAGTACGCAGAAATAAGCAAGAGAAAGTTTTATGACTGATTCGAAATACAACTTGTTTTTGGAAGTACTGAGTTGTCAAACGTTACAATGTAAGCGGCCGATATGAGAGTATTTCGTGCTGTATAGCCCGATTCATACCAGTTTCATGCCACCCAAAATGCCGGACCGTTCGTTCGCCGCTGTTTAGGAAACATTAACGTTTCGCGCATGTCTACCGGTGGTTGCGGGGACGATTTCAACCGCAAGCATTGCCGCAAAGATGAACAAACAGCCGAGATAACCCATGCCGGCAATGCGTTCGCCGAGGAAGATCGCACCGAACAATGCCGCGAACAGTGCTTCGGAGGACAGGAAGATAGCGGCCTGCGCAGAGCTCGTATAGCGCTGGCCGATGACCTGCAGGGTAAAGGCAAGGCCACTTGAGAAAATTCCCGAATACAGAATCTCGGGTGCCGCCTGAACGATCGCGTTCCATGCGATAGGTTCACTCACCAACGCTATGGCAAATGCCAGCAGGGAGCAGATGCCGAATTGAACCGCCGAAAGGGTCAACGGTCGCCCGGTGCGGGTTCCGTAGACACCGATGAGCAGAACCTGGCTTGCCCAGAAAACCGCGCACAATATTACGAGGGCATCGCCGGTGTTGAGGTCTGTCAGGTTGCCGCCGCTCAATAGCCAGATGCCGGCAAATGCCAGCAGCGCTCCCGGCCAGACCACCGGATGCGGATACTGGCGCAGGAAAATGACCATCAGAAACGGAACGAAAACGACATAGAGGCCCGTCAAAAAGCCTGCATTGGTTACGGTCGTCGTCAGGAGGCCCACCTGCTGCGCGGCCATGCCGGAAAAAAGTGCAAGACCGATCCAGACAAAACCCTTTATATCCGAATGCGATAAGCTGGTTTGCGCCTTTGCGGATTCGAGCAGAGCAAAAGGCAGGACCACAAGCATTGCCAGGAGGAAACGCAGGCTGATGAAGAGCATCGG
Source organism: Hoeflea sp. TYP-13 (assembly GCF_040932035.1). Lineage (NCBI taxonomy): Bacteria > Pseudomonadati > Pseudomonadota > Alphaproteobacteria > Hyphomicrobiales > Rhizobiaceae > Hoeflea > Hoeflea sp. TYP-13. The sequence continues at coordinate 133,108 of NZ_JBFRBB010000006.1, forward strand.
GCCGATGGCATCCATGGCGGTGCTTTGCGCCACGAAGCCCATTCCCCAGACGGCCCCTGCCAGCAGCAGAAGCAGATTTGCCTTTGCACGACTCATGGTATCCGGCAGTCCCGTTGCGGTTGTCCCGGTTATTCCCGGAGATCAAGCATCCCGCTCTATCAGCCGCATTGAACCTCGGCAAGTGGGATTTGCCGCGAACCCGCGCAGCGGTTTGGCTAAAAGGATCTACAGACCCTCGAAGTAGCGTTCGAGCCTTGCCCTGTTGGCGCCGAAATCGAGCTTGCCAAGCTGGGCACGGGCGTAAGCGATGATGCCGGTGCGCCCATCGTCCATTTCGACGAACTCAATATTGATGAGATCGGGAAACCGCATTGTCGGAGAATAGGTTATGTATCTGAGATGATCGGGTGCCTTGCCATCGTCAACACGGCGTGCGAGCGGATCGCGTGCTTCTATCTGTCCGGCAAGCCGTTCATTGAGGTTTGCGGGTGTCTCGTCAAACGCGGGCAGGGGGATCTCGCAGTCCTCGCGCAGGCCTTGCGTACAGGCAACAGCGTCGTTGGCGGTCGGGCTGCGTTTTTGCGTTGCCAGTGTCAGTCTCCCGCGGTCGGGGGAGCCGGCTATGAGCGCCCAGCTCCTTTCGCGGCCATAGGCAAAAAAGGCCAAGGCAAGAACGACAATGATCGCCGCGACAATTGCGACAAGAACAAGAGCGATTTTCAAGGACGATCCCCGGTTATTGGCGTGTGATCCGCAAGATAACGCCATCGGGTTCATCTGTCAGGACGAGAAGCGATCCGTCGGGCGCGGCTTTCACATCCCGCATACGGCCATATTCGCCCTGCAGCAACCTTTCCTCGCCGACAATTTCACCTGACGCATTGCGGTCAAGGCGCACCAGCATCCGGTCTTTCAGTGCCGTGACGAGAAAATCGCCGTCCCACTCGGGAAACATTTCACCGCGATAGACCGCCATGCCGCCCGGGGCGATAGACGGATCCCAGTAAAATAGGGGCTGTTCATAGCCGGCTGCCTTTGTTCCCACGCCAATCTTTGCGCCGGAATAATGACGGCCGTACGAAATAACCGGCCAGCCATAGTTCTTAGCCGGCTCAGGCTGATTGATTTCGTCGCCGCCACGTGCGCCATGTTCAACGGCATACAAGGTGTTTGTTTTCCGGTCGAAGTCGATGCCCTGCGGATTGCGGTGTCCCTTGGACCACAATTCGGGAAGTACCGAGTTGCCGTCCGCATAGGGATTGTCTTTCGGTATTGAGCCGTCGGCGTTGATGCGCAGCACGGCACCGGCATGATCCATCATGTCCTGGGCACGTTTGCCGTTGCCGCGGTCGCCTATCGTGAAAAAGATGCTGCCGTCTTCGGCGATCGCGATGCGCGAGCCAAAATGCTGGCCTCTTCGGGTCTTGCGATCCATGGAGAAGATAACCTCGACATTCTCCAGGCTGGCCTCAAGTCCGTTTCGGACCAGTTTTGCCTTTGCCAGCGCCGTTCCGGTGCCGCCGCGGCCGGGTTCGGAATAGGTGAAGAACACGGTTCCGCTTTCTTCGAAGTCATCGGCAAGAGCGACGTCCAGCAGACCGCCCTGTCCGCCGACCGCGATTTTCGGCAATCCACCGACCGGCTTCGAAACTTCGCCGTTCTTGACGAGCCGGAGCCTGCCGGGGCGTTCGGTGACGAGATACGCGCCGTCCGGCAGTACCTCGATACCCCAGGGGTGCTCAAGACCGGAAGCAACGGTTTCGACCTGGATCGCCACCTTTTCCGTTGTATAGGAGCCGGCGGCTATTGCCGGAGCCGGTGCTATCGACAGCGACGTGCACACCGCCGCAACCAGTCTCAATCTACGCATTCATGCCTCGCGTGTTCATTCGTGTCATCGTCCGCGTGAACATAGTGTCTGGTCTGCGAAGTTAAAGGCCGGAGCCGGGCCGTCATGTTTTGCAGTTGGCCGGGGATCGCGTATTTCACTCGTCAGTGCGGCGGCCTGTTGCACACAGGACAGTCCGGAGACCGGGCGGACCTCAAGAGGTTTTGCCTGCGCCACAAGATCGAACAGCATGACGATGCAGGCGGTTACGGCCAGGGCCGTCAGTTTAACCCGCCACCGCGCCCGTTTGGCTTCCCTGTGTACATCCAGGTAGTCGACATCGAGTTCCATATCCGCCCTCCGAACCGTTGCGTTGGTCAGATGGCGCGCCGCTCACTGTAAGCGACCGGTCGTGGGGGGTGACCGTAAAAACAAGCGACGCGCCGTTGCCGGCAAAACCGGTTACACCAAACAAACGTTGGAAGTGGACGGGAGCGCGACCGAAATTGGGCGGCGGTGGACATTTGTCGTGGTTAAATTGTGGCCAACCTTAACGATTGGTAATTAAAGGCGAATTTCTGATCGCGGGGCGTCAGACGACGGTTCAGGCCGGAGGGTTGCCGAACAATCCGGTGAAATTTGTTGGTGCGATCTGCGGGCGCGCGAGGGCAAATCCCTGGACGAGGTCGGCGCCGGCACCCCAGGCAAGCTCGATCTGGAAACTCTTTTCAAGCCCTTCGAGAACGACGGTCGCACCGTCTTGCCGGAACCGGTCCACCGTATCTTTCAAAACAGCATACCCGCTTTGACTATCCATCAGGCGCGCGACCCAGTGCGCATCCAGCTTGATAATATCAGGGCGCACCAGATCCACCCGCCGGGCATCGGAGGATTCAGCGCCATAGTCGTCGACGGCGATCTTGAAGCCGGCCTCTCTTAGGCTGTCGATGAGGTAGACCATGCGGTTCGGCTTTGTGATCTGCTGTTCCGTCATCTCGCAGACAATACGGGAGGGAGAAAACCGGCTGGCCTTCACATCGGTCTTCAGCCGGTTGATCTGGAACGCGATCTGGCGGTTGTCCTGATATAGGCTGGGATTGAAGTTCAGGAATAGCAGGACGTTTTCGGCCGGCTCAAGTGAGGCGTTGACGAGATGAATCTGCCTACACAGCGCATCCACGGATATATGCTGGTTGCCGCCGATGCGTGCAAAGAAATCGGCGGGACTGTACGGCCTGCCGTTCTGAAAGAGACGCAGCAGTCCCTCAATCCCGCGCAGCTTAAGCTGGCCGGCCCGGCTACGGCCGAATATCGGTTGCAGGGCAGTCCTCAAAACGAAGGGACCGAATGAACCGCTGCACGATCCATCCTCCTCCAGCAGAATTCGGCCGCTATCGCTTGCGATGGCCACTATCGGCTCTCCGGAACTGCTGGCTGACTTGCGGGGACTGGAATTTGAAGATCCTGCCTGGCTTGAACTTCACGTCATGATTCGACATAGGATTATACACGATGCAGGAATCCGTCCTGATCTTGTCCATATTTAAGCATGGAGTTATCCGAAATGGCATTTCTTGCCGATGCACTCTCGCGCGTTAAACCCTCCGCAACCATCGCCGTTTCCCAGAAGGCTCGGGAACTGAAAGCCAAAGGCCGCGACATTATCGGGCTTGGTGCCGGCGAGCCGGATTTTGACACGCCGGACAATGTCAAGGACGCTGCAGTCGATGCCATTCGCAGGGGCGAGACGAAGTACACGCCCGTGTCGGGCATTCCTGATCTGCGCAAGGCGATATCCGAAAAGTTCAAGCGTGAAAACGGCCTCGACTACGCACCTGAACAGATCATCGTCGGCACAGGTGGAAAGCAGATTCTGTTCAATGCTCTGATGGCGACGCTTAATGCCGGGGATGAAGTGGTTATCCCTGCTCCCTATTGGGTGAGCTATCCAGAAATGGTGGCGATCTGCGGGGGAACGGCGGTGTTCGCCGAAACCCGGCTTGAGGACCAGTTCAAATTAACCGCCGAGGCGCTGGACGCGGCCATCACGCCGAAAACCAAATGGTTGATCTTCAACTCGCCGTCAAACCCTTCCGGCGCTGCCTACAGTGCGGACGAATTGCGCGCGATTACCGATGTGCTGTTGCGTCACCCGCATGTGTGGATCCTGACAGACGACATGTACGAGCACCTTACCTACGGCGATTTCGAGTTCACGACGCCCGCGCAGATCGAGCCGAAACTCTATGACCGCACGCTGACCATGAATGGTGTGTCGAAGGCCTATGCGATGACCGGCTGGCGCATCGGCTACGCCGGCGGACCGCTCGAGCTCATCAAGGCCATGGACCTGATCCAGGGCCAGCAGACATCTGGGACCAACTCCATCGCGCAGTGGGCAGCCGTCGAGGCGCTCAACGGGCCGCAGGATTTTGTCGTCAAGAACAAGAAGATTTTCGAGGCACGCCGTGACCTTGTCGTTTCCATGCTCAATCAGGCCGCCGGCATATCCTGCCCGACACCGGAAGGTGCGTTCTACGTTTACCCGTCCTGTGCAGGGCTGATCGGCAAGACCGCGCCGTCCGGAAAAACGATCGAGACCGATGAGGATTTCGTGACTGAGCTGCTGGAAACCGAAGGCGTTGCGGTTGTGCACGGGTCGGCCTTTGGGCTGGGGCCGAATTTCCGCATCTCCTATGCCACGTCGGAAGCCCTGCTCGAAGAAGCCTGTCAGCGGATCCAGCGCTTCTGCGCGGCCTGCAAATAGCGCTCACCAGGTGCGGCCGGCGGCTGCGTCTGACCCCGACTAGAGTCCATCTGCCTTAAATTGGTGCGCCCCCTGACCCTGCGCATTTGCATTGATCCGGTTTTTATATAACAATTGAGTTAAATAACTAGCCTGTTAACTTGTGAAGTAAAGCCCGGGAGGTAATAGCATGCCTAAATACGTATTTGCCTATCATGGCGGCAAGAAACCGGAGAGCCCTGAAGAGGGCGCAAAGGTCATGGCTGCATGGAACGCCTGGTTTGAAACGATCGGCGGCGCCATCGTCGACCCCGGCAATCCGGTCTCCGTATCCAAAACCGTGACAGCAGGCGGCGTTGCTGACAATGGCGGGGCTAATCCGCTGTCGGGTTACACAATCGTCAATGCCGATAGTATCGATGCAGCTATCGGAATGGCGAAGGGCTGTCCGATACTGGAAGACGACGGTTCGGTTGAAGTGGCTGAAGCGATGGATATGTGAACCGGTTCTTCCGGCAATCGAGCAATGTCGCTTAACCGTCCGTAAAAAACGAAGATACCTGGCGCCGGCCTGCGGGCCGGCGTCTTTCCATTCGCTGTATCCGGGGCCTTCAGCCAAACACCAGATTGTGAAAAGGGATGAGTTGTGTGCCAACGGTGCCCTTCTATGATCGGCGTCGGGGCAGGAAGGATCTATGCATAAGCGTCTCTGCTCCAAATGGAGGAGATGTTAAGTGGTCCAAATTCTACGCAAGCCGGCCTGGGCAATCAGCGAAAATCAGGCAACTTGTGAAGCCGCATTCTTAAATCGGCGGCAGCTCATCAAAGGTTGGGGGATGGCCGGTGTCGGACTTGCGGCTGCCATGGCGGTGCGGCCGGGCAGGGCATTTGGCGCGGACGATCCGACTGCCGACCTTTATCCGGCGAAGCGCAATGAATCCTATATGATCGACCGCGAACTGACGCCTGAAAAGGTAAATACCCGCTACAATAATTTTTACGAATTCGGTTCGCACAAACAGATCTGGAAAGCCGCGCAGGCACTGCAGACCAGCCCGTGGGATATCCGCGTCGACGGGCTAGTGGAGCAGCCGGTGACCATCGGATTCGAGGATCTCGTTCGCCGCATTCCGCTGGAAGAACGCCTTTACCGGCACCGCTGCGTGGAGGCATGGTCGATGACAGTGCCCTGGACGGGATTCGCGCTGTCGGAACTCGTGGCGCTGGCAAAACCGCTTTCGTCGGCCAAATATGTGCGCTTCGAGACTTTTCTTGATCCGGATGTGGCAACCGGCCAACGACAGAGCTGGTATCCATGGCCCTATGTGGAAGGCATAACGATAGAGGAGGCCGGGAACGATCTGGCATTCATGGTGACCGGTGCCTACGGCCATGCGCTGGACAAGCAGTTCGGCGCGCCGATCAGACTGGCGCTGCCCTGGAAATACGGTTTCAAGTCGATCAAGTCGATCAGCCGCATTTCCTTTACCGACACACGGCCTGTCAGTTTTTGGGAAGAAGTCGGCCCCGATGAGTACGGTTTCTGGGCCAACGTCAATCCGGGCGTTCCACATCCGCGCTGGAGCCAGGCGCAGGAACGCATCCTGCACACCGGAGAAAAAGTGGATACGCTGTTATACAACGGATACGGCGATCAGGTCGCTCATCTTTACAAGGATTTGAAGAGCGAAAAGCTCTTCATGTAACAGGCAAAAAAAACGGGCCTTGAGATTGCTCTCCGGCCCGTAGAATTCAGAAGGTTTGTAAAACGAAACCTCCAGAGGGGAACACAGCCAGCGAAGATGGAACTGGGAGGAGGAGCCCATCAGCGCTCGCTGGCTGATCCTGATATGTTGTTTTGTGCCAAATATTGCAAGGGGAAGGTGTGCATGGCAGCTATGCAGTGGGCGCAGAGCTCAACTTTGAACTGTAATCATTAGGTTTTTTCCGAAAAATACCGCATCCTGTAGACCAAAGTCGGATAAGTTTTTTTTTGCCGATTACGGTGGTGCCCGACACCAATCGTCACCCGGAATTTACACGACTCTCGCGGATTGGCCGCTTTGCGGTTCCGATTCCGGGCATATCGGTGTTGTTGCCGATCACCTCAAGGCATTTCGTTCTGGCGAACTCGGGCAGGGGACAGGCTTTGCGTTTTTCACGATCCAGATGTGCCGCGGTGAGCTCGGTTGTCGCCGACAGCGTATCTTTCTCGGCGTCATACATGTGATGAAGGAACCGAATGGTCTTGTCGGCTACCTCCAGGACAGTCGACCGGCAGACCAGCAGGTTTCCGGCCATAACTTCAGCCCTGTATTTCGTCTTTTGCTCAAGTGCGGCCATGCCGCGGTTTTCACTGCGGAAATATTCGGACGTAAGGCCCAGGGTTGAAAAGAGATGCCATGTCGCTTCGTCGAATATCGCCGTGTACCACTGCACATTCATGTGCCCCATGTGGTCCATCTGATGGGGTCGGACCACGCCGCGATAGGTTTCAATCATTCACATGGTTCTCCCGGAACTCTGGTCTGGGGACTGGTGGGCCGGGTTTCTTTAGTATTTCCAGTTTCGCGCCTTGGAAATCAGGAAATCACGAAAGGCTTTCAGCTTCGCGGAACCGCGTAACTCCTCCGGATAGCAGAAGAAACCCGAAAAGGACGGAACGTCCGCGTCGATGTCGAGTTGAACGAGCCCGGCGTCGTGGCCGACCATGTAGTCGGGCAGCATGGCGATGCCGATGCCTAGCTGGGCTGCGCGCTTGATCGACGGCATGTTGTTGATCTGCAGCAGCGGCGCGCGCGGATTGCTTGCCGACCTGCCGGCAACTTCGAGCCAATTGACGTCGAGAAGATAATTCGGGGCGGGCTCGCCAAATGTGATGATGCGGTGCTGGTCGAAATCGGAGACGTGCTCCGGCTTGCCATAACGGTTGAGATAGGACGGCGATGCGTAGACGTGCATGTGCACGGTGAACAGCTTGCGCTGAATAAGGTCGGGCTGTTGCGGCTGGCGCAGCCGTATGGCGCAGTCGGCGTGCCGCATGGTGACATCGAGCTCTTCATTGTCGAGCAGGAGCTGTACTTCAATGTCAGGATAGAGTTCGGTAAATTCCTGCATCCGATCCGTCAGCCAACCCGATCCGAGACCAACAGTTGTCGTGACCCGCAGCTTGCCGCTGGGGCTGTCGGTCGTTTCGGACAGCCGGACCCGAACGGCCTCGAGTTTCAGCAGCACGTCATGGGCGGTGCGGTAGAGAAGTTCGCCCTGCTCGGTCATGATCAGGCCGCGGGCGTGCCGGTGAAACAGCGGCACGCCGATATCCTGTTCAAGCGCACTGACCTGCCGGGAAATGGCAGATTGGGACAGATGCAGTTTTTCCGCCGCATGGGTAAATGAACCCGCCTCTGCGGCAGCGTGAAATATTCGCAATTTGTCCCAGTCCAGAGGCATTGCGGTTCTCCCCTTAACTCGCTGCGGGCCGCCGTCTGTGCGGCGGTTCCCTGTCCCTACTCGGCGGCGTCCGCCAGCGGTTCGGATTCTGCGAGATATTTCTCGGCTTCAAGAGCGGCCATGCATCCCATGCCGGCTGCCGTTACGGCCTGGCGATATATGTCATCCGTGACATCGCCGGCGGCAAACACGCCATCAACATCAGTCGCCGTCGAATCGGGCGCCGTCCACAGATATCCGTTGGATTTCTGTTTCACCTTGCCCTCGAAAAGCGAAACGGAAGGAGCGTGGCCGATGGCGATGAAGACGCCGTCGGTCGCGTGTTCGGTAATTTCACCGGTCTTGACGTTTTTCAGGCGCACTCCGGTGACCGATGGCGGTGTGGTTGTTTCACCGGTGATCTCATCAAGCTGGCTGTCCCAGATGATGTTGATGTTTTCCTTTGCCATTAGCCGCTTCTGCAGGATTTTTTCTGCACGCAACTCGTCCCTGCGGTGAACCAAAGTCACTTCAGCAGCAAGATTCGACAGGTAAAGTGCCTCTTCCACAGCGGTGTTACCGCCGCCGACGACAACGACATTCTTGCCGCGATAGAAGAATCCGTCGCAGGTGGCGCAGGCAGAAACGCCGAAACCCATGAATGTCTGCTCCGATTCAATGCCAAGCCACCTGGCCTGTGCACCCGTAGCGATGACCAGAGTGTCCGCGGTATATTCCTGACCCGAATCGGTCTTCAGCCGGAATGGCCTGACCTCAAGATCGACCTCGGTGACGAGATCGTTGACAATGTCCGCACCGACATTCTCCGCCTGTTTGAGCATCTGCTCCATCATCCACGGTCCCTGCACGGGTTCGGCATAGCCAGGATAGTTTTCGACGTCCGTCGTGATCATCAACTGGCCGCCTTGCTCCATGCCGGCAATCAGAACCGGTTCTAGCATGGCGCGGGCCGCATAAATTGCCGCTGTGTATCCTGCGGGTCCTGAACCGATGATCAGGACACGTGCATGGCGGATGGTCATGGTTGGTTTTCCCTGTTGCTCCGTGTCGCGCTGGGTCCGTGATAGGCGCTAGCCCACCTGTTGTACAAGGCCCGCAGCTGCATTTGGCCCAATGTACGTAGTCGCACAAGGCAGTTTCAAGGGGAGGTGGCCGATTTCACACAGCTGTCATCCGAGCGCGCGTGCGGGTGGGACTGTATTTTTTGCGTAATATTGACGTGCGGCGAAATATTCTTGCGTATGTACGCAATAACTGTTCAAATTGCGTTACGCTGCACAGGGTTCATGAATCAAAAGGGGAATGTGGCGTCATGCCAGTTCGTGCGGAACTCGACGATATCGACCTTAAAATCCTCCGGGAGCTTCAGGATGACGGGCGAATCACAAATGTGGATTTGTCGGAACGGGTCGGTATTTCCGCCCCGCCCTGTTTGCGGCGGCTGCGCAAGCTGGAGGAGGCGGGGATTATCGAGGGATATCGCGCGCTGCTCAATGCGCCGTCGCTTGGATATGATCTCGTTGCCTTTTGCATGATCGGACTGACACTGCAGTCGGAGGTCAATTTGCGGGCCTTTGCCGAAAAGACGCTGCAATGGCCGATCGTGCGCAAATCATGGATGGTTTCGGGGGAATCGGATTTTCTGCTGCACTGTGTCGCGGCAGATCTTGCCACGTTTCAGGACTTCGTCATCGACGAGCTGACTGCCGCAGACAATGTCGAGACGGTACGCACCATGCTGACGATCCGCCAGGTCAAGAATGAAGGGCCTATCGATCTCAGCCGTGAACCGCCCAGGGTTTAACGGTTCCCCCAAAGCTCCTCATAGACCTCGTGTATGCCGTCAACCTCTCCCTTGATTGCAAAATTCTCGACGGCACGGTTGCGGGCATTGCTGCTTTTGAGCGCCAGTTCCATCGGATTATCCAGCAGACTGCGAGCCGCCGCCGTAAGGTCTTCGGCATCCGGCTTTTCAACGACGACGCCAGCTTTGTTGTCCCCGATGAATGAGGAAAAGAAACCGGCGTCGGTGGCCACGATCGGAACGCCGCTTGCCATTGCTTCGAGCGGCGTCATGCCGTAGCCCTCGTAACGCGGCGCTGCGACCAACAGCGACAGGCCTGCAACGAGACCGGGCAAGTTTGCAGCCGCAACTTCGTCCGTAAAGATAATGCGCTGCGATAATCCTGCCGCTTCAATGCGGCCCTGAAGCTCGGTTTTGAATGGGCGGTGAGCGGCCATGGCCTTGCCGACGATCAGGGCTGTGGCATCGGGGATATCGGGAAGAAGCCTGATCATCGCATCGACAAAGACATCGGTGCCCTTTTCAGGCCGGATGCGTCCTATTGTGGCAATGCCAAGCCTGCCGGGATAACCGGTTTGCCGCCATGCGGTGTCGCGGTCCTGCGGGGGGCGGAACCGGTCGGTGTCAACGCCATGATGGACGACGGCCCTGACATTTGGCACCAGTGCCGCGGCTTCCTGCGTGGTGGCAATGACCGCATCCATGCGGGAAATAAGCCAGCGTGGAAAGAACGAATGGCGACGTTGCGCGGAGGAAGTGAAAACGATGCGCACAGGCAGTCGGAGCACATCGCGCGCCCACAGAGCCGCGCGCATTTCGTTGTTTCTGCGCACGTGCCACAGAACGTGTTTGCGGCCTTCCGCAGGCTGACGCGACAGTTTTAAAGCCTGTCTGAACGAAATTGGCTCCGGGCATTGAGGCAGGATTCCGCCCGCGAGCTGCATTTTATAGCGCTCTGCCTGCTTGCGCACGACAGCGGCCGCCGTGGCCGAAACACCGGTAAAATTCCGGTGCATGTTGGTCACTATCAGTTCGGTGCCGTTGCCCATGGTTTGCAGACTGTCGTCGCGCAGACGCGTCATTGCCCCGGTAGCGCGTGTCACGTTCGATTGAACTTACATCAAAACACGCGCGACCCCGGTGCTCAGCCCCAGCGCACCTCGAGGATTTCGTAGGCTTTTGCACCGCCTGGAGCGTTGACCTCGATGCTGTCTCCGACCTGCTTGCTGATAAGGGCACGCGCAATCGGGGAGGACAGCGAAATACGCCCTTCCTTCACGTCGGCCTCCTGATCGCCGACGATCTGGTAGGTTTTTTCCTCATCGGTGTCTTCATCCACAAGTTTAACGGTAGCGCCGAACTTAATTGTATCGCCTGACATTTTTGCCAGATCGATCACTTCGGCACGGGCCGTCAGGTCCTCAAGCTCGGCAATACGGCCTTCATTGTGGCTCTGTGACTCTTTTGCCGCATGGTATTCGGCGTTTTCCGACAGATCGCCATGCGCACGTGCTTCGGCAATCGCCTCAATGATGCGCGGGCGCTCTTCCTGCTGGCGCCAGCGCAACTCTTCGTTGAGCTTGGTAAAGCCACCTTGGGTCATTGGGACCTTGTCAACCATGTCCTTCTCCATCTTTTTTTGGCGCTTTCGACACCTGGGAGGTGGTGCGAAAGCGCAAAAGAAAACGGCCCCCGGACCTGTTGATCCGGAACCGCTCAATATCTCAATCGCGCAAACATAGCAGCAATTGGGGCAATTTTTCCAGTTTTTTCATCAGGCGGTTAATCAGGGGCTGCGAATGCCCCGACTATGCGCTGTCGGCTGCCGGCCTGGATTTGCCTGCGATCAACGGAACAAGGATGGCGCCGAGCGCACAGGTGGCTAGCAGGTACCACATTGCGCCGCCGTAACCGTCCATGAAGGAGTCCCTGAATATCGGCAGCAACTTGTCCTCAAGACCCGGGGTCAGCTCACCCAGGATTTTCTGAGCCTGGCTAGGATCCGAGAGCACACTGCGCACAAGTTCCTGGTCCTTGGCGCTTAATGTAATATTCTCCTGCGCGATCGAATTCGTAAGGCTTCGCTTGTCCAGTTCCTCGAAAATGAGGCCACCCACCGCCAGACTGACCGAGGAGCCGAAATTCCAGACCGTGTAAAGCATGCCGATGGCAAGCCCGGCGGCGGCTTTCGGGAGTGCTGATGTTGCGGCCATGGCAGATGTAGCCTGCTGAAGCCCCCAGCCAAAGCCAAACAGCCCAAATCCGAACAGGACGAAGAGGACCGGGCTTGCGGGATCAAAAAAGATCTGAACGAAAGCGGCAAGCGCAAGAAACACCTGGCCGGCGACGATAAACCGCATCGGTCCGATGCGGTCAGCCAAACCACCGATCAAGGGCGGAACAATGACAACGAGAGCGGAGATGGGCAGCAGCATCATGCCGGCAATATAGGGTTCTTCGTTGCGGACGGTCTGCAGGTAGAGCGGCGCAAGAAAATTGCCCAGTACAATGAAGCCGCCCAGCGTCAGCGCCATCACGCAGACCGCAAGGTAATGACGGTGTTTGAGAAGATTGAAGTCGACTATCGGCGAAGAAACCCGGCGCTCCACCAGGACAAATGCAACAAGAAACACAACGGCCGCGACGCCACACAAAATAGTGGCTGTTGCGTCCCAGCCCCAATTGTTGCCTTTCATGATGAAAGTCACGAGTGCGCTCATGCCGGGCGTCAGCAGAATAAGCCCGATCCAGTCGACCTTTTCGTCCTTTTGGCGCGGCGTTTCCTCGACGGTGCGCAGGGATATTAGAAACCCGATGATGACAACGGGCACATTGACATAGAACGCCCAACGCCACGACAGCAGCGATACGAACATGCCGCCGAGAAGCGGGCCGATCGCAAGGCCGAATCCGGTGATGCTCATGAAGATTGCAAGCGCCCGGCCTTGCTCCTCTTCAGGAAAATGGTGGGTGGTCAGGGCGGCGCCCAGCGTGACCACCACTGCGCCTGCTATTCCCTGCAAAAACCGGCAACCAATAAGGAATTCGGGGCTTCCGGAGGTTCCCGCCAGGAACGAAGCCAATGCAAAGACGATGACACCGGCGTAAAATACCAGCCGCCGGCCGTATATATCGCCAAGGCGTCCCATGGTGACCATGAAAACGGTCATCATCAGGATGAAGGCGTTCATCACCCATTGCAGATCATCGACAGACGCGTGGAGTTCCCGCTGGATACCGGGCAGGATCGTGTTGACGATGGTGAAATCGATGAAAACGACGAAGCTCAATATGCTGATTCCGGTCAGCGCCAGCCAGCGTTGCGGGGATGCATCTGCCATTGGACCTCCCAAGCCGGACGCGTTCCGGCCGTGCGCGTATTTCATTCCAAGTGGATGGCTGCGGCAACAGCTTAACGCGATCGCATGGGAACCGCCAGAGATTGCAATAGCCGGCTTATTTAGCAACCAGACAAGCGACTACATGTTTCGCGACTTTTGGCGCTTCCGGAAGGTGCTGGTGGAGCTTCTGCGGGCCGATAGAGTTCAGCTCCGGTGTTGCTCATAAGTTGAAGGGCGGAACAACCGGCTGGCAGGTCGCCCGGGGGTGACCTGCGCTCGCATGTAGCAGGAATTACGCTGCGAAATAGTCCTGCAATGGTTTGACTTCGAGATTTCCGGCGGTCAGCGCGGCGATCGCCCTTGCAGCGGCTTTGGCGCCGGACATCGTCGTATAGTAGGGCACTTTCTGCATCAGCGCGGCGCGGCGCAGGGATTTGGAATCCGACATCGCCTTGGCGCCGGCGGTGGTGTTGATGACCAGCTGGACTTCGCGGTTGCGGATCGCATCCTCGACATGCGGACGGCCTTCCAGGACCTTGTTGATCCGGATCGCCTCAATGCCCTTTTCCCGCAGGAAGCGTGCCGTGCCGCCCGTGGCCATGATCTTGAAGCCGCTGTCGCTCAACATCGTGGCGGCAGGCAGAACGCGCTCCTTGTCTTCATCGCGAACCGAGATGAACACCGTGCCGTCGCGCGGGAGTTCAACACCGGCGCCGAGCTGCGACTTGGCAAAGGCGAGGGCATAGTCGGTGTCGAGCCCGATTACTTCGCCGGTCGAGCGCATTTCCGGGCCCAGCAGCGTATCGACACCGGGAAAGCGGGCAAACGGGAAGACGGCTTCCTTCACCGCAATGTGGTTCAAATTTCGCGGGTCCGGCTTGTCGCCATAGGCGCCGATTGCGTCGTCCAGCTTTTCGCCGGCCATGATGCGGGCGGCGATCTTTGCGATCGGCGCGCCGATTGTCTTGGCGACGAACGGAACCGTACGCGACGCTCTCGGGTTGACCTCAAGGACGTAGATGTCCCCGTTCTTGATTGCGTATTGGACATTCATCAGGCCGCCGACATTGAGCGCCCTGGCAAGTTCAGCCGTCTGGCGCTCCAGTTCGTCGACGAGTTCCGGCGTCAGTGAATAGACCGGCAGGGAACAGGCGCTGTCGCCCGAATGGATGCCGGCTTCCTCGATGTGCTCCATGATACCGGAAACAAAGACGCTTTCGCCGTCGCAAAGGCAATCGACGTCGACCTCGATGGCGTTCGTCAGATAGCTGTCGAACAGCAGCGGGTTGGTGCCGAGAAGCGTATTGATCTGTCCGGTCTTGTCATTGGGATAGCGGGCCTTGATGTCTTCCGGCACCAGTTCGGGAACGGTTCCGAGCAGGTAGTTGGAAAGGCCGCTTTCCTCGCGGATAATCTGCATGGCCCGGCCGCCGAGAACGTAAGACGGTCGCACCACCAGCGGAAAGCCGATTTCGGTGGCGACAAGGCGCGCCTGTTCAACCGAATGGGCGATGCCGTTCTTGGGCTGACGCAGGTCGAGCTTTTTGAGCAGTTTCTGGAAACGGTCGCGGTCTTCAGCAAGGTCGATTGCATCGGGATCGGTTCCGAGGATCGGGATGCCAGCCTGTTCGAGCGCATTCGCCAGCTTGAGCGGCGTCTGCCCGCCGAACTGGACGATCACGCCGTGCAGCGTTCCCTTCTGCTGCTCGACCCGCAGGATCTCGAGCACGTCCTCGCCGGTCAGCGGCTCGAAATACAGCCGGTCGGAGGTATCGTAGTCAGTGGACACGGTCTCGGGATTGCAGTTGATCATGATTGATTCATATCCTGCATCTTCCAGCGCAAATGCCGCGTGGCAGCAGCAATAGTCGAATTCGATGCCCTGACCGATACGGTTGGGTCCGCCACCGAGAATCACCACCTTTTTGCGATCCGAAACCTCCGCTTCAGAGCGCAGCGCCCCTGCAAAAGGCACCTCGTAGGTTGAATACATATAGGCGGTCGGTGAGGCGAATTCGGCGGCGCAGGTGTCAATGCGTTTGTACACCGGATGAACATCCAGCGACTGGCGAAGCGCCGTGACCTCGCGCTCGCGCGCGCCAATCAGGCTGGCGAGCCGTGCATCGGAAAATCCCATCGCTTTGAGCATGCGTAAGTTCTCGGCGTCGTCCGGAAGGCCATGCTCGCGGATTTTGTCCTCCATATCGATGATCGCCTTGAGCTGGGCGATGAACCACGGGTCGATCTTGCAGCTTTCGTGAACAGTCTCTTCGCTGGTGCCCAGCCTCAGGGCCTGTGCCACCATACGCAGCCGGTCGGGTGTCGGTGTGCCGAGTGCGGCCTTGATGGCGTTCTTGTCGTCACCTTCTCCAAGGCTGGGAATTTCGATCTCGTCCAGCCCCGTCAGGCCGGTTTCCAGACCGCGCAGTGCCTTTTGCATGGATTCGGCAAAGGTCCTGCCAATGGCCATGACCTCGCCCACCGATTTCATCGACGTCGTCAGCAACGGCTCGGCACCGGGAAATTTTTCGAAGGCGAAACGCGGGATTTTCGTCACGACATAGTCGATGGACGGCTCAAACGAGGCCGGTGTCGCACCGCCGGTTATGTCGTTTTCCAGTTCATCGAGCGTATAGCCGACGGCAAGCTTTGCGGCGACCTTGGCGATCGGAAAGCCGGTTGCCTTGGAAGCCAGTGCCGAGGAGCGCGAAACACGCGGGTTCATTTCAATGACGACCAGCCGGCCATCTTCGGGATTGACCGCGAACTGGACATTGGAGCCGCCGGTTTCGACGCCAATCTCGCGCAGCACCGCAATGGAGGCGTTGCGCATGATCTGGTATTCCTTGTCGGTCAGCGTCAGGGCCGGTGCGACAGTGATCGAATCGCCGGTGTGGACACCCATCGGATCGATGTTTTCGATGGAGCAAATGATGATGCAGTTGTCGGCCTTGTCGCGCACGACCTCCATCTCATATTCCTTCCAGCCGAGCACCGATTCTTCAATCAGCACCTCGGTCGTCGGCGAGGCATCGAGGCCGGATTCGACAATCTCGAAAAACTCCGACCGGTTGAAGGCGATGCCCCCGCCGGTTCCGCCGAGGGTGAAGGACGGCCGGATAATTGCCGGCAGGCCGACGTGATCGAGTGCCTGTGCGGCGACGCCAAGCGCGTGGCCGATATAGCGCTGCTTGCGATCGGTTTCGGCGAGCTGCCACTCGGTTTCCAGCGCATCGAGCGCGGCGTCCAGTTCGCCGTCGTTAAAGCGCGCCTTGAGTTCTTCGCGTTTGGCCTCGTGGGCGTTTCGGTCCTGTTCCTTGACGTCGGTGGCGTTTGCCAGCATTGAGCGCGGCGTCTCAAGACCAATCGCAGCCATTGCCTCGCGGAAGAGCGCACGGTCTTCGGCCTTGTCGATGGCTTCGGGCTTGGCGCCGATCATTTCGACGTTATAGCGCTCAAGCACGCCCATGCGCCGCAGCGAGAGAGCCGTATTGAGTGCCGTCTGGCCGCCCATTGTCGGCAGCAGCGCGTCGGGACGCTCCTTGGCAATGATCTTGGCGACCACTTCGGGCGTGATCGGCTCGACATAGGTCGCATCCGCAAGGCCCGGATCGGTCATGATGGTTGCCGGATTTGAGTTGACCAGGATGACCCGGTAACCCTCTTCCTTCAGCGCCTTGCAGGCCTGTGTGCCGGAGTAGTCGAACTCACAGGCCTGACCGATGACGATCGGCCCGGCGCCGATGATGAGGATCGACTTGATATCATTGCGTTTTGGCATGTCAGTTCATCCAGCAGGCAGGCGTCACGGAAACCCCGGCGAAATGAGGGCTGTGAGCGATGTATTTTTTCAGGCTAAGGCCGCCTTATAGGGTAAAGGCTAATGCAGGGAAACCCCGCGCGGGGCTGTTTTTCATGCCTTTTTGGGGCGGAATGTCATCGCAGGAACCTGCGGCCCCTTAATTGACCGACTGGAGCGGTCAATTTTCGCTTTCGAGCTCGGAGGCATCGTAGGAGTGAACGCCGTTGGCAATGGCATAGCAGGCGAGCGCTACGGACAGCGGAATCTCCACTTCCTTTCCATCCCGCTTACCCTTTTCGTAATATTGGATGACCCTTTTCTTCAGGCCCAGGGCACGGGCGGCGTCTTTTTGGTTCAACCCCAGTGCCTTGCGCCATCGCCTGAAGTCTTCTGGTTTCAATGTTATCCGTCCGTCAGTATTGTTGAAACTACAGCACCAAATTTGTGGCGTTTTATCGTATATATGTGACAGTTATTCTAATGCGCTAGGGTCAGGGTGTCTGCACACTGTTGTGGATATGGTTGACGGCATAAAAGACCAATAAAATGAAGGGATAGCCGCATGCGGTGGAAGGGGCGTCGTCAAAGCAGCAACATCGAGGACCGGCGCGGACGCCAAACGTCACCGCGACGCCGAAGCCCCTTCGGCCGAGGCGGGCGCATGAGAATGCCGACGGGAAGGTCGAGGATCGGCGGCAAATCCGGTGGCGGAATATCGATGATCGTGCTGCTGATCATCGGCTATATCGTGCTGAAGTATCTCGGTATCGACCCAGCGCTTCTTTTGAGCGAGGGCGGCCTGGAGCCCGGCATCGAGCAGCGCGATTTAACGCGCAGCGAACGGCTGTCTCCGCAGCGGCAGGACGAGATGACGCAGTTTGTTGCAACGGTTCTGGCTGAAACCGAGGATACCTGGGGCGCCATATTCAAGGCGAGCGGCGTAACCTACCGCGAGCCGACGCTTGTTCTGTTCGAGGAACAGGTCCGGTCGGCTTGCGGCTTTGCCAGCGCTGCGTCGGGCCCGTTCTACTGCCCGTCGGATCAGAAGATCTATATTGATCTAACCTTTTACGACGAACTCGCGACCAAGTTCGATGCAGCGGGAGATTTCGCACAGGCTTATGTGCTGGCGCACGAGGTCGGACATCATGTCCAAAACCTGATCGGTGTTCTGCCGCGCTTTAACGAGATGCGTGGCAATCTCAGCAAGGCTGATGAAAACAGAATGTCAGTGCGCGTTGAATTGCAGGCCGACTGTTTTGCCGGCATCTGGGCAAACCACACGGCGCAAAAAGGACTTGTGGAAAGTGGTGATCTGGATGAAGCGCTTAACGCCGCCCATCAGATCGGCGACGATACGCTGCAGCGGCGCGCGCAGGGATATGTGGTGCCGGAAAGCTTCAACCACGGAACGTCCGAGCAGCGCAGCGATTGGTTTTCAAGGGGGTACAAGACAGGCCGCATTGACGAATGCGATACCTTCAAAGGCGACGTGTGAACAAATCCGCCGCCTTGTATACGGCCTCTATTCTGCAAGCGCTGCTTCGCCGCGCCTTTCGCGGATAAGATTAATGAAGCGGCGGAACAGGTAGTGTGAATCCTGCGGTCCCGGTGAAGCCTCAGGATGGTGCTGGACGGAAAACACCGGTTTTCCTTTTACCTGCAGCCCGCAGTTGGATCCGTCAAAAAGCGAAACATGCGTTTCTTCGACATTTTCGGGAAGTGATTCGCCATCAACGGCAAAGCCGTGATTCATGGAAACGATCTCGACCTTGCCGGTGGTGTGATCCTTGACCGGATGGTTTGCCCCGTGATGGCCCTGGTGCATCTTTGTCGTTTGCGCACCCAGCGTCAGCGCGAGAATCTGGTGGCCCAGGCAGATGCCGAATATGGGAATGCCGGTCTCGAGCAGCTTCCTGATATTGGGTACCGCATGCATTCCGGTCGCGGCCGGATCGCCCGGTCCGTTCGACAAAAAGATACCGTCCGGATTGTAGGCGAGGATGTCTTCCGCAGACGTGGTTGCCGGCACCACCGTGACGCGGCAGCCCAGCCCTGAGAAGAGCCGGAGAATATTGCGCTTGATGCCGAAATCGACCGCCACGATGTGGATGTCGCCGTCGCCGGCATTGTTTTGGCTGAAGCCCTCGTTCCAGACCCAGGGTTTTTCGGACCATTGCGAGGACTGACCGCTGGTGGTTTCGATGGCCAGGTCCAGCCCCACCAGACCATGCCACGCGCGGGCCCGCTCCTTTAGCGCCTCGATATCGAACCTGCCTGCCGGATCGTGCGCGATCACCGCATTTGGCATGCCGTTGTCGCGGATCCAAACGGTTAAGGCACGCGTATCAATGCCGCTCATTGCGATGATACCGCGTGTCTTCAGCCAGGCATCGAGGTGTTCACCGGCGCGAAAATTGGATGGATCGGTGATATCGGCCTTGAATATGGCGCCGACGGCACCGTTTCGCGCCGCCGGATTCAGATCCTCGATGTCTTCGCCGTTGGCGCCGATATTGCCGATATGCGGGAAGGTGAAGGTCACGATCTGCCCGGCGTAGGAGGGATCGGTTAGTATTTCCTGGTAGCCGGTGAGCGCGGTGTTGAAGCAGACCTCAGCTTCGATTGCGCCGGTTGCACCGAGCCCATGGCCTTCAATTACGGTTCCGTCAGACAGGACGAGAAGGGCGGTTGGCGTGCGCTTGGTCCAAGCCGATGTTTTGGTCATTTTCGTATTCGCTTCTGGCCCTGGCGGCCGTTGTCGAGGCCACGCACTTGACGAAAGCACCTGGCCACACCACGTTATCGATTACAAGCACCCAGAAATTTGGATCCGGTTGCTGCATCTGTATTTAATTGTCTATGCAGATGTGGGAACATAAACGAGGCCCGCTGGCGCGTCAATCCAGTGGCTCGGGGGGATCACAAATTTAAAACATTGTAAAATCAAATAGTTATCTCTTTTACTTTTGTTTGCAATGGCGGAGGGAACCGAATATGGTTCGCCGCAGAATGCAGGAGAAACTGTAATGCGTGAGATGTTCGCTACCTCTCTGAAGGAAGCGCTAAAAGCAAAAGATACCCGACGTGTGTCAACGATCCGGCTCATTCAAGCAGCCGTGAAAGATCGTGATATCGCCAATCGGGGCGCCGGCAAGGACCCGGTTTGTGACGACGACATCATGCAGATTCTCGCCAAGATGATTAAGCAGCGAGAGGAATCGGCTCGAATCTACGAAGACGCGGCCCGCCTCGAACTGGCGCAGCAGGAACGCGAGGAAGTGGATGTCATCCGATCCTTCCTGCCGCAGCAGCTTTCCGATGATGACGTTCGCCAGGAGTGCAAGCGTGTCGTTGAGGAAACCGGTGCACAGGGCCTGCGTGACATGGGCAAGTGCATGAATGCGCTGAAGACGAAATTTGCCGGACAGATGGACTTCTCGAAGGCCTCAGGCGTAGTGAAGGATCTTTTGCACCACGAATAGGTGGCTCGCCCAATTTTCGAAGCCGTTGCGGTTCTCCGCACATGAATTCACGACGGTAGCGATTGCGCTGCCGTCGTTGCTGATTCTGCGTTGTCAGTATTGCTTACTGATTCGCATGGGCCGTTTTCAGAACGCGTTCAACCGGTGTGGATTGGTCTTTTGTCGGTGTGTTTCGCGGCTAATTACTACGGGGGATTGAAACAGGCGGAACTGGCCGCATTTTTTGTGACCTTTGTCGCTTACTGGAGATTATTCCATGATGCTTGTCTGTTGTCTTGGGATATAAGAATGCCACTTGGGTTTTTGGCATGGCACGGATTTCGTGCGGCCAGATGATACCGGGGTGAATGCTTGGGCGGGAATGGAAATGAGCTGCGTGTGGGGAGATCGCAATAATCAAGGAAAATCGGTAGTTTATCGTCTAGAATGTAATGTCCTCTGAAATATTCAACTATGATATCCATGCAGATATCGGTGAGCTGAATACATCTTTTGATGTCTTTAAATTCCTTCGTAAAACGACGGAGAGATACGGGCTGAGATATTTTTCGGTTCTGGCTCTGCCCGGCGACATGATGGGAAGTTTCAACAACCACAGCATCATCAACAATTGGCCGCCGGAAATGATCAAGGCCTATGACAGGTTGGACCTGATCAATATCAGCCCGGTCATTTCGGCTCTCAAAAGCAAGACGACCCCGGTTGTGTGGCACATCGACGATGTGCTGACCGCGAAGATCTCCGAGACGCTCGCTTCTGTGCGCGATCCGTTTTACGAAAAGGGGTTTGTGCGCGGTGTGAATTTTCCCGTCCACGATTCGCGCAGCCTGCGCGGCTCGGTTGGATTTGCGGGCGACCGCGAACCGCTGGAACACACCGAACTGCTTGAGCTGAGCATGCTCAGCATTCATATCTTCGACCGGCTCAGCAACATCACTTTCCACAGCGAAAGGGAAGCGCCACCGCTATCGGATCGGGAACTGGAGTGTCTGCGCTGGACGGCTGCCGGAAAGACAAGCAGCGAGATATCAACGATCCTTTCCCTGTCGGAGCATACGGTCAATCACTACCTGATCAGCGCGACAAAGAAACTTGATGCGGTCAACCGGACGCAGGCCGTTGCCAAGTCTATCCGCAAGGGATGGATCTGACGGCGCAGCAATAACGGACGCCGTGGCTGTGAATAGCGGGCAAGGCGTCACAGATGCGTGGTGCCTCCTGCCGCATGAAGGTATAAGTCAACACAGCGGAGTCGCTGGTCGCTGTCGCCGCCGGCGGGCCAACGACCGACGTCCCCGCAACAAATCATCCGCTCTGCAATGGGCCGGGCATTGACGGGACATCCGTCGGCACAGGAGCAACAGTGTATGCGTTTTGACAGTTCCTTTCTGGACGAACTGCGCGATCGCGTCCCGATATCGGACGTCATCGGCAAGCGTGTCGCATGGGACAAGCGCAAGACGAATGTGCCGAAGGGCGACTGGTGGGCCTGCTGCCCGTTTCACGGCGAGAAAACCCCGAGTTTCCACTGTGAAGACCGCAAAGGCCGTTATCATTGTTTCGGTTGCGGGGTATCGGGCGATCACTTCAAGTTCCTGACCGAACTCGACGGGCTTTCCTTTCCGGAGGCCGTGCAGCAGGTTGCGGATATGGCCGGTGTTGCGATGCCGGCTCCCGATCCAAGGGCTGCTCAGCGCGAGAGGGAACGCGCGACGCTGTCCGACGTCATGGAACTTGCGACCGCCTTTTACCAGGAAAAGCTGCAGTCGGCGGAAGGTGCGAAGGCGCGGGCCTATCTGCGTGACCGTGGCCTTTCCGGCAAGACGATCGAAACTTTCCGTCTCGGCTATGCCCCCGACGGCCGCAATGTGCTGAAAGAGTTTCTGGCGTCGAAGGGTGTCGAAAAACAGCAGATCGAAGCCTGCGGGCTTGTGGTTCACGGGCCCGATATCGCCGTCTCTTATGACAGGTTTCGCGACCGGATCATGTTCCCGATCCTCAGCGCGCGGGAAAAGGTCATTGCCTTCGGGGGCCGCGCCATGTCCTCCGACAGTCCGGCCAAATATCTGAACTCCAATGAAACCGAACTGTTTCACAAGGGCAGGGTGCTTTATAATTTCACCCGGGCAAGGCGCGGCGCGCAGGGTGCGGAAAGTTCAGGAACCATCATAGCCGTTGAAGGCTATATGGACGTCATCGCGTTGCATCAGGCGGGCATCGAAAATGCCGTTGCGCCGCTTGGGACCGCGTTGACCGACAACCAGCTGGACCTCTTGTGGCGCATGACGCCCGAACCGGTGTTGTGTTTCGACGGCGACGAGGCCGGAACGCGTGCTGCCAACCGGGCCGTCGACCTTGCGCTTGCCGGATTGCGGCCTGGCCGGTCGGTCCGCTTCGCGGTTCTGCCGCAGGGGCAGGATCCGGACGATCTTGTGCGTCACGAAGGGCGTGCGCCCTTTGACGCCGTGATACGGGCGGCGCGGCCACTGGCGGATATGGTGTGGATGCGCGAAACCACGTCCGGCGTATTCGACACACCCGAAAAGCGGGCGGCGCTCGAGACGACGTTCGGGCGCGTTACCGCAACGATCGGCGATGAAAGCGTGCGCCGTCACTATGTCCAGGATATGCGCGACCGGCTGAACGCCTATTTCGAAAGCAGCAGGCCTTCCGGCAATCAGCCGGGCGGGCGGCGGCGTTTTGACGGTGATGCCGGGCGCAGGGGCTTCCGGCAGGGCGATGCCAGGAGCGCAAAGGCCGGCAAGCGGTATGCCATGACCAATCTGCTGGCTCGCTCGACAATGGTGCGCGGACAGTCGGAACTGCCGGCACTCAGGGACAGCGTTCTTGCGCTGACGCTGATTAATCATCCGGAACTCCTGATCACCGAATTCGATGAGGTGAGTTCCATTGAATTCGACAACAGGCAATTAGCGATATTGCTTGAGCAATTGATGGAAATCTGCGCCGACGGCAGCAGCCCCGACCGCGATGCCGTATTGCAGCGCCTTCAACAGTTTGGCCATGAGGAGCTGATCGACGGCCTGGACAAACAGATCCGCTACGCGCGGGTGTGGACCGCCACGAACGAGGCCGCGCTGGAGGACGCCCGTGAAGGGTTCCTGCAGGTGCTGTCCCTGTTCAAGAGAACGCGTGAATTGCGGCATCAGAAGATCGAACTCGAGCGTGACCTTGCCGAGGCCACCGAGAGCGGCGATGGAGATACCGTTCCGCAGCTGATGCGATCTCTTCAGTCGGTGCAAAACGAATATAACCGGCTGGAACAGCAGGAGGCCATCATCGATGGTTTCGGTGTTCTTTCTGGCAGGGTGCGCGGCGCCGCCGGAAAATGATCTCATATCAGCAAGAAACGCTCTACCAGCCTTGCAATAGTGGCAATGGCCCCTAAATAGACTGCCAGGCAGAATGCGGACAGGCGCTGCGGGCCTGCTCCTGAAATCAGATGAAGCTGCCGCTGCGACTCCGGCCTGCAAGCTGGAGTTTTATATTTCCGTCTGTAAGACGGCGTGTTCGGTTAAAAACAGTGTTTTTTGGTGATTTTACGCCAAAATGCATGTTTTTTGGCTGCATAAGCTTGACGGATGGAAATTTTAACGGAATCACCTCTGTGGCGAGAAGTTTCATTTGGTCAAGCAAATTGGAAAGTTGTGCACTGGCGCAGGAACAGCGGGTCGGGTGCGGCAGGTGCGGCTCACAGGCTGGGCAAAGTCACCATCCATGGTTAATCGGGAATTAAGCATCACTCCTATACTCAGTTCATAGCTGATTCGGACAGCGCGGTAAGGCAAATCTGCTTCACCGGCCCGAAGTGATGTGCTTAAGAAAGTGACGGGATTATATGGCAACCAAAGTCAAAGAAAACGAGGAAGCTGAAGCCGAGCGCGAATCCACCGGCGACGGACCGCTCCTCGATCTTTCAGACAATGCTGTCAAGAAAATGATCAAGGCCGCAAAAAAACGCGGCTACGTAACAATGGACGCGCTCAATGCCGTCCTGCCCTCCGAAGAGGTGACTTCCGAACAGATCGAAGACACGATGTCCATGCTTTCCGACATGGGGATCAATGTCGTCGAGGAAGAGGAAGAAACCGAGGAAGCGGCATCTGCCAGTGAAAGCACCGGCACCGAAGTTGCGACAACCGGCGGCACGGCCGTTGCAACGACGCGCAAGAAAGAGCCGACGGACCGTACGGACGATCCGGTTCGCATGTATCTGCGCGAGATGGGTTCGGTCGAGCTTTTGTCCCGCGAGGGCGAAATAGCCATTGCCAAGCGTATCGAGGCCGGCCGCGAGACGATGATCGCCGGTCTTTGCGAAAGCCCGTTGACATTCCAGGCCATTATCATCTGGCGCGACGAACTGATCGAAGGCGATACGCTGCTTCGCGAGATCATCGATCTGGAAACGACCTATTCCGGCCCCGAGGCCAAGGCGGCACCGCAGTTCCAGTCTCCTGAAAAGATCGAGGCCGACCGCAAGGCGGCTGAAGAAAAGGAAAAGGCGAAGAAGGCCCGTGCCTCCGACGACATCACCGATGTCGGCGGCGAGGGCACCTCCACGGAGGAAGACGACGACGAGGATGACGAATCCAACCTGTCGCTGGCCGCCATGGAAGCCGAGTTGCGGCCGCAGGTCATGGAGACCTTCGATGTCATTGCCGAAACCTACCGCAAGCTGCGCAAGCTGCAGGACCAGCAGGTCGAAGGCCGGCTGGCTGCAAGCGGCACGCTGTCGCCCGCCCAGGAGCGGCGCTACAAGCAGCTCAAGGAAGAACTGATTTCGGCTGTGAAGTCGCTGGCGCTCAACCAGAACCGCATCGATGCGCTGGTCGAGCAGCTCTACGACATCAACAAGCGCCTGGTGCAGAATGAAGGCCGGCTTTTGCGCCTCGCCGAATCCCACGGCGTCAAGCGCGAGGATTTCCTGCAGCAGTATCAGGGCGCCGAACTCGATCCGCACTGGATGAAGTCGATCTCGAACCTGACGGCCAAGGGCTGGAAGGAATTCTCGAAGGTCGAAAAGGAAACCATCAAGGCGATCCGTGGCGAGATTCAGAATCTTGCCACGGAGACCGGCATATCGATTTTGGAATTCCGCCGCATTGTCCACATGGTCCAGAAGGGCGAGCGCGAGGCGCGCATCGCCAAGAAGGAAATGGTCGAGGCCAATCTGCGCCTCGTGATCTCGATTGCCAAGAAATACACCAATCGCGGCCTGCAGTTCCTTGATCTCATCCAGGAAGGCAATATCGGCCTGATGAAAGCGGTGGACAAATTCGAATACCGCCGCGGCTACAAGTTCTCCACCTACGCCACGTGGTGGATCCGGCAGGCGATCACCCGTTCGATTGCCGACCAGGCCCGCACCATCCGTATTCCGGTGCATATGATCGAGACGATCAACAAGATTGTGCGCACATCGCGCCAGATGCTGCACGAGATCGGCCGCGAGCCGACGCCGGAAGAGCTTTCCGAGAAGCTCGCCATGCCACTTGAAAAGGTCCGCAAGGTTCTCAAGATCGCCAAGGAGCCGATCAGCCTCGAAACGCCGGTGGGCGACGAGGAAGATTCGCATCTCGGCGATTTCATCGAGGACAAGAATGCGATCCTGCCGATCGATGCGGCGATCCAGGCAAACCTGCGCGAGACCACGACCCGCGTGCTTGCCTCGCTGACGCCGCGCGAAGAGCGTGTTTTGCGCATGCGCTTCGGTATCGGCATGAATACGGACCACACGCTCGAAGAGGTCGGCCAGCAGTTCTCGGTGACCCGCGAGCGTATCCGCCAGATCGAGGCAAAGGCGCTTCGCAAGCTGAAGCACCCGAGCCGCTCAAGGAAGCTGCGCAGCTTCCTCGACAGCTAGGCAATGACAAGGGGCGGCTTTCAGGGCCGCCCTTTTGATTCAGGCAACCGGTGAGCCATGCAGACTGAAATCACGATCGAGACCAGCGGGCAGGGGCTTTACGAGTTTACCCGTGAGGCCGAACGCTTCGTAACCGGTGCCGGGGTTGAGACGGGCATCCTGACGATATTCGTGCGCCACACATCCTGTTCGATGCTGATCCAGGAAAACGCCGATCCCGACGTGCAGCGCGATCTCCACGAGTTTTTCGCCCGCATCGTGCCGGAAAACATGGAATGGCTGCGGCACACGCAGGAAGGGCCTGACGATATGCCGGCGCATATCAAGGCGGCGATGACGCAGGTCAGCCTTTCCATTCCGGTTGCCCGATCTTCGATGCTGCTTGGCACATGGCAGGGCATTTATTTGTTCGAACACCGCCGCGCGCCGCACAGCCGCAAGGTGGTTCTGCACATTTCGCCGTGACCGGCAGGTGACGAAGGCGGCTTCCGGCCTTATATGACTGGCCCATGTCGCAATTACCGATCCTCTACAGTTTCCGCCGATGCCCCTATGCGATGCGCGCGCGGCTCGCCTTGCGCTCCAGCGGGAAGCAAGTCGAATTGCGCGAGGTCCTGCTGCGAGACAAGGCGCCTGAGTTTCTCGCCGCTTCGCCATCCGCTACGGTGCCGACGCTGGTCAGCCAGGATGGCAGCGTCATCGATGAGAGCCTCGACATCATGTTGTGGGCGCTCGGCAAAAACGATCCGGAGGGCTGGCTTGAACCGGACGTCGGATCACGGGACGATATGATTTCCCTGATCGAGGAGATGGACGGACCGTTCAAGACCAGCCTCGACCGCTATAAATACGAGAGCCGTTATCCGGATGGCGATCCACTGGAAGAGCGCGGCAGGGCGGCGTCGGTTCTTGGCGGCTTGGACGCGCAATTGAAACAAACCGGATGGCTTTTCGGCAGCAGGGCAAGCCTCGCCGACATGGCGATCCTGCCCTTCATCCGCCAGTTCGCTAATGTCGACCGGGCCTGGTTTGACGGCGAGGACTGGCCTGCCGCCAAAGACTGGCTGGAGCGCTTTGAAGCTTCAGACAGATTTGGTGCGATCATGGGAAAATACCCAAGATGGAATTCCGGCGATCCGGTGACGGTATTTGGAGAGTGAATGACACCCTGTCGTCATCCTGACGTCAAATGCCGCACTAAAATGCTGGCTTGAGACCTGTTCCTGCTAAAGTTATCGCCAACCGTTGCCAATTCGAAAGGAACCCCGGTGCAGCAAGCGACGACCGAAAAGCTGATCAATGACTATCTCGATGCTTTCAACCGCAGCGACAGCGAAGGCATGCTGGCGCTTTTATCCGAGGATGTCATTCACGACATCAACCAGGGCGGGCGCGAGATCGGCCGCGACAAGTTTCGCTGGTTCAACGCCATGATGGCCGAACACTATTCCGAGGTGCTTAGCGACATTGCCGTCATGGTATCGACCGATGGCGGCCGCGCGGCAGCCGAGTTCACCGTGCGCGGCACTTACCTGAAGACCGCCGAAGGGCTGCCGCCTGCAAATGGCCAGACCTACAGCCTGCCGGCCGGCATATTCTTCGAGATCGATGACGGGCTGATCAGCCGCGTGACGACCTGCTACAACCTGACCGACTGGATCGGCCAGGTGGAGGCAGCAAGTGTCTGAGATTGAGTTCCGCAAGCTGAGGGGCGCCGAACTTGAAGCGGCACTCGACGATCTGGCGCAGCTTCGCATTACCGTTTTTCACGCGTGGCCGTATCTTTATGAAGGCGACAAGGACTATGAGCGCAACTATCTTTCGAAATTTGCTGCTTCGCCCGGCGCTGTCATTATCGGCGCCTATGACGGCGACAAGCTTGTCGGGGCGGCAACCGGCGCACCGCTTGCCGATCACTTCGACGACTTTGCCGAGCCGTTCCTGCGGGCGGGTCACAAGGCGGAGGATTTCTTCTATTTCGGCGAATCGGTGCTTCTGCCGGAATATCGCGGGCGGGGCATTGGCGTGCGTTTTTTCAAGGAACGCGAGAAGGCCGCGCGCGAGGAAGGCTTCAATCGGGTCGTCTTTTGCGGGGTGGTCCGTCCGGACGACCACCAGATGCGCCCGGCGGACTACGTGCCGCTCGACAATTTCTGGCGCAATCGCGGCTATGAAAAGATGGACGGCGTTGTCTGCGATTTTCCCTGGCGCGATATCGGTGACACGGAGGAAACGCGTAAGCCCATGCAGTTCTGGACCCGTACGCTGCCGGAAGAGGGTTGAGCGGGGGCTTGATCGTAAAATTTTCGCCGGCGCAGGCTTGCAGTATATTTGGCCGGATGTCCGAAAATACATTCGCCGTTAACGCAAGCCGGATCATCTGCTTGCAACCCTGGATTTTGCCGATAATCATTGTGCCCAACGACTGCCGGCGGGGTAGTCGGCGATTTAATGGGCGGTATCAAATGGGTTTTGTTGCGATTGTGCAGGTGTGTATGGGTCGGCTGGTACTGCGGGTATTGGCGGCGACAGTTGTAATGGCTGCTGGTGTCTCCGGTTGATTGGACCCTCAAAACATCCTCCTTTTGTTACGATGTATAGAGGCGCCAAATGAAAACGCTTGTTGCAATTATCGTTGCGATTGCCGCAACGGCTGTTGCTCTGGTCGGTGCGGCAACCATCTGGTTCTTTATGGTTTGGGACCAAGCATCTTTACGCTACCGGCTAACCTACAAGATTGACGTCAATGGCGAGGTGCACGCCGGTTCGGGCGTTATCGAGCTCACAAGCGAAGATACGAGCAATCTTCCATTGCCGGGGGTTGGGTTCAGCTCGTCGGCCAAGGGTGAGGCCGTCGTGGTTTACCTTGGCGACGGACGATACCTGTTTTCGCTTTTGAATAACGCTTCGAACCTGCCATTCAAACCGTTTGTTGCCTATTACAAGGGCAACAAAACACCAGTTGATGTCACCCGTGCCCTTCGGGCCGACAAGCCTTCCATCGAATTGACCAGCGATCAAATGCCGATGCTCGTGACCTTTGCCAATATAGATGATCCGGCCAGCGTGCGCGAGGTCGATCCAGATGATTTTGCAGCGTCCTTCGGTCCGGGCGTCGAGTTGGAAAGCGTGATGCTCGAAATCACTGACGAACCAGTCACGGTGGGCCGAGTGCAGGGAGTTCTAAGCTGGTTACAGGATCCCGACGTTATGGAAAACCCCGGTTGGTCCAAGCTGCCGCTCAAAAGTCGTAGGGCAATCGGCAAATTACTTTCCCATTTTCCTGATTTGAAAGGTTGAGAAATGGCAATCCGCCGAATTGAAAAACTGTTCTTTTCCAGGCGGTTCAGCAGTGAATCGGGCACTGGCCACTGCGCATTCGCTGGAGTGCCGGTGTGAGGGCATTGCTGGTTGCCGGGGCGCTGATTATGATCGTTCTCGGAGGCCTATTCCTGGCACCAGAAGATGACAATCACAGTGGAGGCGGACGGCAAGACCTACACCGGCTCAAGCGTGGTGCGGGTGCGCTGGCGGAAGAACGACCCGCTCAGTGCTGCCAACGGGCCGCAATGGATAACCACCGTGAGCGGCGAGGCCGTGGTTGTGGAGATTCCTGGGCGCGGGGTGTTGTTTGCTCTTTTGAATCCGCCAGATGAATACAACTATGCTACTGATCTGGCATTCAAAGCGTTGGGAGCTGGAGCTCAGCGTTTGCCGATTAATGAACTTTTTGATGTTATCGAAGCTGAACAGGGTAAGCCGCAAGTTCTCTCAAACGATCTATTTCCGTTTTTTATTACCTTTACCAATCTTGATGACCCCAACAGTGTGAAGCGCGTGGATCCAAGCAACTTTGCTGCGACGTTCGGACCGGGAGTCGGCTTGGAGAGTGTAGTGCTTGAGATAACCGATGAGCCAGTTACAGAGGGGCTGATCGATGAGGAGCTTGGTTGGATGCGAAATCAAGCTCAACTCGATGCGAGTTGGAAGATTATCGACAGGCAATACAAGAAATTAATCTTGGGTCTGCGTTACCCAATAAGACGCTAAAGCAATATTGCGCCCACTAAATTCGTGCCGCATTGAGTGGCAATCCTAAAATTACGAAATTACGGTGGAAATTATTGCGACAGTTTACTAAATCCCCAATCTAGGCAATCTGTCGGCCTTGAACGTGGCCCGAATCGCCAGTCCCGGTCGCACGGGTGAGCCCCAATGAGTGGTTCCGGGCAGCCCACACACCGGTGAAAACCATGACCGGCATTTCAGAAATTTACATTCCCGTTAACGCAAGCAGGATCATCTGCTTGCAACCCATGATTTAGCCGCTAATCATGCCGCCCAACGACTGCTGGTGGGGTAACCGGCGATTCTATGGGCGATATCGAATGGATTTTATTGCGATTGTGCGGATATGCATGGGGTGGCGTTCTGCAATTGGGCGGGGCGTTTGGCTTTTGGTCATCGTGCTGATGGCAATCGGCGCAACCGGTTGCCGCGACAGGAATGACTGGCATCAGAAGCTGACGGTCGTTGTCGATACGCCGTCGGGCCAAGTGTCCGGTTCGTCCGTCGTCGAGGTGAAATCCTGGTTCGGCCAGATACCGCCAAGCACCAACGAGGTCAGTTACAAGATCCGCGGCGAGGCGACGGTCGTCGAAGTGCTTCCCGGGCGATATCTGTTCGCACTGCTCGGGGGAAGCAAGGAGCGGTACTATTGGGCCGTGCGCGATGAACTGCCGACGCAGAACCGCGGCAAATGGCTTAAGCTCATTCCCAAGATGAGCACGGTTGCCATTCTTGAGCCGAAGAACCATGGCTACCCGATGCTTGTTACGTTCAGGGATATCAATGATCCGAAAAGCGTTCGCGAAGTGGACCCGCTGAACTTGTCAGCGACCTTCGGCCCGGGGGTGAGCCTTGATGAAATCACGCTCGAAATCACCGATGAGCCGGTGACAGAGGGTCAAATTGGAAAACTCCTTGGCTGGTGGCTCAAGCAGGCCAAAGACAATAGAGACCCACCTGCCTTTGGAGTCCCGAACCAGAGTCCGCGTGGGTACACGACCGTAGGGATACTTGAGTTTGTGCGAGGAATTGACTGGAGGCAAGAATGAGCATCTCTAAAGATCTATTTCTGGCAATATTGTCAATGGATTCATATAATCGGGGCTACAATGCCGGCATTGATTTCGCGAACTCTGATGCCTCAGATGGCTCCGCTGAGATCGGAACTGCCACAGTCTCGTATAATCTAAATGACGCAGGAATTTCTCAGGCCGCATTGGACGCTGGCTTCTACGCGGTAGCCTACACGATCTCCGGCAGCGTCAATATTCCGGAACTGAACGGCGAAACAGTCATCTCCTATCGGGGCACGGACGAGATCTCCGGCGATGAAGGCGACAGCGATGCGTGGAATGGATGGCTCATCGGGGCGGGTGTGACCAATAGCGTGTGGTGCGCTGCATGAGAGGGACACTCGTCGTCATTGTTGTTTTGTTGGCCGCAGCTGCAGGTTGGTTTTTTTCCAGTTGGGATCGTGCGTCGCTGCGTTATCGACTGACCTATGAGGTCAATGTCGATGGTGAGACACGCACAGGGTCGGGCGTTATTCAGATTGTCAGCGAGGATACCAGCAAGCTTCCGTTGTTCGGGCGTGGATTCGGTTTTTCAGCGACTGGCGAGGCCGTTGTCGTCGATCTCGGCGATGGGCGGTATCTCTTTTCGCTCCTGAATGGTGCCGGGACGCTTCCTTTTCCGCCCTTCTACGAACGCTACGATTTCGACCTCACGAGAATAACAGCGGTCGATGTGACACGTGTTCTGGCGCGGGAGAAGCCCTCCATCGAACTGACAGCCGATCAGTTGCCGATGCTGGTGACGTTCCGCAACACCGACGATCCCACGAGTGTTCGCGAGGTCGACCCGGACAATCTCGTCGCCACCTTCGGCCCGGGCGTGCGGCTGGAAAGCGTGACGTTGGAAATTGCGGATGAGTCGCTGACGGAGGGCAAGGTGGAAAAAACCCTATCCTGGCTCTGTGATTATAAAGAAAGACGAGTGAGGCTGAGTGGTCAAAAGGGGCCGATCTCTGACAATAGACTTTCCAACAACCTTGGAACCGGGGCTTTCAAGATAGGAGACTGTGGATGACTATTTCAAAGGAGTTATTCTTAGCAATTCTATCCATGGATTCCTACAACCGTGGCTACAACGCTGGACTGGGCGACGGGCAAAATGTTGTTAATGGTTCCGACATTGACGGCTTGGGTGATGCTATTGGCACGGCTATAGGTACAGCTGAAATCTCTGCCAAATCGCCGTCAGATGCTGATAGCGATGAATACGAAGCTGGCTTCTACGCCGTCGCCTACACGATCTCCGGCAGCGTCGACATACCGGAGTTGAACGGCGAAACGGTCATCTCCTATCGGGGCACGGACGAGATCTTCGGCGGTGAAGGCGGCAGCGATGCGTGGAACGGTTGAATGCTCTAACCACTAACACTCCCCCGTATCCGCAGCCTCGCGTTCGCGCAGTGTCTCAATTGTATACTCATCATCCGGCAGGAAGGCCGGGCAGGCGCGGAAATTCGGGTCGGCGTAGACGCATCCGGGGTCGCACAAGAGGACAGATACCCTTTCTTCGAGCAGGTTGAGCCAGACCCGGCCGCTCGGGGTGGCTATGTAGCCGTCGATGCCTTCCTCGAAATCGCCGAGCAGATCATCGACGGAGGGGGCTTCGGTATCGGCATCGGGCGAATAGGCGCCGTGCGTGTGATAGGAGGCGATCACCTCGAGGCCGTCCGGTTCAATGCCCGGATTGCAGCCGTCCCGTCCACCCCTGATGGCCGGTGTCGCTGCAAATTCGCCATTTTCGTCGTAACCGAAAAGCCCGCAATATTCCGCGTTGTCACGGATGGAGCGCGGCTGGATTTTGTCGAGATGACTGATGGCGAAGGTGTCGAGATCGTCCGCGGGTTCTTTTTCGGACTGCTCCTGTGCAAGCAACGGCCAGGCGATCGCGACGACGAAACAGACGCCGGGAATGGCGGGCCAATAATTTGAGATTCGTTTGCTGAACAAGGCGTCAATCCATTTGCAGCATATAGCGTTAGGCTCCGAACATACACGCATCAAAGGTGCTGGCAACGGGCCGGTCGGCTGTTTCCACGTCGATGAACGACAGATGAACGGCGAGTTCCAAATGCGTTCAGCTCCACCTTACTAAAGTTTAATCATCGCATCACAGCGATCCGGAAACCCAGAGGATGGAGAGCACAAAATGTTCGCAAAAATTGCAAAAGCAACAACGCTGGCGGCATTGATCGCCGTTGGTGCAACAGCCGTGGGTACGAGTCAGGCATCCGCCGGGCAGGTACAGTTCGGCATACAGTTCGGAAACGGCTACGGCTACGTTTACGGCCCGGGATACGGACCCCAGTGGGGACCGGGACCCTCCTGGGGAGGCCCCAGGGGCTACTGCAAGCCGCGCCGCGCCGTCAAAAAAGCCCGCCGCATGGGCGTTCGCAACGCACATATCGTGCGCAGGAACCACAGGAAGGTTGTCGTGAAGGGATGGCGCTACGGTTACAGAACCCGCGTTGTCTTTGCCAACCGCCGCCACTGCCCTGTCATTGCATTCCGCTGATCATTGAGCAAGGGGTGTCCAAGTTTGATCATTTGATGGTGGAAAACCGGTTCACTCGGCTAGGCGCGACGCGCGGAGCGATGCGGTGCATCGGGCAAGCGACGCAACAACGCCGATGGACCGGTTTTCCCCACCTGTGAGTAGAACGGATAATCAACAGCCAACATTGATTGGCCGGGCGATTTAGCCCCCTGGCGTCGTTGGCTCACTCTTTTGGTGGATTGCACCAAGGCGAGCAACCCGCCTAGCCAGCGACCTAAATCGCCTCGGTCAAATGATTAAACTTGGGCACCCCTTGCTCCTCACCACCCACACCGATCGGCGGACCTTCCCCGGCGCTGGCCAGCGTACACGCCAGCGCCGGGGATTTCTTTATCTACTGATTGATCTCGAAGGTCACGTTGACGTTGACCTGATACTGGTTTTCACCCGTAGCCACCGGCACGGCGGCATCCGCCGATTTCATCGCCATTTCAGCGCGCATCATCGGCATAGGCTGGGGAACGCTGTGCTGTTCATTGATCTGCGATATGCGGCCAAGCGAGACGCCGGCGGCTTCGGCCAGCGTCGCGGCCTTGGCAACGGCATCTTTTACCGCAGCCGTGCGGGCCTTGGAGACCGCTTCCGACGGGTCGTCATTGGTGAAGCTGATCTGACCGCCCTGGTTGACGCCGAGCGTCACCGACTTGTCGAGGATCGCGCCGAGCATGTCGAGGTTGCGGATGCGCACGGTCAGCGAGTTGGAAACGCTGTAGCCGGTGATCGTCGGCTCCACCGGCCGGGTGCCGTCGCTCTTCGGATAGAAATACTGCGGGTTGATGGAAAAGCCGGAGGTCTGCAGATCGCGCGATTCAATGCCGTCCGCCTTCATCGCCGCGAGCACCTCGGCCATCGCCGAATTGTTGGCGTCGAGCGCCGCGCGGGCCGTTTTTTCCTGACGCATGACGGTGAGCGTGATGACGGCCATGTCGGGTACCAGATGGGCGGTGCCCTGTCCGGTAACGGAAACAAGTCCGGGCTTGGGTGCATCGCTGGCGAGCGCCGGCACGGGCAGGACGGCAAGCGCCAGAGCGAATGCAAGGTTTCGGCGAGAAATCATATGGAACCCCAATTAAGTGTGTTTGGCAGACGGTTATTATGAACTCATTACGGCAATGTCTTGTCGGACGCTGCGAATTGGTTTAAGCGGGTCCGGTTCGCGCAACCATCCGCCATGGTGCGAGCGAATCGGCGGTTCCAGTATCGCCGGGTGGGGCCTGTAGCTCAATTGGTTAGAGCCGGCGGCTCATAACCGCTTGGTTGGGGGTTCGAGTCCCTCCGGGCCCACCAAATCACTTGTTGTCCGACCCGGAGACATAGGTAACAGAACGTACCTAAGACATGGGTGACAACCTCGTGCCGAACGGGTTGTCGATGGTTTGCAATGTTCTTTGCTCCAAGTCGATGTATC
>NZ_JBFRBB010000007.1:0-44771 GCF_040932035.1 Hoeflea sp. TYP-13
AATCAGCGGCCCAATTGAGAAACAACAAGAGCAAACGATCCCGCCGCCAGCGGCGAACCGCCCTCGTTGGTGAGCGGGTTATACGCAACTCAAACAAAATAAGTCAACAGCTATTTCGCAAAAAATCCAATTTTTTTGAGCTAAATTTCCGCCCAAAAAAAACCGGCGTTTTCCGGTTGAAAGAGCCACACATATCTTGACAGTGCCTTACTAATATAGGCGCGATCCGTCGCAATTTCAAAATCACATTTATTAATTTTTGGACAGCAACTGCGGATCGCTCACCCGCGGATTGGCGACGCAAGATCTATCCGGTGCATTCGCGAGGTTCACAACGCCCTCTCAAGTACGCATATCCGCCGGCAAAGACTGCTGACCACACGCAATTTCCAGTCGACTTGCCGGTCGATGCTGGTGCATCATCGCGGTTCTGACATGCGTGCGGTGCGAGGCAATCTTTCATGAAGATCGAAACTGAGTTTCCCAGAAAAATCATTGAATATGCCGATATGGGCATTGTCATGCCCGACGGATGCCGTCTTTCAGCCCGCGTCTGGATGCCGGAGGACGCGGTCGACAGCCCCGTTCCCGCCATTATCGAACACCTGCCCTACCGCAAGCGCGACGGAACCATCGTGCGCGATCAGTACACCCACCCATGGTTCGCCGGCCACGGCTATGCCTGCATCCGCGTCGACATGCGCGGCAACGGTGATTCCGAGGGACTGATGGACGATGAATACACGCCCCAGGAACTGCAGGACGCCTGCGACGTGATCACCTGGGCGGCCGAACAACCCTGGTGCAGCGGCAATATCGGCATGATGGGCATATCCTGGGGCGGCTTTAATGCATTGCAGGTTGCCGCGCTCCGTCCGCCCGCACTCAAGGCCATCATCACCATCTGCTCGACCGTCGACCGCTTCGCCGACGACATTCATTACAAGGGCGGCTGCCTGCTCAACGAAAACTTCGGCTGGGCCGCCAATATGCTGTCCTATTCATCGCGCCCGCCGGACAGGGCGCTGGTTGGCGACAAGTGGCGGGACATGTGGCTCAACCGGCTGGAGCACCAGCCCTATCACTGGTCCACATGGATGCGCCACCAGCATCGCGACGATTACTGGAAACACGGCTCAGTCTGCGAAGACTATCCGGCAATCGAAGCGGCAGTGCTTTCAATAGGCGGCTGGCATGACGGCTACCGCAACACCGTTGCCCATCTCGTTGAAAACATATCAGCGCCGGTAAAGGGCATTGTCGGCCCATGGATCCATAAATATCCGCACTATGCCGGCCCGAAACCTGCCATCGGCTTCCTGCAGGAGGCAAAGCGCTGGTGGGACCGCTGGCTGAAGGGTGAGGAAACCGGCGTCGAATCCGATCCGGCCTATCGCGCCTGGCTGATGGATTCGATCCCACCGAAGCGCTGGGTCGATGAGCGGCCGGGCCGCTGGATCGCTGAAGACAGCTGGCCGTCACAAAACGTCGATATCACACGCCTGTATCTCGGCGACGGCATGCTCGAACCGGCCCCTGACGACATTGATACACAGATATGCTCGCCGCAGGATTGCGGCGCCCAGTCCGGTGAATATTTTCCGTTCGCCTTTGCCGACGAGTTGCCGGACGAACAATCCTCCGATGATCTGGACTCAGCCTGTTTTGACGGCTCTGTCCTGACTGAGGCCTTCGATATTGTCGGGGCGCCTGTTGTCGATCTGACTGCCAGCGCGGATGCGCAGAATGGCCTGATTGCCGTGCGACTGTGCGATTTGAGACCGGATGGAACATCGGCACTGATCACCTATGGCGTTCTGAACCTCACCCATCGCAGCTCGCACGAAACACCTGAACCGTTGGTCCCGGGAGAGATCTTCACCGCCCGCGTGACACTCGATCAGATTGCCTACCGGATCCCGGCGGGTCACCGCCTGCGTGTCGCCGTTTCAACGGCCTATTGGCCGCTGATCTGGCCGTCCCCGCAAAAAACAACACTGACGCTGAAAGGTGGCAGTCTTGAATTGCCGGTCCGGCCGCCGGCCACCGGCGACGAATGGCAATTCGAACCGCCTGTCGGCGCCGAACCCTGGAAGGCGAATGAACTCAGGGCGCCGGCCTACTTGCGCTCCGTGCGCACGAACAGCGAAACCG
The DNA here is from genome assembly GCF_040932035.1 of Hoeflea sp. TYP-13. Classification (NCBI taxonomy): domain Bacteria; kingdom Pseudomonadati; phylum Pseudomonadota; class Alphaproteobacteria; order Hyphomicrobiales; family Rhizobiaceae; genus Hoeflea; species Hoeflea sp. TYP-13. The sequence goes on from NZ_JBFRBB010000007.1 coordinate 2,155, forward strand.
GTGAGACTTCAGTCATCATCGATTGCGATTTCGGCGAATATGAAGACAGGGAACACGGCCTGATTTCCAACAGTTGGACACGAGAGTGCTGGTCGGTGCAGCCCGATGATCCCGGTTCCGCACAAGCGGAAATCGAATGGGAAAAAAGGGGCGGGCGCGAAGGCGAGACCTGGCGGACACATGTAACGGCCACGATGCACAGTGACCCGCAGCATTTCTATTCTAAGGCCACACTACGCGCCTGGGAAAACGATAAGCTGATCTTCGAACGCACCTATGACGACACGGTCGTGCGCAATCTGGTCTGACCCATCCGGCTTTGCGTTAGCGTTGCATCAGCCTGCCGACCGGATTTGCCGGCGGCAATTCACCGGCCATGCGCATCATATGCCATGCCAGCACCAGGTTGCTGGACAGAACGGGCTTGTTCAATTTGGCCTCGAGCGGCGCGACGACATCGAGCGTGCGCAGGTTTGTGCAGGACAGAAAGACCGCGTCCACCTCGTCCGACGTGCCGATTTGCATTGCCGCGTCGATAATGGATTGCCCGGCAAGACGCGCGACCTTTTCCTCAACAGCCTCATTGAAGGATCCGAACACCGGCGTCCCTATGCCGCGTTCGCGCAACACCCCGCGCAGCGTCCCCGAAACCTCTTCGACGTAAGGAGACAGGAATGCAAGTCGCGACACGCCGAGATAGCGGCAGGCCGCCACCAGCGCGGATAAAGGTTCGCTCACGGCCCGCGTGCGGGCTTCGCCGTGCACAAGCTCCGCAACCCTGTCCGGGCCGACCACAGAGGTGCCTGACGTGCAGCCATATCCAACGCTGTTGAATTCCAGCCATGGCGGAAAGAGCCGCACCGCATCCGGGATGGTCTTTTCCATCGTGCTGAGGCTTTCGCGCGAGACATCCAGGCCGCTCGGAACGCGGCTTACATAAAGTGCCACATTGTCGACCGGCAGCATCCGGCGGAAGTCGTGCTCGATCGTCTCATCCGTCTGCAGGACGATGAGCCCGAAGGTCGCCCTGCTGCCGATGGGTCCGCTGGTTTCATATTCAAAATCTGTCATGAAATTATCCGATCACGGGCAGCGCTGACGGTGAATTGGCTGTCAGCCACCGTGCACCATCCCGGGTTATGGCGATATTTTCCTCATGCACCATCATCCGGCCGCGTCCTGTCTCAATGCTTGGTTCCAGCGTCAGCACCATGCCCAGTTCCAAAACGGTGTGGTCATCCGGTATCAGCGACGGCCACTCCGTCAGCTGCATGCCGAGACCATGGCCAAGCCGGCCAACGTCAGACGTTCCCTTGCCACCGGTCACGATCCGGTCCATCGCATGGAACAGGTCAGCCGCACTTGCCCCGGGTCTGGCGGCCTCGAAACCGGCCTGTGTTGCTTCAACAAGCTTTTCATGAGCCTCGCCCGCGATGCTGTCTGCTTTACCGATTGCAAAATTGCGGTCGAAATCACAGAAATAACCGTCCCAGACCAGACCGGTATCGAGCATCAGCACGTCGCCCGCCTGCAGCGGCGCGGCCGTCGCGGGAGAAATGACGTCGGAATAGCCGTTTTGCCCGGCGCCGGCTGCCAGATAGGGTACCCAGTCGGCGCCTTCCTCCAGACAGACCATCTGGAAACGGCGAAACACTTCGTCGAGACCCACGCCTTCATTGGCAAACTCGGCAACCCTTTCAAAGGCACGGCCGCCGATCGCGCAGGCCATCTCAATTTTGTCGATCTCCGCGGGCGATTTGACCATGCGAAGTTTGCGCAGGATGTCGTCGTCACCGACAAGTTCCAGCGGCGCGAGCTTGTTTGAAAGTGCCTGGAAATCCTTGAGCGGCATGCGCAGCAGTGTCTCATGTCCGGTCGGCAACCCGATGCGTCCCTGCGAACCGACAAGATTTCGGATCGCATCGGCAAGAAGCGCAACGCCGTCATCGGCAAGGTCGGGCGAACGCCAAGTCCGAATGTCTTCGATCCAGGTTTTGCCCATCAGCTCCGCACCCACCGTCGGAATTACAGCAACGGGCTTGCCACTTGCCGGCACCAGCAGGAACCACGGCCGGGTCGGACTTTCCCAAAAGCGGGTCAGAAAGCCGGTGAAATAGCGAACTTCAGGCTCCGTCGTCAAAAGCAGCGCATCAAGATCGGCGCCAGCCATCAAATGCTGCGCGCGTGACAGGCGTTGTTGAAATTCGTCCGCCTCAAAACCTCGCGCCACACCATTCATAACCATCCGGCTCCTGTACTTGATCAAAACTTGTGGTGTTTCTTCCGTATCAAAACCATCGGCAACCTAACAGCGGTCATCGCGCAGCACCACTGAGAAAAACCACCCCATTGGGCTATCCTCAGATCGGCTGGCAGGCGAACCAAACCGGCGCTTCAGGCTGCTTTCAACAACCGCTTCAACGGTATTGCAGGATCAGCAAGCTGCTCTCGGTCCGCCACCTTGTCCTGTTCGATCATCATCTGGATAAGGCGCACCGGCTGAGAGATCTTTGCCAGGGGACCGAAACCCGCTGCAGCGGTCAGCCGGCCGTTGCGCAGACCAAGGATGAGAATTGCGCCCGCTTCATCCACCGGTCGTTCGACAAGCACGTCTTCGACACCAAAGAGGCCGGTGGTATGCAATGTCCAGTCATACTGATCCGACCAGAGCCAGGGGACCGGATCATGGGCCACCTCCGCTCCTGTGAGCACCCGGGCGCAGGCTTCCGCCTGCTGATCGGCGTTCTGATAGGATTCGAACCGAAGAGCGGCCCCATAGCGCGGAACAATTGCCCGCGCGCAATCACCGATCGCCCTGATATTCGGATCCGAGGTCCGGAACGCGCCGTCGGCCAGAATACCATCGTCGACGTCAAGGCCGGCCGCCTTCGCAAGACGCGTTTCAGGCACAGCACCCGCTGCAATCAACACCGTGTCGGCGGGCAGGGTTTCGCCATTGTCGAGGCGCACCGAAAGGGCAGTCGCGGTCGTCTCGATCGCATGAGTGGAAACGCCGGTCAGTATCTCAACCCCCTCGGCCCGGTGTCTGGCGCGGACCGCTTCGGCAACAATCGTCGGCACCGAGCGTTGCAGCAGCCTTTCAGCCGCCTCCACAACCGTGACGGAGCATCCGAGTGCCCTGACGCTGGCGGCGACCTCCAGGCCTATGAAGCCGCCGCCGACAACCACCAGGCGGCAACCGGGCAAAAGGCGCCTGCGCAGAGCAAGCGCATCTGCGGCGCTGCGAAGCGTGACCACACCCCGATGGTTTGCGCCGGGCAGCTGAGCATCGCGTGGGCGCGCGCCGGTGGCCAGAATAAGGGTTTCGTAGGCAATCCGCCCGCCACTCGAAAGGATCACCGAACGCCTTGCCCGGTCGATGGATGTCGCTTCGACCTTCGTACGCAGATCAATGCTGGACTCGAAAAACGCCTCGCGTGTCGCCAGAACCGCACCGCTGGGATTGGCGCCGGCGGTGAGCACGGATTTCGACAGGGGTGGCCGTTCGTAGGGCGGATGCGGCTCCGAACCGATCAGTGTTACCGAACCGGTGAAACCGAATTTGCGCAGACTGAGCGCGGCTCGCCCGCCGGCCTGACCTGCGCCGATGATGACAAGGCCGCTCATCTGTCAAAGCGCGATATAGATATCGCCCGCCTCAACCTTGACCGGAAAGGTCTTGAGGTCGATACAGGCCGGTGGATTGAGCGCCCTGCCGGTGGCGATCTCGAAACGGCCCTGGTGCAAAGGGCACTCGATTACCTTGCCGATCACCAGCCCCTCCTCCAGATGCTGCTGCTCGTGGGTGCAATAGCCGTCGGTGGCGAAAAAGCCGTCATCGGTGTTGTAGATCGCAAATGTTCTGCCCTCATGATCCCAGCGGATAAGATCTTCCTCGTCGATCTCGTCCGTGGCACAGACGTGAATCCAGTTGCTCATGGCAAGCCTCGCTTCAATCAGAATTCGCGTGAGAGGAGCTCTTCCTCAAACGGATAACGCGATAGGGTGATGGGTCCGTTTTCGGTAATCAGGCACTGGTCCTCGAGCTTGACGCCCTCGATACCACCGATTTCGCCGACATAGCTTTCAACGCAGATCACCATTCCGGCCTCAAGCTCGCCGTCGTAGTGAAACCGGTCTTCTGTGCTATGAAGAATCACCGGCCATTCGTCCGCCATGCCGAGACCATGCGCCATGCACGGATAGAGCTGATCCCCGAAGCCGGGCTCCTGGATGTAACGCGATGCGATAATGTCGCGAAAACCTGCTCCTGGCTGCATAAGCTGTGTATTGTGCATCACCTCGTTCCAGGCAAGCGTATAGAGCTTCTTTTGATAGTCGCTCGGCTGCCCCGGACCGCAGCGAAAGGCCCGGCTGATATCGGCGCCGTAGCTGAACGGGCCGACCATGCCGCAATCAAACACCACCATATCACCAGCACGGATCATCCGGCTCGACGCTTCCTGCTGCCAGGGATTGGTGCGCTCGCCGGACGCCATGAGGCGATAGTCCAGCCACTCGCCGCCGCCTTCGATCAGCGCCGTCCACATATGTGCCCACAATTCCTGCTCCATCACACCGTTGCGCAAGTGATCGCGCATGCGTGTCATGCCGTCTTCGGCCACCGCAATGGTGAGATTCATGGCGAGGATTTCTTCCGGGCTTTTTATCTTGCGGGCCTGGGCGAGAACCGGAGCGACGTCAACGACGGAAAACCCCTCTTCGATCAGCGCCTGCTCGGCATGGAACCCGGTACGCTCGACACCGATCCTGGTTCCGCCGCCGCAATGCTGGCGGATGAGTTCAGCCATCTGGCGAGCCCAGTTTTGTGCCCATTCCTCCTGCCGGTAACCGGCGAACATGTGGGAGAGCGGCAGGAGATCGTCGCGAATCTCATCGATCGTTTCCAGCTGGCTGCCGGTTTCGCGTCCCGGTTCGCTGTCGAAATAGACCACCGGACCTTCAGCCGGCATGAACAGGTAACCGGCCTGTATGTGCATCTGGAACAGCGTGCAATTGCGCACGCCCGTTGCATAGCGGATCGAAAGCGGCTCGGCGAGAATGATTGCGTCCAGCCCGTGCTTCTTGATTTGCTGGCGAAGCCGGTTCTGGCGGTAGGCGCGCATGCGGGGCACGTCGATCATGCTTTCGGTATCAACCGCCTGCATCGGTGGTGTGATATAGGCCGCCTGCTCGAGCGTCAGCGGTTGCGGCTTGGCGGCAAAAGATCTGGAATAATCGGTTGCGTCGTTCATCGGTGCACCGGCTGCCATTTATCCAGGGCTTCCTGGAATTTCTCGTGTTCACCCGGAGCCATCGGCACCTGGTGAGGCTCATGCGGGAACGTTCCGGCTTTTACCTCGTCGCGAAACCCGGCAAGGCCCTTTTCCCGCTCAGCCGCCAGCGTTTTGCGGATGCTCAACATGTCGGCCCAAGCTTTGGCGTGACGGGGCGGATTTTCGACATCGCCGCATATGTCCTCCATGAAGCTGAAGATGATGTCACCGCCGCTGCCTGCGCCAATCGAATGCGTAACGATGGATGTGCGCTTGCCGATCTCGGTGAGCGCTTCGGCGGCAACGCACTCGACCTCCACCGCGACGGCACCCGCGTCTTCAAGCCGGCGGAAATCCTCCCATAGCCGAAGGGCCTCATCAGCGGTCTTGCCGATAATGCGCAAACCGCCAACCCGGGTCGAAAGCCGCGGCACGAGACCCAGATGTCCCTGAACGCACAACCCTTCATGAGAAAGACGTTCGACTGTCTTCAGGCCGCGCGGCGTGTAGATCGCGTCGGCACCTTTTTCGGCGCAGGCGATGGCGGCGGCCAGGGCTTCGTCTTCGCTGACATATTGCACCATGGTCTGCGAACCGGTGACGAAGGTGTTGGGTGCGCCCGCTCGAATTTCATCAATATCGCAATCGGCGATGGTGATCAGATCGATGCCCAGCCTCTCGCAGGCCTCCGCCTCTTCGCGCGTTTGCGCTGAAACCTGCGTCATCTTGATGCCCGCCGCTTTGTTGGCCTGCAGACATGCGACGGTCAGGTTGCGTTGCGCCGGACGGCCGCCATAGGTGTAGATGTTTTTCAGGCTCATCACATGGTCCTACGCGCAACCCGTTCGAACGAACCGCCGTCCGAGATCATATGCGGGGCCTGACGGATCGTGGGTGCCCTGGTCGATAGGCCGAGCGAGCGGCGGGCAGCAACAGTCAGCACTTCCCAATTGGTCCGGAAGAAACCCGGATCAGGTTCCGGCACCTGTTCTGCGACAGCCCTTTGCAGAGCTGGCAGCGCATAGAACGGCACCTGCGGGTAAAGGTGGTGCTCCACATGATTGTTCATGTTCATATAAAGAAACCGCCCGAGCCAGCTCGTTTTGAACGAACGCGTGCTTTCAAGGATCGAAGGCGAATTTTCCTGCAGCTCCACATGCTGGATCAGGGTAAAGAGCAGCATGACCGGGGCGCCGAGCAGGCGTGGCAGAACCAGGAACCAGAGCGGCCAGCTGAACCCGGCGATGACAAGCCCGGCAATTGCGGCATAGATCACAAGGAATATGCGGGCGTTGCGGGTCATTTTTGAATATTCCCCGTCCGGCGTTACCATTTTGATCGTGTCGGTGTAACGACCAAGCGCAAGCTGCAGCAAAGCGGTTGTGTGGAAGCGCAACAAAGCAAATCCGGTGATCTCTGCCAGCCAGCCGCCAAGGGCCATGGGCGTATCGAACGGCATCTGGCTGTCCTTGCCGACATGCCAGGTAAACGTGTGATGATTGGTGTGCGTGTAGCGCCGGTGCAGCGGCTCTTCGATATAGATGAGCGAGGTGATCCACAGCACCGCCTCGTTCAGCCATCGGGCCTTGAACGCGGTGCCATGGGCAGTCTCGTGGCTGAAGGAATAGGCGGGCACCGTCAAAAGGACCCCGTGAACGAACATCGCCGGCCAGATCCAGAGCGTGCCCAGCGCCGCCCACACCAGCGCGCCGGTCAAGATCAGTCCCAAGACCCATTGCGCCAGATAGATGAGCCCGGGCCGGTCGGAGCGGCGTGCAATGGCCTTCAGGGTCTTCTTGTCGAGCTTGACACCGCTCGACGCAGCATTGGTCGGAACGTAGTCGGGCATGATCAGCTCGCGTAGCGGTCGTTTTCGTCGTCGAGGATGGCTTTCAGCTCGTTGAAATGGCTGTCAGCCTGATCGGGATAATTCTCTAGTTCATCCGCCGTTTTCGACGCGATCTCGTCGGACAGAACCCGAAGCGGCCTGCCGGTCTGCAGTGCGCGAATATAGGTTTCGGCAGCACGCTCGAAATAGTAAAGCCGGTTGAACGTGTCGGCGACGGTGTCTCCGATCACCATGACGCCGTGATTGCCCATAACCATGACCTTGACCTTAGGATCGGCAAGAAGCGTCGCGCAGCGCTCGCCCTCTTCCTCGAAGGCCAGCCCGCCGAACTGTTCGTCGACAACCATGCGCTTGTAGAATGTCGCCGTATTCTGATCGATCGGCGGCAGCGTACTGTCGGCAAGGCAGGCAAGAACCGTTGCGAAAATTGAATGCACATGCATGACGCATCGCGCGTGCGGGCACCGCCTATGCACCGAGCCATGCAGTCCCCAGGCTGTCGGATCCGGCGCGCCGGGGCGTGACAATGTATCGGGATCATTGGCATCGAGCTCGAGGAGGTCGGAGGCCCGGATGCGTGAAAAATGCATCTGGTTGGGGTTCATCAGGAACCTGGTGCCATCCTCATTGACGGCAAGTGAAAAATGATTGGCGACGGCCTCGTGCATATTGAGCCGTGCGGTCCATCGGAATGCAGCGGCCATGTCCACCCGCTCCTCCCAATGCCCAATGTTCGAGCGTCCGATTAATTCCGGCTGCGCTGCCATTTCGGCCTCCCATAAAGTATCCCGTTCAAATTTGTGCCTGAGTTGGCTTGGCTTTACCAACGATAGATTCACGGCTATGGTATTAGAAAAACTAATGCATCAATTTCGCATGGGGATTTCATGGCCGGAGCAGGTCTGCCGCCTCTTACCTGGCTCCGCGCGTTTGAAACCGCGGCCAGACATCTGTCGTTCACGCAGGCTGCCGCCGAATTGAACCTGACCCAGTCGGCCGTGTCACAGCACGTGCGCAGCCTGGAGGGCTTTCTCGGCCGGGAGCTGTTTATTCGCCGCACCCGTGCCCTTCACCTCACCGAGGCGGGATCGAACTATCTTCCAATCGTTCAGGAAGCCTTCGACGTACTTGCCGTCGGCACACGCACCTTTACCGGCGGCAACCGTGGGCAGCGCCTGATGGTCAAATGCAATCTTGCCTTTTCAATTTTCTGGCTGGCACCTCGGCTCAGCGGCCTGATGGACGCCCATCCCTGGCTCACCCTGAACATCACGACGCCGATATGGGATCCGGAGGCAACCGAAGGCACCGCAGAGGTGGAGATACGCTTCGGCCGTCCCGCGACCATGCCTAAAACGGCACGGCGTCTTTCACGGGAAACGGCCTATCCGGTGTGCGCGCCGGCATTGTCCGCCGAAATGGCGGACTGGCAGACCGCCCGGCTTTTTGACTGTGCCGGCGTGCTGACCAATTGGGAGACCTGGCTGGCAAGCCAGGGCCACGCATTGCAGAAGGACCGGCAGGTCAATCTCGCATCGACCTATGTCGTGGCAATGACGGCAGTGCAGCACGGCGCAGGCCTTGCCATGTCGCACGATACGCTGGCAACTGGTCTGTTGTCTTCAGGCGCGCTGGTGACACCCTATGACCACCGTATCGAGATGCCGGAAGCCTATTTCCTGCTGTCATCGCCGAGCCACGAGGAGACTCCAGCCGTGCGCGCATTCACGGACTGGGTTGGCCGGCAGTTCGATTTATCAACAAAAGCTGACGCCTAGTCGGGAGCAATCTCCGTTTCGAAATTCGACGGCAGGGTGATTTCCAGCAATTCGCAGTCGTCCGAACAATTGCGATATGCCGCCTTCAGGTACGGCGGCAGCACAAAGGCGTCACCGGCGACGATATCGTAAGGCTCTTCGCCATCGACATTGAGCGTCAGCGAACCCTCCTTGACGAAGGTGAACAATATATCTGTATCGTGGCTGGTGCGCGGCGCTGTTTCGCCCTTGACCGGTCGGGCGACCTGCACGCCGGCAATGCCCCGCGTCGCTTCGCCGATACCGGTGTCGCGCGCCTCGAAGCCTGGGATGCGCCAGGGTTTCCACACCGCTTCGGCCACCTTGTCGAAAACGAAACGGGTGCCCTGGAATTCTCGGTCCGGATCGACACTGCCGTTCGGCAGTTCCATGTTGTGGTCGATGGTCGTCACATGCTCGGCCGGCACGCCGATCTCGATGACCTCGACATTGTCGGAAGCAACCAGCACCCGATGCCGGATTTCCGGCGGTTGGATGACGCAGTCGCCTGCCGTCAGGCGGATCGGCGGTCCCTGATCCTCATAGACCACTTCGACCCATCCGCGGTAGCAGAAGATGAGCTGAAATCCGACCGTGTGATAATGCACCATATCCGGCACCGGACCGCCATCGGGAATGCGGATATGCGAGGCGATAATGGAGCCGCCAAGTCGATCAGGAATAAGGTCACGGTAGCGCATGCCCGCGCGGCCGATGATCCAGCTGTCGCTGTCCTTGAGCCGCCGCACCAGAAAAGAGTGCTGGGTTTCAGGCTGCACCAGCGGCGGATTGGCATCGACGATTTCAATCTTCGTGCCGCCGGGGCTGATGATTTCGGTTTCACCGCCGGCGAACTGCCCCGGTTCCTCGCATAAAAGCCGAAGGTTTCCGGCCGGCGCTTCGGCGTCGCGTTCCAGCCGGATGCACAGACCGTGGCCGGAAATTACAGCAACAGCGGGATCGTCCGCGGGAAAGATCTTGTCCAGCCGAAAGCCAAGCGACTTGAGAAAGAACGGCAGATCCTTGCCGAAATTGCCGGTCGGCAGTCTGATTTCCGCCGCGCTGATAGTTTCAGGCCGGGTGCTAAGATCTGCGCTCATTTCGCTCCCCCACTTCCTTGCTGTTCGATGATCGATTTCACGAGCAGGATTTCCGTTTCGTGAATGGTGGTCAGTTTGTACCAGGAAAAATCGTCTGAACCGGCCATGCGCCAGGTGAGCAGTGACAGGACACTGCGATTGGTGGGTCTGTCCAGAAATTCGCCCGGTGTTACGCGCGCCATGATGCGCGGGATAAGCGGACCGTCTTTCGCGTTTGCAATGTGGTAGTCGACGATCAGGCGGTCCGGATCGGGATCGACCCGCACATAGACCGAACTTGCGTCAAAAAGGCTCGTCCCATGTACAAGCCCGTCCTCGTCTATCTCGATCTGCCAGGTTCCGAACGTCCATTGATCGAGGTTCTGCGGTGTCGACACGAATGCAAACACGTCGGAAGCGGGACGCTCGATCTCAACGGAAACGACATGGCTCGGCGCAAAACTCATCGCACGTCCTTCGAAGCGGCCGAATCGACCGTTGTGATCACAAGGATCCGCGCCGGCTCGTCACTGCCGCTGATATAGGCATGCGCCATGGTGCCGTCGAAGTAGATGCTGTCGCCCTCTTCCAAAAGAAGCGGCGCATAAAAATCCGTGTGCAGAACCAGCTTGCCGGAAACGACGTAGAGGAACTCCTCGCCAGGGTGGCTGGCCAAACCGCCGACCTCTGCCACGGATCTTTTTTCGACGGTATTAACCGCCGGGTGCATCTTCTTGTTTGCAAGATCCGTGCACAGGACATCGGTCAGATAACGGGCGGTCTCGACCGGCGACTGATCTGATTTGCGGCTGATCGAGCGTACGCCGTTGCGGATAGGGTTCGCCGATTCCCCCAAAAAGGCGGTGATGTCGACGCCAAGCACCTGGCTGAGGATATAGAGATTATGCGCACTCACCGGGGTCTGCTCATTTTCCACCCTCGACAGCGTCGCTTCGGAAATATTGGTGAGCTTGGCCAGTTCACTGAGGGACAGCGACTTGGCACGCCGGAAAGCCTTGAGCTTGGATCCGATATGCAGATCCTGAAAGACCGGCCTCTTTTCCTGCCGTTTAGTCATCAACAACTCTCCTTGCCTGATCATCTGCGTCGGTTGAACCAAATCCGCCGCCGCCGGGCAACTCTACGACCAGACTGTCGCCTTCGGGAATAAGATGCACGCCTTTGCCTTCCAAATTGCCGCCCGAACCGAGCATGGCGCGGCCCGGATCTCCGGCTTCGCCGCCCGCACGCCCCCGCGCGGGATGGTTCATACGGTCGAAGGTCGCGCCCGATACGGTAAAGGGTGCCGGCTCGCGATTGGCGATCTCGATCACCTGCCCATGCCCGCCGCGCCACTTTCCGCGCCCACCCGATTCACGCAGTATTTTCTTTCGCTTGAACCATAAGGGGCACTGGTTTTCGGTTATCTCGACCGGGATCGAGCCAACGCCGCTCGGGAAGGCCATTGCCGACAGGCCGTCCTTGCCGGGTCGCGCTCCGATACCACCAATGGCGACGTTCATGACATTGAAGCGTGTCGTGTCGCCGACGTGCTCATGCGGCGCCCGTCCGTGGGCCGAAGCCATCGCCAGCACCCAGATACTGCCGGCGCTTTCTGCCTGGACACGGTCCGGCAACGCCTGCGCCAGACAGCCGAATACGGCATCGGGCAGCATTTGCCCGATGACGTGCCGTGCGGTCACAGGGCTCGGAGGCAGCGGATCGACACAGGTTCCCGGTTCGCTGACGAGGCCGAAACAGTCAAGTGATCCGGCATTGTTCGGCACATGCGGCGCCACCACCGCCTTTAACCCGAACACAACATAGGCCTGGCTGTAGGTGCGCGGCGAATTGATGCCGTAATTGGAGGCAGGTGAACTGCCGGAAAAATCGATTGTGATGTTATCGCCCTCGATCACCAGCCGGGTCCTGATGATGATTGGCGCTTCATAGCCGTCAAGCGGCAGGTCGTATGCAAACACGCCATCCGGCAGTCCCCGGATCGCCTGTCGGGTCGCATTTCGGGACGTCTCCAATATGTGGTCGGCAAGCGGCTGAAGCGATTGCAGGCCGAACTCTGTCATCATGTCGATGAGCCGGTTGACGCCGGTGTCGTTGGCACTCACCAGTGACATGAGATCGCCGCGCACCTCCACCGGATTGCGGGTATTGGCGGCAATGATCGACAGAAGATCCTCGTTGAGTGCACCGCCCTTGCGCAAATACATATGCGGGATCAGCGTGCCCTCTTCGAAGACGGAATTGGCATCGGCGGAAAAGCCGAGCCCCCCGACGTCGATGACATGGCAGGTCGATGCAAAAAGACCGACTGGCCGCTCTCCCAAAAAGGCGGGGGTAACAACGACAAAATCGAAAAGGTGCCCGGTGCCCATCCAGGGATCGTTTGTAATCAGCACATCGCCAGGCGAAAGGGATTGGACCGGGAAACGCTCCAGAAAGTGCGCGACGGCGTTGGCCATCGTATTTACGTGACCGGGCGTGCCGGTCACAGCCTGCGCCAGCATTGCGCCGGAGAGATCGTAGACCCCGGCGGAGAGGTCGCCAGCCTCGCGCGCCACCGAGCCGAACGCTGTTCGCAGCAGCGATTGTGCCTGTTCCTCGACAACGGCAATCAACCGGTTCCACATGACCTGCGTCTGGATGCCTTCAAGGGCTGCATTGCTCATGTGCCGGCCTCCTTGCGCTCAAGAACAATCGAGCCATCCGGGCCAACCGCTGCTCCAAAGGTTGATGTGACGATTGTCGAAGTTTCGTGCTCGGCAATAATGGCCGGCCCGGCAATATTCTGCCCCCGGCCAAGATCGAACCGCCAGTAAACCGGCGTTTCGAGCAATTTTCCCGTGGGGCCGTCAAACAAGGTGCGAGTGCCTTTGGGGTTTGCATCGCCTTCAGGCATCTGAATGGTCGGCGGGTTGTTGGCGCTGTCCAGATTGCATTCGGCGGTGACCGACCAGGTGACGATTTCGGAAGGAACATCCTCGAGGGTCAGGCCGTAGACGGATTTGTACAGCTCCTCGAACGTTTGGTGGATTTGCGGGCCATGGTCGTCCGCAAGCACACCATCGGGCAGCATGACCTGGATTTCATGCCCCTGTCCGGCATAGCGGATATCGACAATGCGTCTGATCGACACCGCGCTGCCCATGGATGCGGGTTCGACAATTTCCATCGCCTCCTCTTCCATCTGCCGGATGATCCGATTGGCCTCTTCGGCTTCAAACCGGTCGAGCACCATGGTGCTGCTGCGGGTGACCTCGTAGGAGATCGGCGCGCGTAAAAACCCGATGGCCGAGCCCACACCCGCACCGCTCGGCACGACCATCTTGGATATGCCGAGCTTTTCTGCCAGACGGCAAAGATGCAGCGGCGCACCGCCCCCGAAGGCGATCATGGTGCAGCGGGATATGTCCTTGCCGCGTTCAATGGCGTGAACGCGGGCGGCGTTCGCCATATTCTCCTCGACGATCTCGTTGACGCCCACCGCAGGCCAGTGACTGTCAAGTCCGAGCGGTTTGCCGATCTGATCGTTCAGCGCGGTTTCGGCCGCCGGCGTGTCGAGTACGATCTTGCCGCCGGCAAAATAGGCCGGATCGATCCGTCCGATGACGAGGTTCGCATCCGTCACCGTTGCCTGCCTGCCGCCCCGTCCGTAACAGACCGGCCCCGGCTCCGAGCCGGAACTGTCCGGGCCGACGGTAATACGGTTCAGGGAATCGACCCTTGCGATGGAGCCGCCGCCCGCGCCGATCTCCACCATTTCAATCACCGGAATTCGCACCGGCCAGCCGGAGCCCTTGATGTCGCGATAGGCCCTGGCGATTTCGAAACGGCGTGCCCGCTCCGGCTCGCCGCCGCCGATCAGACAAATCTTGGCCGTGGTGCCACCCATGTCGAAGGACACCACCTCGTCATAGCCGCCCGATTGGGCAATGTGACCCGCGAGGATCGCACCTCCGGCGGGTCCGGATTCAACCAGCCGGATTGGAAAGCGGGCGGCACTTTCAAGCGTCGTCAAGCCGCCACCCGACATCATCAGAAAAAGCGGCGCGTCAATGCCCCGATCGGTCAGGGCATCGTTCAATCTTGTAAGATACCCTGAGATCAGCGGCCGCACGCAGGCATTGGCGCAGGTCGTCGAAAAACGCTCATATTCACGCACCTGCGGGCATACCTCGTGGGAAAGACAGATCGTTACCTTCTCATCGATATGTTCGCGCAGGATGTCGGCCACCCGACGCTCATGCTCGGAATGGGCATAACCGTGCAGAAACCCGATGGCGACGGCCTCGACGTTCAACGTTTTGATCTTGTCTGCGATCCCGACAATCGATGCCTCGTCCAGGTCCTGCAGCACGGAACCGTCGGATGCCAGCCGCTCCTTAACGCCGAACCGCAATTCCTGAGGCACGATGGCGGGCGGCATGTCGATCATGAGGTCGTAGTGGTCGAAGCGCTTTTCATATCCGAGCTCGAGAATGTCCTCGAAACCGGCAGTGGTGATGAAGGCGGTTTTTGCGCCTTTGCGTTCGATCAGCGCGTTGGTGGCAAGTGTTGTACCGTGAACAAAGAGGTCAATCGCACCCGGCTCCACACCGGTTTCGGTAAGCAGGCCATCGACGCCGCGCATCAGCCCCTGCTCGGGTTTGCCTGCATCAGTCAGAATTTTCGTGCTGTACCGATCCGCGCCGATTTCAAGCACGACATCGGTAAAGGTTCCACCGATGTCAACCGCCAGACGGACCTTGCTGCCGTCAATCATTTTGGCGCATGCCCTGGCTGCATTCTTTGCTTTGCCATGTTGATTTTCGTTCCGTATCCCAACCATCGATATTGCATATATGAAATATTTTTGCAATGCGGAGACGCTGCTCAAACCGGCTTTCCTGGAGATGGCTTGTTTCGAATTTGAAAATATTCCTCAAAAATGCCCTGAAAATAAGCAGTTTTCCAAACGCGCCTTGCGTAGAAAGACACAATTGCCCGCCAAACCTTGCGCGAGCGTGTTGACAGGATATTTCAAATATGAAACTTTTCCTGCGAGGGATGGAGACCGGCATGATGTTGGACAAGGCAGATCTGGCGCAGGAAGCACGCACGCTCGATGCCGGCGACCGGATTTCCTCCATCTGCGCCCATTATGAACAGCCCAAGGGCTGGATTTTCTTTGACGCCAATTCTGTCGGCCCCGCGCCGAAGACTGCTCGCAAGGCTGCCAGCGACCTGATGGACGATTGGGTCAATCTGCGGCGGCGGGGCTGGGCGGAACGCGACTGGGTCGACATGCCGGCCATTTTGGGCGACCGGATCGCACCCATGATCGGCGCCGGCCCGGGCGAAGTGGTCGTTTGCGATAACACGACAGTCAACCTCTACAAGGCGACCGGCCATGCCCTTGCCGTCAACAAGGATCGCGCGACGATCGTTACCCAGGCTGAAAACTTCCCGACTGACCTTCATGTGCTGCAGGGCTTTGAGCGCTTCTGCGACCGGCCTGTCGAAATCCGTCATGTCGACACGGAAGAAGAAGCAATCGCAGCGATGGACGACACCGTCGTCCTGGGCTCCTTCAGCCATGTCGGCTACAAATCCGGCATCCGCTGGGACATGGAGAAGATCAATGCGGCTGCGCACGAAAAAGGCGCGCTCGTCCTTTGGGATGTCTCGCATTCCGCCGGCGCGGTGCCGATCGATGCCCGTGGCAGCAATGCGGACTACATCGTCGGCTGCGGCTACAAATATCTGAGCACCGGTCCTGGCGGTCCGGCCTACATCTATGTGCGTCCGGATCTGGCAGAAAGGGCCTGGCCGCCCATGTGCGGCTGGATGGGCCATGCCGATATCTACGCTTTTTCCGGCAATTACGAGCCGCACACCGGAATCAAGCGCTTCATATCGGGAACGCCCATGGTGGGCGCCAACGCAATTGCCCGCTGCGCTGCGGATATCTATGAAAAATACGAACCGGGCGACATCTGGGCACGCCACAGATCCTTGAGCGAATTCTTCGTGCGGGCACTTGAGACGATGTGTGGAAAACTTGGCGTGGAAGTAACCTCGCCAGCTAACTATGACCGGCGCGGAGGCCATGTCAGCTTCCGCGCGCCCGGAGCGGGACGTGTCGTCGAAGCCTTGATCGACAAGAAGGTCGTTGCATCGTTTCGCAAACCCGATTCCATCCGTTTCGGTATCAGCCCGACGGCGCTGACCCACCAGGACATCCATGAAGCGGTGCGGCGGCTGCATGACATATTGGAAACCGAAATCTGGAGAGATCCGAAATACGAGAATGTATCGGTTTAGAACGGTGAGCCGTCACAGGAAATAAGATCAATAACAGGCCACCAAAAAGCCGGCGCGAAACCGGCAACAGAGGGAGAAGAAAATGAAGAAATCAGTCCTTGCAGCAGCAATTGCGGCCTTGATCGCCGCACCGACCGGCGCGGCTCTTGCCGATGACGTCAAGGTCGGCGCCCTGATGGGCATAACCGGCCCGTTGGCGAATTTCATACCGCCGATACTGAATGCCGCCAAACTTGCCGAAGCCGATGTCAATGCCGGTGGCGGCATCCTCGGCGGACAGAATTTCGTGCTTGTGGTCGCCGACGGCCAGGCAGCCGCACAGCCCTCGGTGGACGCTGCTTCAAAACTGGTCAATCTCGAGAACGTCGCCGCCATCATGGGTGCATTGTCCTCCGGCGCGACCATCGCTTCGGCCAACGCCGTGTCGATTCCCAACAATGTTCTTCAGGTTTCCCCCACCGCCACATCGCCGGCAGTGACGGATATCGAGGACAATGATTATCTCTACCGCATCGTGCCAAGCGACAATTATCAGGGTCAGGTGCTTGCCAATATCGTGCTGGACGAGGGCATCAATAAGGTTGCCGTTGCCTATGTGAACAACGATTACGGCGTTGGCATCGCCAACACATTCAAAAAAGCATTTGAAGACAAGGGCGGGACCGTCACCGCTTTCGAAAAACACGAGGACAAGAAGAACTCCTATCGCGGCGAACTCGCAACGCTAGCCTCGAGCGGCGCGGATGCGCTTGTGGTGATCGCCTATGCCGGCGGCAGCGGCGCAAAGATCGTCAAGCAATCGCTTGAAAACGGGTTCTTCGACCGCTTCATCGGCACGGACGGCCTGCGTGACGATCTGCTGATCGAGCAAGTCGGCCCCGAGGCGCTCTCCACGTCCTTCTTCTCGTCTCCAACGTCGCCGGCCGAAAATGCTGTGGCGGACGCCCTGCACAAGCGTTTCGACGAGACCTATGGCGAAGGCTCCGACAAACCGTTTGTCGACCAGACCTACGATGCCACCATGCTGATCGCGCTGGCCATCGAAAAGGCCGGCTCCACCGACCGCGAAGCCGTCAAGGCGGCGCTGCGCGAAGTGGCAAACGCTCCGGGCGAGGTGGTTGGTCCCGGCGAGTGGGCCAAGGCTGTCAAGCTGATCGGCGAAGGCAAGGACATTAACTACGAAGGCGCAGCCGGCAGCCATGAATTCGACGGCAATGGCGACGTCGCCGGCTTCATCGGCAAGTTTGTTGTCGATGGCGACAGCTACAAGCAAATCGCCGTCTTTGAATAATCGAAAATACAGCCGCCCCGGACAGTTGCTCCGGGGCGGCTGGTTTTTTCCATGACACAGGTTCCCCGCATTCAGTTTGACGACATTACCATGCGCTTTGGCGGACTGGATGCTGTTCGCGCATGCAGTTTCGACCTTCCGGCGGGCCGCATCACCGGCCTGATCGGTCCCAATGGCGCCGGCAAGACGACGGCGTTCAATGTCATCGCCGGCCTGCTCACCCCGACCCTCGGCCGCGTCTTTCTTGACGGCGAGGACGTGACCGCTTTGCCGGCCTACAGGCGCCAGGCCAAAGGTCTGAGCCGCACCTTTCAGCTTGCCCATGAATTTGGCCGCATGACCGTCATCGAGAACCTCATGGTTGCGGCAAACAACGATGTCGGCGAAGGCATATTCAACGCGGTCTTCCGCCCGTCGCGCTGCCTTGGCCAAGAGCGCGAAGCCTATGACAAGGCGATCGGCACTCTGGAATTTCTGGAAATCGCGCAGCTCGCGGGCGAACTCGCAGGCAACCTTTCCGGCGGGCAGAAGAAGCTTCTGGAACTCGGCCGCGCCCTGATGCAGGAACCCAAGATCATCCTGCTCGACGAGATCGGCGCCGGCGTTAACCGGACCCTCCTCGGCAAGATTGCCGACAAGATCAAGCAACTCAACGAACAGTCCGGCTACACGTTCTGCCTGATTGAGCACGATCTCGATTTTGTCTCCCGCCTTTGCGACGGCGTGATCGTCATGGCGCAGGGCGAGTTGCTGATGACCGGAACAGTTGACGAGGTGCGCCGGGACGAACGCGTGATCGAAGCCTATTTCGGCGGCGGCAGATATCAGGACGCATCATGACGGACCGGGTTCTCGATGTGCGCGATGTCAGTGCCGGCTATGGGAAGATGCCGATCATCAAAGACATCAACATGCACGTCATCCGCCAGCGGATTGTTACGATCATCGGCCCGAACGGCGCCGGCAAGTCGACGCTGCTGAAGGCGGTTTTCGGGCTCAACCAGCACTTCTCGGGCGAAATCGCCTTCGACGGCACATCGATCTTCAACGCCAGGACAGCCGACCTTGTACCACTCGGCATCTCGGCGGTGCCTCAGACCCACAATGTGTTTCCCTCGCTCAGCGTCGACGAAAATCTCGACGTCGGCACCTTCGCAGCTCCACCTCCGGACGCCGCAGCCACAAAGGCAAAGATCCTCGACCTCTTTCCCGACCTGAAAGACAAACTGCGGCAGCAGGCAGGCCAGCTTTCCGGCGGCCAGCGCCAGATGGTTGCCGTCGGACGCGCGCTGATGAGCGATCCGAAACTCATCCTTCTGGACGAGCCCACCGCCGGTCTTTCCCCGGCCTATCTCGAAGTGATCTTCGACCTCCTCCAGCAGGTGCGCGACAGCGGCGTGTCGATCCTGATGGTCGAGCAGAACGCCAAACAGGCGCTTCGCATCGCCGATTATGCCTATGTCCTCGTCAACGGCGAAAATGCCTATGAGGGGACCGGCGCGGAACTTCTCGCCGATGACGAGGTCAGGCGGTCCTTCCTTGGCGGAGGCATGGCGCCGTGATCGATTTCATCAATTTCTACCTCATTCCCGGCATAACCCTCGGCAGCATCTATGCGCTCGGCGCGGTCGGCGTTTCGATGATCTTCGGGATTCTGCGGTTTGCGCATTTCGCCCACGGCGATCTGATGACGGTCGGCGCCTACGCCGCACTGACCGCTGTCTGGGTGCTCGGTATTCCTGCCCTTGCTGCCATTCCCGTCGCCATTGTTGTGACCTGCCTTGTGGCGCTTGTGGCCGACAAGCTGTTTTACAAACCGCTGCGCGACCTGCCGACGATCTACACAGTGATTGCCTCCTTCGGCGTCGCGCTGATCCTGCGCTCCATCGTTCAAACCGTCTGGGGAACCGACAGCCAGGTTTACATGACCGGTTTTCAGAAGCCGATGATTTTCCTCGATACGTTTCGGGTGGCAACACGCCATATCCAGATCATCGTCGCTACCGCCGTCCTGACCGTGGCGCTGCATTATTTCCTCAATCACACCCGGCTCGGCAAATCCATGCGGGCGGTGGCGGATGATCCTGATCTAGCCGCCGTTGCCGGTCTCGATACTGAACGGGTAATCCGCTGGACCTGGATCATCGGGGCGGCACTGGCCGCCATTGCCGGCGTATTCGTCGGCCTCGACACGGACGTTCATACCAATCTCGGCTGGAACCTGCTTTTGCCTATGTTCGCGGCAGCGCTTCTCGGCGGGATCGGCAAGCCGCTTGGCGCCATCGTCGGCGGGCTGATCATCGGCATTGCCGAAGAAGCCTGCACCTATCCCTTCTTCGGCGACAGCCTGATTGCCCCGAGTTACAAGAGCGCGGTCGCCTTCGTGATTATGGTCCTGATCCTGATTTTCCGGCCACAGGGCCTTTTCAGAGGGAGGCTGATGTAATGGAGCTTCCCGGCATCGCCTTTTATCTCGTCGCCTTCCTCACAATGGGCGGGATCTATGCAATCCTGTGCCTGGCGCTCAACATGCAATGGGGTTTCGGCGGCCTTTTCAACGCCGGCATTGCAGGCTTCTACGCCGTCGGCGCCTATACCGGAGCCATTTTGACATCGGCGCGATCCACTGCTCATCTCGGCGGCTTCGACCTGCCGATTGTCGTTGGCCTCATCTGCGCGGGGCTTGCGTCCGGCATCGTTGGATGGGCGATCGCCCGCATCTGCGTGCGGCTGAAGGCGGATTATCTGGCAATGGCCTCCATCGGCATTGCCGAGATCATTCGTCTCGCCATCATCAACGAGGAATGGCTGACAAACGGCAGTCTCGGCATCTCAAGAATTCCCCGCCCGCTGGAAGCCTTTTATTCGGGTCGTGCCGCCGAGGTTGTCTTTGTCGTCTTCGTCTGGCTTGTCGTCCTGGTGACCTTTCTTGTGGCGCGCCGTCTCCAGCAGAGCCCTTGGGGGCGCGTCATGCGGGCAATCCGCGACAATGAGGAAGCGGCCGCATCCATCGGCAAGGATGTCCAGCGCTTCCGCACCGAAACCTTTGTCGTCGGCTCCATCTTCATGGGTGTCGCCGGCGCACTCAGCGCGCACTACTTCAAGTTCTTCAGCCCCGACGCCACCGAGCCGCTGCTGATCACGTTTCTTGCCTGGGTGATGCTGATTGCCGGCGGCTCCGGCAACAATATCGGCGCCATCGCCGGCGCGCTCGCGATCTGGGCGATCTGGTCGCTGACCGAGGTCGTCACGCAGCAGCTGCCTCCGGACTGGGCGACGCGCTCCTCCTATATCCGCATGCTTTTGATCGGCCTTTTGCTGCAATTCGTGTTGCAACGCTTCCGCTCCGGCCTCTTTCCGGAAAAGTCGCCAAAATTACGCATAGGGCGGGAGAATTGAGCCGCCGTTGACCGACGAACCAGATAATCTGCGGCGTTGCGTGCGGTTGCAAGAAACAAAAACCGATTATACCAATTTAAATGAGCGGCCGCGCTTTTGGCAGGGCCGGAAACTGGATGTGGCTTCATGGGAAAATTCAAACACCGGCCTTTCTGGTGGGATGATGCAGACCTTGAAGAGCAGCGGCTTGCGCAAAACCCGGACGGCCTGCCGGAAAAAACCGAAGTTCTGGTCGTCGGAGCCGGGTACAGCGGCCTGTCAGCCGCCATGACGCTTGCGCGTGGCGGCCGGCAGGTCGTGGTCATCGATGCGGAAATGCCGGGTTACGGTTGCTCGGCAAGAAACGGAGGCCTGATCGGCCCTTCGTTTCACAAACTCGGCCTTGCCGGATTGACGGCAGCCTATGGCGAGCAAAAGGCCAACGCGATCCTTCGCGAATCCATGGACAGTTTGGTTTTCCTCAAGGACCTCATCGAAAGGGAAGGCATCGACTGCGGTCTCAGGCCCGAGGGCCGGTTTCGCGGCGCCATGCGGCCCAAGGCCTATGATGCCCTGCTGCGTGAAGCGGAAAGCCTGCATAAATCCGTCGGATTGCGGTTCACGCCGGTGCCGAAATCCGAACAGCATCGGGAAATCGGCAGCGATTACTATCATGGCGGCGTTGTTTTCCCAGATGACGGGCATCTGCAACCGGCCAAACTTGCCATTGGCCTGTGCAACCGGGCACGGGAAGCCGGCGCCGGGGTCTTCGCTCCCGCGCGCCTGACCGGTCTTCAACGGGACGGCGACGGATTTGCAGCCCGCATCGGCGACCGGCAGCTACGCGCAAGACAGGTGCTGATCGCAACAAACGGTTACACCGGACCGGAACTCGGGTTTTTCCGCCGGCGGTTGGTGCCTCTTCGCTCCGCTATCATCGCAACGAACGAGCTTGACCCCGATGTAATCACGGACCTGTCACCAAGGGGGCGCGGCTTTGGTGATTCATCCCGGCTGGTGATTTACTACCGCCCCTCGCCCGATGGAAAGCGCCTGATCTTCGGCGGTCGCGCCTTTGATCTCGCGGACAGGCCCGACAATTATGTCGCGGATCTGACACGCCTGATGACGCGGATATTCCCGCAGCTTTCGGGCGTAAACATCACCCATGCCTGGTCCGGAACAGTGGCCTACACATTCGATCACGCGCCCCATGTCGGCGAGCACGATGGCATCCACTACGCCATGGGATATTGCGGCTCGGGCGTTGGCCGCGCCAACTATTTCGGCAACAAGGTCGCATTGAAAATGCTCGGATCAAAGGACGGTAAGACTGCACTGGACGGACTGGATTTCAGATCGCACCCGCTTTACACGGGAACGCCTTGGTTCATACCTGTTGTTTTACGCTGGCATTCACTTGCAGACCGGCTGGGTATCTAGAATATAACCCAGTAAAACCTTGGCTCGAAAGAAGGATAGAGACAGCAACTCACTTCCCTTTTGGCACCTTATGGGCCAGATTGTTCGAGAGGATTCAATCGGGTGGGTCAAATGAGGTTAATTGCAAGTCTATGCGTTGTGTTTACAGTAACGTTGATGGCTGGTGCGGCGGCTGCGCAAGAAACGCAGGCCAGCAAGCCGAATGTGACGGTGGCAACGGTAAAGAGCCAGGAAACCGGAAACCGGGGCCGCTATGTCGGCCGGATACAGGCGGTCAGCACCGTCAACCTTGAAGCCCGCGTTGAGGGCGTCCTTGAAAAACGTAATTTTCAGGAAGGCGGCCTCGTCAAGAAAGGCGATCTGCTCTTCGTGATCGAAAAAGGCCTGTACCAAGCCAGTGTCGCCAGTTCCAAGGCGCAGCTCGAGGGCGCTCAGGCGACCTTGAAGAACTCCAAGGTCGAACTCGGAAGACAGAAAATCCTCCTTGAAAAGGGGGACGTCGCGCAATCGGACTATGACAGCGCCGAGGCCACGGTCGGCTCGAACGAGGCAAGCGTCGGCGAAGCCCAGGCTAGCCTCGATACGGCAAATATCAATCTCGGCTACACCGACATCTACGCGCCGATTGACGGCAGGATCAGCAAAACCAGCGTCGATGTCGGCAATCTGGTGAACACCAACACCGGAACGCTGGCCACCATAACCAGTGTCGATCCGATCTATGTCAGCTTCTACATGGGTGAAAAGGACCTCATCGAGGACCGGGAAAAAGGGTTGATCGGCAACGACAGCGCCGCTCTGAACATCAAGCTGACAATGGCCGACGGCAGTCCTTATACCTCAACCGGATCGATCAGCTACGTGGGAACGACCGTCGAGCAGGCCAGCGATACGATCGAAGTGCGCGCCACTTTCGACAATCCGAAAAACATCCTCATCCCCGGACAGTTCGTCAACGTGTTCGTAGAGGACGCGCAACCGAAGTCGACACTCGTCGTGCCGCAGTCGGCAGTCCAGCTCGATAGCAAGGGCCATTTTGTCTATCTGGTCGATTCAGCCGACAAGATCGAGCGCCGCGACGTCAAGCTCGGCAAGCAGGCGGGTACTGTCTGGGAGGTCTCCTCTGGGCTTGAAGAGGGTGAAAAGGTCGTCGTTCAGGGGCTTCAGAAAATTCACCCCGGCGTTGTCGTCAATCCGGTCGAAACCAAGGGATAGGCGGGCTCATCAGTCATGTTATCCAAGTTCTTTATCGACCGGCCGAAATTCGCACTGGTCATCTCGCTGATCACATCCCTCGTTGGCGTCATTGCGATTTACCTCATCCCGATTGCCGAATATCCGGACGTCACGCCGCCGCAGATCGTCGTGACCGCCAACTATCCGGGCGCCGATGCAGGGCTGATAGAAAAGACCGTCGCCATACCGATCGAGGATCAGGTCAACGGCGTCGACAACATGCTTTACATGTCTTCGACGAGTTCCAACAGCGGCAACTACCAACTGACGATCACGTTCGAGATAGGAACCGATCCCGATATTGCCGCAGTCAACGTGCAAAACCGGGTGTCGCTCGCCCAGCCACAGCTACCGAGCGCGGTCACCAAGCAGGGTGTCTCCACCAAGAAGCAATCCGCAAACATGCTGCTGGTCGTCAATCTGGTTTCGCCGGATGAATCCCGGGACGCCATCTATCTGAGCAACTACGCATCCATCCATATGCAGGACGCGCTTTCACGACTGCCCGGCGTCGGCAGTGTTTCTCAATTCGGACCGCTCGACTACAGTATGCGCGTCTGGATGCGCCCCGACCAGATGACGGCGCTTGGCCTCACTGCCTCCGATATTTCAAATGCCATCCAGGCGCAGAACGTCCAGGCCACGGCAGGCCAAGTCGGCGGACCGCCCTTTGCCGGCGAGACCAATTTTCAGTTCTCGCTCAAGGCCGAGGGCCTCCTCAGCACTGTGAAGGAATTCGGCAACATCATCGTTTCCGGCGATTCGGCAGGCCAGCTCGTGCGCTTGAGCGATGTCGCGCGGGTTGAACTGGGTTCACGGTCCTATTCGGCTTACGCAGCCCTCAACAACAAGCCCTCAACTGCTATCGCCATCTATCAGTCGCCCGGCGCAAACGCATTGGAAGTCGCCACCAGCGTCTACGCCCGACTGGAACAGATGAAAGCGGATTTTCCTGAAGGCGTCGAATATCAGCTGCTGTATGATGTCACCAAGGCTGTACGGGCCGCCATCGAGGAGATCATTGTCACTCTGGCGATAACGGCGTCGCTCGTTGTTGCCGTGGTCTTTCTGTTTCTTTTGAGCTGGCGGGCTGTGCTCATTCCCGCCATCGCCATTCCGGTTTCGCTTCTAGGCACGATGGCAATCCTCTTTCTGATCGGCTTCAGCGCCAACCTGATCACTCTTTTCGGTATCATTCTGGCTATTACGCTTGTGGTGGACGATTCGATCGTCATCATCGAGAACACCGAACGGATCATGGAGGAAGAAGGCCTTCCGCCGCGTGAGGCAACTCTTAAGGCGATGGATCAGGTCACCAGCCCGATCATCGCCACGACCTTCGTGTTGCTCGCAGTGTTCGTGCCGGTCTGTTTTTTCCCCGGAATCACCGGCCGCATCTATCTGCAATTCGCCCTGACTATCACCCTTGCCTTCAGCCTGTCGGCTGTCAACGCCCTGACCCTCGCGCCGGTGCTCTGTGCCACCATGCTGCGTCCGAAAACCGGAAGGTCCTCAGGCATCCTGCACTTCATCCCCCTCGCGGTGGACAAGATACGCGACGGCTATGTGTGGCTGGTGCGCATCATGGTGCGCCATGTGGCGATTTCCCTGCTCATTTTTGCTGCGGCACTGGCCGGAACGGTATTCCTGTTGCGCGAAACGCCAACGGGCTTCATCCCGCTTGAAGACAAGGGCGTGCTGTTCGTGAACGCGCAACTGCCCGACGGTGCGTCGCTGCAAAGATCGGGTGAGGTCGCAAAAACCATGACGAGCCTGATGCACGAAGTCGACGGTGTATCCGACGTGATCTCGGTCGCGGGCTTTAGCCTCATCTCGGGCCAGGCCTCCAACTACGTCACGCTGATCGCCATCCTTGCCCCATGGGACGAACGCGAAACCAGCCAGACGCAGTGGTATAATATCCTTGGAGCGCTCGGCAAAAAGCTGGCGACCGTCCAGGATGCAACGGCGTTCGTCTTTCCTTTGCCGCCGATTGACGGCTTGGGGATCTCCGGCGGGATCTCAGCTCAGATTCAGGACAATCTGAATGCCCCCGTCGAAGAACTCGGCTCGGTTACCAATGCCGTACTTTCCGCCGCAACTGCGGATCCGACCTTTCTCCGGGTCTTCAGCGCGCTCTCGACTGGAACGCCGCAATATATGGTTACGCTCGACCGAGACAAAGCGGAGGCGCTGGGCGTAAATGTCAGCGACATCTTCACAGCCCTGCAGGCCAATCTCGGCTCCATGTTCGTCAACAATTTCCTTCTCGAGGGCAAGATTTACTGGGTGATCCTGGCAGCCGAGGCCTCTTATCGCCAATCACTGGACGATATAGGCAATATCTATGTGCGGGGCTCATCCGGTGACATGATACCCCTCAGTACGCTGGTCGATACGGATCCGGTCGTCGGGCCCGAGGCCGTCACGCGCTACAATCTTGTCAGATCAGCCGCTGTGCAGGGACTGACCAATACCGGCTACAGCACCGGCCAGGGTATCCAGGCTTTTGAGGACATTGCCGCGAAAACCCTGCCGAAGGGCTACAGTATAGAATGGACAGGCATGTCCCAGCAGGAAATCGAGGCCGGCTCGTTTGTCATTTACATCTTTCTTCTCGCCTTCGCTTTTGCCTATCTGTGCCTCGTTGCCCAGTATGAAAGCTGGTCGCTGCCGATCTCAGTCATGTGCTCAACCGTATTCGCGGTCTTCGGTGCTTTGCTGCCGCTTTATTTCATCGGTCTTTTGGACAACAACATCTATGCGCAGATCGGCATCGTGCTGCTCATCGGCCTTGCCGCCAAAAAGGCCATCATGCTGGTCGAGTTTTCCAGGAACAGGCGAGACGCGGGCGACAGCATCGTCGATGCCGCGATAAGCGCCGCGCACACACGGTTCAGGCCCGTCACCATGACCGGTCTGTGCTTCATCATCGGCGTTCTGCCGCTGGTCTTCGCCAGTGGGGCGGGATCGTCCAGCCGGGTATCAATCGGTCTGCCCGTTTTTGCCGGAATGATCATCGACAGCACCATCGGACTCTTGATGATCCCGGTTCTCTACGTCGCCATCCAGCGGCTGAGGGAACGACGCAGAGGCGCATCTTCAGAAAAGACCGGCGATGAAACCGCCGCATGATGGAGCGGATCCATGCGCCGCTTTGTCAAATCCAATAGCCTCGAGCTGCAATTCTGGGGCTACGAGATCGGCAATATCGTTGCGGCGATAGCCGGTTCGGGCGGCTTCG
Source organism: Hoeflea sp. TYP-13 (assembly GCF_040932035.1). Classification (NCBI taxonomy): domain Bacteria; kingdom Pseudomonadati; phylum Pseudomonadota; class Alphaproteobacteria; order Hyphomicrobiales; family Rhizobiaceae; genus Hoeflea; species Hoeflea sp. TYP-13. The sequence goes on from NZ_JBFRBB010000007.1 coordinate 29,068, forward strand.
CCGGTTTTGTCGGGGAAAGCAATGCGGTTCTGGCCAATCGTGACCTGGGCACGATCGGCAAAGTATTGGAGCTGTCGGATCTGCACCCCGACGCCTTTATAACAATCGCACTTGGCCTCGTCGTCATCGTCGTTCCCGTGATCAGGGCAATTGCGCAGCGCCGAAACAGTCCTTTTATCCTGAACGTCATCGATATCTGTGCCATCGCCCTGTCATTCGCGATCCTGGCTTTTACGCTGTCAGCCGACACAAGCTGGCTGACCGACGCTGCGGCCGCTTTTGTCGTCGGCTCCTCCCTGTTGCGCATCAGCCGCAACAACCCGTTTTTGATGAAACCGGGCGGGCTTGCCCTCACCTGGGGCGGCATGGCGCTCGGCGCATTCGGAGCAATCGAGCTGGCGCAGGATGTCGCCCTTGGGGATGCGGCCGGGCTGCTTTACAGCGGTATCGGCCTTGGCACCGGTGCCTGCGTTGCCGCCGCCGGCCTGTTGACCTGGCAGGGCGGTATTTTCGAAACCGCGGCCTATCTGCAGCGCAGCCCGCAGGGAACCGGACCGAAAAGCTGGCTGGACGTTTTCATCGACCCTGCCACCGGCGTCCTTGCAAGGGCCTTTTCCGCCTGGCTCGATCCCGTCGTAAGCTTGGCTTGCGTCAGGGTTATCACACCGGCACTGTTCTGGATTCCATCGACCGTCAAGCAAAGCAAACCCTTCGCAACCAGCATGTGGGCCCGGCTTCCGTGGCGATTTGCAGCCGGCGCGCTGGCATTTGCCGCAGGCACGCCGCAGGGTCTTGCATTCGGCCTAGCAAATATCTGCTGGGCTGTGGGCGATATTGCCATTGGTTCGCTCGACTGGGAGGATCAGGCTGCCCCGAGCGATTAATTGGGTATCTACGCGGCTTCGGGCGGCCAGGGAAACGGACATTTCGAGACAGGCTGTGGTCCGTCCCGCCCCGCCGGGAAGATAATATTGCTATACAAGTCGATGCAGGAGGAAATCCGGTTCACCAGCAACGCAGTAAATTGTCGATACGCGCCTCAACCAACAATCCTGGGCGAACGTTGTGGTTTGCCAGCCGCGTTTCCCCCTGCAGGGAGAAGGGAGCCTGTTAGCGCTCTCCCTTCTCCATTGATGTTCTTTGCCCCCCGAGCAAACGTAATTCAAACGATCTGAAACTCGATGTTACCCCTGCCTGATCGCCGCGGGATTGAAAACCTTTGGCATCAACGAGGCCATCCCGGAAGTCGTGTCCTGTTACAACTGTTATGCCTCTGAATGTTTGATGCATGAGTGTATTTCCGGCGGAACAGGGTTAATCCTCAAAATAGTCTCAAAAATTTCCAAGTCTGCGTCGGGCGAATTTAGCCTATTCGGCCTTCACCCCGCGAGGCCGATGCGTCGCCGTTCGTACCAATTTTGTCTCATTGCGTCTCTTTTTGTGGCCCAATCAGCGAATATGAATTTTATTCAGATTGCTGATAAATAGGGACTTCAGCCGTGGAGAACCCGTAAAACGCAAGCATCCGGCGCTCACGCAATCTGAGCGTTCTTGAAAGACTCCTCCAGCTTCTTCCAGATGATGTCGACAGGCCCGTCCCTGACCGGGGTAGCAGTAGCCGCCGAACGCATGGCTTTACGGTAATCCTTCGGTGACACCTCGTATTCTGCCGTAAATGCTCTTGTGAAGGCCTGACGCCCGGAAAACCCGACACTGTCGGCCAGGTTGGCGATATTGGTATCCGCCGCTTTTCTCAACACTTCAGCGGCCTTTCTTAAACGGATCTGCCGCACTAGCTCCATGGGTGTGTCGAATGGTTGGCTGACCCGATAGAGTTTAGTGCGGGACACACCGATCGCCTTTGCGATAGATTCCGGCGTGCAATCACGCTTGTGACAGTTCTGCTTGATGTGATTGACGACAGCCTGAAGAACGGACATTTGTCCGATCTCGCTGCTTTCCAGATCCTTGATCCGTTGCAGCTTTATTGCATCGATTGCAATGGCCGTTAGGATACCGGACAGACTGGCCGCTTCACTCGCATTGGCATGTTTGAACTGCTCGAAGGCGCTGCGCAAAGTGGTTTTGAAGACCCTGGTCACGGGGCTGTCGGCCATAAGATCGCCGTGCAGATGATCGATTGACGGCATATGATCCAATAGGAGCGCCCTGTCTATATATAGGGTAAATCCGGTAAGACCCCGACTATCGACGACATATTGCCGCGTTAAATCATGATAACGAATGTTCCCGGGGCGGGTGGGGCATTCACCTCCCTGGAAAAAGCAGCCTGTGTCACGACCCTTTATGCGATAATGAATGCAGATGAACTCCTGATCTACGCGGGCCATACTTTGGTACGTGCGTTTCAGGATGAAGGGCATCTCGAACTCATATTTGTTCAACATGATTCCGGATGATTGGTGATGTGATATCTTCAGGTGGAACGGTGCATCGGATGGTCCGGCGCGTTCCATGACGATGCCGGTCAGGTCAAACAGGCCGTCCCGGCAAAAAGCGAACTGATCCTTTTTCGGTATGACAGACGTATCGATTTTCAGCGATGTGGCAGGATTCAATTCCGGCATTGCTTCACCGTGACGTTTCTAACCGGGAATAGACCGGCTGAAATAACCAGATGTTTGTTGTGCAATCATTCAACATCCTCATGGACGTCAACCCGCGATACAATCGGCAGAAAAGCATTTTCTCTCATAGTTGGAAGTGATCCATATCAGATTGTCACAATAGGTATTGTTCATACTCCAGGTTCGCATTTCAACACGGTAGTTTATTGTTGCAGCGAATGATTCGCATAGGCAAGCGTGTGAAACGCGTATTCAATTAACAAATAAAACCGGATGATCTGCGCTGCGAAACCGGCCGTGCTTTCCTGGTACGGCGGCGGCAGTGGCGCCGCATGATAACCGTCGCATCCACCGCGGCTTCCATGCGCAACAATGCGGCCGCAAGTGCAACCAAACCCGTCTATGCGCAATCATCCAAGTGCACTCCATACACCGGGCACTATTTTGTTCTGTAAACGGTAACCTACAGCAGGGAATCAATATCCAGGGCCAAATGCCTGGAAATCGATTATCCAATGCGCCGCAACAGGTGGCCACAATCGACCAATCTTTAGGTATACCACCATAAAGAGGCATCCCATCAGTAATGCGGACAGCATAGTCCCGAAACCTCTTCCCCAATGCGCAATTGAAAAGAACCAAGCAGAAATCAACACGATTTGCAGGGTGGAATAACCAGCTTCTCGTAACCAGCTCGATGCCATTTTTCTGAAAACAAGTTCCTCACTGAATGCAACCATAAAAGGTCCTGCGGTTAAATCCAGCAAGTAGAGCTTGTCATTATCAATGTGACTAAATGCGTATAATTTTCCAAGATGAGTGAATCCGGAAATCAGTGCTTCTACAAGATCATTGATCGTTGCTCCGAGCACAGCCAGCAGGACCGTCGCAGGAATCAGCCATCCAAAATGAAGTGACGTTTCCGGTGCTTCCAAGGCTATTTTTCGACTGACTGGCTAGGTGAAACAGACAACAAGGACCAGCACGCGGACCAGGTAATCAATCAGGTAAACAGCGTATGTCTCGCTAACGGCAATGAACAGCAAATCGTTGAGGATAAACGGCGTTACCAGACAGAGGAACGCCAGTTTTCGTTTCGACAATTGCACAATTTATAGGACTCGTTTCAACAAGGTTCACAGAACGGACGACTGCCGTTTGGCGTAATGCTTCTTCCCGGCACATTTAGCACGCTCACGATTTCTGCATCCTTGTAAGATGAAGAACAGCAGCGATCATGGAGGCAGTGTGAAAGTGTACTGCCTTCAACGCATAAAAACATAACTACCCGGCGCATCTGAAAGCCCTTCTTGCGGCGCGCCCATCGGCGGCGGGGAAATGGGAGCGCTTGAACGGCCCTTCAACCAGTTTGCAAGTTCAGGCCACCAGGAGCCCTGCTTCGTTTCAGTGCAATCGAGCCATGTCTCCGGATCGACATAATATGCGTCATGATCTTTGCTGGAGATACGGTAGCGGCGGTGCGGATGGCCAGGTTCCGAAACGATGCCGGCATTGTGACCTCCGGTGGTCAGCACGAATGTGACCTGCGTATCGGTCAGCAGGTGAAGCTTGTAGACCGAGCGCCAGGGCGCGACATGGTCTTTTTCCGTGCCAACCGCTAATATCGGCGCTCTTATGTCGGAGATCGTCACGGGTTTTCCGCCAACCTGGTAACGCCCTTCGGCGAGATCGTTGTCGAGAAAAAGCTGACGCAGGTATTCAGAGTGCATCCGGTAAGGCATGCGTGTGGTGTCAGCGTTCCAAGCCATAAGATCGCTCATCTCGCGGCGTTCTCCCATGAGATAGTTGCGCACGCCGCGCGACCATATGAGGTCATTGGAACGCAGGAGCTGGAAGGCACCGGCCATCTGGCTGGTGTCAAGGAAGCCTTGCTCCCACATCAAATCCTCCAGAAAACTGACCTGGCTTTCATTGACGAACAGCATGAGTTCTCCGGCCTCGGTGAAATCGGTTTGAGCGGCAAACAGTGACAGTGTTGCAAGCCGCTCGTCACCGTCACGCGCCATAGCCGCCGCAGCGATCGACAAAAGCGTTCCACCGAGGCAATAACCGAGCGCGTGGACTTTCTGGCATTCAGTCACCTTGCACACGACGTCAATGGCGTCCATCACGCCGAGCGTGCGGTAATCATCCATTCCGAGATCACGGTCGTCCGGTTCTGGATTCTTCCACGAAATGATAAAGACGGTAAAACCCTGCGCGGTCAGATAGCGAACAAGCGAGTTTTCGGGCGACAGATCAAGAATGTAGTATTTCATGATCCATGCTGGCACGATCAGTATGGGTTCCGGACGGACCTCGTCGGTTGTCGGTTCGTATTGGATGAGTTCAATCAGCCGATTGCGGTAGACGACCTTGCCCGGCGTGGCGGCGAGGTCTTTGCCCAGTTCAAACGCGTCGACACCCGCGGGCTTCTTGCCACTTGCGGCGCGCTCCCAATCGTCAGCAAAATACTGCCAGCCACGCATGAGGTTCATGCCGCCTTCCTCCCATGTTCGGCGCAAGACCTCCGGGTTGGTCATGATGAAGTTGGAAGGCGAATATATGTCGAGTATCTGTCGCATTGTGAAGGAGACGACATTTTCGTGCTGTTGCGTGACACCGCGCACGCTGGTCGTTGCGTTGTGCCACCATTGCTGATTAAGCAGAAAGGATTGGTGCATAAGGTTAAAGGGCCATTTCTGCCAGGCCGGATGGCGAAAACGACGATCCTCGGACAGCGGCTCTATGCATGGTTCAACATCGTCTGGACGAAACATGCACCGGCCAGCATAGCCGGCAAGTCTCAGCCATTTGCGGAAAGCTTTTTCGCCAAGCCGCATCTGCTTTCCCGGCAGCGTTGAAAGATGCACAGACCAGTCAAGAAACGCGCCGGCGAGCGCCGCCGGCGAAACCGACCCAGTAAACCGGGCTGTCGTTGCACGCAACGACCGGTCAAGCACCTCCTGCAGGGCAGTCGACGCAAACGAGTCGCGCTCTAATACATGCGGTGTGATTGCCAGTTGATGGGATTGCGGTGGAAAGCCACTTGTCTGATCTTGTATGCGCTGCGCGCATTGAACATTTCCAGCCAAAAGCGCTTCCCCAGCGCCAGTGACGCCCTTGGCAGGCTTTCGCTTGCTGCCGGAAGGCGCTGGGTGGGTAGAGGCCATCAATTCTGTTCCCGTTCGATCCTGTTGGGTGCGGGGTGGTTTCGCATTGGGCCACATTCGGAACGAATAACTGCTGCAAAACCACGACCTCAGTATTCCTGCAAACAGTGATGCGAGGGTTTTGCGCCGCAATATTATCGGAGTTGCAACACTAGCCTCATGCCTGCAGGATTGCTCGCTGCCGTCAGAGCGTTTGGTCCATCCGGACCGCCGGTCGGCAGCAGATCGGTCCCATCGTCATTGTGATCGCGCTAATTCGACTTCTTGGAGGATCCCTTGGGAGCAGAATCCGCTTCCTCCTCATGTGTCAAAACGCCTTGCTCCAGGCCTATTTCGCCCATTGTGTCGATAACGCGCTTGGCCTGCTCGCTGTAGTCGTTGAACATCTTGAGGAAGAAACCAGAATAAACCTCGGCCAAATCCTCGGGTGCCTTGGATTGCGCGATCTTCGCGGGCACTTCCATTTCCTCCTTCCATCGTTCAGCACAAAAGCTCATCGTTTCGGCATTCAGCTTTCCAAGTTTTTGGAGGAATGCGCTGTAGGACTGCGCAAGGTCCTCCACATTATGCGCGTTCGCTTTCATGATCCCGTCGAGGTTTGAACCAAAAAAGTTCGTGGACTGTGTTTGTTGCACCATGATCTTATTCGCCCTGTCTGTTTGCATAAGTCGGGCCTATTTGGCCGGTGTGAACACTAACAATCAAAAGCGGCCACTGTTTGATCTGCGTCAATCACTTGAGGTCTGACGGTTTCAGGTTTGTGCGTGAGATTTTGACTTGTCATTTTTGATCCCACTCAATTTGCTCACGCAAACATCAGATATGTATGCGCTTCTGCAAGTTTTGTTCAAAAGGAACGACAGATGCTCAGCGATGCACAATTAAAGAAGATTGTAATCGAGGAACTGCAATGGGATCCCAAGGTGGACCATGCCCATATCGGAGTCACTGCCTACGATGGATCGATTACGCTGTCCGGACATGTCCAGAGCTATGCGTCCAAATGGGCTGCCACTGATGCAGCAAAACGAGTGAAAGGCGTAAAGGCTGTCGGTGACGAAATTGAAGTCAACCTGCCAACAGAGAGGCGACATGATGACAGCGACATTGCTGAACATATCGCTCACGTTCTGAGATGGAATTTGCCCGTAGCCGGCAAAGACGTTAAAGCCTCGGTGAGCAGTGGACATGTGACGCTATCCGGCGAGGTTGATTGGCAATATGAACGCGATCAGATCGAGGAGCACATCCGCAACATCCGTGCAGTCAGGAGCATGTCCAATCACATCAAGCTTAAGACGGTGGCCATACTCCACAATGTGAAAAAGGAAATCGAAGACGCGTTTCGCCGCAGTGCGGATCTGGAAACCAAGAATATTCAGGTCACCGTCGTGGGTGATTGCGTCACGCTGGAAGGTGAGGTCAAAGCCCACTACGAGCGGGAGCTTGCTGAAAAAGCAGCATGGGCTGCTCCAGGTGTCCGGCAGGTTGTTGATCAAATTCGCATCGCCTAGTGGGATGTCCGCTTTGCCATTCAAATGAACCTGCGACCTCTTCCCTGTTGTTTGTTTGCATTTCCCACTCAGCGGTTTTTGCGATGCGTTCTGCCTGAAGATATCGGCTGCAGGAGGATTGCATGGATAATCAGTTCTGGATGCCCCTCTTTGCAGCTCTTGTGGCTGCATCTGTAACCACAACCGGTATTGCCGTCATCAGCAGGTTCCAGCAGTGGGGCCAAAATCGCACCGCCTACTTCGCTAGCTTTGCCGCCGGTATCCTTTTTTCGGTGTCTTTTTGCATATTGCTCCGACAGCATTTGCAGAAAACCCAACGCCCCCGTCTATTTGTTGATCGGATATCTGCTGATGCATCTGATCAACCGTTTCCTGTCCGCATGCGTTTGTGACAAACCGGAGACAGCCGGTTACGCAATCGGTCTTGTGCCTCTTCTTGGCATTGGGTTTCATTCATTTATCGATGGCGTGATTTACTCCGTAACCTTCTAGGTGAGTGTTGTTACCGGAATATAGGCAGCGATCGGCATGGTCCTGCACGAATTCCCCGAAGGCATCGTCACATTTATGCTGCTGATACGTGGCGGATTTTCAAAAAGAAATGCATGGATTCTTTCCCTGGCGGCAGCTGCGATAACGCCGCCGCTGGGGACACTGGCTTCCTATCCGGTTGTCAATCGGATTGATGCGAATTCGTTGGCTGCCGTGCTAGCACTTTCGGCCGGCGCACTGATCTATGTGGGCGCAACACATCCGTTGCCCTTCGCAGAAAAGGAACACAGGCGATTTAGCCTGATTGCGCTAACCGCGCTGTGGGGACTGTCTCAAGTGGACACTAAAACGTATTACATTGACGACAATCAAATCATTCAACGAAAATATTTGATAGGAAAAGCGCAGGTCTGGAAGAACCAAGGGAATTTTGAAAACACAACAAAACGGCTCAGGTTGGTCATAAGATAAATCGCCTTACGCCCGGCTTCTATAGTTTGGTGCCATTCTTGGCTGCGGCAGTCTTCAGGTGATACCAGTCGCATTCTTCGTCTCGGTGTGTCTTACATTTGCAAGTCAAGGATAGGATCAAACGCTGACATGAAAAAACTGTATGACCGCGCTCTGGCAGCGCCCGAGAGAGTGTTTTCGACGCCGGAAGAATTGGTTCATTCGACAAAACTCACAGTCGATCAGAAAATCGAGGTGCTGCGCCGCTGGGAGTATCAGGCGTCTGAGGATGCGGTTGCTCTTGAGGAAGGCATGCCCGGTGAGGAAACCGGCCTGTTAAGGCGCATTCTGATTGCGCTCGGCGAATTGGCCGGTCCGCTCAACCTTGATTGTACCGGGCCATCGAAACAACACGGTGTTCCGCATGCGGCGATACGTAAACAAAGCGGCAATCGCAATGGCTAGTCAAACATGGCGCAACGCCGACATGGCAATGCCAACCCGGGCGTCGAAGTTTTATTGAAACCAGCGTTAGCCGTGCACGCCTGCTTCATCAACCGCAGCAACCAGACAAAAAGCAGCAGGGCTGCAATTAAGGCGTGAGAACGGTTTGGACCAGGAGCCAAAGCTACCATGACCGTACGCAATCTCGACTTGATGTTCTCTCCAAAATCCGTGGCTGTGTTTGGAGCCAGTGACAAGATTGGATCCGTCGGCAAGACCATCACGGATAATTTGATCAACGGTGCTTTCCCGGGGCCTGTCTGGCCGGTCAACCCGCGTCACAGACAACTCGCCGGACACGAGTGCTTCAAGGATGCTGGAGAACTTCCCGAGGCGCCAGACCTGGCGGTGATAGCAACACCGCCGAAATTCGTGCCAGGCATTGTTGCGGATTTGGGAGATCGGGGCACCAGAGCGGTCGTTGTGATTACAGCAGGATTGCGCGGGAATGATTTGACGCAACAAATGCTCGACGCCGCGCAGCCCCATTGCCTGCGCGTAATCGGCCCAAACTGTTTTGGGATCATGGTGCCCGGTGTCGGCTTGAACGCCAGCTTCGCCCACGCGATGCCGCTTAAGGGCGATCTCGCCTTTATCTCACAGTCCGGTGCGGTCGTCAGCGCGGTTCTTGATTGGGCCAACGGTCAGGGAATCGGGTTCTCTCACCTGGTTTCGATGGGAAATATGGCCGATGTCGATTTGGGCGATATGCTGGACTACCTGGCCGACGATACCGGAACACGCGCGGTATTGATGTATCTCGAGCAGATAACGGATGCGCGCAAATTCATGTCGGCCGCTCGCGCCGCGGCCCGCATCAAGCCGGTTGTGGTCATAAAATCCGGCAGACATGAAGAAGCGGCCAAAGCCGCACACTCGCATACGGGCGCCCTGGCCGGATCGGATGCCGTTTACAACGCGGCTTTCCATCGGGCCGGAATCCTTCGGGTTGTTGACCTCGAAGACATGTTTGATGCGGCGGAGGCGCTAAGCCGCATGAAACCTCCCCCAGGAGACCGCCTGGCCATCGTGACAAACGGTGGTGGCGCGGGCGTTCTGGCGGTTGACCGCCTTGTCGATTTCGGCGGCACACTTGCAACACTTGCGGACGAGACAATTGGTAAACTCAACCGGGTGCTTCCCGCAACGTGGTCGGGCGGCAATCCCGTTGACATCATTGGCGACGCCAGTCCAGATCGCTATGAAACGGCAACAGAGATTGTGCTGAGTGACCCCGGTGTGGACGGTGTTCTGGTAATGAACTGCCCCACGGCGCTTGCGTCCAGCGTCGAAGCGGCAAGGGCCACGCTGGGAGCGATAGCAAAGTACAAAAAGGCCAAGGGTCGTCCAAAGTCCGTTTTGGCTGCTTGGCTGGGCGACAGCGCATCAACTGAAGCCCGAACACTTCTGTCGACAAGCGGGCTTCCGACTTATGAAACACCGGCGGATGCGGTACGGGGATTTACCTATCTGACCCGTCATGCAAGAGACCAACGGGCATTGATGCAGGTTCCTGAGAGTGTGCCTAAAGCACTCAAGACTGATCGCACCTCCGCTGCCGCAATCATCAATCGAGTATTGAAACAAGATCGTGAATTGCTTACCGAACCGGAAGCAAAGAGCATTTTGGCATCCTATGGCATTGTGACGGTTGAGACTGCCATTGCCAGGACTCCGACTGAAGTGGAAACGGAAGCCGGCAGGCTTATTGACAGTGGCCAAAGCGAACTTGCGATCAAAATCCTGTCGAAGCAAATTACCCACAAATCAGATGTCGGCGGCGTTGTCTTGGGGCTTCCAAGTGCGCAAGCTGCGTATGCGGCTGCTGAAGAAATGCAAAGCCGTATCCATAAGACGATGCCGCAAGTTCATATTGAGGGATTCACGGTCCAGCCAATGGTCCGCCGCCCCGGTGCTCATGAATTGATCATCGGCGTCAACGATGATCCGACCTTTGGTCCGGTGATATTGTTTGGAGCGGGCGGTACGGCCGTTGAGGTCATCAAAGACACGGCCATTGCATTGCCGCCGCTGGACTTGAAGCTGGCGCATGATCTGATGGATGAAACAAGAGTTTACAAACTGTTGCAGGGCTATCGTGATCGACCACCGGCAGACCTAAATGAGATCGCGCTTACATTGATGCGTGTTTCCCAGTTGATAGCCGATCTACCGCAAATCACGGAACTTGACATCAACCCGCTCCTGGCTGACGAGAACGGCGTTATCGCTCTGGATGCTCGCATTGCCGTCAAGAAATGCGCGGTGGAACCGGGCACACACAACCCGCGTTTTGCCATACGGCCCTATCCGGCTCAGTGGCAAAAAGTCGAAGAGATGCGCGATGGTGGTCGTATCCTTATGCGCCCGATCAAGCCAAATGACGCAAGATACTATGACTTGTTCATGGAAAAGATGCAGTTGAGTGATATTCGGCTGCGCCTTTTCAACAGCCGGCGCAGCTTGTCACCTGAATTCATCGCGCGCTTGACCCAGATAGACTATGCCCGTGCCATGGCGTTCGTCGCCATTGATGAAGCAAAGGACGAAATGTTGGGTGTGTCACGCCTGGCCTGCGACCCCGACCATGTTCGCGCTGAGTTTGCCGTCATCACACGCAGCGACATGAAGGGACGCGGCATCGGCTGGGCGCTGATGCAAAGACTCATTCAATTTGCCGAAGCTGAAGATATACATGAACTGTGGGGACAGGTCCTAAGCGAAAATGCAACAATGCTAGATATGTGTCACGAACTCGGCTTCACCGTGAGGGCGGATCCTGATGACAGACTTCTTCGGCTCGTTTCACTTCGACTTGAGTAGTTCGGCTACCAGTCTGTTTTCTCGAACATGCTGTCTTTAACCAAAAGTAACGTCGAGAAACATCATGAGCACCAGTCCGATGGTCAGACCGAAAGTTGCTGCCTTCTGGTGACCATGCCGGTGCGTTTCAGGAATAATCTCATGGCTGATCACATAGATCATCGCGCCTGCGGCGAATGTGAGTCCCCATGGCGGGAGAACCTGTGAGAGTCTAACGGCAGCCGCTCCAATCATTCCGGCAACTGGCTCAACCAGACCCGTCAGACACGCTGCAACAAAGGCGTATGATCTCGAATAACTTTCTGATTGAAGTGCAAGGGCTACTGCAAGGCCCTCCGGCGCATTTTGAAGGCCAATCCCTACAGCCAGTGTCGTGCCGGCTATGATATCGCCACCGCCAAAGCCAATTCCAACTGCCAGGCCCTCGGGAATGTTGTGTATCGTGATGGCAATAACAAACAACCAAATCCTTTTGAGAGAAACGGATATTGGACCCTCACGACCTGAAATGAAGTGTTCGTGGGGTATATATTCATCGAGCAGGAAGATCGCGGCGACCCCTAGGAGCACCCCCGCAACGGCGATAAGTGCAGGTAGGGGACCTTCACCATAAAGACTGGTTGAAGCCTCGATACTTAAAATGATGCTGACAGCATGACGCCTGCCGCAAATCCCAACAGGGCATCGTTGAGCCGTTGTGACACCTTCCTGCCTGCCAAAACAGGAATTGCGCCAACAGCGGTCATCATGCCCGTTGCTAGACTGCCCAAAGTGCCGGGTATAACAAGGTTCATAAAAACCCTTTCTGCGGCAACAGGAGAGTGTATCGCTGTTCAAGGGCAATAACCTGCAAACCACCCCTATAGTGAACCCGGTCTTGTTTTGAATGGCTGGTCGTCACGCAGCATCCTGGGTCAACAGTTCTGCAGCCTGCCTATCGGCATCGCACAATGATTTAGGTCCGTACTGTCCCCGCGGTCTGGCGAAGCGTCAGACTTCGCGTTCGATTTCGACAATATAGCGCTTGGCATCTGCCTCCGTTGCGAAGACGCGGCCGGCTGCAAAGCAATGGCCATCTTGGGTCTTGGTGATTTCGACACCGCGATAAATCATCATTTCAAAGGAACCGCCATTGGGACCGGCCGACTTTTCATAATGCAGCTGCAGTTCGTCTGCGTGATCAGGAACCCCGTGAATATGCACGTCCTTGCCGCTGTGACGCGAAAGGGTGTTCTGGGGCGTGACCAAATTTGTTGTCAACAATACCGACGTTGCCGTGCCGATGATGCATTGAAAGCGTTGGGGCGCCTTTTTCGCTAAACGCAAGCATTCTACCGGACTGCACACCAATTCGTTGCACAATTGACGCGCATCAATCCAATCGATCGACAAAAACATATATTGGAGACAGCAGGATGCTGGCGCAGCCAAAGATATTTAATCACGAAAGCACCAGTCATTCCGGCTCAGGCACTTTCATATCATAGCATGGGAGGAAGCCGATGATTTTTAACCGCAGGCACTTCATGGCAATCGCTGGCGCCGGATTGGCAGCCGCGCAATCGGCCGGCCGACCCGTGCAGGCACAACCTGTCAGGACTTCGGCCAATATCGTGATCCTCGGAGCGGGGGCTGCGGGAACAGCGTTGGCCAACCGGTTGTCGGAGCGGCTCGAAGGCGCCCGCATCACGCTCGTTGATGCAAGACGGCAACATCTTTATCAACCCGGACTTTCGTTGGTTGCCGCGGGACTGAAACCCGCCGCATATGTCGTCTCGTCAACCCGGCAATGGCTGCCTGCAACGGCAAACTGGATCGAGGAATCGGCAACCGAAATCGATCCGGAGGCCAGAACCGTCACGACTGATGGCGGGACCAGGCTTGAATACGACTATCTCGTCATTGCCACCGGTTTGGTGCTGGACCACGACGCGATCGAGGGATTTTCGCTTGATCTGGTGGGAACGCAAGGCATCGGCGCACTCTATGCAGGTTCAGAATATGCACAAAAGACCTGGCAGGCAGCGCGACAATACAGCGAAACAGGCGGCGTCGGTCTCTTCACGCGGCCGTCAACCGAAATGAAATGTGCCGGCGCGCCGCTGAAGCATACCTTTCTGATTGACGATATCGCGCGCCGGTCGGGCAATGCCGGCAAGACCGACATCCGCTACATGTCAAACAACGACAGCCTGTTCGGTGTTCCAATCGTGTCTGAGAAAATCCGGATGCTGTTTCAGAACAGGGGAATTGCCGCCGAGTATTCGCATGTCCTGAAGGCGATCGATGCGGGTAAAAAGCGTGCCGTTTTTACGACCCCGGATGGTGAGCGTGAACTCGACTACGACTATATTCACGTGATCCCGCCGCAGCGTGCGCCCGACGTCATACGCCAGTCCGGATTGAGCTGGGCGGACAAGTGGACCGACCAGGGCTGGGTCGAAACCGACAATGCAACCATGCGCCACAGGCGATTTCCAGAGATCTTCGCGCTCGGCGACGTTGCAGGCGTGCCCAAGGGAAAAACCGCTGCCAGCGTGAAATGGCAGGTGCCCGTGGTCGAGGATCACCTGGTCGCCGCGCTTCAGGGGCGCGAGGGCACCGAGACATACAACGGTTACACATCCTGTCCGCTCATCACCCGGGTCGGCCGGGCGATGCTGATCGAGTTCGACTACGACAACAATCTGGTGCCGTCCTTCCCGGGCATAATAGCGCCGCTGGAGGAACTTTGGATCAGCTGGCTGATGAAGGAAATTGCCCTCAAGGCGACCTACAATGCGATGCTGCGCGGGCGAGCATAGGAAGGCTGAAGAATGAAGGAGCTGAGCTTTACGACCATCATCGCCGTGCTTGAGGAAGTGTTCGGGCGAGGCCTTTTTTTGACAATGGTGTCGATAGCCGCCATCGTGACCCTGGCTTACCTCTATGTGCTGATCCGAGACCGGGCGGTGAGCTGGCGAAAGTTTCTGCTTGCCCAGTTGTCTATGCCAGTCGGCGCTGTGCTTGCTATCGTATTTGTACAAATGATGACCGATTCCGGATTTGGCGATATCGGCGGTCCCATCGATCTGCTGGCTCTTTTCGCCATTGCTCTGGTCGGCGCGATCGGCATGGCCATTCTGGTCTACACCATACAGTCATTGCTTTGGCCACCCAGGGATTCGAGCGCGGGTGAATACCGGCAGCCAGGCAAGTTGGGCGAGTAGCTAAATGGCAGCCATCTACACCTCCACCTTGCGCGTTTTGGTGTGACCGAAGCCCTTGGAATAATACAGCAACGAGACAACGTCCGGTTCTATCTTGAAATATGCAATCCCGGGCCTCGGATTCTCAGAGTTGTGCTGCACTGATCAACTGCCCGGAGACGAACAACATTAACCCAGTACACCTTGCGAGCCTACTCACCGATTATTCCGATATTTTCTGATGCATGATTGGCCGGCGCATGGTGTTTTTCCCCGGTGAAAGCAGGTCCCCAAACACCAGTGTCACGTTTGTTTCTGGTTCTACCGCCAAGCGACAATTTGCAGTTAGACTGCATTGATACACATCTATTTGATGTATTTTGGGCCTTGGTATCCATCATCATAATTGCAAGTCGATAGGTGAAAGGTTTCGAAAATGCCAGATAACGAAACAATGAAATATCTCCGGAAAGCATTGCATAGGAATTCCAAGAGGCTGATTTCGTGTTGCCCCATGATCATTGGTGGGTGACCAATCGATCGGAAACGGAGTATTCAACTTTGGAAAGCTCACAATTAATCCTGTTTGGATTGATTGGCAGCCTTACAGCTGGAGCTATGACCGCTGTAGGGGCCATACCAATGCCACTTAAAAATCTTCATATTCAGCCTCGACACAGGCCATCAGGCCCGAACTCAGATCACCGAACAAATGAGCGCCCAATTTCAGTAAGGCGACAACTGCTTGCTGTGGATAGGTTTAGCTGAATATTGGTTTTGCAGTAGCGGCAAGGGGCGACAAACAGCTCAAAAATATTAGGCCCGCCAAAATGGCGGGCCTATTAATTCAATATATTCAATATGAGCGACCTGAGACATGGGTGACGTTTTGTACCGGAGACATGGGTAACACTTTTGGTTTTTGCCGGAGGTGTTGATGCCGTGGAGAAGGACATGTGTCATGGAGGAACG
>NZ_JBFRBB010000008.1:0-18852 GCF_040932035.1 Hoeflea sp. TYP-13
TATACGGTCAACACCGCAACCAAGCCGTACACGGCGCTGAGGACCGCGACCGAGACGGCACTGACCGAGAACGATGCCACGTCCGGTTCGGCGATCACGCTGACGACACGTATTGAGCGTTCCTATGACGGCTACGGCAATGTGATCGAGGAACGCAAGCTCGGCCGCACGGGTGTGACGGGTGATGAGACGACACAGGTGAACAGTATCGTCGCCAACGTCTCTGATTACATCCTGTCGATGCCGTCGACGGTCTCGGTCCACGAGGGATCAGGAACGTCGGGTGCTTTGCTCTCACGTGAACAGCTCTCCTATGACGGCGGAGCCCATGGCGTTGCTCCGACGAAGGGCCATGTGACGGGCCGCACGGTGCTGCGCTCGTCGGATGCGTCACTGCCCTCGATGGCCATGAGCTACGGCTATGATGCCTATGGCAACAAGACCCATGAGGTTGACGGCGAGGGCAACCGGACGGAATGGGATTACGATGCGACTTTTCATCTTTATCCGGTAGCAACACGCAATGCCTTGTACTTCGGCGGCGACAGCCGCCAGCAGACAACGCGGACTTATTCTTCGGTGTGCGGTGTCCCTGTGACGCTGACGGACCTCAACGACGTGCTGCATACTTACGGCCAGGACGTCTTTTGCCGGCACTACAATCACGTCAACACGGTGAGTGGTGCCGAAGAGCGGGTTGAGTATTTGGAGGAGGGCAATCCGGCGACTGTGCAGCGGATGCGCACCATGAAGAGATTGCCTGGTATCGCCGACATTTGGACCCGGGAATACAGATATTTCGATGGACGCGGCCGGGTCTTTTTAACTCTTGAGTGTCTTCCGGACTGCCACACGGGCTCTGTCCGTACATGGGTGGCGCATGATGCACGCAACAACGTAATGCGCACCAGCCAGCCCCTGGTACTGGGAGAAACGAAATACTGGACTGATCACAGCTACGACTGGGCGGATCGTATCACGTCAACCTATCATCCTGACGGCAAGTTCCGAATCATGGCCTATCTTCTCTCCAACGCGGTTCCTGCGGGCAATGTTGCGGGCAATGTGCCGCTGACGGCAGTGCGGCTGACCGATGAGTTGAACCGGACGTCGGTGGCCGTCACCAGCACCCGCGGCAAGGTGATCTATTCCCACAAGGAAACAGCCAATACAAAGGAATGGCATTCCTACGATGCCTTCGACCGCCTGATTGGCGTCAAGGACAATATCGGTGCCGTCTGGTCCTACACATACGACCTTGCCGGTAACCGCCTGTCGGTCAGCGATCCGGACCTTGGCAACTGGTCCTATGCCTACGATCAGGCAGGACGGCTGACATCCCAGACGGATGCGCGCGGCATAGTGACGGCGATGAGCTATGACGCGATTGGTCGTCCGCTGTCGCGCACCATCGCCAGCCCCGTTGTGTCGGATCCTGTGCTTGCCACCAACACCTATGACGAACAGCGCTCCGGCTACTACAATATGGGCCAGCTGACATCGGCCTCAAACGCCAATGCCTCAAGGGCGATCGACTATCATCCGTCGGGCAATGTCGCCAAGAACAGGGTGACGATCGACGGGGCGACGCACACGACGATGATCGGCGAGGACAAGGGCGAGCTTCCCATCTGGAAGCTTTACGATCCGCATCTAGTTGCCGTCGGTTCTGCCGCCTCGCCATGGCTCTACGGCTATGACGGCCGGTTGAAGAGCATTCCGTCGCTGATCAACGCGATCACCTATGAGGCGGACGGTCAGACGGATCAGATCACCTATGCCAATGGTGTGACGACGGACTTTACCTATTCGCCGCAGCGGCGCTGGCTGACGGGGATCGTGACGACCAAGGCCGATGCCACGGTTCTGATGAACAACAGCTACACCCGCGATGCGATGGGCCGCATCACGGCAATCACGGGCCTGACCCCGGCGGAAAGCTGGACCTACACCTATAACGACCGCGACGAGCTGATCACCGCCACCAATCAGGGCGATGCCACACTCACCGAGACCTTCTCCTATGACGATGGCGGCAACCTGCTCACACGCTCAAGACTGGCGGGGGCATTCACATATCCGGGTTCTGGCGGGGCGGGTTCGCCTCAGTCTGACTACAATCTACTGACAGGCACGAACGGTGACGACTCATTGTGGGCCACTGCCGGCAAGGACATCATCCGCAGCCTTGACGGAACAGACGATCTCTATGGTGGTTTTGGTAACGACATATTCGTTGGCGGCGGCGGAACCAACAAGGCTGTCTATGACGGTCAGTTCTCCGACTACACTTTCACTATTGTCGGCGCCAAGACACTGCTTGTTTCGAGTGCCGCTTACGGTACAGACATTCTCGTCAACATCGACGGCATCTGGTTCAATGGCGAATCCGCCTGGTACGCATTTGAGGATATTGCCGCCGGCGCAAGTGGCTACAAAGCGATCCTCGGCACGGATGGAGACGACGCCCTTCCCCTTTTGCTCGGAAGCGATGGCAAAGACATCATCCACAGCCTTAACGGCGTAGACGATATGAAAGGCGGCCTCGGCAACGATATTCTCGTTGGCGGCGGCGGAACCAACAAAGCTGTCTATGACGGCCAGTTTAGCGACTACACGTTCAATTACATCAGCGATGGGTCGTTGCTTGTTTCGAGTGCCACGTATGGAACAGATGTGCTGACTAATGTCGATGGCATCTGGTTCGAGGGTGAAGCGGCCTGGTACGATTTTGCAGATATCATAACCGGAATGGGCGGCTACAATACGATCATTGGCACCAATGGCGATGACAGCCTTCCGCTGTTGCTGGGAACAACGGGCAGGGACATCATCCGCAGCCTTGATGGTGTGGACGATCTGAAGGGCGGCCTGGGCAATGATATCCTGATTGGCGGCGGTGGAACCAACAAGGCCGTCTATGATGGTTCACTGGCGGATTACAGCTTTACTCTCAACGGCGACAAGTCGGTTACGGTCACAAGCGCTACCTATGGCACGGATGTGCTGGTCAATATCGACGGCATCTGGTTCGAGGGCGAGGCTGCCTGGTACAATACCGCAGACCTGCCAACCAGTTCGGGGGACTACACTCTCCTGACGGGCACGAACGGCAATGATGCGTTGTGGGGCACCGGCGGCAAGGACATCATCCGCAGTCTTGACGGTGTGGACGATCTTTACGGCGGTCTTGGCGACGATATTCTGATCGGCGGCGGCGGAACCAACAAGGTGGTCTATGACGGTCAGTTCAGCGATTACACCTTCACCTTTGTTGGCGACAAGTCGCTGCTTGTCTCGAATGCCACCTACGGCACTGACATTCTGGTCAATATTGACGGTATCTGGTTCGACGGCGAAGCGGCCTGGTACAATTTTGAAATCATCGCTGCCAGTATCAGCGGTTACAACTCAATCCTTGGGACGAATGGAAATGACAGTGCTTCCCTGTTGTGGGGCACCGACAGCAACGACATCGTCCAAAGCCTCGACGGTTTGGACGACATGCGCGGCGGTCTTGGTGATGATATCCTCATCGGCGGCGGCGGATACAACAAGGTCATCTATGACGGTCAGTTCAGCGATTACACGTTCAAATATATCAGTGACAGATCGTTGCTTGTTTCAAGCGCCACTTATGGCACGGATGTGTTGATTAATGTCGATGGTATCTGGTTCGACGGCGAAGCAACCTGGTACGAGTTTGCGGATATTGTAGCCGGCGTGAGTGGCTACAAGTTAATCCTCGGCACCAGCGGCGATGACGGATTGTGGGGTGCTAATGCCAATGACATTATCAGCAGTCTTGATGGTTCGGATAACCTGAAAGGCGCCCTGGGCGACGATATCCTGATTGGCGGCGGCGGATTCAATTCCGCCATATATGACGGCTCACTGGCGGATTACAGCTACACACTCAACGGCGACAAGTCGGTTACGGTAACAAGCGCCACCTACGGCACGGATGTGCTGGTCAATGTCGACGGTATCTGGTTCGAAGGCGAAGCCGCCTGGTACAATACCGCAGACCTGCCGAACAGCCCGGCAAGCCAGCCGGCCGGCCCGCATGCACCGCTGATGCTTGGTGCGAACGCGTTTGCCTATGATGCTAACGGCAACATGACGGATGACGGCACGCGCACGCTTTCCTGGGACGAGGCCAACCGTCTCAAACAGGTCATCAACGCGGCTTCTGCAACGATCGACTTTGCCTACGGACCTGAAAGCAAACGGGTGAAGAAGGTCGGCGCCGGGGGCGAGACGCTGTATCCGGATGCCGATGCGGAGATCGATGTAACCGGCACGCCCGTCTCTGCAGGTGTCTATGCTCTCAACGCCTATACGCGCTATCCGCACATGGATGTGAAGATGGTCGGCACCAGCCCGACTTACATCCACCGTGATCATCTGTCCTCGGTGCGCATTGTGACAGACGCCTCAGGCAACCAGGTCGAGCAGACTGCCTATGCGTCCTATGGCGAGGCAACCAATCAGGCCATGGCGACGCAAAAGGGTTACATCAACGAGCGGCATGATCCCGAAACGGGTCTGATGTATCTCAACGCACGTTACATGGACCCCACCTTCGGAAGGTTCATCTCGCCGGACGACTGGGATCCCATCCTCGAAGGCGTCGGACCGAACCGATATGCCTATGCAAGCAATGATCCGATCAATAAGACTGATCCGAACGGGCATCAGTCGTTGGGAAGTGTTTCCCCAGCTGGACCTGCTGCCTACGCATCCAGGAATGCTTTTAGGGCGATGGCTGACTTTAAACCGCTCAGTCCACACTCAAGTTTGACCGATCCTAGAAATGATGCAGCGTTGTTGGGAGCGGCTATAGGGCTAGCAATCGTGGCCATCATCACCAGCACCATGGATGACGATGAAGTTGCCAGAGGTGGAGACGGGCGAGTCATTTCAAAAAACGATAACCGTGGCCCGCAAAATAGCCCACCAAGGTCGCCAAACCCCCAAGTTCCCCCACCTTTTATTCCAGACTTTACAATTCACGGAGGAGAACGCAGTGATGAAAGAGGGGTTCCTGGATTAGCAGTGGGCGACACAGTTTTGAACCCAAATTCTTTGGCTACTCCCGGAAACAAAGATACAACGGTCTATTACAATTCGGAAAACAATGTGACAGTAGTAATATCAAATGAGACAGGCGCAGTTGTATCGACTCATAGGGGGCTGCCAGGAGGCGAGGAAGGCCGAGTATTCAGGGATCAGTTGTCTCAAAGAGATAACACACAAAATACGGACAAAGGTGAGACCCCTTCGTCCGATCAAGATGAAATGAATTAGGGTAGATGGCTTCTATCAACTACGCGATTTATGAGGACCTTCAGGTTGGGGCAGGGCTGAAACGTTTTCTTTTTCATCGGTGCGAGGAGCACTATCGTATTTCTGCACCCATGTCAGCGGTTCTTGATTACAATAAGGAGGGAATTCTGTTTCGCATTGAGATCACTTTCCTTTTGGATAAGCTCGCTGAAGTTGGGAAGAGTTTGGAAGCAAACGAGCTTACCGCTGAAACGAAAATAGTTCTCCAAGTTGGTCAAGATAATCCAGTATCGCTCATTCTGTGGGTGGATTCTTTGTATGATAAATCTGCCAGTCATTCAGTCGCAAATGCTTGGTTGCTTGAAGATGAAAATGGACAAGTGGCTGGATTGGAGATTGTTCAACCACAGTAAAATCCTATTTAGGTGAAGAAATTGAACAATTTTGAGCTTAGGGTCAACAAGGATACACCCAATATTGCTTATCTAGCTCTTCCCGCACATCCGGGCATCGGAACACATGGCGCAGTAAAAAAAACTCTCTGCCTGGCTGAGTTCATTTCGGGATATCAGGGCGCGGAAGTCAATCTGGATTTTGATGAATTTGGTGAATTGATCGGAATCGAAATACTGTCTTAAAGCGGCAATAGAATTAGGCAGACAATTAACCAAATTCCCAGGTTGTGAATGTGGAAAACTGCCGCGCTACAAGTTCGTATCGTGTTCTTGGCGTAACGCACTGTTTTTCTCATCTGGCATTTAGCTGTTGTGACCGGTTTCGATAACCGCGATACGCGCTTTACCTAGGTCTTCCGATTGGAAGCGGAAATAGTCTTCAAGCTTAATTCGGAGCATCACGAAGCATTCAGAGGCCTCCGCCACTGTGGAAAACCCATAAGCTCGTAGACAGCGCTGGTGCAACGTATAATTGCCGCTGGTAAACTAACATACCATAATCGATTCCTGGCGGCGACCGTGAAAATTTTCCGACCCATAGCGCTGCTGCTTATTGTCCTTGCCCTGGCAGCCTGCGGAACGAGCACCGGTTCGCGTAATGTGTTCGACGATGCGCTATCGGGCCTCGATACGTGGGGCTCGCCAAAAGGTCCCGGATCCGGAAACAACCAGAGAATAGTGGGAACAGATGGGCGAAGAACAGCCTTTACGGGTGTCGTTCAACGCGGCAGCGGCAGTTTTGTTTCGTCGCGCGCGCCGGAAATAGCTTCAGGCACAACCACCTCCGGGCAAGAGGGGTACACGCTCAATCTCGCAAATGTCCCCATAAAGGATGCCGCAAAAAAAGTCCTGGGAGACACGCTGAACATCAATTACGTCGTCGACCCGCAGGTTTCGGGTTCGATGACAATACAGACAAGTTCTCCCGTATCGCGTGCAGCGTTAATCGAGATTTTTGAGACGGCTCTTGCGGTCAACGATGCGGCGATTGTCCAAAAGAACAACACATATGAGATCGTCAGAAGAGCCGATGCCCTAAGCTCAACGCCGTCAATCAGCGTGCCGCGCGTGGCGTCCTCAGGACCTGGCCTGCAGGTCCAAGTCATCGAACTGCAGCACATTGCAGCGGACGAGATGAACAACATCCTGCAGCCGATCAGCCGGGAGGGCTCGATCCTGCGGGTCGACGATAAGCGGAACCTGATTATTCTGGCGGGCAACGGCGCGGATTTGCGGGCCATGCGCGAGGCAATTTCCGTATTCGACGTCGACTGGATGCGCGGCATGTCCGTTGCGCTCCACCCATTGCAGACATCACAGCCGGTCGCGATCGCCGATGAGCTAGACGAGATATTCGGCAATACGGGAAATTCGAAATCGAAGGTCATTCGTTTTATTCCGAACGAACGGCTGAACGCCATTCTGGTGATCACCTCGCGTCCAAAGTATCTCGGCCGGGCTGCGACCTGGATCGACAAGCTTGACGCTCAGGCGCAAACGAACGAAGACCAGTTGTTCGTCTATCACATTCAAAACAGGCCGGCGCCTGAGTTGGCGGAAATCCTGCGGGCAATTCTCTCGCAAGAAAATACGGATGTTTCCCAGAGCGAAAATCCAGTAGCGCCGCAGCTCACAGCAGGAGAGGTTGCAACCGCAGGTTTCCAGCCGGAAGGTCAGGACAGCGGTTCCTACGGCGGCGATGGCGTTCGACCGCGCACGTCAGTGGTGGCCGACGTGGAGAATAACGCGCTGCTGATTTCAACATCGGCACGCGAATTTAAGCGGATCGAAAATATTCTGCGGCAGCTGGACATATTGCCGACCCAGGTTTTGCTCGAAGCCGTCATCGCCGAGGTCACCCTGGATGACGAGCTGAAGCTCGGAGTGCGGTGGTTTTATGAAAATGGCGGATTTGAGCTTGGATTATCGGATCTTGCTTCCGGCTTTGTCGGGGCGGCTTTCCCAGGCTTTTCATGGACCTACGCTTCGAGCGACCTCAAGGTTACCTTGAACGCACTCGCTAGCATCACGGATGTCAATATCATCTCGTCCCCGACAATCATGGCGCGAAACAATCAAAAAGCCGTGCTGCAGGTCGGAGATGAGGTGCCGATCGTCACGCAGCAGGCTACGGACATCACAAACCCGGGTGCCGTCATCAATTCGGTGGAAATGCGCGACACCGGCATTATCCTGACGGTCGTCCCGAGAGTGAATAAATCCGGCCGGGTCATGCTCGACATCGAACAGGAAGTCAGCACGGTCGTTAAAACAACGACCAGCGGTATAGATTCACCCACCATCAGGCAAAGAAAGATCACCACGCAGGTCACCGTTCACGATGGTGAAAGTCTTGCGCTTGGCGGGCTGATCCAGGAAAGCAACGAACTCAGCCGGGGGCAGGTGCCAATTCTTGGAGACATCCCGCTCATCGGCAACGCCTTCAAGAACAAAACGGACAAGATCAAGCGGACCGAGCTGATCATATTCATCAGACCCCGGGTTGTCAGAAGCGTACAGGAAGCGCGGGGCGTGACCGCGGAGTTCAGAAACCAGCTGAGACTTGAAAGCCCGCTTAGCAAGACCCGCCGGGGAAAAACCCGCCGAGAGCGCGATTTCAAGCGACTGGTATACTGATGCAGCCGGGTTCAGATATTTTATGGATTTTCGGCCTTTCGCTCGTTGTCATCATCGGTGCCATAGCCCTGATCGACCTGAAGCGAATGATCATTCCCAATGCGTTGAACGCTGCCCTCGTGGTGAGTGGATTGGGATTTCAATACGCGAGTCAGTCAAAGTTTCCGCTACTGGCCATCGTTGGCGCCCTGTCATTGACGGCCGTGTTTTATGCCATTCGCGCAATTTATCTTAGCACCAGAGGCGTGGTTGGGCTTGGGCTTGGAGATGTGAAAATGGCTGGCGCTTCTGCGGTGTGGCTGAACCCGGCAAATTTGCCGGTATTCATTTTCATTTCCTGTGCCAGCGCGCTCATTTCACTCGGAGTATTCGGGCGGCACAATTCTCAATTCCGTTCGTCAGGCAGGTTGCCATTCGGCCCGTTTCTCGGGGTCGGTCTTCTTGCAAGCTGGTGCATGGAAAACTTCACAAACCTCGGTCTTCTGGCCCGCTGAGCTCTCGGGATTAAGGTGATGATATTTGTTGTAAGAAACCGCAGACGTAACAGATCGGCACATTCAGATGTTGCCGGCTTCACGATGGTTGAACTGTTGGTGGTGCTCGCGATCATAGGCCTGATCGCGTCATTTGCCGTTCCGCAGGTCCTGCGTTATCTGGGCTCGGCGCGATCAGATGCTGCCGGCATCCAGATCAGCAATATCGAATCTGCCATGGAGCTCTATTACATCGACAATATGAAGTATCCGGAGACCGAGCAGGGCATTTCCGCATTATCCGTTCGACCGGCGGACGAAGCCCGGTGGAATGGGCCCTATCTGAAGGATGCTGACAAGCTGAAGGATCCCTGGGGCAACGCATACACATACAGCCGCGATGAAAACAGCGGAGGCATTGTTATTTCGTCGCTTGGCAGAGATGGCAAAATCGGCGGCGAAGGCGAAGATGCGGATATTTCAAATACACAATAAGCACTGAAACTAGTGCCCGGAGTTTCGAAGGCGCGCAAATCCGCGGCTAGTAAATTGCCGGCCGTTTCGGCTTGCGGTAATCTTGAACCTTACAGCGCGAGGCAGCGAACGGTTTTGCGACCAGGAATTAGTCCATTGTGCATCAGATGACCCCGACAAGGCTCCAAGATATTCGAATTTGATGCCATTGATACCATCGGCAACGGAAACCGTGAGCGGTGGCTGATTTGACAACGTTGATTTGGTAAATCGTCGTGCGGCGATTGTCTGGATTAGCTCTCCGTTTTTCTCGCCGGGCTGTAGCTCAATTCTTTTTGTTCGCATAGCGGCTTCCTGTATGCCGATCCGTGATGAACTGACGAATGAAACGCCTGATGCATTTCCGACGAAAAAAGCCCGGTTCCGGTTGTCCGAAATATCGATCGGAAGAGCCAATGCGGTTTCCAGGGTGCGCTCCATGTAATTCGAAACGCTGTTCAACTCGCGCTGGATTTCACGCTCGGCATGTATCTGAGATGCTTTGCGCAGCTGACCTAAAAATACCGTCGTCAATCCAGTGATCAGAGCCAGTATGGCTAGGACAACCAGAATCTCAGCAAGCGAAAACCCAGCTTCGGAGACCGAGTTGTTTTCCCGTCTGGCGGAAGAGATTTTATTTGGACTGTGTGAGCCTGGATGATGCATTTCCGCTCTATTCACCTCGCTCAAATGTCACATATTCTGTCGTCAAAGCAGGTGGGGCTTTGTGCGTAATCTCAAGAGTAATGACGCGAACGTTCGATGCGGCCTCTATCGTGATGGGACGAATGGACAGTTTCCAATCGAAGCGACCGTCCGGACTGCTATCGTCCTTTGTAAGTGTTTCAGAATTCGCGCTGTTTTCTGCAAGGACAGCTCTTGCGAGTTGCCGCATTTCCTCTTGGACCCGTGACCGTTCCGCATTGTGAAGGCTGACGCTGATCCCGCGTACCGCAATTGCGAGCGAAATTGAAATGACCGCAAAGGCCACGATGGTCTCTAAAAGCGTAAATCCCGCCTCGCGGTCATCGGAATGCCTACCGGTCTTCATCACGTATCTCGTACGTCAGCCCGGTCAGCCAATTGGTCTGTACGGTTATTGCCGGACCGTCACTGTCTGCAATAGTGATTTCAGCGCCGGTCGAGCCGCCTTCGCCAAAAAACAAAATCGGAATCAATCCGTCGGTTGCAATGAGTTCCAGTCCCACCAGCACGGATATCTCAACGCTGTCCGGAATGTTTTCGGTCTTGTCTCTGTGCAGATAGGCAATGTTGCGAGACTGAAGATCCAGTTTGACTGTCCTCGTTGTTCCGGTCACCAGAGCATCCTGATGTGCAACCGACAACAGTTGCACGACCTTCGTTGCGAAAGCGGCTTTTCCCTCCTCAGCCTGCCGCCCGGATAATGCGAATCCGGCTAAGCCGCTGGCCATTGCGACAATCAGTAATCCCACCAGAAGTTCAACGAGTGTGAAACCCTGGATTTTGTCGTCTGCTGCTGTGTTCTGCGCACGTCTCATCGAATTGCCAATTCGTTGATGGAAAGCAGCGTGCTCATGACGGAGGTCACCAATCCGCCGATAACCAGACCGAGGAATATGGTGATTGCGGGAGTGAGAAACTTGAACAACCGATCCAGTTTTACCTTCTGCCTCGCCTCGATCGCGGCGGCGGCTCGTGCAAGCATCATTGGCAAATTGTTCGATTCTTCCCCGATTCTTATCTGGGCAATGAGGCCGT
Source organism: Hoeflea sp. TYP-13 (assembly GCF_040932035.1). Lineage (NCBI taxonomy): Bacteria > Pseudomonadati > Pseudomonadota > Alphaproteobacteria > Hyphomicrobiales > Rhizobiaceae > Hoeflea > Hoeflea sp. TYP-13. Next base: position 11,108 of record NZ_JBFRBB010000008.1, read on the forward strand.
CATTCATCAAGCCGGTTTGTGCCAGCGCGGCGTGAAGACTGGATCCCGAGGAAACTTCGTTCTCGGCTGTCAGCAATTGGCGTTCTATTTCACCACTTGATGCGGATCCGATTGCAAGCTGCATTGCATCTTTTATGGGTACGCCATTCGAGAACAGCATATGCAGTGCATGCAAATAGCTAGCAACGGCTGTCTCGGTTACAAAGGCACCGACAAATGGAAGAAGTCTCCGTAAATTCAAAACCCGCTGACGGATTTGCGGAGAAAACGTAACCGCGCCTACGGCAACAAGGAGGATTGAGAGTATCCAGACCCCGTAGTTGGTCACAACCTGCCGGAAGGTCGACAATGCTGAGACAATGAGTGGTGTGTCTTGCGTCTGGCCATCGAATATCGGTTCGATTGCCGGAACGAGGTAAAATGCGAGAACAAATATAGCAGCGATCATCATCACGATAAGAAAAACCGGATATAGCAGCGCTTCCTGCATTTCTGATCGCCGCTTGGCTTCCTGTTCGAAGCGTGTCGACATGCCGGAAAATACGGTTGGGAGGTTACCGCTGTTTTCACCGGCAGATATCAGCGCGACCACATCCTTGGAAACGCCGGCTTGTGCAAAGGACGCCGCCACGGATTGACCTTCATTGAGTTTTTCTTTGATCGTTTCAAGCCGCACTTTATCGGCCGCATTGATATCGTCAGAAAGACTGGTCGTTATTGCCTGATCTATGTTGAAGCCCGATTGAAGCAATACTGACAATTCAGTGAACAAACGTGCGTCGCTCGGCTTTGAGAGCGAAGACAGAAGCTTGCCTCCGGACATTTTGGCTCTGGTATTTTCCCGTCGTTTGTCAAGTTCAAGCAGGAACGGCATTTTTCCGCTTTGGGACAATGCGTGAAAGGCAGCTTCCTTGCTGCCTGCTTCGATCGTATCGCCGTCAATTTTTCCGTTGCTTAGATAGGCTTTGTACCGGAAGCGTGGCATTTACGAGACCCCGCCGCTGAATACGCGTGCGATCTCACTTTGATCCGTCAAGCCGTTTCCAACCAGTCCATCTGCATGCTCCGGAAGGGTCTTGAAGCCGCCCAACTTTGCTGCCGCCAGGACATCTGTCTCCGTGGCCGATCGATTGATGGCTTCATGAACAGCCGGATCGACCTGCAATATCTCATAGGTAGCGATGCGTCCCTGGTAGTTTGTGCCCCCGCAGGTCTCGCAATCATCCGTATCTGTTCCATTACAGGTGCTGCAGCCTCTGCGTAGAAGCCTTTGACCGATCACCGCCCGAACCGTGTCCGCCAACAGGTAGCTTTCTATCCCCATATCGGTGAGTCTGGAAAATGCAGCCGCGGCACTGTTCGTGTGCAATGTGGACAGAACAAGATGGCCAGTGAGGGCCGCACGGATTGCTATTCGCGCGGTCTCGGGGTCTCTTATTTCTCCGACCAGGATAACGTCGGGATCCTGCCTGAGTACGGTTCTCAATGTCTTTGAAAAATCCAGTTCTATTGCCGAATTGACCTGTACCTGCGTGATACCTCTCATGCGGTATTCAACGGGATCCTCGACCGTAAAAACCTTGACGCTATCGCAGTCGATCTCGTTGATCATCGAATAAAGGGTTGTCGTTTTGCCGCTGCCGGTTGGGCCGGTAATCAGGACGATGCCATCTTTCAGTCGTGCCAGGTGTCTGATGAGCGAGACATCATCCGGTTCATAGCCAAGCGCATCGAGCCGGAGCGGTATCGTGCTTCGGTCAAGTATTCTGAGAACGAATGTTTCCCCGTGAACTGACGGCAAAACGGATACGCGCAAGTCGATCTCTTGCCCGCGCACCGCCACACGCATTCTTCCATCCTGCGGCAGCCGCCGCTCAGCAATGTTGAGCTGCGATAATATTTTCAACCTGGTCGACAGGCCTGCATGAAGCTGAAATGAAACCCGTTGATCAACGTTCAGAACACCGTCGCTGCGAAAGCGGATTGCCACGGAGTCTTCGCCAGGCTCGACATGGATATCCGTTGCGTTTCTGTCAACAGCGCGTTGAATGATCTCATTTACAAGCCGGATAACCGGAGCTTCGTTTGCGACATCTTTCAACCGGTTGACATCCTGCAATTCCAGCTCGGCAGAATGCTCTAGGTGATGCGCAATGCTACTTGGCTCCGATTCGTTCTCGGATTTCCATTGATTGAGAATTTCCTCGATGTGACTGCGTGAGGCGCAACATTTTTCAAATTGTTGATCGAGGAGGTAGGAGACCATGTCTTGCGCGTCGGCGGACAGTGGATCGGCAACCGCAAGCATTGTCGGTTCATCGTCCAATCGGACGGGAGCCACGCCGGCATTCAGAAGGAAGGAAACGCCGATTTCCCGAACCAAATCCTGGTCAAGGTCCGCAAAATCCGGATTGAGCTGCCGCACGCCCACATATTCCGCGAAGTGGTTGACCAGTTGGTCTTCTCTGACCAATCCCAGTTCAATCAATACGGTATCGATCGCTTGACCTGTCGATGTTGAGGCAGCGACCATGCGGGAAAATTCGGTGTCGCTGAGAACCGATCTTTCTCTCAGATATTCGCCAAAGGCGGAAATCACAGCATTTCGATCAGGATTCATTGGTTATCCGAACTCGTTGAGTATTCTGCCGAACTCCGGACCGAACGTTGCCGAACAATTTCCAAAGATATTGCCCTCGTCGTCAGACGCCGGTTCGTCATACCGCCAGGATTCAACCAACTGATCACCGAGACCTCCGCCGGTCTTTGTTGCGAAGATTCCGTTAAACTGTCCCGTGAGGGCGCCGCGACGAACAACGACGGAAACGGTTACCGGTGTCGATGAAGGATCAGCTGTATGGGCGCTGGTGCCGTTAAGTCCACTGAAACGTTGCGCCGCGTCTTTCAAGTGTTTCGGAGCAACAGTAAGAGACAGCGTGTTGGCCGCAGCGCGTACGGTGAATGTCCTGTGCAGATCTCGATAGGGCGTATTTCCCATTTCGGCAATGTCGTAGAGCTCGGATATGGCTTCAAGCGGCGCGCTTTTCGGTCCACCTGAAAAGCCTTCTTTGGATTTGCCGTTATCTGCCGATGAGAACGAACGGTGCGCTATGATCTTTCTTGACAGGTCTTGCGCATTGCCTTGGCCCATTCCCAATGCAACTAGAGCAGCCTCGAGCGCACCGCTGGATGCCCGGTTTATATTCACGAGACCTGCATGGCTCTGAAGCAGATACAATGCCATCACTTTACCGCTTCGACAGCCCTGCAGGGTCGAATTTTCCGGAACTGCATTTGCAGCGGTTTGATTAGATTTTCGCTCGCGCTGTTGTGCCACCAGTATCGACGCAATTCCTTCTGCGAGGTAATTAAGCCGATCTGTCTGATATAATGACGAGACATGTGCTGTGTGCGTCCGCGCCGCGATTGTCAGTGGTGCGAGAATTGCAGTGATTGCCAGTCCAATCCAGAGAACGGCAACCAGGCTGAAACCTTCGTTCGAGGCGCTTTGCTTCGATATTGTCCAATCAACGGTCACGTCACCGCTCCTCGAGTTCATAGAGCTGCAAACGTATCGAGCGACCGGTGCTCGTAAGCTGAACGCTATTGGTATCGATTTCGCCCACCATCCATGAACCGATGCTGTCGCCCGCGAGCACCCATGTGTTTTCGCCCTTGCCGCTGGACAAAAGGGCGCTGGCAGTCCCGCTCGAAATACTTATGCCAATCAACGACAGTTTCGGGGCGGGCGCATTGGGAGCTTGCGTTCTGACTTTTGGTGCCGGTTTATTGGTGGTTACTGTTTGTCTGGGCTTTGCCGGTTTTGGTGGAGGGGGAGGTACAAATTTCCTTCGACCGCGGCTAAAGAGGGGGCGCTCGGTCGTCGCTGGAAATTTCAACGTTTCCAGGTCCGCATGATCTGAAGCGGGCGCGTTGATATCATCGGCAAGTGATTGTGTTTGCATCGAGTCTGCTGGTATCGCTGAAACATCAAGCGGCTGTCTGAGCAAAATGTGACCTATGGCAGCAAATCCCGAAGTGCTGACCATCAGCCAGACAACAAGAAGGGCGGATCTCATTCGGTCGCTTCCTCGCCGGGTGTCGTGGGGCGCAGGGCTCCGTAAAGCCTCAACTGCGCAACAAGGACAGGTTCAGCCACAGGCTTTTTCAGGGACAAGCCGTCGGTAGAACGGACCGTCAGTTTCGTGACGAACAGGATGGGTTTGGAACTTTCCAGCGCAAGCAGTGTCTTGTGCAGATTCTCAATACTTCCGGATAGGTTTGCCTGCAGGCCGGCATAGGTAACTTCATTGCGAACGAAATCAGGTGCATTGCCGACGGATATAACACTGACCCGTTGCGCACTGGCAATCTGCTTAAAGCGTTGCTGCAAATTCGCGCGAATAAGGCTTTCACTTTCGCCGGAAAGAAATTCCCGCGATGCAGCCTCATTCGACGCGGCTGTCTGCTCAGCTACCAGGGGAAGCTGCTTTGTAATCATTTGCAGGTGTCCGAGCAGTTGTCTTTTCTCGTCCAATGAATTCTGTGCCCGAATAACGGAGGTAAGCGCGCCGGTTATCGTGAGAGCAATACCCGACAGGGCCAGAAGCAGTATGCCGATAGCCAGCGTCCTTTGAACGGCCTTCGAACTGTTCAACAACCAAATCACGATTCCGCTCCGGAATGAATGAAGCTCGTTTGCAAGGTAAACCGTTCGAAATCCTGTCCGGGAACACGGTTGACCGATGCCGTAAACCTGGGATCTGCGAATTTGCCGGATCGCTCCAGAAGCGGAATGATGGCGGCTGCGGATGTGGAATATCCCGAAAGGGTGATTGTTCCGTTCTCTATTGTGAAATCGCTTAGCCAGGTATTGTCTGGAAGGATGTGCGAAAGCTGTTCCCAGATAGCCACTGTTGCGCCGGTGGCGTTTTTTTCCTGTCTGAGCGAAGACATCCGCTCCAGCAGTTTCACTTGCGACTCATATTTTCTTCTGGCAGCTCCCGCCTCTTTTTGCGCCGCCGTGATTTGGGCGTTTAAAACGCTGTCCGCCTTCTTAAATTTGTAATCGGCTATCGCATAGGTACCAGCAAGACCTGCGATCAGCACAAGCAAGCTTGCGGCCAGAAGCCAGCGAGTAATTCGGACTGAGAGACAGACTCCGGCCAAATTTGTGACGCTGATTTTGTCAATGTGATAGATGTCATCGTCCTGTCGAAACAGGACGCTGTCGACGGAACATCCGCATTTTTGCACAGCGCGTATTACCGGATCGATTTCCGACCTTTTGACCAAAAAAAAGGTAGTCCGGTCTGGAGAGTCGCGCCCGCTCGGTAACAAAACATGTATGTTTTCCATCTGGAACGGCGTGTTGGCGCCGACATCGACTTCGGCCATGCTTTGAGCTCGGCTGCGGGGCAGTCGAATGCCGGCGATTTGCCTCTGGATGAAGTGTCCGTTGCTTAAGGCAATTTGGCAAGCGAGCCGCATTCGCCCGGTCAGTTCCTCGATAGCCTCCTCAAGATCGTCAATCGAATCGACCAGGACTTGCTTTTGTTTGTTTTTGAGATGCAGCTCGGCGGGAAACAGCTGACCTGAACCTCCCAGCACTATCGTAATAAGTTCGGTCGGTTCGGTTTTTCCAACAAAACTCCGCAGCATGCCGGCCAGTTCGTCCGCAAACCACCCTCGAAAATCTGTAATTGTTGCCGTAGCACTGCTCATAGTTGTCCCGAAGTAGTTTTGGATCTACAAACCAGCCTACGCAAACCGGTTGTACCCGGAACAATTTTGCCGCCAGAATCTGATATCTATTGATACTCTAGAATCGCGGTTACATTCCATTTCTACCTGTTTGTAAGTGCTTTTTTGGAGTTGCTATCCACAGGAAATAGAATGCCTGATTGCAACTATTGGTGTTTTTGAGCTTGCGAATCAGCTTGCTGACGCGCTAGCCGTATAGCGCGCAAATTCAGTTTCTCTCTCCATCTGGTTGAGGTTTTGCTCCGGGGCTTTCTCCGGTGCGGGGACGTTTGCGCGCTGATGGGATTGCGGCGGGTGACGCTTTGTTTTCAACGCCTGCCACCGGACATATTTTGGGGGTTTTCATGCGCTCGTTTTCTGCCAGCAACTCGGTTGCTGCCTATTTGCCGTTTTCTGTATTTCGGGCGGGTTTGATTGCGTCCGTTGTGTTGGCTGCATGTATGTTCGGCTCTCATCAGGCACAAGCGCAGGTTGGTGACGCCAGCGATACTGTCAAAATCCCGACCGGGGAATTTCCCACCGCGTCTGGCCGCGGCAATGCGAGCTATGAATACGGTCTTGACCTGCCTGGCTTTCGCGGGCTGGAGCCGGCAATCGGGCTGCAATACGATTCCTCGCGCAAGACCAAGCGGGGCGGCCGCTATCAGGGCTGGCTCGGCTACGGCTGGGGCATTGACGGCTTCGACGTCATCGAGCGGGTCAGCGAGGGAAGGGGCCTTGCCTATTATGACGATGCCAAGGATGTCTTTCTTCTAAACGGCTATGAGCTGGTTGAATGTGTGGCAGGCACTGTCAGCCCGTCCTGCGACAATGGCGGAACGCATGCCACCCAGATCGAGAGTTATCAGCGTATCAAGTTCTCAAGCGGCACCAACAGCTGGGAGATCACCGGCCGGGACGGAACTAGAACCGTTCTTTCGTCGGCCGGCAGCTTCGGTGGCACCGTCGAACATGCCAATTCGGCAAACAAGTTCCGCTGGCTGATCTCGTCGATCACCGATACGGACGGCAACCAGGTGAGCTTCACCTATGCCTGCGACACGCTTCCGGCCTGTTATCCGCAGACGATCACCTATAACGGCACCGAGGTCCGGTTTTATCTGGAGACCCGTCCGGACATGATCATCATGGCCAATGGCCAGACGCTGACGCGCTATGAGAAGCGGATCAGGTCGATTACGACGACGGTAGGCGGTTCGATGCGCTCTGCCGTTGCGCTGACTTATGATGAGGACGCCTATTCGGGCGCCTCGCGCCTGACCACAATCACGCGCTACGGCACGGATGCGGTTGTTGCGGCCGATGGTGCGGTCACAGCAGGCAGTGCCCGTCCGCCGGTCACCATGACCTATTATGACGTCAATACATCGAGGACGACGGTCAACAAGCCGATCAACGGGATTGCAGCATTTTCCAACCTGCTGGCAACGGATCTGGACCATGATGGATTTGATGAGGTGCAGAGTGTTGCGATCGGTTCGTCTTGTTCTCCCTGGGACAGCTGTATTCCGGCCTATGGTGCCAATCTCTATGTCTTCGACAATTCCGGTGATCCAAACGCCAGCATTCAGGCCTACAGCTCGGGATTTACCACCATTCATGCCAGTCATGGTCTGAATCTTTCTGCCTTTCAGCGGTCGGGCGCGTTCGTTACGCCGGAAGAAAATGGCGTCATGCTGGGGCTGCAGGCACCGGTGACCTATGACACGGGCCCGAGTACGTCAGAAACGGTAGTTCAGACACACATCGGCAGTTTGTTGAGCTACTCCCGGTCGGGCGGGTTCAAGTCGCTTTGCTCGAACGGCTCGTACAGCGCAACATGCGCAATGCATTCCAGCAGTCAAAACAACAGAGTGTCGGTTTATTCAACTGACCGCGACGGCGATATGGTGAGTGATTTGGTATTTGCTGAATCTTCGAACCATGAGCAGGGCAGCGCCGACTTCAGGGGCAATGGCGAGGAGCGGAATTACACTTTTGAT
>NZ_JBFRBB010000009.1:0-8964 GCF_040932035.1 Hoeflea sp. TYP-13
CATCGGTACCGGCGACTTTAACGGCGATGGCATCAGCGATCCGATCTACAACTATCAGGGCGGCTCGAGCAATTCCTGGGTCTGGTACTCGAACTATGCGGATGGCACGCCGGGATTGCTGAAGACGGTGACGGACGAGCTTGGCGGAACAGTGACGCTGAAGTACACGCCGTCTTCACGATATGCCCACACTTTCATGCCGTTTGTGATGCCGCTGGTGACGTCGCTTGCGCACAGCGATGGTCGCGGGCAGGTTGCCGAGACGAACTATTCCTATGAGGGCGGCAAGTACGATACGGGCGAGCGCCGTTTCCTCGGCTTTTCCAAGGTGGTTGAGACCAAGCCGCTGGCCAGTGGCGAGGCATCGCGTCCGACGGTGGAAACAATGCTGCGCCAGGATGTGGCGAGCTATGGCGCACCGGAGAGCGTGACCTACAAGGACGGCGCCGGAACGGTCCGCAAAGTTGTGACACACACCTATGCAGTCAACACCGCAACCAAGCCGTACACGGCGCTGAGGACCGCGACCGAGACGGCACTGACCGAGAACGATGCGACGTCCGGCTCGGCGATCACGCTGACGACACGTATTGAGCGTTCCTATGACGGCTACGGCAATGTGATCGAGGAACGCAAGCTCGGCCGCACGGGCATAACGGGCGATGAGACGACACAGGCCAGCAGCATTGTCGCAAATGTCTCCGACTACATCCTTTCGATGCCGTCGACGGTCTCGGTCTATGAGGGATCGGGAACATCGGGCACGCTGCTGTCGCGGGAACAGCTCTCCTATGACGGCGGAGCCCATGGCGTTGCTCCGACGAAGGGCCATGTGACGGGCCGCACGGTGCTGCGCTCGTCGGATGCGTCACTGCCCTCGATGGCCATGAGCTACGGCTATGATGCCTATGGCAACAAGACCCACGAGGTTAATGGCGCGGGCAACCGGACGGAATGGGATTATGATGCGACCTATCATCTTTATCCGGTGGCGACACGCAATGCCTTGTACTTCGGTGGCGACACCCGCCAGCAGACGACGCAGACATTCAATGCGGTGTGTGGTGCTCCAGCCTCGCTGACGGATCTCAACGGCGTGCTGCACACCTATGGCCAGGACGTCTTTTGCCGGCACTACAATCACGTCAACACGGTGAGTGGTGCCGAAGAGCAGGTCTTTTATGCCAACGAAGGCAACCCAACCACCCAATATGTACGCAAAAGGAAGCTGTTGCCGCAATCGAATGGCGACTGGTCCGTGAACGATGTTTACTTCGATGGTCGCGGACGCGTGCGATACGATTGGACGTGGTGGGGCAGTGGACAGCCTGGTGTGGGCGTTGCGACTGAATTTGATGCGCGGAACAATATTTGGCGTGAAAGCCATCCACGATTTGCCGAGATGCTGATCTGGACCACCCACACCTACGACTGGGCGGACCGGGTGGTGTCGACACAGAACCCGGACGGCTCGTCCCGGTCGATGGCCTATCTGCTGTCCAATTCCGTTCCTGCGGGCAATGTTGCGGGCAATGTGCCGCTGACGGCAGTGCGGCTGACCGATGAGTTGAACCGGACGTCGGTGGCCGTCACCAGCACCCGCGGCAAGGTGATCTATCAGCACAAGGAAACAGCCAATACTAAGGAATGGCATTCCTATGACGCCTTCGACCGCCTGATTGGCGTGAAAGACAATATCGGTGCGCTCTGGTCCTACGCCTACGACCTTGCCGGCAACCGCCTGTCGGTCAGCGATCCGGACCTTGGCAACTGGTCCTATGCCTACGATCAGGCAGGACGGCTGACATCTCAGACGGATGCGCGCGGCATAGTGACGGCCATGAGCTATGACGCCATCGGGCGTCCGCTGTCGCGCACCATCACAAGTCCTGTTGTGTCGGATCCCGTGCTTGCCACCAACACCTATGACGAACAGCGCTCGGGCTATTACAATATGGGCCAGCTGACATCGGCCTCAAACGCCAATGCCTCAAGAACGATCGACTATCATCCGTCGGGCAATGTCGCCAAGAACGGGGTGACGATCGACGGGGCGACGCACACGACGATGATCGGCGAGGACAAGGGCGAGCTTCCCATCTGGAAGCTTTACGATCCGCATCTAGTTGCCGTCGGTTCTGCCGCCTCGCCATGGCTCTACGGCTATGACGGCCGGTTGAAGAGCATTCCGTCGCTGATCAACGCGATCACCTATGAGGCGGACGGTCAGACGGATCAGATCACCTATGCCAATGGTGTGACGACGGACTTTACCTATTCGCCGCAGCGGCGCTGGCTGACGGGGATCGTGACGACCAAGGCCGATGCCACGGTTCTGATGAACAACAGCTACACCCGCGATGCGATGGGCCGCATCACGGCAATCACGGGCCTGACGCCGGCGGAAAGCTGGACCTACACATACAATGACCGCGATGAGCTCATTACCGCCACCAATCAGGGTGATGCCACACTCACCGAGACATTCTCCTATGACAATGGCGGCAACCTGCTCACACGATCAAGACTGGCAGGGGCCTTTACCTATCCGGGTTCTGGCGCGACAGGAGGTGCATCGTCATCGTATTTCTGGCTCAACCTTGTCTCCGGCACCGACGGTGACGAGTTCCTCCCCGCGACCGATGCCAATGACCTTGTTCGCGGCGGCAACGGTTCGGATACACTTTTTGGCGGCCTTGGCAATGACATCCTGATCGGTGAGGGCGGAGGCTACAATCAGGCCAATTTCGACGGCTCCAGCAGTGACCATGTCTTCACCTACAACAGCGATGGATCTGTCACGGTAACAAGCGCCACTTCGGGAACGGATGTGCTCCTTGATATCGGTGGCGTCTGGTTCAATGGTGAAGCAGCCTGGTATTCGATTGACGATCTTTATGCGGACTCCGACGGCCTTAAAGTTCTGACCGGCACAAGCGGCGATGAGCGGATTGTTGGCACCGCCAACAAGGACATTATCCGTGGCAGGGACGGCAACGACACGCTCTATGGCGGTGCGGGCGACGATATTCTTCTTGGAGAAGGCAGCGGGCCAAACCAGGTCGACTATGACGGCTCATTGAGCGACTACACCTTTACACTGAACAATGACGGTACCGTCACTGTAACGAGCACGGCGGAAGGCACCGACCTTCTCTCCGGAATCGGTGGCGTATGGTTCATTGCGGATAACGCATGGCATTCCATTGATAGCCTTTATGCCGGCAACAACAGCAATGTTAACGCGACAATTGCCGGCACCGCCGGCAACGACTTCCTGGCCGGCACCGCCGGTGACGACATAATCCGTGGTGGTGACGGGGAAGACACGCTCTATGGCGGAACCGGCAACGATATCCTGATCGGCGAGGGAAGCGGCTACAACCAGGTCAACTATGATGGTCATCCCTCCGACTACACATTCACCTACAACGCCGATGGATCGGTAACGGTCGTCAGCGCCGGCTATGGCACGGACACGCTGCTTGATATCGGCGGTATCTGGTTTGAGGGCGAGCAGCAGTGGCATGACATTGAAAGCCTTTATGTCGATGCCGACGGCCTGAAAGTTGTGACCGGCACCACCGGTGACGATTCTCTCAATGGGTCATCCGGAAATGACCTGCTGCGCGGTGGCGACGGAAACGACACGCTCTATGGCAGCGCGGGCAATGACATCCTGCTGGGCGAGGGCGGCACCTACAATCAGGTCAACTATCCGGGCTATGCGGGTGACTATATCTTCACCCGCAACCAGGACTGGACCGTCACGGCGCGAAGCGCTGTAACCGGAGTGGATCTACTCGATGACATTGGCGGCATCTGGTTTACCGACGAAGCGGTCTGGTATTCGATCGAGGATTTGATCAACGCCAATCCTACCGGCACGTCCGCGCCGCCGCATGCACCGTTGCTGCTGGGATCGTCAAGCTTTTCCTATGACGCGAACGGCAACATGACGGCCGACGGCACACGGCTGCTCAGCTGGGACAAGGCCAACCGCCTGTCGCAGGTGATCAACGGGGCAGGGGCAGTCATCGACTTCGCCTATGGCCCTGAGAGCAAGCGGGTGAAGAAGGTCGGCGCCGGCGGCGAGACGCTCTATCCGGATGCCGATGCGGAGATCGATGTGACCGGCACGCCTGTGTCGGCCGGTGTCTATGCACTCGGCGCCTATACGCGCTATCCGCATATGGATGTAAAGATGGTCGGCACCAGCCCGACCTACATCCACCGCGATCATCTGTCCTCGGTGCGCATTGTGACGGACGCCTCAGGCAACCTCGTCGAACAGACGGCCTATGCGTCCTATGGCGAGCCGACGAATGCGGCGATGGCAACGCAAAAGGGCTACATCAACGAGCGGCATGATCCCGAAACGGGTCTGATGTATCTCAATGCCCGCTACATGGACCCAACCTTCGGCCGCTTTATCTCGCCAGACGACTGGGACCCGATCCTCGAGGGGGTCGGGCCGAACCGCTATGCGTATGCGCAAAACGATCCGGTCAACAAAAGCGACCCGACGGGGCATATTATAGAATCTTTCTGGGATGCTGCGAGCATAGTGTGGGATGCAGGAAAAATAACGATCGGCTACATGTCAGACGATGATGAGCTTTTCAATGAAGGATTGGTAGACATTGCAGCGGACGCAGCTTCACTTGCCATTCCTGGATTGCCAGCAGGATTGTCAAAGGTTGCTAGAGCTGTCGGTAAAAAGGCATACAATTTCTCCTTCGCGCAAAAGACCTATCGAAACGAATTTAGTCTTGAAGGAAAGCAAATTTATTCAGACAAATTCGGAATCGAAATAAGCACAATAGACGACCTGGCCGATGCTATATCTAGAGGAAAAATTGATCCCAACGATGTACCGGTGGAAGTTGTATCTAAAAAAGGTGTTGACTACATTCTTAATACCAGAACTGGGATGGCGTTACAGAAAGCCGGTGTCAAAAAGAAGGATTGGAATGTTAAAGACATGACACATGACAAAGGAGCAAATACCCGGCTTGATAAACAGCTACAAAGAAACAATGTCGGAGACGGAGAGACCATAGAGGCTCCAAAGTCAAAAGGCGGTCGGCGTAATGAGTAATTTCCTTGAAAGTGTAGTAAAAAATAAATTGGTCCCAGCACCAAGCACTGACGCTGATGTAAATGTTATAGCAGATGGTACTTCGCTACTGCTCAGTTATGACACTGAACAGGGCAAGGCAATCATCAACTATAAATTGGTTTCGGTTTTCACGTTTGGAAGACCGAATGATGAAGTGCTGGAAGGGCATCGACTTTATGAGCGCGGATTAGATTATTATGCCGCGCAAATTGTGCAGAACTCACGATGGATACGAGAGCTCGATGTTCAAAACTCTGGCCATAGTCAGCATGATAGCGAAAAATTTATCCGTTCTCATCATCACCACATTTTGACATTTAAAGACGCAACCTTTGAATGTATATATAGCAACATCTTTGGAGACCCGGAAGTAAGTATCGTCAGTGTAGAAAATTGGCGCAAGGAGTTGAGTGAGTATTTTTCCAATTGTATCAAATAATTTAAAATAGTAGCGGCTTTAGTTTGGAATTCGGAAATAAATATTCGAATGTATTTCGTAAATATTATGATCAGGAAAAAAATAGTCAGCTATCTGATGTATTTTACGGGTACTGCTTTAGTCAGCCATATGTTGTTTTCACTTTGGTAAAAAACAAATCCCTCTCCCCACATCCAGCTGGCTGCTACAGTCACTACGGTAGGATTGCCATGGCGCCTGCCGACGGAGTACGCAACTTCGGGATCTTCATGAAGATGGACATGGTGCCGTCGGCCGCGCCGAAGTCCTGAATTCATGATGCTATTCAAGTTTTTCTTTGCGGTACCGTGAAATAATGTATCGGGTGGCTTTTTGGCTTTTAAACCCAAATCAACAGGTACCGAGTGGCCCTGACTAGCGCGAATTAGATTTCTATCCTCACTCAAGGCAAATCTTTGTTTGTCGCTGCTTTCTACGAGTGCTTCCAACTCTGGTCGTGACATCGTCACACCGGCACTCGCTAGTCCGGAAAGCAGCTCTGTAACACCGACCCATCCAGCTCCATCTAATTCAACGCCAATAATCTCCGGTTTGTGCCGAAGGGTTAGGCTGATCAATTTACTCTTTCTTGTTGTATCATTTCCCATAAAAAATTTGGTCTCATTCAATTTGTAAGCGCGCTGGCTAAAAAACTCTTCGTGCTGGCTTCAAGCCAATCCTGCTTGCTGCTGGCAAACCTAGCTGTAGTGAACGACAATTTCACTGTGGACAACCGGCGCATCTGTGTCCAATGCCAGTGCAATGTATAATTGTCTCTGACAAATTCGACTACCATCACATATCCCAGACGGCGACAGAAAAAAATCTCCGACCATTAGCGCTCTCTAATTGTTCTTGTCCAGGCAACCTGCGGAACGAAGAACGCCTCGCGCAACAATTTTAACAAAGCACAGGCTTAAAACTGATGGGCCAATCAAGTGAACGCAAAATCAACACTGATATATAGTTGTCTCTTTTTAATTGGCCTTGTCGCGTCGGCAGTCGGTGAGAAAATCGATGGCACCCCCATAGCGAGCTCGGTTCGCTCGATTGTGTTCTCAACCCCCGATGGGTTCGACTACGCACAGGCCAAGCTGTCGGTAGACAAGCTGATTGATCCGGATCTGGATAGGCCGATGATCGAGCGTGAGCTTGATGCGATGGAGTCAACCGTCCGCAAGATGCTCTCGACAATTCCGGAAACGGAAGCGCAAAAAAGCATCGAAAAGCTGCGTGCCTTGAAGGCGTTTTTGTATAAGGAAGGCCACTGGAACAATTCGGCGCCGTTTAAGTATGATTTCGACGATCCGTTCGGGCGCGATATCAGAAACAAGCTTCTTGCGACCTACCTTGAAACCCGCAAGGGCAATTGCGTTTCCATGCCGGTCCTGTTCCTTGCAATTGGGGAAAGGCTTGGTCTTGATCTCACCCTCTCGGTCGCTCCGCTGCACGTGCTTGTAAAATACACCGATGACCAGACTGCCAAGACTTACAATCTAGAAGCGACGAGCGGGGCGGGCTTCACCCGCGATCAGTGGTACCGGAAGAAAACGCCGATGTCGGATGCAGCGCTTGAAAACGGTGTTTACCTCAAGCCCTTATCTCGGCAAGAGACGCTTGCGGTCATCGCAACGACTGTCCTGGAGTTTCTAATCGAGCAGCGCCGTTACCAGGAAGCGATTGCCGTATCGGATGTTCTCATCGAGGCCTATCCCGATTACGTCTATGCGATGGTCAAGAAAGGCACGGCCTACTTCCACCTTCTGAAAGATGTACAATCGCAGCAGACTGCAAAGGCCGTCATGCGGCGATCGGAAGCCTCGGCCAAAGCGAACTATTACTTTCTGGAAAACCAGCGCGCATTTGCGGCAGCCGAGGATCTGGGATGGATTCCGCCTCAAAATTAAGCGCCCTCATCAACCATGCTGCAGAGGCCGGGCAAGCATTGTGCCCTGTTGTACTTTCCACAGGGAATTGCACTGAAGGACGCAATTTTGGGTAGTGACGCCTTGCGAATCATCTTGCTGACGCGCTAGCCGTATAGCGCGCAAATATTATCCATTTCTCCACCTGGTTGAGGTTTGGCTCCGGGGTTTTCCCGGTGCAGGGACAATTGCGCGCTGATGGATTTGCGGTGGGTGACGTGTTGTTTTCCACGCCCGCCGCCAGATACTTTTTGGGGGTTTTCATGCGCTCGTTTTCTGCCAGCTTTTCGGTTGCTGCCCGTTTGCCGTTTTCAATGTTTCGAGCGAGTTTGATTGCATCCTTTGCTTTGGCAGCAACCCTTGGCGGTAGCCCGCAATCGCACGCACAGGTTGGCGATGCGGGCGATACCGTCAAAATACCGACAGGAGTGTCTCCCACCGCGTCGGGGCGCGGCAATGCGAGTTATGAATATGGTCTTGACCTGCCTGGTTTCCGCGGTCTGGAGCCGGCGATCGAGCTGCAATACGATTCCTCACGCAAGACCAAAAGGGGCGGCCGCTACCAGGGCTGGCTCGGATATGGCTGGGGCATTGACGGCTTTGATGTCATCGAGCGGGTCAGCGAGGGAAGGGGTCTTGCCTATTACGACGATAGCAAGGACGTCTTTCTTTTAAACGGCTATGAGCTGGTTGAATGTGTGGCGGGAACCGCCAGCCCCTCCTGCGACAATGGCGGTACCCATGCCACCCAGATCGAGAGCTACCAACGCATTGTTTACAGGGTTGGCACCAATAGCTGGGAGATTACGGGCCGGGACGGAACAAAGACGGTTCTTTCTACGGTGTCTGCCTTCGGCGGCACGGGCGAACATGCCAATTCTGCCGACCAGTTCCGCTGGCTGATCTCGTCGATCACCGATACGGACGGCAACCAGGTGAGCTTCACCTATGCCTGCGACACGCTTCCTGCCTGTTATCCGCAGACGATCACCTATAACGGCACCGAAGTCCGGTTTTACCTGGAAGACCGTCCGGACATGATCATCATGGCTAACGGCCAGACGCTGACGCGTTATGAGAAGCGGATCAGGTCGATTACGACGACGGTGAGCGGTTCGATGCGCTCGGCGGTTGCGCTGACCTATGACGAGGACGCCTATTCGGGCGCCTCGCGCCTGACAACGATCACGCGCTATGGCACGGATGCGGTTGTTGCCGCTGACGGTGTCATCACCGCGGGCAGTGCCCGTCCGCCGGTCTCCATGACCTATTATGACGTTAATACCGCGAGGACGACAGCCAACAAGCCGATAAACGGCATTGCGGCGTTTTCCAACCTGCTGGCAACCGATCTGGACCATGATGGTTTTGACGAGGTGCAGAGTGTCGGGATCGGTCAGTATTGTCCTTCGCAGGACAATTGCCAGCCGTCCTTCTCCTCCGCCGTCTATGCTTTCAGC